>CAVWEO010000021.1:0-44857 GCA_963753995.1 uncultured Actinomycetota bacterium | reverse complement strand
ACGCCTCGCTGCTGAAGATGACGGGCCGTCTCAATGAGGTGATCAGCAGCGAGGGTATCCAGCGCCTGGGCGGTGACGACTTCGATGAGGCGATCCTCGAGCTGGTCCGCAACGGGGCCGCCTTGGCCGCGTGCCCGCGGGCACCCGCGACCAACTGCTCGAGGAATGCGCGTCGCGGAAAGAGGCGGTCGGCCCCGAACACCCGCCGGTTCCTGGTCGATCTGACCGCGGTCGGCAAGCCGCCGTTCTCGTGCCCGATCGACGATGTCTATGCGGCTTGTATCCGCTGGTGGACAAGACATTGCTACGCTCCCCCGCGTCCTGCACGATCGGACCGGCGCCGACATCGACTGGTCCGAGCTCGCGGGCATCTATGTGGTGGGCGGCGCCGGCAATTTTCCGCTGATCGCCCGATCGCTGCGCGCCGCGTTCGACGAGAAACGGGTCAAACGCTCGCTGCACCCGTTTGCGGCGACGGCGATCGGCCTGGCGGCGTTCCTCGATCAAGAGGCCGGATTCGTTCTCTCCGAACGACTTTCGCGCCACTTCGGTGTCTTTCGGGAAACTTGCGCCGGCGAGGAGGTGTGGTTCGACCCGATCGTGCCCAAAGGCGCCGAGCTGCCCACCGCCGGCGAACCGCCCATCGTCGTCACGCGCACCTACCGCGCCGCACACAACATCGGCCACTTCCGCTTCGTAGAATGCAGCCGGCTGCGCGACGGCCTGCCGATGGCGACGTGACTCCATACGACCCGGTGTTCTTTCCTTTCGATCCGGCGCTCGACGACGATCGTGATCTGCCGCGGCTCCCGGTGCGCCGCCGCGACGACGGCCCGGATGTCGAGGAGCGTTACGTCATCACGTCCGGGGGTGCCGTCGAGGTCACCCTAACCACCCGCCCGGAGCGGCTCAGCCGCACGTTCCGGTTGGAGCGCCGCGACCTCGCCAGCGCGTAGCGGTCGGCTGTGTGCGTCAAGTCAAGGAGGCGATCACCCAGTGCCGAGCACAAGTCATCTGGCCGAATTGGAGGTCGAAAGTACTGACGTAGTCGTTGCGTGGAGCGCACTCGAACCCGTGGTCGCGCAATGCGCCGAGACGGTTGGGGTACCGGCAACCAAGAGCGATTACCACGTTGGCGACTCCGACGACCAGGGCACCGTGGCCGGGGCCGATCTTCGCGACTGCCTCGATCGGGTGAACAACCCCACCTCGATCGCCGTGACTTACACAGCGAGCAGCGACTCGGGCACTGATCCTCGGAGCATCGAGCTGAGGATTATGCGCTATCGGCGGTTCAAGGAACTCAACGTTCACCTCCGCGTCGACGGGCCAGCCGATGTGCACACGTTGGGCTTTTTCGAGCGCACACAGCAGACGCTCGCAGACGCGATTGATCGCTTGAACGGAACCTAGAGCCGTCGCAGCCCCACCACGACCCGCCTTTTACGAGGTGTGAACGATCAGCACGTCGACTTTCGCCCGCCGCGAGACGTTGGCAGGAACGGATCCGAGCAGGCGGCCGGCGATCGTGCTGAGGCCGACGTTGCCGACGACCAGCAGATCGGCGTCCACTTCCTCGGCGAGCCCGACCAGCGCGTCAACCGGGGCGCCGACGATGGACCGCTCCTCGATGTTCGCGGCTCCCGCAGAATGGGCCCGATCTCTGGCCTCGCGCAGAATCGCGTAGATCGGGGCACTGCCCGACACCTTGTAGCTCTCGCCCTTCAGAGCGTCGGCAGCCCGCGGATCCTCGTGCTGAGGTAAATAGGCCGTCGCGACGATCAGCTTCGCGTCCGCTCCGGCAAGGGTGCCTGCCTTCTCCACCGCGCGCAGCGACGAATCCGATCCGTCGGTTCCTACCACCACGGTCCGATAGGCGCTCATTTACCCTCCCAGGTGTCGGTTGCTACGCCAACCCCAGACACTAACGGGTTGCCGCAGACAGATGGCCGAATTGAAACACGCCGATTCCGTTGACAAATTCTCGGCTAGCGGTGTGGCACGCGCATTCTGAAGCGCCATGACCACCCGTGGGACCGTCGGCTACCGGCTCGATTGGATGAAATAACTGCCGCACAACGTAATCCGTTGATCATTCGGCAGATATGCTGCACCGGTCGTTTCGATTGTCGCGGAAAAGTGGTGCGTGAGCAGGCAGGATGGGTAAGCAGGTTCACGTGAGTGCCTTTACAGTGACACACATCATGGTTGCCACCACAGTCGAGGAACCGAGCACCGCGCTCGGCTCAGATGATCCGCCCGCGCGGCGCCCGGGCAGGCTGCTGGACCCGCTGGCGGTCGCGATAACGGCGGGCCTGATCGGCGCGTCGCGGCGGCGCGTCCGTCGCTGTGGTTCGACGAGAGCGCCACGATTTCGGCCTCAGCCGGCCGGTCACTGCCCGAGTTGTGGCGGATGCTGAGCCATATCGACGCGGTGCACGGTCTGTACTACCTGCTGATGCACGGCTGGTTCTGCCTTGTCCCGCCGACCGAGTTCTGGTCACGGGTGCCCAGCTGTCTGGCCGTTGCTATGGCCGCGGCCGGCGTCGTGGTGTTCGGCAAAGAGTTCCTGCCGCGAACCACCGCGGTCTGCGCGGGCCTCGTTTTCGCTGTCCTGCCGCGCGTCACCTGGGCAGCGATCGAGGCGCGCTCCTATGCGTTCACCGCGGCCGCAGCCGTCTGGCTGACCGTGTTGCTGGTCATCGCGGTACGGCGGAACCGGTGGTGGCTGTGGGCGCTCTATTCGCTCGCGCTGATGCTGGCGATCTTGCTCAACGTCTATCTGGTGCTGCTGGTGCCGGCATACGCCGTCGTCACTCCGGTGCTCCGCCGCCATCGACCGGTCGTCGGGTGGTGGGCGGTGTCGTCGGCGGTCGCGGTGGGCGCTCTGACGCCGCTGATGCTGTTCGCCCATGGGCAGAGTTTCCAGGTCGCGTGGATTCACTCGCTGAGTTGGCATAGCGTGCTCGACGTCGTGCTACACCAGTACTTCGACAACAGCGTCCCGTTCGCGATCCTGGCAGCGCTCATTTTCGTTGTTGCGCTGACGATTCGGTTCACCGGCCGATGGCAGTCCGCCGGCGACACCCGCCGGGTGCTGATCATCTGCGGGGCATGGATTGTGATTCCTACCGCCATCAGCCTGATTTATTCGGCGATCAGCGATCCTTTCTATTACCCGCGGTATCTGTTCTTCACGACGCCGGCGATGGCGATCGTGCTGGCCATCTGCATCGTGGCGATCGCGCGCCGGCCGCGGTGGATCGCGCTGACCCTGGTCGTGCTCGCGGCGGCGGCGGTGCCGAATTACCTTCTGTCGCAACGGCAGCGTTACGCCAAGGAGGGCTGGGATTACAGCGACGTCGCCGACGTCATCACCGCCCAGGCGTCGCCCGGTGACTGCCTGCTGGTCGACAACACCGTCGGCTGGCTGCCCGGGCCGGTCCGCGCACTGCTCGGGGCCCGTCCCGCCGCCTTCCGGCCCTTGATCGGACGTCGGCCGCGGCGTACCGGCGCCTAAGCGAGAGACGCTGTGGGACGGCCACATCGCGGCCTGGCTGATCGTCGGCCGACTCTACAAATGCACGACGTTGTGGACGATCTCCACCCACGACACGAAACTGCCGGCTCATCAAGCAGGGCAATCGCTGCCGCCGGGAGGGGTGCTGGCGCGCACTCCCGCCTACTTGGTGCCGCACAACGTGGGGTTCCGCATCGTCGAGCGCTGGCAATTCCACCGCACCCAGCTGGTCAAGTCGGTCCGCTGACCTTCGTTGCCTCGTCGCCAGGCGACGACCAGGCACGTAGCTTGGCGGACAGCGGAAATTGGCTCGCCGATCCGCTGTTCGGCGGCGCCGGCTGTTTTCAGCGCGAAAACGCGCCCGACGAGGCTTTTCGACGGTCACCGCAAACCGCGGACGGCGCGACGGGACGCGAACGCGCCCAGCACGCCGACCGCGGCGAACACCGCGAACAGTGCCCGGGCGGCGATCACCACACCGCCTTGCGCGCTGTTGACCACGACGCCGGCCAGCCCGGCGCCGAACGCGCCGGCGATCATTTCGATCGTGTTGATCGCCGCGCCCGCCGCGGCACCCTCCTTCTCGTCGACGCACTGCATCGCCCACGCGGACAAATGAGGCCAACCCGCGCCGATGCCGGCTCCGGTGATCGTCAGCGCCAGCGCCCACGTGACGACGAGGCCCGCCGGCGCATTCTCGACCTGGCTGACGGCAGTCAGGACCAGACCCACCGCTATCACCAGCGGCGCGGCCATCGACGACGCGATTGATGACTTTCGGCGCTTTTCAGCGAGGCGCTGAGAAGCTCGCTGACCGCCCAGCCGATTGCCAGTGCGGCGCCCAGGAATCCGGCCACCACCGGAACCAGATGCGCCAAGCGCTGCCCGAACAACGGCACATACATGTCGACCATCGCCGAGATCATCAGCACCGCCAGCGCCAGATAGATCCATTTCAACGGCCCCGGCCCAAACATGCTCGGCGGCAGCACTTTTACTGCCACCCGCCGATCCACGACGACGAAGACGACGATCAGGATCACGCTGACCACAAGCAACGCTGCGGTCAGGGCAACGCTGGTCGGGACTTGGGCGATGCTGACGGTCAGGGCCGCGGCGCTCAACAACAGCACCGACCATACCGGCACCTGCAGCGCAGACGTGGGTCGATCGGGATCGACGTGGCCGGCCGGCAGCACCAGCGGGACGAGCAGGCCCATCGCCACGCGACAGTACCGCCATGACGCCGAATGCCCACCGCCACAAACCGAATTGGGCGAATAGGCCCCCGGCCGCGGGACCCACCACCGTGGCGACACCCCACATCGCCGAGACCAACGCCGACGCCCTCGTCCACAGCACCCGCGGCAGCGTGGTCGTGATCAGCGCGTAGCCCAGACCGGCCAGCAGTCCCCCGGCCGCACCCTGCAGCGTGCGGCCCAGGAGCAACACAGCCATGCCCGGGGCGATCGTGCACACCACGCTGCCGATCCCGAACACCGCCAGCCCCAACAGGAACGACCATCGCGCCCCGACCCGCAGTAGCACCGCGTTGACCGTCGCGGCCGCCACCACCGACCCGACCAGGTACAGCGTGGTCACCCACGCGTAGAGGCGTTCGCCGCCGATTTCGGCGATCGCGCTGGGCAACAGGCTGACGGTCAGGAATTCGTTCGTCGCATACAGCGCCACGCCGCCGGCCAGCAACGTCGACGTGCCGAGGAATTTCGGGCCCAGCAGCGCCCGCCATCCGTCGTCCGCCGGTGTGCGGCGAGCTGCGCTCACTTCAGCCCGGCGGCGTCCATCCCGCGCAGCTCCTTCTTCAGGTCAGAGATCTCGTCGCGGATCCGCGCGGCCAGCTCGAACTGCAGGTCACGGGCCGCGGTCATCATCTGCTCGGTGAGATCCTTGATCAGGTCCGCCAGCTCGGCCCGGGGCATGTTCGCGGTGTCGCGGCCCTCGAAGCACCCCGGCGCTGACCGCCCGGCCCGGCTCGCCCTGCGCCCGGCGCCCGCGCGACGAATTACGGCCGGAGCCGCCGATCTCGAGGCGTCGCTGTCGTCGGCCTCGCGGTAGACCTGGTCGAGGATGTCGGCGATCTTCTTCCGCAGGGGTTGCGGGTCGATGCCGTGGGCTTCGTTGTAGGCGATCTGCTTGGCGCGGCGCCGGTCGGTCTCGTCGATCGCCTCTCGCATCGAGTCGGTGATTTTGTCGGCGTACATGTGGACCTCGCCGGACACGTTGCGGGCCGCGCGGCCGATGGTCTGGATCAGGCTGCGCGACGAGCGCAGGAAACCTTCTTTGTCGGCGTCGAGGATCGCGACCAGCGACACCTCCGGCAGGTCCAGGCCCTCCCGCAGCAGGTTGATGCCGATCAGCACGTCGTACTCACCCAGCCGCAGCTGCCGCAGCAGCTCCACCCGCCGCAGCGTGTCGACCTCGGAGTGCAGGTAGCGCACCCGAATACCGAGCTCCAGCAGATAGTCGGTCAGATCCTCGGCCATCTTCTTGGTCAGCGTGGTGACCAGGACCCGCTGGTCGGCTTCGGCGCGCTTGCGGATCTCGCCGATCAAATCGTCGATCTGACCCTTGGTCGGTTTCACCACCACCTTCGGGTCCACCAGGCCGGTCGGGCGAATCACCTGCTCGACGAACTCCCCGGCGGCCTGGCTCAGCTCGTAGGGACCCGGGGTGGCCGACAAGTACACCGTCTGCCCGATCCGGTCGGCGAACTCCTCCCAGGTCAGTGGCCGGTTGTCGCATCGCCGACGGGAGCCGGAAACCGAATTCGACGAGATTGCGCTTACGCGACATGTCGCCCTCGTACATGCCGCCGATCTGCGGCACCGTGACATGCGACTCGTCGATGACCATCAGGAAGTCTTCCGGGAAGTAGTCGATCAGGGTCGCCGGCGGCGAGCCGGGCCCGCGGTCGTCGATGTGCCGCGAATAGTTCTCGATCCCCGAGCAGAACCCGACCTGACGCATCATCTCGACGTCGTAGTTGGTCCGCATCCGCAGGCGCTGGGCCTCCAGCAGCTTGCCCTGGCCCTCCAGCTCGGCCAGCCGATCCTCGAGTTCCTGCTCGATGGTCGAGATGGCGTGGGCCATTCGTTCCGGTCCGGCCACGTAGTGCGTCGCCGGGAAAACCCGCAGCGAATCCACTTGGCGCACAACGTCCCCGGTGAGCGGATGCATGTAGTACAGCGCCTCGATCTCGTCGCCGAAGTACTCGATCCGAAGCGCGAGCTCCTCGTAGGACGGGATGATCTCGACGGTGTCGCCGCGCACCCGAAACGTTCCGCGGGTGAACGACATGTCGTTGCGGGTGTATTGCACGTCGACCAGCAGCCGCAGTAGCGCGTCACGCGGGACTTCGGCGCCCACTTTCAGCTCCACCGACCGGTCCAGGTAGGACTGCGGTGTGCCCAGGCCGTAGATGCAGGACACCGACGCGACCACCACCACGTCGCGCCGCGACAGCAGTGCGGACGTCGCGGAGTGCCGCAACCGCTCGACGTCGTCGTTGATCGAGCTGTCCTTCTCGATGTAGGTGTCGGTCTGGGCGATGTACGCCTCGGGCTGGTAGTAGTCGTAGTACGAGACAAAATATTCAACAGCGTTGTGCGGCAACATTTCTCGCAGTTCGTTGGCCAACTGCGCGGCCAGCGTCTTGTTCGGGGCCATCACCAGGGTGGGTCGCTGCAGCCGCTCGATGAGCCAGGCGGTGGTGGCCGACTTACCGGTACCGGTTGCGCCGAGCAGCACGACGTCGCGCTCCCCAGCCCGAATCCGGCGTTCCAGATCGTCGATCGCGGTCGGCTGGTCGCCGGCCGGCGCGTACGGGCTGACCACTTCGAAGCGGCCGCCGGCCCGCACCATGTCCTCGACCGGGCGGTATTCGGAGTGCGCCAGCACTGGATGCTCGGTAGCAAACGCCATAATTACCAGGGTAGAGGCCGGCACCGACATGAGGCGCGATCAGCTGTGCTGGCTGCTCCAGACCCGGCTTCCGGGGTCGCATTCGATGAGGTGCCCGTCTTCGGACTTCGACATGGTGAACACCGGTGTGTCGGTGCAGGACGTGCCGACCGGGTGCACGCCGGTAGTCGCCGGTGCCTTGTCCCAGATATTGGTCTCGCAGACCACCTGCTCGTTGGACGTGGGGTCGTAGGCGACTTTGTCGATGTCGGTGCACGGCCCACCCAGCACAGTCGGCGCCGGCGCCCCGACCGGCGCCGGCGTCTGATTGGCGGCCATCGCCGGATCGGCCGTGGTCACATCCGGCGGAACGTCGCCGGTGCGCGATCCGACGACCGGGATGCGCAACGTCGCGCCTTGCGAGCCGCACTCGTTGGTCCGCACGGTCTGGGTCTGGACGCCCCGCAGCGTGCCATCGGGTTCCGGCGTCAACGACCACACCACGGTCTCGGACTGCGTAACCATCGGCGCCCCGCGTGCTTTTTTGCACTGGGCCTGCAGCCGCCGCGGCTCGCTCTGCCAGTGCCCGTCGACGTAATGCAGGACGCTGGCGTTGCCGGTGCCCGTGCTCTTCGCGGACGTGTGACTGGCCTCGTCGAGCTTGGTGCCGGTCGCCGCGCATCCGGATGCTGTGCACGCCGACGAGAAGGCCCACCACGTCGTGTCGCCACCGTTGGTCCGGATGACGCCGTTCGACGTCTGCTTGGCACGGTCGTAGTCGAGCCGGTAGCTGCCGTTCAGCGGCGGCGCCGCGAGGGCCGATCCGGAGGTCGACGTCTTGTTCACCTGTGGCGGTGCTGCGTTGTTCACCGGAGCCTGGCTGTCCCAGGAGAAGAACGAGATCGCCCACGTCACGGCCAGCGACAGCAGCGCCAGAATCATGGCCGCGGCGATGCCGGTTTTGAGCGTCACCTTGCGCCGGCGGATTCCGGTGCGCGGACGCCGGATCAGCGATCGAGGACGATCGCCCTTGCCGCAGCCCGCGATCTGTTCGCTGAAGGCCGCGGCGAACTGGCGGCACCGGTCGAATCGGTCCGCGGGCTCCTTGGCCAGGGCTTTGAAGAAGGTGTCGTCGAGGCGCGCCAAGTCGGGGCGGTAGTCGCTCAGCCTCGGGGGGGCGGCGTGCAGGTGCTGCCCGATCACCGCGACCGGGTTGGGGTTGGAGAACGGCGGGGCGCCGGTCAGCAGGTGGAACGCCGACGCCGCCAGCGCGTACTGATCGGCGCGACCGTCGATGTCCGACCCGACGAGCTGCTCGGGGGCGGCGTAAGCGACGGTGCCCACTGCGACGTTGGTCTCGGTGATTCCGCTGATGTCGGCGAGCTGTCGGGCAACGCCGAAGTCCGCCAACAAGATTCGACGGTCGTCCTCGTCAGGGTGGGTCAGCAGGATGTTGGCGGGCTTGACGTCGCGGTGCAGCAGACCACGGGCGTGGGCGTAGTCGAGCGCGCCTGCGACGGCACTGACGATGGCGCAGACGTCCTGCTCGGGCAGCCCGCCGCGGAACTTCTCCCGCATCAGGCGCGCGGCATCGGTGCCCTCGACGTAGTCCATCGCGATCCAGAGGTGGCCGTCGAACTCGCCGCGATCGTGCACCGCGACGATGTGCGGGTGCCACAGCGTGGCGGCGAGATCGGCTTCGCGGTTGAATCTTTCGCGGAATTCGGCGTCCGACGTGGTCCCTTCGCTCAAGATCTTGAGCGCGTCCCGGCGCGGCAGTCGCGGGTGTTTGGCGAGGTAGACGTCGGCCATTCCACCGGATCCCAGCGGCCGCAGGATCGTGTAGCCGGCGAACGACGTCGGCGCGGCGAGCGCGCTGTCCGACGAGTCGTTGGCGCTGGGTCGACGGACGTCAACCGCCTCGCGCTGAGGCCGCGATCCGATCAGCGGTACCCGGGTCAGCAGCCGGGTGATCCCCAGATTCGGCAGCGACGCATAGCCGCGCTCCAACAGGCCGCGGGAGCGCGGCGCCGCCGCGGGCTTCGCCAGCGGCCCCGATTGGGCGTCCCAGCGCTGCGTAGCTCTGGTCGCCTCATCCATCGACGCGTCCCCCTCACTTCGCTCGCTTGGCGTGTGCTCCACCAATCTTTCGATTATTCGCCTAACTCAGATCGTGAATCACTTGCGGGCCCGGCATTTTCAACGTTCCCCGACGTCCGCCCGAGTTCACCGAACTGGCTCGCCATCGACGATCATGCCGCGAGATGCGGTGCGCTCCTGTTGTGCCGCTTATGAAACAGCTGTGAATCGAGGTCGTGACAGCAGCTCGCGGCATCACATAGCCGAATCACAGTGCGTCCCGTGGAAGCCATGCCGTCACGGAGTCGATACTGGTGTGGTGAGTCGACCAGCCCCGCCCATTCTGACCATTTGGCACAACGGTTCAGAAAGCACCTTCGTGCCGGGTCACGACGTCATCATCGGACGCGACCTGCGTGCTGATGTCCGGATCGCCGACCCGCGAATTTCGCGTGCGCACCTGATCCTGCGTTTCGAGCAGGGCAGGTGGGTGGCCATCGACAACGGCTCGGTGAACGGGACGTTCGTCAATGGGTATCGCCGACCGGTGGTCGACATCCAGGACGGGCAGAGCATCAACATCGGCAACGCGGGCGGGCCGCAACTGACTTTCGAGATCGGAGCGCGCCGAGGTAGGGGCGGACCGCCCCCGGCCAGCGGACCCCCGCCGGCCGCGCAGCAGACGATGTCCTGGTCTACGCCGGCCTCTCCGGTGGCACCGCCGGTCCCGCCGCCCGCTCCGGCCATTCAGCCCCCTCCATCGCCGCAACCACGGCGATCCGTCGCGCCGCCGGCACCCGTCGCACAGAGTCGCCCCGCGCCGCCGGCCCGGTCGGCGCCTCCGCTGTCACCGTCGGAGTATCCGACCACGGTCCAGGGCGGCCGCCCGCCGGCCGGACCACCGCACGACGAGGTGACGGTCACCACCGCACGCCCTGCGCCGGTCCGGCACGATGTGCCACCCACCGAAGTCACCACGCTCGACACCCGCGCCGGCGCGGACGCGAATTTTGCCACCCGCTTCGTCAAGCGCATCGCGCCGCGGGCGACGCCGTCCGCCAAGCCCGCCGGCTCGGTCACGATCGGCCGGGCGTCGGACAACGACGTCGTGATCCCCGACGTGCTGGCCTCCCGCTACCACGCGACGCTGACCCTGACGCCGCTCGGCACCGAGATCCGCGACACCAGCGTCAACGGCACGTTCGTCAACGGCACCCGGGTCGGCTCGGCGATCCTCAGCGAAGGCGACGTCGTCACCGTCGGCAATATCGATCTGGTGGTCAACGGAGGCCTGCTGGTCCGCCGCAGCGAAACCGAGGCAGCGACCCGCACCGGCGGCCTGGAGGTGCGCGACGTCCAATACGTCGTCGAGAACGGCAAACAGCTGCTCACCGACATCTCGCTGACGGCACGTCCCGGAACGCTGACCGCAGTGATCGGCGGATCGGGCGCGGGAAAGAGCACACTGGCCCGCTTGATCGCCGGCTACACCACGCCCAGCTCCGGGTCGGTGACCTTCGAGGGCCACGACATTCACGCCGAGTACGCCTCGCTGCGCAGCAGAATCGGCATGGTCCCGCAAGACGACGTCGTGCACCGGCAGCTGACGGTCAACCAGGCGCTGAGCTATGCCGCGGAATTGCGCCTGCCACCCGACACCAGCAAAGCCGACCGGACCAAGGTCGTCTCGCAGGTGCTCGAAGAACTCGACCTGACCCAGCACGCCCACACACGGGTCGACAAGCTGTCCGGCGGCCAACGCAAGCGCGCCTCGGTGGCGCTCGAGCTGCTCACCGGTCCGTCGCTGCTGATGCTGGATGAGCCCACGTCGGGTTTGGATCCGGCGCTGGACCTGCAGGTGATGACGATGTTGCGCCAGCTGGCCGACGCGGGCCGGGTGGTGCTCGTCGTCACCCATTCACTGTCCTACCTCGATGTCTGCGACCAGGTGCTGCTGGTCGCCCCCGGCGGTAAGACGGCCTACTGCGGACCGCCGGACGGCATCGGCGAGGTGATGGGCACCACCAACTGGGCCAAGATCTTCAGCCAGGTCGGTGCCGACCCCGACGAGGCCAACCGCCGGTTCCGGGAGCGCGAGGAGCCGCAGCCTCCGTCGAAATCGGACACTCCCGCCGATCTGGGCGAGCCGGTGCACACCAGCGTTCCCCGCCAGATCTCGACGATCGCCCGCCGACAGGTGCGGCTCGTCGTCGCGGACCGCGCGTATTTCGTCTTCCTGGCGCTGCTGCCGTTCATCCTGGGTGCGCTGTCGCTGACCGTGCCGGGCGACACCGGATTTCGCGCCACCGGCCCGCATACCGGCACACCCGACGAGGCGGCGCAGATTCTGGCGTTGCTGCTGCCGGCCGCGGCGTTCATGGGCGTCGCGCTGACGATCCGCGACCTGGTCGGTGAACGTGCCATCTTCCAGCGCGAGCAGGCAGTCGGGCTGTCAACGACGGCGTACCTGCTGGCCAAGACACTGGTGTTCTGCGGGTTCGCGATTCTGCAGGCAGCCATCGTCACCACGATCGTGGTGACCGGCAAGGGCGCGCCGAGCAGTGGGGCGGTGCTGCTGGGCCACTCGACGGTCGCGGCCACCGGCGAGCTGTTCCTGACCGTGGCCGCCGCGTGTGTCGCCTCGGCCGTGCTCGGCCTGGCCATCTCGTCGCTGGTCCGATCCAGCGAGCAGATCATGCCGCTGTTCGTGGTTGCGGTGATGGCGCAACTGGTGCTGTGCGGCGGCATGGTCCCGGTGACCGGCCGACTCGGTCTGGACCAGCTGTCCTGGCTGATGCCCGCGCGTTGGGGCTACGCGGCGGCGGCCTCGACCGTCGACCTTCGGCATCTGGTGCCTCCGACGCTGCTCCCACAAGACCAGTTCTGGCAGCACACCCGACATTTCTGGCTGCTCGACATGGGCATGCTCGCCGGGCTGACAGTGTTCTACGCGTGCTTCGTCCGGTGGAAAATCCGGCTGCGGCGCTAGGCGCGGACGACACGAGAAACGACACCATGCATCCGCCCAAACACGAAACATTCGACCTGCGTGCCCGCACCAACACCGACCCCAAAGGGATCGTGCGGGCGGTCGATGAGTACATCGTGCAGCCCTGGGGCCTGTATATGGCCCGCCCCACCCCTGGCCGCGCCCAATTCCACTATCTCGAGTCCTGGCTGCTGCCGTCGCTGGGGTTGCGGGCCAGCATCTTTCACTTCAACCCCGGTCACGAGCGCGATCAGGACTACTACCTGGATGTCGGTGAGTACACGGCCGGTGCGCACGAGTGGACCTCCGAGGACCACTACCTCGATCTCGTCGTCCGTACCGGCGTCGGGGCGGAGCTGGCCGACGTCGACGAGCTACTGGATGCCGTCCGGCACGGCCTTCTGACGCCGGAGGTCGGCGAAGTGGCGGTGCGGCGCGCCATGCACGCCGTCGACGGCCTGGCCGGCAACCGATACGACCTCGCTGCCTGGCTGGCCGCCGAAGGTATGCAGCTCGTCTGGCGCTAGTTGTTTCAGACGCCGAGCAAGCGGCCGAAGAACATGCGGTCGTGCATCAGCGCCATGCGGAGATCTTCGGTGCGAAAAGCTTTGTACCGGTCGAGGATTCGTGCTCACCGGCCGCGGGTAGCGGCGCGCGGGTCACCGCGCTCTGGTCTCCGCTTTGCGGTTCTTCCGCGACGGGTGCATCTTCGTCTTTGCCGTTGGTGTTTTTCGTGAGTGGTCATGCGGTTGCCTCCCGTGACGTTTCGGTGTCTGTCGGGGTTTCGAGCAACTTCTCGAACAGCGCCCGGTAGTGCACGAACGCCTCTCGCTGCTGCTCGGTGTCGGCATCGTGTTCCGAGACGTGGATCCCGTGCGCCGCGCGGTAGTTGTCGACGATCTCCGGGTGGTCGACGGAAATGTCTGCCGCCCGGCGGTCGAACTCGTCGACGGGATAACCCCGTTCGCGCATGACCTCGGTCACCAGGTGGTCGGCGACACCGACGGCGTTGGCGGGGTTGTCGACGAATCCCGCCTGCACTTCGTGCCAGCGGTCGGTGAACGTCGCGAGCGCTGACGGCGACAGCGGGACGATATCGAGCTTGTCCCGCTTGCGCTCTCGAGTGGTGAGCACTCGCACCGCGCCTTTTTCGCTCCCGGTTTCGGACACGACGTGCTCATATTCGGCGCCGTAGTGCGCTTTGAGCCTCTTGGTCCTCGAGCGGAAGCGGGCCATGCTGACTACGACAAATACCGCGACAATCAGCACGACGGCGACGGCCGCGATCACTATCAATTCCCAGACGGGCATCCGACACTCCTTTCACACATACGTCCAATAACCTGGCCGGTACGTCCGTAAACCTGTTCATGTGATCTAGGGCATAACCCGGCCACGTGGCTGCCGATCGGCTCAGTGGAGGGCCTCAGAAATAGTGGCGACGGCCTCCGATGGCGCGCCCGGTGCTGCCCAGGATCGCCAGGATTGCGCCGACGACGAGCGCAACGATGCCCAGGGTCCACAGGATGGAAATCTTGAGTACAAATCCCGCTATCAGCAGGATGATGCCCAGAGTGATCATGATGAACCTTCCTTCGGTGATGTTGGCAAAGCCGACCGGGTTCGTTCGGCTCACCCCAGTCGACCACCCGTAAGGGGGGTGGCAGTACACCCCTACGGAGGTAATCTCTGTCGGCTTGCCGCGCCCTTCTCGCGCGCCGATAACGGTGGCGCGCGTTGATGACGACGACGTCGTCGTCACGGGTGTGGCCAACCCGCTGGAGCCTGCCCTGATGTGACCGACGCGGGAAATCGATCGGATGGTTGACGGTAATCTGTGCGGTCATGGGCACGATGTACAGATGGGCGGGAGTCGCCACGGCGGTCGCCTGTGCGCAGCTGATGCCCGCGCCGGCGCGAGCCGAAAATCACAACATCACCTATGTCGCGCGGGTCGACGGCGTGGCACCCGGTAGTCAGGCGACGTTCATCACCGCGGAGAATCAGACCAACATGGCTCAGCTGAGCTCGTTTCCCGGCAACACGTTCCAGGCCAACGCTGTGCTGGCTGATCCTCGTCACGCCGGTATGCAGGTAGCGGTGAAGTGGCCGTATTCCGCGAGCGTGCACTGTGAAATCGACGTCGACGACCAGGTTTTCGTGCAGATCGACCAGGTGGTCCACCCGGCGCCCGGCAGCGCCGACCCGATGAACGGCGTGCTGCCCTGCGGCGCGCCGTTGCCTGCTGCTTAGGCCGGCTCCGGCCGCCAGCCGGTCTTGTCCGCCCAGGCCCAGGCCTGGCGATAGGCATCGAGAAACCACGGCTCCTTGGCGGCCACGTAGGGCTCGATTCCGCTGTCCGGTGTTGCCGCGCGCTCGGCCTCCCGCTTGACGGCCAGATATTGTTCGCGCGCAACAGGATTGGCCGTCAGCCAGTCGACGAACAGCAGCGCGAACTGCTGATTGGGCCAGCCGTCGACGCGCAGATGGACGTAGGTCGGCCGGCCCGGGTCGGCCGATGCATGAATCCGCTTGTGCCACAGGGCCTCGTCGTCGGATTCGTCGAACTCCGCCACAGTGCTGCGGGCATCCGGTTTGCGCACGTCGGCGGTGATCGGCCGCCGCACGTAGCCCGCGGTTGTCAGCGTCTCGGCCAACTCATCCGCCACGTCGAGCGAGGCGACCGTGACCTGGATGTCGATCACGTCCTTGGCGTCGAGTCCCGCCACCGCCGTGGACCCGATGTGGTCGATGCGGACAGCCTGGTGCCCGCACGCGGTGTTCAACCGCGCCACGATGCGGCGGGCCTGCTCGGGCCAGGACGGGTCAAATGGCACCAGCACCGGGCGCGCGCGGGCCGGCTCACCGGACTCGAGGTTTCGCGCGAACGGCAGGATCCGCTGATGCCATAACTCGCGTGCCCGCTCGACCAATTCCGCTGCGCTACCGGTGTTGTCGAGCCACACGTCGGCCACGGCGCGGCGCTGTTCCTCGCTGGCCTGCGCTGCGATCCGGGCCCGGGCGTCCTCCTCGCTGAAGCCTCGATGTTCGACCAGCCGCCTCACCCGCAGGTCCTCGTCGGCGTTCACGATGATCACCAACGGAAACATCGGCGCCATACCGGATTCCACGAGTAGCGGGATGTCCTCGACGATTACCGGGTTTTTCTGGGTGTCGACGGCGCGGGCGATCAATTCAGACCGGCGCTTGCCGACCAGCGGATGCACGATACCGTTCAGCGTCTGGCGCTTTTCCTCGTCGCTGAAAGCGATCGCGGCCAACGCCGGCCGGTTGAGCGAGCCGTCGTCGGACAGGATCTGCTCGCCGAACGCCTCGACCAGCTTGGCCAGGCCCTCGGTCCCCGGCTCGACGACTTCGCGGGAGATGACGTCGCCGTCGACGACGATGCCGCCGAGGTCGCTGAATGTCGAGGACACGGTCGACTTTCCGGCGCCGATTCCGCCGGACAGGCCAATGCGCAGCACCGCACCAGTGTGTCAGGGCCGCGCCGGGCTGAATCGCCCGGCTCACACCGGAAAGACGAACGCCCCGACTCGTTTGAGCCGGGGCGTTCGCTCGGAGCTGACTATCAGGCGCTGCCTGCGAGCTTCTCCCGCAGTGCGGCAAGTTGCGCATCGCTGGCCAGCGAGCCACCGGTGGGCGCGTCGTCGCTCGACGAGCTGCTCGACTGCGGACGGGCGGCTTCTTCGGCCTCGGCAGCGGCGAACTTCTCCATCTGCGCGGTGTGCATCTTGTGCCGGCGCTCGGCCTCGGCGTAGCGGGCCTCCCACTCGGTGCGCTGCGTGTCGAAACCTTCGAGCCACTCGTTGGTTTCGGCGTCGAAGCCCTCGGGGAAGATGTAGTTGCCCTGGTCGTCGTAGCTGTCGGCCATGCCGTACTTGGCGGGGTCGAATTCCTCGGTGTAGTCCTCGTTGGCCTGCTTGAGGCTCAGCGAGATCCGACGGCGCTCCAGGTCGATGTCGATGACCTTGACCATCGCGTCGTCACCGACGGCGACAACCTGGTCGGGCACCTCGACGTGGCGCTCAGCCAGCTCGGAGATGTGCACCAGGCCTTCGATGCCTTCCTCGACGCGGACGAACGCACCGAACGGCACCAGCTTGGTGACCTTGCCCGGCACGATCTGGCCGATGGCGTGGGTGCGGGCGAAGTGCCGCCACGGGTCTTCCTGCGTCGCTTTGAGTGACAACGAAACCCGCTCGCGGTCCATGTCCACGTCGAGCACCTCGACGGTGACCTCGTCGCCGACCTGGACAACCTCGGACGGGTGGTCGATGTGCTTCCAGGACAGCTCGGAGACGTGCACCAGACCGTCAACCCCGCCGAGATCGACGAACGCGCCGAAGTTGACGATCGAGGACACCACACCCTTGCGGATGGCGCCCTTCTGCAGCTGGTTGAGGAATTCGCTGCGGACCTCGGACTGGGTCTGCTCCAGCCAGGCACGGCGGGACAGCACCACGTTGTTGCGGTTCTTGTCCAGCTCGATGATCTTGGCCTCGATCTCCTTGCCGATGTACGGCTGCAGATCGCGGACGCGGCGCATCTCGACCAGCGACGCGGGCAGGAAGCCACGCAGGCCGATGTCGAGGATCAGGCCACCCTTGACGACCTCGATGACGGTCCCCTTGACGGCCTCGTCCTTCTCCTTGAGAGCCTCGATGGTGCCCCAGGCGCGCTCGTACTGAGCCCGCTTCTTGGACAGGATCAGCCGACCTTCTTTGTCCTCTTTGGTGAGGACGAGGGCTTCGACTTCATCTCCCACGGAAACGACCTCATTGGGGTCGACGTCGTGCTTGATGGACAGTTCGCGAGAAGGGATGACGCCTTCGGTCTTGTAGCCGATGTCGAGGAGGACCTCGTCCCGGTCGACCTTGACGATGGTCCCTTCGACGATGTCGCCATCGTTGAAGTACTTGATTGTTTTATCGATGGCGGCGAGAAAATCCTCGCTCGAGCCAATGTCGTTGACGGCTACTTGCGGCGAGGTGACGGTGGGACTCGGCATATTGTTGGGTTGCTCCGGACAGGTTGAGGTAGTAGGGATACTGATTGTGATCGTCCAGCATATCCGCATCGCGCTGCGCGCTCTGCATCGTCGCTAAACAGACGTACCCGTCGAGGCTACTCGACGGTGTACACGCTGGCCAAACTCACTTCACCGAAATGCGTGCGCGACGTCGATACGTGCACGCGCCGCCACGTCAGAACGCGGTAATCAGCGCGACGCCGCCGATCATCAGGACGCCGCCCGCGATTCGGCCGAAGCTGAGCGGATGGGGAACGACGCGAAGCCAGCCGAAGTGGTCGATCAGCAACGACATGACGAGCGCCGCGGTCACCGTCAGGCCCATGAAGGTCCCGGCTCCGACCCGGTGTACCAATGTCAGCCCGGCGTACACCTGGACCGCTCCGACGAGACCGCCGACGACGGCCCACCAGGGCATCGCCGCGGCGTCCTGCAGGCTCGGCAGTGGTTTCGACCGGACCAGGAATACCGCGACGAAGAACACCGCGACGACAGCAGCTGAAATCGCCGACGCCAGCCAGGGGTTGAGCATGTGCTTGTAGAGCTGGCTGTTCATCGCGGCGCCGCAGGTCTGCAGAGCACCGCCGAGGATGATGAAGGGAATCATCCAGGTTGCATTCATGCCACGCCTTCCTTGTTGACTTTTGCCGCGTACCCAAAGACGCGCGAACGCCAACAGCGGCGCGCCGCCGAAACTCGCCAAGATTTCGGACCGAGATGGCGACGTCGCGTCGACCGGAGGTGCGAATGCCGCCGCGCAGTGCGGGACTACCGTTCCGAGCTCAGTGCGCGGCGGTGTCCCAGCTACGTCCGTAGCCCACCGACACTTCCAGCGGCACGTCAAGCGGGTATGCGCCGCCCATTTTGTCCCGCACCAGCGTTTCGAGTTGCTCGCGTTCGCCCTCGGCGACTTCGAACAAAAGTTCGTCGTGGACCTGCAGCAGCATGCGCGACGCCAGCCCGGCTTCGGTCAGCGCGTTGTCGACCTCGATCATCGCCACCTTGATGATGTCGGCTGCGCTGCCCTGAATCGGCGCATTGAGGGCAGCGCGCTCGGCGGATTCACGGACCTGCCGATTGCTGCTGTCCAGCTCGGGAAGGTAGCGGCGACGCCCCAGCACCGTCGACGTGTAACCGTCCTTGCGAGCCTGCTCGACGATGTTGAGCAGATAATCGCGCACCCCGCCGAAGCGGGCGAAGTACTGATCCATCTGAACTTTGGCTTCTTCGGTGGAGATCTTCAGCTGGGCCGCCAGGCCGTAAGCGCTCAACCCGTATGCCAAGCCGTAGGACATCGCCTTGACCCGGCGTCTCAGTTCGCCGGTCACCTCCTCGATGGGTACGCCGAATGCCCGCGACGCCACGAACGAATGCAGGTCCTCGCCGGTGTTGAACGCTTCGATCAGGCCTTCGTCGCGAGACAGGTGCGCCATGATCCGCATCTCGATCTGGCTGTAGTCGGCGGTCATCAACTCCGTGTATCCGCGGCCCACCACGAAAGCATCCCGGATCTGCCGGCCGGCGTCGGTGCGGATCGGGATGTTCTGCAAGTTGGGCTCGGTGGACGAGAGCCGGCCGGTCGCCGCGATCGTCTGGTTGAAGGTGGTGTGGATACGACCGTCGCCGGCAACGGCATTCAGCAATCCGTCGACGGTCACTTTCAGCCGGGTGACGTCGCGGTGCGCGAGCAGATGCTGCAGGAAAGGGTGCCCGGTCTTGTCGAACAGGGTCTGTAGCGCATCGGCGTCGGTGGTGTATCCGGTCTTGGTCCGTTTGGTTTTCGGCATCTCCAATTCGTCGAAGAGCACTACCTGCAGCTGTTTTGGCGAGCCGAGGTTGATCTGCTTGCCGATCACCGCGTAGGCCGCCTCGGCAGCATCGCGGATCTGGTCGCCGAATTGGCTTTGCAGTGCGCTCAATTGGTCCAGGTCGACGGCGATGCCAACGGACTCCATGGCCGCCAGTACCCGTTGCACCGGAAGTTCCATCTCGGCCAGCAGCGACGTGGAGTCGATGCGGTCGAGCTCGACGTCCAACGCGTCGGCGAGGTCCACCACGGCACGGGCGCGCAGTACCGCCGTCTGCACGGCTTGCTCGTCCACGCCTTCGCTGTCGTCGAGCAGCGAAAGTTGTTGCTGCTCCGATGATTCCGCTCGCAGTTCGCGACGCAGATAGCGCAGTGACAAGTCGTCGAGTGTGAAGCTGCGTTGGCCGGGACGAACCAGGTAGGCGGCCAGCGCGGTATCGGAGCTGACGCCGTTGAGCGGCCAGCCCCGCCCGGCGAGATCATGTATCGCCAACTTGGCCTCGTGCAAGGCTTTTGGCTGCTGCGGGTCGGCCAGCCATGCCGCCAGCGCTCCTTCATCCTCGGCTGTCAGGGTCGTGGTGTCGATGAAACCGCCGTCACCGCCAGCGGCGGCGATCGCCATCGCCGTCGCATCGCCGTCATATGGCAGGTGGGTGCCCACCACCGCCAGGCCTGCGCGGCGACCGTCGGAGACGTGCTCGGCCAGCCACAGCGCGACCGCGCCGGGCTCCAGCGCTCCCCCACGCACGTCGAAGCCCTCGTCGACCTCCGGCTCGACGGCGACCAGGGTGTCGAACAGGCGGTCTCGCAGCACCCGGAATTCCAGCTGGTCGAACAGCTGGTGGATCTGGTCGCGGTCCCAGGGCTGCATGCGCAGTGTGTCCGGCGTCTGCGCCAGCGGCACGTCGCGTACCAAGTCGGTGAGCTCGCGGTTGAGCACGACGCTGGACAGATTCGCGCGCAACGCATCACCGACCTTGCCGCGCACCGACTCGACGTCGTCGACAAGCGCCTGCAGCGAGCCGTACTCGGCGATCCATTTAGACGCCGTCTTCTCGCCGACGCCCGGGATGCCGGGCAGGTTGTCGCTCGGATCGCCGCGCAGCGCGGCGAAGTCGGGGTACTGCTTCGGGGTCAGGCCGTATTTCTCGACCACCGCCTCCGGGGTGAAGCGGGTCAGTTCGCTGACGCCCTTGCGCGGGTAGAGCACCGTCACGTCGTCGGTGACCAGCTGTAGGGAGTCCCGGTCACCGGTGACCACCAATACCCGGTAGCCCTCGGTTTCGGCCTGAGTGGTCAGCGTGGCGATCAGGTCGTCGGCTTCGAAACCCGGTTCGGCGAGCACCGTGATACCCAGCGCGGCAAGCACTTCCTTGGTGATGTCGATCTGTCCGCGGAACTCGTCCGGCGTGGACGAGCGGTTGGCCTTGTATTCCGGAAAGCGGTCGGAGCGAAACGTCTGCCGCGAGACGTCGAACGCGGCGGCTATGTGGCTGGGTGCTTCATCGCGCAGCAGGTTGATCAACATCGCGGTGAACCCGTACACCGCATTGGTGGTCAGCCCGTCTCGCGTTTTGAAATTCTCGGCCGGCAGCGCGTAGAAGGCCCGATACGCCAGCGAATTGCCGTCCAGCAGCATCAGCGTGGGTTTGCCGTCGGTGGCCTTGCCGGCCTCTGTCTTCTTGCTCGCGGTCCTGGCTGGGCTCACGGCCTCAACTCTAGGCACTGGGTCCGACGCCGAGTAGCGGCGCCGTCTGCCGGCCCCGAACTGCAACACGTTTCAGTTTTGCGCCCGCGCTGGGTAGGCTGGCCCGGTGCCCGAGGTCACCAGCCCAGAACCGGCAATCGACGGATGGTTCGCCACCGACTCGACCAGTGACGGGGCCGGTGGCCCTTATCTGATCGGCAGCAAGTGCCCGAAGTGCGGCACCTATGTATTCCCACCGCGGGAGAACAACTGCCCCAACCCGGCGTGCGACAGCGACACACTGGAGGCCGTCGCACTGTCACGGCGCGGAACGCTGTGGAGCTATACCGAGAACCGGTATCCACCGCCGGCGCCCTATCCCGCCCCGGATCCGTTCGAGCCGTTCGCCATCGCCGCGGTGGAACTCGCCGACGAGGGAATCATCGTGCTGGGCAAGGTCGTCGAGGGCACTCTGGCCGCCGATCTGAAAGTCGGGATGGAGATGGAATTGGCCACCATGACCTTGTTCACCGACAGCGACGGGGTCGAGCGCCTCGTGCATGCCTGGAGGATCGCCTCATGACGCGTGCTCCCGATCCGCTCTACATACTCGGCGCCGGCATGCACCCGTGGGGCAAGTGGGGTCGCGACTTCACCGAGTACGGCGTCGTCGCCGCACGCGCCGCACTGGCGGAAGCCGGCCTGGACTGGCAGCAGATCCAGTTGGTCGCCGGGGCCGACACGATCCGTAACGGCTACCCGGGCTTCATCGCCGGGTCGACGTTCGCGCAGAAGCTCGGCTGGAACGGCGTACCGGTCAGCTCCAGCTACGCCGCGTGTGCCAGCGGTTCGCAGGCACTGCAGAGCGCACGCGCCCACATTCTGGCCGGATTCTGTGATGTCGCGCTGGTCATCGGCGCCGACACCACCCCCAAGGGGCATTCGCACCGGTCGGCGGCGAGCGAAAGAACGACCCGGACTGGCAGCGCTTCCACCTGATCGGGGCGATGAACCCGGTGTACTTCGCGCTGCTCGCGCGCCGCCGGATGGACCTCTACGGGGCGACGTCGGAGGACTTCGCCGCGGTGAAGGTCAAGAACTCTCAGCACGGATTGCAGAACCCGAACGCCCGTTACCGCAAGGAATCCTCGGTCGAGGACGTGCTGGCCAGCCCGGTCGTCAGCGACCCCCTGCGCCAGCTCGACATCTGTGCCACCTCTGACGGCGCGGCGGCCCTGGTCGTGGCCAGCGCGGAGTTCGCGCGTAAGCACCTGGGATCACTCGAAGGCGTGCCGGCGGTGCGTGCGGTGAGCACGGTGACCCCGCAATACCCGCAGCACCTACCCGAATTACCGGACATCGCAACGGATTCCACCGCCGTGGCACCCGCCCCGGAGCGGGTGTTCAAGGACCAGATCTTGGACGCGGCCTACGCCGAAGCCGGCATCGGACCCGAAGACGTGAGCCTGGCCGAGGTCTACGACCTGTCCACCGCGCTGGAGCTCGACTGGTACGAGCACCTCGGGCTGTGCCCCAAAGGCGAGGCAGAGGCGCTGCTGCGCAGCGGTGCCACCGCGATCGGCGGGAAGATCCCGGTGAACGCGTCGGGCGGGTTGGCGTGCTTCGGTGAGGCGATCCCCGCTCAGGCGATCGCGCAGGTCTGCGAATTGACCTGGCAGTTGCGCGGCCAGGCCACCGGCCGGCAGGTAGAGGGCGCGACAGTGGGCGTCACCGCGAACCAGGGCCTGTTCGGCCACGGATCCTCGGTGATCGTGGCCCGCTAGCTCTCCCTGCCCTCGCCGGCGCGTCCTTGGACGTGTCGAGGGTTTCCAGGACGACCTCGGCGACATGCTTCATGGTCGTGCGACGGTCCATCGCCGCGCGCTGGATCCACTTGAACGCCTCGGGCTCGGTCATGCCCTGATTGGTCTGCAGCAGCCCTTTGGCGCGTTCTACGAGCTTGCGGGTCTCCAGCCGATCGGACAGCGTCTCGACCTCGCGTTCCAACGCCTTGATTTCGCTGAATCGGCTCAGCGCCACCTCGATTGCGGGAATCAGGTCAGAGATCGTGAAGGGCTTGACCAGATACGCCATCGCCCCGGCATCGCGCGCCTTCTCCACGAGGTCGCGCTGGCTGAACGCGGTGAGTATCACGATCGGCGCGATGCGCTTGCTGGCGATCTCCGACGCGGCGTCGATCCCGTCGCGACGCGGCATCTTGACGTCCATGATCACCAGATCGGGTTTCAGCTGTTCGGCCAGCTCGACAGCCTCCTGGCCGTCACCGGCCTCCCCGACGATCTCGTAGCCCTCTTCACGCAGCATCTCGGCCAGATCGAGCCGGATCAGCGCCTCGTCCTCGGCGATGAGAACCCGGTGCGTAGGACGCGCGTCGTCGTCGGTCATGAGGACATTCTCTCGTGAACCGTGCCGATCCACGACTGCGGGGCTGTGAGTCGGCTCGCAGCGACCGATCCTCTATGGTGGGAGGCCGTAGTGAGCAGGCCCTCGTATCCCAACTGGCAGAGGAAACGGATTCAAAACCCGTCCAGTGTGAGTTCGAATCTCACCGAGGGCACTCAAATTGACAAAAAAAGGCGGCGGATCGACTCTGCCGGGAATCGGCGTAGCGTCAACCTGGTATTCCAATCGGTTTCTTCACCGAGCCGGGAGACGGGCAACATGTCGGCAGGGTTCACCATCTCGCACGACGGCTCCGTCCGTACCCGACGCTTTGCCCGGTCGCAAGGACAGTGGCCTGGCAGCGCTTCTTTGAAGTCAAACGGGGTACTCGGGAGCGGGCGGTGGACTGATGGCGAGTGATGATCTGGTCAGTACCTCCGTCACGTATCACCACGGGATTGCCGTGCTCGCGATCAGTGGCGAGATCGATCTCGCCAGCGCGCCTGCTGTCGAGAACGAGATCGCGCAGGTTCTGGCCCAAGACCCGCCGTCGCTCATCATCGACCTGTTGGGGGTCCGATTCATGGCATCGACGGGTGTCGCCATTTTGGCAAAAGCCCGCGACACATTCGTTGACTGCCAACGCTTTTCGGTCGTGGCACGAGGGCCCAAGACACGCCGCATCATTGAGCTCCTGAACCTTGATCGCGTGCTCTCGCTCCAGGAGACGGTGGCGGACGCGTTGGCCGCGGCGAAAGCACGCCCGACACCGCGAGAGCCTATCGGCTGAGCCGAAAACCCTGGTTTGTGACATCGTCGTCGAGTTGGTGGCCCCGAGACTGCACACAGGATTCCATCCAGCCGTTAGGCTTTTGCTGTGGTGGCCAAGCGGTGCGCCGCCCAACGACCAGCAGGTTCGCGGCGATCACCGGATTGTGTAGCAGCTGTGCGGACGCAGCCGCGCGCCCGCAGCCTGGTCTACGCCGAGCGGATCGCGCGGCGTCGCCGCATCTTGAACCTCACCGCGACGATGGCGGTCTTCATCAGCGCCGGTTTTGGGTTTGTCCAGCTCTTCACGGCGCCCAATCTGTGGTGGACCGGTGTCATCAACATCGCCGGTGCCGGGATCTACGCCTCGGTACCACTGTTGCATCGTTTCGGCGAGCTCCTGCCGCCGTTGACCTTCATCTGCACCGCCTACCTGTCGATCTTCACGATCTGCTGGTTCGTCGGCACCGGCTCGGGGTTGCAGTTCTACTTCTTGGTCGCGGCGTGCCTGATAGTGCTGCAGCTCGGCGTCGACCGCATTTTTCTTGCCGCGATTTTGGCCGCGATCGCCGCCGGCATGGTGATCACGTTGCAATTCCTGGTCCCACGCGACACCGGCGCCCAGCCGGTGTGGGCCCTGTCGCTGAGCTTCGTCGTCACCACCATCTCCGCCTGCGTCATGGTCGTGACGACAGTCTGGTACGCGGTGCGCGAAATTGTTCGCGCCGAAGCCGCGATGGAGATGGAGTACGAGCGGTCCGAGGCATTGCTGTCCAACATCTTGCCGGCCAGCATCGCCGAACGGCTGAAAGACCCGGCGCGCAACATCATTGCCGACAAATACGAGGACGCGTCAGTGCTCTTCGCCGACATCGCGGGCTTCACCGAACGCGCCAGTGACATGCCGCCAGAGCAGCTGATCCTGTTCCTGGACCGGCTTTACGGTGACTTCGACGCGCTGGTCGACAAGCATGGTCTGGAGAAAATCAAGGTCAGCGGCGACTCCTACATGGTGGTCAGCGGTGTGCCGCACCCGCGAGCCGATCACGTGCAGGCGCTGGCGTCTTTCGCCCTCGACATGGCCGAAGTCGTACGCGCGCTGAAGGATTCACAAGGCAATCCGCTACCGTTGCGAATCGGGCTGGCGTGCGGCCCTGTCGTCGCAGGTGTTGTCGGCTCACGCCGATTCTTCTACGACGTGTGGGGCGACGCGGTCAATGTCGCGTCTCGGATGGAAACCACCGATTCGGTCGGCCGGATCCAGGTGCCAGACGATGTCTATCACCGGCTGAAGGATGACTTCGTGTTGCAGGAGCGTGGCGACATCGAAATCAAAGGTAAAGGGCGCATGCACACCTGGTATCTGATCGGGCGCAAGCCGAAGGCCGGTTCGGGCCACGTCCGCACCGGGGTGCCTCAGACTGCGCGGGTCTGAGGCACCGCAAATCTCCCACCTCGATGCCCGATTGTGCGAAGATCCGGGCATGGAAACCACTGCCGCTCCAAGGTTGTTGCCGCATCTGTGGAAGTCGACCCTGCTGTCCGGGATTCTCTCGCTGACCCTGGGCATCCTGGTTTATGTTCTGCCCGAACATTCGATCGTCATCGCGGCCGCGCTGTTCGGCATCTACCTGCTGGTCACCGGTGCCGCACAGGTCTTCTTCGCCTTCGCGCTCCATGTTTCCGCGGGTGGGCGCGTGCTGGCGTTCATCAGCGGTGCCGCCTCGCTGGTACTGGCGGTGTTGTGTTTCCGTCACTTCGGCCAGGGCTATGCGATTCTGCTGCTTGCCATCTGGATCGGCATAGGCTTCATCTTCCGTGGTGTCGCGACGTCCATATCGGCGATCAGCGATCCTCACCTACCGGGCCGCGGGTGGCAGATCTTCCTCGGCTTGGTCAGCCTGCTGGCCGGCCTCGTCATGCTCGCATCCCCCCTGGAGACGATCGAGATCCTGACACTGATCGTCGCGATCTGGCTGATCGTGATCGGAGTCTTCGAGATCGTGTCGTCGTTCGGCATCCGCAACGCGTCCCGCCGGCTCGAGAAGGCTGTGACAGGAGTACCGTCGGCGACCGAGTAACTGGCGGTACGTGCTCCACAGACGGTGAATTGGGTTGTGCGATAAGCCCGAGTGCGCATTGCCCGGTTGCGCCGACGCGTATTCTGGGCAGAAGTCGTCGATATCGCCCGATCAGAGAGCGAGCCATGACCGGATCGCCGGACCAGCCGGTTAGACCGGAGAACGCCGCGGGAGCACCGCACACCGGGCCGCTGTATCCCTACCAGCCCGGCCACGCCCCGCCCTACTACGCTCCCCCGCAACCGGTAGCGCCGAAGAACGGGCTTGGCATCGCCGCGCTGGCGCTGGCCGTCGTCGGTTTGTTGAGTGTCGCGACCGTGTTTTCCCCCATCATTCTGGGTGCCATCGCGGTGGTGCTCGGCGCGGTCGGGCGCGGACGGGTCAAGCGCGGCATCGCCGACAACGGCGGCATCGCGATCGCCGGTATCGTGTTGGGCAGCTTGGCAATCGTTGTCGGCCTGGCGTTCATCGCGATTTGGACGACGGTCTGGAAGGACGTTCGGGGCGGCGACTACATCGACTGCATCCAGAAGGCCGGCCAAAACCAGGTTGCACAGCAGCACTGTGCGGAGCAGTTTCGGCACAGCGTGCAAGACCGACTGAGCGTTACGCTGACACCGGCTTCGGCACCCTAGAAACGTTCTGCATCACAGCTTTTCGCTGTCTCAGCGCGCGTCGGGAAAATACTTGACCAAGCCCTCTTGCACCACGCTGGCGACCGGTCGCCGAGAGCGATCAAAGAAGTAGCCGACGCCGAGTCCGCGGGAGTCCGCCGCTACCGGCGAGGACGTGGAGTACAGCAGCCAGTCGTTGAGATCCACCTGACGGTGAAACCAGACCGAATGATTGACCGTCGCAGCGAAGATCCGGTCGTATCCCCACGACAAGCCGTGGGTCGTGATGATCGAATCCAGCACCGTGGTGTCCGAGGAATACAGCAAGGTGGCGGTGTGCAGTACCGGGTCGTCTGGCAGCTTACCGTCGGCTTTGACCCAAACCCGGTTGTAGTCAAGCCGATCGCCCTTGTCGCGCATCACCCAGGACGGGTCGTTGGTGTAACGCCACTCGATGGGCTGTAACGCATTGACGAATAGCGGAACCTTGTCCTCGTAGCCCCGCAACCGCTCCTTGAGCGGCGGCACGTCCTCCGGGTCGGCGACGTCGGGGGGCTCGACGCTGTGCTCGATACCGCGACCGCCGGCCAGGTAGGAGACGAACACTGATGTCAGCAGAGTGCCGTCCTGCGTCACGTCGACGCGGCGGTTGGCGAAGCGGCGCTCATCGCGCAAGCGGACCACCTGGAAATCCAGGTCTCTCCCGATGTCGCCACCGTTGATGAAGTGAGCCGAGAGCGCGTTGGGGGGTAGGTCGCGGGTGAGGGTGCGGCCGGCCGCAACGAAGGACTGCGCCATCATCAATCCGCCGAACGTCCGCGGTGGGTTCTTGGTGGGCTGGGTTCCGACAAACACATCGTCGCCCTTGTCGTGCAGGTCCAGCACCGCCATCAGCTCGTCGAAGTCAGACACCGGGCCAGCCTAGTCAGCGTCCGGCCCCAGACACGCTAGACGTCCTCTTCGCCGATGCGATGCACGTGAATCAGGTTGGTCGACCCGACCGTGCCCGGCGGTGCGCCGGCCACGATCACCACCAGGTCACCGCGTTTGTAGCGGCCCAGCGTCAGCAGCGACTTGTCGACCTGGCGGATCATGCCGTCGGTGGTTTGCATGATCCCGACGATGAACGTCTCGGTGCCCCACGTCATCGCCAGCTGGCTGCGGACCTCGGGCAGCGGGGTGAACGCCAACAGCGGAAGCGGCGTATGCAGCCGGGCCAGCCGCCGAACGGTATCGCCGGATTGGGTGAACGCGACCAGCGCCTTGGCGTCGAGCCGTTCACCGATATCGCGGGCGGCGTAACTGATCACGCCGCGCTTGGTCCGCGGTACGTGCGTCAGCGGCGGTGCGGCGGTCGAGTTCTCTTCCACGGCGCAGATGATTCGGGCCATCGTCTGGACCGCGGCCAAGGGATATTTGCCGACCGATGTTTCGCCGGACAGCATCACCGCGTCGGCACCGTCGAGCACGGCGTTGGCGACGTCGGACGCCTCGGCCCTGGTAGGCCGTGAGTGCTCGATCATCGACTCGAGCATCTGGGTCGCCACGATCACGGGTTTGGCGTTCTCCCTTGCCATTTGGATCGCCCGCTTCTGGACCAGCGGCACCTCCTCCAACGGCAGCTCCACACCCAGATCCCCGCGGGCGACCATCACCGCATCGAAGGCCAGCACCACGGCCTCGAGATTGTCGATGGCTTCCGGCTTCTCGAGTTTCGCAATGACGGGGACACGGCGGCCCACCCGATCCATCACCTCGTGCACGAGCTCGACGTCGGATGGCGAACGCACGAACGAGAGCGCCACCATGTCGCAGCCCAAGTGCATCGCGAACTCGAGATCGTCGATGTCTTTCTCCGACAAGGCGGGCGCCGACACACTCATCCCGGGCAGCGACATGCCCTTGTTGTTGCTGACCGGGCCGCCCTCGGTAACCCGGCACACGACGTCGTCGCCCTCGATGTGGTCGACCACCAAACCGATGTTGCCGTCGTCGACAAGAACCCGGTCACCGGGCACGGCGTCCTGCGCCAACTGCTTGTACGTGGTCGAGACTCGGTCGTGGTTGCCGGCACAGTCCGCGACGGTGATCCGCACGAATTCGCCGTCAGCCCAATAGGTCGGCCCGTCCGCGAATCGGCCGAGCCGGATTTTGGGCCCCTGTAGGTCGGCCAGAACACCCACGGCACGGCCCGTGGCGTTGGAGGCGGCCCGGACCCGGTCGTAGGCGGCTTTGTGGTCGCTGTATTCGCCGTGGCTGAAGTTGAGTCTGGCGACGTCCATTCCGGCCTCGACCAGCGCTTTGACGGACTCGTCGGAACTGGTGGCCGGACCGAGAGTACAGACGATCTTTCCGCGTCTTGCCACGAAATCAGCATAGTCGGGCCAGCTGATCATCTCGCGTCAGCTCTGCTTCGCGCAGCGGACTAACGGGTGAGCAACGTGGGAACCAATGGGAATCCGGGCAGGTTGCGGACCACCGTCCACGCCAGAAGAGCGGTTAACACCGCGGCCGCCGCCGGGAGTGTCCACGGCAGCTTTCCGCTGCGGCGGCGCAGCAGAACCCATCCCGCCAGCAGCGGAATGCCGATCAGCACCACGAGGTTGTCGTTGACCGCCGCGGTGATATTGCCGTGCAGCACATCGTGGATCATCCGCAGCGTGCCGCATCCGGGGCAATTCAACCCGGTCAGCAGCCGAAAGGGGCAGATCGGAAAGATCGAGTCCGGCTTGTGCGGGTCCACCAGGCCGATGTAGCCGAGCACAGCTGCCAACAGCGGGCCCGCCACCACGACCGCGAACAGATGCCGCCGAATCCAGCGTGCAGCGGGCCGGTCGGCGCCGTGCACCGGGCTCGACATCACTCCTCGTCCGGCTTCTTCTCGCTCACATCGGGCTGCTGCCCGGACCCGGAACCCTCGTCCGCGTCTTTCTGCGTATCGGGCTGGTCCGCTGCCGTGTCGACCTCGACTTCCGGCGAGTCGGTTTCGGCCGCATCCGCCTCCACCGCCACGGCTTCGGCTGCACCCTCGGCATCCGCCTCCGCCGCCACGGCTTCGGCTGCACCTTCGGCATCCGGCTCCGCCGCGGCCTCAGCCGGCTCGGCGGGTGTCTGCGGGGTCTCGGCGCCGGCTGCATCGGCGTCGTCCGCGTCGTCCGCGTCGACGGAGTCTGGTTCCAGCAACTCAGCGGCCGAGCCACTGAGCGTCGCTGGATCCTCTCGGCCCTTGGGCGCCAGGATCAAATACACCACCGCGCCGATCAGGACGAACGTCGAGGTGAAGGAGTTGATCCGGATGCCGGCGATGTGAGTGGCCGTGTCGTCCCGCAGCAGCTCGACCCAGAACCGGCCGATGCAGTAGCCCGCGACGTAGGTCGCGAAAAGCCGGCCGTGGCCGAGTGTGAACCGGCGGTCCACAAAGATCAGAACGGCGAAAATCAGCAGGTTCCACAGCAATTCGTACAGGAAGGTGGGCTGGACGACCATCGCCAGTTGCCCGGTCGATACCCCGTCGAGCGAGTGCACGTCGACGAATCCGGCCGGGTCGCGGCGGTAGAAGATTTCCAGACCCCACGGCATCGTGGTCTCGCGGCCGTAGAGCTCTTGGTTGAAATAGTTCCCGAGGCGGCCGATGGCCTGTGCGAGAACGAGGCCGGGCGCGATCGCGTCGCCGAACGCCGGGAGCGGGATGTCGCGGCGTCGGCAGGCGATCCACGCGCCTACGCCGCCCAGCGCGACCGCACCCCAGATCCCGAGCCCGCCATCCCAAATACGCAGCGCTGCAATGGGTCCGGCGCCACCTTCGCCGAAGTATGTTCGCCAATCGGTGGCCAGGTGGTACAGCCGGCCACCGATCAGCCCGAACGGCACGGCCCACAGTGCGATGTCGTAGATCACGCCGCGCTCGCCACCGCGGGCTTCCCAGCGCCGATCGCCGATCAGCAGGGCGGCAATGATTCCGATGATGATGAACAACGCGTACGCCCGAAGCGGGATGGGGCCCAGATGCCAAACCCCCTGAGGCGGGCTCGGGATGTATGCCAGCACCGTCGTCGTCATGACGGCGAAATCCTTTGGCGCACACCGGCGGCGAGCTCTTCACTCAGGGCACGCATCGTGGATAGCCCGTCGGTGAGCGCGGAAACCAGCGCTGAACCTACGATCACTCCGTCTGCGTAGCGGGCGATGTCGGCGGCTTGTTCGCGCGAACGGACGCCCAATCCCACACCGACGGCGATGTCAGAGACCTCTCTGACCCGACTGACCAATTCCGGCGCGGCGTTCGACACCACATCGCGGGCACCGGTCACACCCATCGTCGACGCCGCGTAGACGAATCCGCGCGACGCCGCGACCGTGTCCGCCAGGCGCTGATGCGTCGATGACGGCGCGACCAGGAAGATGCGATCGAGCTGGTGCTGCTCGGACGCGGCCAGCCATTGCTCAGCCTCGTCGGGGATGAGGTCCGGGGTGATCAGCCCGTACCCGCCCGCCGCGGCCAGGTCGCGCGCGAATGCATCAACGCCGTAGCGCAGCACCGGGTTCCAGTAGGTCATGACGACGGCACGACCACCTGCTGCGCTGATCGCCTCGACGGCCGCCAACGTGTCGCGCACCCGCACGCCGCCGTGCAACGCGACCTCCGCGGCGTTGGCGATCACGGGTCCATCCATGCCCGGATCGGAATACGGGACACCGACTTCGACGAGGTCGCAGCCGGATTCGACCAGCGCTTTCATGGCATCGATCGACGTTGGGACATCGGGATATCCGGTCGGCAGATAGCCGATCAGCGCCGCACGCTGCTCGCTGCGACAGGCACTGAAAAGCGCTTCCAGACGGCTTTTTTCGCTCTGCTCGACGGTCATGCTCTATCCAGCAGGCCGAACCACTTCGCTGCGGTCTCGACGTCTTTGTCGCCGCGGCCGGACAGGTTCACCACGATGATCGCGCGGGAACCCATCTCGGCGCCCAGCGTGAGGGCACCGGCGACCGCGTGTGCCGACTCGATCGCCGGGATGATGCCCTCGGTCCGGCACAACAGCCGGAATGCGTCCATCGCTTCGGTGTCGGTGATCGGGCGGTACTCCGCACGCCCGATGTCTTTCAGCCAGGCGTGCTCTGGGCCCACACCCGGATAATCCAGGCCGGCCGAGATCGAATGCGATTCGATCGTCTGCCCATCCTCGTCCTGCAGCAGAAACGAATACGACCCCTGGAACGCGCCCGGTGACCCTCCGGCGAACGTGGCGGCGTGGCGGCCGGTTTCGACGCCGTCACCGGCTGCCTCGTACCCGACCAGCCGGACACCCGGGTCATCGAGGAAAGCGTGAAAGATGCCGATCGCATTCGATCCGCCGCCCACGCACGCGGTGACGGCATCGGGCAGTCGGCCGGCCTGATCCTGGATCTGCACCCGTGTCTCGAGCCCGATCACCCGCTGGAAGTCGCGGACCATCGTCGGGAACGGGTGTGGCCCCGCCGCGGTGCCGAAGCAGTAGTAGGTGTTGTCGGCGTTGGTCACCCAGTCACGAAACGCGTCATTGATGGCGTCCTTGAGGGTTTTCGAGCCCGACTCGACGGAGACGACCTCGGCGCCCAGCAGACGCATCCGGGCGACGTTGAGGGCCTGCCGCGCGGTATCCACGGCGCCCATGTAGATCACGCAGTCCAAACCGAGCAGGGCGCATGCGGTCGCGGTGGCCACCCCGTGCTGGCCGGCGCCGGTCTCGGCGATCACCCGTGTCTTGCCCATCTGGCGCGCCAGCAGGGCCTGACCCAGCACGTTGTTGATCTTGTGAGAACCAGTGTGGTTCAGGTCTTCTCGTTTGAGGAAGATGCGCGCACCGCCGGCGTGCTCGCTGAGGCGGGTGGCTTCGTACAGCGGTGACGGCCGGCCGGTGTAGTGCGTCTGCAACCGGTCGAGTTCGTCCAGGTAGGCCTGGTCGGTGCGCACCTTCTCGTAGGCCGCCGTGACTTCCTCGATGACCGCCATCAGGGCCTCGGCGACGAATCGGCCACCGTAGACACCGAAATGACCACGAGCGTCGGGATCGTGGTGGGTGGGTTCGGCGAGCGCGGCGCTGGAACGCGGAAGTTCCGGGCCCGAGTTCTCAGCCATCACCGATGCTCAACAGGTAAGCGGCGCATGGATTTCAATCCCGCGCCGGGTCAGCGGGCCGGCTTGGGGCAAGACGGATGCTTGCCGGCGGTGACCAGGTCGGCGACCGCCGCACGGGGATCCCCGCTGGTGACCAGACCCTCGCCGACGAGCACCGCGTCGGCGCCGGCGCCGGCGTAGGCCAAGAGGTCAGCCCTGCCCCGCACGCCGGATTCGGCGATCCTGATGATGTTCGACGGCAACCCCGGCGCGATACGCGCGAAGCAATCCCGATCGACTCGAAGTGTGCGAAGGTCGCGGGCATTCACGCCGATCACCCGTGCGCCGGCCGTCAGGGCGCGGTCAGCTTCTTCTTCGGTGTGCACCTCAACCAGTGCCGTCATGCCCAGTGACTCGGTGCGCTCCAGCATCGACTCCAGCGCCGGCTGGTCCAGCGCGGCGACGATCAGCAGCAGCATGTCGGCGCCGTGAGCGCGGGCCTCGTGAATCTGATAGGGACCGACCACAAAGTCCTTGCGCAGCACCGGAATTGAGACGGCCGCGCGCACTGAGTCGAGGTCGGCAAGGCTGCCGTGGAAGCGGCGCTCTTCGGTCAGCACGCTGATGATCCGGGCGCCGCCGTCTTCGTAGGCGCATGCCAATGCGGCGGGGTCGGCGATCGACGCCAGTTCTCCCGCCGACGGGCTTGCCCGCTTGACCTCGGCAATGACCCCGATGCCGGCCTCGCGCAGCGCTGCCAGCACATCACGCGGCGGCGCAGCAGCTTCGGCCGCGGCCTTGATCTCCGGCATACTCACAGCCGCTTCACGAGCGGCAACGTCGGCGCGAACTCCCTGGATAATGGAGTCAAGCACGCTTGCCGAACTCATGCTGTCGGTCCTCTCCCCGGCCGCCACCAGAATATTGACGGCGTCCATCGAAGGGTAGCGAGCGCCGAGGTTGGGTTTGTCACCGACCCTCGGTGTCAGGTTCGGCCGGTCGCTGCGCCGCCGGCTCGGTCGGATCGCGGCCCTCGTCGAGCTCGTCCCACATGGTGCGCTCCGACGGGATTTCGTCATCGCGCCGAGCTGCCGACCGGCGAGCGGCGGGCGCCAGGTATTTCGTGGCCGTCCGGCCGGCCGAGGCCGCCGCGCGGATCAACAACACCGCCGCTATCAGCGTCCCGACCGCAGCCACCAGCGTGATCACCGGGCCCGCGTAGTGCCGCTTGCTGCCCACCAGCACCAGCAACGGCACTCGTGCGAGTTCGGCGCCCCGGGCGGCGACGTCCGGGAGCTCCAGCGTGCTGATCGCCAGATATCCGGTCGCCAGGCTGGCGAGGGCCAGCAGCGCCGCCAGCAACCGCAACGCCCAGCTCCGCACCGCCAATGCCGCCAGGGCGGTCGCCAGCAGCAGCACTGCCAGCGGGACCAGCGCCGACGACCACCCCGCGCCGGACAGCGAGACGAGCTTCGGTGGGCCCAAACCGTCGAATGTCTGCAGCTCGACCCAGCTCAGCCGCGACGCCGCCCACAGTCCGGCGGCGCAGACGACCAGCAGCAGCTGTGCCACCCTGAGGGTCCGCCGGCCTCTGGTGACAGGCTGGGCGTCAGCCATCGACAAGGGTGTCCGGGCTGCGCAGGGTTTCCGCGGCGGCGATCGCGCTGAGCACTGCACGCGCCTTGTTCGTCGCCTCGGTGTACTCATAGGGCCCATTGGAGTCGGCCACGACTCCGCCACCTGCCTGAACGTAGGCGGTGCCGTCACGCATCAAAGCTGTCCGGATCGCGATGGCGAAATCGGCGTTGCCGGCGAAGTCGAGGTAGCCGAGCACGCCGCCGTAGAGACCGCGCCGGGTTTTTTCGACCTCCTCGATCAGTTCCATCGCACGCACCTTCGGAGCACCGGACAGCGTGCCCGCCGGAAAACATGCGGTCACCGCATCCAGCGCGGTGCGGCCGTCGGCGAGCACACCGGTCACCGTCGAGACCAGATGCATGACGTGGCTGTAGCGCTCGATGTGGCTGTAGTCCTCGACGCGGACACTTCCGGGCACGCAGACCCGGCCCAAATCGTTGCGGCCCAGGTCGACCAGCATCAGGTGCTCGGCGCGCTCCTTCTCGTCGGCCAGCAACTCCTTTTCCAGCAACTGGTCCTCGTCCTCGGACTCCCCCCGCCACCGCGTCCCGGCAATCGGATGCGTCGTCGCCCAGCGCTCCTGCACCGTCACCAACGCTTCGGGGCTGGAGCCGGCTATCGAAAATGCTGTTCCCCCTTCGCCATTGGGGACGTGAAGCAGGTACATGTACGGGCTGGGGTTGGACACCCGGAGCATCCGATAGACGTCGATCGCCTCGACATGGGTGTCCATCTCGAAACGCTGCGACGGCACCACCTGGAATGCCTCGCCCCGCTCGATCTCGCCGACCAGGCGTTCGACGATCGCGCTGTACTCCTCCACCGTGCGCTGCGCGCGATGCCGCGGCTCGGGACGGGTGAACGACGCCACGGTCGAGGGCAGCGGCTGCTCCAGCGCGGCGGTCATCACGTCCAGCCTCGCGATCGCGTCGTCGTAGGCCTCCTCGACCCGCTCGTCGGTGCCGTTCCAGTTCACCGCGTTGGCGATCAGCGTGATGGTGCCCTCATGGTGATCGACGGCGGCGAGGTCAGTAGCCAGCAGCAGCAGCATCTCCGGGAGATGCAGGTCGTCGACCGCGAGCTCGGGCAGTCGCTCCAGACGCCGCACCAGGTCGTAGGCGAAAAAGCCCACCATGCCGCCGGACAGCGGCGGCAGCCCCGGCAGCGCGGCCGTGGCCAACAGCTCCAACGTCTCGTGCAGCGCCTGCAGCGGATCGCCACCGGTGGGCGCGTCGTGCGGCACCGTGCCCAGCCACACCGCCTGCCCGTCGCGCACGGTCAGCGCGGACGGCGCGCCTGCTCCGATGAACGACCACCGCGACCAGGACCGCCCGTTCTCCGCCGACTCCAGCAGAAACGTTCCCGGTCGGTTGTCGGCCAGTTTGCGGTACGCCGACAGCGGCGTCTCGGCGTCGGCCAGCACCTTGCGGGTCACCGGCACCACCCGATGCTCGGCCGCCAGTTGGCGGAAATGCTCCCGCGATGTGGTGGCGGCGGCGAGGTTGGCATGCACGTAGTCATCCTCCCAGACGGGCAGATCGCCGCCGCTCGCCACTGGCGTAGCGTGACGGCCATGAAAACCGGTGACACCGTGGTTGACTTCGAACTTCCCGACCAGACCGGCACTCCGCGCAAACTCAGCGCGCTGCTCGCCGACGGGCCCGTGGTGCTGTTCTTCTACCCGGCGGCGATGACCCCGGGATGCACGAAGGAAGCGTGTCACTTCCGCGACCTGGCCCAGGAATTCGCAACTGTCGGCGCCAACCGGGTCGGAATCAGCGTCGACCCCGTCGCCAAGCAGGCGAAATTCGCGGACTCTCAGCGATTCGACTATCCGCTGCTGTCAGACACCGACGGCGCGGTCGCGAACCAATTCGGGGTCAAGCGTGGGCTTTTGGGTAAGCTGCTGCCGGTCAAGCGCACGACCTTCGTGATCGGCACCGATCGCAAGGTGCTCGACGTGATCTCCAGCGAGTTGAGCATGGACTCGCACGCGGACAAGGCGTTGCAGACGCTGCGTGCCCGTAGCTAGTCGCCGGTGTCGCTGAACAACGGCGATGTCTTCGCCGGCTACACCATCCTCGACCGGCTGGGGTCGGGTGGCATGGAGTGAGGTCTATGTGGCGCAGCACCCGCGACTCCCCCGCCGGGACGCCGTCAAGGTCTTGCCGGCCGCGCTGACCGCCGATGCAAGTGGTGGCATCCGCACATCGTCGGCATCCACGACCGTGGCGAGTTCGAAGGTCAGTTGTGGTTGTCGATGGATGACGTCGAGCGAACCGACGCCGCCGAACCGCTGCGCAGCGCTGCCAACGGATGGGAAGCTGCCGGCTAGCTCATCGGCATGGCCGCGGACACCAAAAGATCCATCATCGCGGGAGCCGTTATCGGTGGACTGTAGAGAATGCCCTGCGCCACTTCACATCCCCGCTCACGCAGCCACGCCGCCGTTTCAGAGTTCTCTACTCCCTCGGCGACGGTGCTCACACCGAGTGCATGCGCGAGGTCGATCACAGCCCGAACGATCGCTTCGGCGCGCGGGTCCGTCAACACGTGACTGATCAAGTCGTAGTCGACCTTGACTTCGTCGATGGGCAGCTTGCGTAGATAAGTCAGCGCCGAGTAACCGCTGCCGAAGTCATCGAGTGCGACATGAATATTGTTCTCGCGCAATGCCTCCAGCACCTGCCGGGTCCGGTCTATGTCGTCCAGCAACAGGTCTTCGGTGATCTCGATGATCAACGAATTGCCTGGCAACTCATGCCGCTGCAAGGCTTCAAAGATGCGGCCGGGCAAATTGACATCACCGACCAGCGGCGGAAACAGGTTCACTGCCACCGGCACAGCCATCCCTCGGCCCCGCCACTGCGCGGCATCGCCGAGAGCTTGGTCGAGGATCAAGTCGGTGAACGTGCGCATCAGTCCGTGCTGGCGCACCAACGGCAGGAACTGATGCGGCTGAACCGTTCCGAAGACCGGGTGCGGCCAGCGCACCAGGGCCTCAGCGCCTACGACCCGGGTGCTCTGCAGGTCGACCTTCGGCTGGTACAGCACGGTCAGTGCGCGATGGCTGATCGCTTGGCGCAGATCGCTGAGCAATCGCACCTCGACCAATCCACCCCGCGACGGTTGCACTTCGGAGATGGGAAACAACGCGGAGTGGTCGTCGGACACGTGCGTGTCGGCGCTGAAAGTCTGCAGGCCACCACCGAGCCGTTTGGCCGAGTACATGGCCATGTCAGCCTGTTTGAGCAACGCCGACGCGCTCAGATCCTCATCGTCGAGGGCGGCGACCGCCAGGCCTGCACTCGGCCGCATGAAGATCACCTCTCCGTCCGCGCTGAACGGTCTCTCGAAGGCCTCCATGATCTGGTAGACCATCAAATGGGCGTTCTCGTCGGCATTTTCGATCAGCACGGCGAATTCGTCGCCGCCGAGCCGGGCAACAGTGTCGCCGGATCGCACGCAACTCATCAGCCGCTGGGCGGCCTGCACCAGCAGGGCGTCACCGGCCGCATGACCCAAGTTGTCATTGATGAGTTTGAAGTCGTCGAGGTCCATCGACAGGACGGCGACCGAACGCCGATCGCGATGATAAAGCTGCACGACGTGATCGAGCCGGTCGTGGAACAGCACCCGGTTGGCCAAGTTGGTCAGCGGGTCGCGCAACGCCCGATCCGACGCGCTTTGCAGTAGCCGGCGGTTTTCGGCGACCACCAGGAACTGGCGTGCGAGCACCGCGACGATCAGCCAGGGCACGGCGGCAAGCGCGGGATCGGATTGCAGGGTACTGCGGAACCGGGCGATTTCCAGTCCCCCGGCGATCGCCATCGGAATGTAGGGCAGCCACAACGAAATCGGTGTGGTGGCTGCCGAGAAGTCGGGCGATGCCTCGGGCGAAGTCGCGGGACAGCTCAGCGCGGACACACCGATCAGCACCAGTCCGGCCGGCCAGCCGAAACCCAGGAGACTGTCGAACAGATAGATGTGGTGCCCAAGCAGAAATACGTACGCACCACCGGACGCCGCGATCAGGGTCAGGCCGATCGTCAGGACGCCCAGCGTCAGCCGCCACTGGGCGTTCGCTTGCGCAAGTACCAGGACCGCCACCGTCACGGTCACCACGCCCGCGACCGGGCAGCCGATCGACAGCAACTCGTCGATGGGATCGATTCCGGCCGCGATGTGCACGTCGTGAAGCAGCGTCACCCAGGTCACGACAAACAACGACGACGACATGATGGCGCCATCCAGGAGCATCCGAAGGCGGGCCACGCGCGCGTAGCCACCTGGCAGAAGCAGCAGGGTCACGCAGGCCACAAAGGGAAAAACGAGGAACGCCACGATCGCCGCCGGCGGATGCGAGGGGGCGACATTGCCGCGCCAGAAACGGTGATACAGCACCGCGATTGCGCCGAACTCCAAAGCGACCGAGCCCAGGGCCATCACGATCCACGCCCGGCGCTGCCGGCCGTGGCCTCGTCGCGCAGCTATCAGCGAACTCACCGCCGCGAAGCCCGGGAAACCCAAGCCTCCTGCGGAGTGGACGAACGTCATCGCCGAGCGCCCGCCCCAACCGGTGAGCAGCCACATGGCAAATACCAGGAACACCGCAGTCGGAAGCGCCGCAAGTCGCGCCAAGCGCGGCAGACCCGACGATTTTCCTGGCACAGCACCCTTAGCCTTTGTCTGGACCATTACGGCGCGGCCATCGATACCGCGATTGAAAGTTAGCAAAGGCACTGCCGTTTCGCCCTGACATCCATGCAGACGGGGCCCTGTTGCGCGTCGCGTCGGCGCGTCACAGTCCGGTACACCGGTCGTGGCGTTCACCTCGCCGAACTTCTCGCCGCCCGACCGATCAGCCGGCGGGCGACGACGCCTGCCAGCAAACGCGGCTCAGAAACTGAAAGTAAGCGCTACCCGAGCACAAAACAGCGCCGGCCGTGTCGCAAGGACACCGCCGGCGCTGGTTCGGATTGACGCGCTCAGGTCACAGCAGGCCGGTCAACCATGACCCGTCTAGAAAGTCGGTGAGGAAAGACGCGTCCGGCGCCGATCCACCGAACAAGTCGGCCATGGCGGTTGCGGCCGACATCGACGGCTCGATGTCGGTGGTTCCCGCGGGGGCATATGCGCTGAGCAGGTCGCCGAACGCCACGGCGAGGCCATTGTTGCCCAGGCCCGCAAACGCGGTGCTGCCGTCGCCGAACACCGCGGCGATGTTGCTGTCGCCGCCGGCGGCCTGGGCCATACTGCCGTCGCCGAAGATGGCGGCGATGTTGTTCATGCCGTCCGTGGAAGCCTGAATATCGTTGTTGCCGACCACGTCCAGGATGCTGTTGCTGCCACTGGTGTCGGCCAGGCTGTTGGCGCCAAAAACGCTCACGAGGTTGTTGTCACCGCCACCGTCGAGGCCCAAAACCTGGGACTGGCTGCCAGCACCGTCGGCGACGACGGTATTGCCGTTGCCGAATACCGCGCTCGCATTGCTCTGGTAGCCAGTCGCGTCGACAAAGTTGCTGTTGCCATTGACGTTGGTGATGCTTTGGGCACCGTCCGCGATGCTGATGTTGCCCGTGCCGCCGCCGACGTAGGACGTGCTGTCGGTGCCGTTGGCGTAAGCGGCGTCGTACATGCCGTTGTCGATCGCCCTGCTGCCGTCGCCGTAAGCGATGGCCAGGCCGTAGTTGCCGGTGATCGTGGTGGCTGACGCGCTGCCTTCCTGGAACAGCGACATCCCGTCGTAGGAGATCGCAAAGTCGGGCGTCGACCCCGCCGCTGCCGCGAACGGCAGCACGTCGATCGCAGACCCGATATCGGGCGTGAGCTGGCCGATCACATCGGCCGAGGCCATCCAGGGCAGGGCGGCCAGCACCGATCCGATGCCCAGTCCTACGGCCAATCCCCCAACGCGACACACGAATTTTGTGGAACCCATCCGACTTCCCCCTGCTCTGTCCGCGTCCCGGGCGGCCGCGGATTGTCAGAGATTCGGAGCCGATACTTAATAAGTTGGGCCTAAGTGGGGCCTGATAAAAGAATCATTTTTTCACCCGGTCAAATTTCAGGTTCGAGCAGCACGTCGGCGTCGAAGCAGCTGTGGTCTCCGGTGTGACAAGCGGCCCCGACTTGGTCGACCACAAGCAGAACCGCATCGCCGTCACAGTCCAGCCGCACCGAATGCACCCGCTGGGTGTGGCCGGACGTAGCGCCTTTGACCCATTGCTCACCGCGGGATCGGGAGAAGTAGGTGCCTTCGCGGGTTTGAAGAGTGCGGGCCAGCGCATCGTCGTCCATCCAGGCGACCATCAGCACGTCGCCACTGCCGCGTTCCTGCACGATTGCGGTGAACAAGCCGTCGGCGTTGCGTTTGAGCCGTGCCGCGATGTCAGGATCGAGGGTCATCGCACCGTGATCCCTTCTGCGGCCATGGCTTCCTTGACTTGTCCGATGGTCAACTGCCGGAAGTGAAAGACGCTGGCGGCCAGAACCGCGTCGGCACCGGCGGCGACGGCCGGGGCAAAGTGGTCGACCGCCCCGGCGCCGCCGCTGGCGATCACCGGCACCGTCACCGCAGCCCGAACCGCACGGAGCATCGCCAGGTCGAACCCGGCTCGGGTGCCGTCGGCGTCCATCGAGTTGAGCAGGATCTCGCCCACCCCCAACTCGGCGCCGCGGGCAGCCCACTCGACGGCGTCGATGCCGGTGCCGCGCCGGCCGCCGTGGGTGGTGACTTCCCAGCCGGACGGTGTCGGATCCGAGCCGGCCGGCACCGTGCGGGCGTCGACCGACAACACGATGCACTGCGAACCGAATTGGGCGGCCATCTCGGCCAGCAGCGCCGGGCGCGCGATCGCAGCGGTGTTGATCGACACTTTGTCGGCGCCACCGCGCAACAACACGTCGACGTCGGCGACGGTTCGCACGCCACCGCCGACGGTCAGCGGGATGAACACCTGCTCGGCGGTGCGACGGACCACCTCGAGCATGGTGGTGCGACCCGACGACGATGCGGTGACGTCGAGGAAGGTGAGCTCGTCGGCCCCCTCGGCGTCGTAGGCCGCGGCCAGTTCCACGGGATCGCCTGCGTCCCGGAGGTTTTCGAAGTTGACGCCCTTGACCACCCGGCCGTCGTCGACGTCCAGGCAGGGTATGACGCGCACCGCAAGGCTGGTGCTAGGGCGCGATTCAGTAGTCATCGGGCCGTCCAACCCCATGCAGCATGTCGAGCAACTGGTCGTGCACCCCGGGGGCGGCGGCCAACGCGGAACGCGAGTCCGGTGTCCACTGTTCACCGGAGAGGCTGGTGACGACGCCGCCGGCGGCTCGCACCAGCGCCACTCCGGCCGCGTGATCCCATACGTGGTCGCCGAAACTGATCGAGCCGCCGAGGACTCCGTCGGCGACATAGGCAAGATCGATGCCGGTGGCGCCGTGCATCCTCATTCGTGATGACACCCGGCTGAGCTCTTCGAGCACCGCCACCCGGTAGCGTCCGGGAAATCGGCCGCGCGAATCAGCGTTGAAGGTTCCCACCCCGATGATCGACGCGGTGAGATCGGTGTGGGTCAGCGGCGGTTGCGGCACACCGTTTTTCAGTACCGGGCCGCCCACCACTGCGGCGTAGCGCTCGTTCATGAACGGCAACCAGGTCAGCCCGGCCACCGGGTCGCCGTCGTGCAGCAGGCCCAGCAGAATCGCGGCCATCGGAGATCCGGCCGCGTAGTTGAACGTCCCGTCTACGGGATCGAGCACCCACACCCATTCCGAGTCGAGGTCGGCACCACCGAACTCCTCACCGTGCACCGGAATTCCGGTCGCCGACACCAGCGCATCGACGACTTGGCGCTCGATCGCCAGATCGACATTGGTGGCGAAGTCGTCGCCGCGCTTGCTGACCGCGGAATCCGCTCGATGCCCGGCAATGAACGGCTTCGCCGCGGCGTCGAGGATCGCCGACGCCTTCGGCCGACCAGACGCGTCGAGATCCATTGCGGCCCTAGCCTGCCACCGCGGCCAGCGCCTGCGGCAGCGTGAATCGGCCGGCATACAGCGCCTTGCCGACGATCGCGCCCTCGACCCCGCTGTCGGTCAGGTGGCGATCGCACGCAGATCGTCGAGGCTCGACACACCGCCGGAGGCGATCACCGGGAATCTCGGTGCGGTCGGCGACCGCACGCAGCAAGTCGAGGTTGGGCCCGGTCAACGTGCCGTCCTTGGTGACATCGGTGACGACGAAGCGCGAACACCCTTCGCTGTCAAGACGATCCAGCACCTGCCACAGATCGCCGCCGTCGGTCTCCCAGCCGCGACCCCGCAGCCGATGGTCGCCGTCGACGATCTGCACGTCCAAGCCGACCGCGACCTTGTCGCCGTGCTCGGCGATCGCTGTCGCGCACCACTGCGGGTTCTCCAGGGCGGCCGTCCCGAGATTGACTCGCGCGCAGCCGGTGGCCAGCGCGGCGGACAGCGAGTCGTCGTCGCGGATACCGCCGGAGAGCTCGACCTTCACGTCGAGCTTGCCGACCACCTCGGCCAGCAGCTCACGGTTGGAGCCTCGGCCGAACGCCGCGTCCAGGTCGACCAGGTGCACCCACTCGGCGCCGTCGCGTTGCCAGCCCAGCGCGGCGTCCAGCGCCGAGCCGTACTCGGTTTCGCTGCCGGCCTTGCCCTGCACCAAGCGCACAGCCCTGCCCTCGACCACGTCGACGGCGGGCAACAAAATCAACGGCACGTCATAACCCTTCAACCCAATTGCTCAAAACAGCCGCTCCGGCATCACCGCTCTTCTCCGGGTGAAACTGGGTGGCGGCCAATGGACCATCCTCGACCGCGGCCAGGAACGGCACCCCGTGCGTAGCCCATGTCAGCAGCGCGTCGCCCTCGCCGTCCCACTTCTGCGCGGCATAGGAATGCACGAAGTAGAACCGGGCGTCAGTGTCCAGGCCTTTGAACAACGCGCTGCCCGGCGCGGCGGCTACCACGTTCCAGCCCATGTGCGGGATCACCGGCGCGTCCAGCCGGGTCACCGCTCCCGGCCATTGACCGCAGCCGGTGCTCTCCACGCCGAACTCGACGCCGCGGGCGAACAAGATCTGCATTCCGACGCACACCCCCAGCACCGGCCGCCGCGCAGCGATCCGATCCGCAATGACCTGCTGCCCGTTGATCCCGCGCAGCCCGGCCATGCACGCCTCGAAGGCGCCAACGCCAGGCACCACCAGTCCGTCTGCCGCAGCGGCCTTTTCGAGATCAGCGGTCACTTCGACTTCGGCGCCGACGCGCTGGAACGCACGTTGAGCCGAACGTAGGTTACCCGAACCGTAGTCCAGCACCACAACGGATTTCGCGGAAGCTCTCACAGAGCACCTTTGGTCGACGGCACGCCGGACACTCGCGGATCGGACTCGACCGCCTGCCGCAACGCCCGCGCGACCGCCTTGTACTGCGCCTCGGTGATGTGGTGTGGGTCGCGGCCGTAGAGCACGCGCACGTGCAGCGCGATGCGCGCGTTGTTGGCCAGCGTCTCGAACACGTGCCGGTTGATCACCGTGTGATAGGGCACCGAGCTACCGGCGATCGTGGTGTGCCGCAGATGATCCGGCTCGCCGGTGTGCACGCAGTACGGCCGGCCGGAGACGTCGACGATGGCATGCGCCAGCGTCTCGTCCATCGGAATGAACGCGTCACCGAAGCGGCGGATGCCTTTTTTGTCGCCGAGCGCCTGGCCCAGCGCCTGACCGAGCACGATCGCGGTGTCCTCGATGGTGTGGTGCCCTTCGATCTCGACGTCACCCTTGGCGCGCACGGTCAGATCGAAGCTGGCGTGACTGCCCAGCGCGGTCAGCATGTGGTCGTAGAACGGGACACCGGTGTCGATGTGTACCTGACCGGTGCCGTCGAGGTCGAGTTCGACGACGATCTCGGATTCTTTGGTAGTGCGCTCAACGCGTGCGCGACGGTCGACGGTCATGACGCTCCTAAGGGCTGGGCCAGTTCGGTGGCGACCAGATCTGCGCTGGCGACAGGAATGCGTCGTTCTCCGCGGTCAGCCCGATCGTGGTGCGCAGGTGTCCGGGTATGCCGACATCGCGGATCAGGACGCCGGCATCCAGGTAACGCTTCCAGGTGGCCGGCGCGTCGGCGAACAGCCCGAACAGCACGAAGTTGGAGTCGCTCGGAACGACTTGAAAACCC
>CAVWEO010000020.1:0-29724 GCA_963753995.1 uncultured Actinomycetota bacterium | reverse complement strand
GCTCAAAGCGGTTACCACCCGTTCCCGCTCACCGATCAGCGTCGCGACGCTGCCCAGGGTGTCGTCGGCGTGGCGTAGCGCTGCCCGTGCGGCCGCCTGGGTGACCGAGGACAGGTGATAGGGCAGCCGCACCAGCAGCATCGCGTCGATGACGGCGGGAGTCGCGACCAGATAGCCGAGGCGGCCGCCGGCGAAGGCGAACGCCTTGCTCATGGTGCGGCTCACGACCAGCTTGCTCGGATACTCCTCGATAAGCGCCACAGCGCTGGGCTGGGCGGAGAACTCGCCGTAGGCCTCGTCGACGATCAGGATCCCCGGTGTGGCATCCAGCAGGCCACGCAGATCGGCAAGCGAAACGCTTTGGCCGGTAGGGTTATTGGGGCTTGTCACGAAGACCACATCGGGGCGGCGCTCGACGATCGCAGCCACCGCCGCGTCGGCGTCGAGGCTGAAGTCGGCGGCGCGGGGCGTCTCGAGCCATTCGGTGCGCGTGCCACCGGAGATGATCGGGTGCATCGAGTAGGACGGCACGAAGCCGATCGCACTGCGCCCCGGACCGCCGAAGGCCTGCAACAGCTGCTGCAGGATCTCATTGGATCCGTTTGCCGCCCAGAGGTTTTCGACGCCGAGCCGCACACCGGTCCGCATGCTGACGTAGGCAGCCAAATCGGTGCGTAGCGCCACCGCGTCGCGGTCGGGATAGCGATTCAGATCGACGGCCGCATCGCGTACCGATGCGACGACGTCGTCGACGAGCGCCTGGCTGGGTGGGTGCGGGTTCTCGTTGGTGTTCAGCCGTACCGGAACGTCGAGCTGCGGTGCGCCGTACGGCGATTTGCCGCGCAGATCCTCGCGCAGCGGAAGGTCATCGAGGGACGGGCAATCGGTCCGCCGGCGGTTGGTCATTGCCCGAACCTCCGCCGTACCGCCTCGCCGTGCGCGGGCAGGTCCTCGGCGGCGGCCAGGGTGATCACGTGCCCGGACACGTCTTTGAGCGCCGCCTCGGTGTAGTCGACGACGTGGATACCGCGCAGGAAGGTCTGCACCGACAGACCGCTGGAGTGCGCGGCGCTACCGGCTGTCGGCAGCACGTGGTTGGAGCCGGCGCAGTAGTCGCCGAGGCTCACCGGTGAGTACGCGCCGACGAAAATTGCTCCGGCCGAACGGATCTGCGCGGCCACCTTGTCGGAGTTGACCGTCTGGATCTCCAGGTGCTCCGCCGCGTAAGCGTTCACGGTGCGAATGCCGGCGTCGATGTCGTCGACCAGAATGATGGCCGACTGTCGCCCGGCCAGCGCGGTAGTCACCCGCTGACGGTGCACGGTGGTCTGCAGCTGGGCGGCCAGCTCGGCGTCGGTGGCGTCGGCGAGCTCGGCGCTGGGTGTCACCAGGACGCTGGCGGCCATTTCGTCGTGCTCAGCCTGGCTGATCAGGTCGGCGGCAACGTGCTCCGGGTCGGCCGTGTCGTCGGCCAGGATCGCGATCTCGGTGGGCCCGGCTTCGGCGTCGATACCCACGCGCGAGCGGACCAGGCGCTTGGCCGCGGTGACGTAGATGTTGCCCGGCCCGGTGATCAGGTCGACCGGTGCCAATTCGGCGCCGTCGGTGTCCATACCGCCGTACGCCAGCAACGCCACCGCCTGGGCCCCGCCGACCGCCCACACCTCGTCGACGCCGAGCAGCCGGGCAGCGGCCAGGATCGTCGGATGCGGCAGTCCGGTGAAGCGGCCCTGCGACGCGGCCTGCGGCGGGCTGGCCACCACCAGCGAGCCGACACCGGCGGCCTGTGCCGGCACCACGTTCATCACGACGCTCGACGGGTACACCGCATTGCCACCGGGGACATACAGGCCGACTCTTTCGACCGGCACCCACCGCTCGGTGACGGTGGCACCCGGGCCCAGCGTCGTCGTCACGTCGGATCGGCGCTGATCGGCGTGCACCGCACGGGTGCGCTCGATCACCACTTCCAACGCCAGCCGGACATCGCGGTCCAGACCGGCCAACGCCGCGTCCAACTCGCTGCTGGGCACCCGGACCGACGGCGGCCGGACTCCGTCCAGCGACTCGCCGTAGGCCAATGCGGCCTCGGCACCGCGTTCGGCGACTGCGTCGACGATCGGTCGCACCGTGGACAGGGCCGCCTCCACGTCCACTCCACCGCGGGGCAACGCCGCCCGCAGTCGGGCGACGGACAGGTCAGCACCCCGCAGGTCGATGCGCGCCATAACAGTCACGCCAACCATTGTCCCAGAGCAGAGCAACCGCATATCGGACCGGTAGTGTGACCGCACCCGAAGAAAACGGAGTCGACATGTCCCGCAAGGACCATCCCAATAATGCCCCGGGCGTTCCGATGATCTTCCCGGTCTGGTTCGAGCGCTTTCAGATCAAGTATTTCAACCCGCTGGTGAAGCCCATCGCGCGCTATCTTCCGACGTTCTCGGTGATCAAGCACCGGGGTCGCACATCGGGCAAGCCGTACGAAACCATCGTGACCGCCTACCGCAAGGGCAACGTACTGGCGATCGGATTGGCTCACGGCAAAACGGACTGGGTCAAGAACGTGCTGGCCGCCGGCGAGGCTGACCTGCACTTCATCCGCAAGGATGTCCACATCACCAACCCGCGGGTACTGCCCGCCGGAAGCGACGGCACGGGCCTGCCATTTTTGGCGCGCCAGCAGATCGGGCGGGTCGCCGTCTTCGTCGGCGACATCACCTAGAGGCGTGTGAAGACCGTCTTGCCGGTCATGGTCGGCCAGACGTCCGGCGCATCCTGCCAGTCGGCGACCCGGTCGACGACGGGCAACAGATCGCACCCGCCGGCCAGCACGTCGAGAATCTCCGGGATCACGCGGCGCGCACTGACCCGGCCAGTGACGAACCGCACACCACGGGTGTACATCGGCAGTAACGGCATCGCCACGGTCGGCAGGTAGTAGATCCCGGTATCGGTGCACACACCGTCCGGCCAGGTGGCCCGCAACGTCGCAGCCAGCACCGCGGGGTCGGCTGTGGTGTGCACGGTGACGGGATAGGGCTCCCAGGATTTGTCGGGCCGGGCCCTGTCGTGCACGACGGCACCGAGTGATTCCGCGGCGGCCAATCGGCCCGCGTCGGTGTCGACGTAGTCGACGCGAAACCCATAGGCCGCGGCGAAAGCCGCCGCATACAGCCCGATCGACAGTCTGCCGACCACCAGCACGCGACGGTCCGCTGGATCCAGCTCCGCTAGTTCGGCGCGTAACGGGCCGATGGTCCGCCATCCGTCCGGGATGTTGTCCGACAGCGACGCGACCGCGATCGGGTCGACGGTCGGCGGAACCGGGATCAGCATCGCGTCGGCATACGGCACCAGCACCAGGTCCGCCATGAACCCGCCGCCGTCCAGGCCGGCCAGCGGCCCGAGCCCGTACATCGCCATCAGGGGCAGCGATCCGCAGGACCCGGTGACGCCGCGGCGGCATTCGCGGCAGTGGCCGCAGCTGATCTGGAACGGCACGACCACCCGGTCGCCGACGTGGACCGTCGTGACGTCGTCTCCGACCGCGACGACCTCGGCCAGGCCCTCGTGCCCGACGGCATAGCCGGGCGGCAACGGCGCCGTGCCATGCGCGGCGGCGACATCGAGATCGCAGCAGGCCACCACCAACGGCCTGACCAGCGCGTGTTCGGGTTTCGTGATGGTCGGTTCCGGACCCTCACGCCAGGCGTACTGGCCGTTGTCTACGCACGTCAGCTGTCTCATCTCTGCATTCTTGAGTGATCACTCAAGTAAAGTCAACGGCATGCCACGTCGCGATCGCAGCCGCGCCGCGTTGATCGACGCCGCGGCCAGATTGTTCCGCCGCCAGGGCTATGCGGCGACAGGGCTCAACCAGCTCCTCGACGAAGCGGGTGTGCGTCCCGGCTCGCTGTATCACCACTTCCCGCACGGCAAGCAGCAGTTGGCCGCCGCAGTGGTCGACGGCACCGGGTCGGCCATCGAGCGACTGCTACGCAGCTTCTTAGCCAGCGGACTGCCACTGGCTGACGTCGTCGATCGGTGGCTTGACCTGCTGGTCGCCGGGCTGACCGCCGACCAGCGCGACGGCTGCCCTATCGAACCCATCGCCACCGAATCGGTCAATGCCAGTGCACTGGTCCGCGAGGCGTCGGCACGGGCGTTCACCGGCTGGTGCAAAGCAATCGATGAGCGACTGCGCGCCGACGGCTGGTCGCCGGTCGAAGCGAAAAGCGTTGCCATTGCAGTGATCTCGTTGATCGAGGGTGCCCTGATCTTATCCCGGATCGCGGGCGACGTGAGCGCGCTCAACGCTGCGAAACCGGCTGTGCGCCGCTTGGTGAGCCACTAGATCGCGGCGGTCATCGCGCCTATTCTGAACAAGCGAGGCGCGAAATGACGAGAGACGAACTGTTCGCCTCGATCGTGGCGGCAGGCCCCGATCGTGGCGACGTCGTTTACCTGGAGCGCTGCGGCGACTCTTACAACCGGCGAATGCTGACTGACGCCGGATTCCCCTCTGCGGCAGCGGCGCCCGACGTGTGGACGTCGTGTCGCGCCGCTCCCGCCCACCAGCACTGAACGGCCGGACAGATGGTCGACTACCGAATCACCGCGGCGGAGCGCATCCAGTTCAAACGCTGCCGACGGCAGTGGGACTTCACCTCGCCGCACCGTCGCAACCTGCGATCCGGCCGGGTCGTCGAACCCGCGCTGCCGGACGCAGTCAAGGACGCGCTGGCCGTGTACTACTACCCGGGCACCTGGGACTGGCAACACGAGGTGACCCAGCCGCTGGTACACAAGGCGCTCGAGCGCGCGCTGAGCGAGGCCGGCGCGACCGAGTCGCTCAACCACGGGGCGGCGCTCCTGGACTGCTATGACGCCTGGGCGCATACGGTCGACGACTTCGCGCCGGTCAAGATCAACCTCGATGTCCAGGCGCTTGTCCCCGATCCCGACGACCTCGGGTGTGGATTGCTGGTCCACGACGGATCGCCGGTGATCTATCCGTGCCAGATCGAGCTGGTGGCCGTCGACGCCGCCGACGAGTACTGGGTCGTCTGCCATCACATCGTCGACGAGTGGCAGGACGTCGATCGGTGGGACCGCGACGAGCAGGCGGTGGCGGCATGTTGGGCGTTCGAGCATGACTACATCGGAGTCCAGGTCGCCGGCACCATCCACAACGAGGTGCGCATCGACGGCCCGCTCACATTCCCTCCCGCCGGGTCGGCGATGAGACGCGCGCCGAAAGCGGTCGCCCAGCACGAAGCCAGCGGCGGTGGTCGATCGATTCCCCAGCATCAACGGGTTTCGGCGCAGGCATCACGTAGCGACGCGATGGAACGCACCGAGCAGCGCACGGCGGGGCTGGTGCGTCGTACTCGCATCCGCCGTAGCCGCCACGAGATCACCTCAGTGGGGGCGACGATCGCCGCGGAGGCGGTGGATATGACCGGATGGCCAACCATCTACCCGACATTCGCCGCGCATTGCCGTGACTGCGAATTTAGAGCGCCGTGCTCGGCCATCACCGAAGGGTCCGACGCGGAACCGTTGCTGCAGGCTGACTTTCACCGAGCGCGCAATGAACCGAGCAAACCGAGATTGGGTCAGTCGACGTGGGGCTTCGGCCGCGGAGCCGCACCGCCGGGGTGGTGATCGCCGGAAGGCGGCCCTAAACGTCCAAGCCGATGTCGAGCACCCGGACCGAATGAGTGAGCGCGCCGACAGCGAGATAGTCCACGCCGGTCCCGGCATACTCGGCGGCGGTGTCCAGCGACAGCCCGCCGGAGGACTCGAGTTTCGTGGCCGGTGACTGCGTATCGCGGCGCTGCACTGCGATCTGGGTCTGCCAGATCGCGAAATTGTCCAGCAGCACCAGTTCGGCGCCTTCGGCGAGCACGTCGTCGAGCTGCTCGAGCGAGTCGACCTCCACCTCGCACGGCAGATCGGGCGCGGCGGCCCGCACCGCGCGCAGCGCCGCGACGACCGATCCTGCTGCGGCGACGTGATTGTCCTTGATCAGCGCCGCGTCACCCAGCCCCAGGCGGTGGTTGACGCCACCGCCGACGCGGACCGCGTACTTCTGCAGCGTCCGCAGACCGGGCAGCGTCTTGCGAGTGTCGCGGATCTGGGCCTTGGTTCCGTCCACGGCGTCCACCCACGCCGCGGTGGCGGTGGCGATGCCGGACAGGTGGCACACCAGGTTCAGCAGCGTCCGCTCGGCGGTCAGCAGCCCCAGCGTCTGGGCCTCCACCCTCAGCAGCGGTGCACCGGGTTGCAGCCGTGTGCCGTCGTCAACACGGTCGAGCACGCGGTATCCGTCGGCACCGAGGACCTCGTCGAGCACCAGCAGCGCGATGTCCACCCCTGCGACCACCCCGGCCTCGCGGGTGATCAGCGACGCCGTCGTCCTGGCGCCGTCGGGGACCGTCGCGCGCGTCGTGATGTCGGGTCCGTAGCGCAAATCCTCGTCGAGCGCACGGCTGATCGTGGCCCGAGCCTCCGCGAGCTCGCCAGTGGAAAGGCCCATCTCAGCAGACCGCCGCCAGTGTCTCGACCTGTGCGCTGAAGTCCGCGTCCAGCCGGACAACCAGGCTGCATGCCGGAGTCCTTGCCGCATCGGGGTATTCGGCCCGATGGTGGCAACCCCGACTCTCCTCGCGGGCCAGGGCGGCGGCGGCCAGCGCGCGGGCGGCGGCGGTCAGTGCGGCGTCTTCGAGCCCGGCGCGGCTGACGACTGCCGCGAACGGCGCGGCCGACAGCGTATCGATCAACCCGTGCAGACCGTCGGCGTCGCGAACTACCGATGCGTCGCGACTCATCGCCCGCTGCAGGTCGCTGCGGACCAGCGCCGCGCGGCCGACAGGTTCGGCGGCTCCGGCGCGCACCGGCCCGGTGTGCGCCGCATGGGCAGCAGCGGCTCTGCCGGCCCGGCCACCGACCACCAGACCCTCCAGCAAGCTGTTGGACGCCAACCGATTAGCGCCATGCATCCCGGTCCGGGCGACCTCACCTGCGGCGTACAGGCCGGGCAGTTCGGTCTGGCCGTGCACATCGGTCACCACCCCACCGCAGCTGTAGTGCGCGCCCGGAACCACCGGGATCGGCTGGGTGACCGGGTCGACACCGGCGGCCCGGCACGATGCGGTGACCGTCGGGAAGCGGCGTTTGAAATCGGCGATACCGCGTGCGTCGAGGAACACGCACGGCTCGCCGGTAGCCCGCAACCGGGCGTCGATAGCGGCGGCCACCACATCGCGGGGAGCCAGATCGCCCATCGGATGCACACCCGCGGTCACCGAATTGCCATGGCTGTCAACCAAAACCGCACCCTCACCGCGGATCGCCTCGGTCACCAACGGTCGGCGCTTTCCGGACCCGCGGCCCGCGCTTCCGTCGTACAGCATCGTCGGGTGGAACTGGATGAACTCGATGTCGCTCACCGCAACCCCGGCCCACAGCGCCAGCGCGATCCCGTCGCCGGTCGAACCCTCGGGGTTGGTGGTCGCACTGTAGAGATGACCCATGCCGCCGGTGGCCAAGATCACCGACGGCGCATGGATGACGCCGATCCCCTGCCGATTGGCGACCAGCACTCCGGTCACCGACCCCGCGTCCTGCAGCAGTCGCAGCGCGGTGTGTTTGGTGCGGATGTCCAGTGTGTCCGCCGCGCGGTCGAGGGCGCGTTGCACCTCCGCGCCGGTGGCATCGCCGTTGGCATGCACGATGCGCCGCCGGGTGTGGCCGCCCTCGCGGCTCAACGCCCAACCGCCTGACGATGACTCGTCGAATCGTGCTCCGGCGCTTACCAAGTCGGTCACGGCCCGATACCCGTCGGCGACGATCGAGGTCACCGCGTCCGGATCGCACAACCCTGCGCCCGCGGCGAGAGTATCGGCGACATGCGCGTCGACCGAGTCGTCGCCGTCCGGCAGCACCACCGCGATGCCGCCTTGCGCGTAATGCGTGGCCGTTCCCCCGGGCTTACGTCCGGCCTTGCTGAGCACGACGACCCGGCGGCCGGCCCGGTACGCCGCCAGCGCGGCGGCCAAACCGCCGACGCCGGTGCCGATGACGACGACGTCGGCGTTCTCCTGCCAGTCCGGATGCCGGCTCATTCGCCGCCGCCGGGCCGGCCGATCGAGATCATCCGCTGCACGCTGTTGCGTGCGCGCGCCGCGGTCTGCGCGTCGACATGGACTTCGTCGGCGCCCTCGAGTAGGCAACGCAACAGCGCCGCGGGGGTGATCATCTTCATGTACTTGCAGGACGCGCGGTCGTTCACCGCGCGGAAGTCGACATCCGGGGCGGCATTGCGCAGCTGGTACAACATCCCGACCTCGGTGGCGACCAGCACCTGCCGGGCGCGGGTCGCACGGGCAGCGTCCAGCATCCCGCCGGTCGACAGGATCTTCACCCGGTCTTCCGGGAATGCGCCCTCGCCGGCCAGGTACAGCGCGGAGGTCGCACAACCGCACTCGGGGTGGACGAACAATTCGGCGTCCGGGTGCGTGCGTGCCTGCTCTGTGAGCTCCTCGCCGTTGATCCCCGCATGCACGTGGCATTCACCCGCCCACACGTGCACGTTGTCCCGGCCGGTCAGGCGGCGCACATGCGCGCCGAGGAACTGATCCGGACAGAACAGCACCTCGCGGTCGGGGTCGATCGAGGCGACGACATCGACGGCGTTGGACGAGGTGCAGCAGATGTCGGTGAGCGCCTTCACCGCGGCGGTGGTGTTGACGTAGGAGACGACGACCGCGCCGGGGTGTTCGTCCTTCCACGCCTGCAGATCGTCGACGGTGATCGAGTCGGCCAGCGAGCAACCGGCGCGCTGATCGGGGATCAGCACAGTCTTGTCCGGGCTGAGGATCTTCGCGGTCTCGGCCATGAAGTGGACGCCGCAGAACACGATCGTGTCTTCAGGTGCCTCGGCGGCGATGCGGGACAACGCCAGTGAGTCGCCCACGTGATCGGCGATGTCCTGGATCGCAGGAAGCTGATAGTTGTGCGCCAGGATGGTGGCGTTGCGCATATCGGCCAGCCGACGGATTTCGGCAGCCCATTGCTCGTCGGCCTCGATGCCCGTGTAACCGTTGGGAGAGTTCGTGATTCCCGCGGCCAGATCGTGTGCCATGTCTTTTGCCAGCCCATTCGACAGCAGATCGGTGCGATTCACGACTGTCATAGTCGAAACCTTTCGCCACAACCGGTTTTCGACTTACAATCGAAAACATGGCCCATGGTAGCACTGCGCACGAAGTGCTCGCTGTCGTGTTCCAGATTCGCGGCCTCGGACCCGACCCCAAATCTGCAACACCCGAGCTCAGCGTTCTGCTCTGGCAGCGCGCCCAGGATCCCGAGCGCGGTGCGTGGGCGCTGCCCGGCGGACAGCTGCGCCACGACGAGGACATGATGACGTCGGTGCGACGCCAGCTCGCCGAGAAGGTCGACCTGCGCGAAGTCGCGCACCTCGAACAGCTCGCGGTGTTCTCCGAGCCCGACCGATTACCTGGCGCCCGGACGATCGCGTCGACCTTCCTGGGCCTGGTGCCCTCCCCCGCGATCCCTGAGCTGCCGTCCGATACCCGCTGGCATCCCGTTACCGCGCTGCCGCAGATGGCGTTCGACCACGGGACGATGGTCGACCACGCCCGTACCCGGCTGGTCGCCAAGATGTCCTATACGAACATCGGATTCGCTTTGGCGCCAACCGAATTCGCGATGTCGACACTGCGTGACATCTACAGCGCCACGCTCGGCCATCAGGTCGACACCACCAACTTGCAGCGAGTGCTGGCCCGTCGGGGCGTGATCAGCCCGACCGGCACGGTCGCACAGTCCGGGCGTAGCGGCGGGCGGCCGGCCGCGTTGTACCGCTTTGCAGATTCCCAGTTGCGCGTCACCGACGAATTCGCAGCGCTGCGACCTCCCGGTTCGACATAAATGCGGGCAGTACCCGGCGGGCCGACTGGCTTCTTAAAGCCTTCTTAAGCAAGAATGCCCCGATGGACATTGGCAACCTTGCAAGCGCAACCGGTGCGGAGTGGATCGGTCGTGCGCCCCATGAGGAATTGCAGGCCAAGGCCCGCCCCCAGCTGCCGGCCGCCGACCCGTTCTACGAGCCGCCGCCGGGATACCAGCACGCCGAGCCCGGTACCGTCCTTCGCTCGCGCGACGTTGAACTGGCGTTTCTCGGGTTGATCCCGCAGCGGACGATGGCCACCCAGCTGCTGTACCGGACCACCGACATGAACGGCCAGCCGACCGCGACCGCAACGACGGTGATCGTTCCCGCCGATGCCACTCCCGATCGTCCCTGCCCGGTGCTGTCGTATCAGTGCGCGATCGATGCCGTGTCGTCGCGCTGTTTCCCGTCCTATGCGCTGCGACGCCGCGCCCAGGCGCTGGGATCGCTGGCGCAGCTGGAATTTCTGCTGATCGCAGCCGCTCTTGCCGAGGGCTGGGCGATCTCGGTACCCGACCACGAGGGCCGCACCGGGATGTGGGGGGCGCCGTTCGAGCCCGGATACTTCATTCTGGACGGCGTCAGGGCCGCGCTGAGCTCCGAGCGGCTCGGGCTGTCGTCGTCGGCGCCGGTAGCGCTGTGGGGCTATTCCGGTGGCGGACTGGCGACGGCGTGGGCGGCCGAGCTGTGCGCCGACTACGCACCCGAACTCGACGTCGTGGGCGCGGTCCTCGGATCGCCGGTCGGCGACCTCGGCCACACCTTCCGCCGGCTCAACGGCACCTACCTTTCCGGTCTGCCCGCGATGGTGATCGCCGCGCTGATGCACGTCTATCCCGACTTGAACCGCGTTATCCAGGAGCACGCCAGCGACGAGGGGCGCGAGCTGCTGCGGCGGCTGGAGAGCATGACGACGGTCGGCGCGGTCATCCGGATGGTCAAGAAGGACGTCGGCGTCTACCTCGACCGCCCGCTGGAAGAGATCCTGAGCATGCCCGAGGTTCAGAACGTCTTCGACAGCATCAGGCTGGGCGCCAAAGTCCCCACCCCGCCGGTGCTGATCGTGCAGGCCGTGCACGACTACCTGATCGACGTCGAGGACATCGACCGGCTGGCCGATGCCTACTCCGACGGCGGCGCCGACGTCACCTATCACCGCGACGCCTTCAACGAGCACCTGCTGCTGCACCCGCTGTCGGCGCCGATGGCTTTGCGCTGGCTACAGGATCGCTACGCCCGCCGGCCGCTGTCCGACCACCTGGTCAGGACCAAATGGCCGACGATGTTCAACCCGACGACCTACGTCGGAATGGCCAGGCTGGCCGTGATAGCGGCCAAGGTCATCACCGGCAAGTCGGTGCACCGCCGTCCGTTATGACGTTGTCGCCGTAGCACTTTCGACATGCGGGTACACGGTCTCGACCGGCGGATAGCCGCCGAGGTCGTCGCGCGAGGTGGCCGCGGCCGGCACCGCGTACACCAGCGCGGCGGTAGCCGCGGGCAGTAGCAGCGTGCAGGCGATCTGCAGCCGCGAGGGACCGAAGAAGACCGGCGCCGCCTCGGTGAAGTAGTGCAGCGGATGTTCGTGACTCAGCGGCACCGTCGCGAAATCCACCGAGCCATAACGCACGTGGGCCAACAAAACGCCGACGCCGATCGCGGCGGCGGCCGCGACCACCATGCCGGCACACAGCGCGACGACCATTTCGGGTCCGCGATGCGCCCGCCACTGCCAGGCCAGCACCGCGGCTACTGAGGCGATCACGTTGAGCAGACCGAGCATCAAAAAGGCGGCGACGAAGAAGTGATCGGATTCGCTGCCCAGGTAGTCGTGGAGTCGCTCACCGCTGTGGGTCAGCGCCAGGACGCCGTTGATCGGCGGAGCGAGCCATGCCCACACACCGCCCACGAGCGCCCCCGCGGGCAGTAGCCCCGCAGCCACGGTGAGCGACGCCCGCCGTCGCGTGAACCGCGGGACGCCGGGCGGCTGCGGCGTGGTCATCGGTTCGCCTCGAGCTCGGCGGAATCCACCAGTCCGTGCCGCGAGCACTTGGCCCACCATCCGTCGGGGCGCACCTGCACCACCATCCGGCGGCCACATTCGGCGCAGAACCGGGGCGGCTCCAGACCCAGCTGGGCCGCGGTCGGCACTGCGCTGTCGGCTGAATCGCCCGTGTAGACGTTGTAAGCGCCTGCCCCGACCGGTGCCGGCAGATCGCTGATCATCACCGTCTCGTTCTACAGGCTGGCGTTGAGGGCCTTGATCGGCATCTGCAAATCGTCGAGCAGCTCCAGATCAGCTTCGGCAGGACGGCCCAGCGTGGTCAGGTAGTTGCCGACGATCACCGCGTTGATGCCGCCCAGGATGCCCTGTTTGGCGCCCAGGTCGCCCAAGGTGATCTCGCGACCGCCGGCGAACCGCAGCATGGTGCGGGGCAGGGCCAGCCGGAACGCGGCCACCGCTTTGAGCGCTTCGCCGGCCGGCAGGACGTCGAGGTCGCCGAACGGCGTGCCCGGTCGCGGGTTGAGGAAGTTCAGCGGCACCTCGTCGGGGTCCAGCTCGGCCAGGTTGGCGGCGAACTCAGCGCGCTGCTCGACGGTCTCACCCATCCCGAGGATGCCGCCGCAGCACACCTCCATACCGGCCTCGCGCACCATCGACAGGGTCTCCCAGCGCTCTTCCCAGCTGTGGGTGGTGACGACATTGGGGAAGAACGAGCGCGCGGTCTCCAGGTTGTGGTTGTACCGGTGCACGCCCATCGCGGCGAGCCGCTCCACCTGCTCGGACGTCAGCATGCCCAGCGAACAGGCGATCTGGATGTCCACAGCGTCGCGGATGGCCTCGATGCCTGCGGCCACCTGGGCGAGTAGCCGCTCGTCTGGGCCGCGCACCGCGGCGACGATGCAGAACTCGGTGGCGCCGGACTTGGCGGTCTGCTTGGCCGCTTCGACCAGGCTCGGGATGTCCAGCCACGCGCTGCGTACCGGCGAGGCGAAGAGGCCAGACTGGGAGCAGAAGTGACAATCCTCGGGGCAGCCGCCGGTCTTCAGGCTGATGATGCCTTCGACCTCGACCTCGGGGCCGCAGTGGGCCATCCGCACTTCGTGCGCCAGCGCCAACAGCTCCTCGAGCCGCTCATCGGGCAGCTGCAGCACTTCGAGCACCTGCTGCTGGCTCAACCCTTCGCCGCGCTCGAGCACCTGCCGGCGCGCCACCGCCAGAATGTCGGTGCTGCCGGTGTCGGATGTGGTCCGAGTCGCCGCCTGAGTCACCAGCTACTCCTTAAGTGTTTGTGTTTGTCCTGTCCATTCGCGCGGGACGCAACCTGATCCCGGCTTATCGCAACAGCGTTGGACGGTGCCCAGGCTAGGCTAGCGGTGTGCACCTGCACAAACGTCATGTGGTCTACTCGGCCGCCGCTGGGTACTCGTCCTCGGTGGGCAGCAGAACCCCGGGAGTGACCGAAAATGGCTAGTGCACATGTCGACTACGTGGCGCATCACTGGCTGCTGCTCGCCGGGCCGGCGTTCCTGCCGGCGGTGGTCGTGGTCGGTGTGGTGTTGTACGTCGCGATCAAAGACCGGCGGACGCCCGAGGACGACGAGTCGACTCCCGCGGCTGAGCCGACCGACAAAAAACGCGACTGAAACACGCCGGTAGCAAAACCGCCGAAGTTTGAGCGTAGGACCCCCTGGCTACCTACTCTTGGGTAAGTTCAGCGCCCGCATCGTGACGGGCGGGTCGGCGAGGTTGGAGGGATCATCGTGGATCTGACGCTTCTTGCTGCTGAGCCGCCGGCGCGCGGCGCCGGCCTCAATCAGGTGATCGGCCTGACGATTGCCGCAGGAATCATCGGCGCGGCGATGCTGTATGTCGGCTGGGCGCATCGCACCCACCGGATCACATGGTTGACCTCCGCCGGCGAATGGCTGGGCGGCAAGTTCAACCGCCCGTCGTGGGTCGCCCTGCCCGTACTGGTGTTCACCACCTCGATCATCTGCGCCCTGTTCGGGTTCATCTGGGACGTCAGTTGGCACATCGGCAACGGCCGCGATCCCGGACCGCTGGCCAACCCGGCGCACTACTTCATCATCATCGGCCTGTTCGGCATCTTTGTCGCCGGCATGTTGGCCGTGGTGCTGCCATTCGACAAGCCAGGCCCAGCGGCGTTGCGCATCACCCGCACGTGGCACGCGCCGGTCGGCGGGTTGCTGATGGCGGCTTGTGGCATGTACGCGATGATCGGCTTCCCGCTCGACGACGTCTGGCACCGCATCTTCGGCCAGGACGTGACGCTTTGGGGCCCAACGCATCTGATGATGATCGGCGGCGCCAACTTCTCCCTGTTCGCGGTGCTCATGCTGGAGTACGAGGGCGAGCGATACCTGCAGGCAGCCGCGCCCGCCGATGCTCCCTTCGAGCTGAAAGACCGTCCCTTCGTTCGCATCGTGCGCTATCTGTCCTGCGGCGGGATGCTCATCGGGATGTCGGTCTATCAGATCGAATTCGACTTCGGCGTGCCGCAATTCCGGTTGGTGTTCCAGCCGATGCTGATCGCCGCTGCCGCCGCAGTCGGAACCATCGTCGCGCGGATGACGCTGGGTCGCGGAGCGGCAGTCATTGCCGCACTGTTCGCCATCGCGCTACGTGGCATCGTTGCGCTGATCGTGGGGCCGATCCTGGGCGCACCGATCAACTGGTTCCCGCTGTATCTCGGGCCCGCACTCGTTGTGGAGTTGGTCGCCCTGACCCCGCTGTTCCGCCGGCCGATCCTGTTCGGCGCTGTGTCGGGTCTCGGTATCGGTACGGCGGGCCTGTGGCTTGAATCGCTGTGGATCGACCGGGTTTACCACTACCCATGGCCGGTCGACCTGTGGCGCGAGGCTCTGCCGACGGCAGTGCCGGTGGCCATCTTGGCCGGAGTGTGCGCGGCCTTGCTCGGCATGGTGCTGACGGGCCAAAAGCTACCGGGCCGCGCCTTCGGCATCACCGCCGTAGCGCTCACGGTGCTCGTCATCGGCGGCACGGTCGCCAATGGCCTGCACATCCACGTCCCGAAGCAGGACACCGCCACCGTCAAGCTGACCGACGTGCCCAGTCCACCCGGACAACGCCTGGCGTCGGCTGACATTCAGCTCCACCCCGCCGACATGGCCGGTGACCACCCGGATTGGGTCACGATTTTGGCGTGGCAAGGCAAGATGCAAAACCACCGCGGCCTGTTCATCAACCGGCTGCAGAAGGTCGGACCGGGTCACTATGTCTCCACCGAACCCGTTCCGGTGTGGGGTGATTGGAAGACGCTGCTGCGTGTGCACGACGGCCGGGATCTCGCCGCCGTACCGATCTGGGCGCCGGCAGATGCCGCCATCCCGGTGCCGGAGATTCCGGTGCTGACCAACGGGACGCGCAACTTCGCCTTCGAGGTTTCGATCTTGCAGCGCGAACGCGATCCTGGTGTCCCGGCGTGGTTGTTCACCGCGGGCGGAGTCGTGGTGCTGTTCTTCACCTTGACTGTCATCAGCTTCCTGACGTGGGGCGCGGGCCGGATCAACGCAAGGGACACCGCGCCGCCGCAACCCCGGGAACCGGCACTGGACCACTCCACCCCGAAGGCGGCATGAGGGCGTTCGCGATGCGTTCGGCGTTGGTGTTCCTTGCGGCAGTCGCGACCACAGTGGGACTGTCGGGGTGCGGTAGCTCATCGAAAACGGTTACCGGCGACGGACTTACGGTCGACATCACCATCGCGCACGGACAGGTGACGCCGGCCAACGCGACGTTGCAGGCAACCGTTCGACAGCCGATCACGCTGCACGTCACCAGTGATGTCGCCGACGAATTGCACGTGCATTCGGTGCCCGACCACAAGTTCGAGGTAGCCGCGGCCGCCAACCAGACCTTCCAATTCAGCGTCGACGTGCCAGGCAGCGTGGACGTCGAGTTGCATCATCTCGACCGGACCGTCGCCACCATCCACGTCGACCCGTGACCGAACCGGTCATCCTGGCCCACGGGCTCGGCGGATCCAGCGATCTTCCAGTGCCGTACGCCTTTTCGGTCATCGGCGCGGCCTGGGCGTTGACGTTCACCTTCGCCCTTGTCGCGTTCGCATGGAAACGGCCGCGATTCGATCCAGACAACCCCGCTCGACCTTTACCCGCGGCGGTGACCACATTCGTGGATTCGCGCGTCATGCGAGGCGTCGCGGCGGCAGGCGCGCTGGCGTTTACGGTGTGGGTATTGGCGGCCGGCCTGTGCGGACCACAGACGCAGGGCAACGCGCTACTCGGTGTCTTCTACGTGCTGTTGTGGGTTGGGCTGGTGGTGATTTCGCTGCTGGTCGGACCGGTGTGGCGGATCATTTCCCCGGTGCAAACGCTGTATCGGGTGCTGCAGCGCGTCCTGCCGGACCGCGTGGTCCGGTCGCGGTTCTCGTATCCGGACTCCTGGGGGTACTGGCCGGCGGCGCTGGGTTTGTTTGCATTCGTCTGGCTGGAGCTGGCCAGTCCCAATCCGGCCGCGCTGTCGTGGGTCAAGACCTGGCTGCTGGTCTACGCGCTGGTTCTGTTGGTCGGGGGGTGGCTGTGCGGGCAACCTTGGTTCGCTCGAGCCGACCCATTCGGCGTGTACAGCATGGCGGTGTCGCGGCTCTCGCCTTTTCGCCGCGATCCGAAGACCCGGAAGATCGCTGTCGGCAACCCGTTCGACCATCTGCTGTCGCTGCCGATTCGACCGGGCATCGTGGCAGTGCTGGCCGTGTTACTGGGCTCCACTGCATTCGACAGCTTCTCGTCGTCGGCCACCTGGCGTAATTTCGCCGACGGTCTGGCCCGCTCACTTCACGTTGCGCCAATATCGGTTTCGTTGTGCGTGTTGCGCACCGCCGGGTTACTGGTATTCGCCGCGGTGGTGGCGACAACCTTCTCCTTGGCGGCGCGTGCCACCGGCGGGCTCGACCGTGCACGGCGCCGGGCGTTACCCGGTCAGTTGGCGCACTCGCTGATCCCGATCGTGGTGGGCTATATACTCGCGCACTACCTGTCGTATCTGGTGGAGCGTGGACAGCAGGCGGTTTTCGCTTTGGCCGACCCGCTGGGAAGAGGCTGGAATCTCCTCGGGCTGGGGCATTTACACGTCACCTACCTACTGTCGCTGCACCCGACGGTGCTGGCCGTGGTCAAGGTGACGTCTGTGGTGACCGGGCACATCGTCGCGGTGATCGCGGCGCACGACAAGGCGCTGCGGCTGCTGCCCTCGGGCCATCAGCTCACCGGCCAGCTCACCATGATGCTGGTCATGGTCGGCTACACCTTCACCGGACTGTATCTGCTTTTCAGCGCCTAGCTGCTACTCCAGCACGTCGTCGTGCAACTCGGCGAAAAGCGCGGTGTTGCGGCTGTAGTCGACCAGCACATCGATGACCGTCACTCCTGGCTCGGTCAGCGAGCGGGTGAACGTCTCCTCGAACTCAGAGAGGGTGCTGACCCGAATACCCTTGGCGCCGAACGCTGCCGCGTAATGCGCGATGTCGTAGTCACCCAGCCGAACCCCGGACGTGCGGCCGTATTTCAGCTCCTCCTGGAAAGCAACCATGTTGTAGCCGTTGTCGCGCATGATGACGTGGGTGAAGCTCAGGCCCAGTCGCGTCGCCGTCTCCAATTCCTGTGCGCTGAACAAGAATCCGCCGTCACCGGACACCGACACGACCGGGGTGCCCGGTCGAACCAGCGCGGCGGCCATCGCCCACGGCAGCGCGACACCGAGCGTCTGCTGCCCGTCGGAGAACAACAGGCGCCGCGGCTGATAGATCCGGAAGTGCCGGGCCATGTAGATGTAATGCGATCCCACGTCGCAGGAAATTGTGGCGTCGTCGCCAAGCAGATCCCGCAACTTCAAGACAAAAGCGGCAGGATCGACGCCGATGTCGGACTCAGGTCGGCGGCGGGCCTCGTCGTCGATTCTCGACAGCGCGGCACGCCGTTCGGCCACCCGCTCGCGCACAGCGCCGTCCAGTTTCAACCCGGTCAGCGCCCGGGTCAACTCGGACAATGTCGCAGCGATGTCGCCACGCAATTCGAGCGTGGGCTGATAGTGGTTGTCGATGTCGGCGGGCATCTCGTCGAGGTGGATCAGGGTGCGAGCCGGGTCCGGGTTCCACAGCCGCGGATCGTATTCGACCGGATCGAAGCCGACGGTCAGCAGAACATCGGCGTCGCCGATGACGATGTCGCCGGGTTGATTGCGGAACAGCCCGACGCGTCCGACGAAGTGGTCCTCGAATTCACGGGAGACCGCGCCGGCCGCCTGGAACGTCTCGACGACCGGCAACTCGGTCACCGCAAGCAGGTCTCGCAGCGCCGCGCACGGCGCCGGCTCCCCCACCCGAACGCCGACGAACAATGCCGGACGCGCTGCGGCGCGAATCAGCCTGACCGCCTGGGAAATTCGATCCGCCGGGGCGGGCCCCAATGCCGGGACCGGGTTAGGCTCGACGATCGTCGCCGACGTCGGGGCCGCCAACACATCTGCGGGCAGCACCACGGCGGCCGCTCCGCGCGGCTGGGTCAGTGCGCTGCGGATGGCATTGGCGACGGCCTCGGGCACGTTGTCGGGATCGTCGACCTCGCCGGTGTATTTCGTGAACGGCCTCAGCGCGGCCACGGCATCCATCGATTGATGGGTGCGCTTGAGCCGGTCGGACCGCTGCACCGCGCCACAGATGGCAACCATCGGGTCCTGCTCGGTGGTGGCGGTGATCAGTCCGGTTGCGAGGTTCGTGGTGCCCGGCCCCGACGTCACCAACGCGACGCCCGGTGTGCCGGTGAGCCGGCCGACGGCGGCGGCCATGAACGCCGCGTTCTGCTCATGACGGCAGACGATCAACTCGGGGCCGCCATCGGCCAGGGCGTCGTAGACGGCGTCGATCTTGGCGCCCGGGACGCCGAAGATGTACCGGATGCCGTACGCGGTCAGCGTCTCGACCACGCGCTGGGCTGATCGCACCTCGTTGCTGCTCAGTTGACTACCCTTCGGTGCGACGGATCTCGTTGTCCGTGTCGGGCCGGTTCAGTTCGGCGGCAAGGAATTCCGGTGTACGGGGCAGGCTCAGATGGAGATCGGACCGAACGCTGATGTCGACACGGCCCCGGGTCAACCGGTAGTCAAGGGCGTGTCCGCCGTGACGTCGTTCGGCGTCGATGAAATGCGAGTGATATCCAGCCACCGAGACCCCTTGCTCGTAGTCGGGCATCCGGAAGCCGGCCAGCGTCCCGGTGGCATCACGGAAGGTGACCTCCTGCTGGTCTTGGGTGGCTTCGCTGAACGGCGGGTAGGGGCGGTGCTGCTCGGTGACCGTGCGAGTCCGGATCACGCTGAAGTCACCGCTGACCCGAACGGCGACAATCAAGTTGGCGCTCGGCAGCGACTCGTCGATCCGTGCCTTGAGCCCGGCGCGGTCGACTGGGTCGGACACCTCGAACGAGCGGTCGGCGTCGAACCAGGTGACGACCGCGAAGGGGGTGCGCTGATCCGGTTCGGCGCGCTGTGCGCTGCCGTCGCCGCGCAGCTGGTAGCAGACCCCGTCGAGCACCAGCATCTCGCCGTCCAGGCCGTTGAAGGTACCCAGGCCGAAGTTACCGTGCTGCAACAGCTCTCGGATGGTGACGTCGCCGTCGTAAACACCGTCGAGCAACGCGCCCATCGTCGAGGTCTGGTAGACCTCGCCGCCATGGCGATGCGTGAGCAGCCCCTGTATCAAGCCGCGCAGCACGCCGGCAACCGACTCGGCTGCATCAAAGGCCACCGGGGATCGCTGCTCCTTGTACGGGTTGGGCGAGACCGCCGTGGGGCGGCTCGACTGAGAGTCCCAGTGAGCGCAGCGTGCCATCGAGGTGGGACTGCACGGCTTCCAGGGTTCGCTGAATGTCGCCGTCGCGCAAGGCTTCGGCGATCACGCGATGCTCGTCGAGAATCGTCGCCATTCGCTGCTGGTCGCGGGTCAGCGATTGGCCGATCATGCGCATCTGCCGATCGCGCAGAGAGGAGTACAGGTTCGACAGGATCGGATTGCCAGACTCCTGCATGGTGACGTCGTGGTACGCACGGTCACCCTGCACGAAAGCCAGCCAGTCTTGCGCAGCGGCGGCTTCGCGCTGCTGTTCGATCTTCGCGGACAGCCGTGGGAAGATCGATGCACACACCGCCGGCCCCCCCGCGATCACCTTGGTCACGGCGAACCGCTCCAGCACCAGCCTCGCCTCGATGACGGCGCGCGCCTCCTCTGAGGAGACCGGCACCACCAACGCGCCACGCTGCGGATACAACCGCAACAGCCCCTCGGCCTCCAGGCGCAGAAACGCCTCGCGAACCGGCGTACGCGACATCCCGAGCGCGGCCGCGACCTCACCCTCACTGATCAATTCGCCACCGGGAAAAGCTCCGGTCAGCACCTGCGATTTGACGTACTCGAGCGCTCGATCCTTGGCCGCGGGCCGGGTTTTGATCGCCATCCGAACCTCCCCGCAGCTCAGTAGTATCTCGCTCGTATCTCTGTGGCAATCGCTATGTTACCGCTGTTCAGATCAACGGTGCGCGATTCGTATTGCAGCTTAGATACAAGTTAGATACTATTGAGGTGCAAGTTAGCGCCGAAGGTAGGAGGCCACTGTGACCGTTGCCAACTTGGGACCATCAGCCGCCGAATCGCTGAACCTGGATCCGACGATCCCGGCCCCGATGACGGATCTCGCGGAGTACGGGTTCGAGGGCCGATTCGACGAATGGGACGACGACGCCCGCTTCTTCGAATACTCCAAAGCCGCCAACCCCGTTGCTTCCGGGGCCACACCGGAGGTGCCGATCAGGCAATTCGGCCCCGAGCTCTACCGGGATGAGCCGACCGGTGTGGTGCCGTTGGATCTGTCCACGGATCTGGGAATCAAGGATGGCGCGGCGACCAGCCCGGCGCTGCTGGCCAACTTCTTACGCATCCGCGCCGGCCAGCAGATCGACACCAGCCCCAACGCCACCAGCCAGTTGTATTACGTGCTCTACGGGGGCGGCTTCGCGTCCGTCGACGGTCACCTGATCCGGTGGGAGAAGGGCGACTTTCTGACATTGCCTGCCGGATCGCGCGCGGTGTTCTACGCGGACGCCGAAACCACCATGTATTGGGTGCACGACGAACCGCTGCTTCGTTACCTGGGTGCTGACGCCACCCAGCCCAAATTTCGGCCCACGAAATTCCGCCGCGCCGACCTCGTCGCCAAGCTCGAGGACATCGCGACGCGCCCCGGCGCCAACGACAAGAGCAGGGTCAGCGTCCTGTTGGCCAATGCCGATCAAGAGCAGACCCTGACTATCACCCACGTGCTCTGGGCCATGTTCGGCGTGCTGCCGCCCGGACAAGAACAGCGTCCGCACCGCCACCAGTCGGTCGCGCTGGATCTGATTCTCGACGCGCCACCCACCGGTTGCTACACGCTGCTGGGAACCCGACTCGACGAGCGCGGCAACATCGCCGACCCGATTCGGGTGGACTGGCAAGCCGGCGGCGCATTCACCACACCGCCGGGGATGTGGCACGCCCACTACAACGAGACCGACGCCCCGGCGCATCTGATCCCGGTCCAGGACGCGGGGTTGCAGACCTATCTGCGCAGCCTCGACATCAAGTTCACCCAGCGCCGCGGCTGAGGTGTAGCCAGACCGGCAAGGGCGGCCTGGCGGCGGCGCCTGGGTCAGCCGATCGGATACTCCACACGGTCGGTGCCGTCCCAGCGGCGCAGGCCGGCCAGGCGGCCGCGAATCTGTGACGGCTGACCCGCTATTTGCAGCACCGGACCCACCAGGGCACCTTCGATGCGACGGGCCAGCGTGACGTGCGCCGTCCACTGACCGGGCAGGCTGTGCGGCAGCGGACCGGGCAGCAGGTGCGGGCCGCAGATCCGGTGCACATCGGCGTGCAGGGCGAGAAGGTCCGCCGTCGGCACGATGAGCCGGGCCAGCACCGCGTTCGACTGGCCGAACAGCAGCGGTGCCCCGACGTCACAGTCCAGCGGCAGCTGCTGCGCTACCGGCCGCAGCAACGCATCGACATCGGGTGCGATCCGCTCGGCCACGGCCACCGTGACATGCGGCCGGCCTGCCGGAACGCGGCTCGGGAGATCGGCGGCGGCCAGGTCATCCCAGATCCGACGCAGCGTTCCCTCGGTCTCGGGATCGAAGAGCAGCTCGACCGAATGCACCATCAGCGGAGCAAGCTGGTCACCCAGCCGCGGTCGAACGCGTGCGCGCTCATCGCGGTGAACTCCGCGGTACTCAGCTGTCCGGCTCCGGCGGGCAGCTCGGCGCGCATCGGGCCCAACCGCACCAGCGCCGACCTGTTCGACGCCTCCACCACACCCGGTGGCAGTGCCCAGTTGCCGATCACCAGTCCCGCAAACGGAAGGTGGTGGGCCGCAAGCGCTTCCACGGTCAGGGCGGTGTGGTTGAGGGTGCCGAGCTCGGCGGTGGTCACCACCAGTACCGCGGCGCCGAGATCAGCGGCGAGATCTCGCAACGTCACGCCTCCGTCGGCGAGCTCGACGAGCAGGCCGCCGGCGCCCTCGACCAGCGTCAGCTGGCCGGATGGTCCACTGCGCGAACGAGTTCGAGAATGGTGTCGCGGCTGGGCAGCGCTCGGCCGGCCAGGTCTGCGGCAGCCAGCGGCGCCAGTGGCTCCGGGTAACGCGCCAGTCCGACCACTTTGTTCAGCCCGGTCAGGCGGGCCACTTCGGCGAGGTCGTCGTCCCCGGCCGCGATCCCGGTCTGCACGGGCTTGCAGACCGCGACGGCGATGCCGGCCTGTTGCGCGGCCGCCGCCAACGCCGCGGTGGCGACGGTCTTGCCGACCCCGGTCTCGGTCCCGGTGACGACCAGGACCGTCAACGCCGTGCCGCGGCCAGCACGTCGGTCAGCACCGTCGCGCCAGCTCGAGGTCGTCGTCATCCAGCGACGCGCGCGCGGTCAGCCGCAGCCGCGACGTGCCGTCCGGGCACGGTCGGCGGCCGGAAGCAGCCCACCCGGACGCCGCGTCCAGGCACGCCGTAGCGGCGGCCAGCGCCACCTCCGGCGCGCCGAGAATGACCGACACCACCGCCGACTGCGGGCATCGGCGCGACGCCGCAGCTCTCGGCCAGAGCGGCGGCGGCCTCAGGACCGCCTCGGGCCGCCACGGCTCCTCGTGCAGCACCCGCAGGGCCGCCAGCGCGGCGCCGACGGCCGCCGGCGCCAGACCGGTGTCGAAGATGAACGGCCGCGCGGCGTCGATCAGATGAGCGCGGACGGCAGCCGATCCGAGGACCACGCCGCCCTGACTGCCCAGAGCCTTCGACAGCGTCGTCGTCATCACGACGTCGGGAGCACCGGCGAAACCCAGCTCGTGCAGCAACCCACGCCCGCCGTTACCCCGTACGCCCAGCCCGTGGGCCTCGTCGACGATCAGCAGCGCGCCGTGCCGCCGGCACACCTCGTGCAGTCGGCGCAGCGGAGCCATCACACCGTCGGTGCAGAACACCGACTCGGTGACCACGACGGCGCGATCCTCGGCGCGCGCGGCCAGCGCCGCATCCACGGCGTCGACGTCGCGATGCGGCGTCACCGACCATCCGCGCCCGCGACAGCCGGCAGGCGTCGACCAGCGAGGCGTGGGACAGCGCGTCGGACACCAGCAGCGCGCCCGGCCCCGACAGCCCGCGACCGCGGCGAGGTTGGCGGTGTAGCCCGAGGAGAACACCAGAGCCGACTGCGGCGCCGACGAACTCGGCGAGGCTGGATTCCAGCTCCTCGTGCAGTGAGGTGTTGCCGGTGACCAGCCGCGAGCCCGTCGAGCCGGCACCCCAGGTGCGCAGCGCGTCGACTCCACCGTCGATGACGTCGGGATGCCGCGAGAGGCCGAGGTAGTCGTTGGAGGCCAGGTCGAGCTCGGCCGCTACTGCTGGGCGCAGCCGCAGTGCACGCCGCAGCCCGGCTTGCCGGCGCTGCTCGGCATGCTCGTCCAGCCAGGCCAGCGGAGAGATTTCGATCCGCGTCACCGCGCTAATCCTACGAGAGCCCGTCAGCCGGGCCACTTCGACCATCGCCGAGGTGACCTGCGCGATCTCCTCCGGCGTGCAGATGAACGGGGGCATGGCGTAGACCAGGTTGCGGAACGGCCGTAGCCAGACGCCGCGTCCAGCGCCGCCGGTGTCGTGACGGCCATGTCGACGGGCCGGTCGCATTCGATCACGCCGATCGCCCCGCACACCCGGACGTCGACCACGCCCGGCAGCGTCCGGGCCGGCTCGAGTCCGGCGGCCAGTCCTGCGCCGATCTCGGCGACCGTCGACCGCCAGTCCTGGCTCAGCAGCAGTTCGACCGCGGCCACCGACGACGGCGCACGCCAGCGGGTTGGCCATGAACGTCGGGCCGTGCATCAGCGCACCCGGCCGCCCGGTACTGATCGTGTGGGCGACGTCGGCGGTGCACAACGTCGCGGCCAGGCTCAGGTAGCCGCCGGTCAGGGCCTTGCCGACGCACATGATGTCGGGGCTGACGCCGGCCTGGTCTGCGGCGAACAACTCGCCGGTCCGACCGAACCCGGTGGCGATCTCGTCGAAGATCAGCAGTACGTCGTGCCGTCGGCAGATGTCGCGCAGATCGATCAGGTATCGCGGGTCGTGGAACCGCATCCCGCCGGCACCCTGGACGACCGGCTCGACGATGACGGCGGCCAGCTCGGCGGCATGCCCGGCCAGCTGTGCCTCGAATGCCGCGCTGTAGGCGGGGTCGTAGTCGCGGGGTACCTGCGGCGCGAACACCTGGTCGAGCCAGGACGTCGGTCCATAGGGAATGCATGCCGCCGTCGGGGTCGCAGATGCTCATCGGGGTGAAGGTGTCGCCGTGATATCCCCCGCGCCACGTCATCAGCCGTCGCTTGCCGGGCAGTCCGCGGCTTCGCCAGTACTGCAGCGCCATCTTCACCGCGACCTCCACCGACACCGACCCGGAGTCGCTGAAGAACACCGTCTCCAGCCCGCTCGGCGTGATCTCGACCAGCAACTGGGCCAACCGCGCCGCGGGCTCGTGGGTGAGGCCGCCGAACATGACGTGGGACATGGTCGCCAGCTGGCGGGTCATCGCCGCGTCCAGCACCGGGTGGCCGTGCCCGTGCATCGCGGTCCACCACGAGCTCATCGCGTCGATCGCCTGCACCTGGTTGCCGTCGCGCACCAGCGTGAGCCAGGCGCCGCGGGCACCGACCGCGACCACCGGGGGTACAGCTTCAGCCCCGATCGTGCTGTAGGGGTGCCAGAGGTGGGCCGCATCGATCGCGCTGATCTGCTCAGGCGTGAGCACAGGCCCGCCGTCGGCCGCAGATGTCATAGAGAACGAGCGTAGGGCAGCCAGGATGCCGCCCGGCTCGTGCCGACGACGCGCTGCCGATCGCTCGCAGAAAAGTCCGGCATCCGGCAGCATTGAGCCACCATGGCTTCGCCACAGCAGTTCGATGACCTGTCCCCCGCCCGCCCCGACGACGCTACGCCGCGCTTTCTGCGGCTGCGGCTGGTTCCGTGGGATGTCGCCTCGCTACTGGTGCTGATGGCCCTACTTGCCGCGCTCGCATTCGGGACCAATTGGTATGCGCGGCTTTTCGGCTTCCTCAAAGACGTGTGCACCGGTGAATGTCCACCGGCGCCGTTCGGCGTCGACTTCTACATCTATCCGTTGGTCTGGGGCGGCATCGGCGCCGCGGTCGCCGCTGCGCTGCTCGGGCCACTGGTCTCGCTGCTGAAGGGTTGGTACCTGTCCTTCTGGCCGGCGTTGGCGATCGCCCTGGTGCTGTTCGCCTCGGCAGCCGGCACGGCGCTGACCGACTTCAGTTCCACGTACTGGCACAGCGGACCCGAGGTCGTTGACGCCCCCGAGTGAGAGCGAAATCACAACGGCGCCCGCCGTTTTGAGAATTCGGGGCCGCCGCGATCACCGTTGGGTCACGGTACGACAAAAAATCCCGCTCAGAGCACCTGAAAGGTAGCTCTACGAGGCATTTGTTGCCACAGTGTTGGTAGTGACTGTTGTGAATTCAACGGTTCACCAACCGGGGCCGGCGCGGTCCCCGCCGGGCGGGCCAACACATGAGGCCCGGTGGTGAATCGGCGGAATGACGGCCGAGGCGTGAGGTCACCACGCTGACGCCACAGAGAGGTGATCGACATGGGACGCAGCATCGCCGCCCCGTTCAGCCTGGCCCTGTTGTTGACGCTGCCGATGGTCAATCCTCACATCGCAAGCGCCGACCCGACCGGACCGACTCTGGTGGGCTATCAGCAGAACACCAACTACGTGATCCAGCGCGCGCTGTCGCAACGCAATGTGCCGTTCTTGTACGGCGGCGGCAACTCCGCCGGGCCCACCCGCGGCACCGGCCTGAAAGCCAACATCGTCGGCTTCGACGCGTCCGGCCTGATCCAGTACGCCTACGCAGGCGCCGGCGTGAAGATGCCGCGCACGTCGGCCGAGCAGTGCAGCGTCGGCCGCAAAGTCGCACCAGCGCAGGCACGCCCAGGCGACCTGCTCTGCTACGGGCCCGGCGGTACCCAGAGCGTGGCGATGTACCTCGGCAACAACCAGATGATCGAGGCCACCGAGCCCGCCGTTACCGTCACAGCGGCCCGGACCACCGGGATGATGCCGTACCTGACTCGCATCCTGGAGTCCTGACCGGAGCGCTCGCCCGGCCAGTTTCGAGCACACGCGTCGGCCGGCGGGTTAGGTAGATTGTCTGTCAATCATGACGATCTCCCCGACCCGCGCGGCCGACGCCGGGGTTGTGCAGCCCGCGCAGCCCGCGGTGGAAAATCGGGCCGGGTTCTACCGCCTCGATCTCGACGGGCTGCGCGGAATTGCCATCGCGCTTGTCGCGATGTTCCACGTGTGGTTCGGACGGGTTTCCGGCGGGGTGGATGTGTTCCTCGCCCTGTCCGGTTTCTTCTTCGGCGGCAAGTTGCTTCGCGCGGCACTCAACCCGGCCTCCACGCTGTCACCGGTTCCCGAGCTGGTTCGGCTGGTGCGCCGACTGCTGCCGGCTCTGGTGGTGGTGCTGGCCGGGTGTGCGGTATTGACCATCCTCATTCAGCCGCAGACGCGCTGGGAGACCTTCGCCGACCAGAGCCTGGCAAGCCTCGGCTACTACCAGAACTGGGAACTGGCCAGCACGGTCGCTGATTATCTGCGGGCCGGCGAATCCGTCAGCCCGCTGCAGCACATCTGGTCGATGTCGGTGCAGGGGCAGTTCTACGTCGCGTTCCTCGCGCTCGTTTTCGGTTTCGCGTACCTATTTCGGCGGCGATTGGGCGACCGGCTGCGCACCGCGTTCGTGCTGTTGCTCAGCGCGCTGGCGCTCGCGTCGTTCGTCTACGCGATTTTCGCCCACCAGAACGATCAGGCGGTGGCTTACTACAACAGCTTCGCCCGGGCGTGGGAGTTGCTGCTGGGAGCCTTGGTCGGCGCACTCGTCCCTTACGTCCGGTGGCCGGCGTGGTTGCGCACCACCGCGGCCACGATCGCGTTGGCGGCGGTGTTGTCTTGCGGCGCGCTGATCGACGGCGTCAGGCAATTCCCGGGCCCATGGACGTTGGTCCCCGTCGGCGCCGCCGTCGTGTTCATCCTGGCCGGCGCCAACCGGCCCGACGGCGTCGCGATGCCGCTCCCCAACCGGCTGCTCGCGACGGCGCCTCTGGTGCGCCTCGGCGAGATGGCCTACTCGCTGTATCTGTGGCACTGGCCGCTGCTGATCTTCTGGCTCGCCTACAGCGGTCACGCACACGCCAACGTCGTCGAGGGCACCGCAGTGCTGCTGATCTCCGGTTTGCTGGCATACCTGACCAACCGGTACATCGAAGAACCGTTGCGACAGCGCAAGCCCGCCGGTGCCGCGCCCCAAACCACGGTGGTGGTGGTGCCCTGGCGCACCCGACTCCGCCGACCCACGCTGGTGCTGGGATCGGTGATCGGGCTGCTCGGTGTAACGCTCACCGCGACCGCGTTCACGTGGCGCGAGCACGTCAACGTCGAACGCGCCAGCGGCAAAGAACTGACTGCTCTGAATTCCACCGACTATCCCGGTGCCCGCGCACTGGTCAAGCACGTGCGGGTGCCGCGGCTACGCATGCGACCCACGGTGCTAGAAGCCCAGACTGATTACCCGCCGTCCACGCGCGACGGGTGTATCAGTGACTTCAAGAACACCGACGTGCTCAAGTGCAGCTACGGGGACACCACCGCGACCAGGACGATCGCACTGGCCGGCGGCTCGCACGCCGAGCACTGGCTGACCGCGTTGGACCTGCTCGGGCACAGGTACCACTTCAAGGTGACGACGTACCTCAAGATGGGCTGCGCCCTGTCGACCGAGCAGATGCCCAGGGTGATGGGCAACAACGACCCCTATCCGGAATGCCGCGACTGGGTGCCCAAGGCGATGGCGGCAGTCGTCGCCGACCACCCGGACTTCGTATTCACCACCTCGACCCGGCCGTGGAACATCAAACCCGGAGACGTGATGCCGGGCACCTACGTCGGGATCTGGCAGACGTTCTCCGACAACAACATTCCGATCCTGGCAATGCGCGACACCCCATGGCTGGTGAAAGACGGTCAACCGTTCAACCCGTCGGACTGCCTGGCGAAGGGAGGCGACGCGGTGTCGTGCGGCATCAAGCGTTCCGACGTGCTCGCCGACCGCAACCCCACCCTCGACTGGGTCGAGCAGTTCCCGATGCTCAAGCCGATGGACATGAGCGACGCGGTTTGTCGCGCCGACATCTGCCCGGCCGTCGAGGGAAATGTGTTGGTATATCACGACGCTCACCACCTGTCGGCCACCTACATGCGCACCATGACCAATGAGCTGGGCCGCCAGCTCGGGCCCGCCACGGGTTGGTGGTAGGCGGGCGACGATGCAGGCCGCACCGCGGCCTGAGGAAGCCGGCAATCAAGGGGGGAGAAGGGAGGATGGGGGGAGAGAGGGACGGGTCGCGCGTGCGAGGCAGCAGAGCGAGCCGATCCAGCCGCCACTAAGGTCAAGTGATGCCCGCGTCAGACCCGACCAGCGGTTCCGCCGCTGCTCCGCCCGCGCTGGCCACCGTGTGGCCGGGGTCCGCTACCCGTTGGGCGCCAACTTCGACGGCACCGGCACCAACTTCGCACTGTTCTCCGAGATCGCCGAGAAGGTCGAGCTGTGCCTGATCGACGAGGACGGCCAGGAGACCCGCATCCGGCTCGACGAGGTCGACGGCTACGTCTGGCACGCCTACTTACCCGACGTGACCCCCGGACAGCGTTACGGCTTTCGGATCCATGGTCCGTTCCAGCCGGCGGCAGGGCATCGCTGCGATCCGAGCAAGCTCTTGCTCGACCCGTACGGCAAATGTTTCGACGGCGAATTCAAATTCACCCAGGCGCTGTTCTCCTACGACTTGGCCGTCGCCGCCGAGGACCCCGCCGAGACCGGCACACCGCCTGGCCTCGACTCACTCGGCCACACCATGACCAGCGTGGTGATCAATCCGTACTTCGACTGGGGCAACGATCACGCGCCCCGCACGCCGTACCACGAGACGGTGATCTACGAGGCACACGTCAAGGGAATGACCCAGAACCACCCCGCCATCCCAGAAGCGCTGCGCGGCACCTATGCCGGACTGGCTCACCCGGTGAT
>CAVWEO010000019.1:0-72114 GCA_963753995.1 uncultured Actinomycetota bacterium | reverse complement strand
CACACCCAGTTCCCCGGCCAGGGCGCACCGAGACCAACGTCGTCGGCGTGCGCGTGATGCCGGCGTCGCCGTCAAATCCGGCGCGTTCTTGCCTTCACGACAGGTGTGCTCGGCCTGATGGGCGGCCTGCTGCAGATCAACCCGATCTGGAATCTGGGCCCCTACAAGCCATCGCAGGTGTCGGCGGGTTCACAGCCGGACTTCTACATGATGTGGCCCGACGGCCTGGCCCGGCTCTGGCCGGCGTGGGAGTTCTACTTCTTCCACCACACCATTCCCGCGACAGTCGCGGTCGGGACGCTGATGCTGGGAATCTTCGCCCTGTTGATCGTCTATCCGTTCCTGGAGAAGCGGTTCAGCGGCGACCGTGCCCACCACAACTTGCTGCAGCGCCCGCGTGATGTACCGGTGCGGACATCGATCGGCGCCATGGCGATCGGGTTCTACATGGTGCTGACCCTGTCGTCGATCAACGACATCATCGCCTACAAGTTCAACATCTCGCTGAACGCGACCACCTGGATGGGACGCATCGGCATGGTGGCGCTCCCGCCGTGATCTACTTCGTCACCTACCGGCGGTGTGTCGGCTGCAGCGCAGTGACCGCGCCGTCCTCGAACACGGCGTGGAGACGGGCATCATCAAGCGTCTGCCGCACGGCGCCTACATCGAGCTCCACCAGCCGCTGGGGCCGGTCGACGAGCACGGCCACCCGCTGCCGCTGGAGTACCAGGGCGCTCCGGTGCCGGTGAAGATGAACAAGCTCGGCTCCGGTGGCTCCCCCGGCTCGGGCAGCTTCCTCTACGCCGACCCGCCTTCCGAGGATGCCGCGCTCAGCGAAGCCCACCACGCCGCCGAGTCGCGTGCGCTTACCGCACTGCGGGAGCACCAGGCGGCAGCAACGGCAACGGAAACGGCAGCAGCGGCAACGGCTCGACGAACGGCCACCACTAAAACGCTGAGCTGACAACGGCTTTGGCGTCAAAGCCGTTCGGCCGGGTGCAGCCTGTCTTGAATGTTCAGGCCGATTCAGGCGGCGAGCCGGCCGCGCAGTCGGCGCACTTGATGCCACGGCACCAGCGGCATGACCAGCGTGATGGCACCGGCGACGGCGTAGCCGGCCAGTGAGAAGCCGTCGTGGCCGACGGCCATTGCGTAGGTCGCCGTCGCGACCGCAAGCAGTGCCCCACCCATGGTGCCCATCAAGGCGGCCGTACCGCGCAGCCAGAAGCGATCAACCTCGGCGTCCGCCAGCGCAGGACGTCGCGTGGTGATCCGCTCGGTGGCACCCTGCGTGTGGCGGCTGCCTGCCCGGTCCTGATCGACCGTGCACTGACGGTGCGGGACTCGAACCCGCCGAGCGAGCCACCGGTGCGTCCCGGGTGATCCGGCGGGGCCAACAGCATCGGGATCGCCGCGAGGATGATCAGCGCGGAGATGATGATGATCGCGTAGAGCACCGAGGACGTGTGCGGGTTGCCCTTGGCGGCGTGAAATCCCCGGCCCAGGTCCATCAGTGCGACGAGCGCCGCGACGCTCATCCCCACCAATGCCAGCCAGATGGCCGCACACGAGCCGACCAGGATGCGGTCGGTGGTGCTAGGCGTGACCCTGCCGCGCCCGCCCCAGGCTTGGGAGTACCTGTCGATCATCAGCAGTTGACCTGAGGTTGATTGTTCTCGTTGGCTGACAACACCGTTCCGTCGCTGGCAGTGACCTTGCAGTTGAGCTTGCTCAACCGCAGCAGGCTGGACGCCTCGATCGAGCCGACGTCGGACGCCGAGATCGGGGTGAGCGTAATCGTCCACGGAATGTAGACGTTGGACAACGTCCGGCGCATCCCGGATGCGTCGGTGTAGGTGATGGTGATCTGATCGAACGGCGCCTTGGTGCCGGTCACCGAATACGTGTACTGCTTGGGGCCGGCCGGAGCCGGCGGAGGGGCAGGCGGCGGCGCAGGAGCCGGAGCGGGCGCAGGGGCGGGTGGCGGCGCCGGAGCCGGCGAGGGCGCGGGAGCAGGCGGCGGCTCCGGGGACGGTGCCGGCGGTGGCGGCGATGCCTCGCTCGACGGCGGCGGCGGCGGCGGTTGCGTCGTTGTCGTGACGATGATCTCGTCCTGCATCGGCGGTGTCGAGGTCGTCGACGGCGCGGTGTTGGGCGTGGCCAGCTTCGTGGTGTCGTTGCGCGCGAACAGCAGCGACACCGAGACGACCAGGGCTATTGCCGCGACAATCGCGGCGACACCGACGATCCACGGCCAGCGCGCAGTCTTGGCCTCCTCCTCGGGCGCGGCCGCTTCGTCGTAGCTGTCGTAATCGTAGAGATCGAGGTTTGCGGGCACGTACGGTCCGCTGCTGATGTGTTCGGACTCGGGAGCCGAGTAGGCCCGCGAGTAGACATCGGTTTGGCCGGTCTCGATATCGGCGTCGGATGTTGCCGCGCCCGCGTCGAAATCACCTGCACCACCGTCGAATCCGCCGTCGCCATGGCTGGCCTCGACGCCGGGTTCCAGTTCTTCGGACTCCGGTCCTGGTGGATTCGGCCCGCTCATGGTCGTGTGTCCTGTTCGACTACTTCATCGGCGCACCCAGCACCGCGGTTGGGTTGTTGGGCGCAGGCCCCGATGTTCCTCAATGTGCCTCGGAAAACCCTACCCAACGGGATCCCGCACAACATTCTGGGCGACCCGGTCACCGATCAACTGACGTCCGGATTGTGACCTTTGCCGGCGACGGTTAGTGCTTCTCCGGGCCCACGTAGTACTCGAAGACCAATCCGGCCGCCGAACTCAGGATGAAGACCACCCCGGCGCCGATCAGCCACGGCAGCCACAGGGCGATGCCGACCGCCGCCACCGAGCCGGACAGCGCGATCAGGATCGGCCACCAGCTGTGCGGGCTGAAAAAACCCAGTTCCCCTGCGCCGTCGCTGATCTCAGCGCCCTCGTAGTCCTCGGGACGGGTGTCGAGCCGGCGAGCGACGAAGCGGAAGAAGGTGGCGATGATCACCGCGAGTCCGCTGGTCAGGGCAAGCGCGGTGGTGCCGGCCCACTCGATTCCGCCGGTGGCGAACAGGCTGGTCAGCACGCCGTAGAGGACGGTGCAGAAGATGAAGAACGCCGCGATGAACTCGAACAGCCTGGCTTCGATGTGCATTGGGGTATCCCTACCTACTCGCCTGGGGCGCCATCTCGCCGCGGCGGGTGTCGAACGGGTGGGTGGTGACGGCGACGGGTGACTGCGCGATGGCCTGCAACGCCTGCGCGTTGGTCTTGCCGGCGATCCGCTGCTGCAGGTAGGCCTTGAAGTCGTTGGGCTGAACCACCCGGACCTCGAAGTTCATCATCGAGTGATAGGTGCCACACATTTCCGTGCAGCGACCCACGAACGCGCCGGTCCGCTCGATCTTCGCCACCTGGAAGACGTTGACGGAGTGGTTGGCCGCCGGGTCGGGCATCACGTCGCGCTTGAACAGGAACTCCGGCACCCAGAAGCCGTGGATCACGTCGGCTGATGCCAGCGTGAACTCGATCCGCTTGCCGGCGGGCAGCACCAGTACCGGAATCTCGGTGCTGGTGCCGACCGTCTCGACCTTGTCGAAGTTGAGGTAGGTGCGGTCTTCGGTGTTGAGTCCGCGGACGGGGCCGACCCGCTCTTCGCCGTGGGAGTCTTTGCCCTCGGGCTTGGAGGTCATCGCGGCCTTCTTCGCCGCGTCGGCGCCGTCATACTTGAGGGTGCCATCCTTGAACTGGACCTTCTGGTACCCGAACTTCCAGTTCCACTGGAAGGAGGTCACGTCGATGACGACCTCGGGGTCGGCCTCGAGGTGCAGCATTTTTTCCTGCACCACGACGGTGAAGTAGAACAGCACCGAGATGATCAGGAACGGCGTCACGGTCAACACCAGCTCGAGTGGCATGTTGTAGCCGAACTGGCGGGGCAATTCGGTGTCGGTGGCCTTCTTGCGGTGGAACACCGCCGCCCAGAACATCAGCGCGAAGACGATCGCGCCGACCACCAGTGCGGCGATCACCGATCCGATCCACAACTGCCGGTTCCAGGCGCCTTCCTCGGTGATGCCGTTCGGCCAGCCCAAGGCCAGGGCGTGCGACCAACTGCAGCCACTCAGGCCCACCGCCAGCAGGCCGAGCATGCCGACCAGCGCCGGCCTCCGTAGCCGAGCAAAACCTGAGGTATGGCTCTTCACCACGCCCTGCGAACAGCCTGACCCGCGGGATGTCACGGTCGCGCCTCCTGAGAATCACAAGCTGGGCCGACCTCGCGCATCCCCCGCTCAAGGGGATTGTCGGCAGACTCGCACGTCGAATACTACGCAGCGTAGACCACCCACGCAGCGGAGCCGTGTGCAGGCCCACCGCTTTTTGCGTCACTGCTTTGCGGCATCAATGAACAGTGCAACGTTGCGGCATACTTAGCGGCGATGTGTGGACTGCTGGCCTTCGTGGCCGCCCCGGCCGGCACCGAGCCGACCGATAGCGCGCACGCCGCGGCCGAGGCCATCGCGCAGGCGTCGCACCTGATGCGCCACCGCGGACCCGACGAGCCGGGCACCTGGGTCAACCCAGCCGGCACCGTCGTATTCGGCTTCAACCGGCTGTCCATCATCGACATCGCGCATTCGCACCAGCCGCTGCGCTGGGGCCCACCGGAAAGCCCCGATCGCTACGAATTGGTGTTCAACGGCGAGATCTACAACTACCTGGAGTTGCGCGCCGAGTTGGCGGAACAGCACGGCGCGGTGTTCGCCACCGATGGCGACGGCGAGGCTATCGTCGCGGCCTACCACTACTGGGGCGCCGACGCGTTGCCGCGACTGCGGGGCATGTTCGCCTTCGCGCTGTGGGACACCGCGACCGGCGAATTGTTCTGCGCCCGGGATCCTTTCGGCATCAAGCCGCTGTTCATGGCAACCGGAACCGGCGGCACCGCGGTGGCCAGCGAGAAGAAGTGCCTGCTGGAGTTGGCCGATCTGGTGGGATTCGACACCGCGATCGACCTGCGCGCTGTGCAGCACTACACGGTGCTGCAGTACGTGCCCGAACCCGAGACGCTGCACCGCGGTGTCCGCAGGCTGGAATCGGGCTGCTACGCCCGTATCCGCCCAGGCCGGCCACCCGAGACCACCCGTTACTTCGTCCCGCGCTTCAAGTCGGTGCCGATGACGCGCGGCACCGAACAAGTGCGCTACGACGAGATCACCGCGGTCCTGGAGGACTCGGTGGCCAAGCACATGCGCGCCGACGTCACCGTCGGCGCATTTCTGTCCGGCGGCATCGACTCGACCGCGATTGCGGCGCTGGCCATCCGGCACAACCCGCGACTGATCACGTTCACCACCGGTTTCGAGCGCGAGGGATTCTCCGAGGTCGACGTCGCAGTGGCATCAGCCGAGGCCATCGGCGCACGCCACATCGCCAAGGTGGTCGCCCCGGACGAGTTCGTCGAGGCGCTGCCCGAGATCGTCTGGTATCTCGACGAGCCGGTGGCAGACCCCGCGCTCGTTCCGCTGTTCTTCGTGGCCCGCGAGGCGCGCAAGCACGTCAAGGTGGTGCTGTCCGGCGAGGGCGCCGACGAGTTGTTCGGTGGCTATACCATCTACCGGGAACCCCTGTCGCTCAAGCCTTTTGACTACCTCCCGCGACCGTTACGCCGCTCCATGGGCAAGGTTTCCAAGCCGCTTCCCGATGGCATGCGCGGTAAGAGCCTGCTGCACCGCGGGTCGCTGACGCTCGAAGAGCGCTACTACGGCAACGCCCGCAGCTTCTCCGACGTCCAGTTGCAGGACGTGCTGACCGCATTCCGTCCGGAGTGGACGCACATCGACATCACGGCGCCGGTCTATGCCGATTCCGCCGGCTGGGACCCGGTCGCGCGGATGCAGCACGTCGACCTGTTCACCTGGCTGCGCGGCGACATCCTGGTCAAGGCCGACAAGATGACGATGGCCAACTCACTGGAACTGCGGGTCCCGTTCCTGGATCCCGAGGTGTTCGCCGTCGCGTCCCGGCTGCCGGTCGACGCCAAGATCACCCGCACCACCACCAAGTACGCGCTGCGCCGCGCGCTGGAGCCCATCGTCCCGCCGCATGTGCTCAACCGGCCGAAACTCGGTTTCCCGGTGCCGATCCGGCATTGGCTACGGGCCGGCCCGCTGTTGGAGTGGGCGCATGAGACGGTCGGCGCCTCGGCGACCGACTACCTGATCGACCGCGCGGCCGTTCGTCGGATGCTAGACGAACACCGTTGCGGCACAGCCGATCACAGTCGCCGGCTGTGGACAGTACTGATCTTCATGCTGTGGCACGCGATCTTCGTCGAGCACCGGGTGGTGCCCCGGATCAGCGAGCCGCAGTACCCCGTAGAGCTCTGATCTGACGGTGACCCGCGGCGCGATCGCCGCTAGGCCAGGACGGTCGCGATTTCGGCGGCAGCCTCGTCGCCGTAGGCGTCAGCCAGCCGGGTCTTGGCGGTCGCGGCGTCCCAGGTCCATTCCTGGGTGCCGGTGGACTCCAGCACCAGCACCGCGACCAGTGAGCCCAGCTGCGCCGAGCGCTCCAGGCTCAGGCCGCCGCTGCGGCCGGTGAGGAACCCGGCCCGGAACGCGTCGCCGACGCCGGTCGGGTCGGTCTGGCTGGTTTCCGGCACCACTCCGACGTGCAGCGTGGTGCCGTCGCGATCGACGATGTCGACGCCCTTGGCTCCGAGCGTGGTGACCCGCAGGCCGACCTTCTGCTGCACGTCGGCATCCGACCAACCGGTCTTGGACTGCAGCAACTCCCACTCGTAGTCGTTGGTGAACAGGTATTCCGCACCGTCGACGAGCTTGTCGATCTCTGCACCGGAGAGGCGAGGAAGCTGCTGGGACGGGTCGGCGGCGAATGCCAGGCCGAGCTTGCGGCACTCCTCGGTGTGCACCACCATCGCCTCGGGATCGTTGGCGCCGATGATCACCAGGTCCGGCTTGCCCTCCGCCGCGACGAGGTCGGCGAGCTTGATGTTGCGCGCCTCCGACATCGCACCCGGGTAGAACGAGGCGATCTGGGCCAGGTCCTCGTCGGTGGTGCAGACAAAACGCGCAGTGTGAGCGGATTTCGAGATCAGCACGTGGTCGGTGTTGACGCCGTGGGACTGCAGCCACTTGCCGTAGTCGCCGACGAAATCGTCACCGGCGGCCCCGACCAGGGCCACGTCGCCGCCGAGCACGCCGATGGCGAAGGCGATGTTTCCCGCGACGCCCCCGCGGTGGATCACCAGGTCGTCGACCAGAAAGCTCAGCGACACCTTCTCCAGGTGCTCGGCCAGCAGGTGTTCGGAGAACCGGCCCGGAAACCGCATCAAATTGTCAGTGGCAATAGAACCGGTTACCGCGATCGTCACGAAATTCCACCCCTTCACGTCCAAAATTCGGCTAGCTCACCCTACCTGTGGCTATGGTGGCCTCTGCAGCGCGGGCCGACGGCCACTAGCCTCCAGAGAAGAAGTTTGGCCGTGCTGCCCTGCGATCCGAGGAGACCCGTCTATGCCCGGTCCGTACTCGTCGGACCACCATTCGGGCTCCGACGGACCCCCGTTCGCCGACACCCACCCCAGTGCGCCATTCCCGGCTCCGCCGGGGTTCCCGCCGTCACCTCCGGGAGCGGTCTATCCAGGACCGTTGCCGCCGCCGCTGCCGTTTCCGAAACCCCGGCGCCGGGGGCTGCTGGCCGGCGGTGCGGCGGCGCTGCTGGTGGTCGCCGCGGTGGCCGCAGCGATTCTGCATGCCTCGCAGCGCGCTCCAGTGGCCGCCACCGGTCCGTTCTCCGATGCGACGGCCAAGTCGGCGATTCAGAGCTATCTGGACGCGCTGCAACACCGCGACACCGAAGCCATTGCCCGCGACGCGTTGTGCGGCATCTACGACGCCGTCCGCGACCGCCGATCCGACCAGGCGGTGGCCAAACTGAGCAGCGACGCGTTCCGCAAGCAATTCTCCGAAGCGCGGGTGACGTCGGTCGACAAGATCGTCTACTGGTCGGACTACCAGGCCCAGGTGTTGTTCACCATGCGCGTTCAGCCGGCTACCGGCGGCAGCACGCGAACCGAGTTGCAGGGCGTCGCGCAGCTACTGAGCCAGCACAACCAGATTCTGGTGTGCTCCTACGTGCTGCACAGCGCCGGAATGTACTAAAGCGTCAGTTGAACGAATCGCCGCAGGCGCACGACCCGGTGGCGTTCGGGTTGTCGATCGTGAAGCCCTGCTTCTCGATGGTGTCGACGAAGTCGATCGAGGCGCCTTGGATGTACGGGGCACTCATCCGGTCGACGGTCAGCTTCACGCCGCCGAAGTCCGAAGTGAGGTCGCCGTCGAGCGCGCGGTCGTCGAAGAACAGGTTGTAACGCAGACCGGCGCATCCCCCGGGCTGGACCGCGATCCGCAGCGACAGATCGTCGCGACCCTCCTGCTCCAGCAGCGATTTGGCCTTGGCTGCCGCGGCATCGGTCAATATCGCGCCGTGGGTGGTGGCGGTTGCTGACTCGTCCTGAACAGTCATTGCTTCTCCCTGTAAGTACTTGTGTCCGGGTGGGCTCGCTCGAGCGAATCGACCCACCCCATCAAAGGTACCTTGTTGAGCCGCTATTCCCGAGTCGTGCCGCGACGTCGGCGGCCAGCCCGATCAGCTGGTTGGCGGCATCGGCGTGGGCCAGCCGCACCGAACCGGCGTGATCGGCGATCGAGGCGGCTCCCAAGATGCCGGCGGACTGGAATGTCGGCTCGTCCAGCATCACCTGTCCGGCCAGTACCACCACCGGCACCTGCGCCGGCCGCGCTGCCGCGGCCAGCGCGCCGACCACCTTGCCGCGCAACGATTGCTCGTCGAACTTTCCTTCGCCGGTGATCACCAGGTCGACGGCGGCGAGATCCGCGGCCAAGCCGGTGTGCTCGGCGATGATCGACGCTCCCGACTCGCACCGGCCGCCCAGGCTGAGCAGGGCCGCGCCGATGCCGCCGGCGGCCCCCGCGCCGGATTCCGCGCTGACCGGCCGGCCCGCCGCGGCGTCGAGCTCACCGGCCCACCGCGCCAGCCGGTCTTCGAGCACGGCCACCGTGGCGGGGTCCGCACCCTTCTGCGGGCCGAACACCCGGGCCGCGCCCCACGGCCCCACCAGCGGGTACTCCACATCGCAGGCCGCGATCAGCTCCACCCCGGCCAGGCGCCGCCGGGCGGTGTGCAAGCCACCGAGTTCTTCGATCAGCCCGCGGCCACCGTCAGTGCTGGCGGAGCCGCCCAGGCCGACCACGATGCGGATCGCACCCGCATCCAGCGCCGCGGCGATCAGCTGGCCGACCCCCCGGCTGTCCGCCGCGAGCGCGGTTTGCGGCGTCGGCAGGCCACCCAGCACCGCCAGCCCGCATGCCTGCGCGCACTCGAGGTAGGCGGTCCGCGACCCCGTGTCCAGCACCCATTCGGCGAACACGTCCTCGCTCAACGGGCCGTGAACCTGCTGTCGCTGCCGCTCCCCCAACCGGCCGGCCAGCACCTCGACGAATCCCGGTCCGCCGTCGGATTGCGGCGCGACGGTGATGCGATCTCCGGGACGCACCCGGTTCCAGCCGGCGGCGATGGCGGCAGCTGCCTGGACCGCGGTCAGCGTGTCGCCGAAGCTGTCAGGGGCAATGAGCAGGCGCAGAGTGGGCGCAGGGTGTGCCGGCGCACTCATCTGAGCAACAGTAGGGCCGGTCGGTGGCATCACCGGACCCGGCCGTTTTCCAGACGGATCCGACGCGAAGTAACCTGGCGGGCGTGAAGCTGCTGGGCCGTAAGAAGGACGAGGGCGACACCGGCGACGGGGGCGACTCCTCGAGCCCGGCGGACACCGTTGATGCGGCCGCCGCGCGTGTGCCGCAGACTACCGCCCCCAAAGGACGGCCCACGCCGCGACGCGACGCTGGGCGCCGCGGTCCGGTCGTACCGGCGCCGATGACGAGCGCAGAGGCACGGGCACGGCGCAAGGCGATGGGCGGGCCCAAGCTCAGTCGGGCCGAACGCAAGGAGCAGAGCTCCCAGCGGCGCGCCCAGATGACCGAACGCCGCGAGCGGATGATGAACGGCGACGAGCGGTATCTCCTGACGCGCGACCAGGGACCGGTGCGAAAGTACGTGCGCGACATCGTCGACGCCCGCCGCAATGTCCTCGGACTGTTCATGCCGGCCGCCCTGGGGCTGATGTTCTTCATGTTCGCGGTGCCGCAACTTCAGTTGTATGTGTCCCCGGCGATGCTGCTGCTGATGGCGGCGATGGCGCTCGACGGGCTGATCCTGGGCCGCAAAGTGGTCCGACGGGTCGACGAGAAATTTCCCGAGGACACCGAAAGCCGTTTGAAACTCGGGCTTTACGCGGCCAGCCGGGCCTCGCAGATGCGCCGGATGCGGGCACCGCGACCCCAAGTCAAGCATGGCGCCAGTGTCGACTAGGCCTTGCCGGATGACGTCTTCGCATGGCGACCCGCTGCGCCCGGCTACGCCGGGCTGGCGATCGCCACGGTCTTCGCATGGCGACCCGCTGCGCCCGGCTACGCCGGGCTGGCGATCGCCACGGTCTTCGCATGGCGACCCGCTGCGCCCGGCTACGCCGGGCTGGCGATCGCCACGGGGTGCCTGATCCGCGGTGCGAACCCTGGTGCTCGGCGGAGTCAGGTCAGGAAAATCGCGGTGGGCTGAATCCGCCGTCATCGAATCGCTGGAGGCAGAGCAGCCGGTCCAGTATCTGGCCACCGGGCGGGTGGCGGACTCCGATCCGGCTTGGCGGCAGCGCGTCGACACGCATCGCGATCGCCGGCCGTCGCACTGGTCCACTGTGGAAACCGATGGTGTCGCAGAACAATTGCGCCGATCACCGAACACGCCGACGCTGGTTGACGACATCGGCGGCTGGCTGACGGCCGCGCTGGACCGGCACCAGGCCTGGGAAGGCGGCTGCATATCGGCCGACATCGACGAGCTGACCACTGCCGTCACCGAATTCAGCGCGCCGCTGGTGCTGGTCAGCCCGGAGGTCGGGCTGACCGTGGTGGCTGCGACCGCGTCGGCTCGGCGGTTCACCGACGAGCTGGGCGCCCTCAACCAGCGACTGGCCGCACTGTGCGAACGAGTGGTCCTGGTGGTGGCCGGCCATCCGTTGTCGATCAAGCAGGCCGGGACATGACGGTGTTCGCGCCGGTGACGCCACCAGACACGACTGCGGCCTCCGCCGCTCGTGCCCGACAGGACACCCTGACCAAACCGCGCGGCGCGCTGGGCCGGCTGGAAGACCTCTCGGTCTGGGTGGCGTCCTGCCAAGGGCATTGTCCACCAACACAATTCGAACATGCCAGGATCGTGGTGTTCGCCGGTGATCATGGCGTCGCCCGATCCGGGGTGTCGGCCTATCCCCCCGAAGTCACCGCACAGATGGTCGCGAACATCGTCGCCGGCGGCGCAGCGATCAACGCGCTGGCTGACATCGCAGGAGCAAGCGTCCGCGTCGTCGACCTCGCGGTGGACGCCGAGTCGCTGTCCCCACAGATCGGCGCGCACAAGGTACGACGAAGCAGCGGCGACATCACGACCGAGGATGCGCTCACCGAGCAGGAAACCCGCGACGCGATCGACGCCGGCCGCCAGATCGCCGATCAGGAGGTCGACTCGGGTGCCGACCTGCTGATCGCCGGCGATATGGGCATCGGAAACACCACTGCGGCAACGGTTATCGTGGCAGCGCTGACGGGCGTCGAGCCCGTGGCCGCAGTCGGCTACGGGACCGGGATCGACGACGCCGGGTGGGCCCGCAAGACCGCCGCGGTGCGAGACGCGTTGTTCCGTGCCGAGCATGTCCTGGCCAATCCGGTTGCCACGCTGCAGTGTTGCGGCGGAGCTGATTTGGCCGCCATCGCGGGCTTTTGCGCGCAGGCCGCGGTGCGGCGCACCCCGGTGCTGCTGGACGGCATGGTCGTGACGGCCGCCGCGTTGATCGCCGAGCAATTGGCGCCCGGAGCCCGGCTGTGGTGGCAGGCCGGCCACAAGTCGACCGAGCCCGCACACGCACTCGCGCTGGCCAGATTGGGCCTGGACCCGATCGTCGACCTGCGCATGCGACTCGGTGAGGGCAGCGGGGCCGCGGTGGCCTTGCCGGTGCTGCGGGCCGCGGTCGCCACGTGTGCGTCGATGGCGACATTCGCCGACGCTAACGTCACCGACCGCCCTTCGCCGTCGTGATCAGGTCGCTGGCAGCGGCTTTCGCGTTCGAAACCGTCGTCCCGATGCCGGTTCGGCCGGACCGGGCGTTCGGTCGTGGTGCGATGACCGCGCTACCGGCGGTCGGTGCAGCACTCGGCGTGGTTGTCGCCGCGGTGACGTGGGCGGGTTGGTGGGCTTTCGGTGCGAACAGTCCGCTGGCTGGACTGCTCGCAGTGGCCACTGCGCTGGCGGTGACCCGCGGTTTGCACATCGACGGCGTGGCCGACACCGCCGATGGGCTGGGCTGTTATGGACCGCCTGAACGCGCATCTGAGGTGATGCGCGATGGCTCGACCGGGCCGTTCGGCGTGGCCGCCATAGCCGTGGTGATTGTCGTTCAGGGACTGGCGTTTTCGGCACTGCGCCCAGCCGAGATCGTGGTCTCGGTGTGCGCCGGCCGGGTCGCTGCGGTGCTGGCCTGTCGCCGGGGATTGCCTGCCGCGCCGGCCAGCAGGCTGGGTGCGGCAGTCGTCGGCAGCCAGCCTGGGCCGGTCGCCGCGGTGTGGATCGTTGCGCTGCTGACAGCTTCCTCGGCGGCGGGTGGCCATCCGTGGCAGGGCCCAATCGCGGTGCTGGTGGCGCTGACGCTGTCCACGTTGCTGGTCCGGCACTGCGTCCGCCGTTTCGGCGGCGTCAGCGGCGATGTGCTGGGCGCCGCAATCGAATTGACGACGACGGTTACCGCTGTCGTGCTGGCTGTGCGGGGCTGACTCAGCCCAGTCGTGACATCCAGCCATGGGTGTCGGCGAACGTGCCACGCTGGATCCCGGTAAGGGTGTCCCGCAGCGCCATCGTCACCTCGCCGGACTCGCCGTCGCCGATGGTGAATTCGGTGTCGCCGTATTTCACATGGGACACGGGCGTGATCACCGCGGCGGTGCCGCAGGCGAACACCTCGGTGATCTCGCCGGCGGCGGCCTTTTTCTCCCACTCGTCCATGTCGATCTTGCGCTCTTCGATGGCGAATCCCGCGTCAGTCGCCAACTGCAGCAACGAGTCCCGGGTGATACCCGGCAGCAGCGAGCCGGACAGCTCCGGGGTGACCAGTCGGGCCGACCCGCCACTGCCGAACACGAAGAACAGGTTCATCCCGCCCATCTCTTCGATGTAGCGGCGCTCGACGGCATCCAGCCACACCACCTGTTCGCATCCTTTGTCGGCGGCTTCGGCCTGGGCGACCAGTGACGCGGCGTAGTTGCCGCCGAACTTTGCCGCACCGGTGCCACCCGGACTGGCCCGCACGTAATCCGTTGAGACCCAAACGGTCACCGGCTTGATGCCGTTCTTGAAGTAGGCCCCCGCCGGCGAGCCGATCACCAGGTAGCGGTACTCCCTTGCCGGGCGCACACCCAAACCGGGCTCAGTGGCGAAGACGAACGGACGCAGGTACAGCGACTCCTCGCCGCCGGCCGGCGGCACCCACTGATTGTCGACGGCGATGAGTTGCCGCAGCGATTCGAGGAACAGCTCATCGGGCAGTTCGGGAATCGCGATCCGCTGCGCCGAGGTCCGCAGCCGAGCGGCGTTGGCCTCTGCGCGAAACGACACGATCGACCCGTCGGCCCAGCGATAAGCCTTGAGTCCCTCGAAGATCTCCTGCGCGTAGTGCAGCACGATCGCCGACGGATCCAATTCGATCGGTCCGTAGGCGGTGACCCGCGCGTCGTGCCAACCCTGGCCGTCGGTGTAGTCGATCGACACCATGTGGTCGGTGTGGTACTTACCGAAACCGGGGTCGGCGAGGATCGCGTGCCGCGCGTCGTCGGTGATCGGGTTTGCGGCGGGTGTCACCGTGAACTCGAGCACGTCGCTAGTCATGTGCGCGATTGTATAACCGGAGCGCTAGCGAGTTTTTGCGTCGACAAACGGGGGCTTGACCACTTCACACTCGATGCCGCGGCCGCGCACGTCGACGGTCACGTGCCGGCCGTCCTCGATTCCCGCGTCAACGTCGATCAGGGCCAGGGCGATACCGACTTTCAGCGTCGGGGAAAAGGTGCCCGACGTGGTGACGCCGACGGTGGTGTCGCCGTCGAGAACATTCAGATCGGACCGAAGCACCCCGCGGCCCACCGCCCGCAGACCTCGCAGCAGGCGCGCCGGGCCCGCTTCCTTCTCGGCCAGCAGAGCGGCACGGCCGAAGAACGCGTCCTTCTTCCAGCCGATCGCCCAGCCGCAACGGGCCTGCAGCGGCGAGATGTCGGCCGAGAGTTCGTGACCGTGCAGCGGATAACCCATCTCGGTGCGCAGCGTGTCGCGCGCCCCGAGGCCGGCCAACTGCCCGTCGGCCCGCTGCACGCCGGCCAGCAACGCATCGAAGACCACCCCGGCAGCATCCCAGGGCGGCAGCAACTCGTAGCCGTGCTCACCGGTGTAGCCGCTGCGGCACACCCGCACCGGCACGCCCGCCAGGGTGGCGTCGACGTAACCCATGTAGTCCATGTCGGTGGGCAGGCCGAGTTCGGTGAGCACGTCCGTCGAGCGCGGGCCCTGCACGGCCAGCACCGCGTAGGACCGGTGTTCGTCGGTGATGGTCAGCCCCGCGGGTGCGGCCTCTTTCAGCGCGGCGACCACGGCGGCGGTGTTGGCGGCGTTGGGCACCAGGAAGATCTCGTCGGGTCCGACGTAGTAGGCGATCAGGTCGTCGATGACGCCGCCAGAGTCGTTGCAGCACAACGTGTATTGCGCCTTACCAGGCTGAATACGGTCGAGGTCGTTGGTGAGCGTGGAGTTGACGAACTGCGCGGCGCCGGGGCCGCGAACCAGTGCCTTGCCCAGGTGACTGACGTCGAACAGGCCCACGGCGTTGCGAGTAGCGGTGTGCTCGGCGACGGTGCCGGCGTACGAGACCGGCATCAGCCATCCGCCGAACTCGGCGAACGTCGCCCCCAGTTCGCGATGACGGTCCGCCAGGGGTCCCTGCAACGCATCGCCCACCGGCGCTACTCCTCCCCATCGCTCCGCTCTGCATCGTCGCCAGCGCGGCTCATAGGCATTTCACCCTAATGCGAACCCGCTGCCTGCCCGCCTCCTCCCCCTCCGCCAGGCGGAGGGCGTCGTCGCCGGGCGGACTGGCACACTTGGCCGGTGGTCGAATCTCTGGATTTCGAGGCCATGCTGGCCGCCGGAATCGCTGATCCGCGCGAACGGTCCGGCCTGCTGCAATACCTGGCGGACCTCGGCTTCACCGTCGACGACATGGCCGAGGCCGAGCGCCGCGGCCGGCTGTTCGGTCTGGGGGGCGACGTTCTTCTGCAGTCCGGTCCGCAGACTTTCAGCCTGCGGACGGCGGCGGACTCACTCGATGTGGCTGTGCAGGTTGTCGAGTACGCCTGGTCCATGCTCGGCCTGACCGTCGATGACGTGGACACGCCGATGTTGAGTCAGGCCGACGTCGACAGCTTGGCTACCTGGATGGCGATGAGGGCGCAGATGGGCGACGACGCCGCCGACGGCTACCTGCGGGTGCTGGGCTCGTCGGTTGCCCGGATGGCCGAGGCTGTCTCGTCGATGATCCGCACCAGCACCCCCGGGCTGTGGCTCGGCAACACCGGCGACGAGCTTGCCACCGCGCAGGCGTACCGGGGCGTCGCCGAGTTCGTCCCGCGGGTCGGGGCGATGATCGACTCGATTCACCGCCACCACCTGGTCAGCACGCGAACCTTCATCGAGGGTGTGACGCGGGGTCCGTCGGCCGGGCTGGTGTGCGGCATCGGTTTCGTCGACCTGTCCGGCTTCACGGCGCTGACCCAGACGCTGACCCCCGCCGAGCTGTCGGCGACACTCAACGAGTTCGGCGCCACCGCCAGCGACGTCGTGCATGCGTACGGCGGGCGGGTGGTGAAATTCCTCGGCGACGCGGTGATGTGGGTGAGCTCCGACCCGGTGCGACTGGCCAAGATCGCGCTCGACCTCGTCCACCATCCCCGCGCGCGCGAGGAAGGCATCCAGGTCCGCGCCGGGCTCGGCTACGGCGAGATCCTGGCCATGAGCGGTGACTACTTCGGCAACGCGGTGAACCTGGCCGCCCGGCTGGTGGCCGCTGCGGCGCCGGCACAGGTCCTGGCCGCCGCCGAAGTGTACGAACAGCTACCGGATTGGCCGGCCGTCGCTCAAGAGCCATTGCAGCTCAAGGGTTTCGACGCTCCGGTGATCGCCTATGAGCTTGCCCGCGCTGAAGGCTGAGCCGGCTCGACGTACGCGACCTCGACGCCGGTCTGCAGCGACAGCGCCGCGCTCTGGACCACCAGTAACGCCGCGAAAATCCCGACCCACAGCCATGCTTCGGCCGGAGCCAGGTGTGCGGCGGGATTTCGGACCGGTAGCGCTGTGATGGCCCGCGCGACCACCGAGACCACCACGACCACCGTGACGTACGGCAGGGCCGTGCGGAATTTCTGTACCCGGGCGCTCGACCGCGATTCCGCGATCCGCCTGCTGCGCCCTACTCGCCACACCGTCGCGCACACCGCGAGCACCGCGAGCGCGATCGGCACCGACAGGTTGTTGGCGTCACTCCACAACGGCTCGAGCGGCACGCGCGACTTCGGGTCGCCAAGTGCGAGGGCCAGATCCGACAGCGTGGCCTCGATGAAGAACACCGCGATCGGCGGAATCAGCACGGCGACGATGAATACACAGTGTTTGGCGAGCGTCTCGGCCGAACCCGACACGAACTGGACGACCGCGTAGAGCAGCATGTACACCGACGCGACAAATGAAATGCCACCGAGCAATTCCGCCGACGAGGCACGGCCACCGGTGAGCGCGCAGCCATTCTCGCCGGCCAGCAGGCTGTACTGGATGGCCGACAGAAACAGTCCGAGGAATGCGCTCATCAGGGCGACGCCGGTCAGCGTCTCGTGCTCGACCTCGATCGCTCCGCGGGGTTTGCCGTCGCCGCGGCGTCGGTAGCCGCGGTCGAGCACGAGGTTGATGACGACAAACGCGAAGCCGGCCAGGACACCGGCCAACTGCGCGTAATTCCTGGCCACGATCGATATGTCGAAGCCGGTCCACAGCACACAGGAATCGGCAAGTTGTCCCGTCGGCACCGGCGAAATAGTAGTCGCTTCGGCCCATTGAACAGGGCCAAGACACGACGCGCGGCGAGTCCCTTCCATCGCCGGCGGGCAGCCTGATCCGGCGGTCGATAGGGTTGGCCTGTGAGCACCCAACCCGGTTACCTGGCCCCCACCGTGTCCGCCGCATCCTCGCTGCCGCGCCGCGGCGTCAAGTCCGCGGTGTTGATCGTTCCGGTGGTGTCGTCGGGTCCCGCGGACGTCAACGACGAACCGGGCGCCGTCGTCGCCGCCGATGCGTTCCTGCCGCAAGAGGCGGTCACCGAAATCGAGGACGGCTTGCGGGCTCTGAACGCCACCGGTGCCGCCGAGCAGGTGCACCGGCTGGTCGTGAAGTCATTGCCGGTCGCCAGCGTGCTCACGGTCGGGCTGGGCAAGCAGCGCGACGAGTTTCCCGCCGATCTGATCCGCCGTGCGGCCGGCACGGCAGCGCGATCGCTGGGCGGTGCCGAGGCGGCGATCACCACGCTGGGCGAGTTGCCCGGTTCGGGGTTGCTCGAGGCCGCGGTCGAAGGACTGGTTCTGGGCAGCTACCGCTTCACCGCGTTCCGCACCGACAAAACGGCTCCGAAGGACCCCGGTCTGCGCACGATCACCGTGCTGTCCACCGATAAGGCCGCCAAAGCGCAGGTCGCTCACGCCACCGCGGTCGCCACCGCAGTCGCCACCGCGCGCGACTTCATCAACACCCCGCCCAGTCACCTGTTCCCCGCTGAATTCGCAAGCCGCGCCAAGGCATTGGGCGAGTCGGCCGGGCTCGAGATCGAAATTCTCGACGACAAGGCGCTGCAGAAGAACGGATACGGCGGCATCGTCGGGGTCGGCCAGGGGTCGTCGCGGCTGCCGCGGTTGGTGAGGCTGTCCCACCGCGGATCGCGGCTGGCCAAAAAGCCCAAGCAGGCCAAGAAGGTCGCATTGGTCGGCAAAGGCGTCACCTTCGACACCGGCGGCATCTCGATCAAGCCTGCGGCGTCGATGCACCACATGACCTCTGACATGGGTGGGGCCGCGGCAGTCATCGCGACCGTGACGCTGGCCGCGCAGCTGGAACTTCCGATCGACGTGATCGCCACGGTGCCGATGGCCGAGAACATGCCGTCGGCGACGGCTCAGCGCCCCGGGGACGTGCTGACCCAGTACGGCGGAACGACCGTCGAGGTGCTCAACACCGACGCCGAGGGGCGGCTGATCCTGGCCGACGCGATCGTGCGTGCGTGCGAGGACAACCCGGACTACCTGATCGAGACATCGACGCTGACCGGCGCGCAGACGGTGGCGCTCGGAGCACGCACGCCCGGCGTGATGGGCAGCGACGAGTTCCGCGACCGGGTGGCCGCGATCTCCCAGCGAATCGGCGAGAACGGTTGGCCGATGCCACTGCCGGACGAGTTGAAGGACGACCTGAAGTCGACGGTGGCCGACCTCGCCAACATCAGCGGACAACGGTTCGCAGGGATGCTGGTGGCCGGCGTGTTCTTGCGTGAGTTCGTCGCCGACGGGGTCGACTGGGCTCATATCGACGTCGCCGCACCGGCCTACAACACCAGTGGCCCTTGGGGTTACACGCCCAAGGGCGGCACCGGTGTGCCCACGCGCACGATGTTCGCGGTGCTGGAGGACATTGCCGCCAACGGCTAGTGCAGGGTCAGCCGGGGACTACTGCCCTGAAACCACTTGACTTTCTGCTGCCATGAGTGCGCCGAGGTCAAGGCGAAACCGGCCCCGCAGGAACAGGCGAAGAACCAGACCAGGGACGAGGTCAGGGGCATTTGGAATTGCGGGATCAGCGCGGTGATGATCCGGACGCCGCAGGCGGTAACACCACTGGCCGAGGCCGCCAGGTACAGGTTGGCGATGCGGCTCGAGCGCGGATCCTTTCGCAGCACCAACAAAGCCCGCGAACCGAACACGAGTAAGTAGGCCAGCGTCCCGCACAGCAGCATCCAGTACACGCTCAGCCAGAAGTCGGTGGGCAGCGCGAAGAAATCACGCGCATAAGTTTTGCTGCCGTAGCTCAGCGAGAACGTGGCGAGCAACAGCGGAATGCACAACGTCGCCGGCCGTTCCACGTATTGCTTGAACGACTCCTGCAGCCAGTGGTCATCCTCAAGCCGGCCGACCGCGTTGTAGACAATCGCCGAGGCAGCGACGATGTAGCAGTCGTGTCCGATGTAGTTCTGCAGGTTCCATATCCCGGTGAGATTGTGCAGGGCGACGCCCAGCGTCTCGGAGAAAAGCGGCGACATCAGCGCGACCGCAGCCCCCTGCAGAGCGATGTTGAGCGTCGCGGCGACTTCCCACCGGCAGTGCCAGGTGACGCGCCTGATCCAGAGGCTCCACCCGACGGACGCGATGGTGATGAGGATGAGAAGGCTAAGACCCACAGCAGTACCTCGTACGCAGCTCAGGATTTACAGCGGCGGCGCGTCGGAGCGTGGCCGCCACTCCGCGATCTTCGTCGGTTGCTGCAGTGTCTTGACACCGCCCCCGCTGTTCACCGCATGCATCTGAATGCCGCCGCGAATTTCTTCGGCCAACGCGGTGACCTCCTCGGGTTCGATGAAGCGGTAGCGCGTCAGCAGCTCGGCGCGGTTGATGCCGAGGTTGGCTGCGGCGACCCGCAGATTGTCGGCGGTGATCAGGGTGCCCTTGTCCAACTGGTCGTAGTACGTGGAACGCGGGAGCTCCATCGCCGTCCAGATCTCTTCCCTGCTCAGGGAACGACCCGCGAGGTACGAGAGCACGGTTGCCAGTTCTTTGCCGCTGTCATCTGGATACACGCGGAACAAGATATCCAAGTTTTCGGCTTTTCGGAATCCCAAATGCATTAAAAGCCGATTATTTCGGGTTTCCGAAACAAAACGTATCCGCCTAAATGGAAATTTGGTCCAACTAGTTGGACCATTGCCGCGGCGGATGCAGTTGGGTGAATTGCCGCCCGGCCGGCCATCGAAGAGATGTGGCTCACACCGGCGGGCGCGCGCCGTTTCACCGTCGCCCACCACGGCCGAATCCAGACGTCACCGGCTTGCCCTGGTTGTGTGCCGACCTCGCCGCAGTGACAGGATGGATTCGGTAATCACGGGTCCAGCTTCGGTATACCGCGCTGTGGTAAGCCAGAGGTCAACCCACGTCCAGGGACCGATCAATCGAGGAGTCGACGTCAGATGGCCTTCTCAGTGCAGATGCCGGCACTCGGTGAGAGCGTCACCGAGGGAACTGTCACCCGCTGGCTGAAGCAAGAAGGCGACACCGTCGAACTCGACGAGCCGCTGCTGGAAGTGTCCACCGACAAGGTCGATACCGAGATCCCCTCGCCCGCAGCGGGAGTGCTGAGAAAAATCGTCGCCCACGAAGACGACACCGTCGAAGTCGGTGGCGAGCTGGCCGTGATCGGCGACGCGTCGGAGGGCAGCCCAGGCGGCCAGGAGCAGCCGACCGAGCAACCCGCTGCGCAGACCGCACCAGAACCACAACCAGAACCAGAGCCGACGCCCGCGTCCGCACCGGAGCCGCAGCCCGCGGCCGAGCCGTCGGCCCCCGCCGCGCCGTCAGCCGGTGATCCGGGCACGGGTGGCGACTCCACGCCGGTGCTGATGCCCGAGCTCGGTGAATCCGTCACCGAAGGCACGGTCACCCGTTGGCTGAAGAAGGTCGGCGACGCCGTCGAGGTCGACGAGCCGCTGGTCGAGGTCTCCACTGACAAGGTCGACACCGAAATCCCGTCGCCGGTGGCGGGCACGCTGATCAGCATCACCGCCGAGGAAGACGTCGTCGTCTCGGTCGGCGGCGAACTGGCGCGGATCGGCACCGGCGCCACCACCGCGGCTTCCGCACCCGCCGCGCCCACGCCGCCGGCTGCGCCTGCTCCCCCACCACCGCCACCCGCGCCAGCGGCTGCCGCGCCGCCGGCCGCACCAGCGCCCCCCGCGCCGCCGGCCGCACCAGCGCCACCCGCGCCGCCGGCCGCACCAACCGCGCCGCCACCTCCCGCCGCACCACAGCCGGCCGCCGCGGCCGCGCCATCCGGCGACGGCACGCCGTACGTCACTCCCCTGGTGCGAAAACTGGCCGCCGAGAACAACGTTGACCTCGGCTCGCTGACCGGTACCGGAGTCGGCGGACGCATTCGCAAGCAGGATGTGCTGGCTGCCGCTGAACAGCGGGCTCAGAAAGAACAGGCCTCGACGACGCCGGCAGCCCAGCCACCCGCACCGGCCGCGCAAGCCCCCGCCAAGCCGAGCGCACCGGCGCCCGCACCCGCGCTGGCACATCTGCGTGGAACCACCCAGAAGGCCACCCGGATCCGCCAGATCACGGCTAAAAAGACCCGGGAGTCGCTGCAGGCGACCGCGCAGCTCACCCAGACCCATGAGGTCGACATGACCCGGATCGTGGGGTTGCGAGCAAAGACCAAAACCGCGTTCGCCGAACGCGAGGGCGTGAACCTGACGTACCTGCCGTTCATCGCCCGCGCCGCCATCGACGCGCTGAAGATCCACCCCAACATCAACGCCAGCTACAACGAGGACTCCAAAGAGATCACCTACTACGACGCCGAACACCTCGGCTTCGCCGTCGACACCGAGCAGGGCCTGCTCTCTCCGGTCATCCACAACGCCGGCGACCTGTCGCTGGCGGGGTTGGCGCGGGCGATAGCCGACATTGCGGCCCGCGCCCGGTCCGGTGATCTGAGGCCCGACGAATTGTCCGGCGGCACCTTCACCATCACCAACATCGGCAGCCAGGGCGCCCTGTTCGACACCCCGATCCTGGTTCCGCCGCAGGCCGCGATGCTGGGCACCGGGGCGATCGTCAAGCGTCCGCGAGTGGTCGTCGACGACACCGGCAACGAGTCGATCGGCGTCCGGTCGATCTGCTACCTGCCGCTGACCTACGACCACCGGCTGGTTGACGGCGCCGACGCCGGACGGTTCCTCACCACCATCAGACATCGGCTCGAAGAAGGCGCTTTCGAGGCCGACTTAGGTCTCTGAGGCCGCTAGGAGGACTCGACTGGTGACCGCTACCGTCGCGATTGCAGGGTCGTCCGGCCTGATCGGTTCGGCCCTGGTCACGGCGCTGCGCATCGCCGACTATCAGGTTCTGCGCATTGTCCGCCGGGCACCGGCCAACGCCGGCGAACTGCACTGGGATCCCGACAGCGGCGAACTCGACACCGGGGCCCTGAGCGGCGTCGACGCCGTGGTCAACATGTGCGGCATCAACATCGGCCGGCGTCGCTGGTCGGGAGCCTTCAAGCAGACCCTGCGGGACAGCCGCATCACCCCGACCGAGGTGTTGGCCACTGCTGTCGCCGACGCCGGCGTCGGCGTGCTCGTCAACGCCAGCGCGGTCGGTTATTACGGCAACACCAAGGATCACACGGTCGACGAAACCGCCTCGGCGGGAAAGGGTTTCCTGGCCCAGCTGTGCACCGACTGGGAAGCTGTCACCGCGCCCGCGCGCGATGCCGGCGCGCGGGTGGTGCTGGCCCGGACCGGCATCGTGTTGGCCGCTGCCGGCGGCGCGATGCGCCAGTTGCGGCCGTTGTTCTCGGTGGGCCTCGGCGTCCGGCTGGGCAATGGACGCCAGTACATGTCCTGGATCAGCCTGGAGGACACCGTCCGGGCTTTGCAGTTCGCGATCTCCGACGCCCGGTTGACCGGACCGGTGAACCTCACCGGCCCGGCGCCGGTCACCAACGCCGAGTTCACCGCGGCACTGGGCCGGGCAGTCAACCGCCCCACCCCACTGATGCTGCCGGCCTTCGCCATTCGCGCCACGCTCGGCGAGTTCGCCGAGGAGACCCTGCTGAGCGGCCAGCGCGCCATTCCGAGCGCCTTGGAGCAGGCCGGGTTCGAATTCCACCACAACACCGTCGGTGAGGCACTGAGCTACGCCACCGCGACCCGCGACATCGCCTAGCGCCTGCCAGATTCTGGCCAGGTTCGAGTTGTAGCGTCGGAATTGTGAGTTCGATCCGCTCCAGCGAAGTGCCCATCGAGGTCCGTCAGATGGACACCGTGGACTATCGCGTCGCCTGGACGTTGCAGCAGGAACTGGCCGACGCCAGGGTGGCCGGGGGCAACGACACGTTGCTGTTACTCGAACACCCGTCGGTCTACACCGCGGGACGGCGCACCGCCGTCCAAGAGCGGCCGACCGATGACATCCCGGTCGTCGACACAGACCGTGGCGGGAAGATCACGTGGCACGGGCCGGGCCAGCTCGTCGGCTATCCGATCGTCGGGTTGGCCGAGCCGCTGGACGTGGTCAATTACGTCCGGCGCATCGAGGAAGCCTTGATCAAAGTCTGTACCGGCGTCGGACTGCAGGTCGGGCGCATCGACGGCCGCTCCGGCGTGTGGCTGCCGGCCGGCGACGGGCGCCCGGCGCGCAAAGTCGCCGCCATCGGCGTGCGGGTGTCGCGGGCGACCACGCTGCACGGCTTCGCGCTCAACTGCGATTGCGACCTCGACGCGTTCGCGTCGATCATTCCGTGTGGCATCACCGACGCCGGCGTGACCTCGCTGTCGGCCGAACTGGGCTACCGGGTCGGGGTTGACGATGTCCGCGCGGCGGTGGCCGACGCGGTGCGCGACGCCCTGGACGGCCGGCTGGCAGTCCATCTGACGACTGGGTGAGCAGCTCGGGCCGCCGCTGCGCGGGCATTCTCGCCGCAGGGCTCGCGCACCGCCTCCCGCGTAACATCGTCTCTGTGACTGTTGCCCCCGAAGGTCGGAAACTTCTGCGCCTGGAAGTGCGCAATGCGCAGACTCCGATCGAGCGAAAGCCGCCGTGGATCAAGACGCGGCTGCGGATGGGCCCCGAATACACCGAGTTGAAGAAGCTGGTACGGCGCGAGGGTCTGCACACGGTGTGCGAGGAAGCCGGCTGCCCCAACATCTACGAATGCTGGGAGGACCGCGAGGCCACCTTCCTGATCGGCGGTGAGGTGTGCAGCCGCCGGTGTGATTTCTGCCAGATCGACACCGGCAAGCCCGCACCGCTCGATCGCGACGAACCGCGACGGGTCGCCGAGAGCGTGCAGGCGATGAGCCTGAGGTACTCCACCGTCACCGGCGTCGCGCGCGACGACCTACCCGATGGTGGCGCCTGGCTGTATGCAGAAACCGTGCGCGCCATCAAGCAGCTCAACCCGTCCACCGGGGTGGAGCTGTTGATCCCTGACTTCAACGGTGACGCCGTTCAGCTGCGGGAGGTCTTTGAATCGCGGCCAGAAGTGTTGGCCCACAACCTCGAAACGGTTCCGCGCATCTTCAAGCGCATTCGTCCGGCATTCTCCTACCAGCGCAGCCTCGGCGTGCTGACCGCGGCGCGCGACTTCGGGCTGGTCACCAAGAGCAACCTCATTCTCGGCATGGGCGAGACGCCCGACGAGGTGCGTGCGGCCCTGGTCGACCTGCACGACGCCGGCTGCGACATCGTCACCATCACCCAGTACCTGCGCCCGACGGCGCGGCACCATCCGATCGACCGCTGGGTGACTCCCGAGGAGTTCGTCGAGTTCTCCGAGTACGCCGAGCAACTCGGTTTCGCCGGGGTGCTGGCCGGTCCACTGGTTCGATCGTCGTATCGGGCCGGGCGCCTTTACCAACAGGCCTACCGGCTCCGGCACGAGACGCCGACCGCACAGCCGGGCTGACGCCGGTTTAAGTATTCTTGGCGATTATGGCCAAACCCCGCGTCGCCAAGCCGAGCAAGGCCGCCCGAGCCGAGGCGAAAGCCGCTCGCAAGGCCGCCAGTAAAGAACGCCGCAGCCAGCTCTGGCAGGCGTTCAACGTTCAGCGCAAAGAGGACAAGCGTCTCCTGCCTTACATGCTCGGTGCATTCCTGCTGATCGTGGGGATCGCGGTGGCGATCGGGGTGTGGTCCGGCGGACTGTCGATGTTCTCGCTGCCCGTGCTGGGTGTTGTCCTGGGCGCGCTGGCGGCGTTCATCATCTTCGGGCGGCGTGCGCAGAAATCGGTCTACGGCAAGGCCGAAGGGCAAGCCGGTGCTGCGGCCTGGGCGCTGGACAACCTGCGCGGCAAGTGGCGGGTCACCCACGGGGTGGCTGCCACCGGACATTTCGATGCCGTGCACCGGGTCCTCGGCCGGCCGGGTGTGATCCTGGTGGGCGAGGGTTCAGCGGGCCGGGTCAAACCACTGCTCGCCCAGGAGAAGAAGCGCACCGCGCGGCTGGTCGGCGATGTCCCGATCTACGACATCATCGTCGGCAACGGCGAGGGTGAGGTTCCGCTGGCCAAACTGGAGCGCCACCTCACCAAGCTGCCGTCCAACATCACCGTCAAGCAGATGGACTCGCTGGAGTCCCGGCTGAGCGCTCTGGGTTCGCGCGCCGGAACCGCTGCGATGCCTAAGGGACCGCTGCCTGCCGGCGCCAAGTTGCGCGGTGTCCAGCGGACCGCCCGGCGCCGGTAATCAGCGCCGCACGACGGCGGTAGCGGTCACCCGGTCCTGGATGCCGCGCCCGTCGGTGTCGACGAACAGCGCGGGTACGACGAACGCGATCAGCGCACCGCGTGCCACGGCTCTGCCCAGCCCGACCAGCTGGCGCTTGTCGACGGACGCGACCCGCAGGCCCAGCGCGAATTGTCCTGGGGTGAATTGGAACAACCGCACGGCAAGCACGCCGAGCACCAGCCAGACCGCCAGAACAAGGGCGGCTCCGGCCTTGCCGTAGAGGAACTGTTGGCTCGTCATCAATCCAAAGGTGACCGTCAGACGCGCCAAGCCGTACGCGATCGACCAGTCGACGATCAAGGCCACCAACCGGCGGCCCATGCCGGCCAGCGATCCGGGCCCCTGCTCCGGCAGGCCGAACGATCGGCCGGGGTAACCCTGCGACTGTTCCGGACCGTCGGGCTCATGGCCGGATCGCGGGGTCTGGTTGCTGCGGGTCATCACCCCACAATAAGGTTCAGTTCCAGCCAGACTCATGAGCAGCACTTAATGCCACGTAACATCGACGTAACACGACGTTTGACTGAACCGGCACCGCGTCCATAGCGTCTGACCGGGCGAACCGTTACACGCAAGTAACGGAACGCTCATCATCGACCACTTCTGTTCGAAGCTCGCAGCAAAGGAGAGCGCCTCGGTGTCCGAAAAATCGGCCGACGACATCATCAAACTGGCCAAGGACGAGAACGTCGAATTCGTCGACGTCCGGTTCTGTGACCTGCCAGGCATCATGCAGCACTTCACAATTCCGATCTCGTTCTTCGACGAGAGCGTGTTCGAGGAAGGCCTCGCGTTCGACGGCTCCTCGATTCGCGGATTCCAGTCGATCCACGAATCCGACATGCTGCTCCTCCCCGATACGGGCACAGCGCACATCGACCTGTTCACTCAGGCCAAGACGCTGAATCTCAATTTCTTCGTGCACGACCCGTTCACACTCGAGCCGTATTCGCGCGACCCCCGCAACGTTGCCCGCAAGGCGGAGAACTATCTGAAGAGCACGGGCATCGCCGATACCGCGTACTTCGGCGCCGAGGCCGAGTTCTACATCTTCGATTCGGTCACATTCGACTCGCGCACGAACGGCTCGTTCTACGAAGTCGACGCGATCTCCGGTTGGTGGAACACCGGCGAGCCGACCGAGAACGACGGCACCCCGAACCGCGGCTACAAGGTTCGCCCCAAGGGTGGCTACTTTCCGGTCGCCCCGGTCGACCACTACGTCGACCTGCGCGCCAAAATGCTGCAGAACCTGATCAAGGCCGGCTTCAGCCTGGAGAAGGGCCACCACGAGGTGGGCACCGGTGGTCAGGCCGAGATCAACTACAAATTCAACACGCTGCTGCACGCCGCCGACGACATGCAGCTGTACAAGTACATCGTCAAGCAGACCGCATGGCAGGAGGGCAAGACCGTCACGTTCATGCCCAAGCCGCTGTTCGGCGACAACGGTTCGGGGATGCACACCCACCAGTCGCTCTGGAAAGAGGGCAACCCGCTGATGTACGACGAGACCGGCTACGCCGGGCTGTCGGACACTGCACGGCACTACATCGGTGGTCTGCTGCACCACGCGCCGTCGCTGCTGGCGTTCACCAACCCCACGACGAACTCCTACAAGCGTCTGGTCCCCGGCTTCGAAGCCCCGATCAATCTGGTCTACAGCCAGCGCAACCGGTCGGCGTGTGTACGTATCCCGATCACCGGCACCAACCCCAAGGCCAAGCGCCTGGAGTTCCGCTGCCCGGACTCATCGGGCAACCCGTACCTGGCGTTCGCGGCGATGCTGATGGCCGGCCTGGACGGCATCAGGAACAAGATCGAGCCGCAGACGCCGGTCGACAAGGATCTCTACGAACTGCCGCCTGAGGAGGCTGCGAACATCCCGCAGGCTCCGACCCAGCTGTCGGCAGTAATCGACCGTTTGGAAGAGGACCACGAATACCTCACCGAGGGAGGCGTTTTCACGCCCGACTTGATCGAGACGTGGATCAACTTCAAGCGCGACAACGAGATCCTGCCGGTGCAGATCCGGCCGCACCCGTACGAGTTTGCGCTCTATTACGACGTGTGATCCGCCAAGCCCTATCGATCCGCGCGGCGGTCGGCAATTACGTGCCGACCGTCGCGCGGATTTTTTTGCAATCTCGAGCCCGATGATCTGCCGGCCGCTGTTGTTGCGCGCCTAGCGGTGTCAGCTGGTGCTGTAGGCCCAATAGTCGTACGCGCCCGGCACCGGACACAGGTCGTGGTACGCGGCCAGCACGAACCGAGCCGCTTCGGCGGTGCTCAGCCCTGGATGGTCCCGCGCCAGCCCGGCGGCCACCTGAACACCTTCGGTGTGCCGATTCCACAGTTGCCAGCACACGTCGTAGCCGTCGCCGAGCATCGCCGGATCCGTTCCGGTGACACCCGCCGCTCGGGCGGCGCCCAGGAAGTCCTGAGGGGTGCCGGGTTGCGACGGCTGGCTCGCGCCGGCCGTTGTGACGGGGTCTGCGACGGCCGGCGCGGCCAGGCCGATGGATATGGCGGCTCCGATTACACCGACGAAGGCTTTTCCCAGCATGATCAACCTCTGTTCACTCTGTGTTCACCTGAATAGCTACTGTAGTTCATACCAGGTACACGTGAACTTAAGGCTGACTGTGCGATCGGTGGAGTGTTGCTGTCCGTCGTGCGCGAGCTTCGCAACGGCGCGTCGCGACCGGAGGCGCCCGATACAACCGGACTTTTCGTTCGGCCGGCGGCGAACTAGGCGAACGCAAAAAGCGTCAACGCTGAGCCATCTCACGGCTCAGCGTTGACGCTTCACTCCGGGGTATTCAGTCGACTTCCGCGGTCGCTACTAATCCAATCGCGTTCGACTGCAAGAGGTTTGGACGAGACTCAGCAGTGCGGGGCCCAGCAACGCTGGTTGGGGCAATAGACCGCACGCGCGATGTTCACCATGGCTCCGACGTCATGCACATGGATGTTGTCCGGATCCAGGTTGGCGTGGACGTTGTTGGCAATCTGCTGCGGCGTCCAACCCCACCCGAGATCGTCGCAGATGAGGTAGGCCGTCCCGATCAGCGCGCTCTGGTGGCCGTCCGGCCATGAGAGTCCGGCACCACGGAGTTGGTCGAGGTATGCGTCATCCCTGGGGTCGGCGGTCGCGATCGCGGGGCTGGTAACCAGGGCTGCGGCGGCGATCATCGGAATCGTGAGTCTGGCCAGCCAGCGTGATGAGGTCATACGATGCGCGTCCTTCGTTGTCGCGGGGATGGTCCCCTCAGTCTGCGATCCCAGGCCCGTGAACACATGTACAACAGTGAAAACTTTGGGAAAAGGTTTGCTCGAACGTTCTGAGCAAAGAACTACGACACTCGGCAGAGTCCGGATGCCGGCTGGCCGCATCTAGTTCGCGGTACCACCTACGCCGGTGCTTGAGATAACCGGCACCATCGGCGACCGGATCGCGCCGCTGACCGGCCGACTGAGCAGCGTCGAGCAGAAGCGGCTCACCGAGTAGCTCACCAAAGCGCTCGTCGCGTGAGCCGGTCGCGGCGACTTACCTTGACCGAGTATGGTCTTCGATGCTAAGCAGGTGCTCAGCATTCGACGTGCACGGTTGGAAGGGATCAGATGGCGCTGCAGGCAGTTTTGGACGACATCCGTAAGCGGCCCGGCTCGGGTGACGTCATCGCCGTCATCGATCCCGCGACTGAAGAGACGATCACCGAATTCACCGACTGCGGCGAGGAGGCGGTCGACGAAGCGGTTGCACGGGCCAGGGATTCCTTCGAGTCCGGCGTCTGGTCGGAGCTGCCCGGTCGCGAGCGGGCCAAGGTGTTGTGGCGGATCGCTGATCTGATCGACGAACACGCCCAGGAATTCGCCGAACTGGACTCGCTCAACACCGGCATGCCGCTGCTGCAGGCCACGCTGCAGATGTCGACATGTTCGGAGTTCTTCCGCTATTACGCGGGCTGGTGTTCGAAGATCAACGGCGTCGCCTACGACGTCAAGACCGACGGCATCGCCAGCGATGCCTACGTCAACATGCATGCCTACACATTGAAAGAGCCTTACGGCGTCGTGGGGCTGATCTTCCCGTGGAACGGTCCGATCTTCAACGCCAGCGCCAAGCTCGCGCCCGCGCTGGCCGCCGGCGGCAGCCTGCTGGTCAAACCCGCTGAAGAAACACCACTTTCGGCTCTACTCCTCGACCGGCTCGTTCACCAGGCCGGTGTGCCCGAGGGTGTCGTCAACCTGCTGACCGGCTACGGTCACACCGCCGGGGCGGCGATCACCGCTCACCCCGGCGTCGAGAAGGTCGCTTTCACCGGCTCGACCGAGGTCGGCAAGCAGATCGTGCGGGCGGCGGCCGGCAACCTGAAAAAGGTCACGCTCGAACTCGGCGGCAAGTCGCCGGTGCTGATCTTCGACGACGCCGACCTGGACAAGGCGATCCTGATGGCGTCGTTGGGCATCTTCGTGCACTCCGGCCAGGGCTGCGTCTGCGGGTCTCGGATCTTCGTGCAGCGCGGCGTGTTTGACCGTGTCGTCGAAGGCATTTCGATGATGGCCAACACGTTCAAGTACGGTGCGCCCAGCGAGGAAGGTTGCGTCAGCGGCCCGCTGATCAGCCAGAAGCAACTCACCCGCGTGCTGGGTTTCATCGACGAAGGCAAGAGCGACGGCGTCGACGTGGTCACCGGTGGACACCGCCTCGACCGCAAGGGCTACTTCGTGCATCCGACCGTGTTGACCAACGTCGACCCGGGAATGCGGCTCTATCAACAAGAGATCTTCGGACCGGTGGTCAGCATCCTGCCGTTCGACGACGAGGACGAGGCCGTTGCGATGGCCAACGACACCAACTACGGGCTGGCCGCGACTGTCTATACCGAGAACCTCGGCCGTGCCCACCGGATCGTCAAGCGCCTGCAAGCCGGCAGCGTGCAGATCAACTGCCAGTTGGTCTTCGACCCCGATGTGCCCTTCGGTGGCTTCAAGCAGTCCGGCTGGGGACACGAGTTCGGCAAAGAAGGTCTCGACATCTACTTGAAGTCGAAGTCGGTCTGGGCCCAGCTGTAAGCAGTATCGTCTGCGCATGGCGCAAAACCTCGAGGCCAGGTTGAATTCGTACTGGCCGACTGCTCTGTCAGTGTTTCGAGTGATCTTCGGGCTGCTGTTTCTCAGCCACGGTTTGTCCTCGGTGATCGGCTGGCCGGCGGCGGGTCATGTTGCGCCCGTTGGACAGTGGCCGGAGTTCTACGCCGGCTGGATCGAATTGGTCACCGGCGCGCTGATCACCCTGGGGCTGTTCACCCGGCCCGCCGCCTTTGTTGCCTCTGGAGAGATGGCCTTCGCGTACTTCACCGCCCATCTACCGAACGGCTTCTTTCCGATCAACAACCACGGCGAGGCATCGGTGATGTACTGCTTCGCGTTCCTGTTGCTGGTCTTCACCGGTGCCGGCCTGTACGCCCTGGACAGCCGGCGCGGGCGGTGGCCTGCGCGCCGAAATCGATTGCGGCGGTAGACCTTATCGCACGGTCGCAAAAAACGTGCGGACGTCGTCGACGAATAATTCCGGCTGCTCGAATGCTGCGAAATGTCCGCCGCGCGGCATCGTCGTCCAGTGTGTGATGTTGTAGGCCGCCTCGCACCAGCTTCGCGGCGTACGCAGGATTTCCTTCGGGAACGAGGCAACCCCGGTGGGCAGCTCCACCCGGCCATCGCTGACGAACCTGTTGAAGCTCTCCCAGTACAGCCGCGCTGACGAGGCGCCGCTTGCGCTGATCCAGTACATCATCACGTTGTCGAGCAATTCGTCGCGACTGAACACCTTTTCGGGATGGCCGTCGCAGTCGGCCCATGCCCAGAACTTTTCGACGACCCAAGCCAGCTGACCCACCGGTGAGTCGACGAGCCCGTATCCGAGCGTCTGCGGCCGGGTGGATTGCTGCTTGGAGTAACCGGTGCCCCATTTTTGGTGTTCGACGTATGCGGCCAGGGCCAGCTGATCATCGTCGGTGTAGTCCACCGACCCGGCGGCGGGCTTGGCAATCGGCATGTTCAGGTGGATGCCCACGCAGTGTCCGCCGTTGCGACCGATCTGGGTCGTCACGGCCGCGCCCCAGTCGCCGCCCTGGGCGCCGTAACGGTCGTAGCCGAGCCGGCCGACCAGCGTCTCCCATGCCTCGGCGATCTTCTCCACGCCCCAGCCGGTCCTGGTCGGCTTACCGGAGAAACCGTAGCCGGGCAGCGACGGACAGATCACGTGGAAAGCGTCCTCGGCCCGACCCGACGGCGGATTGACCAGCGGGTCGATCACCTTGTGAAACTCCACCACCGAACCCGGCCAGCCGTGCGTCAACACCAATGGCAGCGCGTCGTCATGCGGCGAGCGCTGATGGATGAAATGAAGTTCCAGCCCGTCGATTTCGGTCTGATACTGATCGAACTTGTTCAATGCGGCTTCCCGCGAGCGCCAGTCGTAGCCGTCGGCCCAATATGCGGCCAGCTCTTTGGTGTAGGCCAACGGGATGCCCTGAGTCCAGTCGTCGACGGTCTCGGACTCCGGCCACCGGGTGCGCGTCAAGCGCTCCTGCAGATCGTCGAGAACAGCGGCGGGAACGTCGATGCGATATGGCCTGATTTCCGACATAGCCTTCATCATGCAGGCAGCCGGTCAGGTGTCGAGGGCGAGGTCCTTACGGAACCGCTTCATGCCATCGACTTTCTGCGACAGCGTGGCGTCCGGCCCGGAGTAGAACATCCACGGCATGGTCAGGATCCCGGTGATGCCGGCGTCCTCCGCGCGCTGATAGTGAGCGGTCGTGAAAGCGTCCGTCAGCGGCGTGAGGATGGTGAAATCATCCATCAGCACACCTTGCTCGGCCCGCAGCCGGCGAATCCGGTCGGCTGCCGCGATCGCCTGCTCGGTGTTGATCAGGTCGCCGATCCAGCCGTCGTAGCGGGCCGCGCGGCGCAACGCGATCTCGCTGAGCCCCCCGACATAGATCGGTATCCGCGGCGGCGTGGGCTGCATCTCCAGCCGCGGTGTCTGATAGAACTCGCCCTCGAACTCCGTCCAGCCGGGCGACCACAGCGTCCGCATCAGATCGAGCATTTCGTCGGTGCGTTTGCCCCGCTTGCCGAACGGTTGCTCCATCAGGTCGAACTCTTCTTCGCACCAGCCGACGCCGATGCCGAGCTCGACCCGACCGTCGGCCAGATATGCCGCGGTACCAATGGCTTTCGCCGCCGAGTACGGATTGCGCATCGCCGGAATGTAGACCGTGGTGACGAACCGGAGCCGGGTCGTCACTTGCGCGAGCGCCCCGACCAGCACCCACGGGTCGGGCCATTCGGTGAACGGCTGCCAGCGCCGTTGGCCGTCCTTGGTGTAGGGGTACGGCGTGCTCAGCGTTTCCAGGTTGACGATGTGATCGGGGATTGCCATGCCGTCGTAGCCGAGTTCGTCGGCCGCTCTGGCGATCTCGACGATCTCCCGGGTGTCCAGGAACGCACTGCTGACGTAAAACTTCATTCGGCGGCCCGCGCCCACGACGGGGTGATGAAGATACCCTCGGCTTCGACCGTGACGCCGTCGGCATCGGAAAGATGACCCGAGACAAAGGATTTGACTCCTTCGGTGCGCTCGACGGCGGCTTCGGCGCGCAACCTGCCCAGCGGGGTGCCGCGGACGAACCGCAGCGTGAGGGTGCCGGTGAACAGCGGTTTGGTCAATCCCGCGCTGGCGGCCTCGCCGAGCACATGATCGAGCACCAGCGCGCACACGCCGCCGTGCACCCAGCCCGGCGGACCTTCGTAGGCACCGTTGAGCGTGAACTCACTCCAGCAGCGCGAGGCGGCATGGTCGTGCTGGATGGTCAGCGGCGGCGCAATCGCGTTGCGCATCCCGATCACCGCGTTGCTCCACACCACTGGCCGGCCCCCGACTGAGTAGCGCACGACCTGTGTCTGGTCGCGTTCCCGGCTGCGTAGAACGCCGGTTGCGGTGCGGATCGCAGCCCGGGCAGCGTCGATGGAGTCGTGATCGGCGTCGGTGCGCAAGGCCGCTTGAATCAGATCGCGCACATCGTCGGTCAGCGGGCCGTAGATCGCGGCGAGGCGATCATGTTCCTCAGCGCTCATCACCTCGTAGGAGATCTTCGCGTCCAACCCCGCCTCCTGGCGCTCGTGGCGGGCCTTGGTCAGCGGCCGTCCGTTGACTCCCTTAGTAGCACCGAGGCATCCGACAGACCGCGGCCGGGGCGGCTCACTCGTCGAAAATCTTGTGCACCACGGCTTTTGCGCGCCGGGTGATCCGAAGGTAGTTATCCAGGAATTCGCCGCCGTCGCCGTTCTTGGCCCAGCCGGCCGCCACCGCGACGGTGTTGAGCAGGCGCCCGGGTCCGGGTAGCTGGTCGGTGGGCTTGCCCCGGACGAGCACCAGGGCGTTGCGGGCGCGGGTCGCGGTCAGCCATGCCTCGCGCAGCAGGTCCGCATCCTCGGTGGTGATCAGACCGGCCTCGGCGGCGGCGTCCAGGCTCTCCAGCGTCGTGGTGTTGTGCAGGGCCTCGATCTCGCTGGCGAAGCGCAGCTGCAGCAGCTGCACGGTCCACTCGATGTCGGCCAGTCCCCCACGGCCCAGCTTGGTGTGGGTGGTGGGGTCGGCACCGCGCGGAAGCCGCTCGGAGTCGATGCGGGCCTTCATCCGCCGGATCTCGAGGACCGCTTGGGCGGACACTCCCGCCGGAGGGATAGCGGGTCTTGTCGGCCATGTGCAGGAATCGCCGGCCCAAATCCGCGTCGCCGGCGACCGCGTCGGCCCGCAGCAGCGCCTGGATCTCCCACGGCTGAGCCCACTGCTCGTAGTACGCCGCGTAGGACGCGAGCGTGCGGACCAGTGGGCCGCTGCGGCCCTCGGGGCGCAGATTGGCGTCGACCTCCAGCGGCGGGTCCGCGCTGGGCGTTCCCAGCAGCGCGCGGATCTGCTCGGCCACCCCGCCGGCCCAGCGCACCGCATCCGAGTCCTGCACACCCTCAGCGGGCTCGCAGACGAACAGCACGTCGGCGTCGGAGCCGTAGCCCAGCTCGCGGCCGCCGAGCCGGCCCATCCCGATGACCGCGATCGCGGCCGGGGCCACGCCATTGTCGGGCAGGTTGGCCCGAGTCACGGCATTCAGCGCCGCCTGCAGCACCGCAACCCACACCTCGGTCAACGCCGCGCACACGTCGGTGACGTCGAGCATGCCCAGCAGGTCGGCCGACGCGATGCGGGCCAACTCGCGGCGTCGCAGCGACCGTGCGATCGCAATCGCGCGGACCGGGTCGCTCTGCCGGCCCGCCGAGGCCACCAACGCACCGGCCACCGCGCCGGGCTCGGCCTCGAGCAGCTTGGGCCCCGACGGCCCGTCGCTGTAGTTCTGGACCACCTCCGGTGCGCGCATCAGCAGCTCCGGCACGTAGGCCGAGGTACCCAGCACATGCATCAATCGCTTGGCCACCGACGGCTTGTCGCGCAGCGTCGACAGATACCAGCGCTGCGAGACCATCACCTCGCTGATCCGGCGGTAGGCCAGCAGTCCGGCATCGGGATCGGGGGTGTCGGACAGCCAATCCAGCAGCCGGGGCAGCAGCACCGACTGCACCCGACCGCGCCGGCCGCTCTGGTTGATCAACGCGCCGAGGTGGGTCAGCGCGCTGTGCGGCGCTTCGTAGCCGAGGGCCGCCAGCTGCCGTTCCGCGGCCGCCGGCGTCATCCCCTGCGAGAACTCCAGGCCTTCTAGCGCAAGCGATTCCAGCAACGGCTGGTAGAACAACTTCGCATGCAACCGCGACACCCTCAGGTGGTGGCGCTTCAGTTCGTCCCGCAGCACTCCCAGCCGGTCGCGGCTGCCGTCGGGTCGCACATGAGCCGCCCGCGCCAGCCAGCGCAGCGCCTCGTCGTCGTCCGGCGCCGGCAGCATGTGGGTGCGCTTGAGTCGCTGCAACTGCAGTCGATGTTCCAGTAGCCGAAGGAACTCGTAGGAAGCGGTCAGATTCGCCGTGTCGTCGCGGCCGACGTAACCGCCGGCCCCCAGGGCAGCCAACGCGTCGACCGTCGACGTCGACATGCAGCGACTCGTCGGTGCGCCCGTGCACCAGCTGCAAGAGCTGTACCGCGAACTCGACATCACGCAGCCCGCCACTGCCGAGCTTGAGCTCACGGCTTCGGACATCGGCGGGCACCAGCTGCTCCACCCGCCGCCGCATCGCCTGTACTTCCGGCACGAAATCCTCACGCTCGCAGGCGTTCCACACCATCGGCATCAGCGTGTCGATGTACTGCTTGCCCAGTTCGGCGTCGCCGGCAGCCGGTCGCGCCTTCAGCAGCGCCTGAAACTCCCAGGTCTTGGCCCACTGCTGGTAGTAGGCGACATGCGAGTCCAAGGTGCGGACCAGTTCGCCGTGGCGACCCTCCGGACGCAGTCCGGCATCCACCTGGAAAAAGGCATCCGAGGCCAGCCGCATCATCTCGCCCGCGATCCGCGCGGACACCGGATCGGCCGACTCGGCTACGAAGATCACGTCGACGTCGCTGACGTAATTCAGTTCGCGTGCACCGCATTTGCCCATCGCGATGATCGCCAGCCGCGGCGGTGTCTGGTCTCCGCAGACCGTGGCCTCGGCGACCGACAACGCAGCTCCCAGTGCAGCGTCGGCCAGGTCGGCCAGGTGCGCGCCCACTTTCGCGAATTCCAGCACCGGCTCGTTCTCGACGATCGGGGCCAGATCCATCGCGGCCAGCACGAGCAGACCGGTTGCGGTACAGCGCACGCAGCCCCCATACCACCGATCCTGTGGCAGTCGGGGGTTCGGCGACGCACTCGGCGAAGAGTGCCCGCAACTGTTCGGCCGACGGCAGTCTCACGTTGCCCTGCAACAGATGCCACGCCTGCGGATTGGCAACCAGATGATCGCCCAGCGCCAGCGACGACCCGAGCACGCCGAACAGCCGACCGCGTAGGCAGCGGTCGACGGCGAGTGCCTCGTTGAGCTCGCCCCACTTGTCGCCGAGCGCCTCGGCCAGTCGGACCATCGCGCACAGGGCGGCGTCGGCGTCGGGCGCCCGCGACAGCGACCACAGCACCTCGATGTGCTCTTCGTTGTTCCACCCGAGCTGCGCCAAGTTGGCGCTGGCGCGATCGTCGACCAGCCCGAGGCGACCGAGGCCGGGGACCTTCGGCCGTTCCGTCACTGGCTGGTTCACGCCCACGACGGTAGCGCAGATGTCTCTCGATCTGGCTGCGTCCTGACCACCGGGATCAAAATCAAAGCGAGATATATGTCTTCAGCTCATACGGCGTGACGTGGCGGCGGTAGTTCGCCCACTCGGTGCGCTTGTTGCGCAAGAAGAAGTCGAAGACGTGCTCACCCAGCGCTTCTGCGACGAGCTCGGAGCTCTCCATTGCCCGCAGCGCTTCGTCGAGGCTGGACGGCAATTCGCGGTAACCCATCGCGCGGCGTTCGGTCGGGGTGAGATCCCAGACGTTGTCCTCGGCCTGCGGACCAAGGACGTAGCCCTTCTCCACTCCGCGCAGCCCGGCCGCCAGCAGCACCGCGAACGCCAGATACGGGTTGCAGGCGGAGTCTGGGCTGCGCACCTCGATGCGCCGCGACGAGGTCTTGTTCGGGCTGTACATCGGGATACGCACCAGCGCTGAGCGGTTGGCCGCACCCCACGACGCCGCGGTGGGCGCTTCGCCGCCGAGCACCAGCCGCTTGTAGGAGTTGACCCACTGGTTGGTGACGGCGCTGATCTCGCTGGCGTGCTCGAGGATCCCGGCGATGAACGACTTGGCGACATCGGAGAGTTGCAGCGGATCGTCCGGGCTGTGGAAAGCGTTGACCTCGCCTTCGAAAAGGCTCATGTGGGTGTGCATGGCCGAGCCGGGGTACTGGCCAAATGGCTTGGGCATGAACGTCGCCCGCGATCCCTCGTTCAGCGCGACCTCTTTGATGAGGTAGCGGAACGTCATCACGTTGTCGGCCATCGAGAGCGCGTCGGCGAAGCGCAGATCGATCTCCTGCTGACCGGGCGCGCCTTCGTGATGGCTGAACTCCACCGAGATGCCCATGGATTCCAGGGCGTCGATAGCGTGCCGGCGGAAGTTGGAGGCGGTGTGCACGGCCTGGTCGAAGTAGCCGGCGTTGTCCGCCGGGATGGGCACCGATCCGTCTTCGGGCCCGGATTCCAGCAGGAAGAACTCGATTTCGGGGTGGACGTAGCACGAGAAACCCAGGTCGTTCGCCTTGCCTAGCTGACGGCGCAGCACGTGGCGGGGATCGGCCCACGACGGCGACCCGTCCGGCATCTTGATGTCGCAGAACATCCGTGCCGAGTGGTGGTGGCCGGTGCGGGTGGTCCAGGGCAGCACCTGGAACGTCGACGGGTCCGGATGGGCGACGGTATCGGATTCCGAGACCCGAGCGAAGCCTTCGATCGACGACCCGTCGAAGCCGATGCCTTCTTCGAAGGCGCCCTCAAGCTCGGCGGGTGCGATCGCGACGGATTTGAGGAAACCGAGCACGTCGGTAAACCACAGCCGAACGAATCGGATGTCCCGTTCCTCCAGCGTGCGGAGCACGAATTCCTTTTGTCGATCCATACCTGGAAGAGTATGCACGTACCGTTAAATTTGTGTTACCGGCGTCGCTTAACACCGTAAGTTTCCAGGTGCGACGCCGTCGACCAAGTAACGGGTCACAGCGCCGTCGACACAGTCGTTTCCGTTGAAGGTCACGGTGTGCTGGGTGCCCTCGAAGGTGATCAGGTCGGCACCGAGTTGGCGGGCCAGATCGACGCCGGCTTGATACGGCGTCGCCGGGTCGTGCGTGGTGGACACGACGACGACCTTGCCCGGGGCCACCGCTGCCGCGGGATGCGGGGACGACGTCGCGGGCACCGGCCACAGCGCGCACAGGTCACGCGGCGCATGACCGGTGAATTGTCCGTAGGACGTGAACGGTGCGACCTGGCGAATGCGCCGATCGGCCTCCGCCCACGCCGCCGGGTCCGTCGGCTCGGGGGCATCGACGCAGCGGATCGCATTGAACGCGTCCTGGGAGCTGTTGTAGTGCCCCTTGGCGTCCCGTCCGAAATACTCGTCGGCCAAGGTCAACAAGTCACCAGGATCGGCGCCGCGCCGCAAACCCAGCAGGCCGCTGGTGAGGAATTTCCAGAACTGCGGCGTGTAGAGCGCGTTGATGGTGCCCGTGGTCGCATCGGCGTAGCCGAGACTGCGCCCTTCCGAGGTCGGCGCGGGCTTGGTCACCAGCGGATCGATCAACTGGTGGTAGCGAGCGACCCACTGATTCGGGTCGGTGCCCAGTGGGCAGTCGGTCGAGCGGGCGCAGTCCGCGGCGTAGTCGTTGAACGCGGTCTGGAACCCGGCCTCCTGGTTGATCAACTCGTCGATCGGGCCGATGCTCGGGTCGATCGCGCCGTCGAGCACCATCGCCCGGACGTGGTCGCCGAACCGCTCGACGTAAGCGGTCCCCAGTTCGGTGCCGTAGCTGTAGCCCAGGTAGTTGATCTGGTCGTCGCCGAGCGCCTGGCGCACCGCATCCATGTCGCGCGCGGCCGACGCGGTCCCGACGTTCTCCAGAAACGCCGACCCGTTCCGGGCAACGCAACGCTGAGCGATCTGACGGTAAATCTGCTCGATGTGCGCCACACCCGCCGGGCTGTAGTCGACCATCGGCTCGCGACGATATGCGTCGAACTCGGCGTCGGTCTGACAGCGCACCCCGGGCGTGGAGTGGCCGACGCCGCGGGGGTCGAAGCCGACCAGATCGAAGCGACGGCTGACTTCGGAGCCCTCGAGTTCGGGACCCATCGTGGCGACCATGTCGACCGCCGACGCCCCGGGGCCGCCCGGGTTGATCAGCAGCGCTCCGATCCGAGGGCCCGTCGCCGGAACACGGATCACCGCGAGTTGTACTTGCGGGCCAGCCGGATTCGCGTAGTCGACCGGCACCGACGACGATCCCGCATTGCGCACTGGGAACGTCGCCGGGAGTCTTGATGACCTGGCTGCAGCTCCCCCAGTGCAGTTCTGGTGCCGACGCCGGGGCCGCGCTCGTCAGCCGGTGTCCAAGCGACGGCTGCCGTCGCCGACAGCAGCACAGACAGCAGCGCGGACCACACCCCCCTCATGCGCCACATGGGGGCTAATCGTTGCATGCGTCGGCCACAGGCCGTGATCCCATTGGTCACACCTTGGTCTCGTTATTTACTGCGCGGATTGACGATTCGTGGCCGGACCTAGCCGGACCTAGCACTTGGCCCCTTTGGACGGCACCGTCCCGGCGAGCAGGTAGGCCGTCGCGTAGTCGTCGATGCAGCTGTTGCCCTGGAAGACCACCGTGTGCTGGGTGCCGTCGAATGTGAGCAGCCCGCCTTTGAGCTGATTCGCCAAGTCGACGCCGGCTTGATAAGGCGTCGCCGGGTCGTGGGTGGTGGACACCACCAGTGTCGGCGTCAGGTCGGACGCGGAAATCGCGTGCGGCTTGCTCGTCGGCGGCACCGGCCAGAACGCGCACGTGCCCAGCGGGGCGTCGCCGGTGAACTTGCCGTAGTTCATGAATGGCGCGACCTCGCGCGAGCGGCGGTCCTCGTCGACGACCTTGGCCCGGTCCTTGACCGGCGGCTGGTCGACACAGTTGACCGCGACGCGGGCGTCGGTGGAGTTGCTGTAGTGGCCACGCTTGTCGCGACGCATATAGAGGTCGGCCAACTCCAGCATCACATCGCCCCGATGGTGGGACAGCTCGGTCAGCCCGCTCGTCAAGTGGTGCCAGAAGGTCGGCGAATACAGCGCCATGATGGTGCCGATGATCGCGTCGCTGTAACTCAGTCCGCGAGGATCTCTGGTGCGCGCCGGCTTACTGCGCGCGGGGTTGTTCTTGTCGACGAGCGGAAAGACCAGATTGTGGTACACGTCAACGGCTTTGGCCGGGTCGGTGCCCAGCGGGCAGGTCGGCGACTTGGCGCAGTCTTTTGCGTAGTCATCGAACGCGTCCTGAAAACCCTTGGCCTGCCGCAGGTCTGACTCGACCGGATCAGCGTTGGGGTCGATCGCCCCATCGAGGATCATCGCCCGAATGTTCCGCGGGAAGGCCTCAGCGTATGCGGCGCCGATCCGGGTGCCATAGGAGTAGCCCAGGAATGTCAGCTTGCTGTCGCCCAACGCTTCCCGGATGGTGTCCAGATCGCGTGCCACGTTCTCGGTTCCAACGTTCGCCAGGAATTTCTTGCCCATCTTGGCGACGCAGCGAGCGACGTATTCCTTGGTCTCGTCTTCGATGTGCACCACGCCGGCCGGGCTGTAGTCGACCTGCGTCTCGGTGCGCAGCCGATCGTTGTCCGCGTCGGAGTTGCACCAGATCGCCGGCCGCGACGTCGCCACCCCGCGCGGATCGAACCCGACCAGGTCGAACCGCTCCCGGATCTGCGGCGGCAACGACTGCACCAGCCCCACGGCCGCCTCGATACCCGACTCCCCCGGGCCACCGGGGTTGATGACCAACGAGCCGATCTTGTCCCGGGTCGCGGGGTATCGAACAAGCCCGAGCGTGGTCGCGTCGCCGTTGCGGTGCCGGTAGTCGACAGGCACGGCGAGCTTGCCGCACTGCACGCCACTGGGCAGCTTCGCCGGTGCGCCGCTTCCGGCGACACGGCATGGCCCCCACTCCACCGGCTGGCCGACTTTGGGACCGGCCAGCACCGCACGCCCCTTGACGACCTGAGTGCAGCTGGCCACTGTCACCGCGATAACCGCCATGACGGTCCAGAGCAGCATCGTGCGCGCGAACTTGCCGCGGCGAGGGGTCCCCATCCCACACATGCTGCCATGCGTCGGCGGGGTGCCCGGGTCGCCGGGGCGTCTACCGTGTCGCGAGCAGCAGTTCTTCCATGCCAACGGCGAAGTCGTCGGCCAGTTCCCAGACGTCCGGCAACAGCTCCGGGCAGGCGATGATCCCGACGTCGAGTTTGCCGGTCAACGACATCACGGTGATATTCAGCCCCGAGCCCTGGAAGATCGGCCCCAGCGGATACATGGCCTTGACCTCACTGCCCAGGAAATACAGCGACTGCTGGGGACCTGGGACGTTCGAGATCACCAGGTTGTGCACCGGCATGGTTTTGGTGAGACTGGTCCGGGCGTAAGCCCGCATCGCCATACCGAACACGGCGGGCGCCGCGAACTGTGACCAGTCCTGCAGAAGCGTGGCTTTGATAGCCGAACTATGTTGTTTCGCAACCGAATTCGCGTCAGAGATGGCCTTGATCCGCTCTACCGGGTCGGCGATGTGGGTCTGCAGGCTGGAGAACATGCCCGAAACCTGGTTGCGCCCAGGCCGATCCGACTTTTCGTGCACGGACACCGGCACCATAGCGATCAGCGGCGAGTCCGGCAGTTCGCCACGGTCGAGTAGGAATTGCCTCAGCACGCCGGACACCAGCGCCATCACCACATCGTTGACCTTGACGCCGAAGTGATCCTTGACCTTCTTGATGTCCTCAAGGTCCAACTGCGCGAAGGCGACGTTGCGATGCGAGGTGATGGTGTCATTGAACGCGGTCCGCGGGGCCGCGAACGGCGGTGCCATCGTCTGGCCGCTGCGCGCCCGCAATACCGTCTTGACCACCGACGATGCGGTGTCGGTCAGCGCATTGGCGAAGCGCATGGGCCGCGCGGCGAACTTGAGCGCACCGGTAATCGCGATCTCGAAGTCGTTGGCACCGCCGACGCCGTCGACCGGGTCCGGGGCGGGTGCGTCCGCCTCGGTGCTGCAGAGCTGGGACATCAGGTTGGCACCGGTCACGCCGTCCACGGCGGCGTGGTGCACCTTGGTCATGACCGCCAGGCGGCCGCCCTGTTGGGCATCGGTGCCCGCCACGCCCTCGATCACCCACATCTCCCACAGCGGACGAGTGCGGTCCAGCTGCAACGAGGCGATGTGCCCGCAGATCTCGGCCAGCTCAATGCGCCCACCCGGTGGCGGGAGGCCGATCCGGTGCAGATGCCGGCTCACGTCAAAGTTGTTGTCGTCCACCCACACCGGATGGTCCAGATTGAACGCGCTGTCGGCCAGCTTCTCGCGGAACTGCGGCATTGCCTTGACGCGCAACGCCAATTCGTCGCGGAGCCGGTCGAAGGTGTAGCCGCCCGGCATCGTCGACGTGTCGAGCTCCAGAATTGAGCAGACATGCAAGGGCTGGGATGGAGTTTCGAGGTAGAGGAAGCTGGCGTCGAGTCCGCTGAGGCGCTGCATGCGCCGATGGTATGTCCGCCGCCGAGAGGCGGTACCGGAATGGACCGATGGGCCACGGTGTGAGGAAATCCACTGGGCGTGGGCTGTCCACACGGCGGCCTGAAGTGGCACACTGGTCGGGTCAGACGAACCCGGGGACCCCGTTGGGCCTCGAGGATCGAACCGACCACCACTAGGGACAATGATGTCTGAACAGACTGTTTACGGCGCGTCCCCTTCTTCGCCGGCCGCGCCTCGGACCAAGACCCGTATTCACCACCTTCAGACAATGAAGGCCGAAGGCCAGAAGTGGGCGATGCTCACGGCCTACGACTACTCCACTGCCCGCGTCTTCGACGACGCCGGCATCCCAGTACTCCTGGTCGGCGACTCTGCGGCCAACGTCGTCTACGGCTACGACACCACGGTGCCGGTCTCCATTGACGAACTGATTCCGCTGGTGCGTGGCGTCGTACGGGGCGCCCCGCATGCTCTGGTGGTCGCGGACCTGCCGTTCGGAAGCTACGAGGCCGGCCCTGCTGCCGCGCTCGACACCGCGATCCGCTTCATGAAGGAAGCCGGCGCACACGCGGTGAAGTTGGAAGGCGGCGAGCGGGTCGCCCCACAAATCGCCGCTCTCTCCGCCGCCGGCATCCCGGTGATGGGCCACATCGGCTTCACCCCCCAGAGCGTCAACACCTTGGGCGGCTTCCGGGTGCAGGGCCGCGGAGACGCTGCCGAGCAGACCATCCACGATGCGATCGCCGTCGCCGAGGCCGGGGCTTTCTCCGTGGTCATGGAGATGGTGCCGGCCGAGCTGGCCACCCAGATCACCGGCAAGTTGACGATCCCCACAGTCGGGATCGGCGCGGGCCGCAACTGCGACGCCCAGGTGCTGGTCTGGCAGGACATGGCCGGCCTCACCAGCGGCAAGACCGCCAAGTTCGTCAAGCGATTCGGCGACGTCGGCGGCGAATTGCACCGCGCGGCAACGCAGTACGCGGACGAGGTCGCATCGGGAACATTCCCTGACGACGAGCACAGCTTCTGATGCTCTGGTTCCAGCCGGCTCCCCGGCGTGGCACGCTAGGGCAATGTCCGCCAACGGCCCGTCGCGCCATCTCGAAGTCGAGCGCAAGTTCGACGTCGACGCGTCCACCCAGCCGCCGTCATTCGATGGTCTCGAGGCGTCGGCCGGGTAGAAAGCGCCGAGACGCAGTCAACTGGATGCCGTGTACTTCGACACGGTCGAGCGTGATCTGGCAGCTCCAACCGAATCACGTTGCGCCGCCGCACCGGTGGCCTCGACGCGGGCTGGCATCTGAAGTTGCCGGCGGGCTCCGACGCTCGCACCGAGGTGCGGGTGCCCCTGGGCAGCGATGCGTCAGATCAGGTTCCAACCGAGCTGCTGGACGTGGTGCTGGCCATCGTGCGCGATCGCCCGGTGAGCCCGGTCGCGCGAATCAGCACCACCAGGCAGGTACAGCTGCTGCACGGCGCCGACGACGCCGTCATCGCCGAATTCTGCGACGACCAGGTCACCGCGGGCCGGGGTGCCGATGGCGGCGTCGCCGAGCAGCGTTGGCGGGAGTGGGAACTCGAACTCGTCGGCGATGGCGCGAACGCCGAGCTGATGGATCGGGTGTGCGGCCGACTGCTGGACGCCGGTGCGAAACCGGCGGGTCATGGCTCCAAGCTGGCGCGGGTGCTCGACACGTCGCCGACGGGCCTGCCGGACGACCCCTTGCACCGTGCGCTGGCCGAACAAGTCGGCGAACTGCTGGCATGGGATCGCGCAGTGCGCGCCGAAGCCGACGACGCGGTCCACCAGATGCGGGTGACCACCCGCAAGATCCGCAGCCTGCTGCAGGCGTCGCCGGATTCGTTCGGGCTCGCCAGAGACGCGGCAGTGATCGACGAGCTGCGCGAGCTGGGCAATTTGCTCGGAGTCGCACGCGATGCGGAGGTGCTGGCCGAGCGCTACCGCGGGGCTCTCGACGACCTGCCACCGGAGCTGGTCCGAGGCCCCGTTCGGGAACGCCTGGTCGGCGGCGCCGATCAGACCTACCGCACCGGACTCCGAGATGCGTTGGCCGCCATGCGGTCAACCCGATATTTCCGCCTGCTCGACGTGTTGGACGCGGTGTCGGCCAAAGCCCCACCCGCGGATCGGGACTCAGCGCCGGCGACCGTCGCCGCCGCCGGCAAGAAGGTCCGCAAGGCAGCAAAGGCCGCGCGGCATACTCACGGCGCGGCCGATCGTGACGATGCACTCCACCGAATCCGTAAACGCGCCAAGCGTCTTCGCTACACAGCGGATGCCACCGGCGCGAAAAAGGTATCCAGGCGAGCCAAGAAGCTGCAGTCGCTGCTCGGCGACCATCAGGACAGCGTGGTCAGCCGCGAACATCTGAGCCGGCAGGCCGACGCGGCGCATGCCGCAGGCGAGGACACCTTCACTTACGGGCTGCTCTATCAGCGCGAGGCCGCGTTGGCGGCCGAAAGCCGTCGACAGCTCGAGCCGACGCTGGACAAACTCTTTCGCGCGGTGCGCAAGCTGTCGAGCTGAGTCGACGCACTCACCCTTGGAGTGCTCGCAGGCCGCGCAGCGTCCTGCTGATCAGTTCACGTCGTTCGTCGAGCGTCATCGAGTCACCGAGCGGTTCCCGCACCCGCAGATAACCCTGTGTCACCAGGTCGTCGACCAAAAACCGCGTCGCACCAAGCGGCAAGGACAGCCGGGAGGCGATCTCTGCGACCGAGGGGTTCTGCACACACGACGTCAAGATCTGGCCTCGGACGTCATTTCTGCGCCAGCGCGGCGGGGTCGCGGTGATGTCGAGCGCTTCGACCGGGGCCTCGAGTGCCAGACCGCCACCAGGCCGGGCCAAGCTCGGCTCGTCTTTGGTTTCCGGTGCGGTGAACCAGTCGCCGACCGATTCGTCGGCGCCCGCATGCGGCGAAAATTGCGGCATCTCGCGGTTCTTCAGAAACGACAAAGCCTGGTCGGCGTGCACCGATGCGCGCACCTCGCTGGTGATGACCTCGAGGATGGTGCGGTCGGTGTCGATGACGAACGTGGTCCGCCTGACCGGCAAGATTCGGGCCAGCAGGCCGCGGCGCCGAGTGTGCCGGCCACGCCAGGCGGGCTCGGGCGCCACCACGGATCCACGCAGTTTGGCGAGCCTGCCTCGGCGCACCCCGAACAGCTCAGACACCACCCCGTCCGCGTCGGAGAGCAGCGGATAGTCGAAGGAGCGCTGACGGGCGAAGTGGGCCTGCTTGTCGACGGTGTCGGTGCTGATGCCCACCCGCTGGGCGCCCAGCCGGGCGAATTCGGTGCTGAGGTCCCGGAAATGACAAGCCTGGGCGGTACAGATCGGCGAAGACGCTATCGGGAAGAAGAACAGCACCACCGGGCCTTCGGCGAGGAACACTGACAGCGTCCTAGGCCGGCCGGTGTGGTCGTAGAGAATGAAGTCAGGCGCCTTGTCGCCCGCGATCATCGGCAAAGAGTAACGCGGGCACGCTCTGCGCGCGGACGACTGGGACAATTCCGCCGGCTAACAGGGCTGCCAGGGCGAACGAGTTGGCCTGTAAGCCGGATTCTGTTCCGCGTTACCAGGTAACGCGGCGGCGACCATCCATCTGGGCACACCGTCGCCGGCTGCCTCGAGCGGTCTACCCGCAGGCTCGGGCGAGCAGCCCTCAAGCACCTGCGCGACCGCACCGAGGTGCGGCCTTCTTGACCTTGCTTCGGGTGGGGTTTGCCTAGCCACTCCGGTCACCCGAAATGCTGGTGCGCTCTTACCGCACCGTTTCACCCTTACCACCGCGAGGGTGGCGGTCTGTTTTCTGTGGCACTTTCCCGCGAGTCGCCTCGGATTGCCGTTAGCAATCACCCTGCTCTGTGAAGTCCGGACTTTCCTCGACTCGGCGCCACAACAGCCCGAGCCGCGGCCGCCCAGCCAACTCGTCCGCGCTAATACCGTACTCGTTACCGAATGCGCAGGCCAACGGCCAGCTATGCGGCGTGTAGGCCGGAGATGGCTATTTCGACGGCGACTTCCACCTCGCTGATCTCCATCCGCATCGTCGATCCCGGAAGCGGAGGCGCCCCCGACCGATACGACTTTCCGGTTGGGGTCGTGAATTCCGCTGGGTGCCGCGCTGTTCCAGCGACCTGCGGTCTGACGACCCAGCCGGCGACCTCCTTGACATAGTTGCAGTGTTCGCACAATCCGAGCCCGTTGACCGCGTCGGTGGGGCCCCCGGCCGCCCGTGGCCGGGCATGGTCGAGATGGCGGATCGGCGCGTCGCAGTACGGCGCCCGGCAACGCTCATCGCGGAATCTGATGACGGCTGCCAGCCCGCGGGAAACAGCCGGGCTCGAGACTCCATGCCCACCAGAGCCCCGGAGGTCGGACGCGCATAGAGCCGGCGCAGCGTGGCCCGCGACCGCTCGTCGCCGACTGCGCGCGAAACCCATTCGCGCGTGACCGCAGCCGGGACGGGACCGTAACCACTGATACCCGCTGGCTCGTTGGAGCCGGCTAACAGGGTCTCGTCGGACAGCACCAGGTTCACCGCGATCGGTGTGGGCGCGGCGGCACTGCGGCCCGTGACTCGCTCCACCAATGCATCGGCCATGACCTGTCCCCGAGAACGCCCGTCAGCACAGGTGTCGGCCGCGCGCCGCTGCGCCGCATACACCGAGACCCCCTGCGCCACCGGCAGCAATGCGGTCAGATACGTCATAGTGTCGGGTGCGGGCCGGATGCTCACCGTGCGCTCGGTTTCCGCCTTCGCGGCCCGGTCGACCACCGCGTGCGGGTCGAGCCGATAGGCGATCGCCTTTGCCGCAGCAGCCACCCGGGCGTCCCCCATTCCGTCCAGGTCGCCGCTGTCAGAACACAATTCGGCGTCCAGCATTCGTCGGTTCTCGACGTCGAGACACGCACTCTCGCGCACGATCAACGTGGCGCGCCATTCGGTCAACACTCCGGCCTCGAGAGCCGCCCACGTATGCGGCATCTCGTGCACCAACGCCTTGGCAAAACCCAGATGCCGGTTACCCCGCGCCGGCGAGTCCCGCCGGGCCAGCGCGATCTCGATCTCACTGGCGATCCCGCGCCCGCGCCGCCGGGCCGGCATTCCGGCCACCGCCTCCGCGGCGCGCCGCGCCGCATCCAACGCAGCTGCCGCTCGAGCCTGACCCGCCGCTGCGGCGCTCTTGATCCGCTCCAAGTCGGCAATGCGCTCGACCAGCGCGGGTTCCGAGTCCGCCGGATCGATCGCCGTCAGTGATTCGAACATACATTCGATAGTAAACCTGCGGTCCGACACGACCTCACGTTGACCGCAGCCCTATCGTCTACGGAGCGAGAAGGGAGGTCCGATGCCGACGAATGCATCGACGAAACGCGTCGACACCGGCGACTGGGCCGCCATTGCCGCCGCCGTCAGCGCCGTCGGCGGTGCGCTACTGCCCAGGCTCCTCACGCCCACCGAGTCGCGGCGGCTGCGCACGCTCTTCGTCGACGACGATCTGTTCCGCTCCACCGTCGACATGGGTGCCCGTCGCTACGGCTCCGGTCAGTATCGCTACTTCCAAGCGCCGTACCCGGAGCCGATCGAGCAGCTCAAGCAGGCGCTTTATCCGCGACTGTTGCCGATCGCACGCGATTGGTGGGCGAAGTTGGGCCGTGACGCACCTTGGCCCGACACCTTGGGCGAGTGGCTGGACATCTGCCATGCCGCCGGCCAGACGAAATCGACCGCCCTCTTACTCAGATACGGAACCGACGATTGGAACGCCCTGCATCGAGACCTCTACGGCGACTTGGTGTTTCCACTTCAGGTGGTGATCAACCTGAGTGACCCCGCCACCGAGTTCAGCGGCGGCGAGTTCATGCTTGTCGAACAACGCGCGCGGGCCCAGTCGCGCGGCACCGCCACACAATTGCCCCAAGGCCACGGCTACCTCTTCACCACTCGAGACCGGCCGGTGTCATCTGCGCGCGGCTGGTCGGCTGCCGCGGTGCGCCACGGCCTGTCCGTGGTGCGGTCCGGTGAGCGGTACGCGCTCGGGCTCATTTTCCATGACGCCGCCTAGAGCGGGTCAGCACGCCAATCCGGTGATCCCGGCGAACGTGTCGCCGGGACCGATGCGTGCCCACACCGTTTTACCTGCGGACGTTGGGGCGCTTCCCCAGCGACGGCAAAGCGCGGAGACGATGTCCAACCCCGAGGGGCAACTCCCGCGCGGACGCTCCCGCCGAATCGCCGACGCGGTACTGGAGTCCGATACCGCAATGACCACCTCTTCAGCGGTGCCCTCGAGGCGCACATCGAACCCGTCGCCGGTGTAGCTCAGAGCGTTCTCGGCAAAGACGGTCACCACCGTGCTGGCCACCGGGATCTTGTCGCGCATCGACCATGCCACCAGGTGATCGTGGGTGAAGAGCAGCGCGGAATTCACGCTGGATGAGTGCGGGCCGAACTTTTCGCGGGCGCGATGACGGTAGCGGCACGTTCCGCCGCCGATGGCGTCGCCTGCTGCGGCCAGGGTGTCGTAAACCGGGACGTAGCGGGCAACCGACCGGTCAGTCAAGCGCTTACGCACACCCGGGTCGCTGGACACCAGCGCTATCGGGACATCCGGCCACTGTTGGACAAGCCAGCGGGCGCTGGTGAAGACGGCCCAGCTCTGGTCGTCAATCACTGCGAGGTCGTTGATGTCGACGATCACGGCGGTGACCTCGTCGACGGCAACCTTGATGATCGAGTCGCGCGCCTGCTGATAGGTGCGCGCGTTCAGCACGCCGGACAGCCGGATGACGGTCGCGTCAGCGCGGGCGTGTGTGGTGCTAGTCAACATCCTTCGCCACTTTCTTGACATAAGGAGGCCCCGAGCTGCTGACATTAGGTGTTTCACAGCTTAATTTCGAGCTACTTCCGGTTGTTCGGACGTTTCGGCCGCCTGGCCGGCAGCAGCCGAGTCGCGCCCGAGCGCGATCGTCGCGGCCGTCATCGCACCGACCGCCATCGCCAGGATCACCGTCCCGGCACCCCGCACCGCCAGGTGCTCACCGAGGATGACGACACCCAGCAACACGGCAACGACCGGCTCACCGACCAGCATGATCGGTACGGAGGCCTGCAAGGCGCCGGCGTGGAATGCCGACTGCTGCAAGACCGTCACCGTGACCGCGAGGGCGACGAGTAGATACGGCGCCGGCACCGTCAGCAAACCATGCCAGCCGTGCGCGGCCAGCCGGTGCGTGCTGACCTTCGTCAACACCGCGACCATGCCGAGTAGCACCGCGACGGCGCCGGCCAGCAGCGTGGCCCGGCGTCGACCAACCGTGCGGCGCGCTGCCAGAACGCAGACAATCACCACGGGCACCGAGGTGCCCAGGGCCACGCTCCATGCGGGCACCGGCGGGCGATAGTGGCCTTCGCGCGGCTGGCCCACCAGAACAAAGACGGTCAGCGCCACCGTCAACAACACGGCCCAGCACCAATCACGCGCTCGCACATGCTGATTGGAGAACCGCGCACCCAGCGGCAGCACGAACAGCAGCGACGAAACCAGCAACGGCTGCACGAGCAACAGCGAGCCGTGCGCCAACGCCAGCGCCTGGAACACGTACCCGCCGATCGCTCCCACCGTGCCCAACCACCACGACGGCTGGCGGATCCAGGACGTCACGATCGCGCCCGCATCCTCGGGATCGTCGGCTCCGATCTGAATGGCACGTTGCCGGACGACGATGCCCACCGCGGCGAACAGGGCGGCCAGCAACGCCGATCCGATAGCGAAGGCGTGCGACGCTAACCACTCCACGGTTGGCCGACTACCCGGATGCCGACGATCACTAACCCAGATATCCGGTCTGATTGACCAGCCGGACCGAAGAGGCGCCGTCGGGATAGAACTCCGCGATGCTTAACGACGCCAGATCCAGGTGCAACCGGTAGAGGATGCCCGGTCCGGCATCAAGAGCCTCGCGCAGCAGCATCTTGATCGGGGTCACATGTGACACCACCAACACCGTGCTGCCACCGTGCTCCGCGATGATGCGATGCCGCGCCCGCGAGACCCGCTGGTTGACGTCGTCGAAGCTTTCCCCGCCAGGAGGCTCGATGCTGGTGTCGCGCAACCACTGTCGATGCAATTCAGGGTCGCGATCGGCGGCCTCGGAGAACGTCAGCCCATCCCACGCGCCGAAATCTGTCTCGATCAGATCGTCATCGACCACGACGTCCAGGCCCAGTCGTTTGGCGGCCACTGCCGCGGTGTCCTGACAGCGTTGCAACGGCGAACTGATCACCGCAGCGACTCCGCCGCGCGCCCCCAGGTAACTGGCAGCCGCGTCGGCCTGCTGTCGACCCAGCGTGGTCAGCTGAGGATTGCCGCGGCCCGAATAGCGCCGCTGCACCGATAATTCGGTCTGGCCGTGCCGCAGCAACAGCAGACGTGTGGCAGCACCACGCGCACCGGTCCACCCCGGCGCCGAGTGAGTCTCGCCGACGACGGGCTGCGCGGGCAGTTCGGCCGCGGCATCCATCGCCTCGTTGGCCAGCCGGTCGGCGTGAGAGTTCTCGGCCCGCGGGATCCACGTGTAACTGACTCGCTCGAATCGCGAGGCCAGTGTGCGAGCTTGGGCGTGCAGCTCGGCAAGGTCGGGATGCTTGACCTTCCAGCGTCCGGACATCTGCTCGACGACCAGTTTGGAATCCATCGACACCGCGACTTCGCTGGCGTGCAGTTTCGCAGCTTCCTCCAAACCCGCTATCAAGCCCCGGTATTCGGCAACGTTATTGGTGGCCTGACCGATTGCCTGCTTGCTCTCTGCCAGCACGATGGACCTGTCGGCGCTCCACACCACCGACCCGTAGCCCGCCGGCCCCGGGTTGCCGCGCGATCCGCCGTCGGCCTCGACAACGACCTTCACCGACTAACACCCTTGAGCCGCAACAGGATTGCGCTGCATTCAGGGCACCGCAACACCTCGTCGTCAGCGGCGGCCGAGATCCGCGCCAGCTCACCGCGGTCGATCTCGATCCGGCACGCCCCGCATCGCCCGCCCTGCATCAGCCCCGCCCCGGGGCCACCGCCGGAGCGCTGTCGTTCGTAGAGCGCCAACAGCTCCGGTGCCAGCCCGGCGGCGATCTCGTCGCGGCGCGACGCGTGAACACGCCGATGGTGGTCGATATCGGCCAGCGTTGTGTCCAGAGCATGCTGCGCGGCCGCCAGATCGGATTGCAGCCCCTCGATGACGGCTTCCTCTGCGGCCCGCTGGTTTTGCAGCTGCTCGCGGTGCTCCATCACCTCGATCAGCGAATCCTCCAGGCTGGACTGACGGCGCTGCAGAGTCTCCAACTCGTGCTGCAGCTCCGACAATTGCTTGGAATCTGCCACGGATTGCAGCAGCGAGCGGTCCCGATCCTCGCGCTGACGCACCCCGTCGATTTCCGACTCGAAACGCGAGACTTGAGTGTCCAGGTCTTCCAACGCAATCTGCAGCGCCCCCAGCCGATCACCGGCAGCGACCTGCTCGGTGTGGATCCGCTCGATCTCGGCGCGCTCGGGCAGACGGCCGGCCCGATGGTCCATCTTGGCCAGCTCGGCATCGAGCTCCGCGACTTCGAGCAGCGAGCGCTGCTGTGCGACTTCGGCTTTCATGCGTCCTCTCCCCCGCAGGGGTTGTCGATGTTCCAGGGATCGGTGCGAATCCGGCAGACGTCGACCGATAGCGCGGCGCCGAACGCCGATCGCAACACCTCGGCAGCCTGCTCGCACCAGGGGAATTCGCTGGCCCAGTGGGCGACGTCGATCAGCGCCACGCCGGATGCGCGACGGTGCTCGTCGGCCGGGTGGTGGCGCAAATCCGCCGTCACGTAGGCCTGCACGTCGGCGGCCGCCGCGACGTCCAACAGTGAGTCGCCCGCGCCACCGCACACCGCGACCCGCGTCAGCAGCGCGCCCGGCTCGCCTGCGGCCCGCACTCCCCACGACGTTTGCGGCAAGGCCGCTGAGACTCGGGCGACGAACGCACTCAAGGGTTCTGGACACGGTAGGGAACCGATTCGGCCCAGCCCGACATTGCTGGGCAGCGGCTCCAACGCCACGATGTCGAAGGCCGGCTCTTCGTACGGGTGCGCCGCACGCATCGCCGCGAGCACCTGATGGCGCACCCGGACGGACGCGACCACCTCGACCCGATCCTCGACCACGTGTTCCACCGCCCCCACCCTGCCCTTAGCCGGCGTCGCGCCGTCCTCGGGCAAGAACTGGCCGGTGCCCGCGACGCTCCAGCTACAGTGGGAGTAGTTGCCGACGTGCCCCGCTCCGGCCGCAAAAATCGCCGCCCGCAAGGCATCCGCATTCTCAGGCGGCACGAAGATCACCCACTTGTCCAACTCCTGATTCGCAGGTGTGGGTTCCAGGACAGCCTCGACGGTCAACCCGAGCGCGTGCGCCAACGCATCGGAGACACCAGGCGACGCCGCGTCGGCGTTGGTGTGCGCGGTGAACAGCGAACGCCCAGAACGAATGAGGCGATGGATCAAGGCACCCTTCGGGGTGTCGGCGGCAACCGTGTCGATCCCGCGCAGCAGCAGCGGGTGGTGTGCCACCAGCAGGCCGCCGTCGGGAACCGCGTCGACCACCGCTGCCGTGGCGTCGACTGCGATGGTCACCGACCTCACGGCATCGGAGGGGTCGCCGCAGACCAGACCGACCGAATCCCATGATTGCGCAAGCCTCGGCGGGTACGCCGCGTCCAGCGCCTCGATCACCGCGCCCAACCGAACCGTCATCGCGCCACCCCGCTGTCGGCGATCGCCTCGACGAGCACCGGCCACTCCGGTCGAACCGCGGCCCGCAGATACTCCCCGTCCAAGCCGACGAACGTATCGCATCGTCGTACTGCAATTCCCTTGCTGTGCAGATGCTTTCGCATCAGCGCCGCGTCACCGACGGTGAACAGCACGAACGGAGCGACGCCGTCGACGGTCTCGACGCCGGCCGACCGCAGTCCGGCCACCATCTCGGCCCGCGTCGCCGCCAGCCGCCGGGCGCCTGCCTCGGCTTCGTCGACCGCTGAGGGGACACAGCAAGCGGCGACGGCGGTCAACTGCAAGGTGCCCATCGGCCAGTGCGGCCGGGTGGCGGTCAGCCGGGTCAGCAGTTCCGGGGCCGCGAGCGCGTAGCCGACCCGAAGCCCGGCCAGCGACCACGTCTTGGTCAAGCTGCGCAACACCAGGACATCCGGCAGGGAGGTGTCGGCCAACGATTCCGGCTCGCCCGGAACAGCGTCGGCGAAAGCCTCGTCCACCACCACGATGCGGCCGGGCCGCCGCAGCGCCAGGATCTGTTGGCGGGTGTGCAGAACCGCGGTCGGGTTGGTCGGGTTGCCGACCACGACGAGGTCGGCCTCATCGGGGACCCGCGCTCCGTCGAGCCCGAACGGCGGATCGAGCACCACGTGCTGCACCGCGACGCCGGCCGAGCGCAGCGCCGCGTCCGGCTCGGTGAACGACGGCGCGATCACGGCCGCCAACGCCGGGCGTAGGTTCGCCAGCAACGCGAATCCCTCGGCGGCTCCGGCCAGCAACGCGACCTGATCGGCCGAACGTCGGTGCCGGGCGGCGACGGCCTCAAGCGCCGCGCGCTCGTCGTCGGCGGCGGGGTATCGCCCCAGGTCGGGAAGCCGGGCAGCCAGCCGATCCAGCAGCCAGGAGGGTGGCTGGGCTTGGCGGACGTTGACGGCGAAATCCAGCATGCCGGGTTCGGCGGCCTGATCGCCGTGATAGCGCGTCGCAGCCGTCGGAATCGACGCGCTCGAATCCTGACTCGCCACATCTGAAACAGTAACGACCGCGCGGCGAAGCCTGGTATCGGGACACGATCACCGGCGCCCGCCGGCATCCGCGACAATGGGAACGTGACAGGCACGGTCTCCGATCCCTTATTGCGCACTCGACCTCAACTGGTGATCTTCGACCTCGACGGCACCCTGACCGATTCGGCCGAAGGCATCGTGTCCAGCTTCTGCCACGCGCTGAGTGAAATAGGTGCCGCCGTGCCTGCCGGCGACCTGGCCAGCAAGATCGTCGGTCCACCGATGCATCACACCTTCCAGACCATGGGCCTCGGCGAGCACGCCGACGCCGCGATCGCTGCCTACCGCGCCGACTACACCACCCGGGGCTGGGCCATCAACAGCCTCTTCGAGGGGATCGCGCCGCTGCTGGCCGATTTGCGCACCGCGGGCGTACGTCTGGCGGTTGCCACCTCGAAGGCGGAGCCCACCGCGCAACGCATCCTGGCCCACTTCGGCCTCGACGAGCACTTCGACGTGATCGCCGGCGCCAGTGTCGACGGCTCTCGCGCCGCCAAGGCCGACGTGCTCGCGCACGCTTTGGCGCAGCTGCAGCCGCTACCCCAGCGGGTGCTCATGGTCGGCGACCGCCGCCACGACGTGGAAGGCGCGGCCGCCCACGGGATCGAGGCCGTGGTGGTCGGCTGGGGATACGGGCGGGCCGATTTCGCCGACGCTGAGGTGCCCACCGGCACAGTGCACGTCGCGACGGTCGATGAGTTGCGGAGGGCATTGGGTGTCTGAAGTCAATCGCCGGGCCGAACGGCTGCACGTCACGTTCGTGTGCACCGGCAACATCTGCCGTTCGCCGATGGCGGAGAAGATGTTCGCCCAGCAGATCAGCGAGCGGGGACTGGACGACGCCGTGCGGGTGACCAGCGCGGGTACCGCCGGGTGGCACATCGGCGCCTCCGCCGACGAGCGGGCAAACCGGGTGCTGCGCGCCCACGGCTATCCCACTGACCACCGCGCGGCGCAGGTCGACATCGACCACATCAACGCCGACCTGGTGATCGCATTGGCCCGCAACCATGTGCCGCTGCTCCAGCAGCTGGGCATCGGCCCCGACCGGATCCGGATGCTCCGGTCATTCGACCCCCGTTCCGGCGCTTACGTTCTCGACGTCGATGACCCGTACTACGGCGACAACCACGACTTCGAGACCACCTTCGCCGCCATCGAGGCGTCGTTGCCCGGGCTGCACAGCTGGGTCGACGAGCAGCTGGCTCAGGACGGGCCCGGCTGATGCGCCGCCTGGCCTTCCTGCTGCGGCCGGGCTGGATTGCGCTGGCCGTCGTGGTGATCGCGTTCACCTACCTGTGCTTCAGCGTGCTCGCGCCGTGGCAGCTCGGAAAGAACACCAAGACGTCGCGGGAGAACGACCAGATCCAGCATTCGCTGACCACCGAGCCGGTGCCACTGAAAATGCTGTTGCCGCAGCAGGATTCGTCGGCCTCGGACGAGCAGTGGCGCAGGGTGACCGCAACCGGGCATTACCTACCGGACAAGCAGGTGGTGGCCCGGCTCCGGGTCGCCGAAGGTGACCAGGCCATGGAGGTGCTGCTGCCGTTCGTCGTCGACGGTGGCCCCACCGTGCTGGTCGACCGCGGCTACGTGCGGCCGCTTCCAGGCTCGCGGGTACCGCCGATCGCTGCCCCGCCTCGCGGAGCGGTGACCATCACGGGTCGTCTGCGCGACTCCGAAGGCCCGGTGTTGGACAAAAAGTCCTTCGTCAGTGATGGTGTGCGACAGGTATATTCGATCAGCACCAGCCAGATCGCGACGTTGATCGACACGCCGTTGACCGGCTCGTACCTGCAACTGGTCGACAACCAGCCCGGCGGCCTCGGTGTCATCGAGCTGCCCCACCTGGACGCGGGTCCGTTCCTGTCCTACGGCATCCAGTGGATCACGTTCGGCGTCATTGCGCCGATTCTGTTGGGCTACTTCGTGTATGCCGAAGTTCAGGCTCGCCGCGCGACAAGGCGCGGGCACCTCAACCGGCGGGCAAGCCGGCGCCCGCGACCGTCGAAGACAAGCTCACCGACCGCTACGGCCGACGACGCTGATCGCGGCGACCACCACCGTGGCCGCCTGCACCGCCCGGGAAAGCCGCACGGCGCGGTCTATGTCGGGCACCCTCGGCGGCAGACCGTCGCCGAGAGCCGGCCGGATCTGCAACTCGTAGTGATACTGGGTGGGGCCGCCGAGTTGCACGCCCAGTGCACCGGCGAACGCCGCTTCGACAACCCCGGCGTTGGGGCTGGGGTGTCGCTTCGAATCGCGACGCCAGGCGGCCACCGCACGCCGTGGCGAGCCGCCGACCACCGGCGCACAAGCCACTGTCAGCGCCGCCGTCACCCGCGCGGCGAGATAGTTCGCCGCGTCGTCCAATCGGGCTGCCGCCCAGCCGAATCGGGTATAGCGCGGCGAGCGGTGGCCGATCATCGCGTCCAAGGTGTTGATGGCGCGATATGCAAGCACAGCGGGCGCACCGCCTGCCGACGCCCACAGCAGCGGCGCCACCTGCGCGTCAGAGGTGTTCTCGGCCAACGATTCCACCGTCGCCCGGGTCAAACCCGAGGCATCCAGCGTCGCCGGATCACGCCCGCACAACGACGGCAACAGCCGGCGGGCACCCTCGAGGTCGCCGCGCACCAGCAGCTCGCCCATCGCCGATCCGACGCGCGCCAGCGATGTTCCGCCCAGCGCGACCCAGGTCGCCAGAGCGGTCGCCACGATCGAGCCGCACACGCCGAACCGGCGCGACTGCCGGTCGCAGCGCAGCGCCGATCACGCTCACCGCGCCGACCAGTACGGCGACGTGAATCGCGCCCGCGGCCCGGCTGTCGCGATAGGTGACCCGCTCCAGCGACGGCCGCCGCAGCACCGAATCCCGCCACCGGATGGCCCGAGCGTGGATCGGCCAACACGAGATCGGTCAGGTACCCCAACAGCACACCCACAACCCGGATACGCCGCGTGGTGCCAAACACTCCCGCAGCGTCTCACACGTGGTCTACTCGGCTGATGGAGCCTCGCGTCGAGGAATGTCCCCGGTGAGACGACCCGTCACCGGGGTCGCCGACCTGCTGAATCCTGCTGCCGCACTGTTGCCGGCCGCGAACGTGATCATGCAACTGTCGCTGCCGGGAGTCGGCTATGGCGTCCTGGAAAGTCCGGTCGACAGCGGCAATGTCTACAAGCATCCGTTCAAACGGGCACGCACCACCGGCACGTATCTGGCCGTCGCGACGATCGGCACCGATTCTGATCGCGCGCTGATCCGTGCCGCCCTCGACACCGCGCACCGGCAGGTGCGGTCGACTGCGTCGAGCCCGGTGTCCTACAACGCATTCGATCCAGGGCTGCAGCTATGGGTAGCCGCCTGCCTGTACCGCTATTTCGTCGACCAGCACGAATACCTGCACGGCCCGCTCGACGAGGCGACCGCCGACGCGGTGTACCTGGATGCGCGGCGGTTGGGTACCACGTTGCAGGTGCGCGAGGCGATGTGGCCACCGGACCGGGCCGCGTTCGACGACTACTGGAAGCGGGCGCTGGCGGACCTGCGAATCGATCCGCCGGTCCGCGAGCATCTGCGCGGGGTGGCCGCGATGGCGTTTCTGCCCTGGCCGTTGCGCGCGATCGCCGGACCGTTCAATCTGTTCGCGACGACGGGCTTTCTGCCTCCGGAGTTCCGCGACCATGATGCGGTTGGGCTGGTCAGAATCCCAGCAACGGCGATTCGAGTGGTTACTTGCCGGCCTGCGGGTGGCCGACCGACTGATTCCCCGCCAAGCGTGGATCGCCGGCTACCGGCTCTATCTGTGGGATATGCGCGTGCGCGCGCGCCGGGGCTGGCGGGTCGTTTAGGTCTAGATGAGGATGGTGAGCACGACCATGCCGATAACTCCGACGATGGCCAACCAGAACCACGGCTGGAGCCAGATCGGTCCGGTGACGGCGTCGAAGTCCTTGGGCAGAACGTCGGAGTCGGTGCGCTCGGGAGTCAGCTGCGAGGTCATGTACCAAGCATGACTAATTAGGCAGTCGAAGTAAATGTGGCGCTCGCCACCCTCGAACTCGGGTGCGACGTAGGTCACACTTGGATGGCCTGCCTGCTGAGCGGCCCGCGCGCACCGGCCAGAAAGGAACGACAGACATGGCTTTCCCGGGACTCCACCACGTCGCACTGACCGTCCGCGACATGGCTGTCAGCGGTCCCTGGTACCGCCGGCTTTTCGACGCCGACCCGGTGATCGACGAACACACCGCCGCCGGATTCCGGCACTTGGTGTGGGTCCTCGACGGCGGCACCCTGTTCGGAATTCACAAACACGAGCATCCGGCACCCGACGAGCGCTTCAGCGAGTTCCGGGTGGGCCTGGACCACGTCGGTTTCGGCTGCGCCAACCGGGCCGAGCTCGAGACCTGGATGGACCGACTCGGTCGAGCTCCGCATCCAGCATGGTGGCATCGTCGACGCGTCGTACGGCTCGGGGTTGAGCTTCCGTGATCCCGATGGCATCGCATTGGAGTTCTTCGCACCTCCGGGAAAGTGAGCAGCATGCGCGCGGTCGTCATCACCAAGCACGGTCCCCCATCGGTCCTGCAGGTGCAGGACCGTCCCGATCCGCCGCCGCCCGCTGCCGGCCAGGTGCGCGTTTCGGTGCGCGCGGCCGGTGTGAACTTCGCCGACCACCTCGCCCGGGTCGGGCTTTACCCCGATGCGCCCAAGGTGCCCAGCGTGGTCGGTTACGAGGTGGCCGGAACCATCGAGGCGGTCGGCGACGGCGTCGATCCTGCACGGCTGGGCCAGCGCGTGCTGGCCGGAACGCGTTTCGGCGGATACGCCGAGATCGTCAACGCAGGAGCCAATGACACTGTCCCGCTGCCGGACTCGATGAGCTTCGAGCAGGGCGCCGCGGTTCCGGTCAACTACGCGACGGCATGGGCGGCGCTGCACGGTTACGGCTCACTGCGAGCCGGCGAGCAGGTGTTGGTGCACGCCGCCGCCGGCGGTGTCGGCATCGCGGCGATACAGCTCGCGAAGGCGGCGGGTGCGACCGTGCATGGCACCGCGTCGCCGGGTAAGCACGCTCAGCTCGCGGCGCTCGGGATCGACAAGGCCATCGACTACCGCCGTGACGGTTGGTGGAAAGGCCTGGGGACCTACGACATGGTGCTCGACGCACTCGGCGGTACCTCGCTGCGGCGCTCGATGGACCTGCTGCGACCGGGCGGACGGCTTGTCGCCTATGGCTTCTCGGCGATGCAACAGGGCGAGAAGCGGTCGCTGCGCCGTGCGGCCCCGCAGGTGCTGGCGATGCTGCGCGGGTTCAATCTGATCAAACAGATGGAGAACTCCAAGACTGTCATCGGCCTCAACATGCTGCGGCTGTGGGATGACCGCGGCACCCTCGAGCCCTGGATCGGACCGCTTTCGGCGGCACTGGCCGACGGCACCGCGTCTCCGGTCGTGCACGCCGCGGTGCCATTCGCCAATGCCCCTGAGGCACACCGGATCCTGGCGGCGCGAGAAAACATCGGCAAGGTCGTGCTAGTTCCCTGACAGCACCGCAACCACGTGTTGCAGGGGGTCCGAGGTCGTCGACACCTCACCGGCGTACGGATGCGCCAGTTGCAGGATGAGAGACAGATTGGTCGCGACGATGACGGCGACGATCGCCACCATCGGGTAGTGCAGGATGGGATTTTCGACGCCGTAGACGATCACGATCCCAAGGACCATGGTGCTGGTCAGGAAGATGACCGCCCAGAGTGACCACGGCAGTCCGGCGTCCTCGCGCGCGGTGAGCAGCCGCACGGTGCGTGCCTGGCTGATCTTGTCGAGGTTGGCAAAGGACGTCGAGAGAAGGGTCTTCTGCGCGTCGGTCTTGGCGGCTACCCCGTCGTAGACCTTGTCGAGGCGGGCCAGTGCGACGTCGGTATCTTTCGAATGACCGTTCTCGGCGTGTGACCACTCGGCAATCGCCGCCTGTTCGTACGTCAGCAGACTCTGCCGGATGCGGTCGCGATCCGGTACCTCGAACACCCCCGCGTCCCTTGCCATTTGCACCGCTGCTGCGCCCTCGGCGCGTGCGTAGCCGTCTGCGGCGTTGTTCTGACCCCACAGCGAGTTGACGACGAATCCGATGAAGAACGCATAGAAAAACCCGATGAAGCCATAGGTGAACTTCGTGCCGTCGTTGTGCGCGTCACCCTTGAGCGATGGGAAGCGCCGACGGACGTACCGCTGAATTGACGCCGCTCCGCCCGCGATGACCACGATAAGGCCGACAAGCAATGCCCCGGAGGGGATTTCGTTCACCAGCCACGAACTCATGAGCAGGTCTCCTCCAACGGTTCGACGGCGATGCGGATGTGCGCCGTTCGACTTTAAGGCGTGCTGGTCGGCCAGCGTCGGCGAACGCGACCATCCCATCGGCCACCCGCGCCGCAGTGGGCGTCTTGTACAGGTGACGGGTCGCCGATATCCCCGGCATCAGCGCGATGCGACACCCTAGACGGCACCGAGGCGCTGGCCGACCCGGGCCAGCGCCTCGTCGAAGACCTCCACCTTTTCACCGCGTCGCTCGTTGGCCGGCTGGGCAGCGCCGCGGGAACCCTCGGCCGCTACCCGGACCGCGCCTTGCCGCCTCAACAAGCTGAAATTCTTCTCACGCGCGGTCCTGAGCCGGTGCTGTAAATCCTTGAGCTGCTTTTCATCCATGCGCTCGAGCGCGTCGGGATCGCTCTCGCCGATCAGCGAACGTTCCTGCGGGGTCAGATTCACATGCTGGTTGCTCACCGTAGATTCATAGCGTGCGCCGGCCACACCGGCCCGGCTCACGCTGAACCGTCACGCAAGGGCCATCTCAGATTCACCTCCGGGACGGAATGACGGCACAGCACCAGCGACGGCGAGGATGGACATAGTGACGCTACGAGATGCGGTGCTCGGGGCCTGGCAATTGGTGTCCTTCGTGGCTCGGAACACCGCCACCGGTGAGGAGAGGCATCCACTCGGCAACGTGCCGCGCGGCTTGATCCTCTACACCGCCGACGGTCACATGTCCGCTCAGCTCGCCGACTCGGACATGGGCGGCTACATCTCCTACGGTGGACGCTTCTCGGTCGACGAGGAAACCTCGATCCTGCAGCATGCCGTCACCGTCTCGATGGTGCCGGAGCTGCTGACGCAACCGCAGTTTCGGCACGCTGAGGTTGACGGGGACACCCTCACCCTGTCGGCGACCAGGACCGACGACGCAGGCGTGACCACACACAGTCGGCTGCGCTGGCAGCGGCCGTCAGATTCTTGACCCGTCGCCGCGTCACACCGCAACCGACGAGTGCCGTGACCTCGAAAGAGGCTCGTTTCCGGCGCGCTGCAACATCTTTGATGAAACACATCTCCGAGACGCGGCAAGCCCGCGAATGCCGCTACTGGCTCGCCCCGAGGAAATGCGGATTGGCCGCGGCGGTGGTCAGGCCGGTACCGATCGGCCCGTGGACGTCGAACAGGCTCGCGCTCCCAGTGGCGATCCCGGCGTCGCTGTAGTGCGTCAATGCTGCCAGACCGATGAGCGGACCGTCGGGCAGCCGGCACAGCGTCATCGTGTAGTCGGCGTTGATGAATCCCAGTCCCGCCTCGGAGAAACCGGTCATGGATGCGGTGACGTCGACGGCCATGGCCGCGCACACAAAGGGTGTCGGCTGCTCGCCGTCGACCAGCGCGTGAATATGCCGAATCCACGTGAAGCGCGGGCCCATCCACTGCCAGGGGTTGTCACCGTCGTCGGCGTCGCGGCCGTAAGGTTGGATGAAAAGTGGTGCTGAATCGTCGAACTCCGCGGGCTCCGCGGGCGGCGGCGGCATGGTGATCTGCGTGGTCCACGGCAGCACAGCGGGCTGCACGCTGCGGCGAAGGAAAAGCGTTGAGGCGCGGGCGACCACCTCTCCGCGCTGTGTCATGGTCGCGTCGATGGACTGGTTTCGACGACCGGTGCGCAGCACGTTCGACTGGACCTCGACGGGCTCGGCGGCCACGCGGCGCAAGATGTCGACCGTGAAGCGCGCAGGCACCAAGTCCGAATCGGCTCGCTTGGCCTCCACGCTTCTTGCCAACAGCCCGCCCACCACATGCCCGCCCAGGGTCGGGCCCCACCCGCCGTTGGCAATCGGGTTGGGAACGAAGGCACCGTTGTCGGACGTGAAGAACGGGGTCGGCGCAAGAGCGGGCATTGCGACTTCCTCCCGAATGTCGTGGGCGCGGACGGTATCGAACCGCCGACCGCTGGTGTGTAAAACCAGAGCTCTACCACTGAGCTACGCGCCCGTGCCGGGCAAAGATACCGCCCCGACCACTCGGCGCCCAAAACGCCGATCAACGGCTCAGGTGTTCAGCGCCGCCAGCGCGTCGACCCACAGCCGCTGGTCACGGGCCTCCCCAGGCTGCTTCATCTCGGCGAACCGAACAGTTCCGGACCGGTCGATGACGAACGTGCCGCGATTGGAGACGCCGGCGGCGTCGTTGAACACCCCGTAGGCCTGGCTGACGGCACCGTGCGGCCAGAAATCCGAGAGCACCGGGAACAGGAACCCGCTCTGGGCCGCCCACACCTTGTGGGTGGGTGCCGGTCCGACCGAGATCGCCAACACCGAGCGGTCGTCGTTCTCGAAGTCGGGCAGATGGTCACGAACCTCATCGAGTTCGCCTTGGCAGATACCGGTGAAAGCCAGCGGGAAGAAGATCAGCAGCACGTCTTTGGCGCCGCGAAAGTCGCTGAGGGTGACCGGCTGTCGGTTCTGGTCGGGCAGCGTGAAATCCGGTGCGGTGCTACCGACCGGCAGCATCACCGACGTCCGGCCGCGCGTGACTTCGGTTGAACCAAGCGGCTGGCGCTCCAGTCGCCGAGATTGACCGAGGAGGTCGGCATCAGGCCGGCGGTGGGCGCCGATTCCGCGATCTCGGCCGGCTGCACATGACCGGGCTTGCCGGTCTTGGGTGTGAGCACCCAGATCACGCCATCGTCTGCCAGCGAGGCGATCGCGTCCATCAGTGTGTCCACCAGGTCGCCGTCGTCGTCGCGCCACCACAGCAAGACGACGTCCACCACCTCATCGGTGTCTTCGTCGAGCATCTCGCCGCCGCTAACATCTTCTACATCCCCGCGGATGTCGTCGTCGGCGTCGTCGTCCCAGCCCCACTCCTGGACAACCTGCCCTGGTTGGATGCCCAATTTGCGGGCAAAGCTCGGGGCGTCATCCGCGGCCACCACCGTGCGACCTCCTTGTCAGTTTCAAGCCACTCGAGCGTCAAATACGCCGTGCAGTGGAAATTATCGTCGCATAGCCCGAAGCGTTGCACATCAGCCCACTCAAAGGGACGCCCGACAGAGCTTGACGGCGGTGGTCTTGGTGTCGTTGAGCTGATTGACCCGCTGATTGAATTGATCGATCCCGGCGTGCGCGCGAATCGCGCCCGCCACCTCGTGTGCGGCGTCGTTGTAGGCGTTGAGCGCCTCCCGCAGCTGCTGCGACACCGGGCCCTTGTCGTTGCCTGCGACGGTCTCGGCACTGTGGTTGAGGGCATCGATCGCCGGCTGCTCGGTGCCCGAGGTGTCGCGGCCCTGGTTGGTGGCGGCGACGTAGTCGTTCACCCGGTCGACCGCCTCTTTACTGCTTTCGGCAAACGCCTTGCACACCTGGAAGATGGCTTGGGTGGTCAGCGACTGCTGATGCCGCGACTCTCTGATACTCGAGGTGACCGACGACTCCGAGACCGACACGGACACCGACGTCCGGTACGCGGGGGCGATCGCCTCATCGGCGCCCGGTGAACCGTCCGTGACGGTCGTACAGCCGACGACGGCGATCAACACGGCCGCGACACAGCCCGCTGCCCGCGCAGTGGCGGGCCATCCGGGCCAGCCGAGCCATCCGATCCGCACAGTTGCTGACGTTACCGGGTGACGTCGACGGGCGTCGTCGGCCGCCGTCATGGCGGCGTCGCGCACCAGCTTGGCCGGGGACTGCGCGGCGCGACATCCGGTGCGGCACGATAGGAGCATCCCCCACAAGGGCCGCAGCACCCAGACCCAGCCGAAGACGTCAATCCGCGACGGCTCGACCAGCCACAAGCCGGTCGGCCGCCTACAAAGGAGTAGTGCGTTGACCACCGAGTTCGTCCGCCACGATCTGGCGAAGAATCCAACCGGCACAAGCGAACCCGACCGGGTGCGGGTGATCCGCGAGGGCGTCGCGTCCTACCTGCCCGACATCGATCCCGAGGAAACCGCCGAGTGGCTGGAATCCTTCGACGCGCTTCTGGAGCAGTCGGGGCCGGCCCGAGCGCGATACCTGATGCTGCGGTTGCTGGAGCGGGCCGGTGAACAGCGGGTGGCGCTGCCGGCGCTGACGTCGACCGATTACGTCAACACGATCCCGACCGAGCTGGAGCCGTGGTTCCCCGGCGACGAGGACGTCGAGCGTCGCTACCGGGCCTGGATCAGGTGGAACGCCGCGATCATGGTGCATCGGGCGCAACGCCCGGGAGTCGGTGTGGGCGGCCATATTTCAACGTATGCATCCTCGGCGGCGCTCTATGAGGTCGGGTTCAACCACTTCTTCCGCGGCAAGGCGCATCCCGGCGGCGGCGATCAGGTGTTCATCCAGGGCCACGCCTCCCCCGGCATCTACGCCCGGGCATTCCTGGAGGGCCGGCTGAGCACCGACCAGCTCGACGGATTCCGGCAGGAGCACAGCCACCCCGGTGGCGGACTGCCGTCCTACCCGCACCCCCGGCTGATGCCCGGCTTCTGGGAGTTCCCGACCGTCTCGATGGGGCTGGGCCCGATGAACGCCATCTATCAGGCCAGGTTCAACCACTACCTGCACGACCGCGGCCTCAAGGACACCTCGGACCAGCACGTCTGGGCGTTTCTGGGCGACGGCGAGATGGACGAGCCGGAAAGCCGCGGCCTGGCCCACGTGGCTGCGCTGGAAGGGCTGGACAACCTGACCTTCGTCGTCAACTGCAACCTGCAGCGCCTGGACGGCCCGGTACGCGGCAACGGCAAGATCATCCAGGAGCTGGAGTCGTTTTTCCGCGGTGCGGGCTGGAACGTCATCAAAGTGGTGTGGGGCCGCGAGTGGGACACGCTGCTGCACGCCGACCGCGACGGCGCGCTGGTGAACCTGATGAACACCACGCCCGACGGCGACTACCAGACCTACAAGGCCAACGACGGTGCCTACGTTCGCGACCACTTCTTCGGCCGCGACCCGCGCACCAAGGCTCTGGTCGAGCAGATGACCGACGCCGAGATCTGGAACCTCAAACGCGGCGGCCACGACTACCGCAAGGTCTACGCCGCCTACCGCGCCGCGGTCGATCACCACGGTCAGCCGACGGTGATCCTGGCCAAGACCATCAAGGGCTACTCTCTGGGCGCGCACTTCCAGGGCCGAAACGCTACCCACCAGATGAAAAAGCTTGCGCTGCAAGACCTCAAGGACTTCCGCGACGCCATCCGGATCCCGATCAGCGACGAAGCAGCTCGAACAGGATCCCTACCTGCCGCCGTACTACCACCCCGGTGCGGAGGCCCCGGAGATCCGTTACCTGCTCGAGCGTCGCCACGCGCTGGGTGGCTTCGTCCCCGAGCGGCGCACCAAGACCAAAACGCTGCGGTTGCCGGGGCGCGACACCTACGCGCCGTTGAAGAAGGGTTCCGGACACCAGGAGGTCGCCACCACGATGGCGACGGTCCGAACCTTCAAAGAACTGTTGCGCGACAAAGAGATTGGTAATCGGATCGTCCCGATCATCCCGGACGAGGCCCGCACGTTCGGGATGGATTCGTGGTTTCCGTCGCTGAAGATCTACAACCGCAACGGCCAGCTGTACACCGCCGTCGACGCCGAACTCATGCTGGCCTACAAGGAAAGCGAGAAAGGCCAGATCCTGCACGAGGGCATCAACGAGGCCGGATCTGTCGCCTCGTTCACGGCCGTCGGCACGTCGTACTCGACTCACAACGAGCCGATGATCCCGATCTACATCTTCTATTCGATGTTCGGTTTCCAGCGGACCGGCGACGGGCTGTGGGCCGCCGCCGACCAGATGGCCCGCGGCTTTCTGCTCGGAGCCACCGCCGGGCGCACCACGCTGACCGGCGAAGGGCTGCAGCACGCCGACGGTCAGTCGCTGCTGCTGGCCGCCACCAACCCGGCGGTGCTCTCCTATGACCCGGCGTTCGCCTTCGAGATAGCGCACATCATCGAAGCCGGGCTGGACCGTATGTACGGCGAGAACCCCGAAAACGTCTTCTACTACCTCACCATCTACAACGAGCCCTACGTGCAGCCGCCCGAGCCGGAGAACTTCGACCCCGAGGGCGTGCTGCGGGGCGTATACCGTTACCGGCCGGCCGCCGAAGACCGCACCAACACCGCCAACATCCTGGCCTCCGGGGTGGCGATGCCCGCGGCGCTGCGGGCCGCCGAGATGTTGGCCGCCGAATGGGACGTCGCGGCCCACGTGTGGTCGGTGACCAGTTGGAGCGAACTCAACCGCGACGGCGTCGACATCCAGAAACAGCGGCTGCGCCATCCCGACCAGCCCGCGGGCCAGCCCTACGTGACACAGGCGCTGTCCAAGTCCACCGGCCCGTTCATCGCCGTCTCGGACTGGATGCGGGCCGTGCCCGAGCAGATCCGGCCCTGGGTGCCGGGCAGCTACGTCACCCTGGGCACCGACGGGTTCGGCTTCTCCGACACCCGCCCGGCCGCCCGCCGCTACTTCAACACCGACGCCGAATCCCAGGTCGTCGCGGTATTGGAAGCGCTGGCTCGCGACGGCGAAATCGACCCGTCGGTGCCGGTGGCGGCCGCCCGGCAGTACCGCATCGACGACGTGCAAGCCGCACCCGCCCAGACGTCCGACCCCGGTCCGGGGGCCTGACGAGCAGGGTTCGGGCAGGCGCGTTTGGAAGAACCATCCATAAAAGCGGCGTAGCTTTTAGGGATGCCCGACAAGCAGTTCCCGACGCCCCGGACAACGCTGGACCTGCTGGACAGCGTTCCTGATTCGCTGCTGCGCAGTTTGAAGCAATACTCCGGACGACTGTCGACCGAGGCGGTCAACGCCATGCAGGAGCGGTTGCCGTTCTTCGCCGAGCTGGAAGCCTCCCAGCGGGCCAGCCTGGCGCTGGTCGTGCAGACGGCGGTCGTCAACTTCGTGGAGTGGATGGCCGACCCCGGCAGCAACGTCAACTACACCGCACGCGCCTTCGAGTTGATGCCGCAGGACCTGACCCGCCAGATCGCGCTGCGGCACTCGGTCGACATGCTGCGGGTCACGATGGAGTTCTTCGAAGAGGTGGTGCCCCTGGTGGCCCGCTCCGAAGAGCAGTTGACCGCGATGACGGTCGGCATCCTCAAATACAGCCGAGACCTTGCCTTCAGCGCCGCCACCGCCTACGCCGACGCCGCGGAGGCCCGCGGGAACTGGGACAGCCGGATGGAGGCCAGCGTCGTCGACGCCATCGTGCGCGGCGACACCGGCCCGGAGTTGCTGTCCCGGGCCGCGGCACTGAACTGGGACACCACCGCGCCGGCGACCGTGGTGGTGGGAACGCCGCCGCCGGGCCGGGAAAGCCACGCCAGCCAAGATGTCCGGGACATCGCGGCCCGTCACGGCCGCGCCGCACTCACCGATGTGCACGGCACGTACCTGGTGGCCATCGTGTCCGGACAGTTGACCCAGACCGAGAAGGTCTACGGCGCCCTGCTGGACGCCTTCTCCGATGGACCCGTGGTGATCGGCCCGACAGCACCGATGCTGACTGCGGCCTACCACAGCGCGAGCGAAGCCATCTCCGGGATGAATGCGGTGACGGGCTGGCGGGGCGCACCGCGGCCCGTCCTGGCGCGCGAACTGTTACCGGAGCGGGCTCTGATGGGCGATGCTTCGGCCGTCGCGGCACTGCACACCGACGTCATGCGCCCGCTGTCCGACGCCGGTCCAACCCTCACCGAGACCCTGGACGCTTATCTCGACTGTGGCGGGGCGATTGAGTCGTGCGCCCGCAAGTTGTTCGTTCATCCAAATACCGTGCGCTATCGACTGCGCCGGATCGCCGACTTCACCGGCCGCGATCCGACCCTGCCTCGCGACGCGTACGTCCTGCGGGTGGCGGCGACCGTCGGCCACCTCACCTACCAGGCTCAGCAGTACAGTGCTGCGAGCAAGCTCGTGACGCCCGTCACGCCGCCGGTGGAGAAGAAGCTGATCGCGCCGTCGGGCACCGCGGAAGCCGGTTGACAGATCGCGGCACGATATCGAACACGTCGCATCACGTACTGTTTTGTGGAGTTTCCACAAAAACATAAGACAAGGTTCATAATCTGTTACACGGCGCAAAGACCTCTTCACAGTGTTCCCTTAATAACGTGATCGCATTGCTGGCGCCCGGACAAGGGTCGCAGACCGAGGGGATGCTGTCGCCGTGGCTCGAGTCGCCCGGCGCCGCGGACCGCCTGGCGTCGTGGTCCACCGCCAGCGGACTGGATCTCGCGCGGTTGGGCACCACCGCCTCGACGGAGGAAATCACCAATACCGCGATCGCCCAGCCGCTGATCGTCGCGGCCACGCTGCTTGCGTACCAGGAACTGACGACGCGCGGCCTGCTGGCCGGAACAGAACGTGTCGTTGCCGGCCACTCGGTCGGTGAGATCGCCGCCTACGCGATCGCCGGGGTGCTCTCCGCCGACGACGCCGTCGCACTGGCCGCCACCCGCGGTGCGGAGATGGCCAAGGCCTGTGCCAACGAGCCGACCGGAATGTCGGCGGTTCTCGGCGGGGACGAGGCCGAGGTGCTGGCGCGTCTCGAACAGCTCGACCTGGTCGCGGCCAACCGCAATGCCGCCGGCCAGATCGTTGCCGCCGGCCGACTGAGCGCGCTGGACAAGCTCGCCGAAGACCCGCCGCAGAAGGCCCGGGTGCGCGCGCTGGGCGTCGCCGGCGCCTTCCACACCGAGTTCATGGCCTCGGCCCTCGAGGGCTACGCGGCGGCGGCTCAGAACGTCGCGATCTCCGAGCCGACTGCCGTGCTCCTGTCCAACCGCGACGGCCAACCGGTGAGCTCGGCCGCCGACGCGATGGAAAAGCTTGTCGCACAACTGACCCGGCCGGTGCGCTGGGATCTGTGCTCCGAGACGCTGCGTCAGCGCAGCGTGACGGCGATCGTCGAGTTCCCACCGGCGGGGGCTCTATCCGGCATCGCCAAGCGTGAACTCCGCGGGACTCCGACGCATGCCGTCAAGACCCCCGCAGACCTGGACGGTTTGGGAGAGCTGTAAACCCCAAAAAAGTTGGCCACCAGGCCATCTCGCCGAAGCCGTCCGTTAGTACAACCGCACAGAGCACGTCAATCAGCAGTACTCAACACATTACGAAGGGAAACACAACGTGTCCGTCAGCCAGCAGGAAATCATCGCCGGTATCGCCGAGATCATCGAAGAGGTCACCGGTATCGAGCCCTCGGAGATCACCCCGGAGAAGTCGTTCGTCGACGACCTGGACATCGACTCGCTGTCGATGGTGGAGATCGCCGTGCAGACCGAAGACAAGTACGGCGTGAAGATCCCCGACGAAGACCTCGCCGGTCTGCGCACCGTCGGTGACGTCGTCAACTACATCCAGAAGCTCGAAGAAGAGAACCCCGAGGCCGCCCAGGCACTGCGCGCCAAGTTCGAGGCCGACAGCCCGAAGCAGGAAGCTGACAGCAAGTGACCAATCCTTCCACTGCTAACGGCGGTTACCCCAGTGTTGTGGTAACCGCCGTCGAGGCGACGACTTCGCTCGCGCCGGACATCGAAGGCACGTGGAAGGGTCTGTTGGCCGGGGAATCCGGCATCCGCGTGCTCGAGGACGAGTTCGTCACGAAGTGGGACCTGCCGGTCAGAATCGGTGGGCACCTCAAAGAGGCCGTCGACGACCACATGGGCCGACTGGACCTGCGACGCATGTCGTATGTCCAGCGGCTGGCCAAACACCTCAGCGGACAGCTGTGGGAGTCTGCCGGCAGCCCCGAGGTCGACCCCGACCGGTTCGCGGTCGTGATCGGCACCGGTCTGGGCGGCGCCGAAAAGATCGTCGAGAGCTATGACCTGATGAACGAGGGCGGGCCCCGGAAGGTGTCCCCGCTCGCCGTGCAGATGATCATGCCCAACGGGGCTGCGGCCGTCGTCGGTCTACAACTCGGCGCCCGCGCCGGGGTGATGACCCCGGTGTCGGCTTGTTCGTCGGGCTCGGAGGCCATCGCGCACGCCTGGCGACAGATCGTCATGGGTGACGCGGACTTCGCGGTCTGCGGTGGCGTCGAGGGCAACATCGAGGCACTGCCGATCGCGGCGTTCTCGATGATGCGCGCGATGTCGACTCGCAACGACGATCCCGAGGGAGCGTCGCGTCCGTTCGACAAGAACCGCGACGGTTTCGTGTTCGGCGAGGCCGGCGCGATGATGATCATCGAAACCGAAGAGCACGCCAAGGCCCGGGGCGCCAAGCCCTTGGCCCGACTGATGGGTGCCGGCATCACGTCGGATGCGTTCCACATGGTGGCCCCGGCCGCCGACGGCGTGCGCGCCGGACGAGCGATGGCGCGCTCGCTGGAGTTGGCGGGCTTGTCCCCCAAGGACGTCGACCACATCAATGCGCATGCAACAGCCACGCCGATCGGCGACACCGCCGAGGCCAACGCGATCCGGGTCGCCGGGTCGAGCAGGCCGCGGTCTACGCGCCCAAGGGGGCGTTGGGTCACTCCATCGGCGCCGTGGGGGCGCTCGAGTCGATCCTGACGGTGCTTGCGCTGCGAGATGGCGTCATTCCGCCCACACTTAATTACGCGACGCCCGATCCGGAGATCGACCTTGACGTCGTCGCGGGCGAGCCACGTTATGGCGAGTACCAGTACGCCATCAACAACTCGTTCGGTTTCGGTGGACACAACGTCGCGTTGGCCTTCGGCCGCTACTGAGCACTATGTCCGGCGACGATGCCGGGACA
>CAVWEO010000018.1:0-76801 GCA_963753995.1 uncultured Actinomycetota bacterium | reverse complement strand
GTCCAGTTCGAGGGTGGTGATCCGGTCGCCGCTGAGCAGTCGCAGATGCACCTGCGACGTGCCAGGGTGTTGCGCCAGTACCTGTTTGAGGGCGCTGACCTTGTCGATGGTGCACTGACGCGTCGGCAGGCTGACCGCGAGGGGGCGGTTCACTTGAGCATTGCTGAAGTCGGGCACCACCAGATCGTTGGCGATCAGCGAAATCCGGTCGTCACGGATCGCGACCTTTGCGGTCACCAACACCACGGTGTCGTCGATGACGTCAGCGCCGAACGCGGAGTAGGTGTGCGGGAAGAACATCACCTCGATGCCACCGGTGAGATCTTCCAGTTGAGCTGACGCCCAGGGCATTCCGTTCTTGTTCACTCGTCGGTTCACCGATGCGAGGATGCCGCCGACTTTCACCATGGTCTCGTTGGCGACGTCCCCGTCCAGGATCGCGGGGATGGCTGTGTCGACCTGGGTGGCCAGCAGATGCGCGATCCCGTTGAGCGGATGCCCGGACACATACAGGCCCAACATTTCGCGCTCCAGCGCGAGCTTGTGTTTGTCGTCCCATTCCTCGTCGGGAACCCTGATGGTGAACACCGCATCGGCGCCCGCTCCCCCGTCATCGGGGTCCCCGCCGAACAGGTCGAACTGTCCGATCGCTTCGGCCTTTTTGGTGCCGAGCACCGACTCCACCGCGTCGGTGTGGATGAGGAACAGTCCCTTACGCGGGTGCTTGAGCGAGTCGAAGGCGCCGGCCTTGATCAACGACTCGGTGACCTTCTTGTTGCATGCCGCGATGTCGACTTTGTTCAGGTAGTCGGAGAAGTCGGTGTACTTACCCTTCGCCGTGCGGGTATTGATCAGCGAGGCAACGACGTTGGCGCCGACGTTGCGCACCGCACCCAGCCCGTAGCGGATGTCGGTGCCGACCGAGGCGAAGTTCAGCCCGGACTCGTTGACGTCGGGCGGCAACACGGTGATGCCGAGCTTGCGGCAGTCGGCCAGGTAGACCGCGGCCTTGTCTTTGTCGTCGCCGACCGAGGTGAGCAGACCGGCCATGTACTCGCCCGGGTAGTTCGCCTTCAGATAGGCCGTCCAGTAGGACACCAGGCCGTAGCCGGCGGCGTGCGACTTGTTGAACGCGTAGTCCGCGAACGGGAGAATGGTGTCCCACAGTGCTTTGATCGCTTTGGCCGAGAATCCGTTGGCCTGCATTCCTTCTGAGAAGCCCTCGAATTCCTTCTCCAGCACTTCGCGCTTCTTCTTGCCCATGGCTTTGCGCAGAATGTCTGCTCGGGCGAGCGAGTATCCTGCCACCTTCTGCGCGATGCGCATGATCTGCTCCTGATACACGATCAGGCCGTAGGTCTCGGCGAGGACCTCGCGCAGCGGCTCCTCGAGCTCGGGGTGGATCGGCTTGATCGCCTGCCGGCCGTTCTTGCGGTCGGCATAGTCGTTGTGGGCGTTCATGCCCATCGGGCCGGGGCGGTACAGAGCGAGCACCGCGACGATGTCCTCGAAGCCGGTGGGCTGCATGCGGCGCAGCAGGTCGCGCATCGGGCCGCCGTCGAGCTGGAACACCCCCAGCGTCTCGCCACGACCCAGCAGTTCGAAGGTGGCCGGGTCGTCGAGAGCGAGCGATTCCAGGTCCAGATCGATCCCGCGGTTGTCCCTGATGTTCACCAGCGCGTCGCCGATGATCGTCAGGTTGCGCAGGCCGAGAAAGTCCATCTTCAGCAGCCCGATCGCCTCACACGACGGGTAATCCCAGCCGGTGATGATCGCGCCGTCCTGCGCCCGCTTCCACAGCGGGATCACGTCGGTCAGCGGCTCGCTGCTCATGATCACCGCGCAGGCATGCACGCCGGAGTTGCGGATCAGACCCTCCAGGCCGCGGGCGGTCTGGTAGATGGTGCGCACATCGGGATCGGTGTCGATCAGACCGCGGATTTCGGCGGCTTCTTTGTAGCGTTCGTGATTGGGATCGGTGATGCCGGAGAGCGGGATGTCCTTGGCCATGATCGCAGGCGGCAGCGCCTTGGTGATCCGGTCGGCGATCGCGAAGCCCGGCTGACCGTAGTGGATCCGGGCGGAATCCTTCAGTGCCGCTTTGGTTTTGATGGTGCCGAAGGTGATGACCTGGGCGACCCGGTCCTGTCCCCACTTCTCGGCGGCATAACGGACCATCTCACCGCGTCGACGGTCGTCGAAGTCGATGTCGATATCGGGCATCGATGCCCGCTCGGGGTTGAGGAACCGCTCGAACAGCAGTCCGTGTTCGATCGGGTCGATGTCGGTGATGCCCAGCGCATAGGCCACCAGCGATCCGGCCGCCGAGCCACGGCCGGGGCCGACCCGGATGTCGACCGAGCGGGCGTAGTTGATCAGGTCCGCGACGATCAAGAAATAGGACGGAAAACCCTTGTCGCAGATGACCTCGATCTCATACGCGGCCCGGTCGGCGTAGCCGTCGGGCGTCGCGTCGGGGAAACGGCGCTGCAGGCCCGCCTCGACCTCGTGGCGCAGCCAGGATGCCGGATCGTGACCCTCGGGCACCGGGAAGGCCGGCATCCGGTCTTTGGGCGCCCAGACGTCGGCGTAGGAGCTGACCCGCTCGGCGATCAACAGGGTCGAGTCGCAGGCGCCGGGCACCTCGTCGTCCCAGATTTGGCGCATCTCGGCCGCCGACTTGAGATAGTAGCCATCCCCGTCGAACTTGAACCGGGTCGGGTCGGTGAGCGTCTTACCGGTCTGCACGCACAGCAGCGCCTCGTGGTTGTGTGCGGCGTCGCGGGTGACGTAATGGCAGTCATTGGTGGCCAGCGGCGGAATGTTCAGCGCGCGACCGATTTCCAGCAGCCCGTCGCGCACCCGGCGCTCGATGGACAGCCCGTGGTCCATCAGCTCGAGGAAGAAGTTCTCGGGTCCGAAGATCTCTCGCCACTTGGCTGCCGACTCCAGCGCTTCGCGGTGATGGCCGAGCCGCAGCCGGGTCTGCACCTCACCGGACGGGCAGCCGGTGGTGGCGATGATGCCGCTCGCATTCTCGGCGATCAGCTCGGCGTCCATCCGCGCCCACTTGCCGAGCTGGCCCTCGAAGGACGCCAGCGACGACAGCTTGAACAGGTTGCGCAAGCCGGTGGCATTCTCGGCGACCATCGTCATGTGCGTGTAGGAGCCGCTACCGGAGACGTCGTCGCTCTTCTGACCCGGGTCACCCCACAGCACGCGCTTGGTGTCGAAACGGGAAGCCGGCGCGATGTAGGCCTCGATGCCGATGATCGGCTTGATCCCGGCATCGGTGGCCCCGTTGTAGAACTCACTGGCGCCGAACATGTTGCCGTGGTCGGTCATCCCGATCGCGGGCATCTGCAGCCGCTGCGCCTCGGCCAGCATCGGCGAGACCTTCGCGGCACCGTCCAACATCGAGTATTCGGTGTGGTTGTGCAGGTGCACGAACGACTTGCTCATAGGGACGCCAGTCTAAGACCGCACACCGACGCGCATTCGGCGTGTCGCAGAGTGTGTCGTCGGCATTTACGACCGAATCGCCACGGTGCCGGATTCGCTCTCGGCGTGCCTGCCGTTCGGGCTCACCTCTGAGCCCTCGTCGGCGCCCTCGATTGTTTCAGGCAGGGGTTCTGAGACCGGCGTGCCCGGCGGTTCCGCTCGCCGGCGAGGTGCGGGCGGCGGTGGCTTGGACGGCCACCAATTCCACTTGCCGACGAGGACGGCGATGGCGGGCACCGTGATGGTGCGCACCACGAAGGTGTCCAGCAGAAGCCCGGTCCCGATGATGAAACCGCACTGCACCAGGGTGCTGATGCTGGCGAACAGCATGCCGAACATCGACGCCGCGAAGATGACACCCGCCGCGGTGATCACACCACCGGTCGAGCTCACCGTATGGATCACACCGGAACGGATCCCGTGCGGCGACTCTTCGCGCAGTCGCGAGATCAGCAGCAGGTTGTAGTCGGCACCCATCGCGACCAACACGATGAAGGTCAGCCCGGGAATGCTCCACGTCAACGGCTGACCGAGGATGAACTGGAACACGATCACACCGACGCCGAGCGCCGATAGATATGAAATCACCACGGAGGCAATCAAATACAGTGGTGCCACCACGGCGCGCAGGATCGCGACCAGGATAAGGAACACGATCAGGATGGTCATCACGATGATGAGATTGATGTCGTCCCCGTAGTAGGCGCGGGTGTCGCGAAGCATCGCCGTGACACCCGAGGCAGAGATCGACGCGTCTTTCATCAGTGCGCGCGGGTGCGTCCCCCGGGCCGCGTCGGTGATCTCGCGAATCTGATTCATGGCCTCGGTGGCGAATGGGTTGAGCTTGGTCTGCACCAGGTACCTGGCGGTGTGTCCGTCGGGCGAGATGAACGCCGTCAGCGCGCTGTTCAGGCCGCCGCCGGTTTGCGAGGTGTCCTTGATCAACGCCTTGACCTCGTCGATCATTTGCTGGATCGCGTCGGCGTAGGTGTGCGGATCTTTGGGCGGGGGCGCGCTGTCCTTCGCGGCCGGACCGTCGTTGCTCAATGCGCGCAGGTCGTTGCGAGCGTTTTCCACGATGCGGCGGAATTCATGGGAGGCCGCTTGGATCGAAGGCTCGTCGGGAAATGACGACAATTGCTCGGCGAACTCAGACATCTTCTTGAGCGCTCCGCCGTCCCGGTCAGCGGTCGCGACCACGTCGAGCACCGTCACCGGTGCCGCGTTGACCGTGTTGGCGATTTCCGCGATATCGACGGACATGGCGAAGCCGAGTCCGCGCACGGTGCTGATGAACGTCCCCGTGTCGTCGGCGTCTTTTTCCTGGGCCGGCGGGGCCGTCGGCAGGGTCACCCCGGGCGGCAGATTGAGGCTACTGAGATCCGGTGTCAGATCCACATTTCCGGAGCTGGACACCGAATACAACAGCAACGCCACGTTGGGGAACCCCTCGGCGCCCTCGAGGTCCTTGTTGCCCGGCTTGCCGTCGTTGTCGTCTTTGCCAGGGGTTCTTCCGCCTTTACCGATCGTGTCCGGCAGCGTGCCGTCCGCGGCGTGCTTCTTGTCGTCCGATTTGGCCGACGGCACCGGGGCGGGCCGGATCGCGGCGATATCGGGCAGCTGGCCGACCCGCTGCTCCATCTGCTTCAGCTCGACGAGGGCCGGACGCTTGCGCAGGTCTTGATCCGAGTGGACGACGAGATATTCCGGAATGGTGGCATTCAACGGAAAGTGTTGCGCCAGCGTGTCGTATCCCACCGAGCTCTCGACATCTTTCGGCAGGGTCTTGCTGTCGTCGTAGTTGAAACTGGTGAACATCGAGCAGCCGGCCAAGATCAGCAGCACGGAGAGGCTGCCGGCCAAGTGGATCACCGGCTTGCGGACGATGCGTGTTCCGGTGAGCCGCCAGAACCGGCTGGTGATGTCGCGGCCCGGCTTGATCCAGCCGCGCCTCCCGACGAGAACCATCAGGGCCGGCAGGAACGTCACGGCCGCAACACAGCGCCACCGCAATCGCAATGGCCAGCGCGGGACCGACGTTTCTGAACGCGCCCAGTTTGGTGAAGACCATCCCGAGGAAGGTGATCGACACCGTCGCCGCCGACCCGGCGATGACCTTGCCGATCGACGTCAACGCCTTCGCGACGGCCTCGTCCGAATTCATGCCCTGCCGCAGATAGTCGTGATAGCGGCTGATCAAAAAGACCGCGTAGTCGATTCCGGCACCGGCCATCATCGTCGTCAAAGCGTGATCGTCTGGCTGGAAACACCCAAGCCGAGTTCGGCGACGCCCGAAACGATAGATTGCGCAACACCTACCGATACGCCGATGGTGATCAACGGCAACATCATGGTGACGAAATTTCGATAGATGACGAACAGAATGACCAGGACCATCACCACGACCGCGGTTTCGATCACGTGCATGTCGCGAATACCGATGTACATCAGGTCATCACCGGTGGCCGCGGGTCCGGTCAGGTGTGCGGTCAGCGTCGAGCCGGCCACGGATTTCTTGACGATGTCGGAGACGCGGCCGAATCCCTCGTGCAGCTCTGGGGTGCCAACCCCGCCGGACAGCACCATCGGCAGATACCAGGCTTTGTGATCCTTGCTGGTCATCGCGTCGCGCAGCGCCGGCGTATGGACGAAGTCCTGCAGCAGGACGATGTCGCGAGTGTCCGGGCGCAGATTGTCGGCCAGCGTGCGGTAGGTGGTCAGGTCAGACGGATTCAGCCCGTTGTCGTCGGTCAGGACGACCAACAGGACGTTCTCGTTTTCGGACCCGGACTGGTGAAACGCCTCGGAGATCTGTTTCGTCGTCTGCAGCACCGGGGCGTCGGCCGGCAGGATCGGAACCGGCCGTTTGGCGGCCATCTCGGTCAACGGCGGAAACGTCACCGACAAGACGGCGGCCAGCGCAATCCAGAACCCGATGACCGCCCACGGCCAGCGCCGTACGAGCCACCCGATCCAGCCGAACGTGCCTCTGCCGTCGGCGATAGTCGCTTTATGAACCCCCCGTAACACCCGGTCAGGTTACTCCGGTTGGCGGGATCTGTAGGACCTTCGGGGTAGCGAGTCGGCCGGCGCCGCTATCCGTACAGCTCGACGAACTGCTTCAGCGATTTCTCCACGTCGCCTTTGACGGCGCGGGCCGCCGTCGCGCCCACCGGACCGAACAGCGCCCGCCCACCCAATTCGAGACGCACCCCCAGCGTCGAGCCTTTCTCGGCAGCCGCGACGCTGAGTGTGACGGTGTATTTCGCGCCGCCTTTGCCCGATCCCGACAGTGCGACCTGCTGCGGCGGGTCCCAGGTGGTGACCGTCCAGGTCACCCGATTGCGGAAGCCCTTCGCGCGGGCGACGCCGACGATCTGAGTGCCCTCAGCCAGCTCGTCGGGAAGCTCGCTGCGCCATCCCTCGTGCATCGTCAACCATTCGCCGAGCTGGGACAGGTCGGACACGTGGTCCCACATGTCCTGCGGGCTCATCGGCACGTCGGCCGTGACGTCGACCTTGGCCATCAGCGGCTGGGCCCGCCGCGGAGGCGGTTGCCGATCCGCAGGCCGGGCAGCAGCAGGGTGCGGGGCACATAACGGCCGCCGATGCTGACGGCTTTGGGCACGATTCCGGGCACCACGCTGCGTTTGCCGGCCAGCATGCCGCCGATCGCCTGCTTCGGCGACGTCGTGCGGCGACACCTGGGCGATCGGGATGCTGAACCGCTCGGCGTTGGCGATCTCACCCCACTCGGTCGGCACCGGGCCGGGGCACAACACCGTCACCGATACGCCCGTTCCGTGCAACTCCTCGTGGACCGCTTCGGAGAAGGTCTGCACGAAGGCCTTGGTCGCCGAATACACCGCCATGTAGGGCATCGGCTGGAAACCGGCGATGGAGGCGATGTTGAGCACCGCCCCGGCTCCCCGCTCGACCATGCCGGGCAAGGCGGCATGGGTCAGCTCCATCAGCGTCAGCGAATTGAGGACCACCTCTTGGCTTTCGCGCTCGATCGGCAGGTCTGGAATACCCCGCTGGTGCCGAAGCCGGCGCTGTTGCACAAACCGGCGATCGGCTCGTCGCGCAGCCGCCCGGCCAGCTTTTCGCGGGATCCGGCGTCGGACAGATCGAGTGGTTGCACCTCGACGTCGACCGAATACTGTGCGCGCAGTTCGTCGGCAAGCTCGTCCATGCGTTCCTTGCGACGGGCGACCAGCAGCAGCGGGTAACCGCGGTGGGCCAGTCCTTTGGCCAATTCGGTGCCGATACCGGAGGAGGCACCGGTGATGACGACGGTTGCCTGACTGTTCGGTTTAGGAAGACTCATGATCGCGCCTCACCAATGAATTCCGCGGGTGGCCCGCACGAATGTTTCGCTTCGATTGTTGAAATCGTGTGTGCTGCTCTCAGATTCGTCGCCTTTTGCTGCGGTCGAGTCGCCGAACATGCTGAAGGCCCGGTTGCGCACCCGGTCCATCACGGCAGGGTTGACCGCGTCGACGACGGCGGCGAACTGACCGAGCGGCGAGCTGGCCCGCCGGGGGCGCTGCACGATCGCGTCGGTGATCACGCCGGCGGCCTGCTCTGGAGTCAGCGCCGGGAACTTGTCATACATTTTGGTGGGGCTGATCATCGGCGTTCGGACCAGCGCCATGTGCACCGTGGTGAATTTGATGTCGTCGTCGACCACCTCGGCCTGCAGTGCGTCGCACAGGCTGTCCAGCGCGGACTTGCTGGCAATGTATGCGCCGAAACGCGGCGCCCGGGTCTGCACGCCGACCGAGGACACGTTGATGATCTGCCCGAATCCGCGTTCCCGCATGCCCGGAATGAATTTCAGGATCAGCTGTACAGCGCCGAGATAGTTCAGCTGCATGGTGCGCTGATAGTCGTGGATGCGGTCGTAGGACAACTCCAGCGAACGCCGGATCGACCGCCCGGCGTTGTTGATCAAAATGTCTACGCCGCCGAGGTCGGCCAGCACTTTGTCGGCCATCGCGGCGATGGCGTCCATGTCGGTCAGATCGCAGGCGTAGACATGGGCGGTTCCTCCGCTGCTGCGGATGTCGTCGGCGACCTTGTCCAGGTTCTCCTGGGTACGCGCGACGAGGACCACCTCGCCGCCGGCGCCGGCGATCTTCTTCGCCGCCGCTTCACCGATGCCCGAGGAACCGCCGGTGATCAGCGTGATCGTGCCGTCGACGGCCTCGTGCAGGGTGCGGCCCTGCACCGCGTCGAGCAGATTGCGCAGGTAGAAGGGCCGGTATCGGCCGGCTGAGTTCGGCGTGTTGACGAGGCTGGACACGGCGGCGAACGGTTTCTCGACGAGACCGGTCAGATCCCCCAGATTCATAGCTGATTTCTCGCTCCCGGTGGTGACTTCCCTGGATTTTCATCGAGTCTGCTACACCCGCTGCGACGTAGAGGCGATTCTCCGGCAATCGGGTTGTTACGCCGGGTAATCGCGCGGTGATGGCACCCTAACGGTCGGGCAATGCCGACGTGGTCCGCTGTCTCGCATGGGAATGCTCACCCGATTTCGCCGGCCCCGGACGATCTCGCTGTACGAGAAGATCGGCGGTCATGACGCCCTCGAAGTCATTGTCGAGGATTTCTACTGCCGGGTGCTCGACGACGACCTCCTGGCCGGCTTCTACGCCGGCTCGAACATGAGGTGCGTGAAAGCCCGTCAGGTCGAGTTCCTCAGCTCCGTGCTCGGCGGCCCGGCGGCGTACACCGGCTCGTCGATGCGGCAGGTGCACGGGGGACGCGGCATCACCATGCATCACTTCGCCATGGTGGCTGCGCACCTGGCCGACTCGCTGTGCGCGGCCGGCCTGCACACCGAGACCATCACCGACATCCTTCACGCGATCGCGCCACTGGCCGGCGAGATCGCTTCGGAGGACGTCAAAGCGGTCGTCTGAGCACCGCCCCGAACTTCGCCGAGCGTGCGTGTTTGCGAATAAGCGGCCTGGTTTATCGCGTGGCCGCACGCTCGGCGAACCCCCTTGCCGGGGTCGGGAGATATGCCGAATTTCCGTACGGGGCTTAGATTGGAATTCATCGGTTCGTCTGGCGATGAATTCAGCAGAACGGAATCCCGGCCATGTTTTCCGTAGTCGTCCGCCACCTCCGCGGTGCGGTGGTTGCCGTGTCCCTGATCGGCGCGGCGGCGTTTTCGCCCTCCGGAACGGCGGCGGCCGACCCGGGTCAGGATCAGAAGTTCTTCGATCTCCTGAACCAACAAGACATTCCGCCGGTCGACAACGACACCAGCCTGATCGACGTGGCCAAGAAGACGTGTTCGAGGCTTGACGAGGGCATGCCGGTCGGCGACTTGGTGGAGCTGATCCGAAACAACGGATTCAACGAAAATCCGCTGACCCGGCTGCAGAATCAAGGCCGCATCACCAGAACCATCGACCGATTCATCAACGCTGCAGTGCAGGCCTACTGCCCGTACGACAAGGGCAAGATCGCCTCCATCGCCGCGTATCGCGGCCGGCCGGGCGACTCGCGACCCGTCGTGCTGGCGTCGTTTGTCGAGCCCCTCCCCGCCGGGGATATCTTGCCGACGAAACCGTTGCCGGTTCCGGCACAGCCCGCGCCGGAACCTCAACAAATCGAGCCCCCGCCTCAACAACCGCCACCACCGCCGGCGCACCGCGTGCAGCCCGCGCCGAAGCCACCGCCACAACATGCCGAGCCACCGCCGGCGGAGGCGCCCGCCCCGGAACCCGGGCCCCCCGCCGAGGCTCCCGCGCCCGGCGGCGGCGCACCCGGTGGCGGTGCACCCGGCGGCGGCGCACCCGGTGGTGGTGCGGGCGGCGGAGACGCTCCGGCAACCCCGACGCCGGATCAGCCGGCGCCACCGGGACACATCAGGCTTGCGCCTTGAGGCACTGACGTTGGCTGGCCGACAATGCAGTCATGGGCCGGACATTCGATGAACTGGTTGCCGAAGCTGACGCTGCGCCGATCGACGGCTGGGATTTCTCCTGGCTCGACGGTCGCGCCACCGAGGAGCGTCCGTCGTGGGGCTACCAACAACTGATGAGCCAGCGGCTCGCGACGGCGACAGCGGGTCTGGACATCGACACCGGCGGCGGCGAGGTGCTCGCCGGAGCGACGGCTTTTCCGCCGACGATGGTCGCCACCGAGTCGTGGCCGCCGAACGCTGCGCTGGCCACCAGATTGCTGCACCCCCGCGGGGTCGTCGTGGTGGCAACCCGCGACGAGCCGCGCCTGCCGTTCGCCGACGAGGCTTTCGACCTGGTGACCAGCCGGCACGCAACCGTGGTGCGGTGGACGGAGATATTTCGGGTGCTGCGACCGCAAGGCGCCTACTTGGCGCAGCAGATCGGGCCCGCGACAATGAGGGAGCTGTTTGAATACTTTCTCGGCCCGCAGCCGGCCAAATGGGCTGAGCTGCAACCGGATACCCAGGCCGCGCAAGCCGAGGCCGCCGGCTTGCAGGTCGTGCAGATGCGCATGGAACGTATGCGCGCGGAATTCTTCGACGTCGGTGCGGTGATCTACTTCCTGCGCAAGGTGATCTGGACCGTCCCGGACTTCAGTGTCGAGCGTTATCGCGAGCAGCTGCGCGCGATGCACGAGCAGATCGAGGCCCACGGCCCGTTCGTCGCGCACTCGACACGACTGCTGGTCGAGGCACGTAAACCTTGAGCTACCCCTCGGCTCGCAGCACATCGAGCGCGTGCCGCAGATCCGCCGGGTAGGGGCTGATGAACTCGACCTGCCGGCCGTCGCCCGGATGGGTGAACGACAGCGAACGCGCGTGCAACCATTGACGTTGCAGCCCAAGCTTTTCCGCCAATTTAGGGTTGGCGCCGTAGGTCAGGTCCCCGCAGCAGGGGTGGTGCAGCGCAGCGAAGTGCACCCGAATCTGGTGTGTGCGGCCGGTTTCCAGGTGCACGTCGAGCAGGCTGGCGGCAACGAAAGCCTCCACGGTGTCGTAATGGGTCCGGCTGTGCCGGCCATCGGAGGTGACGGCGAACTTCCAGTCGTGGCCGCGGTGACGTCCGATCGGTGCGTCGATGGTGCCGCTGGACGGGTCCGGGTGTCCTTGCACCAGCGCGTGATAACGCTTGTCGACCGTGCGCTCTTTGAACGCGCGCTTGAGCAGTGTGTAGGCCCGTTCGGAGATCGCCACCACCATCACCCCGGAGGTGCCGACGTCGAGGCGCTGGACGATGCCCTGCCGCTCGTGCACCCCGGAGGTGGTGATCCGGTAACCGGCCGCGGCCAGACCACCGAGCACCGTCGCCCCGGTCCAGCCCACCGAGGCGTGCGCGGCGACCCCGGCCGGCTTGTCGACCACGACGATGTCGTCGTCGGAGTAGAGGATGTCCATGCCCTCAACGTCGACCGGCGTGTTCTCCACCGGCGCCGGTGGCTCGGGCAGCCGCACCTGCAGCCATGCCCCCGCTGTCAGCCGATCCGATTTGCCCGCCGGCGTTCCGTCCAGCTCGACACCGCCGTCCTCGGCCATCGCGGCGGCCGTGGTGCGTGAGACGCCGAGCAGGCGTGCCACCCCGGCATCGACACGCATGCCCGCCAGGCCTTCCGGCACCGGCATCGATCGGTCGGTCATCGGGGCTCGTCGACGCCCTTGGCAGACTCGTCGTCGTCACGGCGGCCGACGGTGTCGAAGTCGAACCCGAGCGCGGACAGCGTGACCAACAGAATGGCTCCGCCGACCACCGACGGATCGGCGACGTTGAACACCGGCCACCAGCCGATCGACAGGAAATCCACGACATGCCCACGCAGCGGTCCCGGCGCCCGACAAAACCGGTCGACGAGGTTTCCCATCGCGCCGCCCAGGATCATCCCCAGACCGATGGCCCACCACGTCGACACCAGCCGGCGACCCATCCAGACGATGCCCACCACGACAGCGCTGGCGATCAGCGTCAGCATCCAGGTGTAACCGGTGGCCATGGAGAATGCGGCTCCGGAGTTGCGCACCAGCGTCCACGTCACCGTGTCGCCGATGATCGGCACCGGCTGCCCGGGCGTCAGCAGCTTGACTGCCAGCACTTTCGTGACGATATCCAGCACCAACACGACGGCCGCGACCGACAACAGCAATGACTGGCGCCGTCGAGGAGGGTGCGGCGCGACCTCGGTGTCCGCGGCCGTGTCGGCCTCGGTCACCGGATCCGCCGATCCTGTCGGTTGGTCAGTCACTCCCACATCATCCACTAGGGCCTGCGGCGACGGCGACCCGCCGCGCTGGCCGCGCCGCGTGCGGGATGATCGCAGCATGAGTCGCGTCACCGTAATCGCCACCGGCGGGACCATTGCCACGACAGCTGACGCCGACGGCGTCCGCCGTCCGACGCAGGCCGGCGTGCAGTTGACCGAGGGACTGGATGTCGACGTCGTCGAGGTCATGTGCAAAGACAGTTCTGAGCTGGCTCCGGCGGATTGGGATGTGATAGCGGCGGCGGTACGGGCCGCGGTCGCTGGCGGCGCCCTCGGCGTCGTCGTGACGCACGGCACCGACACGCTCGAGGAGACGGCGCTGTGGCTCGACATCACCTATCCGGGCGGTGTTCCGGTGGTGCTCACCGGCGCCATGCGGAGCGCGGACGCACCCGACGCCGACGGACCGGGAAACCTCCGCGACGCCGTCGCCGTGGCTACGAATCCCGCCGCTCACGATCTCGGGGTGCTGGTGTGTTTCGCCGGCCGGATGTTGCGGCCATGGGGTCTGCGTAAAATCGCAGCTCCGGAGGCGTTCGCGGGCGACCTGTTGGGCACGGTCGACGGTGGGGTGCTCGAGCGGCCCGGACGACGAGCATTCCTGGCTGAGCTGAGCGCGGCGACCGCCCCGCGGGTCGACATCGTCGCCGCCTACCCGGGCAGCGACACCGTCGCGATGGATGCCTGTGCGGCCGCCGGGGCACGCGGGATCGTGCTCGAATCGCTGGGCGCGGGCAATGCCGGGGCGGCGGTAGTCGACGGAGTGCGACGGCACTGCGGTAATGGCGTGTCGGTAGCGGTGTCCACCCGGGTCCCGGGGGGGCGCGTCACCCCCGATTACGGCCCCGGCCGTGCGCTTGCCGACGCGGGCGCGGTGATGGTTCCGTGGCTGGCGCCCAGCCAGACGCGGGTCGTGACGATCGCCGCGCTGGCAGCACAGCTACCCCTGCGCGACGTCGTCGACCGATTGCTCTGACGCGGCGTCGGCGAGCTCCGCCAGGAAGTCGGGCCAGTCCAGGCTGTCGAGCGGATTGGCCGGCGTGATGTCGTCGCTGTCGGAGGCAAAGGTCCGCGCCGGGCCTGGCCCGGTGCCGCGAGTTTCGAAGCGCACGGTGACCACGCCATGGCCCGCGCCCTGCACCCAGCCATGTCCCCATTCGCGGTGCCTGACGTCATCGCCCACCCGCCAGCCCACGGTCTCGGACACCGCGGCGGGCGCGGCTGCCTCGCGCTCTGGCTCCCCGCTGTCCGCCCCGGGCTCGGTGTCGAAGACCGTGAGCTCCAGATCCGGGAACAGGGAGTCCTGGCGCACACTGCTCAGGCCCGAAAAGCCAACGCCCAGGAGACGAATCGGCCCGATCTGGCGTGGGTCGAGCAGCAGCCGCCGGGCCAGCGCCGCCAGCGCAGCGGCGTCGGTGGTCGCGTAGGGCAGGGTGGCCGAGCGGGTGAGCGTGCTCATGTCCGATTTCTTCAGCTTCACCGTGACCGTGCGGGCGCCGCGGCCGTCACGGCACAGCCGTTGATGAGCATGCTCGGCGATCGGTGCGATCGCGTCGCGGAGTTCCTCGAGGGTGGTCAGATCGACCGCGAAGGTGGATTCGGCGCTGATCTGTTTGGCCACCGCGCGTTCGGCCACCGGGCGGTCGTCGATCCCGCGGGCCAATCGGTGCAGCGCCGGCCCGATCGTGGCACCGAGGATGTTGGCCACTTCGGCGTCACTGAGGGCCGCCAGTTGCCCGATCGTGTCGATGCCCAGCCGATGCAGCTTCTCCTCGGCGACCGGGCCGATCCCCCACAGCTTGCGCACCGCGAGACCGTCCAGCAGCCGCGCCTCGTCGGCACGCCGGACCACCTCGATGCCATCGGGTTTGGCCAACCCGGAGGCGATCTTGGCAATCTGCTTGCCCGAGCCGGCCCCGACCGAGGCGATCAGCCCGGTCTCCTCGAGCACTCGTTGCCGCAGCTGCGCGCAGAACTCTTCCACCTCGGTCTCGGTTGCGCCGGCCAATTCCGCCGGCTCCCCGAAGGCCTCGTCGAAGGAGAGCTGTTCGACGACGGGCAACGCGGCGCGCACGGTCTGGAAGACCCGGCGGCTGGCGACGCCGTAGACCGCCCCGCGCGGCGGCAGCACGACCGCCGTCACGCCGATCAACCGGCGCGCCTGATGCATCGGCATCGCCGACCGCGCCCCGAACACCCGTGACTCGTAGCTCGCGCCGGCCACCACGCCACGTCCGCCCAATCCGCCGACCAGCACTGGCCGGCCTCGCAGGGTGGGCCGGGTGAGCTGCTCGACGGACGCGAAGAACGCGTCCATGTCGAGGTGCAGCACCCAACGGGAATCCACAGCCACCAATGCTATTGGGAGAGGCTGCCGCCAGAGGGCACGGCGATGAAACGTCGCATCGTCGCGCGTTCAGCCGCTCAGACCGCCGCGTCACGACCAAGCGCGCTCTTGCCGCAGCAAGTTGAGTCCAATGGCCGCGAGTCGCACTGGCGCGCCGTAAAGTCCGGCTGATGAAGGCCGAGACTGGGAGGACGTCGGCGTGGTCGGACCGTGCGGACAAACCCGACCAACACCTGTGGGCGAAGTTGCGCACGGAATGGCACGCTCGGCTCGAACCCGGTGAACAGGCCACGGTATTGGCCTGGGGAGCATTCACCATCACCTTCGCGGGCCTACGCGGGCTCACCCATTGGATCCGCGCGGGCCACGGTCCATCGGGTGGCGGTATCAGTGTGAGCGGTAGGCACTTTCATCACTACAACCTCGGCATCGCTCTGTTGGCCGCTGTGGGCGCGGTGGGCCTGCGCGGAACGGAACAGGAACGGCACCACCCTGCGGCGGCCATCGCCTTCGGGTCCGCGAACGCTTTGATCGTCGACGAGTTGGCATTGCTGCTCGACCTCAAAGACGTCTACTGGGCGGCCGATGGTCGCAAAAGCGTCGACGCTGCGGTCGGCCTGATCGCAGCCGGTGGGACGATCGTTGCCGGTATCCCGTTCTGGCCACACGCGCAACGCGCGCTGCGGAACCTCTAGCCGCGGACTAAGCCTTCGAAATAGCAACCCGCACGCCGTCGCCGATCTCGGCGGCGTCGGTCGACTCGCCGAACTCGAAGCTGGTGGCCAGGATTTCCCCGGCGATCAGATCGCGATGCGTCGCTCGCCCATTCGGCCCGTTGCGCGGGCACCGACATCACCACGCTGATCCGGTCTGAGACATCGAGGCCGGCCGACTTGCGCAGCTCTTGCAATTCGCGGATGCGGTCCTTGGCCCAGCCCTCTGCCTCGAGCTCAGGAGTCACCGTGGCGTCCAGCACCACCAGTCCGGCGCCGCCTGGCAGCGGAGCGGTGTACTCCGGCTCCGCCGCGACCAGCCGCGAGCTGTATTCCCCGGGCTGCAGCACCGCCGGGCCGGCCGTCAGCGTGCCGTCGGCGTTGACGACGCCCTGTCCGGCCTTGACGGCTTTGATCGCGGCCTGCACGTCCTTGCCCAGTCGCGGCCCGGCGACCCGGGCGTTGACCGTGAGCTCGAAGCGGCCGTAGCTGTCGATGTCGTCGGTCAGCTCGACCGTCTTGACGTTCAGCTCATCGGCGATCAGGTCGATGAACGGCGCCAGCCGCTCCGGGTTCTCCACCGCCACAGTCAGTTTCGGTAATGGTAGCCGCACCCGCAGCTTCTTGGCTTTCCGCAGCGAGGACGCCACCGAGCAGACCTCGCGCACCTGGTCCATCGCGTCGACCAGCGCGGCGTCCGCGGGCAGCTGACCGGGCGCCGGCCAATCGGACAGGTGCACCGAGCGCTCGCCGGTGATGCCGCGCCAGATGATCTCGGTGGTCATCGGAAGCAGCGGCGCCGCCAGCCGTGCGGTCACCTCGAGCACGGTGTGCAAGGTGTCGATAGCATCGGGGTCCTCTTCCCAGAACCGCGAACGCGACCGTCGCACATACCAGTTCGTCAGCGCCTCGGTGAACTGACGCAACTGCTCGCAGGCCCCCGAGATGTCGCAACCGTCCATCGAGGCGGTCAGGTCGTCGCGCAACACCGCCAGCTTGGCCAGGATGTAGCGGTCCAGGACGTGGCGCGAATCGGCGCGCCAGGTACCGACTTTCGGCGCGTAGAGCGCCAAGAAGCTGTAGGCGTTCCAGAACGGCAGCAGTACCTGGCGCACCCCGTCACGGATACCCTGCTCGGTGACGATCAGGTTGCCGCCGCGCAGGATCGGCGAGGCCATCAGGAACCAGCGCATCGCGTCGGAGCCGTCGCGGTCGAAGACTTCGCTCACGTCGGGATAATTGCGCAGCGACTTGCTCATCTTCTGGCCGTCGCTGCCCAACACGATCCCATGCGCCACACAGGTTTTGAATGCCGGCCGGTCGAACAAAGCGGTGGCCAGCACGTGCAGGGTGTAGAACCAGCCGCGGGTCTGCCCGATGTACTCGACGATGAAGTCACCCGGGTAGTGCGTGTCGAACCAGTCGCGGTTCTCGAACGGGTAGTGCACCTGGGCATACGGCATCGAGCCGGAGTCGAACCACACGTCGAAAACATCCGCGATGCGCCGCATGGTCGACTGACCGGACGGGTCGTCGGGGTTGGGCCGGGTGAGCTCGTCGATGTAGGGCCGGTGCAGATTGTCCGGCCGAGTACCGAAGTCGCGCTCCAGCTCGTCGAGGCTGCCGTAGACGTCGATCCGCGGGTAGTCCGGATCGTCGGAAACCCACACCGGAATCGGGGTGCCCCAGTAGCGATTTCGCGAGATCGACCAGTCGCGTGCGCCTTGCAGCCACTTGCCGAACTGGCCATCCTTGACATGCTCGGGATACCAGGTGATCTGCTGGTTGAGTTCGACCATCCGGTCGCGGAAGTCGGTGACTTTGATGAACCAGGACGAAACCGCCCGGTAGATCAGCGGATTGCGGCATCGCCAGCAGTGCGGGTAGGGGTGGTCGTAGGTCTCCTGGCGGATCAGCACCGCACCGTTGGCGGCGGCCGGACCGGTGTGGTTCTTCAGGTCGCGGATGATCTGCGGGTTGGCCTCGAAGACATGCTGGCCCCGGTAGTCGGGGACGGTGGCGTCGAATCGGCCCTTGGCGTCGACGGGTGTCACCGGCACGATGCCGACCCGGTCGGCGGTCGCCTTGTCGTCCTCGCCGTAAGCCGGTGCCAGGTGGACGATCCCGGTGCCGTCTTCGGTCGTGACGAAGTCGGCTTGCAGTACCTGAAAAGCGTTGGGCGAGTCCATGAAATACGGGAACGGCGGGCGGTATCGCGTGCCGACCAATTCGCTGCCGCGGTAGGTGCCCAGCACCTCTGGCTCTTCGCCGAATTCCCTGGCGTAGGAGGCCAGTCGCGACTCGGCAAGGATGACGCGGTGCTCGCCCGCCCGCACCTGCACGTAGCTGACGTCGGGGTTGACGGCTACCGCCTGGTTCGACGGCAGGGTCCACGGCGTCGTGGTCCACACCAGCAGGTGCGCGCCCGCGAGATCTCCTTCCGTCACCGCGAATCCGACCGTGAGGGCCGGATCCTGCCGGCTCTGGTAGACGTCGTCGTCCATCCGCAGTTCGTGGTTGGACAGCGGAGTTTCGTCGCGCCAGCAATACGGCAGCACCCGGTAGCCCTCGTAGGCCAATCCCTTGTCCCACAGCTGCTTGAATGCCCAGATCACCGATTCCATGTAGGGCAGATCAAGCGTCTTGTAGTCGTGGTCGAAGTCGACCCAGCGGGCCTGACGGGTGACGTAGGCGCGCCATTCGTCGGTGTAGCGCAGCACTGATTCCCGGCAGGCGTCGTTGAACGCGGCGATACCCATCGCGTCGATCTGGGATTTGTCGGTGATGCCCAGCTGTCGCTCGACCTCGAGTTCGGCCGGCAGGCCGTGGGTGTCCCAGCCGAAGCGACGCTCGACCTTGAAGCCGCGCATGGTCCGGTAGCGCGGGACGATGTCCTTGACGTAGCCGGTGAGCAGATGTCCGTAGTGCGGGAGTCCGTTGGCGAATGGCGGCCCGTCGTAGAACACGTATTCGGGGGCATCGGCACGGTGGGCGATGCTGGCCCGGAAGGTGTCGTCGCTCGCCCAGTAGTCGAGGACTTCGAGTTCCAGCGCCGGCAAGTCCGGTGCACCGCCGGCCGGCTTGGGATAGGTGTTCTCGGTCACTGCGCGTCGTCTCCAAGTGCCGCTGTCAGGCACGGGGACGACGAAGTGCTGTGTGCACGCACGCCGCGGTACCACCCCGCTTGCCACACCTGGATGTGGCCGCTCGTTCGGCTGTGACGGGCCAACCCGTTCGGTTCTACTGGGCCGGCAAAAGTTCGGTTGCCGACTGTTCTTCCGAAGGCTCCCCGGTGATGGCCGGATCGATGCCGCTGCTCGATTCTACGGCGCGGCGCAAGCCTGGGCGGGCAGGCCCCGCTGACTCACGGCAATTAGGGTCAGCGGCGCTAGGCTGGTGAAATGACTCCGACATCCGATGTCATGACGCTTCATGGCCGCACAGCGGGCGATGATCGGTCGATCGCTCACGACTCGTGCCCCCTCGAACGCGCGCTGACGGAGATCGGCACCAATTCCGCGATGCTGCTCCTTCGCGAGATCTTCTGGGGTGCGAGACGATTCGATGAGTTGGCCCGCAGGGCCGATATCACCGAGCAGATGGCGGCGATCCGGCTCAAACAGCTTGTCGAGGCCGGGATTCTGACCAAGCAGCCCTATCAGGAGCCCGGCCAGCGAACCCGGTACGAGTACGTGCTGACCAGCCGCGGGCGCGAACTCTTCCCGGTGATCGTCAGCCTGATCGAGTTCGGACTGTTGTTGCAGGGCGATGCCAAACGGCTCGATCTGGTGCACGGCGACGGCTGCGGGGCGAAGATCGTCGCTCAGGTGCAGTGCGCGCAGGGACACGTGGTGACCCTGGACCAGACCGAGGCACTGATCACCAAGAAGAAGCGCCGAACGGCTAGCCCTTGAAATAGACGATTTGGTAGGTCGTGGCCAACAGATCTCCGTCGCGACTCCACAGTTGCGCGCTCTGGTCGAAGAATCCGCGGTCGAACCGGTCCGCTCGCGCCGTTGCCAGAATGTAGTCGCCGCCGAGCGCACCCAGATGCTGACTGTCGGCGTGGAAATACGTCGTCATCGAGATGGTGCCGGCCGGGAGCACTCCTCGACGCAAATACACTCGCGGGAAAAAGATGTCGGACATCGCGGTGAGGGCCGGAAAGTCGATCTGACGCTGGGCGGCGTCGCGCACCCACAGAGTGGTGGTCGACGACGGCCCCGGCTCTACAACGCCGCCGGAGAACGAACCCTCGGCAAAACGCATGTCGTACATGCCAATCCATACCGGCAGGTTCTCGCGACTGGCGCGCGAGATCTGCTCCGGCGACGGTGCGCTCGGCGGCGCCGCTTGGGTGTCAGACCAGGTGTCGCGACGGATGCCGAATATCGCGGTGGCGGTCGTGGCGACCACACCACCCTGACTGAGCTCGACGGTCCAATGCTGATTGGTGCGGTTGGTCCGCGCGGCTCGACGAGAGATCTCGAACTCACCGTCGGCGATCGGGGCGGCGAAATTCACTGTCAGAGCGACCGGCTCACCGAGTCGATCGGGATGCGATTCGACGGCGCGCAACAAGACCGCGGCGGTGACGCCACCGAACGGGCCCACCATGTTCGCCCACTCCGGGTGCGTCCGCCCCCGCACCACGTCCGCACTCACCACCTCGAGTTCGATCGCGCGGTCCAACGCGTGCAATTTGGGCATCGATACGACGTCTCCTCCAGTTCGACTCTGCGGCAGCAGGGTTGACCATACATCTGGCTCAACCACCCTCAAGACAGGCCACCCGCGACTACACTCCGGCTATGGCATTCGATCCCGCGTTTGCCCGTGACGTGGTGCTGCCATTGGCGCAGGCCGCCTACACCGTGATGGACGGCGATGCCGCCACCCTGCCGGCCGGCTACAGCCAAACCAGCGTGATCCAGGCCGATGGCGTGGTGCTCACGGCGATGACCAATCCGCATCCCGCGGTGGTGGCGATGACGAGAGACACCAATATCTTCGGGCTGATGGGACGTAACTCGGCCAACCGCACCGCATTTCTGTCGTTCCGCGGCACCTCCGATGTCGCGGAGTGGGTGGCCGATATCGATGCCGTGCCCGACGATTACAGCCCGATCAGCGGATTCGGACAGGTGCACTCGGGCTTCCAAGACGTGTATGAGCTCGTGCGCAACGACATCGCCGCCAACCTGGCCGCCGCCACGGCGGGCTGTGACCAGATTCTGGTCACCGGGCACAGCCTCGGTGCGGCGCTCGCCGTCCTCGCAGCACCCGACATCGCCCGTAACATGCCACCGAACACCATCGAGCCTCGACTGATCACGTTCGCCGGCCCCAGCGTCGGGTTGAGCGATTTCGCCGCGAAGTTCAATGCGCTGATCGAGAGCTGCTACCGCGTGGTGAATTTCCTGGACGTCGTGCCCTACCTACCGCCGGCTCCCTACGTGCATGTGGGTGCGCAGATCTCCGTCGACAGCGGCGGGCAGGTGCAGATCGCTTGGCGGCACAGCCTCGCCCGCGTATCAAAACGGGTTGTCCGCAGTTCATCACGGCTCAGCGATAACGCGAAACTCCCGGCACCGAATCTTGCGAGCCTTCGGGTACCGGGAGCGCTCGAGCGGTGTTCAGGCACCGACCTCGATGACGCCTGCGCGCCACAGTGCGGCATAGAGCTGGCGCAACGGAACGGACAGCAGCCGAGCGGCCCCGTCGACCAGCGGGTCACCGCCGGCCCGCTGCGGCTGTCGGACCGCTTGGAGGTCTTCGGCGTCGGCAGAGCCGTCGGGGCCGGGTCAGGGACAACCCTGAGCCGGGGCGCGGACGTCGCCGCCACTACTACTTCGTCGTACAGAACAGCGGTCATGATCGCCTCCTACGCAGAAAGTCAAACGGGCACAACGGGATCCGGGTGTCCGTCCGAAACGGCGTCGAGCAGATCCAGGACAGATCGCTCATGAGATGAGGCGGGATGCCAGGTGAGTCGCAGAAGGCTCAGTTGATAGCAATGCGCCGCAGGCCGGATCGGGACGAAACGGAGCCCGGATATCGATCCGGACTAGAACTGGAACTCATGCGTCCCTCACCTCCTCGCAGTCGCAGCACGTGCGGAACACCGCACATTTCACACGCAAGCAGGAATACAGAACCCGAAAACGCTCGGGAAGCCGCACCCCACTCGTCAGAGTTTCGGCACTACACGCCGTATCCGGCCCACTTGAAATCAGGCCGGAAGCCACTTGGGCTCAACCCTTAAGCCGGGAGGAGCTGTCCTGACCCTGGGCGTCTCTCGACGTTCGGGGTCAGTGGCCTGTATCCGTGTAGACGCCTCACCTAACGAGGTGCTTACCCCGTCGACTATGCCCGAACATTCCGCCCGGGTCAATTCGCCACGCCGATCCTGCTGACCTGCCGTTATGGTTCCGTGACCGCGCTGCGGGTGTCGTCCGGGCGCAATCCCTTCATGACGAAGGAGACGACGAAGTCGGCGGCCTCGGCGGCGGTGATGCCGTCGTCGGTGGTCAGGCGCCGGTGCGCGATCTCACCGATCAGCACAGTCAACGTGTAGGCCACCAGTCGCGAAGGCGTTGCCACCACGTCGCCTCGTTGCTGGGCGGCGACGATGAGGGTCTCGATGTCGCCGATGAATCGCTCGTAGATGCCGGCCAGTCGCTTGTTGAACGCGTTGTCCTGCCGGTAGGCGTCGCGGAACAGCAGCTTGGTGGCGGCCCGGTCAGCGTCGAAGAACTCGAATGTCGCCTGCAAGGTGGCGCGAAATGGGGCCTCCGCGTAGCCGAAGCTTGCTCCACTCCCGGCCAGCGCGAGTGCGAGCGGATGCGCAAGGCGTTTTCCGCGGCGGCGATCAGCGCCCGAAAGAGAGCTTCCTTGGAGTCGAAGTACTGGTATACGGCGTCAAAGGAGAGTGCCGCCTCGTTGGCGACATCGGCGATCGAAGTGCCCTCAAAACCGTTGCGCGCGAACACTTTCTTCGCCGCCGCCATGATCTCGCCGCGACGCCCATCGGTTACCGCAGGCCCGGCGCTCCCCCGCCGGTCCGCGTCACCGGCTCGACAAGCTCATCAAGCCGCCCGACGGTATCGATGAACTCCGAGACCATCTCCAGCACCACCGCGGACGTCGGCTGAACCTTGTTCATCGAACCCACGACCTGACCGACGAAATAGGTGGCGAGCTCACGAGCGCTGGAATCTGCCTGCGCCGGCAGCCCGATTGATTCGCCGCTGCGGGTCATCGATCAGCGCGGTTTGCAACGGCATTCCGAGCGGGTCGGGACTGTCGGCCCGTTCCCACTCGTCGGTCCACGCGGTGCGCAGCATGCGCGCAGGCTTGCCGGTCAACGATCGCGACCGGACGGTGTCCGACGAGGTGGCGGCCAGAAACTTGTCCTTCACCACCGGCGGCGTCTCGGCTTCCTCGGTGGTCAGCCACACCGAACCGCACCACACCCCCTCGGCCCCCAACGCCAGCGATGCCGCGATCTGGCGGCCGCGGGCAATGCCGCCCGCCGCCAGCACCGGCACCGGGGCCACTGCGTCCACCACGTCAGGAACCAGCACCATCGTCGCCACCTGGCCGGTGTGCCCACCGGCCTCGGTGCCCTGGGCGACGATCAGGTCGACGCCGGCCGCCGCGTGCTGCCGAGCATGCGCAGTGGTCCCGGCCAGCGCCGCCACCAGCACGTCGTTGTCGTGTGCCCGGGTGACCAGTTCCGCCGGCGGCGAACCGAGTGCGCTCGCGATCAGCCGGATGCGGTGATCGAACACGACGTCGAGCAGCGGTTCGTAACCCTTGGGCGAGATGTTGAGGCCACCGGATGGTCGCCGCTGTCTCCGCGGTCGATGCCGGGATGCTGTATCGGGACAGCAGATCGTCGACGAAACGGCGGTGCTCCTCCGGCAATAACTCCCCGACCTGCTGGGAGTCGATGCCGCCTCGCTCTGCGCCGACGTACTTCGGCGGCAGCAGCAGGTCGACGCCATACGGCTTGCCCCCGGTCTGTTCCTCGATCCAGCTCAGCTCGGTCTCCAGCCGCTCCGGGCTGTGCGCGACGGCACCGAGAATGCCGAACCCGCCCGCATTGGACACCGCGGCCACCACATCCCGGCAGTGACTGAAGGCGCAGATCGGGAATTCCACACCGAGCATGTCGGCGACCCGTGTTCGCATTGCCGGAACGCTATGAGCTGGCGATTAGCGTGTCAATCGGGCAGGTCGGTCGAACTCAAGGACGCCTCTCAGCCGGCCCGCGGCCGTAACCCGTTGAGCGAGAACGAGACGACGATGTCCGCGACTTCGCCTGCGGCTCACGCCGTCGTCGGTGGTCAACCGGCGATGAGCTAGCTGACCGATCAACGCGGCCAGGCTGAACGCCAGCATCCGGGGCGGGGCATCGATCACCGTTCCGCACTGCTGGGCGACGATCATGTGCTTCTCGATGTCGTCGATGAAGCGCTCGTAGATGCTGCCGAGGTGCTTCTCGAACTGGTCGCCGAGCGCGTAGGCGTCCCGCAGCAGGAGTTTGGTCACCGCCTTGTCGGCTTCGAAGAACTCCAGAATTGCCTGCACCGTGACGCGGAGCGGCTCCCAGTCCTTGTCTGCCCGAACGTCACCGGGGGCCACCGCCGCCGCGATATGGGCCCGCAAGGCGTCGGCCTCGGCGGCCATCAACGCATGAAACAGCTCGTCCTTGGAGTCGAAATACCAGTAGACCGACCCGTACGCCATGCCCGCCTCTTTGGCGATGTGGGCGATCGTCGTCGCGTGAAACCCGTTGCGTGCGAACACATTCTTCGACGCTGACATGATTTCGCCACGCCGCTTCGATTTGTCTTCGTTGCTGACCGCGCGGCGTCTGCGGGCGCCCGTAGCCTCGGTCACCGGCCGATCCCCTCGCCGGACCGCACGCCGTTCGCCGAGTCCACGAGGTCGGTGGCACCGACCACCGTGTCCTGGCAAAGACTGGCCGCGCCTATCGGGAACGTCACGCCGAGCATTTCTGCCACCCTGGTTTGCATCGCAATGACGCTACGAAATAGTTGATTGGCGTGTCAATACGATTTTCATAATTAGTGATTGATACATCAATCACAATTTTCGGAGTAGTTGACTGACATGTCAATCATACTTCGTGTACTGAGAATCGCAGCTTTCAATTCTTTTGGACAGCGCAGACTGACATCTATACAACAAGGACACTGGAACGGCAACGTTAAACCGCAGATGTACACCAAAAAGCGCGGCACGCGAGGTTTGGCTGAAGCTCGCCTGAGAATCGATTAAGACTCGGTTAAAATGCCGCTGCTCGAGTTGACGGCCTTTCCGGATGACATCACGATTATGTAACGATCCCGCTCTCACAGGGGGTTGCTAGAACTATGTGGAATAACGTCCGTTAGACCGCAAGGCCTGCTGACGTGCACGAAAGACGTGCATCGAGGGCTTTGCGGGACTGACGGCCTGGAGCGTCCTGAAGCAACCGGGACAGGTCCGCGCTCAGGCCCGAGCCGGCTGCAGCCCTGATGATGCCATTGCTATTAGGAGGGGAATTGACAACGTTTGATGCCGTTGTTCAATCGTTTGACGTACCCGTTGACGGGCGTCTTCCTCGGTAGCTGCAACAATCATGTGGCAATGGTGACCATTGTTTCGCGCCGGCTTCGATAACTTACTCTGAAGTTGGCTAAACCCTTGAATAACATTACGATCGGGTTTATCTTCCACTGATGTCGTAGGCATATCGAATAGTTACTCCGTCCTTCGGTCAATGAGCTGGGCGAATACCCCTTCCAGCACAGCCCTGTGGCACCGCTGACGTCACCGCAGGCAACCAATCCAGCAACCTCGGGTGAGCGCTTTTAACCCGAGCAGGTAACGCACGCCCGAAGGCGACGCGTTCCGTGTAGAAAGAAGGCGAATTGGCCACTACAGGGACGAAACCGGCCCCGTCGACCTCGGCGGAATCGGGTCAAGCCCTTCCTCTCAACGGCCACGTCCCGACGACTCCGGTCGCGGTCATCGGCATGTCCTGCCGGCTGCCCGGCGGTATCGAGTCCCCGGAACAGTTGTGGGAAGCGTTGATGCGCGGCGACGACCTGGTACGCGAAGTTCCCGCTGAGCGGTGGGACATGGACCAGTACTACGACCCGGAGCCGGGTGTGCCTGGTCGGTCCATCTCCAAGTGGGCCGCGTTCCTGGACGACCCAACGGGCTTCGACGCCGAATTCTTCGGCATCGGCGAACGCGAAGCGCTGGCCAGCGATCCGCAGCACCGAGTGCTGCTGGAAACCGCGTGGGAGGCCATGGAGCACGCCGGTCTCACTCCGCAGCAGATCGCCGACACGTTAACCGGTGTGTACGTCGGGCTGACGCACAACGACTACGCGTACCTCGCCGCGGACGCCCACGCGCTGGAGGGCCCGTACGGCTTCTCCGGAACGAACTTCAGCCTGGGCTCTGGACGCATCTCCTACACGCTGGGCGTGCACGGCCCGGCGCTCACGGTGGACACCGCATGCTCGTCGGGACTGCTCGCGGTCCACCTGGCCTGCCGCAGCCTGCACAACGGGGAGAGCGACCTGGCCCTGGCTGCCGGCGCCTCGGTGAGCCTGGAACCCCGCAAGTTCGCCGCCGGCTCAGCCGAAGGCATGCTCTCGCCCACCGGCCGTTGCCACGCGTTCGACGCCGCGGCAGACGGATTCGCGGTTTCCGAGGGCAGCGTCGTGCTGCTGCTCAAGCGGTTGTCCGACGCAGTCACCGACGGTGATCGCATCCTGGCGGTACTGCGCGGAACTGCCGCCAACCAGGACGGCCGCACCGTCAACATCTCGGTGCCGTCTGTCACTGCGCAGACTGCGGTGTATCGATCGGCGCTGGCCGCCGCGGGTGTCGACGCCTCAACGATCGGGATGGTCGAAGCGCACGGCCCCGGCACACCGGTCGGTGATCCCATCGAATACGAAAGTCTCGCCAACGTTTACGGCATCACCGGCCCCACCGCCCTGGCCTCGGTGAAGACGAACTTCGGGCACGCCCAGTCCGCGTCCGGACCACTGGGGTTGATGAAAGCGATCCTGGCGATTCAGCACGGCGTCGTGCCGCAGAATCTGCACTTCGAACGGCTACCCGACGCGCTCGCCCAGATCCGGACCAATCTCTTTGTGCCGCAGACCACCACCCCGTGGCCGACCAACGGTGGGCAGCCGCGGCGGGCGTCGGTGTCGTCCTATGGCTTCTCCGGGACCAACGTGCACGCGATCGTCGAACAGGCCCCGGTGATCGTGCCGGACGCCGGCGAACCAATCGCGGCCCCGACCGAGGGCCCGCTGGTCTTCCCGCTGTCGGCCACATCGGCGGATGCGCTGCGCCGGACGGCCGCACGATTGGCCGACTGGGTCGACAGCCACTCTTCGGAGATATCGCGCGCGGACCTCGGCTACACCCTGGCTCGCCGCCGCGCTCATCGCCCGGTACGGACGGCGGTGACCGCCGACACCTTGCCGGAACTTTCCGCGACCCTCCGAGAGATCGCTGCCGACGAGATTCCGTATCAGCCCGCCGCCGGGCGGGACGACCGCGGACCGGTATGGCTGTTCTCCGGTCAGGGCTCGCAGTGGGCCGCCATGGGAAACCAATTGCTATCCGCCGAGCCGGTTTTCGCGTCGACCATCGCGCAGTTGGAGCCGCTCATCGCCGAGGAGTCCGACTTTTCGGTGACCGGGGCGATCTCGTCACCGGAGACGGTCACCGGTATCGACCGTGTTCAGCCGACCATCTTCGCCATGCAGGTCGCCCTGGCCGCCACCATGAAGTCCTACGGAGTGGTGCCGGGCGCGGTCATCGGGCACTCGATGGGAGAGGCCGCAGCTGCCGTGGTCGCGGGTGCGCTATCGCTCGAAGACGGCGTGCGGGTGATCTGCCGCCGGTCCCGGCTGATGTTGCGTGTCGCCGGCGCCGGTGCCATGGCGTCCGTGGAACTACCTGCACAGCAGGTGCTTTCGGAGTTGATGGCGCGTGGCATCAAAGACGTCGTGGTCGCAGTCGTGGCGTCGCCGAAGTCCACCGTGATCGGTGGCGCAACCGAGTCGGTCCGCGAGCTCGTCACGGCTTGGGAAGAACGCGAAATCATGGCTCGTGAAGTGGCGGTGGACGTCGCATCTCACTCGCCGCAGGTCGACCCGATTCTGGACGAACTGGCAGCAGTGCTGCCCGATCTCGAACCCAGGGAGCCGGAGATCCCGTACTTCTCGGCCACCCACTTCGATCCGCGAGACATTCCGACCTGCGACGCCGATTACTGGGTCGAGAATTTGCGCTACACAGTGCGATTCGCGTCCGCGGTGCAGGCGGCGCTGGAAGACGGCTTCAGGGTGTTCGCCGAGCTGTCACCGCACCCCTTGCTGACCCACGCCGTCGACCAGACGGCCAACAGCCTGGACATGCGGGTGGCGGCGCTGGCCGGCATGCGGCGTGAGCAGGAACTGCCGCACGGGTTGCGCGGATTGCTGGGCGAGTTGCACAATGCCGGTGCCGCAGTGGACTTTTCGGTGATGTACCCCAGCGGACTATTGATCGACGCGCCGCTTCCGACGTGGACGCACCGTCAGTTCGTCTATGACCTGGACAACAAGGACCTCCGGTCGCGGGGCCTGAACTCCGTTGCCGTGCACCCGCTGCTGGGCTCGCACGTGCGATTGCTGGAAGAGCCCGAGCGCCACGCCTGGGAGTCCGAGGTGGGCACCACAGCCATGCCGTGGCTGGGTGATCACAAGATTCACGACATCGCGGTGCTTCCGGGGGCTGCCTATCTCGAAATGGCGCTGGCCGCGGCCCGCACCATCCACGGTGAGACCGCAATCATCCGTGATGTCCGCTTCGAGCAGATGCTGCTGCTCGAGGCGAAAACACCGGTTGCCGCCAACGCGACGTTCCTCTCTCCCGGCGTGGTCAAATTCGCGGTCGAGGCCGAGCAGGAAGGCGAACGTGCGCGACGGGCCAGTGCGATCCTGCACCCGGGTACCGACGAGCAAGAGGCGCCGACGCACGACATCGCCGCGTTACTCGCTGAGCATCCGCAGCGCATCGAAGGCGAGGCGCTCCGACAGCAATTCGACAAGCGGGGTCTGCAGTACGGTCCGGCTTTTGCCGGGCTGGCAGCCGTGTTGACCGCGGAAAGCGGCGGCGACACGGTGCTGGCCGAGGTCGGTCTGCCGCCCTCGATCCGATCGCAGCAGAGTGACTACGGCGTCCACCCGGCACTGCTGGACGCCTGCTTCCAGTCGGTGGCGGCTCACCCCGCCATCCGTGCGGCCGGCATCGGAGGTCTGATGTTGCCCTTGGGTGTCCGGCGACTGCAGACCTACGGCGCGGCGCGCGATATTCGCTACGCCTACTCGCGGGTGATCAGCGCCGACCCGACGTGGGTCGAGGCCGACCTCGAATTGCTGGACGAGCACGGCGCTCTGGTGGTCGCCGTGGAAGGCTTACAGATCGGTAGCGGCTCGTCGGAAAACGCCAATCGGCAACGGCTGCTGAACGAACGTCTGCTGACGATCGAATGGCAGAAACGTGAGTTGCCCGAGCCGGGCCAGACCGAGGCCGGCAACTGGTTGCTGATCAGCACCTCCACGGGTGCGGATGTCACAGCCAATGCGCTCACCGATGCCCTGAAAGTCGATGGCGCGCAACCGACCAACATGGTGTGGCCGCAGGAAGCCGACCACCCCGCGAACGCGGAGCAGATCGCCGAGCATCTTCGCGGCAGTTCATTCAGAGGTCTGGTAGTGCTCACCGGCCCGAAGAACGGCAACCCCGACGACGAGGCCGCACTGCGCGGCGGTGACTACGTGCAGCATCTGGTCCGCGTCATCAAGGGGCTTGCCGAATACGACGGCGAGCCACCTCAGTTGTTCGTCGTGACCCGTAACGCGCAGACGGTGCACGGCGACGAACGGGCCAACCTGGAGCAGGCCGGACTGCGCGGCTTGCTCCGCTCGGTTGGTAACGAGTATCCGGATTGGCGGGTCACCCAAATCGACCTCGATGACCGGACCGACGCCGAAAACGTTGCACGCCAACTGCTCAGTGGTTCAGAAGAAGACGAGACCGCCTGGCGGGACGGCGACTGGTACACCGCGAGATTGTTCCCCGGGCCGTTGCGGTCCGAAGAACGATTCACCGCCCTGGCCGATCCTCAGCGCGACGGCATGCGATTGCAGATCCGCACGCCCGGTGATCTCCAAACCATCGAACTCACTGCCTTCGACCGCGTTGCGCCGGGACCGAGCGAGATCGAGGTCGCGGTCAGCGCCTCCAGCATCAACTTCGCCGATGTCCTGGTCACGTTCGGCCGATACCCATCCTTCGAGGGACGAATGCCCCAACTCGGCACCGACTTCGCGGGTGTCGTCACCGCGGTCGGTAGCGACGTGACGACGCACCGGGTGGGCGACCGTGTCGGCGGCATCTCCCCCAACGGCTGCTGGGGCACCTTTGTCACCTGCGACGCAGACCTCGCTGCCACGCTGCCGGCCGGTCTGACCGACCAACAGGCGGCGGCGGTGACCACCGCGCACGCCACAGCCTGGTACGGCCTGCAGGACCTGGCTCGCATCGGGCGTCGCGACAAGGTGCTGATTCACTCGGCGACCGGTGGTGTCGGTCAGGCGGCGATCGCAATCGCCCGGGCCGCTGGAGCCGAGATATTTGCCACCGCCGGTAGCGAACAGCGTCGACAACTACTGCGCGACTGGGGAATCGAGCATGTCTACGACTCCCGCAGCGTCGAGTTCGCGGAACATATCCGGCAAGACACCGACGGCTACGGTGTCGATGTGGTGCTCAACTCGGTGACCGGTGCCGCACAGCGGGCCGGCATCGAATTGCTCGCTCTCGGAGGCCGATTCATCGAGATCGGTAAGCGCGACATTTACGGCGACTCTCGATTGGGACTGTTCCCGTTCCGCCGCAACCTCGCGTTCCACGGGGTCGACCTCGGGCTGATGTCGCACAGTCATCCCGAGCGGTTCCACGACCTGCTGGACACCGTGTACCGGCTGACCGCCGAGAGCGTTCTGCCGATGCCGCAGACCACGCACTATCCCCTGACCGATGCGGCAACCGCGATCCGGGCGATGAGCAACGCCGAGCACACCGGCAAGCTGGTGCTCGACGTGCCGCGGAGCGAGCCGGTCCGAGTAGCGGTGCCACCCGACCTGGTCCGTGTCTACCGGCCCGACGGTGCCTACATCATCACCGGTGGGCTGGGTGGTCTCGGTTTGTTCCTGGCCGAGAAGCTGGCCGCCGCGGGCTGTGGCCGCATTGTCCTGAGTTCACGCTCACAACCGAGCGACGAGGTGAATGCGACCATCGAGATGATCCGGGCGACAGGCGCCGACATCGTCGTCGAATGCGGTGATATCGCCGAGCGTGCCACCGCCGACCGGTTGGTCGCCGCGGCGACCAGCACGGGCTTGCCCCTGCGGGGAGTGCTGCACGCGGCCGCGGTCGTGGAGGACGCCACCCTCGCCAACATCACCGACGGGCTCATCGACCGTGACTGGCGGCCAAAGGCGCACGGCGCGTGGAACTTGCACGAAGCCACCCTCGACAGCCCGTTGGACTGGTTCTGCTCGTTCTCCTCGGCCGCTGCCCTGATCGGTTCACCCGGCCAGGGAGCGTACGCCGCGGCCAACAGCTGGCTGGACACGTTTACCCGCTGGCGTAAGGCTCAGGGCCTGCCGGCGACCTCGATCGCGTGGGGCGCCTGGGGCGAGGTCGGCCGTGCGACCGCTCTGGCAGAGGACACCGACACCGCCATCGCGCCCGATGAAGGGGCGTACGCGTTCGAGTCGATGCTGCGTCACGACCGTGCTTATGCCGGTTACGCGCCGCTGATCGGTACGCCGTGGCTGACGACGTTCGCGCAGCGCAGCAAGTTCGCGGAGATGTTCAAGTCCGCGGGTGCGGGGGCCAAGGGCTCGAGCAAATTGCGGGCCGAGTTGAACGAGTTGCCACTCGAGGAATGGTCGGGCCGCATACGAAAGTTGTTGTCCGAGCAGATCGGACTACTGTTGCGGCGCTCCGTCGACCCGGACCGTCCGCTGTCCGAATACGGACTGGACTCGCTCGGCACGCTGGAGTTGCGCACGCGGGTCGAATCCGAGGTAGGCATCCGCATCAGCGCGCAGAACATCATCGACCACAGCACCGTACGGGCGTTGTCGCAGTACCTCGCCGACGAACTGGCCGCCTCCCAGACCGTCGCGGCGGTCGGGGCGGAGTAAACGGCCGTGGCTGATTCACCCGTCACTCCCATCGCGGTCGTCGGCATGGCATGCCGGCTGCCCGGGGGTATCGACTCTCCCGACCGGTTGTGGGAAGCGCTGCTGCGCGGCGACGACCTCATCACCGAAATCCCCACGGAGCGCTGGGATGCCGAGAGCCTCTACGACCCCGAACGGGGCGTGCCGGGCCGCTCGGTGACCAAGTGGGGCGGATTTCTCGACGACGTCGCGGGCTTCGACGCGGAGTTCTTCGGTATCGGCGACCGCGAGGCGACCGCGATCGACCCACAACACCGCTTGCTCCTCGAAACAGCCTGGGAGGCTGTGCAACACGCCGGAGTGAATCCGACGACGCTGGCGGGCTCCGCGACGGGTGTCTTCGTCGGTCTGGCTCACGACGACTACACCCTGGTGACCGGGAGCGCGGGGGCCCTGGAGGAACCGTACGGATACACCGGCACCGCCTTCAGCATGGCGTCGGGACGCATCAGTTACACCTTGGGCCTCAACGGACCCGCCGTCACGGTGGACACGGCGTGCTCGTCTGGTCTGGTGACGGTGCACATGGCCTGCCGCAGCCTGCACCAGGGCGAAAGCGACCTCGCCCTGGCCGGTGGCTGCATGCTGATGCTGGAGCCCCGGCTCAACGCCTCGATGTCGGCGATCGGCATGCTGTCCGCGACGGGCCGTTGCCAGTCGTTCGACGTCAAGGCCAACGGGTTCGTCCGTTCCGAGGGCTCGGCAATGGTGTTGCTCAAGCGCCTGCCGGATGCCGTCCGAGACGACGATCGGATCCTGGCCGTAATCCGGGGCACCGCAACCAATCAAGACGGTCGCTCCGACACGATCACGATGCCGTCGATGGATGCGCAGGTAGCGGCGTACCGTGCAGCACTACAAGCGGCCGGCGTGGACGCCAACAGCATCGGCATGGTCGAGGCGCATGGCACCGGAACCCCGGTGGGCGACCCGATCGAGTACCGCGGTTTGGCGCAGGTTTACGGCACCGACGGCCCCTGCGTCCTGACCTCGGTCAAGAGCAACGTGGGACATACCGAATCCGCTGCGGGCACAGTGGGACTCATCAAGGCAGTCCTTGCGCTGCAGCACGGCACGGTCCCGAAGATGCTGCACTTCACCGAGCTTCCTGAAGACCTGGGTCAGGTCGCCACGCATCTGTTTGTGCCGCAGGATGTCACGCCGTGGCCCCGCAGTGACGCCGGCCCGCGACGAGCCGCAGTGTCGTCCTACGGGATGTCGGGCACCAATGCGCACGCCATCCTGGAGCAGGGCCCCGAGGCCTCCGCGGTCGCCGCTGCAGACAATGCTGCTGCGGTCGATTCCGCGCTAGCGACACCCCTGATGTTCCCGGTGTCGGCCACGTCGGCCGAGGCGCTGCGGCACACATCCAGCCGGCTCGCCGACTGGGTGGAACGCAACCCGGACGGCGTCGGGTTGCCGGACACCGCGTACACCCTGGCGCGTCGCCGTGCCCACGGGCCGGTGCGGACAGTGGTGTTCGCCACCGATGCGGCCCAACTGACCGCGTCGTTGCGGGAAGTCGCCGGGGATGAGCTGCCGTATCAGCCGGCCGTAGGTGACGACAATCGCGGGCCGGTATGGGTGTTCTCAGGCCAGGGTTCGCAGTGGGCCGGCATGGGTGCCGAATTACTCTCCGCTGAACCGGTATTCGCTGCGACCGTCGCGCAGGTGGAGCCGCTGATTGCCGAGGAGTCCGGATTCTCGGTGACCGACGCCATGACGTCACCGGAGACCGTGACCGGCATCGATCGGGTTCAACCGACCATCTTCGCCATGCAGGTCGCGCTTGCCGCCGCCATGAAGTCTCACGGCGTTGTCCCGGGTGCGGTCATCGGGCACTCCCTCGGGGAGGTCGCCGCCGCTGTCGTCGCCGGAGCTCTCTCGCTCGAAGACGGCGTCCGCGTGATCTGCCGCCGCGCGCGGCTGTGCCTGCGACTGGCCGGTGGCGGCGCGATGGCATCCGTGGAACTTCCTGCACAGCAGGTCCTTTCGCAACTAGCGGAGCGCGAAATCAACGACGTCGTGGTGGCGGTGGTGGCATCCCCGACGTCCACCGTGATCGGCGGCGCCACCGAACCGGTCCGCGAACTCGTCGCCGGCTGGGAGCAACGCGAGATCATGGCCCGCGAGGTGGCCGTCGACGTGGCGTCGCACTCGCCGCAGGTCGATCCGATCCTTGACGAGCTGACCGACGTTCTGGCCGACCTCGACCCGATGTCTGCGACAGTGCCGTATTACTCGGCCACGTCGATCGATCCGCGCGAAGAACCGTATTGCGATGCCGATTACTGGGTCGAAAACCTCCGGCAGATGGTGCGATTCGGCGCCGCGGTGCAGGCCGCGCTAGAGGACGGCTTCCGAGTCTTCGCCGAGCTGTCACCGCACCCACTGCTGATCAGAGCCGTCGAGCAGACCGCCCTGAGCCTGGAGACACCCGTAGCCGCACTCGCCGGCATGCGCCGGCAGCAACCGTTGCCGCACGGATTACGCGGTCTGCTGGCCGACCTGCACGCCGCCGGATCGGCGGTGGACTTCTCAAAGCTGTACCCCGCCGGACGGCTCGTGGATGCCCCGTTACCCGCCTGGACTCACCGTCAGCTGATCCTGAGGTCTCAAGACGCTCCCACCCACGGCGGCAGCACCGTGTCGGTCCATCCGCTGCTGGGACCGCATGTCCGGTTGCAGGAGGAGCCCGAGCGCCACGTGTGGCAAGCCGAGGTCGGGACGAAGGCATCTCCCTGGCTGGCGGATCATCAAATCCACAGTGTTCCTGCCCTTCCCGGCGCCGCGCACTGCGAGATGGCGCTTAGCGCCGCGCGCGCAGTGTTCGGTGAGGCATCCGAGGTCCGCGACATCCGTTTCGAAAGGACGCTGTTGCTGGACGCCGAGACCACCGTTGGGGCCGTCGCATCTGTGGAAACGCAAGCGAGCGCTGACTTTTCGGTGGAGACCAACGACGAGGGCACCACCACGCGGTGGGCGTCCGCTGTCCTGCACGCCGCCGACGCGGACTACCGGCCGCCGGCACATGACGTGAGCGCACTGCAGAGTGCTCATCCGACCCGGGTCGACGGGGCGCGGGTGCGCGAATCGTTCGACAGTCGCGGCATCCAATTCGGACCGGCGTTCACCGGTCTCGCGGCAGTGCACACCGGTGACGGATCTGCCAGCACGATCCTCGCCGAAGTCGGGCAGCCGAGCGGGATTCGCTTGAACCAAGGCGCGTTCGGCGTCCATCCCGCGCTACTGGATGCTTGCTTCCAGTCCGTCGCGGCGCACCCGTGCGCCCGACACATCGGTAACGGGGGCCTGCTGCTGCCGTTGGGCGTGCGCCAGCTACGCAGCCATGGCCTGGCCCGCGATGCTCGCTACTGTTACGCACGGGTCACCGCAACCGCAACCGGACTGGACGCCGACCTCGACCTGATCGACGCGCACGGCACCGTCCTGTTGACGGCGCGCGGGCTGCAGATGGGCACCGGCGCCTCGGAAAGCAGCAACCGCGACCGACTGCTCGGCGAGAGCCTGTTGACCATCGAATGGCTGCCCCAAGAGCTGCCCGCCCCCAACGACGAGCAGACCGGAAAGTGGCTGCTGGTCAACACCTCCGATGACGAGGATCTGTTGGCGACCACGCTGACCGACACATTCAAACTGCATGACAAGGATGTGACGTTCCTCGCGTGGCCGGCGCATGTCGACCACCCGGCCACCACCGAACGGTTCGCAGGCCACCTGCGCGAGGACGATTTCGCCGGGGTGGTCATCGTGACGCCACCGAACGACGAACCCGCGAACGAGCAGACCCTGACCGACGGACGCGAACAGGTTCGTCATGTTGTGCGCATCGCCCGGGAAATGACCGAACTGCCCGGAAAGTCGCCACGCCTGTTCGTGGTGACCCGGAACGCGCAGTTCGTCACAGCGGATGCTGCAGTCAACCTCGAATTGGCAGGCCTGCGCGGCCTGTTGAGGGTGATCGGTGCGGAAAACCCGCATCTGCGCGTCACCCAGGTCGACCTCGACGAGCGCACCGATACCGAGAAGTTGGCTCAAGAGCTACTCAGCGGCTCGCACGAGGACGAGACGGCCTGGCGTGACGGGCAGTGGTACGCGGCGCGCTTGCGCCCCGGCCCGTTGCGCCCCGACGAGCGACACACGGCTGTCGTCGATCACGCGGTGGGCGGTGTGCGGCTGCGGGTCCGCACCCCCGGCGACCTCGAGACGATGGAACGCGTTGCCTTCAGCCGGATTCCGCCCGGCCCGGGGCAGATTGAGGTGGCGATCACCGCGTCCAGTCTGAACTTCGCCGATGTCCTGATGGCCATGGGCCGCTTCCCCACCATCGACGAGCGGGAACCCGAACTGGGGGTGGATTTCGTCGGGGTGGTAACCGCTGTCGGGGCAGACGCCACCGGCCACCGCGTCGGTGACCGGGTTGGCGGCTTCTCCAGAAACGGTTGCTGGGCAACCTACGTCACCTGTGACGCCCGAGTCGCGGTCACGCTGCCCGCTGAGCTGGCCGACCACCAGGCGGTTGCGGTGTCGACCGGCCATGCCACGGCCTGGTACGGGCTGCACGATCAGGCCAGGATTTCAGCCGGCGACCGAGTGCTGATCCACTCCGCCACTGGTGGCGTAGGTCAGGCCGCCGTGGCGATCGCCCGTGCCGCCGGCGCCGAGATCTTCGCCACCGCGGGCAGTACGCAGCGCCGGGAATTGCTGCACCGCATGGGTATCGAGCATGTCTACGATTCTCGCAGCACCGACTTCGCCGAATTGATTCGCCGCGACACCGACGGATACGGCGTCGACATCGTGCTCAATTCACTGACTGGCGCAGCCCAACGCGCCGGGTTCGAACTACTCGCCGACGGAGGTCGATTCGTCGAGATCGGCAAGCGAGACGTCTACGCGAACGCGCGACTTGGCATGTACCCGTTTCGCCGCAACCTGACATTCCACTACGTCGACCTCGCGCTGATGTCAGAAACGCATCCGCAACGGATCGGGCTATTACTCGACACCGTCTTCCACCGCGTCGCCGATGGTGAATTGCCGCCGGCCGAATACACCCTGCATGAGTTCGGCGAGGCTGCCACCGCCATTCGGGTGATGAGCGCAGCCGAGCACACCGGCAAACTCATCCTGGATATCCCCCGAACGGGGGCAAGTCATGCGGTGGTGCCGCAGCAGGCGGTCCCCGCATTCCGCGACGACGGCGCTTACCTGATCACCGGCGGACTGGGCGGTCTCGGGCTATTCCTGGCGGAGAAGATGACCGCCGCGGGTTGCGGCCGAATTGTCCTCACTTCGCGCTCGCAACCGGATTCGTTGACCCAGAGGGCAATCGAGCGGATCCGCGCCGCCGGCGCCGACGTCGTGGTCGAGTGCGGTGACGTCGCAGCCCGCGACACCGCGGACCGCCTGGTCGAGTCCGCGACCGCCACCGGTCTTCCGTTACGCGGCGTCCTGCACGCGGCGGCGGTGGTCGAAGACGCGACGCTGAACAACATCAGCGATGACCTCATCGACCGCGACTGGGCGCCGAAGGTCTACGGCGCGTGGAATCTTCATCTCGCGACGGCGCACCAGCCGCTCGATTGGTTCTGTTCGTTCTCCTCAGCGGCGGCGCTGCTCGGCTCACGGGGGCAGGGTGCCTACGCTGCCGCCAACAGCTGGCTCGACGGCTTCACCCACTGGCGACGCGCTCAGGGCCTGCCGGCCACCGCGATCGCGTGGGGAGCATGGGACGAGATCGGCCGCGGCGCAGGCTTGGCCGAAGCCGGCGAAACCACCATGATCGCGCCGGAGGACGGGGCGTACGCATTCCAGGCGTTGCTGCGTCACGACCGCGCATACACCGGGTACATCTCGATCACCGGGACACCGTGGTTGACAGCTCTCGCGCAGCGCAGCCGGTTCGCCGAAGCCCTCCTGCAGACAGACCAAAGCGCCACCGAGGCAGGTAGATTCCGCGGTGAACTCGTCGAGCTGCCCACCGACGAATGGCCCAACCGGCTCCGCCGACTCGTCTCGGAGCAGGTGAGCCTGATCTTGCGGCGCAGCGTCGATCCGAATCGGTCGCTGGCGGATTACGGCCTAGATTCGTTGGGCAACCTCGAACTACGCACCCGCATCGAAACCGAAACGGGAATCCGGATCAGCTCGTACCACATCACCACGGTTCGCGGCCTTGCTGGCCACTTGTGCGACGAGCTGGCAGATCTGGAGGCACTGCCGGCGTGACGACCCGCCGATAAACGTTTTTTCGATTAGCTCACAACGGACTGGGGAGGCGAAAATGCTCGAAGTAGGGAAAGTAACCGTAAAAAGCGTGTACGACTGGATTCCGGAACCTGGTTCGGTCGTGTCGTGGGGTCCGACGCCGGCGACTCTTGCCAAAGCCCAAGAGGCGCCGGAAAACCCGACGCCGGCCAGCTACATGCAGGCCGAACACCTGCGCAGCTGGCTCGATTTCGCGGCCAAGGGCGTCGACATGTCTCGCCTGTGCATCGCCACGTGGGAAATCCCCGGCCAGTGCGATGTTCGCGCCATGACGCACGTCATCAACGCGCACCTTCGCCGCCACGACACGTTCCACAGCTGGTTCGAGTACCGCGACGACGAGAACATCGTCAGGCGGACCATCGACAATCCCGCAGCCATCAAGTTCGCGGCCACCAAACACGGCGAGATGACAGCGGCTGATCTGCAAAATCTGGCGATGTCGACTCCCGACCCCCTGCAGTGGGACAGCTTTCGCTTCATGATCATCCAGCACCCGAACCACTTCACCTTCGGCATATCGATCGATCACATCAACATCGACGCGACCTACCCCAGCGTGCTTCTGCCGGAGATCCAGCTGCAGTACGCCGCCCTTGCCGGCGGCGGGGCGCCGATCGCACTGCCGAAGGCGGGCAGCTACCTGGATTACTGCGACCGGCAACACAAGTACCTATCGTCGCTCACCGCGGACTCACCAGAGGTGAAGGCCTGGATCGACTACTTCGAAAGCAACTCTGGAACACTCCCCGACTGCCCGGTGTCGCTGGGTGACGGGTCCGGAATCTGCGACCTCATGAGTCTCACGTTGCTCGACAAGAACCAAACCGCCGCCTTCGAGTCGGTGTGCGTGTCGGCGGGCGCCCGATTCAGCGGCGGCGTGTTCGCCTGCGCCGCTCTGACCGAGCGTGAACTCACCGGTGCCGACACATATTACGGATATGTGGTCACCGACATCCGTTCTACGCCTGAGGATTTCATGACGTCCGGCTGGATCACCGGCTTCGTGCCGATCACGGTGCCCGTTGACCCGTCGTCGTTCGACGAAACCGTGCGTGCCGCCCAGAAGTCCTTCGATTCAGGTCGTGAGCTTGCCAAGGTCCCCTTCGCTCGCGTGCTGGATTTGGCACCGTGGTTGCAGCGACCCGATCGGCGCGTGCCGTTGATGTTCCACATCGACCTTGGCATTCCACCGTTTTCGGCACTTGTCACCGAGAAGTTGGAGGGTCTGAACGCCCGGATCTTCCAGGACGGCGGGGCTCCCGCCCAATTCGACATCCGGGTGACTCGACTGGAGAACGAGACCCGCGCCGTCGTCTTGTTTCCGGACAACCCCGTCGCGCGCGAGTCGGTCAATCAATTCCTGGCAGTGCTGAAGTCGGTGTATGTGCGCGTGGCCGAGCGGCGCTACTCGGCGACGCTGTCGTGCGAAATCGCTCTCACCCAGTCGGCTTGAGCGCACAGGAGCCTCCAATGCACGGCTGTTTCAATGGATTCACAAACCGACCCGGCGATAGCTGACCCGATGCCACCGCGGACGGAGGTGATCGACGCGCCCGCGGCGACGGGCGTCTACCCGAAGTTGGGCACATTCGTCACGCGCCATCCGTTTGTCGTGATCGGCCTCTGGATCGTTGTGGCGGCGGCGGTATCGCTCGGGTTACCGCCGCTGGCGGTCGTCATCGGGCAGAAGCAAGCGGCCATCATGCCCGACGACGCTCCTGTCATGGTCGCAACCAGAGACATGGTGGCGGCATTTCACGACAAAGGAACTGACAACGTCGTCCTGGCAGTGCTGACCGACGACAAAGGTCTGAGCCCCGCCGACGAGAACACGTACCGCACGTTGGTCGGCAAACTACGGCAGGACACTGCCGACGTCGTATCGCAACAGGACTTCCTCAGCTCGCCTGAAGTCCGAGAGGTGCTGTCCAGCAAAGACGGTAAGGCCTGGTACCTGCCCATCAGCCTCGCAGGCCACGCGGGATCGGCCGAAGGCGCCGTTGCTTTTGAGCATGCCGCAACGCTGATCAAGCAGACGGTCGCAGGTACAACGCTGGTATCCCACCTGGCAGGACCGGCGGCGACGGCCGCGGACCTTACTGCGATCAGCGAGCGCGATCTCCATGTCATCGAGGCCGGCACCGGAATCATGGTGCTGCTGATCTTGCTGCTGGTGTATCGCAATCTCGTCACCATGACGATGCCGTTGATCACCATCGGCATTTCGCTGGGAACTGCGCAAGGGATTCTGGCTGGACTGGCCGAGCTCGGGCTGGGCGTCTCCAGCCAGACCATGGTGTTCATGAGCGGTGTGATGTTCGGTGCCGGAACGGATTACGCTGTCTTTCTGATCAGCCGGTACCACGACTACGTGCGACAGGGTCTCGACTCTGATCACGCAATAAGACAGGCCCTGGCCTCGATCGGCAAGGTGATCGCCGCCTCGGCGGCGACTGTCGCGGTCACCTTTCTCGCGATGGTATTCACCACGCTGCCGGTGTTCTCGACAGTCGGTCCGGCCCTGTCCATCGCCGTGACTGTGGCCTTTCTCGCCGCGATCACTCTGCTGCCGGCCATCATGGTGCTTGCCGGTCGCCGCGGGTGGATCAAACCGCGGCGCGAGTTGACCACCCGATTTTGGCGGCGGTCAGGCATCCGGATTGTGCGCCGACCCAAAATCCATCTGGCTGCAAGCCTGCTGATCCTGGCCACTCTTGCTGGCTGCGCCACTTTGGCGCACTACAACTATGACGATCGCAAGACCTTGCCGAGTTCGGTTGAAAGTGCCGCCGCGTACCAAGTTATGGCGCAACACTTCCCACTGGATTCAATCATCCCGCAGTATCTGTTCATCCAGTCACCGCACGACCTTCGGAACCCGAAAGCGCTGGCTGACATGGAGCAACTGGCGGCGCGCGTGAGTCAGCTACCTGACGTCGGAATGGTACGAGGAATCACGCGACCGATGGGCGAGTCGCTGGAACAGGCCAGGTTGGCTTGGCAGGCCGGCGAAGTGGGCAACAAGCTCGGCGACGCCTCGCAACAGATCAACGGCCACACCGACGACCTCAACACGATGAGCGACGGCGCCAAGCAACTGGCAGATGCGTTAGGCGACTTACGGAACCAGGTCGACCAATATCTGCCCAGTCTCAGCGGCCTGGTCGACACCCTGACGTTTCTGCAGAAGAACTTGGGCGGCACGAAAACGATCAACGACCTCGGTAACGCCGCGAAGTTGATCACCGACATGCATACGACGGGTCAGACCCTCGGTATCAACATCGCAGACGTCGACAACCTCGCCGGCCTTGCGAGGCCGATCTTGAATGCCCTCGATGCCACCCCGGTCTGCTCTGTCAGCCCAGATTGCGTCAGCTCTCGAAACCAGTTAGAACGCATTGCCGATGCACACGACAGTGGAGCCCTGGCCAACCTCGCTGATCTGTCCAAACAACTCGAATCGACCGACGGCACACAGAGCCTGCAGGCGACGGCAGACAAATTGAAGGAAGTGCTCGCCAAGGCCACCAGCGCCACGCAGTCGCTCGGCGGCGGACTCGGTGGCCTGTCGGCCAAGCTGGCAACATTGCAAAACGGTGCCGGTCAACTGGCCGACGGCAGTCGAAAGCTGGCGGACGCGGTGAAACTGCTCGTCGATCAGACCAAGCAGATGGGCGCGGGTCTCAACGATGCCTCGGGGTTTTTGATGGGCATGAAAACCGGGGCGTCCGCACCAACGATGGCGGGCTTCTACATCCCTCCGCAGGCTTTTGGCCGCGACGAATTCAAAAAGGCTGCAGATATTTTCATCTCTCCCGACGGACATGCGGCGCGCTACCTGGTGCAGACCAAGCTGAACCCCTTCAGCGTCGCAGCCATGGACCAGGTGAATACGATCCTCAACACGTCGCGGCAAGCCCAGCCGAACACCACGCTGGCGGACGCGAAAGTATCACTGGCTGGAATTCCGGTGGGACTCCGGGACACTCGCGATTACTACAACAAGGATTTCAACTTCATCATCGCGGCGACCGTAATCATCGTGTTCCTGATTCTGATCGGTCTCCTGCGCGCCATCGTCGCACCGTTGTATCTGATCTGCTCGGTGATCGTCTCGTATCTGTCGGCGCTCGGCATCGGCGTCATCACGTTCCAACTGATACTCCATCAAGAATTACACTGGAGCGTCCCAGGATTGACCTTCATCATCTTGGTGGCGGTCGGTGCTGACTACAACCTGTTGCTGATCTCGCGCATACGCGACGAGTCACCACACGGGTTGCGGATCGGCGTGATTCGCACCGTCGGGTCGACGGGCGGAGTGATTACCGCTGCGGGTCTGATATTCGCGGCGTCGATGTTCGGCCTGCTGTTCGCCAGCATCAGCATGATGGTTCAGGCCGGCTTCGTTCTTGGCATGGGCATTCTCCTGGACACCTTCTTGGTGCGCACTGTAACCGTGCCGGCGATCGCGACGCTGGTTGGCAAGGCGAACTGGTGGCCGTCGCGAGAAGAAAAGCAACTGCGCGCTCGGAGGCCACACCGCCTGGCACGGCTACGAAAAGCCGTGACGCCGAAGTTCCTCACCAAGCGCGCTTCGGCGGCGGAGCCTCCCACGGCTGCACCGGAATCGGCGCGCGAAACACGGGTGCCTGTCGACCACGCCGAACCAGTTCCGTCGATCGGTGAGCTGTCAGCACCGGAATCTGTCGACCGGCGCACCGGCGACCGGGAGCCGGTGGTATTGGCAATCGCCCTGAACCGACGCGTCGGCGGGAGGCTCGACCGATGAGATTCGCCCTGGCCATCCATGGCAGTCGCGGGGATGTCGAACCATTCGCCGCGGCCGGATTGGAACTTCAACGCCGAGGGCACGAGGTACGAATGGCCGCCCCGCCCAACATGCTTGGCTTCGTTGAGGCAGTCGGACTCGACGCGGTGGCCTATGGTCCGAGTTCTGAGGCGGTGAACGAGGAAGAATTCGTGCGCAACTTCTGGGACGTGTCGACTCCAGTCAAAATCGTTCGCGCCGGCAAGCACTATCTGGGCGAAGTGTGGTCGGAGATGGGTTCGACGCTGACGTCGCTGGCCGCCGGAACGGATTTATTGCTGACGGGCATGGTTCAACAGGGGCTCGCCCTCAATGCCGCTGATTACCACCGGATTCCGTTGGCCTCGCTGCACTGCTTCCCGGTTCGGGTCAACAGTCAGATTCTTCCGATAGTGCCGTCGCCGTTGGTCCGATCGGGCATCTCGGCGCTGTGGTGGGCGCATTGGCGTATGACCAAGCGGACCGAGGACGACCAACGCCGGAAATATGGCTTGCCAAAAGCAACTGGACCTTCGACTCGCCGGATCGTCGAGCGCGGTTCGCTGGAAATCCAGGCCTACGACGAACTGTTCTTCCCAGGACTGGCCAGCGAATGGGCACGATGGAAAGACCAGCGGCCATTCGTCGGTGCCCTGACGATGGAATTGCCCACAGATGCCGACGACGAGATCTTGTCATGGTGCGTGGCCGATACGCCGCCGATCTATTTCGGCTTCGGCAGCATGCCGGTCAAATCTTTTGACGCGACGGTGGAAATGATCGGCACCGTTTGTGCCGACTTAGGCGAACGTGCGTTGATCTATGCCGGTGCCAATGACGTTGCCGACATCCCGCGCCGCGACAACGTCATGATCGCCGGCGCCATGAACCATGCCGCAGTTTTCCCGGCGTGTCGCGCCGTCGTGCACCACGGCGGCGCGGGGACGACGACCGCGGGCATGCGTGCCGGCGTCCCTACACTCATCCTCTGGGTTACTGCCGACCAGCCGATCTGGGCTGCTCAGGTCAGCCGACTCAAAGTGGGCTCAGCCCGGCGCCTTTCGGGCATCACCGCAAAGTCGCTGACTGCCGAGCTTCGCCGCGCCTTGACCCCGGCATCCGTTAGGCGTGCCCGCGAGATTGCTGGCCGGCTTACCGAACCCGGCGAAAGCGTAACTGCCACGGCCAATCTCTTGGAGAAGGCCGCCAGCGAAGGGCGGTTCCACTGATGGGCACCATGCTCATGCTGGCCCTGGCAATGGCGACCGACCCCGTGCGTCTTGGCGTTACGCTACTGCTCATCTCGCGACCGCGGCCGATACTCAACCTGCTGGTGTACTGGGTCGGCGCCATGATCGTCGGTGTCGGTTCCGCGGTCGTCGTTCTCACGATGATGCGCGACTTTGCGCCTGCACTTCTACAGAGCCTGAGCAATCTCGTGGCGACGCCGGCGGTTCGACACGCGCAAGTTGTCGTCGGTGTATTCGCACTGCTTGGCGCCATGCTCATCACCACTGGTTTGCCGACACGCCAGCGGTTGGGCCTGCAGGTACCGATGCCGCTGCCCGTCGAGGTCTCGGTCCCGGTGGGCGTACCGGGTGATCCGTCCTCGCTGTTGCTGCAGCCGACTTCGCCGACCGGGGTTGCCCTCCTGCTTGGTCGCGCGCGGAGCGCGCTGAAGGGCGAATCCCTTTGGGTCGCACTAGCGGCCGGCCTCGGTACCGGCCCGGCTCCATTGGAATATCTTGTCGCACTGGTCGCGATACTGGCGGCAGGAGGCGAGATCGGCAAACAGATCAGCGCTGCTGTTCTTTTCAACATCGTCATGCTGGCTGTCTGCGAGCTCACCCTCGTCAGCCACCTCTTGATGCCGACGAAAACCCAGGCAATCATCGGCTTTTTGAACGGCTGGGTCGGAGCGCATCGCCGGCGAATCCTGTCATTGATCGTCGGCATCGCAGGGGTGTGTCTGGTGGTCGTGGGTAGCAGCTGAGATTTCGAAACAATCGAACCCGACGTTGAAAACGGGAAGTCTGATAACCGAAAGAGTGAGCCATGCAACCAACAGCACTGATCGACGAAATTCGGCGGGACCGCACTGTGACTGCGGCAGATGGCAAGACGGTCCCCATTCTCAAGCATGGCATCAACGCGGCCGAGGGTCGTTTCCTGACAGAGTTCATCGCGGCCCGGCCAGACATCGTCCGTACTTTCGAGGTCGGCTGCGCGTACGGGTTGTCGTCTCTGCATATCACCAGCGCGTTGGCCGGGCGCCCTGGAGCGCACCACATCATCGTCGACCCGGATGAAACAACCGCGTGGCGTGGAATCGGTGTCAGTAACCTCGACCGAGCGGGCATCGACTTCTACGAACTCCGCGAACAACCCTCCGAAATTGCGCTACCCCGAATGGTTGACGAGGATGGCGAGTTCGATCTTGCCTTCATCGATGGCTGGCACACGTTCGACCAAACGCTTGTTGACCTCTACTACGCGAGCAGGCTGGTGAAAACGGGCGGTCACATCATCATCGACGACGCTGACTGGATCAGCGTGTCGAAAGCCATCTCGTATTTTGCCAAGTATCCCTGCTGGAAAGTCGTCGGTGGTGCCGCCACGCCTTCCAGGCGGGTAGTGAACGTGCTGTGCAAGATCGTCCGGCCTTTCGCAGAACTTCTTTTCCCGCGATGGCTGTACGACTACACCTACGCCGTTGGGAAGTATCCGTCGATGGTGGCGCTGCAGAAGGTGACTGAGGACGACCGCAACTGGAAGTGGTTTCGCTCATTCTGATCGGGGAGTTCGCGATGCTGATGCGCAGCTTCACCGGCCGGACTCGGTAACGGTCCATCGATGGCTCTTGTGAAACCGGCGACGCTGGCTCAGCCCGACCGCACCGGGTCGGCCAGCGCAGGGGCGGTGCGGAGTTTCCGGACGGACATCGAAGGGTTGCGTGCAGTCGCCGTGCTGGCGGTGGTTTTGTTCCATGCCGACGTCCCCGGCGTCGGCGGTGGTTATATCGGCGTGGATGTCTTCTTCGTCATCTCCGGTTTTCTGATCACCGGATTGCTGTGGCGTGAAGTGGCTGCCAGCGGCAGCATCCGGCTGCCCCGCTTCTACGGGGCGCGGGCCCGCCGGTTACTGCCGGCGTCTGCGGTGGTCGGCGTCGCGACGGCCATCGGCTCCGCGCTGTTGCTGGATCCCTTGCAGGCTCGGCAAGCATTCCTCGATGCCATCAGCTGCGCGCTTTATGTCGGCAACTACGGCTTCGCCCTGCAGGGAACCGACTATCTTTCCGCTGCCGTGCCTCCTTCGCCATTTCAGCACTACTGGTCGCTGGGCGTTGAAGAACAGTTCTATCTGGCGTGGGCGCCGTTGATCCTCGCTGTGACCTGGCTTCTGCGACGGGCGCGCAATCGTTCCGAAGTGGGTGCGGCTCAACGTTATCCGTACCTGATTGCACTTGCTGTCGTAGGCGCGGGGTCATTTGCGGCCTCGCTGGTAATGACCCAGGCAGCCCCGTCGTGGGCGTTCTTTTCGCTGCCTACCCGCGGGTGGGAATTGGCCGCCGGCGGCCTGGTTGCCTTGACCGCCGACTACTGGCGTCGTTTACCGGCATCCGTTGCCACGATCGCCGGGTGGGCAGGTGTGTCGGCGATACTGCTGGGATGCACCCTGCTCGGCACCGCTACACCATATCCGGGCACGGCCGCTCTGGTACCCGTGCTGGGCGCAGCATTCGTGATTGCCGCGGGTTGTGCTGCAACGCCTTTCGGTGTCGATCGCGTGCTGTCGGTGTCACCGATGCGCGCGGTCGGCAGGCTGTCGTACTCGTGGTATCTCTGGCATTGGCCAGTCCTGCTGCTCGCACCCCATTTATTGGGACACGGGTTGGGTCTGGAAGGCAGGCTGACAGCGGCCGCCTTGTCGGGTGCGCTTGCAGTCGTGACGTTGTACGGGGTCGAAAACCCGTTACGCCTCTGGACGCCGGTTCGGGAGTCGGCCGGCCGCAGTCTTGGGCTGGGCGGCGCAGCGACCGTAGTTGCCCTGAGCGCTGGGCTGATAATGCTCCTGGTGCTACCCGCCCCGGTGGGCCGTGGTCTCCCGGCACCGGAACTCGCAGTTACATCGCCGCCCACCCAACCCGGTAGCAGCGCCGAGGCGTACGAGGCGGCGGTGCGAAGCGCCTACGCGCAAGTTCACGCCGCGGTCGAGGCCTCTGACGACGTCAGAGCAGTGCCTTCGAATCTCAATCCACCGCTGGCCGCCGCGTCGGACGATCGTGCGGCCATATTGGTCGATGGCTGCCTTCGCGCGTATGACCAAGTAGACCAAGGGGAATGCGCAAGCGGAGATGCTGCCTCGGCCACCACGATCGCCTTGGCCGGCGACTCACATGCAACCACGTGGAGTCCGGCTCTGCGGGAAGTAGCCGTCCAGCGTCACTGGCGGCTCGAGACCTTGGGCAAGGAAGCCTGCCCGTTGATGAATTTGCCCCTCTCCTACCCTCGGCTGCACCGGCAGTACAGCGAATGCGAACAGTGGCGTCGTGGCATCATCGACCGTCTGCAGCGCGAACGTCCTCGACTCGTAGTGCTGAGCATGAATCGCTCTTACGGCTCTGGTTACGAATTCAGGCCCTACGATCCGGCCTGGCTGCAGAGCTTGGCGCTGCTGGTCAAGCAATTGCGGTCGGATGGCGCCAGGGTATTGGTGCTGGGGCCGGTACCGGATCCACACTCGATAGTGCCTCACTGCCTGTCCGCACATCTCGATGACGCGACGCCGTGCTCGCCGCCCATATCGCTGGCGGTCAACAGATCTGGCGTGGCGGCCGAGGCAGGCGCCGCCGAAGCCAGCGGCGGACACTACGCCGACCTGACCGACTTGTTCTGCGCCGAGCGCTGCCCGGCCGTAGTGGGGAACACGCTGGTGTACCGCGATGACAACCACGTGACGATGCAGTACACCCGACTACTGGCACCGGTGCTCGGCGCGCTGCTCGATCAAACGTTGGCCGACGGGATGAGCGACCATGGATAGTGATGTGCAACAAGCGGGTTCACGCAACTACTACACCCATGGGCGTCCCGAGATGCTGCGACGCGTACCCACGACCGCCAGGCATGTGCTGGAACTCGGCTGCGCAGAGGGTGCTTTCGCTGCTGCGGTGAAGGGCCGGACCGGCGCCGAGGTGTGGGGTATCGAGTTCAACGCACAGGTGGCCCAACGTGCCCGCGCAGTTCTTGATCACGTTCTGGTCGGAGACGCAGACGCGCGGATCGCCGAGACACCAGACAGCTATTTCGATCTGGTCATTTGCAACGACGTACTCGAGCATCTGATCGACCCGACCGGCACACTGATGAGTCTTCGGCGCAAGCTCACACCAGATGGTGTCATCGTTGCTTCCATCCCGAACGTCCGATATTCGCGGGCGCTGAGCAAAATTGTTCTCCGCAAGGACTTCCCGAAGGATGACGAAGGAATCTTCGATCGCACTCACTTGCACTTCTTCACGCGCAAGAGCATCGGGCGAACCTTCGAGCAGGCCGGCTTCACCTTGAGTCGCATCGAGGGCATCAACGCCCACTACGGTCCGCTCGCCTTACTTCTCGCCATTCTGAGCATGGGTTACTTCGCCGATACCTTCTATCTGCAGTACGCCTGTGTCGCGTCACCGCGTGCCTGAAAGGCGACGCATCACCTGTCGGTCAGAAACCGGTATAAACCGTGCTTGCGTATCAGGTATCGAGTTGCTTCGCGAGCCCACCTGTTTCGGCTCTTACCGCGCACATCGATGTGTTGGTGGACGACATGGATACTCGGATCGAACTGCGTTCTGATGCCTCGTTTTCTGAGCCGTATTGCCAAGTCTTGCACCTCATGGTGCCGCAGTTTCGAGTCGTAACCGCCGATCGCTCTGAACAAGTGGGCGCGCACGAGCATGTTGCCCTCGTGTACCCAATACGCCGGCGCCGGTGCGGGGGGCTCCAGCACGTCAGGCCACCGTGACGAGGCCGCGGAGGTCGCCGAGCGTAGCGCGCGGGCCAACCGCGGCTTCGCTTTTAGCTGGTCGATTACCCGTGGGACGTTGGACGAGAGATTGCCCCACAGCGAGAACACGGCACCGTAATTGCAGTACTCCTGGCCGCCGTCCACGAGAGTGACCAGGCCGCCGACAACCCCCACGCCTCGTTCTGCATACTTATCGACTACTTCTCTTGCTACCGTTGGCGTTTCGGCCGTTTTCAGGTCCATGTCCGCGTCGATGAAGTGAATGATGGCCTGATCGCGGACGTGATCGATAATCTGATTGCGGTTCGCGCCCGCGCCGCGGTTTTCAGGACTCTGAACCAGAGTCACGTCCCTGCCGTACCCGCCGACCACATCGACGCTGTGGTCCGTCGAGGCGTCATCGAGGACGTACACGTGGTCATATCCCTGCAGCAACACCTGCGGAATCAATCGACGGAGACTCTCCGCCATGTTGAAGTTCGGTATGGCCGCAACGACCGGCAACTGTCTGATCATGGTTGCTCGCCGCCTATCGCTTCACAAGACTACGAGGTGAACGAACCCAGGATGGTTTCGGCCGCGGTGGCCAGGACATCAGCTTCGTAATTGGCCAGGAACAGGCCGATTCCCAAGTCGGCCGCGATCGGCAAACCTATCGCGTCGATTGCGTTGGATCCGATGTTGTCCGCGAAAAGCGTCGCGTCGTAGGCCGGCAGGCTGGTCAAGAGGTCGTTCACGATGTCGGCGGTCGGTAGCAGTGTGCCGTAGGCGGTCTGGAGATCGGTTGTGAGGGTGTTCGCGAGATCGGTGAGCGCCCCTGACGGATCGCCGGCCAGACCTGCCAGATCGGTTTCGAGGACAGTCAGTGCATCCGTCGTTGTTCCCGTGGTCGAATCGGTTGACGACGTAAGCGCATTCAGCGAAAGGTCGACCGGGTTCGGACCAGTCCCGGTGAAGTCTCCGATGAAATTCTGGATGCCTTGTTCGGCCCCGTTCAGCAGCAGACCAGGCATCTTCTCGATTTCGCTGAGATCAGGGAATAATCCGAAAGTGCTGGCCTCGTTGGCCGGGTCGGTTGAGTATCCGTATTCCGGATCGCCGTAACCCAAGTTCACCAGGTACGTCAGGTCCGGCTGCAGCAGATCGGCGATCGGGTTGCCGACGATCGGAATCTCGCGAACAGGGTCCAACAGCGGCAAGTCGTCGACGGGGATGATGTAGTAGCTGGTATCCGTGGCGCCCGAAGTCGTCAACTGGACCGCATTGGCGAGGTCCGCAGCCGTTAAATCGGCATACTCACCATGAACGGTGTTGATGCCCTCGATCGCGTTCAGGTCGGACAGAATGTTGAGGGGATACTTCGGGAAATCCGCGTAACCGTCGTACTCGAGGGTGTAGATGGTCGTGGTGAAGTCGTCGCTAGGCGTCGCACCGTAGAAATCGATACCCAGGCTCGAAAGGTCCAAGCCCGCAAAGCGTTCGAAGATTCCCCCGTTCGGGTTCATCAAGTCTCCCGCGAGCACGAATGCCACGTCGGCGTCTGGGTTTGTGACCGCCAGCTGCTCCATTTCCAGTGAGGCGATGACGGCGCTTTGCGAGATCCCGAACACGTCAACGGCACCGCCGCTGCCGATGATCGGCGCGATCTCGCTGTTGAGCAGCTGCACGCCCTGCGATACCGAGTGAGCGAGCGTCTCTTGGTAGATCCCAGTCACCGGATAGAACTGCTCCGGTGTCGTCAATGCCACCGGGTCAACGTTTGAAAAAGTCGGCTGCCCGGCAAAATTGGCAGCCTCGGGAAAATAGAGTGACTGCAGCGTATCGATGAGCTCGGTTGAGGGGGTCGGCAGTCCGCTTCCGCCCAGCACGTAGAACGGCACGTCACCCGCATCGGCAAGCGCTACAGCCGGACCTGTCAATGACGGCAATGACAGCAGTCCGGCGCCGGTACCGGCGCACAGCGCGAGGCCCAGCCGCTGAAAACTAAAGCTCGTAATGTGCACCCCCGAAAATATTGCAGCTCAGCGGATTAGAGATTACCTCTGACACCGGAGCCGTGACGCCTGTCATGACGTGACCCGAGCGACGCGGCCAACCGGGTCAGCGACGGGACGCGATTCGCTCTGAAGAGAGTGGGCGACAAAGGTCTTGCTGACATCCACCGAGCCGAATATCGGCGGCGCCCAGGACCCGCGCGGAAAACGCTTTCGCCAGTTTCGGCCGTGCAGTTGGCGTAGGCCACGCACCTTTTCGAAGTTCGCTTTGTGCTCGTAGCGCCGTCTACCGAAATTGGCGTCGGCTGTCTTGTGTCCGAAGTGATTGATGTAAGCCATCTCCGTGACGACCACGGAGAAGCCGGCGTCTTGGGCCCGCAAGGCCAGATCCAAGTCGATACCCCACCCGTAACGGCGGAACGTATGCAGGTCCAAACCGCCGATGGCTTGCCAGCACTCGCGGGACAGCGCGAGGGCCGTCCCCTCGACCGCCGGAACTTCCCGATAAACCTGGCGCGGAGAGTAATCCGCAGCACGGGGCTTCTCGTCTGACTCCGCGGATGGGAAGCCGTGGTCGATCGTAGGACCGATTATGCCCGCGTGGTCGGGCAGACGTCGGTCGAGCAATGCGTCGACAAAACCCGGTGAGGTACGGGTGTCGTTGTTCAGCGTCATCGCGTGCGAATAGCCTTCGGAGAAGGCAAGCCGGAAGCCCAGATCACTGCCTCCGGCCCAGCCAAGATTTCTGCCGGGGCGGATGACTCGTTCTCTGCCGATCGCGGGGTAGTCTCCCCCGTTGTCGACGATGACGTAGTCCGCGCGATCACGCTCGAGATCTTGCACGAGAGCATGGGTGTATTGATGCTGTCCATAGACTGGCACTGTGATCAACAGCGACACGGGCTGATTGGGCATCGGGTTCCTCACATACGCTGGCGGGCTCGCGGCATTCACGGAATTGATCTGGTCAGCGCAGGCCCAACTCCCCTCTTCGTGATTCGCGACTTCAGTTTCATGGCCGGCTTCTCGATGAGAAACCAACTCATCGCGGCGAACGGCAGTGTCGCGGCTGTCGAGATGATCGCGAACACAAGCGGGTTCAAGGTGCCGAGTCCGGACATGACAAAAACCTGCTGGATAGGGCACGCATAGACGTAGGTCCCGTAGGAAAGATCGGTCCGTAAATTCATTCGCTTGTTGTGAATCAGCGCACCGGACACGATGACGGCATACGCCAGCGGAACAGCGCCAATAGCACGGTAATCAGGCAAGAAGTTCGCCACGAGCACGATGACTGCGCTCACCGCGACAAGCGACCATCGCGCTGGAATCACTTCACGGAAGCGGTGTATCAGGGCACCGGCCGCAAACATTGCAGCGAGCCGCGCGAGACGCTCCGCGACAGTCCCTCCGTCAAACGGGCACGGGGTCAGCACAGTCCACGCCAAAGTCAGCGCAACAGCAACCGGGAACAACCACCGGCGGCCAAGGAGCCCGATCAGGCCGAGAACGGCGACCACGATGTACAGCAGCACTTCGTACTGGAGCGTCCAGAGGGATCCGTTCCATACGCCTGGGACCGGGATGCCCGTCGGCGTTCCCCCGATGTCGAACTGCACGTAGGCGACCGCGCTGTTCCTGACGACGAACCGGAGCGGTCCACCGGAGGTGATCAACTTCGAGACCGAACCACCTTGGATCGCAATCCCGATCGGCGCGAGGACAAATGCGGTGACGATCAGGCAAACCCACATTCCGGGCAGAATGCGAAGGGCACGGGCCAGGGCGTAGTCACGAAGGCGCGGTTTGCTGAGCCAACTGGCGGGAATCAGAAATCCCGAGATCGCAAAGAACCCGTCGACGAAATCCTGAGTCGCGAACTGATGAATAGCGAACGGGGGGCTTGGTGACCGGTCAGTACCCACGAGTGCCACACGATGACCGCAAGGGCCAGGCCTAGTCGCCAGGCATTGAGCGCGTTGGCGCGCGGATCGAATACCTGCCCGAGCGTCCGGCGCGCATCCGCTTGTCTGACATCGGGCAATGTCGTTGACCCGCTGCGCACTTCGGGGCTCATGCCGGGTGTCCTCTAGGCATCCAGCCGAGCGAATTGGTCCTGCTGGTAGAGCTCGACACACGACCTGCGCCGCACCTTGCCGCTCGTGGTGAGCGGAATCGAGCCCTGCGGCACCAAGACGAGATCCGCGATGCTCAGACCATGCGAGGTCGAGATCGCGGACGTGACATCGTTTTTCACCGCGGCGAACTGCTCGAGTATCTCTGCGCCTCCGCCTCGATTCTTGAGTTCGGCGATGGCGACCAACTTCTCGATGCCGTCGTCAGGCACCGATATCGCCACGCATCGACCGCGGGTGATCAACTGGATCGTTGCCTCGATGTCGTCGGGAGAATGGTTGCGGCCGTAGACAATCAAGAGATCCTTGATCCGGCCGATGATGAACAATTCGCTCTTCGTGAAAGAAGCCCAGATCGCCGGTTCGCAGCCACGGCCCTCGGGAGTGCCCGGCGAGGGACTCGACAGCTTCGCCGCCGAAAGTGTACTCGCTCTCCTGAGGCTTGCGCCAGTAACCGGCGGCGACATTGTCGCCGTGAACCCATATCTCACCGACGGTTTCCGGCGGGCATTCGACGCTGGTGTCCGGATCAACGATCCGCAAAATTGGCGAGCGCGGCACGCCGTAACTGACAAGTGCTGTGCCATTCGCACTTTCGCACGGCTTGCGCATGGCCGTCGGCCAGGCCGTCGGAATCGAAGTGAACGATGCGCGGCTCCCCGGGCTCGCGGGTCACGATATACACCGTCGCTTCGGCCATCCCGTAGGAGGGGCGCAGCGCCGTGGCGGGAAACTTGAACGGGCGCGAACCGGTCGGTGAAGCGCTTCAGCGTCGCCGGTTGCACCCGCTCGCTGCCATTGATGATGCCGAGGACGCCGCTGAGATCGATGCCGGCCAGGTCCTCGTCGGATGTCTTGCGAGCCGCCACCTCGAATGCGAAATTCGGTCCCGCCGAGAAAGTGTGTGGGTTGTTCGCCAGCATTTGCAGCCACCGCGCCGGCCGCGCCAGAAATGACACCGGGCTGGTGAGCACGGCGTGGTATCCCGCCAGGAGCGGCATGCAGACGCCGACCAGCAAACCCATGTCGTGATAGAACGGCAGCCACGAGACGAATGTGGTGTCCGGCGGAGAGACGCCGCCGGTGTCGGCAAAATAGTCGGCAAACATCTGCTCGAAATTGGCCATCAGATTTCGATAAGTGACCTCGACGCCGGCCGGCGCCCGAGTCGATCCTGAGGTGTACTGCAAATACGCCGTATCGGTTCGAGTATCTCGGCCAGGCCGAAAGCTGCCTCGCGCTTCCAGATCCACCAGATCGACCTCGACCAGAGACGGAGCAGGTCCGTCCGGCTGCGACTTGAGGTATTCGGCGACGTCACCGGCCACATCGGACGTCGTCAGCACCACCGACGGGGCAGCGTCGAGCAGTACCGACTTCACCCGCTCGTCGACAGCACCCCCCAACGGGACCGACAGCGGAACGGCAATCAAGCCCGGCCAGCAGCGCGCCGAAAAATGCGTCGATATAACCGAGCCCCTGCGGCGCCACAATGACGGCGCGGTCACCGGTCGATCCGTGACGACGTACTTCCTGTGCGACGTTCAGCGACTCGCCGGTAAAGCTGCGAATATGTGACGGTTTCTGAGACGCCTTCCCAATTCTGCTCGTAGTCAATGTATGTGAATGCCTTGTCATTGGCCTGCAGACTGGCGCGCTCACGAAGAACGCTGGGAATGGACGGTTCGGCCACAAGCGTCACCTTACCGCCGCAGGCAGCGCACGCAATCGCTAGACGCAGCCCAATTGTCTTGTCTGACAATGACTGACGTGTCAATCAGTTACCGGCGCCCGGCCGCCTGCCCGTCCGGCGGCCAGCTCACCACATCATTCTCGAGCGGAATGTCCAGGCTCTGCAGGATCGACGCGACCATCCGCCATGCGCTGATCGCGGTCACCAACTCCACCAGCACGGCCTGGTCCGCGCCGAACTCCTGCTTGCACGCCGTCCAGCTCTGCGTGCTCACGCTACCGGTGCGCACCACGTCGTCGGTGGCGGCCAGTACGGCGCGCTCGGCCGACCCGAACTCTGCCCGCGACCGCCAATCCCGCACGGCGGCCAAATCATCGGCGCTCGACCCCGAGACCCTGGGCAACCCGCCAGTGTTGTGACCACTCGTATTCACATTCCGTCAGCCAGGCGATCCGCATGATCGCCAATTCGCGCAAGCGGGTGTCCAGCTTGCCCTGCCAGAGCATTCGGGCGAGCAGATCGTTGAGACCGGATGCCAGTTTGGGATGGTTGAGCAGCACCCGGAAAATCGCGAGCTCGGCCATGTAATCCGGGACACCCGCTTCATCCGCAGCGGCCTTGGCCTCGTCCAGCGGAAGACGGGGAACGCGGGCTTCTCGGTCAGGCGTCACGCTCATACGGCAAACCCGTTATCCGGCAACGGCTCCCGCTTCGGCGAACGGCGACCCGAAGTCGGCCACCCGCTCGAAACCGTCTCTGCGCGCCGCTGCGGCACCCAGTCTGCACAATGCGCTGGTCGCGACGAGCCCGGCATGATCGAGGAGCACGAACGGCGTCAACAGCCGATTGTGCACGAACCCGATCGCCAGGCCGCTGTCCGGGTCGGCCCACCCGACTGATCCGCCGAGACCGACATGCCCGAACCCTGGTACCACATCCAACGGCAGGCGGTGGTAGCCGAGGTGGAACGCCAGTGGGATCACCAAGTTGCCGTCCGGCCGCAGACTGCGCCGGCCACTCAGTCCGGCAACCACTTCCGGCGAGAGGAACTGGGTGCCGTCGATCCGCCCGCCGTTGGCGATCGCGCCGTACATGCGCGCCAGACCGCGTGCCGTCGCCACCCCGTTGGCCGCCGGGATCTCCGCATCCAGCAACGGGATATCACCTTGGGCAACAGCTTTCACGCCCGGGAAATACATCGAGCTGAAACCCGCGGCCTGTGGGATCGCGGCGATCATGGGCGCGACTGCGTTGAACACCGGATTCTGGAAAGCGCTCTGCGGCATGATGATCTGGGCGGCCCGCGTCGGAGCTTCGACCGGTGGACGGCCCAGGTGTAAACCGTCGGTGCCCAGCGGGTCCGCCAGCTCGGTGCGGATCAACTCGCGCATGCCCTTACCGGTGACCGCTCGGACCAGACCGGACAGCAGCCAGCCGTAGGTCAGCGCGTGGTAGGCCGATTTCCCGAACGAGTAGCCCGGGCGCGCAGCCGCAAGGCGGCGCTCCATCAGTTCGTGGTTCAGCAGGTCTTGCCCGCTGGCGCCACGCAACGCCGACAGCCCAGCCTGGTGACGCATCATCTGGCGGACCGTGATGTCGGCTTTGCCGTTGGCGCCGAACTCCGGCCAGTAGTCGGCGACCGGGACGTCGTAGTCGATCAGGCCGCGGTCGACGAGCCGGTGGATGACGGTGGAGGCCATGCCCTTGGTCGCGGAGAACACCATGGTGGCCGTGTCGGCCGACCAGGGCACTCGACCGCGCCGATCCGCGTAGCCGGTCCAGACGTCGACGACAGGTTCCCCGTCGAGGTAGACGGCCAATGCCCCGCCACCGAACCGGCGGCCGTGGAATGTGCTGGCGAAGCTGCGCACCGCGCACGCAAAATGGGGATCGGCTGCGCCGTGCACACCGCGCGGCAGCACGGACCGGCGATTGCCCACCACTTCGAGGGTCATACCGTTGAATGTACCGTTACACGTTGCGGAGAACTTGAAATTTACGCTTCTGTTATCGACGCGAGCTTCAAGATTTGCTGAGCCGCCAGCGCGGGCGTCAGTTCGCCAGTCAGAACCTGACGTTCGATCCCAGCGCGACCTTTGCGGACCGCCTGGTTGGACAGCACTCTGTCCAGCACGGTGTCGCGGACCATCTGCCATGTCCAATCGACCTGTTGGGCCCTGCGCCGCGCCTCGAAATCACCTGATTCGGTGAGCACGTCGCGATGCCGCTCGACGGTGCCCCACAGCTCCTCCAGCCCAGTGCCTTCCAGCGCACTCATGGTGAGAACGGGTGGACGCCAGAGGGTTTCGCGGGGATAGATCAGCCGGATGGCCCCGGACAATTCGCGTGCCGCTTTGCGGGCCTCCGTCAGATGATCGCCGTCGGCCTTGTTCACCACGACGACGTCGGCGAGCTCGAGGACACCCTTCTTGATGCCCTGCAGCTGATCGCCGGTGCGGGCGAGGGTCAGGAAGACGAAGGTATCGACCATGTTGGACACCGCGACCTCGGACTGGCCGACGCCGACGGTCTCCACCAGGATCACGTCGAAGCCGGCCGCCTCCAGCAGCACGATGGTTTCCCGGGTGGCTTTCGCAACGCCACCGAGTGTGCCCGACGTCGGGGACGGGCGAATGTAGGCGTCGGGATGTGTTGCCAACTGCGGCATTCGGGTCTTGTCACCGAGGATCGAACCCCCGGTACGGGTCGACGACGGGTCGACGGCGAGGACTGCGACCCGGTGACCGCGCCCGATCAGGTACATACCCAGCGCTTCGATGGTGGTCGACTTGCCGACGCCCGGCACCCCGGTGATGCCGACGTGAAGCGCCGCGCCGGCGGCCGGCATGAGCTGCAGTAGCAACTGCTGCGCCCGGTCGCGATGGTCGGCCCGCGTCGATTCCACCAACGTGATCGCTCGCGGCAGCGCCGATCGGTCACCGGAACGCACCGCCGCGGCGAGGTCGTCGATTGCGTCGCCGTTGTCAGTCGCCATATGGCTAGAGGGTGTATCCGAGTCGCTCGGCCAGCTTGTGCAGCAGATCGATTGCGGCGTCCGCGATCACGGTGCCGGGCGGGAAGATCGCCGTGGCCCCCGCCTGATAGAGCTCGTCGAAGTCACCGGGCGGGATCACTCCGCCGACCACCACCATGATGTCGGAGCGGCCCACCTCGGCCAGCGCGTCCCGCAGCGCGGGCACCAGCGTGAGGTGGCCGGCCGCGAGTGAGGACACTCCGACCACGTGCACGTCGTTGTCGGCGGCCTGACGGGCCACCTCGTCCGGCGTGGAGAACAGCGAACCGACGTCGACGTCGAACCCGATGTCGGCGAACGCCGTTGCGATCACCTTCTGTCCGCGATCATGGCCGTCCTGCCCCATCTTGGCCACCAGGATCCGCGGTCGCCGACCGTCGGCCTCGGCGAACTTCTCGACGAGTTCGGTCGCGTCAGCCATGTTTTCGGCCTTCCCAGCTTCATCGCGGTATACCCCGGCGATGGTGCGGATCTCCGCCTTGTGACGGCCGTAGACCTTCTCCAGCGCATCGGAGATCTCGCCGACGGTCGCCTTCGTCCGGGCCGCGGCGATGGCCAGCGCCATCAGATTGTTGCCGAGTCCGTCTCGATCCCCCTTGCCGGCTCCGCCGGAGGGTGCCGCGGCCGCCCGTGACAACTCGCTCAGAGCGGCCTCGACGGCGGCGGTGTCCCGACTGGCCCGCAGTTTATCGAGTTTGGCCAGCTGTTCGGCACGGACGCGGCTGTTCTCGACCTTGAGGACCTCGACCTCTTGGTCCTCTTCCACCTGGTATTTGTTGATCCCGATCACCGGTTGGATGCCGGAGTCGATGCGAGCCTGGGTGCGCGCCGCCGCTTCCTCGATGCGCAGCTTGGGAATGCCTTCGCTGATCGCCTGCGCCATGCCGCCGTGCTCGGCGACTTCAGCGATGTGGGCACGCGCCCGCTGGGCGAGCTGATAGGTCAGCCACTCGACGTAATACGAGCCGGCCCACGGATCGATCGGCCTGGTGGTGCCGGACTCCTGCTGCAGCAGCAACTGCGTGTTGCGGGCGATGCGGGCCGAGAAGTCGGTCGGCAACGCGAGGGCCTCGTCGAGCGCATTGGTGTGCAGCGACTGGGTGTGACCCTGGGTGGCGGCCATCGCCTCGATGCAGGTGCGCGCGACGTTGTTGAACGCATCCTGCGCGGTCAGCGACCAGCCAGAGGTCTGCGAATGTGTACGCAGCGACAACGATTTGGCGCTCTTGGGGTCGAACTGGGCGACGAGCTCGCTCCAGAGCAGCCGCCCGGCACGCAGCTTGGCCACCTCCATGAAGAAGTTCATCCCGATGCCCCAGAAGAAGGACAGCCGGGGCGCGAACTTGTCGATGTCCAGATCGGCGTCCAAGCCGGCCTTGATGTAGTCGACTCCGTCGGCGAGGGTGTAGGCGAGCTCCAAATCCGCTGTCGCACCGGCTTCCTGGATGTGATAGCCGGAGATCGAGATGGAGTTGAACTTTGGCATCTTCGCGCTGGTGTAGGCGAAGATGTCGGAGATGATCCGCATCGACGGCTTCGGCGGATAGATGTAGGTGTTGCGCACCATGAATTCTTTGAGGATGTCGTTCTGGATGGTGCCGGCCAATTTCTCCGGAGGCACTCCCTGCTCCTCGGCGGCTACCACGTACAGCGCCAGAATCGGCAGCACAGCGCCGTTCATCGTCATCGACACCGACACCGTCGACAGGTCGATGCCGTCGAACAACTGGCGCATGTCGAGGATGGAATCGATGGCGACACCGGCCATTCCGACGTCGCCCTGAACGCGGGGATGGTCGGAGTCATAACCGCGGTGGGTGGCGAGGTCGAATGCCACCGACAAACCTTTTTGTCCGGCGGCCAGGTTCCGGCGGTAGAACGCGTTCGACTCCGCCGCTGTGGAGAATCCGGCGTACTGACGAATGGTCCAGGGTTGGTTGACATACATCGTCGGGTAGGGGCCGCGGACGAAAGGCGGCTCACCCGGGAAGGTGTTCAGCGGGTACCCGTCGGACTCGACGGCGGCGCGGTCGGCCGCGATGTAGACGGGTTTGACGTCAATGTCTTCCGGCGTGTGCCACACCAGTTGATCTGGGGCATACCAGTGGGCGGCGGCGGCTGCCTCGATGTGCTTTTCGACCTTGTCGTCGGTCGGCTGTGCGACGGCACGGTCGCTGTGCAGCGGGACGTCGGAGAAACTGCCTACGGCGGGCGTGGTGGTTGTCATGGTCGTTAGGCCCCCAACCGGTCAAGCAGATGCGAAAGAGATTCCACCGCATTGATTTTCGCGGTGAGGAACTCATCGGGCTGGTGGTCCGCCTCGGTCACCACTTTCTGCGGGCCGGCCAGACAGACATGCGACACCCCGGCGTTGCGGGCCGCCTCGACGACCGCGGACGCCTCGGCACCGTACCGGCCGTCGGTACCGCAGATCACTGCGATCACCGGCGAACCCGCGTCGGAGACCGCCTTGGCCACACCGTCGGCATCGACGGTCCCGGGGTTGACTGCTTCGATGCCACCGGATGCCAGCAGGTTTGACGCAAACGTCGTGCGAATGTTGTGTTCGGCCAGCGGTCCCAACGGAAGCAGCAGCGCCTGAGGTCGGGAGCCGTTGCGGGCCAGGTAGACGTCCGAGCGGTCGCGCAGCGCCTCGAATGCGGCCGCGTAGCGTATCAATTTGCCCGCCGCCAGCGGTGAATACGACGAATCGGGCTGCGGCAGCGGCGGTTCGGTGAGATTCGGGTATTCGTTGACGCCGGTGATCGCGGTCTTGCGGTGCGCGACGTCGTCGCCGCGCCGGGCCGCGATCACGGCGATCTGTTCTGCGATGTAGTCGCGAGCCTCGGCGAATCCACCGCGCTGCTCGACAATTTGAAAACTCTGCCAGGCCTGGCTCGCCAACTGGTCGGTGAGCTCCTCGACGAACCACGAACCGCCGGCGGGATCCAGGACCCGGCCGACGTGTGACTCCTCGAGCAGCAGCAGCTGAATATTGCGGGCCATTCGCCGCGCGAAACTGGTTGCCATACCCGGAAAACCACCCTCGATGGCGACGTCGAACGGGAACACCAGAACGGTGTCGGCGCCGCCGACGCCGGCGCCGAACGCGGCCAACGTCGTCCGCAGCATGTTCACCCAGGGATCGCGCTGGGTCATCATCGGCAGCGACGTCTCGGCATGCACGACGGCCGCGCCGCTTTCCGGCTCACCGACCACCTCAGCCACCCGCGCCCACAGCCGACGCAGCGCCCGGACCTTGGCGATCGTCAGGAACTGGTCGTCGTCGGCGGCCAGCCGGAAACTGATCTGCGACAGCGCCTTGGTCGCCGGTAGGCCAGACTCGGTGAGCACGCGCAGATAGGACACCGCGGCGGCGATGCTGCCGGCGAGCTCCCACGTCGCGTTGGCACCGAGGTTGTGGAACGCCGGACCGTCGACGGTGATCGCCCGCACCCCGGGGTCGTCGGCCACCTTGGCGGCCATGCCGACGACCTCCTCGAGCGGCGGGGCGGGCCGGTTGCTGAGCGGCGCGGTCAGCGGATCGGCCCCCAAATCGACCGATACGATCGCGCGCTGGTCGTCCTCGACGCGGCTCACCAAATCCAGCAGCACCGCGCCGGCAGCCTGGTAGTCCGCGCCGGCGTCGAGAATCACCGGCGCCATGCTCAGGTACACGCCCTCGAACACCTTCTCCAGCTGCGCCGGAGCTACACCGGACTCCCCCACCCGCACCAGCAGAGCGCTGACTCCTTCGGCCAGCGCGGCCAGCACCGCCGAATTGACCTCATCAGCCCCCACCCCGGCGACCCGGTTGGCGGGAATGGCCTCGGCGACCTTCCAGCCGGACTTGACGTCGCGCAATGCATCGGCACCGCGCACAAAGGGCCACTCGCCGGGCAGCGGCGGCTCAGGCAACTCGTCGAGCGCGGTATAAAGCGCCCGGATCGCGACGGCCTCGTAGGTCGGTGTCTCCAGCATCTGCTCGGGCTCAGGCCCGAGCTCGTCGGCCTCACGCCGCGTGCTCTTGGCCAGGACGCCGGCCACCGCCGTGCGCCAGCGGGCGCGACCCTTCGCCAGGTCGGCAGGTTCAGCGGACACATCGACTGACACCGGCGGCTCCTTGTCCAGCACGTGACATCCCGACACTGGTCTGTCACCCGACAACAGGCTAAGTGATGCCAGTCAGTGTCGCGGCACGCACTGCTACGACTGGACTTGACGACCCATGACGCCCCTGCAGGTAAGGAGTACTTTACTAAGGTAGACCGGCTAACGTTAGGTGACCATGCGTACTCCACCGCAGGGCGCGCGCGATCAATCCGACTCGGTGATCGTGCTCGCAGAGCTCACGCCGGGGAATCGCGCCACTGTGGTGGGAACGGTCGCGCAGGCCAATCCGCTCATCGCGAAGCGCCTGGGACAGCTCGGCTTCCGGGCAAAGGCGCACGTCGACGTCGTCCGTCGGGCGCCTATGGGCGATCCGACCATATATCGGGTTCACGACACCGAGCTGTGTCTGCGCCGCCGCGAGGCGCAGCTCATCGAAGTGCTGCCCGAAGCGGGCCAATGACGGCATGCCATGACGTCGAAGGGTCCGCGGTTGCCGTCGCCGGCATCCGTCGGGTGGCGTTGGTCGGCAGCCCCAACGCCGGCAAGACCAGCGTCTTCAACCATCTGACCGGGCTGCGCGCCAAGACCGGCAACTACCCGGGCGTCACTGTGGGACGCAGCGTCGGCACCACCAGCGTCGACGGCGTCGTGATCGCCGTCGAGGACCTGCCCGGCACTTACAGTCTCGACCCGATCAGCCCGGATGAGCAGGTGGTGACAGACCTGCTGGCCGGCACCTACCCCGGTGTCGATTCGCCCGACGCGCTGGTACTGGTCGCCGATGCCACCACGCTGCGCCGGTCGATCCTGTTGATCGGCCAAGTGCTCCGGCTGGATGTGCCGTGCCTGCTGGTCCTGACCATGGGCGACGAACTGGCCTCCCGTGGCGGCCGCATCGACGTTGCGGCGCTGTCGACGGCGCTGGGAATTCCGGTGACCGCGGTCGTCGCGAATCACGGGTCAGGCATCAACGGTGTGCGAGCGCAACTGGCGTCGTTCGAGCAGTGGCAACGCCCGCCGGTGCTGCCCCCGAGCGCACCAGACGACATCGACGCATGGGGCCAGTCTGTGCTCGAGGCGTCGGACTACGTTGCGCCGCAACCGGATCAGCGCACCCGGCGAATCGACCGGGTGCTGCTGCACCCGTTGTGGGGCACGATCACCTTCTTCGCGGTGATGTTCTTCTTCTTCCAGGTCTTGTTCACCGCCGCGGCGCCTCTGCGAGACGGCATCGGCAACGCGCTGACCTGGCTGGGCGGCCAGGTCGCCGACCACGTCGGCAATGCGATTGTCCGTGGTCTGCTCAGTCAGGGAGTCATCGGCGGAGTCGGCACCGTGCTGCAGTTCATTCCGCAGATCGTCTTGCTGTTCTGCCTGCTCGCGTTCCTGGAGAACGTCGGTTACATGTCGCGGGCGGCGTTCCTGATGGACCGCGTGATGGCCAAGACCGGCCTGGAAGGCCGCGCATTCGTCGCCATGCTGTCGTCGTATGCGTGTGCGATCCCCGGCATCATGGCCACCCGGACCCTGCCGTCGTCGCGGGACCGGATCGCCACCATCGTCACCGCGCCGTTGATGACCTGCTCGGCGCGGCTTCCGGTCTACACGTTGCTGATCGGGCTGCTGGTGGCTCCGCAGACGCACTGGTGGGGATTCAGCGCGCAAGGCGTCACGATGTTCCTGCTGTATCTGGGCGGCGGGTTGTCCGCGCTGATCGCGGCGCTGCTGGTGAAGTCGACGATTCTGCGAGGCGATCTACTGCCGTTCACCATGGAGCTTCCGCCCTACCGGCTACCGTCCCCGCGGGCGATGCTGGCCGCCATGTGGAGCGCCACCAGCATGTTTCTGCGCAAAGCCGGAACGATCATCCTGGCCACCTCGCTGGTGTTGTGGGCACTGCTCAATCTGCCCGTCCGGGAGACGCAGACCCACGGCATGTCCAGCACCGACGCCACCGCGTACGTGATGAACCACAGCTATGCCGCCGACGTGGGTCGTGCTGTCGCGCCGGTGTTTTCGCCGCTGGGCTTCGACTGGCGCACCGACATCGCACTGGTCGGCTCGCTGTCGGCCCGTGAAGTGTTCGTCTCGACGCTGGGCCAGGTGGCGGCGGCAACAGACCCGGCAACTCCACAGCAAGCTCTGACCACTATGACCGACGACCACGGCAGTCGGATCTTCACCGCGCCCACGGTGATAGCGCTGATGGTCTACTTCATGTTCGCGCTGCAGTGCATGTCGACGATCGCGGTGATGCGCAGGGAGACCAACACCTGGCGATGGCCCGCCTTCGCTTTCAGCTACATGTTCGCCCTGGCCTGGGTGATGGCGTTCCTCGCGCGCTCGGTCGCGATAGGGCTGGGCGCATGATTCCGGTTCACGCCACCGCCACCGCGAACCCGCAACAACTCCGCTGGGTGGCCGCCGCTGACCGCCTGCCGGCCCGCGGTGCGGTACGGCAGGCGCCGGGGCGCCTCGGAACCCTGCTCGGCGACGGTGTGATCGACCACATCGAGGTTCGCCCCGCCGACGTGGCGATCACCCTGCACGCCGGCAACAGCTGGCGCGAATGGGGCGACGACGTCCGCCGAGCGCTGTGCGACGCCCTGCTGGATCCGGCGGGCTGGAACATCGATGCGTCTGATGACGCCGCCGGGCTGGCGGCGGTCGTCGCCGAATTACTCGCCGGACCAGTCGGCGCGCTCGCCGCGTCCCACGGTGGGTCGATCGAATTGGTGTCGGTCGACGGCGACAACGTGACGGTGCGATTGTCCGGGGCATGCCACGGTTGTCCGGCCTCCGCCACCACCCTGCATGACAGGCTGCAGCACGAGCTGCGCCGGCAGTGGGGACGCACGGTGTCGGTGCACGCCGAAAATGACTCGGTGGCAGTGCCATTGGGCAGAAAGCTGCTGTCGTTGTTCGTCCGATGACGGTCCCGCGCGACAGCGCCGTAGGCTGATTCGCGTGACGCAGCCCGCCACCACCCGAATCGCCGACACGCTGCGCCTGCTGAGTTCAACGGTCGCTGCCGCCGCTCGTCAGCTGTCTACTCGCCGGTTGGTCCTGACCGGCGCGGTGGCGGTAGTACTGGTTGCCGTTGCGCTGCTGGTCCGGTTGCCGACAGCCGTGGAGTTGAGGGACTGGTCGACATCGCTGGGTCCGTGGTTCCCGCTGGCGTTTTTGGCCGCCCACATCGTGGTGACCGTGTTGCCGTTTCCGCGAACGGCATTCACGCTGGCGGCCGGGTTGTTGTTCGGGCCGATGCTCGGGGTGACGCTCGCGGTGGCGGCCAGCACGGTCAGCGCGGTGATCGCGTTGGAGATGGTCCGGGCTGCCGGCTGGCAACTCGGCCGTTTGGTCCGCCATCAGGCTGTCGAGATCGTCGACGCCCGGCTGCGCGATCGTGGGTGGGTTGCGGTGATGTCGTTGCGGCTGATTCCCGCGGTGCCGTTCGCGCCGCTGAACTACGCGGTGGGCGCGTCCGCGGTTCGGGTATTGCCGTACACACTGGCAACGGTTGTCGGCGTGCTGCCGGGCACGGCGGCGGTGGTGATTTTGGGCGATGCGCTCACCGGCCACGTCAGCCCGTTGCTGTTTCTGGTATCGCTGTGCACCGGCCTCGTGGGAATCGCGTTGTTGGCGAACGAGATTCGTCTACACCGTCGGAGCCGCAGCGACTCGGCAACCGACATCGACGACACCGCCGAAAAAGCATCGCGCGGCTGATCGGCGTCAGGCGACCGGCTCTCCGTTCTGCGCATTTCGCTCCTCGCAATCACCGCACGTCACGTATAGAATTGGCGTACTTATCACAAATCGACAAGGCAAGGCGGTGACATACCGCCGTCAAAAAATTTTCCGCGTAGCCGACTAGGCAGCTAGTAAACCAGCGTGGTGACAGCCTGGGGAGGCACCCGCATCATGAACTTCAAGCTTGTGGCCGCCGGGGCGGCAATCGCCGCCGGCGTCGGCATGTCAACGCTGACCAGCGGGATAGCGCTCGTCAGCGCGGCCCCGTCAGACCCGCCTCCCGGCGTTCCGGCAGTCCAGCCAGATCCCGGCGGACCGGCGCCGGGCCTTCCGGCTGAAAAATGCTGGCGGTACGGGCGTTCCGGGGGTGGAAGCCCCCGTGGCGGCGGAGGTGTCCCGGGGTACTTGCCGCCGTGCGCCGGCCGCGTGTGATCAAGCGACTGCCGATGCAACCGCTGCACCGCCAGCAAAGTTTGTTCTCCGCTCCATAGGTGAGTCTCGCGCGCAAAATGGGTACTAGTCCTCACAGCGTGGTTGCGCGGCGTTGCGAGGGCGAATTCGGCATTGCCCACGGAAGCGACCGATCAGCGCGGTACACAGCAAATCGCAGAGGAACGAACACCATGGACATTTCGCGTAAGGCCAAGGCCGCGACGATCGCTGCCGTCGCATGCATTTCAGCACTGACGTTCGGCATTGGACCGGCTACCGCGGTTCCACTTGACCCACCGCCATCCCCGACCGGCGCACCCGCTCCGGGCGGAGCCATGAAGGGGCCGAGCACGCCGCAGACGACCAACCAGACCCACCCCGGCACCGGTTCCGGCGGGGCGCACGGCGGCCAGAACCAGACCAAGGCACCCGGTTCCTGATTGCGCGAAAGACGCACCGACTAAGCCGAATTCGTGCGGAACGGCTCAGTCGTAACCCTCCACCAGATCGCGGGCCTCTTGCTCGGTCTCGACCGTCGGGGGCGATCCGGGAAGCCGCTTGCCGGCGACCTCGGGCGTGAACGCCAGGGTCACGATGCCGACCAGACCGGCCACCATCAGCATGTACGCCGGCACCATGAGGTTGCCCGTGCTCGACACCAACGCCTGAGCGATCAACGGCGTCGTCCCGCCGAAAGCCGATATCGAGACGTTGTACGAGATGGCCAGTGCTCCGTTGCGAACACTGGTCGGAAACAAGGCCGGCATCGTGGCAGGCGAAGTGCTGTCGAAGCACAGTTCCATCAGACCGATCAGCAGCACGCCGACAAAGATCATCGGGTAGCCGCCGCCGTTGCGGATGAGCAGGAAAGCCGGGATCGACGCGACGATCAATAGCACGCAGCCCGTCCGCATGATGGGTTTGACCCCGATCCGGTCGGACAGCGCCGCGACGAACACCAGCAGAACCGCCAAGATCGTCAAAGCCCCGGTGATCATCGCCAGCCCGGCCGTATGGCCGAGGTGAACGACGACCTTCAAATACGTGGGCAGGTAACCGGTCAACATGTAGTCAGCGGCATTGGCGGTGTAGACCAGGGCCGCGCAGATCAGCATCGGTTTCCACTGTTCGGCGATGGTCTGGCGGTAACCCTGCGGCTCCTCGCCGGCGGCCTCGGCGTTGTGCTGGGCTTCCTGGAAAGCGGGCGACTCCTCGAGCCGCATCCGCATGAATATCGCGACGACGCCCAGCGGCGCGCTTAACAGAAGCGGCACCCGCCATCCCCAGGTCAGCCAGTCGTGGTTGGGCAGCCAGGCCTGGAGTGCGGTCACAATCAGTCCTGCGGCGATGAACCCGCCGAGATTGCCCAGCGGCAGAAAGCCGACGATCATTCCGCGTTTGCGGTCTGGTGCCTGCTCGACGACGTAGGTCATGGCGCCGACGTATTCGCCGCCGGTGGACAGCCCCTGGAAGACCCGCCCGACCACGAGCAGAATCGGCGCCCAGATACCGATGGCGCTGTAGGTGGGCAGCAGCCCTGTCCCGGTCGTGCCGATCGTCATCAGCACGATGGTGATCATCAGCACCCGTTTGCGGCCGATCCGATCGCCGAGTGGACCAAAAATGAACCCGCCGAGCGGACGTACGACGAACGCCGCCGCCAGCGTGCTGAACGTGGCGATCAGGTGAACCGCGCTGACGCTGTCGCCGGGGTAGAAGACCTGCGCAATCGTGGTGGCGATGTAGCCATAGACGCCGAAGTCGTACCACTCCATGAAGTTGCCGATCGACGCGCCCTTGATGGACTGACGGGTCATTTCGGGGTCGGAAACCTGGATCTGGTCCAGGGTCCACCTGCGCCGGCGCCGCCGGCCCAGACCGGTCAACCGGCGCGCAGTATTCATCGCGGGTAACGGTACCCAGTACCGGCCCGGTTGAACGCGACAGTGATCAACACCGCTTGCGGAACGGCTGGGCGGCCCGCAACCGTGCGCGCGACCTGCAACAACAGACAGCGGACGGCAGCGCCCAGGATCCGCCAGATCAGCCTGATGATCAGCGCGACCAGCCCCCCGAATCAGCCCCGGGCCGGTCCTCTCACGGTCAGCGCGGCGTACGTCGCCAGAAACGACGCGGCCGGGATGACGTTGACGATGCGATCGCGGACCCGGAGGTGGGCGCCGACAGCGAGCACGAAATACAACGTCAGCATCGCGGTGGTCAGCCGCGCCAACCCCGGGAACCGGCCGGCGGAAACCAGTCCGATCGCCGAGGCCGCTTTCGACACCGGCAGTATCCACCGGATTTCCTGCGGAACACCAAGAGTGTCAAGGGTTTTCGCAATCGGAGCTATCGGGATCGCGCACGCCACCGCGTCGACGGCCTGGAATGCGGCCAGACCCGCGTAGGTCTTCGGCGATGTCAAAGCACCCATGTCGGTCACTGCCGCAGCTCGTGTTGGGGCGGCAGTGTTTCGTCGACCGGCTTGCGGGCGTCTGCTTCAGCCTTGGCCACCGCCTGCAGGAGAGCCGGGTCGGTCTCGGTGGAGAACCAGTCGGCCACGTCCGAGTCGTCCTCGGGCTTGGGCGGGGTGCTGTCGACGGGGGACGGCACAAAACGGAATACCCCGTCGTCACCCGGCGCCCCGAGCAACTTGGTGAAGCCCTGCAAAGCCGTGCCGAAGTCGCTCGGCACCACCCACACCTTGTTGGCGCTTCCCTCGGCGATTTTCGGCAGGGTCTGCAAATACTGGTAGGCCAGCATCTCAGGCGTCGGGCGGCCGGCCTTGATGGCCGCGAAGGTCTTCTCGATCGCCTTGGCCTGTCCCTGCGCTTGCAGGTAGGCGGCGGCGCGCTCACCCTGCGCCCGCAGCATCCGGGACTGCCGATCGGCTTCGGCGGCAAGGATCGCGGCCTGCTTGGCGCCCTCGGCGGCCAGAATCTGTGACTGCTTCTCGCCCTCGGCCTGTGTGATCGACGCCTGCCGCATTCCCTCGGCGGTCAAAATCACCGCACGCTTCTCCCGGTCGGCCTTCATCTGCTTTTCCATCGAGGCCTGGATCGACGGCGGCGGATCGATGCTCCGCAGCTCCACCCGCGCCACTCGCAGCCCCCACCGTCCGGTGGCCTCGTCGAGCACCCCGCGCAGCTTGGTGTTGATCTGGTCACGGGAGGTCAACGTCTGCTCCAGCGTCATTCCGCCGACCACGTTGCGCAGCGTGGTGGTGGTCAGCTGCTCGACACCCACGATGTAGTTGCTGATCTCATACACAGCCGCCTGCGGAACGGTGACCTGGAAATACACCACCGTGTCGATGTTCAGGGTCAGGTTGTCCTCGGTGATCACCGGCTGCGGCGGGAACGACACCACCCGCTCGCGCAGGTCCACCCGGGCGCGAACCCGGTCGATGAACGGGATCAGCAGTGTCAGCTGCCCGCTGATCGTGCGGCTGTAGCGACCCAGCCGTTCGATCACCGCCGCCTCGGCCTGCGGGATCAGCGTCACCGACTTGGCCACCACGATGATGGCGAACACCACCAACACACCGAACAACAACAACCCGGCACCAGCAGCCATGAGATTCTCCTAATTGCTTCTGAAGGTTTACGGACTTTTCCAGACCACCGCGGTGGCCCCATCGATACGCATGACGGTGACCTGTTCGCCGGGTTCGAACTCGTCACCCTCATTGAATGGCCTCGCGGTCCACACTTGACCGTCTAGTTTCACCTGGCCCTCGTCGTGGGCCACGCGGTCAAGCACCAGCGCGCGCTTGCCCTCCAGCGCCTCGATGCCCATCGGCAAGCTCTTCGGCGGGGTCAGACGCCGTCGCAGTTCGGGCCGCACCAGCGTCAGCAGCAGCACCGAGACCACCAGGAACACCGCGCCGTCGACCCAGATCGGCAGGTCCAGCAGCCAGCTGGACCCGGCTGCGGCCAGCGCGCCACCGCCGAGCATGAGCAGAAACATGTCGCCGGTGAGCGCCTCGGTACCGGCCAGCCCCAATGCGACGATGAGCCAGATCACAGCCGCAGACATGCCGTCAGGATATCGCGTGCCAGGCCGCACCCAGGGCGAACAACTAGACTGCCAATTCATGTGGTGCCCAAGCGCAACGCTCTCGGTCTGGGCCAATGCCTGGCTGGCCGGTCAGGCAGCCCCCGACGACGTCCTTGACGCGTTATCTTGTTGGGCGCCAACACAATCCGTGACCGCCTATGATGCGGTCGCGGCGGGGCACACCGGGCTTCCATGGCCCGATATCCATGACGCGGGCGCAGTTTCGCTGCTCCAGACGCTTCGGATGGCCGCCGGACGGTCCCCGACCGGCACACCGTCGATCACGGTGGTGCTGCCGATTCCCGGCGATGTCCGGGGACTGCCTCCGGGCACCCAGTTCGGCCGCGACGCGATCAGCGCGGGTGAGGCGGTGATCGTCAGCCACCCAGACCATCCCGGCAAGGCCGTCGGGCTGGTGCCTGAGTTCGAGTACGACGACTCCGACGACGAGTTCGAGGCACCCGAACTGGCCTCGCTGTCGTGGACGGTGTACTCCTTGCCCAATGCCCCGGTGATCGACCACATCGAGTTGGGCGAGGCCGAGTACGACTTGCGGCTGGCCGTGCGATCCGCCGCGGACACCCTTACCACGATCGGGCTCGGCTCTGCCGGAGTCGACGTCGACGATCCACGTGGGATGGTGGAGCAATTGCTGGAATCTACTCGGCACCACCAGGTTCCCGAGCCGGCGCCGTCGCGGGCATTGCGGGTGCTGGAGAACGCCGCCCACGTCGACGCGATCATCGCCGTCAGCGCGGGGCTGAGCAGAATCGGCACCCAGTCACTGTCGGAGGCGCAGATCGCCACCGACGCGCTGCGGCCGCTGGCCGCCGTCGTGAGATCGGCGAGAACGGCTGCGCTCACCGCAATTCTGCACGCCGCCTGGCAGCGCTAGCCTTGGCCCGGCCAGATCTCAGCCGCGCAGTGCGGCGGGCGGCACGGCTGGCCATTGATGCCCGCCGCGCAGCCGGGTACCGGATCCGGTCCGCTCACCCGTGCGGGGGCACGGCCGGCGCGCAGTTCGTCGATCAGGTCCACCGCAAGCCGGGCGAACCGCGGGTCGGCGTTAGGCGTGCTCACCCGGGCCAATGCGACGCCGGCCGCATCGGTTTGCTCGCGTAGCTCGGTGTCGAGGTCCCACACCACCTCGATGTGGTCGGCGACGAACCCGATCGGGCAGACGATGACGGCTGTCGTGCCCGCCTCGGTGAGGGCGGCGACGTGGTCTAACACGTCCGGTTCCAGCCACGGCACCTGTGGTGGCCCCGACCGCGACTGCCAGACCACGTCGTAGTCCCCGTACCCCGTGGCTGCCGCGACAAGCCTTGCGGCATAACGCACTTGGCTGCTGTAGAGCTGCGGTCCCAGGCGGTCGTCGGCGGCCACCGGCACCGAGTGCGCGGTGAACACCAGCCGCGCGTCTTTGGGCACCGTGTCCGCAGCGGCGACGACGTTGTCAGCGAACATCTCGATGAAGAGCGGGTGGTCGAAGTAGCGCCGCAGTTTGACCAGTTCGGGCGCATCGGGACCGGCCGCGCGCCGGGCCCTGTCCAGATCCTCGGAATATTGAGTGCAGCCCGAGTAGCCACTCCATGCCGAGGTGGTGAACACCGCTGCACGCCGAATGCCGTTGTCGCACATGGCCGCGACTGCGTCTTCGACGTACGGTTCCCAGTTGCGGTTGCCGAAGTAGATCGGAATGTCCAGCTCGGCCTGCAGTGTGGCGATCAGATCCCGGTTGATCCGGTTGATGGGCGACACCCCGCCGAAGTGCAGGTAGTGCTGCGCCACGTCGTCGAGCCGTTCCGGGGGCACGTTGCGGCCGCGGGTGACGTTCTCCAGGAACGGCCGCACCTGCTCCGGCCCCTCCGGTCCTCCGAAGGACAGCAGTAGGACGGCATCAAAATCCATCAGTGCCCACAGCAATCCGCGTCTACAGCAGTTGCGTGCTGGCGCCGCCGTCGGCGTAGATGATCGACCCGGTAGTGGCCGGCAGCCACTCGGACAGCAGGGCGCACACCGTCTTGGCCACCGGCGTCGGGTCTTTCATGTTCCAACCGATCGGCGCCCGCTGGTCCCAGCCCTCTTCGAGCAACTGCATCTGGGCGCCCGCCTCGTCACCGAGCGCGCCACCGACGATGGCACTCATCGCCAACGTCCGAATTGGTCCTGCGGCAACAAGATTCGACCGAACGCCGTGCTTGCCGGCTTCGCGTGCAACAAACCGGTTGACCGACTCCAGCGCACTCTTGGCCACCGTCATCCAGTTGTACGCCGGCATGGCCCGCGTCGGATCGAAGTCCATTCCGACGATCGAGCCACCGGGATTCATGATCGGCAGCAGCGCCTTGGCCAGCGAAGCGTACGAATACGCCGAGATGTGAATACCTTTGGAGACGTCCTCGTAGGGCGCGTCGAAGAACGGGTTGATGCCCATCCCGGTCTGCGGCATGAAACCGATGGAGTGCACGACGCCGTCGAGTTTGTTTCCCTCGCCGATCTCGGCCGTCACGCGCTCGGCCAGCGTGTCGAGGTGCTTTTCGTCTTGCACGTTGAGTTCGATCAGCGGCGCTTTCGCCGGCAGGCGGTCGGCGATGCGCTGGATCAGCCGCAACCGGTCGAAACCGGTCAGCACCAGTTGGGCGCCCTCTTCCTGGGCCACCTTGGCGATGTGAAACGCGATCGACGCGTCGGTGATGATCCCGCTGACCAGGATCCGTTTACCTTCGAGTAGTCCTGCCATGTCCGTCCTAATTCTTCAGTTCTGGTGAATCGCTCAGTGGCCCATGCCCATGCCACCGTCGACCGGGATGACCGCGCCGGAGATGTAACTCGCATCCTCCGATGCCAGGAAGCTGACCACCCCGGCGACCTCGGCGGCGGTACCGACCCGCTTCGCCGGGATGAAATCCAGCGCGCCCGCCTGGATCCGCTCGTCCAGCGAGCGCGTCATGTCGGTGTCGATGTAGCCGGGGGCGACTACGTTGGCCGTCACGTTGGCCTTGGAAAGCTCCCGGGAGATCGAGCGGGCCATGCCGATCACGCCGGCCTTGGAAGCCGCATAGTTGGCCTGGTTACCGATGCCCCAGGTACCCGAGACCGAACCGATGAAGATCAAGCGGCCGAACCGCTTCCGCTGCATGCTGCGCGACGCCCGCTGGACCACCCGGAACGCCCCGGTCAGGTTGGCATCGATGACCTTTTCGAATCGCTCCTCGGTCATCCGGATGAGAAATGCGTCTGCGGAGACGCCGGCATTGGACACCACGACCTCGACCGGGCCCTGGTGCTCCTCGACCGCGGTGAAGGCGCGATCGACGGCGTCGTTGTCGGTGACGTCACACTCGACGCCGAACAACCCGTCGGGCGCTCCGGATCCGCGGTGCGTGACGGCAACTTTGTGGCCGTCGGCGGCCAGTCGCTGCGCAATCGCCAGTCCGATCCCCCGGTTTCCACCCGTGACGAGCACCGATCGGGACACGAATGGGGGTCTGCCCCAGTCACTTGCGGGTTCGGCCGTGGTATCGGTCGCCGTGTCAGTCACCCCGCCAACCTAGCGCCTTGGCGTCACAGTGCCCGAATCGGGCCGAGCAGGACGAGGTCGACCGCCGCCTCGATGACCGCAGGTCCGGGCGCGGTGCCGAACATCAGCGCCGGGCAGACTACGACGCCGGACAGCATGGAAATCGACGCCTCCAGCTCAGGGCCCGTGAAGACCTGCTCGAGAATGCATCGGATCGGTCGCTGCCCCTCCGCGTTGATCTCGTCTCGCAGCTGCCGCATCGCATCGGCGGTTGCCCACTGGGTCATCGCCGCAAGTACGAGGTCGAGGCGCAGTTCCAGCATCACCTGCCTAAAGGCGGTGAGTTGGGTAAGCAGGTCGGCGCGCACATCGCCGGTCGGCTCGCGGTGCCTGGCGTTGCGGAGCGGGCTCAATGCCGCGGCAGCCAGGTCGGCCCTCGTCGGCCAGTGCCTGTAGAGGGTGGTCTTCGAGTAACCCGCCCGCTCGGCGACCCGGGCATGCGTGAGTGCCTCCGAGCCCTCCTCGACGAGGATGGCCAAGCATGTTCGGGCGACATCGGCCCGGGTCCGCGCGATACGGGAGTCCTCGGCCGTCCGATCGATCGAGCGAGCCTCATTCCCGGTCATCAGGTTGCCGTTTTCTGCTGCCTGGGGCACCCGAAAGCCACTTGATGAACGAGCTGGTCAAAACTGGCCACCTAAATCACTACTGGACTAATGGTTCATTAGTGTACTGTCCGAACTATTCCTTTTCCGCCGAGTTCAAAGGTTCAACGATGATCCCCAACGAACTAACCCACTCCCAATTCGACACCGTCTACAACCTGCTGTCTTTCTCCACCGCGGCCCAGCTGTTCACGGCGATCTTCCTACTCGCAAACCAACGGCGAGTTTTGGCGCGGTACCGGCAGGCCATCGTGATCTCCGCGACGGTCTGCGGCATTGCCGCCTACCACTACTTTCGCATTTTTGACTCGTTCAAGGCGGCGTTCGTCACCACATCCCGAGGCGGCCGCGGAAACTATGTTCAGGCGGCCGGAGAGTCTTTCAACGAGGCCTACCGCTATGTGGACTGGTTTCTGACGGTGCCGCTGCTGCTCACCGAACTCATCGTCGTGCTGGCGCTGGCCCGCAAGCTGCAGAATTCGCTGCTTTACCGGCTCATCCCGGCGTCAGCCCTGATGATCGCACTCGGTTATCCCGGCGAGGTCAGCGGCGAGCACGGTATGCGGAACGTCTTCGGGTTGCTGTCCACCATCCCCTTCCTTTACATCCTGTACGTCTTGTTCGTCGAGCTGACCCGTTCGATGGACCGTCAGCCGGCGGCCGTGCGCAACACGGTCAGCAGGCTTCGATACCTACTGCTGGCCACCTGGGGTGTCTACCCATCCGCCTACATCATCCCGCTCTACGCCTCGCAAGCCGGCGCGGGCGCGTGGGTGGCCAAGCAGGCCGGCTACTCGATCGCCGACATTCTGGCCAAATGTCTCTACGGCTTGTTGATCTACAAGATCGCCCGGCTCAAGTCTCAGGCCGACGACCCCGGCTTTGCCGCAGAAGAGGGGGTGCACGGCGAGGGGCCGGCCTACTCGCAACAAAATGGTGTCACGAAGCCCCGCGTCATCGCCGGTGCTGGTGACGCACCTGCAGCGACCGCGTAGCACCGCCCGACAACGACCGTGGTGCTGCGAAGGCTCGGTGCCGTGCCACAGCACCCGGACAGCACCTCGCCCCGGGATTCGCGTCCCGGGGCGAGGTGCGTCGCCGACCCGATGGCAACGGCGGCGACGTGGTCGAGATGCGTGCTGCTGGCCACGGCTCTGGCGGCCGGTGGGTTCGGCATCGGGCCGGCCACGATCAGTGCACCGGTAGCCCTGGTCGTCGCCGGGCTCGGCTTCGCGGTCGGCGTCCCGCACGGTGCGGCAGACCACGTGATCGCGACCCGTCTGGCCAGCGGCCGGCCCATCGCGCTGGTCGCCACGATGTACGGCTGCCTCGCAGGGTGTGCGTGGGCGCTGCTGCGGTGGGCCGATCCGACCGCGCTGATCGTGGCGGTCGCGCTCAGCGCCCTGCACTTCGGTCTGGGCGAACTCGAGGTGATACATCGGCTGTCCCGCTGGTGGCCGAGGCCCGCAATGGCCGCGGCGATCGTCGTCGCAGCCTGTGGTGCGCTGCTGCTGCCGCTGGCTCGCTGTGGCGCTCAGCTCAGCGCAGTGGCGACGGCCGTCTCGCCGAACCTGGCAACCGCGATCGTCCAAACGCCGGTGCAGCAGGGCATGGTCGCGGTGTGGCTGCTGGCAGCGTTCGTCGTGATCGTTGGCTCGTTGCGTTCAGGTCATCCGGCGGTCGCTCTCGATGTCGTCATCGTCGGCGCCGTCGGCATGCTCGCGCCGCCGCTCGTCGCGTTCGCGGTGTGGTTCGGCGGCTGGCACGCCCTGCGACACTGCGGACGTCTGCTGACTGTCGAGCCCGGCTGCGTCGCGTTACTGAACGTTGGCCGGCCGGGAGCGGCGGTGCTGCGGCTGATCCGACTTGCCGCTCTGCCCTCGGCCGCGGCCTGGACGGTGCTGGCCGCCCTCGGCTGGTTTACCGTGGCGGCGTCAGACCCGACGGCGGTGGTGGCCGACGTGCTGAGACTGCTGCTTGCGCTCACGGTGCCGCACGCCGTGGTGGTGCTATGGCTCGACCGGGCCGGCACTGGCGGAGCGGGGCCTGGCGCCGTCGATGCGCCGGCGGCACAACTCAGGCCGGCAGCCGCCGATTGATCAGCAGCGCTGCCAGACCGGCCAGCGCC
>CAVWEO010000017.1:0-10033 GCA_963753995.1 uncultured Actinomycetota bacterium | reverse complement strand
GAGTGTTGACGAGATTGGAGACGGCGGACAAGCTGGACGAGTCAGTTAAGATGCCAGACATTCATAGACTTTCTCGCTCCCCCGGTGCTGACTTCCCTCGATTTTCATCGAGTCTGCTACACCGCTGGTACCTACAGGTGATTCTCCGGCAATCCGGTTGTTACGCCGGGTAATCGCATGGTGATGGCACCCTAACGGTCGGGCAATGCCCACATGGTCCGCTGTGTCTCATGGGAATGCTCACCCGATTTCGCCGACCCGGCACCGCCTCGCTGTACGACAAGATCGGCGGACATGATGCCCTCGAAGTCGTCGTCGAGGATTTCTACTGCCGGGTGCTCGACGACGACCTGCTGGCCGGTTTCTATGCCGGCGCGAACATGAGGTGCGTGAAGGCTCGTCAGGTCGAGTTCCTCGGCTCCGTGCTCGGGGGGCCTGGACCGTACACCGGCTCGTCGATGCGGCAGGTTCACGAGGGACGCGGCATCACCATGCATCACTTCGCGATGGTGGCTGCACACCTGGCCGACTCACTGTGCGCGGCCGGCCTGCACACCGACACCATCACCGACATCCTTCATGCGATCGCGCCACTGGCCGGGGAGATCGCCTCGGAGGACATCAAAGCGGTCGTCTGAGTACCGCCCCAAGCTTCGCCGAGCGTGCGTGTTTGCGAATAAGCGGCCTGGTTTATCGCGTGGCCGCACGCTCGGCGAACCCCCTTCGCGGATTCGGGAGATCTGCCGAATCGCCGTACGGGGCTTAGATTGGAATTCATCGGCTCGTCTGGCGATGAATTCAGCAGAACGGAATCCCGGCCATGTTTTCCGTAGTCCTCCGCCGCCTTCCCTACTCGGTGGCGGCGGTCACCCTCCTTGCCGCGGCGACGCTTTCACCCTCAGGTTCGGCGGTGGCCGATCCGGGTCAGGATCAGAAGTTCTTCGAACTCCTTAATGAACAAGACATTCCTCCCGTCGACAACGACAACAGCCTGATCGACGTGGCCAAAAAGACGTGTACAAGACTTGATGAGGGCATGTCGGTAGGCGACCTGGTGGAGCTGATCCGCAACAACGGATTCAACGAGAACCCGCTCACCCGCTTGCAAAACCAGGGCCGCATCACCAGGACCATCGATCGATTCATCAACGCTGCAGTGCAAGCCTACTGTCCGAACAACAGGGGCAAGATCGCCTCCATCGCCGCATTCCAGGGGCGGCCGGGCGACACTGGACTCGTCGTGCTGGCGTCGTTTGTCGAACCCCTCCCCGCCGGAGAGATCTTGCCGACCAAGCCGCTTCCGGTTCCGGCGCAGCCACCTCCGCCCGTGCCGCAAGAAATCGAGCCCCCGCCGCAGCAACCGCCGCCTCCACCACCGCGGCATGCGCCGCCTGCGCCGCACCAAGCACCCCCTCCACCGCAGGAGCCGCCGCCCCCGGCCGAGGCGCCGGCCCCGGACCCCGGGCCTCCCGCCGAGGCGCCCGCGCCCGGTAGCGGCGGACCCGGTGGCGGCGGACCCGGCGGCGGCGGACCCGGCGGTGGCTCTCCCGGCGGAGACGCTCCGGCTCCTGCCAGCCCGCCGCCGGACCAGCCCGCGCCGCCAGGACACATCAGGCTGGCGCCTTGAGGCAGTGACGTCGGCTGGAAGACAATGCAGCCATGGGCCGGACATTCGACGAACTGGTTACTGAAGCTGCCGCGGCACCGATCGACGGCTGGGACTTCTCCTGGCTCAACGGTCGCGCCACCGAGGAGCGTCCGTCGTGGGGCTACCAGCGACTGATGAGCCAGCGGCTCGCGACGGCGTCGGCGGGGCTGGACATCGACACCGGCGGCGGCGAGGTGCTCGCCGGGGCGGTGGCCTTCCCGCCGACGATGGTCGCCACCGAATCGTGGCCGCCGAACGCGGCGTTGGCCACCACGCTGCTGCACCCGCGCGGGGTCGTCGTGGTGGCGACCCGCGATGAGCCGGGCCTGCCGTTCGCCGACGAGGCGTTCGACCTGGTGACTAGCCGACACGCAACCGTGGTTCGGTGGGCGGAGATCTTCCGGGTGCTGCGCCCGGGCGGGAGTTACCTGGCGCAGCAGATCGGACCCGCGACAATGAGGGAGCTGTTCGAGTTCTTTCTGGGACCTCAGCCGGCCAAATGGGCTGAGCTGCAACCGGATACCCAGGCCGACCGGGCGCAGGCCGCTGGGCTGCAGATCGTCCAGATGCGGATGGAACGGCTGCGGGCAGAATTCTTCGACGTCGGCGCGGTGATTTATTTCCTGCGCAAGGTGATCTGGACCGTCCCGGACTTCAGCGTCGAACGCTATCGCGAGCCGCTGCGCGCAATGCACGATCAGATCGAGGCCGACGGCCCGTTCGTCGCGCATGCGACGCGGCTGCTGGTCGAAGCCCGCAAGCCGTAGCGGCCCGCCGCACCTGGATGCAACGATCAGCGGATGAGCATGGCGGGGATGGGCCTGATGGGTCTGACGGCGGGCGCGTCGACCGCGGGCATCCTGGGCATCGTGCGGCTGATGGGCGACCACTGGCTCCCCCGGATGGCATCGAACTCCGACCGCAAACACCAGATGATCGCCAGTCTGCAGGAGCAGCGGCACGAGACCGTTCAGCACTGGCGGGCCGGCTTGGCCACAGCGCGGGACACCTACCGGGAGTGGGCTGCCGGTCCGCGCACAGCCGACGCGCCCAACGCCGTCGGCGACGAGTGGTTCGAGGGGCTGCGGCCGCATCTACCCTCGACCGGCGACGCCGCCGGCTTCCGGAGCGCTCACGAAATCCACTGCGACAACTCGACCGTCGCAGTGCTGTCACTGGAGATCGGCCGCATCGAACAGCAGTGGGTCGACAAGGCCGAAAGCTACCCGCGGCGGTTGCGAAAGTCGTCCTGATCAGCCCAGCATCGACGCGATGGTGGAGGCGTCGGGCCCCGCGGTGAAGTTCGGGCCCGCTACTCCGCCGGCCAAGGTGTCAGCCCCGAACGAGAACATGCCGACCAGCTCCGCATGTTCAGAATTCCCCCGGATCACCGGAGCGCCCGAATCCCCGCCCGTGGGGTAAGCGACGTGGTCCGCGAAGTACAGCAACCCGGTGTGCGATGTTGCGGGATTCCAGAGCGCGGCAGCCTGATCGGGGCTCATCGCAGTGAACCCGCCGACTTCGAGCGCATCGGTTCGGAGCTGGCCGGCGGGAAGCCCGGGGCGGATACCGTGCCCGAATGCCCGTAATGTCGTACCCGGCGTAACAGCGGTCATCCCCAACGGGATCGGGGCGGTCCTCACCGGCCGGGCCAGGGTCAGCACTGCCACGTCGAACACGGCGGCGTCCAGGTTGGGTTGGTCCGGATGTGTGGCGCTCGGGATCCGGCGAAATGACGGAGACACTTTCACGTTGGTTACCGGCACCGTCGGGACGGTGGTGTCGCTAAGCGGCGCGCCGCCCAGCCGGACCGTGAACGCCGTTGCCGGCATTATCTTTTCGGCGTCGCCGGCTACGCAGTGCGCGGCGGTCACTACTTTGTCCGGCGCGACGAGTGCACCACCACACGCCTCGCGGTTGACCGGGTTGTCGTACGCGGCGCGCTGTGCGGGTGTCGTCACGCCCATGAACGGCAGTCCCGAATCAGTCAGCAGGATGGACGCGAACCACGGAGCCTCCGCGGGATTCGCCGCATGGCCACCCGACATTGCTGCCGCCGGAGTCGCCGCGCCGACGACACAGGCCAGACCCAGTACGGCCGCGGACAAACCACGCACCGGGTCCATCTCAGCCTTCGGCCCGCAGCACGTCCAGCGCGTGCTGCAGATCCGCGGGGTACGGGCTGACGATCTCCATCTGCCGGCCATCGCTGGGATGGGTGAACGACAGCGACCGTGCATGCAGCCATTGACGCTCCAGCCCAAGCTTTTTCGCGAGCTTGGGATCGGCGCCGTAGGTCAGGTCCCCGCAGCAGGGGTGGTGCAGCGCAGCGAAGTGCACCCGAATCTGGTGTGTGCGCCCGGTTTCCAAGTGCACATCGAGCAGGCTGGCGGCGACGAAAGCCTCGACGGTGTCGTAGTGGGTTCGGCTGTGCCGGCCGTCGGAGGTAACGGCGAATTTCCAGTCGTGACCGCGGTGCCGGCCGATCGGCGCGTCAATCGTGCCGCTGGACGGGTCCGGATGTCCTTGCACCAGAGCGTGATAGCGCTTGTCGACCGTGCGTTCTTTGAAGGCGCGTTTGAGCAGGGTGTAGGCCCGTTCGGAGATCGCGACCACCATCACCCCGGAGGTGCCGACGTCGAGTCGCTGGACGATCCCTTGCCGCTCGTGCACCCCGGACGTGGTGATCCGGTAACCGGCCGCGGCCAGCCCGCCGAGCACAGTCGGCCCGGTCCAGCCCGCCGAGGCGTGCGCGGCGACCCCCGCCGGCTTGTCGACGGCGACGATGTCGTCGTCGGAGTAGAGGATGGTCATGCCCTCGATGTCGACCGGCGTGTTCTCCACCGGCGCCGGCGGCTCGGGCAACCGCACCTGCAGCCACGCCCCCGCTACCAGCCGATCCGATTTGCCGGCCGGCGTTCCGTCCAACTCGACGCCGCCGTCCTCAGCCATCGCGGCGGCCGCCGTGCGCGACACCCCGAGCAACCGCGCCACTCCAGCGTCGACACGCATGCCCGCGAGGCCTTCCGGCACCGGCATCGATCGATCGGTCATTGGGGCTCGTCGACGCCTTCGGCAGGCTCGTCAGCCGCATCGCTTCCCTCAGCCTCGTCGTCGTCGCGGCGGCCGACGGTGTCGAAGTCGAACCCGAGCGCCGACAGCGTGACCAACAGGATGGCGCCACCGACCACCGACGGGTCGGCGACGTTGAACACCGGCCACCAGCCGATCGACAAGAAGTCCACGACGTGCCCACGCAAGGGTCCCGGCGCGCGGAAAAACCGATCGACCAGGTTCCCCATTGCGCCGCCCAGGATCATCCCCAGGCCGATGGCCCACCACGTCGATACCAGCCGACGGCCCATCCAAAAGATGCCGACCACGACCGCACTGGCGATCAACGTCAGCATCCAGGTGTATCCGGTGGCCATCGAGAATGCGGCTCCGGAGTTGCGCACCAGCGTCCACGTCACCGTGTCACCGATGATCGGCACCGGCTGGCCGGGCGTCAGCAGCTTGACTGCCAGCACTTTCGTAACGATATCCAGCGCCAGCACGACGGCAGCGACCGACAACAACAGCGACTGCCGCCGCCGAGGAGTGTGCGGTGAGATCTCGGTGTCCGCGGCCGCATCGGCCTCGGTCGCCGGATCCGCCGATCCTGTCGGTTGGTCAGTCACTCCCACATCATCCACTAGGGCCTGTGGCGACCACGACCCGCCGCGCTGGCGATCGCGCTGACCACAACCGGCGACCCGCTGCGCCCCGCTGCGCCGCGCTGGCGATCGCGCTGACCACAACCGGCGACCCGCTGCGCCGCGCTGGCGATCGCGCTGACCACAACCGGCGACCCGCTGCGCCCCGCTGCGCCGCGCTGGCGATCGCCGGGGCCACATGCGGGATGATCGCAGCATGAGTCGCGTCACCGTTATCGCCACCGGCGGGACCATCGCCACCACAGCTGACGCCGACGGCGTCCGGCGGCCGACGCAAGATGGCGCGCAGTTGACCGAGGGCCTGGACGTCGACGTCGTCGAGGTGATGTGCAAAGACAGTTCGGAGCTGGCTCCGCCGGATTGGGACGTGATCGCGGCGGCGGTACGGGCCGCGGCCGATGGCGGCGCCTACGGCGTGGTCGTGACGCACGGCACCGACACGCTCGAGGAGACGGCGCTGTGGCTCGATATCACCTATTCGGGCGGTGTTCCGGTGGTGCTTACCGGCGCTATGCGGAGCGCGGACGCACCCGACGCCGACGGACCGGCAAACCTCCGCGACGCCATCGCCGTGGCATCGGATCCCGCCGCACATGATCTCGGCGTGCTGGTGTGTTTCGCCGGGCGGATGTTGCGGCCCTGGGGTCTTCGCAAAGTCGGGGGCCAGGGCGCTTTCGTGGGCGATCTGCTCGGCACGGTCGGTGACGCGGTGGTGCTCGAGCGGTCCGGGCGACGCGCGTTCCTGGCCGAGCTGAGTGCGACAACCGCCCCGCGGGTCGACATCGTCGCGGCCTACCCGGGTAGTGACGCTGTCGCGATGGATGCCTGCGTGGCCGCCGGTGCCCGCGGCATCGTGCTCGAATCCCTGGGGGCGGGCAATGCCGGCGCCGCCGTGGTCGACGGAGTGCGGCGGCACTGCGGCAACGGCGTGTTGGTAGCGGTGTCCACCCGGGTCCCGGGAGGACGCGTCACCCCCGATTACGGACCGGGCCGTGCGCTCGCCGACGCCGGTGCCGTGATGATCCCCTGGCTACCGCCCAGCCAGACGCGAGTTCTGACGATCGCTGCGCTGGCAGCGCAGCTACCCCTGCGCGATGTCGTCGACCGACTGCTCTGACGCGGCTTCGGCGAGAGCCGCCAGGTAGTCGGGCCAGTCCAAGCTGTCAAGCGGATTCGCGGGGGCGATGTCGTCGCCGTCGGAGGCGAAGGTCCGCGCCGGGCCGGGGCCGGTGCCGCGGGTCTCGAAACGCACCGTGACCACGCCATGGCCCGCGCCCTGAACCCAGCCGTGGCCCAACTCGCGGTGCGTGATGTCATCTCCAATCCGCCACGTCTCGGGCGTCGGCGGCGCCACCGGGTCGCGTTCGGCCGGCGTGCTGTCGTCACTCGATTCGGAGTCTGACAGCGTCAACTCCAAATCGGGGAACAAGGAGTCCTGCCGCACACTGCTCAGTCCCGAAAAGCCAACGCCGAGAAGCCGAATCGGCCCTATCTGGCGGGGATCGAGCAGCAGCCGCCGGGCCATCGCCGCCAGCGCGGCGGCATCGGTGGTGGCATAGGGCAGGGTGGCCGAGCGGGTCAGCGTGCTCATGTCCGATTTCTTCAGCTTGACCGTGACCGTGCGGGCCCCGCGGCCGTCACGGCACAGCCGTTGATGGGCATGCTCGGCGATCGGTGCGATCGCGTCGCGCAGCTCCTCGAGGGTAGTCAGATCGACCGCGAAGGTGGACTCGGCGCTAATCTGTTTGGCCACTGCGCGTTCGGCCACCGGGCGGTCGTCGATGCCGCGGGCCAACCGGTGCAATGCCAACCCGATCGTCGCACCCAGGATGTTGGCCACTTCGGTTTCACTCAACGCTGCCAGTTGCCCGATCGTGTCGATGCCCAGCCGATGCAGCTTCTCTTCGGCGACCGGGCCGATCCCCCACAGCTTGCGCACCGCGAGACCGTCCAGCAGTCGCGCCTCGTCGGCACGCCGGATCACCTCGATGCCATCGGGTTTGGCCAACCCGGAGGCGATCTTGGCGATCTGCTTGCCCGAGCCGGCGCCTACCGAGGCGATCAGCCCCGTCTCGTCGCGCACCCGTTGCCGCAAGTGTGCGCAGAACTCTTCGACCTCGGTCTCGGTTGCGCCGGCCAATTCCGCCGGCTCCCCGAACGCCTCGTCGAAGGAGAGCTGCTCGACGACGGGCAATACGGCCCGGACGGTGTGGAAGACCCGGCGACTGGCGACGTTGTAGACCGCTCCGCGCGGCGGCAGCACGACCGCCGTCACACCGATCAACCGGCGCGCCTGGTGCATCGGCATCGCCGACCGCGCCCCGAATACCCGCGACTCGTAACTGGCGCCGGCCACCACGCCGCGTCCGCCCAACCCGCCGACCAGCACCGGCCGGCCTCGCAGGGTGGGCCGGGTGAGCTGCTCGACGGACGCGAAGAACGCATCCATGTCGAGGTGCAGCACCCAGCGGGAATCCACGCCCACCAGCCTCTCAAATCCAGGCGAATTCGGAGCGCAGCCACTGGTATGGGCGGGGTTTCGTGGTGTAGATGTCGCATCTATGTCGATCGAGCAGTTGCCACACCAGATGCGGCAGGTAGCAGAGTCATTCGGAATAGACGCCGAGCGGTATGACCGGGCGCGGCCGGCCTACCCCGACGAGTTGATACAGCGAGTCGTCGCAGCAAGCCCCGGCGCCGACTTCCTGGACGTCGGCTGCGGCACCGGAATCGGTGCGCGGCAGTACCGGGCGTCCGGCGTCAATGTGCTCGGCGTCGATGTGGATACCCGGATGGCCGAATTCGCCAGGCAGACCGGGATCGAGGTCGAGATCGGCAAATTCGAGGAGTGGGACTCCCGGGGCCGGTCGTTCGACGCGGTCGTCGCCGGACAAGCCTGGCATTGGGTCGACCCGGTGCTCGGCGCCGCTAAGGCGGCGCAGGTGCTGCGGCCGCATGGGCTACTGGCGTTGTACTGGCACGTCTTCGATCCACCCGCCGAGGTCGCCGATCCCTTCGAGGACGTCCTGAGCCGCGTGGCTCCCGACGGACCGCTGAAGACCCCCGGTCTCGACCTCCAACAACGCAATCTCAGCCGGGCGGTGGACGGTATCCGCACCGTCGGCGGCTTCGGCGAACCCGAGCACTGGCGGTTCGAATGGCAGCGGCACTACACCCGGGATGAGTGGCTGGACCATCTGGCCACCACCGGTCAGCTCACCGTTCTCCCACCGGAGCAGCTGAACACCGTGCTGGACACCGTTGGCGCAGCTATTGATTCGATCGGCGGTGACTTCACCATGCAGTACGTCACGCTCGCCACCGCCGCGATCCTCAGCTCTTCGAAATAGCGACCCGCACACCGTCGCCGATCTCGATGGCGTCGGTCGACTCACCGAACTCGAAGCTGGTGGCCAGGATCTCCCCGGCGATCAGATCGCGATGCGCGGCCGCCCACTCAGCCCGTTCCGCGGGTACTGACATCATCACGCTGATCCGGTCGGACACCTCGAGGCCGGCCGACTTGCGCAGCTCTTGCAATTCGCGGATACGGTCCTTGGCCCAGCCCTCTGCCTCAAGCTCTGGAGTCAGCGTGGCGTCCAGCACCACCAGTCCAGCGCCGCCCGGCAGCGGCGCGGTGTACTCCGGGTCCGCCGCGACCAGCCGCGAGCTGTATTCGCCGGGCTGCAGCACCGCCGGGCCGGCGGTGAGCGTGCCGTCGGCGTTGACGACGCCCTGTCCGGTCTTGACGGCCTTGATCGCGGCCTGCACGTCCTTGCCCAGTCGCGGCCCGGCGACCCTGGCGTTGACCGTGAGCTCGAAGCGGCCATAGCTGTCGATGTCGTCGGTCAGCTCGACCGTCTTGACGTTCAGCTCATCGGCGATCAGGTCGGCGAACGGCGCCAGCCGCTCCGGGTTTTCCACCGCCACAGTCAGTTTCGGCAATGGCAGCCGCACCCGCAGCTTCTTGGCTTTGCGCAGCGAGGAGGCCACCGAGCAGACCTCGCGCACCTGGTCCATCGCGTCGACCAGCGCGGCGTCCGCGGGCAGCTGATCGGGCGCCGGCCAATCGGACAGGTGCACCGAGCGCTCGCCGGTGATGCCGCGCCAGATGATCTCGGTCGTCATCGGCAGCAGCGGCGCCGCAAGCCGCGCTGTCACCTCGAGCACGGTGTGCAACGTGTCGATAGCGTCGGGGTCCTCTTCCCAGAACCGCGAACGCGACCGTCGCACATACCAGTTCGTCAGCGCCTCGGTGAACTGGCGAAACTGCTCGGAGGCCCCCGAGATGTCGCAACTGTCCATCGAGGCGGTCAGGTCGTCACGCAACACCGCCAGCTTGGCCAGGATGTAGCGATCCAGCACGTGTCGCGAATCGGTGCGCCAGGTGCCGACCTTCGGCGCGTAGAGCGCCAAGAAGCTGTAGGCGTTCCAGAACGGCAGCAGTACCTGGCGCACCCCGTCACGGATGCCCTGCTCGGTGACGATCAGGTTGCCCCCTCGCAGGATCGGCGAAGCCATCAGGAACCAGCGCATCGCGTCGGAGCCGTCGCGGTCGAAGACCTCGCTCACGTCGGGATAATTGCGCAGCGACTTGCTCATCTTCTGGCCGTCACTACCCAGCACGATGCCATGCGCCACACAGGTTTTGAATGCCGGCCGGTCGAAC
>CAVWEO010000016.1:0-121399 GCA_963753995.1 uncultured Actinomycetota bacterium | reverse complement strand
TTCGCCCTGCGCGTTTCCGGTCATGTCGGCCGTAAATCCAGCCTCTTTCGACCGCATTACAGTACCGGTCCGCCTATTCGAGCCAGACAAGCGACGAGCCGGACTGCGGCTCTACCCCTGGAGGAACGACAAGCGCACCGAGCGTCGCGGGTTGTCCCGGTTCAAGTCGACCAGCACCACGCTCTGCCAGGTACCGAGCAACGGCTCCCCCGCCTGGACCGGCACCGTGATCGACGGCGCGATGATCGCCGGCATCACATGGTCGGCGCCGTGGCCGAACGACCCGTGAGCGTGCCGGTAGCGATCATCGCGCGGCAGCAACCGCTCCAGGGTGTCGATCAGGTCGTCGTCGGAGCCGGCGCCGGTCTCGATGATCGCGACGCCGGCTGTCGCGTGTGGAACGAAAACGTTGCACAGACCGTCGCCACACGGAAAGCAAAATGCACGCACTGACTCGGTCAGATCGACGATACGGCGACGCGCAGTGTCCACATCCAGCACATCGGTATTCATCTGACCAGCCTACGTATGTGCCGCTTGACATGCCGAGGCCGGCAACGGTCAAGGTACGATCCCTGGCGAAATAGGAGGGGTGGTCGTCAGGTGAGCGCAGCGAGCCGAAATGTTCAGGACACACCACCACTCACGCTGCAGCAGAAAATTCTCGCTTTCCTGACGAATCCCCGCTGGTACTGGGTGCTCGCGCCGGCCGGCATCGTCGCCTTCGTGTTGGGCTGCTGGGGCTACTTGTCCTACGCGCCCGAGGGCGGTCACCACTCGATCTCCGACGCTGTGTACGGCGGGGTCAAACTCTTCCTGCTGCACGCGGCACCGCAACCCGAAAACCATGTCGGCTACGCGTTGGACATCGCGCGCTACCTGGCACCGATCGTCGCCGGCTGGGCGGCGCTGATTGCGCTGATATCGCTGCTGCACGACCGGGTCCAACAGATGCTGATCCCGCTGCGGCGAAACCACGTCGTGCTGTGCGGCCTGGGGTACGTCGGCTTCGAGTTCCTACGCCAGCTGCGGTTGGCGGGATACAAGGCGATCGTCATCGAGTCCGACCCGGACAACCCGCGGATCAAAGCGTGCCGCGACTGGGGTTATCCGGTGGTCGTGGGCGACGCGCAGCTCAAGTCGACGCTCGAGGCGGCCGGCGTTCAACGCGCGGCGCGGCTGCTGGCCGTCACGCCGGACAGCGTTGTCAACACCGAAATCATCACACGGGCACGACGTTTGGTGGATAACACGCGGCGGCTGCAATGCCTGGCCCGGGTCAACGATCCGAGCCTGTGTGTGTTTCTGCGGATCGAGGAGTCCAATCACGGCGACGACCAGACGGCGCTGGACTTCTTCAACACCGATGAGATCGGGGCTCGTTCGCTGCTCGACCGCCACCCCTTCACGGTCGGGCCCCAGCCGCACATCCTGGTCGCGCACCTCGACACCCTGGGATCCGAACTGATCCTGCACGCCGCGCGCACATGGAACGACAAGCGCGCGGACAGTTCGACACCGCTGCAGGTCACCGTTGTCGACAAGCACGCCGGCGAACAGATCGGCGCACTGCTGGACGAGCACCCCGCGCTGGAACAGGTCTGCACCTTCACCGGCTACTCACTCTCGGTGCGAGACCTCGCCCGACTGCACAACGGTGCCGGCGCTGCGCCGATCTCGCATGCCTACGTGACCGCACAACGCGACGAGCAGTCCGTCGAGACGGCGCTGAAACTGCGCCACGCGCTCGACCCGGCGGTGCCGGTCGTGGCCGCGCTGTGGCGGGCCTACGGGGTGGCCGACCTGCTGGAACACTCGACGACCCCGCGCAGCGCCAACCTGGCCGCCTTCAAGATGCTGCAAGAGACGTGCACCGTGGAACTCGTCGAGGGCGGATCATTCGAAGCCATCGCGCACGAGATCCACCGCCGCTACCGTCTGATGCAGCCCGACGGCGGTAAATCGGTGCCGCCATGGTCGCTGCTGGACGAGTCGCTGAAGAAGTCGAACCGCGCCCATGCGCGTCATATCGGCGTCAAGTTGCGCAGCATCGGCTGCGAGATCATACCGTTGAATGATTGGCAGGCAAAGGATTTCACCTTCACGAGCGATGAGCTCACAAAGCTGAGCATCATGGAGCACGACCGCTGGGCCGCCGAGAAGATCGCCGACGGCTGGACTCTCGGAGACGAGGATCCGAAGCTCAAGAAAGACCCGCACTTGGTTCCGTGGCACGAGTTGCCCCCCGACGTCGCCGAGTGGGACACCAACTTCGTGCGCGCCATCCCGGCGATGCTGGCCGCGGTCGGTCTGCAGATCGTCGACGTCGACGAGTCGGCGCAGCGCTACCCGGCCAGCGCGACCCGGTAAACCGTTCGGACGATATCGCGGCTTTAACAGGCGTAATGCCCCGCTCGCGCCCTATACTTCGGGAAATTTTCAGTACGCCCTGGGGATATATTCATGCTTTTCGTCAGTTACGCCAGTCAGGACAGGGCGTTGATCGAGCATCTCCTGACGTCGTTGCGTCGCGCACGCCAGCAGGTGTGGTGGGACGATCAACTGGGCGGCGGCGAGGCATGGTGGCACGCCATCCTCGAGCAGATCCGCCGCTGCGAGGTCTTCATCGTCGCGGTCTCGAACAACTCGCTGGCCTCCAAGCCCTGCCAGGCGGAGCTGAACTACGCCGAGGCAGTGCGGCGCCCCATCCTGCCCGTGCAGGTCGGCCCGATCGACAGCCTGCGGGTGACCCCGCTGGCCGCCCGTCAGATCCTCGACTTCCGGGAGCCGACGAAGGAGAACACCCTCCGCTTGCTGACATCTGTGCAGCAACGCCAGGCACAAGTTCCCCCTCTACCGTGGCCGCAGCCCGCCGAACCGCCGGTGCCGTTCGCGTACCTGATGAGGTTGGCGGCCACGCTGGCCCGTCCCGAGCTCAGTCGCCACCAGCAGACCGAGTTGATGATCGAGCTCAGAGACCGGCTCGACGACGACCGTCATGATCCGACCGCCTTTCGTGACATCACTCGGTTGCTGTGTCAGCTGCGCGACCGCCCGGACGTCACCTGGAGGATCCGCAACGACATCGACTCCACGTTGGCCACCATCGAGTCACCGAGCGCTGGAAGTGCTCCCACCGTTCCCTTCACCGGGCCGCAGTCGGTGCCAACGGCTCCGTTCTCGGGTCCTCTGCCAGCGTCGAATTCGGGACCACAGCCAACGGTGACGCCGACTCTGACCTCAGCGCCGTCGCTGCCGTCGTTCCCGGCGCAGCCGATGCCGCCTGACCCATTACCGCCCGGCCCGCCGTTCTCGCACCCGGCTGACAACAACCCGGCGCCAAAGTCGCGCCGCCGCTGGGTCTTTGCCGGTATCGCGGGCGTCGTGATCGCCGTCGTCGCCGCAGTTGTGCTCAAGGCGGCGCTCACCCATCCGGCACCCGACCCGCTGGAAGCCATCTTGCTCAGCGACTCTGAGATCAACTCCGTCATGGGCGCTTCGGACATGAAGACCGTCGAGCGCGGGAATCAGGCCATGAAGCAGAGCAGCACGATCAACGTCTCGGCGCAGGATTGCATGGGAGCGCTCTACCCCGGCCTGACCAACACCTACCAGGACAGCGGAGAACTGGGCCTGGCCTGGAAAACCCTGCAGAAGCCGGGTGGGCTGCCGCGCGCCGGCGAGAGCAAGAACCAGTTCGTCGACCAAGACATCGCCGCCTTCGCGCCGAACACCGACCAACCGTTCTCCTTCGTGGCGAAGGCGGCAGGCCAGTGGAAGAGCTGCACCGGCAAGACCGCCACCGTCACCTACGCCGACCACCGCAAGTACACCTGGACCATCAACTCTCCATCCGGCGACGCACCCAAGATCCTGCTGACCTACACCCAGGTCAGTGACCCCGGCTACACCTGCCAGCGGGCTCTGAGCACGGTGTCCAACTACGTCGTCGACGTCAAGGCGTGCGGCTACAACATCACCGATCAGGCCAACCGAATCGTCGACGAGATCACCGCCGACGTCAAAGACCCGAACGGAACGAAATAGCTTCGGCTGCTTAGCTTTTACTGAAGGATTGCTCGATCAGCGCGGCGCGCTCCAGGGTGGCCTGAGCCATCTTGACGTGCGCCGCGTCGACCAGCACCCCGTTGACACCCACCGCGCCGAGGCCCTTCTTCTCCCCCTCGCGGTAGGCCGCGACGTTGCGCTCGGCGAGCGCGATCTCTTCGTCGGTCGGCGCATAGACCTTGTTGGCCACCTCGATCTGACTCGGGTGGATGGCCCACTTGCCGGTGTATCCCATCAGGGCGGCCCGGCGTGCGTCGCGCTCGTAGCCCGCCAGGTTGCCGTAGTCCGGGTAGGGCGCATCGATCGCGTCGATGCCGGCGATCCGGGCGGCGACGATCACCTTGTTGCGGGCGTACGCCCAGAAGTCACCGGGGTATTCGCCGAGCGGGTCGAAGTTGGTATCCACCCGGGCCCCCTGCGACAACGAGAAGTCACCGACACCGAAGATCAGCGCGTCCAATCGTGGGCTGGCGGCGGCGATCTCTTCGGCGTTGGCCAGCCCCTCGACCTCTTCGATCAGCACCTCGAGACGTATCGGGCGCGACAGACCGAGCTTGACCTCCAGCTGGGTCAGCAGCACGTCGACCCACCAGACGTCGCGCGCCCGAAGCGCTTTCGGGATGATGATGGTGTCGAGGTTTTCCCGCGCACCGGTGACGACCTCCACGACGTCGTCGTGACACCACTGGGTGTCGAGGCCGTTGATCCGGATCGCGCGCGCGGTGTGACCCCAGTCGAGATCGTTCAGCCCCGCAATGGCTTTGGCGCGGGCCGCCTCCTTGTGCGCCGGCGCGGTGGCGTCCTCGAGGTCGAGGAAGACCAAATCGGCTTTCGACGCGGCAGCCTTGGCGAACATGTGGTCGTTGGCGGCGGGAACGGCGAGCTCCGATCGGCGCAACAAGGCTCTTTTCGAGGTCATCGGCCAGTTCCTTTCACAGCACACCCCGGGCATGCAGGTCGTCGATGTCGTTGCCGCCCAAGCCGAGTAGCTCGCCGTACACCTCGGCGTTGTTCGCGCCGATCCGCGGGCCGAGGTGACCCACGCGACCGGTTGCGCCGGAGAATCGCGGCACCGGGGCCTGGACGGTCATCGCTCCCAGTTCGTCGTCGGCGACTTTCACGAAGACTTCACGGTGCGCAAGCTGCTCGTCGGCGACCAGATCGGTGATGTCGTACACCGGCGCGGCGGCCACCTCGGCGGCATCGAAGATCGCCATCGCCTCGTCCAGTGTCTTGGTGGCCACCCAGTCGGCGACCACCTGATCCACTTCCCGGGCCCGGGACAGCCGGCCCTGCGGATCGGAGAAGTCGACGTCGTCGACCAGGTCGGCACGGCCGATGGCGCGAAAAACCCTCAGCGCCAACGTCGGTGAGCTCCCCGACATTGCCAGCCAGCGGTCGTCGGCGGTGCGGTAGGTGTTGCGCGGCGCTGAGATGTCCCAGCGGTTGCCGGCCCTGGTGGGAACCAGGCCGAGCTGGTCGTAGCCCAGCAGCGTCTGCTCGAGCAGCCGTGCCAGCGGGTCGATCAAATTGATGTCGATCAGCTGCCCCGAGGCGCCGTGCACGTCGCGGTGGTAGAGCGCCATCATCACCGCGTACGCAGCATTGAGCGACGCCACCCCGTCGGCAAGCATGAACGGCGGCAACGTCGGTGGGCCGCCCTCCTCGCCGGTGATGTTGGCGAATCCGCTCATCGCCTCGCCCAGGGTGCCGAAACCGGGCCGTTCGCTCTTCGGTCCGGTCAGCCCGTAGCCGGTGATGTGCAACATGACGATCTTGTCGTTGACCGCCCGCAGCGCTTCGTAGTCCAGCCCCCACTTGCGCAGGGTGGCCGGCCGGGTGTTGACGATCACCACGTCGGCGTGCGCGACCATTTGCCGCAGCAGCGCCTGACCCTCGGGGAGACGCAGATTGAGGGTGATCGATCGCTTGTTGCGCGACAACGACTTCCACATCAGCCCGACACCGTCGACCTGGTTGCCCCAGGTGCGGATCGGGTCCCCACCGTCGGGTTGCTCGACCTTGATGACGTCCGCGCCGAACTCGCCGAGGTAGGTGGCGGCCAGCGGCGCGGCGGCCAGCGTTGCGACGTCGAGAACCCGGATGCCTTCCAGCATCATGCGTGGACGGGCACGCCGGCCGGCCGTTGCAGCCCGAGGTGATCGCGCAACGTCGATCCGCCGTAGGAGTCGCGGAACAGCCCGCGATGCTGGAGTTCCGGGATCACCATCCGGACCACGTCTTCGAACGCTCCGGGCAGATGCGTTGCGGCCAGGACGAATCCATCGCAGGCGCCGCCGTGGAACCACTCCTCCATCTGGTCGGCGACCTGCTTTCCAGTCCCGACGAAACGCGGACCCTGCAGCAGGGTGGCACGGTGACCGGCCAGGTCACGCAGGGTGATCTTGTCACCGATGTGGACGCGCAGGTTCTGTACCAGCCCGCGAATCCCGGACACGTTTTCGATGAGCTCGTCGGTGATCGGGTCGTCGAGGTCGTGCTTGGCGAAGTCGTAGTTCATCAACTCCGACAGTAGGGTCAGCGAGGCCATCGGGTGCACCAGATCGTTGAGGAAAACCTGCTCGCGTTCTTTGGCGTGATCCTCGCTCTCGCCGACTACCGCATAGGCCATCGGGCAGAGCTTGACCGAGTCCGGGTCGCGGCCGGCCGCCCCGATGCGCTCTTTCTGGTCGGCGTAGTGGTTGCGGGCCACCTCGATGCCGGGGTCGCCGGTGAAGATCAAATCTGCCCAGCGCGAGGCGAATTCGCGTCCACGACCTGACGAGCCGGCCTGGATGAGCACTGGCCGCCCCTGCGGGGTGCGCGGCACGGTGAGCGGTCCGCGCACCGAGAAGAACTCGCCTTTGTGGTGCAGTTCGTGGACCTTGCCGGGATCGGCGTAGATGCCGTTGACCCGGTCGTGCAGGATCGCGTCGTCCTCCCAGGTGTCCCACAGTCCGACGGTGGCTTCGAGAAATTCCTCTGCCCGGTCGTAGCGGGCGTCGTGGCCCAAATGCGTTTTTAGGCCGAAGTTCTGGGCCTCACTGTCGTTGACCGACGTGACGATGTTCCACGCCGCCCGGCCGCCGGAAAGGTGGTCGAGGGTGGCGAAGGTACGGGCGATGTGAAAGGGCGTGTAGTACGTGGTGGAACCGGTCGCGCCCAGCCCGATGTGCGACGTCGCCTGCGCGAGCACGCCCAGCACGATGGACAGATCCAGTTTCACCGGGCGTGCGCCGTATTTGACCGCGTCGGCGACCGAACCGCCGTAGATACCCGGCATGGCCAGCCGATCATCGAAGAACATCAGGTCGAAGCAGCCTTCTTCGAGTGTTCGGCCGATCTTGGCGTAGTACGACGCATCGAGGTAACCGTGCTCGGTGGCGGGGTGACGCCACGAACCCGCGTAGACCGAGGTGCTGCCCGCTTGCATGAAGGCGACCAGCGCCATCTGTCGTTTCGTCATGACTGATGTCTAACATCTGATATATTAGATTTCAAGTCCTTTGCTCCATTCCCGCCCTACTGCCCCTAAGGTCCTCGCCATGGCTCCGAACGACGGTGTTGACATCGGCGGCACCGTGCGCGAGCGCGCCGCGCGCGAGCTGCGCGACCGCATCCTCACCGGCGCGTTGCCGGCCGGCACCCGCCTCGACCTCGACGCGATCACCAGGGAATTCGCCACCAGCCGCACCCCGGTGCGCGAAGCCCTGCTGGAGCTGTCCTACGACGGGTTGGTGCGCGTCGCGCCGCGCAGTGGCATCACCGTGATCGGCATGAGCCCCCGAGACGTGCTCGACAGCTTCACAATCCTGGGCGTGCTCACCGGTCAGGCCGCCGCATGGGCAGCCCAGCGGGTGACCGACGAGGGCATCACCCGATTACGCGAGCTGGCCACCGAGGTCGAGGCCCACGCCGGCGAAGCGGGAATCGTCGACGCGAACTGGCAATTCCACCGGGAGATCCACCGGGCATCCCACTCGCGGCGGTTGATGGCGCAGATCCGCCAGGCCGTGCGGGTGGTCCCGTCGAATTTCTTCGCGATGTTCCCCGAACACGAGCACAATGCGATCGAGGAGCACGCCGCCCTGGTGGCGGCGCTCGCCGACCGCGACATCGACAAGGCCCGCCACATCGCCGAACGACACGTGCTGGACGCGGGCCAGTCGCTGGCGGAATGGCTCGAGCAGACGGATCACGGCAGCACCACGAACCACCCCAGCACCTGAGCTGGGGTGACCGGTGTGCGTGCGCCTTTCAGCGTCGGCGGCGGATGATCGCCCGCAGCTTGTCCAGCCGACCGCCGATCTCCCGCTCCGCGCCTCGACCGGTCGGCTGATAGTAGTCGACGCCGACCAGCTCGTCTGGCGGATATTGTTGCGGCACAACACCATCCGGGTCATCGTGGGCATATTTGTAACCCTGCGCATTGCCCAGCGCCGCCGCTCCCGAATAGTGCCCGTCGCGTAGATGCGGCGGCACCAGACCGGCCTTGCCGGCGCTGATGTCGGCCATCGCCGCCCCGATTGCGGTGGTGACGGCGTTCGACTTCGGCGCCGTGGCCAGATAGATGGTGGCGTGCGCCAAGGTCAGTTTGGCCTCTGGCATGCCGATCAGCGCCACGGTCTGCGCGGCGGCGACGGCGACCTGTATAGCGGTCGGATCCGCCATGCCGATGTCCTCGCTGGCGAGGATCATCAGCCGACGCGCGAGGAAACGCGGATCCTCGCCGGCGACGAGCATCCGGGCGAGATAGTGCAGCGCCGCGTCGACGTCGGAGCCGCGCACCGACTTGATGAAGGCGCTGATGACGTCATAGTGCTGATCGCCGTCGCGGTCGTAGCGGACTGCGGCCTTGTCCAGCGATTGCTCGATGGTCTCGACGGTGACCTGCTCGCCCGCCTCGGCCGCCACCTCCAGGGCGGTCAACGCCCGCCGGGCGTCGCCCGCCGCCAGCCGCACCAACAACTCGATCGCCTCGGGCGTCACCTGCACCCGGCCGTCCAGTCCACGCGGATCGTCGATCGCGCGCTGCACGACCGCGCGGATGTCCTCAGAGGTCAGCGGATGCAGTTGCAGGATCAACGACCGGGACAACAGCGGCGCGACAACGGAGAACGACGGGTTCTCCGTGGTCGCCGCGACCAACAAGACCACCCGATTCTCGACGGCGGCCAGCAACGCGTCCTGCTGAGTCTTGGAGAACCGGTGCACCTCGTCGATGAACAGCACGGTCTGTTCGCCGTGCACGGCCGCGCGCCGCGCGGTGTCGATCACGGCGCGGACCTCCTTGACCCCGGCCGACAACGCCGACAGCGCCTCGAAACGACGCCCGGTGGCCTGCGACACCAGCGACGCCAGTGTCGTTTTCCCGCTGCCGGGTGGGCCGTAGAGGATGGCGGACGCCATCCCCGCGCCTTCGACCAGTCGTCGTAGCGGAGAGCCGGGTTGCAGCAGGTGAGCCTGCCCGACGACCTCGTCGAGACTCGCCGGGCGCATCCGCACCGCCAACGGCGCGGCGGCCGGGCTGGCGTGCGCGAGAGCGCCAGGACCGGTCTCGTCGGGGACGTCGAACAGACCGTCGGGCACGACGTCAGGCATACCACGTCAGCGCGACACGTGAGCGCGCAGAGTGCGCTCGCAGCGGCGCCGCCGAATACTTGCTAAGTTCGCGAAGGCGCACCCCTGGCCAACTCCCAACGACGATGCAGGAGCGGCTATGAGCCACCCTCCGGAGCACCCCGGCAATCCGAACGCACCCTACGGCGGCAACCCCAACCCGGGTGACTATCCGCCGCCGCCCGGGTACGGGCCTCCGCCCGGCCCGCCTCCGGGGTATGGACCCCCACCAGGGCAGCCGCCGCCCGGCTACGGACCTCCTCCCGGATATGGCGCGCCCCCACCGCCTCCCGGTTACGGGCCGCCGCAACCGGGCTACGGACCTCCCCCCGGCTACCCGCCACCACCGGGCTACGGCCCCCCGCAGGGTTACCCGGCGTATCCCGGATACGGGCCGCCGCCCGGGTCGGGGTTCGACATCGGCCAGGCGTTCGGCTGGGCGTGGAATAAATTCACCAAGAACATCGGGCCGCTGATCCTCGCGGCGCTGGTGTATCTGGTCCTCTTCGTCGTCGTGCAGTCCCTGGTCTTCGTGGTGCTGGGCGGCGCGTCGGCCAACACCAGTTCCGATGGTGACTACGGCGCGTCCTTCACAGCAGGTCTGGGCGCCGGCGGACTGTTCATCCTGCAGATCATCACGTTCATCTTCGGCATTTTCGTGCAGGCGGCGCTCTGGTCGGGGCTGCTCGACATCGCTGACGGCAGACCGGTGACCGTCGGCTCGTTCTTCAAACCGCGGAATTTCGGCAACGTCATCCTGGCCGGGGCGCTGCTCGCGGTGATCTCCGCGGTACTGAATTCGTTGTCATTGCTGCCCGGTTTCTTGTTCGGGCTGCTGTCGCTGGTACTGATTTTCGTCTTCGCCTTCTTCACGCTGTTCACGATCGCCTTCGCGACCGATCGTGCGCTGGCGCCGATCGATGCGGTGAAGGCCAGCTTTGCCGTGGTGAAAGCGAACGTCGGCGCGACCCTGCTGTCCTTGCTCGTACAGGCCTTGGTCCTGGTGGCCGGGTTCCTCGCGTGTGGCATCGGCGTCATCGTGGCCGGCCCGGTGGCACTGTTGATCCAGGCGTACACCTACCGTCGGCTTTCCGGAGGGCCGGTCGCGCCGCTCACTCCTTGACTGGATCGCCTAGGGCTGGGTGACGAAGTCGATCAGCTCTTCCACCCGGCCGATCAGCGCCGCGTCGAGGTCGGTCCAGTCGCGGACCGTCCCGCGGATGCGACGCCACGCGGCGGCGATGTCGGCCTGGTCGGCGTGCGGCCAGCCCAGCGCCGCGCAGATGCCGTGTTTCCACTCCGTTCCGCGTGGGATCACCGGCCATGCCGACAGCCCGAGCCGGGCCGGTTTGACGGCTTGCCAGATGTCCACGAAAGGATGGCCGACGACCAGCGTGTGCGCACCGCCCGGACCGCGGTGCACGGCCTCGGCCAGCCGCCATTCCTTCGAGCCGGCGACCAGGTGGTCGACGAGCACGCCCAGCCGCCGTTGAGGGCCCGGCCGGAACTGCTTGACGATGCCGACGAGATCGTCGACGCCGCCCAGGTATTCGACCACCACCCCCTCGATCCGCAGGTCGTCGCCCCACACCTGCTCGACGAGTTCGGCGTCGTGGCGCCCCTCCACGTAGATCCGGCCGGTTCGGGCCACCCGGGCACGCGCCCCGCTCACCGCCACCGAGCCCGACGCCGTGCGGGCCGCGGCCTTCGGTGACGGGCCGCGCGGCGCGGTCAGGATCACCGGCTTGCCGTCGACGAGATAACCCGGGCCGACCGGGAACGGCTTGCGGCGGCCGTGCCGGTCCTCGAGCTGCATGCGGCCGTACTCGACACTCACCACCGCACCGACGTAACCGGTTTGCGCGTCTTCCACGACCATGCCGAGCTCGATCGGCAGGTCGGCAGACCGGATCTTCCGCGAGTTGTGCGGGTCGCGCGCGAGAATGTCTGGGCCGTAACGATCCTTCACTCGAGCGATCCTAGGAACTCTCGGGCGCTATTCGCGGTTACGCCACTCCACACCGCCACCCGGAAAGGCTGAGTATGCCGCGCTGCGTCAATCAGGTTCGCGTGATGAGATGGCGGTTATGACCATCAAAGTTGCGCTGGAGCACCGCACCAGCTACACCTTTGACCGGCCGGTCCGGGTGTTCCCGCATGTCGTGAGGCTGCGTCCGGCGCCCCACTCGCGCACGGCGATCGAGGCTTACTCACTACGGGTCGAGCCAGCCGACCACTTCGTCAACTGGCAGCAGGATGCCGTGGGCAATTTCGTCTACCGGCTGACGTTTCCCAACCCGACGGACCGCCTGACGATCACGGTCGGGCTGATCGCCGACCTCAAGGTGATCAACCCGTTCGACTTCTTTATCGAGGATTGGGCCGAAACCTGGCCTGCCGGCGGGTTCACCTATCCCGAGCCGTTGGCCGACGAGCTCAAGCCCTATCTGCGACCGGTCGACGAGGACGGCGCCGGCTCGGGTCCCGGCGAGCTGGTGCAAGCGTGGGTGCGTACCTTCGCGGTGCCGCCGGGCACCCGCACGATCAACTACCTGGTGGAACTCAACAGGCGAATCAACGCCGACCTGGGCTACAGCGTGCGGATGGAACAGGGTGTGCAAACACCGGATTTCACGCTGCGAACCGGGATCGGGTCGTGTCGCGACTTCGCCTGGCTGCTGGTGTCGGTGGCACGCCAGATGGGTCTGGCTGCCCGATTCGTCTCCGGCTACCTGGTACAGCTGACGTCCGACATCAAGGCGCTGGACGGCCCGTCAGGCCCATCCGCCGATTTCACCGACCTGCACGCCTGGGCCGAGGTCTTCGTCCCCGGCGCGGGCTGGATCGGATTGGATCCGACGTCGGGCCTGTTCGCCGGTGAGGGTCATATCCCGCTGGCCGCCACACCGAGTCCGGCCAGTGCAGCGCCGATCACCGGTGGGGTCGAGCCGTGCGAGTCGACGCTGGAATTCTCCAACACCGTCACCCGCATTCACGAAGATCCGCGGGTCACGCTCCCCTACACCGACGAGGCATGGACGACCATCCAGGACGTCGCCCGCGGGGTCGACGACCGACTGGCCGCCGGCGATGTCCGGCTCACCGTCGGTGGCGAGCCCACCTTCGTGTCGGTCGACAACCAGGTCGACGACGAGTGGACCACCGATGCCGACGGCCCGCACAAGCGCCAACTCGCCTCCGACCTGGCCGCACGACTGAAGAAGCAGTGGGCCCCGCACGGCCTGGTTCACCGCGGGCAGGGCCGGTGGTATCCCGGTGAACCGTTGCCCCGCTGGCAAATTGGACTGTACTGGCGCGCCGACGGTCAGCCGCTGTGGCCCGACGGCACGTTGCTGGCTGATCCCTGGAGCACCGCCCCGGCAGGGCCACCGGCGGACAGCACAACAGCCCACGACCTGCTTGCCGCCCTCGCCGCCGAGTTGGGCCTACCCGATTCGCAGGTGCGTCCGGCCTACGAAGATCCGCTGATGCAGCTGGCGGCCGCAACCCGCCTGCCCCAGGGCGATCCGGTGCAGCCCAGTGCGGATCTGGACCCTGAGACCGGTCAGGACACTCCCGCCGCGCGCGCAGCGCTCGTGGCCCGCCTCGACGAATCCGCGGTCGTCCCAGCCGCATTCGTGCTTCCGCTGCACCGCCGTGAGGACGACCTCGGATGGGCCAGCGCCAACTGGCGGCTGCGCCGCGGCCGCGTCGTATTGGTCGCGGGAGATTCGCCGGCGGGTCTGCGGTTACCACTGGACTCGATCAGCTGGAAACCGCCGCGGACGTCGTTTGTCGCCGATCCGACCGCCGTCGGCGACGAGCTGAGCCCATCGGCGGCCGAGGCCCTGGTAGAGGATGACGACACCGCGCCGACGACGGCGATGGTCGCCGAAGCACGCGACGGTTTGCTGTACGTATTCCTGCCGCCCACCGAGGCCCTGGACAACTTCGTCGACCTGATCGGCCGGGTGCACTCCGCGGCGGCGAAGATCGGCCACCCGGTGGTCATCGAAGGCTACGAACCACCGGCAGACCCGCGGCTGACGTCGACGACGATCACCCCGGACCCCGGTGTCATCGAGGTCAACGTCGCGCCCACCGCCAGTTTCGCCGAGCAGCGAGAACAGCTCGAAACCCTTTACGAGCAGGCCAGACTGGCCCGTTTGTCCACAGAGTCGTTCCAGTTCGACGGCAGTCACAGCGGCACCGGCGGCGGCAACCACATCACCCTGGGCGGCGTCACCCCGAAGAACTCTCCGCTGCTGCGCCGCCCCGACCTGCTGGTGTCGCTGCTGACGTATTGGCAGCGACACCCCTCGTTGTCCTACCTGTTCGCCGGGCGATTCGTCGGCACCACCTCCCAGGCGCCGCGCGTTGATGAGGGCCGCGCCGAGGCGCTCTACGAGCTCGAAATCGCGTTCGCCGAAATCGACCGGCTGACTTCGGGTTCCGCGGCGGATTCGCCCCGGCCGTGGATCATCGACCGGGCGCTTCGCCATCTGCTCACCGATATCACGGGCAACACGCATCGAGCCGAATTCTGCATCGACAAGCTCTACAACCCGTACAGCCTGCGGGGCAGGTTGGGCCTGTTGGAGTTGCGCGGCTTCGAAATGCCACCGCACCTGCGGATGGCGATGGTGCAGTCGCTGCTGGTGCGCTCATTGGTGGCCTGGTTCTGGGACGAGCCGCTGCGGGCTCCGCTGATCCGGCACGGTTCGAATCTGCACGGACGATACCTGTTGCCGCACTTCTTGATTCACGACATCGCCGATGTCGCCGCGGATCTGCGGGCACACGGCATCCCATTCGAGACCAACTGGCTGGACCCGTTCACCGAATTCCGTTTCCCGCGCATCGGCACCGCGGTGTTCGACGGCGTGGAGATCGAACTGCGCGGGGCGATCGAACCGTGGAACACCCTCGGTGAGGAGTCCACCGCGACCGGCACTGCCCGATACGTCGACTCCTCGGTCGAGCGCATCCAAGTGCGCGTCATCGGCGCCGACCGCCACCGCTATCTGGTGACCTGCAACGGTTATCCGGTGCCGTTGCTGGCCACCGACAATCCCGACATCCACGTCGGCGGTGTGCGGTTCCGTGCGTGGCAGCCACCCAGCGCGCTGCACCCGACCATCACCGTCGACGGTCCGCTGCAGTTCGAGCTCATCGACCTGACCACCTCGACGTCACGTGGTGGCTGCACGTACCACATCGCTCATCCCGGCGGTCGGGCGTACGACGAACCTCCCGTCAACGCCGTGGAGGCCGAATCCCGGCGTGCGCGGCGTTTCGAGGCCACCGGCTTCACCCCGGGCAAACTCGAGCTGTCAGACATCCGGGAAATGCAAGCGCGAATTTCCACCGACATCGGCGCGCCGGGCATCCTTGATCTGCGGCGCGTGCGTACCGTCCTGCGGTAATGGCTTCGGCAGATATGGCAGTACATCCCAGCGATTCGTCGGCAGCTTTGCACGACCGCCCCGACGTCGACCGGCTGCTGGCCGGCTACCGCGCCGCGCGTGCCCAAGAGACGCTGTTCGACCTGCGCCCGCCGGCCCTTCAGGGGCCGGTGATCGGCTACGACGAGTTCGTCGGCGAGAACGGGAATGTCCGCCCGGCGTGGGCCGACCTCGCCGGCGCGGTCGGCGATCGCGGACGGGCCGGCATGGGCCGGTTGAGCTCCGCGGTTCGCCGACTGGTGGACAACGACGACATCACCTACACCCGAGTCGATCCGGCTCAGCAGCCGGGCGGCAGTCACGGCGAGTCGCGACCGTGGCACCTGGACCCGCTGCCGCTGGTGCTGTCGGCACAGGATTGGGACGTGCTCGAGGCCGGGCTGGTGCAGCGTTCCCGGATGCTCAACGCGGTGCTGACCGATCTGTACACCAGCCGCCGCTCGCTCACCGAGGGAGTGCTGCCACCGGAACTGCTGTTCGCCCATCCCGGTTATGTCCGCGCGGCCAACCACATCGAGGTGCCGGGGCACCACCAGCTCTTCATGCACGCCTGCGACCTCAGCCGCCTCTCCGATGGCAGCTTCCAGGTCAATGCCGACTGGACCCAGGCGCCGTCCGGCGCCGGATACGCGCTCGCTGACCGGCGGGTGCTCGCCCAAGCACTGCCGGACCTCTACGAGAAGGTCGGACCACGGCCGACGACACCGTTCGCTCAGGCATTGCGATTGGCCCTGATCGATGCGGCGCCTGACGGGGTGCAGGACCCGGTCGTGGTCGTCCTGAGTCCAGGCATCTACTCCGAAACCTCGTTCGATCAGGCATATCTCGCCACGCTGCTGGGGTTCCCTCTGGTCGAGAGCGCGGATCTGGTGGTTCGCGACGGCAAGTTGTGGATGCGCTCACTGGGCACGCTCAAACGAGTCGACGTGGTGTTCCGCCGGGTCGATGCCACCTACACCGACCCGCTCGATCTGCGCGCCGACTCGCGGCTCGGCGTGGCCGGCCTGGTGGAGGCGCAGCACCGTGGGACGGTGACCGTGGTAAACACCATCGGCAGCGGCATTCTGGAAAGCGCTGGGCTGCAACGGTTCCTGCCCGAACTATCCAAGCGGCTGCTCGGCGAATCGCCGCTGCTGGTCAGCGCGCCCAGCTACTGGGGTGGCATCGCCAGCGAATGTTCTCACCTGCTGGCGAATCTCTCGTCGCTGTTGATCAGGCCCACAATCGGTGGGCAAACACTTGTCGGCCCGACACTTTCCTCTGACCGACTGGCCGACCTGGCCGCCTGCATCACCGCGATGCCGTGGCAGTGGGTCGGCCAGGAGTTGCCGCAGTTCTCCTCAGCGCCCACCAGCTCCGCCTCGGAACTGTCGGCCGGCGCAGTGGGCATGCGGCTGTTCACCGTGGCACAACGCGGCGGCTATGCGCCGATGCTCGGTGGCCTCGGCTACGTTCTGGCCCAGAGCCCGTCGGCCTACACGCTGGAAACGGTTGCCGCGAAGGACATCTGGGTCCAGCCTACCGACCGGTCACGCACCGAGACGGTCACCCTTCCGGCCCCGGAGATCCCGGCGAAGACAGGCGCGGGCACGTTGGGGGTCAGCTCGCCGCGCGTGCTGTCCGACCTGTTCTGGATGGGACGTTACGGCGAGCGCGCGGAGAGCATGGCCCGGTTGCTGATTGCGGCCCGGCGGCGCTACTACGAATTCCGGCACCGCCAAGAGATTTCGGAAAGCCAGTGTGTGCCGGTCCTGATGGCCGCGCTGGGCCGCATCACCGGGACCGACCCCGGACCCGAAGACCACGCCGAGACGATCGCGATCGCGCCGTCGACGTTGTGGTCGCTGACCATGGACCGGGATCGCCCCGGGGCACTCGTGCACTCGGTGGACCGGCTGGCGCTGGCCGCCCGCGGGGTCCGCGACCAGTTGTCCAGCGACACCTGGGTGGTGCTGGCCGGCGTCGAGCGTGCGCTGGCGCACAACGCCGAGCCGCCGGACTCGCTGGCCGAGGCCGACGCCGTGCTGGCAACGGCGCAGTCGCAGACATTGGTGGGGATGCTGACGCTGGCCGGCGTGGCCGCGGAGTCCATGGTGCAGGACGTCGGCTGGATCATGATGGACGTCGGCAAACGCATCGAGCGCGGCCTCGCACTCACCGCGCTGCTCAACGCCACGTTGACCACGGTCCGGGCCCCGGCCGCCGAACGAACGGTCATCGAATCGGCGCTTATCGCAACGGAATCCGCGGTGATCTATCGCCGCCGCACAGCCGGCCAGACCACCGTGGCCGCCCTGGCCGAGTTGATGTTGTTCGACGCGACGAACCCGCGATCTCTGGTCTATCAACTGGAGCGGCTGCGGACCGATCTCGGCGGCCTGCCCGGCTCCTCGGGATCGTCGCGGCCGGAACGAATGGTCGCCGAGATCGGCACCCTGCTGCGGCGGTCGTCTCCCGCCGATCTGGAATTGGTCTCCGCGGCCGGCCGCCGCAAGGAACTGGCCGACCTGCTGACCGGGGTCCACGCGGCGTTGCGCGAACTGGCCGAGGTGATCACTGCGACTCAGCTGGCGCTGCCCGGCGGCATGCAGCCGTTGTGGGGACCCGGCGAGAGTCGCGTCATGCCGTGACTAGGCACGCACCGGGTCGCGTTTGCCGCTGAGCGCCGTCACCTCGTCGATCACGTTGTGGATGAACTTCATTTTCTCCAGCACCGCGACCGGCAGTACGAACGGATACAGGTCGTCGTGTCCCATCGACCGGTTCACCATGTTCAGCGACCACGACACCGGCAACCACATGTCGATGATGGTCGCGAAGGCGCTGGGCCCCAGCACCGGTCGGTCGAACGTCGCCGTCGCCGGCGCAAACCCCGACCAGGCAGCGGTGTCCAGCGTGTCCCGGATGTGCAGATAGTGCGCGAACGTCTCGGCCCAGTCCTCGGCCGGGTGCATGGTCGCATAGGACGACACGTAGTTCTTCTGCCAACCGGCGGGGGCGCCCTCGCTGTAATGCCGGTCCAGCGCTTGCTGATAGTCGGCGTTGGCGTCGCCGTACAACGCGTTGAACCCCGCCACGTACTCGGCGGAGGGCGTGATCAGCCGGTAGTAGTAATAGTGGCCGATCTCGTGGCGGAAGTGGCCCAGCAGGGTGCGGTACGGCTCGTCCATCTCCACCCGCAACTGCTCGCGGTGGACGTCGTCACCCTCGGCGAGATCGATGGTGATGACGCCATTTTCGTGCCCGGTCATCACCTTCTCATGCGCGCTGGACAGCAACCGGAACGCCAGCCCGTAATCGGGGTCCTGATCGCGTCCGACGATCGGCAGCTTCAGTTCGTGCAGTTCCACGACGAGTCGGCGCTTGGCCGCCTCGGCCCGGGCGAACTCGGCGAGGCCGGCCTTGTCGGCGTCGTTGGGTCGCTCGATGGTCAGCTGGCAGGATTCGCAGAGGCCGCCGGAGTTGATCGGCACCAGCCAATTGCATTCGGCGACATACCGGTTGGAGCACAAGTCGTAGTCACTGGCGCTGACGAAGCCGGCGCGGTCGGCGTCCTCGCCGGTCGTGATCACCAGCAGGGCCATCTCGGCGAGCGAGAATCCCAGGGCGCTGCCGCAGGCCAGGCACGCCGAGTTCTCGAATGTCAGACGCTGCCCGCAGTTGGGGCAGTGGAAGTCACGCATACAGTTCGTCACCTTCGTAGGGCACGACATCGACAGCGACGTCGATCACGCTTTTCTTGGAATTGGTGTAGATGATGCCCCGCAACGGCGGCACGTCGGCGTAGTCGCGGCCGCGGCCGACGATGACGTACCGCTCGTCGACCATCTGGTCGTTGGTGGGATCCAGTCCGAGCCACTCGAATTGGCCGGGCGGGCGCGGCGTCCACACCGCCGCCCAGGCGTGGGTCGCGTCGATACCGATCATGCGTTCCTTTCCGGGTGGCGGGTCGGTGGCCAGATACCCGGATACGTAGCTGGCTGCCAACCCATGTGCGCGCAGGCAGGCGATCGCCAGCCGAGCGAAGTCCTGACATACCCCTTCCCGAGCCATCAGAACCTCTTTGACCCCGGTGGAAACCGTGGTCGAGCCGGAGCGGTAGGCGAAGTCGGTGTGAATCCGCGTCGTGAGGTCACGCAGCACTTCCACCAGCGGTCGTCCGGGCGCGAAACTCGGTGCGGCGTACTCGCGAACCTCATCGGTGATCTCCGGCGGGTTCAGGTCGAGGGCGAACTCGGTTGCCAGCGCTCCCTGCGCACCCACCGGGCGGGCCTCCTCCCACGGCGCCAGTGCCGGTCCGGCCCCCCAGCGCTCCGGCGGTGACGGATACACCTCGACGATTGACTCGCTGGTGACCGTCAGCGTCTGATGCGGCTCGGTGACATGGAAGTACGAGCTGAGGTTTCCGAAGGTGTCCGGGCTCGTCGAGCTGTCTGCCGGGGTCGGCGAGATCCGCAACTCGTGAAACAGGCAACGCTGCCGCATCAGGTCTCGCGGAGTGAGGAATCCGCGGCCGTAGGAACTGGTCACCACGTCCGAGTAGCGGTACTCGGTGCGATGGGTGATCCGGTAGCGGGCACTCGGGCCCGCCGGGCGCTGACCCCGCGCCTGCCCAGGATCGCCGGCAGGGCTTGACGACGTCACGCTGCAACACTAGTGAGACCCACGGTGACGCGCATCGGCGCAGCCTGATCCGGCCCCTGTCGTGTGCGCCGGGAGCACAATGGGTCATGGCCACCTGGGATGACGTCACCGGCGTCGTCGGGGAGCTGCAGCTCACCGGGGAGTCGTCGCCGCACGAATGGCGGGTCGGCAAGAAGCTGATCGCGTGGGAGCGTCCGCTTCGGACGTCGGACCGGGAAGCGCTGACCGCACGCGGTATCGAGCCGCCGACCGGCGACATTCTCGGCGTCCGGGTGGCCGATGAGGGCGTGAAGTTCGCGCTGATCGCCGACGAACCCGGCGTGTACTTCACCACTCCGCACTTTGACGGCTATCCGGCCGTGCTGGTCAGGCTTGCCGCGATCGATATGCGTGGGCTACGGGAGCTGATCGTCGATGCTTGGCTGACGCAGGCACCAAAACGCCTGGTCCAAGAGTTCCTCGGGCAGACCAAGTAAACCAGCGCGCTCGCACCTCCTGTCACTCAAGTAACAGGAGCATCACACGTCACTCTAATTTACTCCATCACGACAAGATAACTAGATTCCCATATAACACTCTAGTTATAGATAGCCACAAAAGCCCCATTAATGCCATTCAATATCAACAGCAACAGTAAACGCTCTCTTACCAATTCTCTCACTGAATTACTAATACCCCACGCATTGACTCTTTTCCCGCGTGTTTGTTAGAAGTGTTAAATGAGTCATTTAGGTGGGTTATTGAGCACGATGTGCAAGCACCTGGTGATAGCCGCAGTGGTCGCCCTGGGCATGACGCTGTTGGTCAATCCGACCACCGGGGTGGCTTACGCGGACGGTATGAACTGGGATGCGGTCGCTCAGTGCGAATCGGGTGGCAACTGGCACGCCAACACCGGCAACGGGTTTTACGGCGGTCTGCAGTTCAAGCCGTCTACCTGGGCCGCAAACGGCGGCATGGGTGACCCGGCCACGGCGTCACGCGAGCAGCAGATCGCGGTGGCGAACCGGGTGCTTGCCACGCAGGGCCCCGGGGCGTGGCCCAAGTGTGGCGGAAACGGCCAACTGTTCCCGATTCAGATCGTGAACATCTTTTTGCACCCGGTGCGCGGCACGCTGCAGACGATCATGTCGCTGGTCCCGCATTAAGCCATCTACGCACCGTGTGACCACCCTGTGATAGAGGCCGTGATTGCCTCGTGACCGGGCGCCCTCAAGGCTGCGTTGACGGTCTAACTATGCGGCCGGGCTAACTGGTCGGCTGCAGTTCGAAGACCGGTATCACCCTCGTGGTTTTCGCCTGATACCCGGCGAAACCCGGGGCGGCCGCGGCGATTCGGCCGAAGAGGTCGTCGCGCTCGTCGGGCGGCAGTTCACGGGCAATCACGTCGAAGGAGTCGTTGCCGACCTCGATGTGCGCCGAGGGATTAGCGCGAAGGTTGTGCACCCAGGCCGGGTTCACGTCCGCTCCCGCGAACGAACCGAGGACGAGCAGCTTGCCGTCGATCCGGAAGTAGGCCAGCGGCGAGAGCCGCGGCTGACCCGATTTGGCGCCGGTTGTGGTCAACAGCAGCAGGTCCGCGCCCTCGAACTGGCCGCCGACCTTGCCGTCGTTCGACCGGAACTCCTCAGCGATGGACGTGTTGAACGCTTTGATCGTGTCCGTGTCGGGCATCTCGCGGCTCATTGGCGACACTCCCCCTCATCGCTGCGCCCTGCATCGTCGTGACGCCAGGACATGCCAGGTCAACTGCGATGGCAAAGGCGTCTATTCCGCCTTGGTCGTCGCTGGTGTGCGGCCGCGTGATGCGTCGGGCTTGAAATCAATGCCCGATTCTTTGCGTTGTTGCGCGGTGATCGGTGCCGGGGCGTCGGTCAGCGGGTCGACGCCACCACCGGACTTCGGGAAGGCGATCACCTCGCGAATCGAGTCGGCACCGGAAAGCAGCTGAACGATCCGGTCCCAGCCGAAGGCGATCCCACCGTGCGGCGGCGCGCCAAAGGTGAACGCGTCCAACAGGAATCCAAACTTCTCCTGCGCCTCGACGGCGTCGATGCCCATCATCGCGAATACCCGTTGCTGAACATCGCGGCGATGGATACGGATGGAGCCGCCGCCGATCTCGTTACCGTTACAGACGATGTCGTAGGCGTCGGCCAGCGCGTTGCCCGGATCGCTGTCGAAGGTGGCTTCCGATTGGCGCTTGGGCGAGGTGAACGCGTGGTGCACCGCGGTCCATGCGCCGCTGCCGAGCGCGACGTCGCCGGCCGCGGTGGCCTCGTCGGCGGGCTCGAACAGCGGGAAGTCCACCACCCAGGTAAAGGCCCAGGCATCGGGGTCGATCAGGTTGAGCCGATGCGCGATCTCCACACGGGCGGCACCGAGCAGCGCACGCGACGCTTTCGGCGGCCCGGCCGAGAAGAAGATGCAGTCGCCGGGCTCGGCGCCGACATGAGCGGCCAGACCCTCTCGTTCGGCGTCGGAGAGGTTCTTGGCGACCGGCCCACTCAGCGTGCCGTCGTCGCCAACCAGCACATAGGCCAGGCCCTTGTGCCCGCGCTGCTTGGCGAATTCTTGCCAGCCGTCCAGCGTCCGGCGCGGTTGTGACGCCCCACCGGACATCACCACGGCGCCGACGTACGGCGCCTGGAACACTCGAAAAGTGGTGTCGGAGAAGAACTTTGTGCATTCGACGAGCTCCACCGCGAAGCGCAGGTCGGGCCGGTCCGTACCGAACCGTGTCATCGCATCGGCGTAGCTGATCCTCGGCACCGGGGTGGGGAGGTCGTACCCGATCAGCGCCCACACCGCTTTGAGTACCTGTTCCGCGGTGGCGATGACGTCGTCGGCCTCGACGAAGCTCATCTCCATGTCGAGCTGGGTGAATTCCGGCTGCCGGTCAGCGCGGAAATCCTCGTCGCGGTAGCAGCGGGCGATCTGGTAGTACCGCTCCATGCCGGCCACCATCAGCAGCTGCTTGAACAGCTGTGGGCTTTGCGGCAGGGCGTAGAACGAGCCAGGCTGCAGCCGGGCGGGCACCAAAAAATCGCGCGCGCCTTCCGGCGTCGAGCGTGTCATCGTCGGCGTCTCGATCTCGACGAAGTCGTGCGCGGCGAGCACGTTGCGGGCCGCGGCATTGACCTTGGAGCGCAACCGAATTGCGTTGCCGGGACCCTCGCGACGCAGATCCAGATAGCGATAGCGCAACCGGACTTCCTCACCGGCGGGCTCGTCGAGCTGGAATGGCAACGGCGCGCACTCCCCCAGCACCGTCAGAGACGTCGCGTTGACTTCGATCTGTCCGGTTGCGATCTCGGCGTTCGCGTTGCCCTCCGGACGGATCTCGACGACGCCCTCGACGGCCACGCAGAACTCCGCCCGCAGACGGTGGGCCTGTTCCAGCACATCGGCAGCGCGAAACACCACCTGCGACACACCTGTGGCGTCGCGCAGATCGATGAAGATCACCCCGCCGTGGTCGCGCCGGCGTGCGACCCAGCCGGCCAGCGTCACCTGTTGACCGGCGTCGGTGGCCCCCAATGAACCAGCGGCGTGACTGCGCAGCACAAATACTCCTCGCGAAAGGTGGGAACGACAGCCCAGTCTAGAGGCGGTAATTTTGGTGGTCGTCATGGATATTGCAGTTATCGGTCCGGGAGCCGTCGGTACCACCGTCGCCGCATACCTGTCCGCCGCGGGGAACCCGGTGCGGGTCTGCGGGCGGACCCCCCGGTCGCAGGTCGAGCTGCGGCCCGACGGCGCCGATCCGATCACGGTGCCGGGGCCGGTCTGCACCGACCCCGACGAGATCACCGGCCCGGTCGCAGTGGTTGTGCTGGCGGTCAAGGCCACCCAGAACACCGACGCGGCGAGCTGGCTGGCCCGGTTGTGTGATGAGGACACCGCCGTCGTCGTTCTGCAAAACGGTGTCGAACAGGTCGAGCACGTGCAGCCGCTCTGCGCATCGTCGACGGTCATACCCGGCATCGTTTGGTTTTCGGCCGAGACGCAGCCGGACGGCTGGGTGCGACTACGCACCGATGCCAGGCTCACCCTTCCGACTGGACCTGCCGCAACGGTTTTCGCCGATCTGTGGCGCGCCGCGGGCGGTACCGCCGATTGCGATCCCGACTTCGTCACCGCCGCGTGGCGCAAGTTGCTGGTGAACGCGGTGGCCGGGCTGATGGTTCTCACCGGCCGGCGATCCGGCATGTTCCGGCGCGACGAGCTCGCGGAACTTGCCCGCCGGTATGCCGGCGAGTGCCTCGAAGTCGCCCGCTCCGAGGGCGCACAGCTTGCCGACGACGTCGCTGCCGGCACGGTGGAGATGTTTCGCGAGGCACCCGCCGACATGGGGACCTCGATGCTCGCCGACCGTGAAGCCCGTCGCCCGCAGGAGTGGGACATCCGCAACGGGGTGATCGTCCGCAAAGCCCGCGAGCACGGAATCGCTACGCCGATCAGCGATGTGCTGGTGCCGCTGCTGGCCGCGGCCAGCGACGGCCCGGGTTAGCGGCCCACCGTCCGGTGTGTGCTTCCGGCAGCACGGTGGTCGGGCGCGGTCTCAGATGCGACCGGCGAGCTCACGATGACCTGATTCGGTAACTGCAGATTTCCTCAGTAGACACGAAGGAGTTCGCCGAACAGGGTCAGAGTCCCAGACCGGCTGCCGAGCCGACGATGAACAGCTCCGGGACAACGACGTTCAGGTATTCATAACCGGTGAGGTAGGAATCCAGAGCGCCGGCGATGTCACCACCGGCAAGGTCGAGTGCCGCGGTGTGAAGATCGCCCTCACCGATCAGCGCGAGGGTGGGCGCCACGATGAGGGCGTCGTTGAAGTCCGCCGGAGCGGGGATCGTCCAACTCAGCGCGGAGTCGACCGGCTCGCCGGTGAGCCCGGCCAGTGACCCCTGCAGGAGGTTGTTCGGCACCGAGAGCAGGACGTCGTCGACGCCGCCGTAGAACGAAGCCAGACCGCCGGCCACATCGCCGTCGGCGAAATCGGCGTTGGCCAGGGTGAACGCCTCCTGGGCGAGCGAGAAGTCGCCTTGTACCGCCACGATCAGGTCGGTGAGGGGGTCGTCAGCGCGCACAACGGGCGCCGTGGCCGTTGCCGTAACAGTCGCCGTCGCAAGAGCGCCCAACGCCACGGCCAGCAGTATTGCGCCTCGTGGTTTGCCGAACATCGGGGCTCCAATCGCGACTCGACAACAGTACTGAGAGTTTGGCAGCAAGAATTTATCATTCATTCAGGTTGGGTCGACACCATGAATTCGTATTTGTCCCGCGAGGTCGATCACCCCGGCCGCGCCGCTACCCTCAGCAACTGTTCGACGTGCTCGCCGGCGCGGAATCCTGGCCGCGCCGGGCCGGCGTGATCACCAACGTCGCACGGACCGGTCCCGAGCCTCCGGGGGTGGGCACTACCCGCATCGTCGACATGCTCGGCCGGATCGTCGGCGACGAGGAGTACCTCGTCGCCGGAGCCGTTCACCCGCAAGGCTTTTCGGTTCACCCAATGCTCGCCAAAGCCGTTTCCTCGGGCGCCGAGGACTATCGGGTGCACGTCACTACAGGTGGCTGCCGGACGACCGGGACGCGTGCCCGGCGACCGGCGGACCGGCCAGGTCCGTCATGAGGACGGGAAGTTCGGCAACCGTGGACACGCCTGAAACGTAGTGTGCAAAGCTGATCTGGCCGGGCGAGGAATTCCCGACAGCGATGCCATGAACCGCAACGGAGTACGCGATGACCTTCAACGAGGGTATGCAGATCGACACCAGCACGACGGCGTCGTCCGGCGGCGGTGGAGGACGCGGAATCGCGATCGGCGGAGGGCTCGGCGGACTGTTGTTCCTCGTGGTCGCCCTGCTACTCGGGGTCGACCCCGGCAAGGTGGCCACCCAGTTACCGGCGCCCAGCGCCGGCCGGGACGTCGCACCCGGGTTCGATCTGAGCAAGTGCCGAACCGGAGCCGACGCCAACCAGTACGTGCAGTGCCGAGTGGTCGCCACCGGCAACTCCGTCGATGCGGTGTGGAAGCAACTGATGCACGGCTACACCCGCCCCCACATCCGGCTGTTCAGCGGCCAGGTCGACACCGGTTGCGGAGCGGCCAGCACCGAGGTCGGCCCGTTCTACTGCCCGGTGGACAAGACCGCCTACTTCGACACCGGCTTTTTCGATGTGCTGCGAACCCAATTCGGTTCAAGTGGTGGACCGTTGGCGCAGGAATACGTGGTGGCTCACGAATTCGGGCACCATGTGCAGGATCTGCAGGGTTCCCTCGGTCGCGCTCAGCAGGGTGCGCAGGGGGCCGGCGGCAACGGGGTGCGCACCGAGCTACAGGCCGACTGCTACGCCGGAGTGTGGGCCCACTACGCCTCCACGACCAAGCAGGAGGGTACCGGCGTGCCGTTCCTGGAGCCGTTGAGCGACAAGGACATTGCCGACGCATTGTCGGCAGCGTCGTCGGTCGGCGATGACCGTATCCAGAAGGCATCCACCGGCCGAGTCAACCCCGAGTCGTGGACTCACGGCTCCTCGGAGCAGCGGCAGCACTGGTTCACCGTCGGTTATCAGACCGGCGACCCCAACCAGTGCGACACCTACCACGCGCCGGACCTGAACTAGCTCAAAACAACGTCGGCTGGACCGGTCTCGGCGACCTGTTGCGGCGTCCCGCTGTCACGCCGGCGCCGATCGCCGGCCAACCCGTGTCTGGCGATCAGCGGCTCCGCCCTCGCCCGCAGCTCGTCCCGGTACGCGGGCGGCAAATAGGCTCCGCGCCGGTACAACTCGCGATACCGGCCGACCAGCTGCGGGTAGGCTTGCGACAACCACGACATGAACCAGCCGCGGGTCGATCCCCGCAGATGCAGCCCGAACACCGTGGCACTGCCGGCGCCGGCCGCAGCAATGTCGTGCAGCAGACCGTCCAGGTGCTCGACGGAATCCGTCAGATACGGCAGTACCGGCGCCACCATCACATGGCAGTCCAATCCGGCTTCGCGGATCGCGGCGATCAAGCCCAGCCGCGCTTGCGGGCTCGGCGTGCCAGGCTCCACCTGCCTGTGCAGTTCAGCGTTGCCGACAGCAAGGGAGACCGAGACCCCGACCCGCACCTGCGTCCGCAGCCTCGGCGATCAGCGGCAGGTCACGGCGCAGCAGAGTCCCTTTGGTCAGGATCGACAGCGGCGTACCCGACTCCGCGAGCGCACCGATGATGCCGGGCATCAACGCATAGCGGCCCTCGGCGCGTTGGTAAGGGTCGGTGTTGGTGCCCAGGGCGACGGTCTCGCGACACCAGGACCGTCGGCTCAGCTCGCGGCGCAGCACATCGACGACGTTGGTCTTGACGATGATCTGGGTGTCAAAGTCGTTGCCGCAGTTGAATTCCAGGTACTCGTGCGTTGGCCGGGCGAAGCAGTACCGGCAGGCGTGCGAGCAACCGCGGTAGCCATTGACGGTGTATTGAAACGGCAGCGCGGCAGCATGCGGAACCTTGTTGAGCGCCGACTTGCACAACACCTCGTGAAAGGTGATCCCGTCGAACTGGGGCGTGCGCACACTACGGACAAACCCGATGCGTTCGAGTCCGGGCAGTGCACCGTCGTCCACCCCGACGTGTTGGCCGTCCCATCGCATACTCTATTCGAACGCACGTTCGATACAAAGTCAACCCTGTTAGCGGCCTGAGAAAGGTTGCGCTCAATGCCCGGCCCGCAGCCAAAACAGCTGCGGTAACGGGGTTGTCATTTAAGCTGATCCATCGTGACGTCTGATACTGACGGCCCAAAAGACAATAAAAATCTGAAGTGGGCCATGGGAGGGGTCGCAGCGGTTGCTGTATTGGCAACAATCGTCGCGGCAGTATTGCTATTCGGCGACGGAGGTTCCGGCGGGCCGAAAGACGGGTCCGACAACGGACCGGGCCAAGAAACCGCGGCGGTAGCCAGCGCGAAAGACACTGGGCCGGTGGCGGTGATCACCGACGACCCCAGCTGCACGGCGTGGGCATCGATCAACAACGAATTGGCCAACAGCGGCCAAGGGCTCTGGAACGACCGCGACCGGTCCGTGCCGGCATCGGCGTGGACGCCGAAGCAGCGCGCGCAGTTCATCGCGGCAGGGCAGTCGATGCGCAGCGCGGCGGCGCAAACGGTTGGTTTGGTCAAGCTGACCCCGCACCGCGTCATGCGCGAGCTCTATCAGCAGTTCATCGCCTACGCGCGCGCATATTCCGAGCGGATCCCGAAATACACGCCGGCAGACAACAATTTGGCGGGCGCGGCCAACAGTGCCTCGTCGGCGCTGGGTGCGATATGCGCGTCGATCAGCGATGGTCCGGCCGCCGCGCGCGGCCCGCTGGTAACGCCGTCGGCGCCGCCTACCGAAATCGCCCCGGTGGGCAATCTGGCGAGTCCGCAGCCTTTCCTCACGTCAGACAACAATGTGTGCGCGGAATGGAAGTCGGCGCTGGATCAGTTTGGCCAGCAGACCGCTCAATGGCAGCAATTGGACCCCAACGTCCCGTCGATCTACTGGAACAAAGAGCAGAAGGCGGTCAACTACGCGGTCGGACCGGTGATGAACTCGTTCGCCGGCAAACTGGAACAACTTGGCCGGCAAAGCGATAACCCCATCTGGCAGGATCTCGCGAACCTGTCGGCCCAGTACCGTCGAGCGTTTGTCACCGCACTCCCGACCTACACGCCGACCGACAACCATCTGGCCAACGCAGCCAACTTCGCGTCGACCACCATCCTCGGTGGTTGCGCAGCAGTCGCCGAGTAGGCGCCAATCCGGTGCCCACTCCGGCGGCTGGTTTCAGGACATCGCGAAAAGATCGACCACCCAACTGCTGGCATTGGGCGCCAAGTCGGCGGTCAGCAACGACGTGATGTCCGCAATGGCGTTGGGGTCGAACGCCGTTACGAGTTCGCCGACCGCGGTGTCGGGACCCAACAGGGTGCTGAGGTCCGCAATCAGCGTGTGCACGTCGGTGCTTGCGCTGACCGCGCCGGCCGCATCAACGAGTCCGGCGACGGCTGCTTCCGCCTTACGCGGCGAAATGTCTTGCGCGATGGTCTGCATGGCTTCGCGGATTGTCGCGACGGCCCCCTCGTGGCTCAGCAAGCCTTGCGCGGAAACACTTCTCATCAACTCGGGCACGGCGTCAACAAACTTGGCCGGTCCGCCGCCGTCGTCACCGAGGTTGTAGCCGTTGACGAACGCGTCCAGGATTGTCGAGGGTGCGTTCAACAGGTCGCTGAAAGCCAGAGTCGAGTCGCCGTCCTGGATCGCGGTGACGATGTCCTGACTGACCCCGGCCAATGCGAGCTCGGCGGCGTGGGGCGCCATCAATCCGGCCTGCATCAGCTCGGTCAACCACGGCGGAACCGATCCAGGCAGGAACGCTTCGGAAGCGAGGTCTGCACGGGCGACATCTTGGCCGGCGAGAAGATTGTCGAGGTGACCCGAGATCGATTGCGCGACTTCGAAGAAGCCGTTTTCCAGTGGCCTCAACACGCTCAGCGGCGCCTGGGTGAGGAACTGGGCGATGCTCGTCTCGGCATCGAAGACGTCGCCAGACGCGAGATCGCTCATGGCGTTTGAGAGAACGTTGGGGAAGTCTTGCAGGGCCGTCACCAGGTTGGTCCCAGCCGTCTCCGCTGCTGTTGCGAGGTCATTGGAGTAGATCAGCTGGTTGTCCATGATCGCCTGCAGGATCGGGCTGCCGTCCAGACCGAACTCCGACTGCAGCGACTCGAGATTTGAGAACGCGTTGAGGAACACGTCTGCCCAGGTGCTCACCGGGAAGTCCTGCACCGCCGGCAGCAAGCCCGTCACCGCTGCCGCCAGGTCCTCGGTCGCGACGAGCTGCACTGCGCGGGTTTGAATCTGTACAGCCGACGGCCCGACCGGCGCCACGGCGATGAGGCCGGCGCCGGCCACCACAACACCGGCGGTCATATAGGGGCGAATCGATAGTTCCATGGCGCATCTCCCTCTGACGGCGACCGGACTCGCCGGGTCGCACTGCTGTACGCATGTCGAAGATTAGCTGAGAACAGCCTGAGAAAGATACGAAATGTGAAATGTTCTATCCAGAATTTCGGAATTTTTTTCATTTACGGATTGTCGTCCGCGGGCCGTCGATGCGGAAAGCGCCGCAATCCCCGGGTACTGTGCGCCGATCCGGGCTGATTCCTGTCGGCCATCCGGGTGCCCCGGCGGTTGCTGAATCTCGACGAACGTCGCCCCACAAGCCGATCTATCGACGCCCGAGCGGCTGAGTTTCACATGAGGAGACGTGCGGTGAGCGCGGGGTGATCGGCGAGACCCGCCGCTGCCGCCCGCGAATGCGAGCGACGAGCACTCCGATCACAAGTGAGTGCAACAGGTTGGCCGCGCACCAACAGGTTCGATGGCCGCAAAACAAAACACACCGGGCAGTGATGCCCGGTGTGTTTTGGATTGTCGAGAGTGTCAGGCCCAGCTGGAGCCGACAGCGGAGTCGGTGCTCGACATGTTGTTGCCGGCGGTCTGCACCTTCTGGCCGTGGCTGTTGGCCTGCTCGTAGATGGTCTGGAAGTTACGACCCAACTGGGTGATGAACTCCTGGCAAGCCACCGAACCCGAACCGCCCCAGAAGTCACCGGCAGCCAGCACATCGCGAACGATGGCCTGGTGCTCGGCCTCCAGGGAAGCGGCCTGGGAACGGATCATCGCGCCGTGGGCATCGACATCACCGAACTGGTAACTGATCGACATGACTGTCTCCTAAAGGTTTTCGGTGATCGACTAGCTGGACAGGATCTGCTGAGAGCCCTGCTCTTGGGCCTCGTAGTTGTTGGCGTCACGGATCAGACCGTCACGCACACCGTGCAGCATGTTGACGATGTTGCGGAACGCGGTGTTCATCTGGCCCATGGTGTCGTGCGAGGTCATCTGCGCGGTACCGCTCCAGCCGGCTCCGGCGATGTTCTGGCTCGACGCCCACATCTTGCGGGCCTCGTCCTCCACCGTCTGCGCGTGCACGTCGAAACGGCCCGCCATCGACCGCATCTCGTGCGGGTCAGTCATAAAACGAGTAGGCATATCTCTCTCCTTATCTACCTGTCATGTCCTGGGTTAATGCGTCCTGCAGCAAAGGCATCCCCCACTTCTCATCCGCCGGCCGGCGTGCGAGTCTCAACCTTCACGGACGCCGTCTTGGCGGCCTGCGTGCCCATGCCGCGCCCGTTCATTGCACCCATGAGGGCTTGCGTGTACGGGCTGGTGGGCAAATTCGCCGAGGTAATAGGCGACGCGATGCTGTTGGCCGGTAATACCGGCGCGGCACGAACCATCTCCGGGGCGGCCTGCGCCCAGCCGTTGGGAACTGACATGCCGCCCAGCCTCCCGGCACCCGCCAACTGGGCGGTGATCTGGGATCCGAACCCGCGCATCTGGCCGGAGATGCTGGCCAGCAAGGCCTTCAACTTTCCGTCGACCAGCGTCTGCACCTCGGCGAGCATGGCCTGTTGACCCGCCTGCATCGCCTGGCTGGCGCCCATCGAGTTGCCCAGGCTGATCAACATCTTGGCCGGCATGCTGGCGAGCATGGTCGCGTAATAGGTGGCCTGGATCGGCAGCAGTGTTCCGGCTGCCGAATTGACCGCGGTACCTACCCCCGTCCCAGCCGCCGTCGTGGCACCCGAAGCGGCGGCCGCCTGGGCGCCGCTGCTAGCGCCGCTCAGGTTGCTCGCGGCCGACGAGAGCGCGGATGACACACCGTTGGCAGACGTGCCTGCGGTGGTGTTTCCGCTCAGCAGCCCCTGTATCGCAGAGGTCAAGTTGTTCACCGTGTTGGTGACGGAGTTCTCGATGGACTGCACGGCCGCGGCCAGATCGGACGACAGCCCGCCGTCGCTGGTTGACGGCGCCGGGGTCTGTTGCGGCAAGACGACGGCCTGCTGCGAGGACGTGGCGTAGGTGTCCATGGCCATGCCGTCCTGGAACCACATTTCCATGTAGTGCGCTTCGGTGGCCATGATCGCCGGGGTGTTCTGCCCGAGGAAGTTGGTTGCCACCAGGGCCACCAGCAGCGCTCGGTTGGCTGCGATGACCGCCGGCGGAACCGTCGACGCGAAAGCGCCCTCGTAGGCCGCGGCGGCAAACGACGCCTGAGCTGAGGTTTGCGCGGCCTGGCCGGCAGTGGTCGCCAGCCAGTCGATGTAAGGGGCTGTCGCCGCAGCCATTCGCGCCGACGACGGGCCAAGCCACGTCGATCCGGTCAGCTGAGCGAGCACCGCCTGGTAGGAGGCGGCGGTTGATTCGAGATCGGCGGCCAGCTCACTCCACGCTGACGCGGCCGCCATCAACGGCCCCGACCCCGCGCCGCTGTACATCAAGCTGGAGTTGATCTCCGGCGGAAATATCATGAAACTCATCGACCCAGGCCCCCCTTAGCCGGCAGCAGCTGCATTCGCCGCCTCGGTCAGTGCGTATGCTCCCGCCCCGGAACGCAACGCGGCTACTACTTGTTCGTGCACCAACGCCGCTTGGGCGGCGATCTGCTGATAGGCGGCGCCGTGCTTGCCGAACTGTGCCGCGGTCACCGCCGACACAATATCGGATGCGGCCGGTGCCAGGCCGGTAGTCGGCGTCGCGGCAGCGGCGTTTCGAGCCGCCATCGCATCGCCGAGACCCGCGAGATTGCCCGCAGACCCGGACAGATCCTCCGGCTGCGCAGTTACGAACGACACCGATCCTCCTTGCAGACAGGCCTAAGACCCCCCGTTTGGCCACCCTGATGAGTTAATGCAATTAACTCACCGAAAAAGGCGCATGTTTGAGGTCCGACAGTTGCGCAATCTTAAATCACAAAAGTGCATCCTGTGCTGAGAAAACCCAAAGAGACATTGCCGCGTAGGACAATTTCCGGGGCTGCCTATACAGGAAGTTCCCAGGTACGCCGCGCGAGCCGGAAAAGCTCTTAACAGGAGGCAACTATTAGACCCGGGTCAGCAGCTTCGGTGGGCCATAACGGCCGCAGACCCGCGAGCGACGCCGCGATCGGTGCGAACAGCCGATCTGTGCGCCGGCCGGCAAAGGAAGCCGCCCCGTCCAGCTAACCCCGGACTGCCTCCAACGTGCCGTAAACGCTTAGCCGTCTTGATAACTCGGCCTCGCGGGCGGCACCGCGGGCGGGGATGGGACCATCCGCTGCAGTCTCGGCGTGGCGGTGACGGGACCCGCCCGGCCGGTGCGCGGCCAGCCGATCCCCGAGCGACGGCGCGATTGCGGAACGAGACCTGTCAGCCGGCAGGATGGGTCGCCCGTTAAAGCGTGTCGACCATTGTGCGGTGACCGATGATTGTGAACGGATCCCGTCATTATTGGTCCCCCGGCACAGATCATGATCGGAATCTCGAAGACATCACCAAAGCTGAGAAAATCCTGAAAAAGATCGGGTTTCGAACACTTTCAGCGGGCTACCGGCCGGCGCTCCGGTGGCGGATCCTCAAGGCAGTTGTTCCGAAACGACCCGCCGCGGGATCTCGGTACCACTGCGGTCTGCCCCCACACCCGGGTCTACGTGTTCGCCGGCTGGTGTTCACCGGCCGACCGCTGCAGTCAAGGTAAGAAAGAAGCATGGTCGAAGCGTCGCAGCCGGGCAGCGACGGCGGCTCGGCGCCGGGCATCAACCGGCGGACACTGCTGACGACCGGCGTGGCGACCACCGTTGTCGGTGCGAGTCTGGGCGCCGGCGCCGTGGCGCTCTTCGGGTCGCCGGGTCACGGGCCCGGTCTGTGGACTCGACCCGACCGAAGCGGCGCCCAACCGGTGGGTGGTCTGCATCTGCAATTCGGCCGCGATGCGTCCTCCGAGGTTGTTGTGTCATGGCATACCACTGATCCGGTGAGCAATCCGCGCGTCATGGCAGGCACGTCGACCGCCGGTTTCGGCCGTACCGTGCCGGCCGAAACCCGTACCTACCGGGACGCGAAATCGAATACCGAAGTCCGGGTCCATCACGCGAAGCTCGACAATCTCGCGGCCGACACCGACTACGTTTACGCGGCCGTGCACGATGGCACCAACCCTGAGTTGGGCACCGTCCGGACCGCCCCGTCGGGACGAACCCCGTTGCGCTTTACAAGCTTTGGTGACCAGGCGACGCCGACGTTGGGCCGGCTGAACAAGGGGAGCTACGGCAGCGACAACTTGGGATCGCCGGCCGCCGGGGACATCACCACCGCGATCGAGAAGATCGGTCCGCTGTTCAACTTGGTCAATGGCGACCTCTGCTACGCCAACCTGGCCCATGACCGGATCCGTACCTGGTCGGACTGGTTCGACAACAACACGCGCTCCGCACGCTACCGGCCGTGGATGCCGGCCGCGGGCAACCACGAGAACGAATTGGGCAACGGCCCAATCGGTTACGCCGCCTACCAGACTTATTTCGCCCTGCCCGACGCCGGATCCGACGGTGAGCTGCGAGGCATGTGGTACTCGTTCACCGCCGGCTCGGTGCGGATCATCAGCCTCAGCAACGATGACGTCTGCTTTCAGGACGGCGGTAATTCCTATGTCCGTGGATACTCGGGTGGCGCGCAAAAGCGTTGGCTGGAAAAAGAACTCGCGGATGCACGGGCTGACAAGCGCATCGACTGGGTGATCGTTTGTATGCATCAGACCGCGGTTTCCACGTCCGACCACACCAACGGGGCCGACCTGGGCATCCGTCAGGAATGGCTGCCGTTGTTCGACCGATACCAGGTCGATCTGGTGGTGTGCGGTCACGAGCATCATTACGAGCGCTCCCACCCGCTGCGCGGTGCGCGGGATACTGAAACCAGGACGCCGATTCCGGTGGTCGACCACACCGACGTCATTGACACGACAACAGGGACCGTGCATCTGGTCATCGGCGGCGGCGGCACCTCGTCGCCGTCGAACACACTGTTCTTTCCCGAGCCTCGATGCCGGGTGGTGACCGGTATCGGTGCCGCCACCGACACGATCGGGCGCAAAGCACCCATATACGTGGTGGAGGAAGCGCCGTGGTCGGCGTTCAGGGACGGCCAGAACCCGTATGGCTTCGTCGCTTTCGACGTCGACCCGGGGTCGCCGGGCGGTCAGACGACGATCAAGGCTACGCACCACGCGGTCAACGGACCGTACGGCGCGATCAGCGTCGTCGAGCAGTTCACCCTGACCCGGCCGCGCTGCGACTGAGCATCTACCGCGATGCATCTACCGCGGTCACGGCCGGCAGACCTGCTGATAATGTCATTACCGCTTTAGGTAAATGAAACTCTCGGAGGCGATGGATGACAGAGTCGGTGGCGGAATTCGCCCAACGGGCCCGGGCGTGGCTGGCCGACAACATGCCGCGTATCGCCGACCCGGCCAACCCGCCTTACGCCGATCGGGGCGAGGCTGACTCCTGGCAGCATGTCCGGCGATTACAGCGACGGCTCTACGACGGCGGCTTCGCCGGAATCTGCTTCCCTTCCGCATACGGCGGACTCGGCCTCGACATCGCCTACCAGAAGGCTTTCGACGACGAGAGTGCCGGCTACGAGATGCCGCTGATCCTGAACACGCCCACGTTCACCATCTGCTGCGCGACGATTCTCGACACCGGCAGCGAAGACCAGAAGCGACAACACATTTCGGCGGCGCTGCGGGGGGACGAGGTGCTCGTCCAGCTGTTGTCGGAGCCCAGTGGCGGCTCAGACCTGGCGGGAGTGATCACCCGCGCCGAGCGACGCGGCGACACGTGGATCGTCAACGGCGCCAAAACATGGAGCACCGGAGCCTTCGCCGCCGACTACGGACTGCTGTTGGCCCGGACCAACTGGAATGTGCCCAAGCACGAAGGCCTGACGATGTTCCTGGCGCGCTTGGACAGCCCGGGCATCACGTTGCGCCGGATCAAGCAGGTCAACGGCTCCACCGAGTTCTGCGAGGAATTCTTCGACGACCTAGAACTCGGCGACGACGCGGTGGTCGGCGAGATCGACAAGGGCTGGGAGGTGGCCTCGCGCCAGCTGTACCACGAGCGGCGCGCGGTGGGCGGTGGCTCGGAGTTCGCCAGTGGCAGCGGCGCCGAGAACAACCAGGAGCAAGCGCCCGACTACCACGCGATGATCGGTGTGGCCGGGCTCAGCGACAACGAACGCGTCCGCGAGTTGGCCGGCCGTGCGTTGACGCACCGCGCGGTCTGGGAGCAACTGATCGACCACGTCTACCGCCGAGTACTGGACGGATCTCTGCCGCCGACCGGTGGCACGCTGATCCGGCTGTTTCAGGCCGAGGAAGTGCAGCGCGAGATCGACACCGCACTGGCGATTGCCGCCAGCGCGGGCGTTGTCGACGGGCCGGCCGACTTGCTGTCCATCGGTCAGCGGTACCTGTCCCGGCAAACGGCTGCACTTGGCGGTGGCTCAACCGAGATGGCGCGCAACGTGATTGGCGAACGCATCCTCGGCTTCCCGCGCGAGTTCGCCGCCGACCGGGGCGTGCCGTTCAACCAGGTCAAGCACAGCGGGCGGGCCTGACCCTCGCTGTCTCACATGCGCTGCGATCGACAGCACCGTGCCGGCCTTTCGGGCGACGTGCCGCGCTGAGTCGATCTCGGCGCGAACGCCTACGGGCGTAACCGGGAAAGCACTTGGCCGACAACGGAATCGGTCGCCACGTCGACCTGCTCACCCGTCGTCAGATCCTTGATCCCGATCGTGCCCGCGTCGATGTCGCGGTCCCCGGCGATCAGCGCCAGGCGGGCACCGGACCGGTCGGCCGCGCGCATCGCACTCTTGAGGCCGCGAGCACCATAGGCCAGATCGACACGCACGCCCGCCGCGCGCAGCTGTCCGGCCAGCACGGCCAGCCGCAACTTGGCCTGCTCGCCCAGGGGCGCGCCGAACACGTCGCAGCGCGCGGTGGGCCCGACGCCTTTGCCTTCGGCACGCAGCGCCAACAGTGTCCGGTCGACACCGAGACCAAACCCGATGCCGGACAGGTCTTGTCCGCCGAGCTGTCGCATCAGCCCGTCGTAGCGACCTCCGCCGCCGATGCCGGACTGGGCACCCAGCCCGTCGTGCACGAACTCGAAGGTGGTCTTGGTGTAGTAGTCCAGGCCGCGCACCATCCGCGGGTTGATCACGTACGGCACACCCTGCGCGTCGAGGTGGGCCAGCACGGTGTCGAAGTGCTGCTTGGCCCCGTCGGAGAGATGGTCGAGCATCACCGGCGCTTCAGCCGTCATCGCCTTGACCTCGGGACGCTTGTCGTCGAGCACCCGCAGCGGGTTGATCTCGGCGCGCTTGCGCGTCTCTTCGTCGAGGTCAAGGTCAAACAAGAAATCCTGCAACAGTTCCCGATACTGCGGCCGGCAGGTGTCGTCGCCCAGCGATGTGACTTCCAGGCGGAACCCGTCGAGGCCCAGCGCGCGGAAACCCGCATCGGCAACCGCGATCACCTCGGCATCCAGGGCCGGGTCGTCCACGCCGATCGCTTCGACACCGACTTGCTGAAGCTGGCGGTAACGGCCTGCCTGGGGGCGCTCGTAGCGGAAGAACGGTCCGGCGTAACAGAGCTTGACCGGCAGCGCGCCGCGGTCAAGGCCGTGCTCGATCACCGCACGCACCACCCCGGCCGTGCCTTCCGGCCGCAGCGTCACCGAGCGGTCACCGCGGTCGGCGAAGGTGTACATCTCCTTGGACACCACGTCGGTGGATTCCCCTACCCCGCGGGCGAACAATGCGGTGTCCTCGAAGATCGGCAACTCGATATCGCTGTAGCCGGCGCGGCGGGCGGCGTCCAGCAGTGCCGAGCGGACTGCGACGAACTGCGCCGACTCCGGCGGAACGTAGTCCGGCACCCCCTTCGGGGCAACGAATTCGCTCACGGGCTGAGCCCCTCGATGAACGGATTGAACCGGCGTTCGTCACCGATGGTGGTGGAGTTGCCGTGACCGGGCAGCACCACCGTGCTGTCGTCGAGGACCAAGAGCTTGTCGACGATCGAGCGCAGCAGGTCCCGGCCGCTGCCTCCGTAGAGGTCGGTGCGGCCGACCGATCGCTGGAACAGCGTGTCGCCGGTGAACACGAGTTCTTTGTCGCCGGTCACCCGGAAGACGACCGATCCGCGGGTGTGGCCCGGCGTGTGGTCGACGGTGACACCGATCCCGGCGAGATCGATCTTGTCGCCGTCGCGGTCCAGTTCGACGACCTGCTTGGGCTCCCGGAAGATCGCGGCGAGCAGCAACTGTCCCAGCTTGGGCCCGAAGTCCTTGATCGGGTCGGTCAACATGAACCGGTCCTCGGGATGGATGTACGTCGGGCAGCCGAAGGTGTCGGAGACCTTCTGCGCCGACCAGATGTGGTCGATGTGACCGTGGGTGAGCAGTACCGCCGCCGGTGTCAGACGATTCTCGTCGAGGATGCGGCGCAATTGACCCATGGCGCGCTGGCCCGGGTCGACGACGATCGCGTCCGCTCCGGGGTGCGGCGCGAGCACGTAGCAGTTGCACTGCAGCAGCCCGGCGGGAAATCCGGTGATCAACACGCTGTCCAGTTTCCCATCCAGGCGATCGCCGACGGGTCGGGCCACCCTTATCGAGGGTGAACTGGCACACTCGTGCTGACCCAGCCCGCGATCATGGAGGGACAGGCGGTGCCGACCAACGAACAGCGACGCGCGTCAGCCAAGCGCAAATTGGAGCGGCAGCTCGAGCGCCGCGCCCAGCAAGCCCGTCGTCGTCGAACCCTGGCCATCGTCGGAGGATCGGTCGCCGCGGCAGTCGTGGTCGTCGCGATCGTGGTCACCGTCGTCCTGGCCAACCGCGACGACAAGAAGGCCGCCGCCAGTTCAGACACCTCGGTCAGCGCCGCTCCCAGCGCGTCCGGTCCAGCGCTGCCGGCCTTCACGCCCAGCGCCGGCCTCGGTGCCAACTGCCAGTACCCACCGTCGACCGAGCCAGGGTCCAAGCCGGCGAAGTTGCCCAGGGCGGGCAAGGTGCCGACAGATCCCGCGCAGGTCAGCGTCAGCATGGTCACCAATCAGGGACACATCGGCCTGCTGCTCGCGAACAACGAATCACCTTGCACTGTCAACAGTTTCGCAAGTCTGGCCGGGCAGAAGTTCTTCGACGGCACCAAATGCCACCGCCTGACCTCGTCGATCCTGCAGTGCGGCGACCCGAGTGCCGACGGCACCGGCGGGCCGGGCTACAAGTTCGCCGACGAGTACCCGACCGACCAGTACCAGCCGGGTGACCCGGCGCTCCGCGAGCCGGTGATCTACCCGAGGGGGACATTGGCGATGGCCAACAGCGGGCCGAACACCAATGGCAGCCAATTCTTTCTGGTGTACAAGGACACTCCCCTGCCGCCCGCTTACACCGTCTTCGGCAAGATCCAGCAGGACGGGCTGGACACCCTCGACAAGATCGCCAAGGGCGGCATCGCCGGCGGCGGGGCGGACGGACCGCCGGCCACCGAGGTCACCGTCAAGTCGATTCTGCTGGACCAATGACGAAACTCACCCGGATGGCCGCCGCGCTGGGCATCGTCGCCGTCGCGGTGACGCCGGCCTCATGCGCCCGGCACAACTCCGCGACGACGGCCACCACCTCGGCCGCCGCCACCTCGGCCAGTAAAGCCGCGACGCCGACCCCGACGCAGCCACCGGTGACCGGCCCGCTCCTGCCGCCGTTCTTTCCGTCGGCCGCCGTGGGGGCGAACTGCCAATACCCGCGGACCACCGAGCCGGCCGGCAAACAGGCCGCGCCGCCGCCGACCGGCAAGGCGTCGACGGACCCCGCGCAGATCGGGCTGACCATCGTCACCGACCGCGGCCGAATCCCACTTCAACTTGCCAACAACGAGTCCCCCTGCACTGTCATGAGTTTCGTCACCCTGGCCCAACAAGCGTATTTCGACAACACCGAATGCCATCGGCTGACCACGGCACGCGCGCTGTCGGTGCTGCAGTGCGGAGACCCCAAGGGCGACGGAACCGGCGGACCGGGCTATCAGTTCGTCAACGAATTCCCGACCGTGCAATATCCACCCGGTGAGCCCGCGCTGAAGCAGCCCGTCATATATCCCAGGGGCACATTGGCGATGGCCAATGCCGGACCGGGTACCAACGGCAGCCAGTTCTTCATGGTCTACCGCGACTCCCTGCTGCCGCCCACCTACACCATCTTCGGCACCATCACCCCGGCCGGGCTGGCCGTCATCGACAAGATCGCATCCGGCGGCGTGGCCGGTGGCGGGGACGACGGCAAGCCCGCCAACGAAGTCAGCATCACCTCAGCGCGCCGCGACTGACCGCCCGAGGTAGGTGTGCGCGGCGCGCCGGATGGAATCTTCGGTCGGCGCCGGATGCCAGCCGAGTTCCCGGGTGGCTTTGGCGTGACTGGCCGGCGAGGTCAACTCCACCAGCCGCGCACTCTGCCTGCTCATCGGAAAATCCTTGCGCGCCAACGCCCCCGCCGCATCGTTGAGCCAGCCGAGCCCGTACATCACGGCCATCGGGATACCCAGCCGCGGCGGCCGAGCCCCGACGGCCTGCGCGGCTACGGTGACCAGTTCGCGCTGGGTCATGTAGCGCTCGGAGATGATGTAGCGCTGGCCGATCCGCCCGCGCTGGGCGGCCAGCAGCAGCCCCTCGGCAGCGTCGTCGATGCCGACCACCTCAGACCCGACGCCGCGGACGTAAAACGGCAGCTTTCCCTGCGCGGCGAGCTTGACGAACATTCCCTGGCGCGGCTGCCAATCGGGCGGTCCGTACGGGTTCGACACGTTGGTCACCACGGCGGGCAATCCGTGATCGGCGACGTAAGACAACACCAATTGCTCGGCAGCGCGCCGGGATTCGATGTAGCCGCCGGCCCGATCGGCCCAATTGAACGGGGTGTCCTCATCCACGGTTTCGCCGTTGCGGCCCACAGCGATGGTGCCGATGGTGCTCAGGAAGACAAACCGCTGGAGGTTCGCCCGCACCGCGACGTCGAGTACGTGTCGTAATGCTTCGACATTGGTCTTGAACAGCGGCGCGGGATCCCGCAGTTCCGCCCGGGTGTCGACGACGCAGTAGTACACCACGTCACGGTCCGCCATCGCGGCGGCGACTGCCGCGCTGTCGACAAGATCGCCGTACACCCGCTCGACATCCAGGCCGTCGATCCCCTTGGTGGAGCTGGACTTTCGCAGCAACACCCGAACATCAGCGCCGCCGGCTGCGAGGTGCCTGGTCACGCATGCGCCCACGTTGCCGCTGGCTCCCATGACCAGCGCACGCTGTCCGGCTACGCTCACCCTCAGGCCGCTGACGTGACCCGGTACACGTCGTAGACGCCTTCGACATTGCGGACCACGTCGAGCAGATGCCCCAAGTGCTTGGGGTCGCCCATTTCAAAAGTGAAGCGGCTGATCGCCACTCGATCGCCGGCGGAGGTGGTCACCGACGCCGACAGGATGTTGACCCGTTCGTCGGCCAGCACGCGGGTGACGTCGGAAAGCAGTCGGTGGCGGTCGAGCGCCTCGACCTGGATGGCCACCAGGAACACCGACGACGGCGACGGCGCCCAGTGCACCTCGATGATGCGCTCTGACTGCTGCTGCAGCGAGGTGGCATTGGTGCAGTCGGTGCGGTGCACGCTCACTCCCCCACCGCGGGTGACGAATCCGAGGATCATATCGCCGGGTACCGGTGTGCAGCACTTGGCCAGCTTGCTCAGCACACCCGGGGCGCCCGGGACGGCGACGCCGACGTCATCGCTGCGCGGGCGGCGCGGGATCGCCGTGAGGGTCGAGCGTTCGGCCAGATCCTCCTCCGCCTGATCGATCCCGCCGAGTTCGACCAGAAGACGTTGCACCACGTGCTTGGCCGAGATGTGACCCTCGCCCACCGCGGTGTACAGCGCTGAGACATCGCTGTAGTGCAGCTCGTTGGCCACGGCACCCATCGAGCCGCCATTGACCAAGCGCTGCAACGGAAGCCCGCCGCGGCGCACCTCGCGGGTGATGGCATCTTTTCCGCTTTCGAGCGCCTCTTCCCGGCGCTCCTTGGCGAACCACTGCCGGATTTTGGTCTTGGCGCGCGGCGAGACCACGAACTGCTGCCAGTCGCGCGACGGCCCTGCGGTGGCTGCCTTCGAGGTGAAGACCTCGACCACCTCGCCGTTTTCCAGCTTGCGTTCCAGCGCCACCAACCTGCCGTTGACCCGGGCACCGATGCAGCGATGACCCACCTCGGTGTGCACGGCGTAGGCGAAGTCGACGGGCGTGGACCCGGTGGGCAACGTGATCACGTCGCCCTTCGGAGTGAAGACGAAGATCTCTTGCACCGCGAGGTCGTAACGCAGCGACTCGAGGAACTCGCCGGGGTCGGCGGCTTCCCGCTGCCAGTCGAGCAACTGGCGCATCCACGCCATGTCGTCGATCTCGGCCGCGGCCTGCAGATGCGGAACTCCGTTGCGGCCCTTGGTCTCTTTGTAGCGCCAGTGCGCGGCGATGCCGTACTCCGCGGTGCGGTGCATGTCGCGGGTCCGGATCTGCACCTCCAGCGGTTTGCCCTCCGGCCCGACGACGGTGGTGTGCAGTGACTGGTACACCCCGTAGCGCGGCTGGGCGATGTAGTCCTTGAACCGGCCGGCCATCGGCTGCCACAGCGAATGCACCACGCCGACAGCGGCGTAACAGTCCCGGATCTCCTCGCACAGGATGCGGATGCCGACCAGGTCGTGGATGTCGTCGAAGTCACGGCCCTTGACGATCATCTTCTGGTAGATCGACCAGTAGTGCTTGGGCCGTCCCTCTACCACCGCGTTGATCTTGGATGCGTTGAGTGTGGCGGCGATCTCGGCGCGGACCTTGGCCAGGTGGGTGTCACGCGACGGCGCCCGGCCGGCGACCAGCCGCACGATCTCCTCGTACTTTTTGGGATGCAGGATCGCGAAGGACAGATCCTCCAACTCCCACTTGACAGTGGCCATACCGAGCCGATGCGCCAGCGGCGCAATGACTTCCAGTGTCTCGCGGGCCTTGCGGGCCTGCTTCTCCGGTGGCAGGAAGCGCATGGTCCGCATATTGTGCAGCCGGTCGGCGACCTTGATCACCAGCACCCGCGGGTCGCGTGCCATCGCGGTGATCATCTTGCGGATCGTCTCGCCCTCGGCGGCGCTGCCCAGCACCACCCGGTCCAGCTTGGTCACCCCGTCGACGAGATGACCGACCTCGTCGCCGAAGTCTTTGGACAGCTCCTCCAGGGTGTAGCCGGTGTCTTCGACCGTGTCATGCAACAACGCCGCGACCAGCGTGGTGGTGTCCATGCCCAATTCGGCCAGGATGTTGGCCACGGCCAACGGGTGGGTGATGTAGGGGTCTCCTGAATGCCGCAACTGGCTGGCATGCCGGTACTCCGCCACCTCGTAGGCCCGCTGCAACAACGACAGGTCTGCCTTCGGGTAGACCTCCCGGTGCACCGCGACCAGCGGTTCGAGCACGGGGCTGAGCGTGCCGCGCTGTGCTGTCATGCGCCGCGCCAGCCGGGCGCGGACCCGGCGCGAAGCGCTGCTGGGCGCCTTGAGGCCGATGCCGGGCTCGGTCGACGGTGGGATGTCGGCGAGTTGCAGCGGCTCAGTGGGCGGCTGTATCGCCGTCCCCTTGTCGTCCGCCACGTGCGTCACCTCCGGAGCTTCAAGGATAACGTCCGCCGCGCTGCGCGCTAGAGAACCGCAACGCTGTGCACCGGCAGCGGCGCGACCAGCTCACGACCGCCCAGCCCGGCCAGTTCGATGACCACTGCGGCGATCCGCACCTCGGCGCCCGCACGTTGAAGAAGCCGGTGCGCCGCCGCCAGCGTCCCGCCGGTGGCCAGCACGTCGTCCACGATCACAACACTGCGTCCGGTCACGTCGATTCCGTCGGCAGGCAACTCCAGGCTCGCGGTGCCGTACTCGAGCTGATAATTCTCGGTGCGCACCGGGGGCGGAAGCTTGCCGCCCTTGCGGATGGCCAGCACGCCGGTCCCGAGCCGGGCGGCGAGAGCGCCGCCGAGCAGGAATCCGCGCGCGTCGATACCGGCGATCAGATCGGCGCCGGCGGCGACGTCGGCCAGATCGTCGGTGACCGCGGCCAGTCCACGCGCGTCGGCGAACAGCGGGGTCAGATCCTTGAACTGGATTCCCGCCGAAGGGAAGTCGGCAACCTGCCGAGTCAGCGCTGCGACCAGCTCGGCTGCCGTCACCTCACCAACACCCATCGGTCCATGTTCCAGCCGGCACCCCAGCGACTGGGGTTGGTGCCGACGGCGTACATCTTCTTCGACGTCAGCAGGGTCCGCTGCTGACGATAGAGCGGCAGCGTCGGCATTCCGGCCCACAGCACCGGTGCGCTCTCGGTCAGCAGCCGGACCAAGTCGGCGGGATCGGCCGACACCGCCAGCGAGCCGATGATCCCGTCGATCTGGCCGTTGGTGTAGCCGGACACGTTGTTGCCGTTGCCGGTGTGCAGGTCGTAGGCGTCCATGGCCGGCGATCCGGTCGAACCGCTGCCGGTGGCGCCGCCGGTGCTGGCCAGCAGCACGTCGATCTTGCCGTCCTTGAGCGCCTGCGGGCCGACCGAATCCGAGGTGACGTCGGAGACCGTGATGCCGGCCGGACCGCAGGCCTTTGCGATCGCGCCGACGATGGCAGCGAGTCGCGCATTGGGCCCGCGGTAGCCGATCCGCACCGGCAGCGGCTTGTTCTTCAGCTCGGCTCGGGCCGCCACCGGGTTTGCTTTGATGAATTGGGCTGCCTCGGGCACATTTTCGGCCTGCCCTATGGCGTCCTCGGCCGCCCCGTGCAGCCGCGCGTTGGCGATCGGTGCCGCGGCATCGCGCGCGATCACATCGCGGGGGGTGCACAACGCGACCGCGCGACGGGCGGCGATGTCGGCGAGCGGCCCACTCGGCGCGAAGATCAGCTGCTCGATGCCATCGGCCGCCGCGTCGGTGCGGCGGTAGGTATCCGGTGTGGCCAGGGCGCCCGACGAGCCGGCGGCGACGTCGACGACGTCGGCGCTCTTGGCGTTGACCCTGTCCTGGATGTCGGCCTTCTGCGGCCAGACCGTGACCCGCTTGGTCATCGGCTTGGCGCCCCACCATTTGTCGTTGGCGACCAGAACCACCGCGCCACCGTCTAATACCGATTCGATCTTGTACGGACCCGTGGAAGGAAAGTGCTTGGCGACGACGCCCGAGTCGGTGCCCGGCTTGAGGTTCCAGGTGGTGTTCCACAGCTGCGCGATGCGCGCGATGACGGGCCCGTTGTTGCCCAGCAGCGCACCGGTGACGTCGATGCCGAGCTCGTCGGCGATGACATGGGACGGCATGATCGAGGTGGCGGTGAACAGCTGGTTGTAGTCGACGATGTTGCGGTCAGGGGCGAACGAGACTCGTGCTTTCTTCTGACCGGGCTGGCAGTCGATCGACGTGACATCGACGTATCCCGCCTGGCTGGCCGCGTCGAAGCCGGGAAATCGGCCCGACTGGGCCGCCCAGGTCAGCACCAGGTCGTCGCAGGTGACCGGCTTGCCGTCGGAGTAGACGGCGTTGTCGGCGATCTGGTAGTCCAGCACCAACGGCGAACCGCCGACCAGCGAGATCGCGCCGAAGTCGCGGTCGGCGACCACCTGGCCGTCCGGGCCGTGGTAGCCGAATCCGGTGAGCGTGCGGGCGAAGGCCTGCGCTCCTGCGGAGGCCGCGCCGCTGACCGTGTTGGTGTTGTAGGTGTCCAGTGCGCCGTCGACGACGTAGTCGACCTGCCCTGCGGCGCTTCCTGAGCACGCCGTCAACGCAGCCGGCGCGGCTGCGGCAAGCGTGACCACCAAACAGCCGGCGGCCACACGCCGACGCCAGGCAATCATCGGGCTAGCGTTTGTTCTGCTTGCCGGTCGGACGCGCATGGCGGCCGGCGGATTGCCGCACCGGCCGAGCGCCTGGGGCCGGCTTGCTGGGCGCCGGTTCGCTGGTGGTGACCGAGGAGGCCCGTGCCGGCGTTGAGGACGCCGTGGACTCGTCGACGCCCGGGTCGTGCCCCTTGTCGTCTTTGGCGCCCTTGAGCGCCGCGTCCGGCCCGCGTCGCCGCAGGACCCGGCGGGTGTGAGTCTGCACCAGTTCGGTGCGCTCGCGCAGCGTGACCAGAAGCGGAGTGGCGAAGAAGATCGACGAGTACGTGCCGACGATGATGCCGACCAGCTGCACCAGGGCCAGATCCTTCAGCGTCCCCACCCCGAGCAGCCACACCGCCACCACCATCAGAGCCAGCACCGGCAGCGTCGAGATCAGGCTGGTGTTGATCGACCGCATGAACGTCTGGTTGACCGCGAGATTGGCTTCCTCGGCGAAGGTCCGCCGAGCCGTGTGCTGGAAACCGTGGGTGTTCTCCTCGACCTTGTCGAACACGATGACCGTGTCGTACAGCGAGAACCCGAGAATCGTCAGCAGACCAATGACGGTGGCCGGCGTGACCTCGAAGCCCACCAGCGAGTAGATCCCCGCGGTGACCGTCAGGTCGAAGACCATCGTGGTCAGCGCCGAGACCGCCATGAAGCGCTCGTAGCGGACGGTGATGTACAGGCTGACCAGCACCAGGAACACCACCAGGGCGATGACGGCCTTCTTGGTGATCTGGCCGCCCCAGGTCGAGGAGACCGCCGAATCCGAGATGGCCTTCTTACTGGGCTGACCGTCGGCCCCCTTGGGCTGGTACTTGTCGAACAGCGCGTTGCGCAGCTTCTCGGTCTTGTCGTTGGGCAGCGTCTCCGACCGGATCTGCACCGTCGCCGACGAACCGCTGCCGACGATCACCACCGATTCCGGGTCATGGCCCAACGCCTGGCGGAAGACGTCCTCGACCTGGCTGACGGTCGCGGTACCGCGCGGGAACGACACCGTGGTGCCGCCTTTGAAGTCGATACCGAAAGTGAACCCGCGCAACAGAATACTGAGGATCGCGATCGCGACGATGGCCCCACTGACCGCGTACCACAGCCGCCGTCGCCCGACCACCTCGAAAGCACCGGTACCGGTATAGAGCCGGGACAAGAAACTGTGCTGCGGCACCGCGCTGGTGTCTTTGCCGAGCTCGACGGCAGTCGTGCTGTCGGCACCGGTCGTGTCCGCGTTCGACGCCATCTGGCTACCCCCGTCCCGTCGTGTAGGCCCCGGTGGTCACAGCACGCCGCTCCCGCGCGATCTGCTGGACCGCTCCCAGGCCGTTGAAGGCCGGTTTGGCCAGCGTCTTGGAGTTACCGGCCAGGTAGACCAGGGGCCATGTCACCAGGAACACCACGACGGTGTCGAGTGCGGTGGTGAGTCCCAGCGTAAAGGCGAATCCCTTGACCTGACCGATCGCCAGGAAGTACAGCACGGCGGCGGCCAGGAAGGTGACGGCGTTACCCGACAAGATTGTCTTCCGGGCCCGTCGCCAGCCTCGCGGTATCGCCGACCGGAACGATTTGCCTTCGCGTATCTCGTCTTTGATGCGCTCGAAGAACACCACGAACGAGTCCGCCGTGGTGCCGATGCCGATGATCAGACCGGCGATGCCGGCCAGGTCCAGGGTGTAGTTGATATACCGCCCGAGCAGCACCAAGATCGCGAAAACCATTGCGCCAGAGGCTGCTAACGACAATGCGGTCAGCACGCCCAGCACGCGGTAGTACAGCAACGAGTACAGCAGCACCAGGCCCAGTCCGATCGCGCCGCCGATCAGGCCCGCCCGCAGCGACGTCAATCCCAGTGTCGCCGAGACAGTTTGGGCCTCCGACGACTCGAAGGACAGCGGCAGTGAGCCGTATTTCAGGACGTTGGCCAGTTCTTTGGCCGAGCTCGCGGTGAACGGCGGATCGCCACCGTTGATCTGGGTGCGGCCGCCCGGGATGGCCTCCCGGATCTGCGGCGCGCTGACCACCTGCGAGTCCAGCGTGAACGCGGTCTGGGTGCCGATATGAGCCGCGGTGAAGTCGGCCCAGGTGTTGGCCGCACCGCTCTTGAACTGCACGTCGACGATGTAGCCGCCGCTGCGCTGGTCCATGCCCGAACTGGCGTTGTCGATCTGGTCGCCGCTGATGATCGACGGCGCCAGCAGGTAAGCCTGCTTGTGCTGGACGTCGCAGGTCACCAACGGCAGTTCGGGGTCGTCGTTGCCGGCCAGGATGTCTTTCTGGAAGCAGCGGGTGGCTTCATATTGCAGCGCCAGGAATTGCACACCCTTGTTGGTGCTCTGCCGCCACTCTCGCTCCTTGGCGATGCGCTCGGCGAGGTCTTTGCGGGGATCCGGCGGTCCGGGCGCGACCGGCGGGAGCAGCGGAGGCGCGGGCTGTGCCGTTGCATCGGGCGCGGGACCGGGTGCGGGGACCGGTGACGGCTGGGTGGGTTTGGGCGGCGCGGGCGTCGGCGAGGAGGGCGCGTCCAGCGGATAGGGCCGGGGCTGGGGTGGGACTCCGGGGTTGTCCGGCTGCAACGGCAGGTCACCCGGCAGGCCGGGGTCCAGCCCGGGACCGCTGCCCGGAGCGGGCGCGAGTCCCGGCGCCGGGGCTTCCCCGGGTGCTGGCGCACCCGGTGCCCCAGGTACTCCACCGCGCGGTCCCTTCGGCACGCCGCGCGGCGCGGGCAGTCGCGGGCCGCCTTGCGCGCCGGCGCTGTCGACGGGCAGCGCGTTGATGACGGGGCGGATGTACAACCGCGCGGTCTGGCCGAGGTTGCGCGCTTCGCTGCCGTCGGTTCCCGGCACGGTGATGACCAGGTTGTCGCCGTCGACGATTACCTCAGACCCCGATACACCCAGTCCGTTGACGCGGGAGCCGATGATCTGCTGCGCCTGGGTGAGCGCCTCTTTCGTCGGACGCGACCCGTCCGGTGTCCGTGCGGTCAGCGTGACCCGGGTACCGCCCTGCAGGTCGATGCCGAGCTTCGGGTCGGCCAGCTTGTTGCCGGTGAGGAACACCAGCAGATAGACGCCGATGAGCAGGACCAGAAAAACCGCCAGATAACGGCTGGGGTGCACCGGCGCCGATGGCGATGCCACGTGTTGAGTCTCCTCCGCTCATGCGCGATGCGCGTTGGTGCAGGTCGTCGCCCCGCCGTTCGCCCACCACGTCCCGATCAGTTCGACCGCATCGAAAAGGGTACGTGGCGGGCCGTCGACCTCAGTCGTTGGGCAGTCGGCCCGGGTCGTCGGCCAACTCGCCGAACTCATCGTCCTCGGTGTCGGGGACTACCGGCTCGACGCGACTCGCGATCGCCATCTTGACCCACGTCGTCACCACGCCGGGGGCGATCTCGAGGTCCACCGTGTCGTCGGTGATGAGCGTGATGGTGCCGTGCAACCCCGAGGTGGTCTGCACCCGGTCCCCGGTCGTCAGCGACTCGTGCAGATCGATGGTCGCTTGCATCGCGCGCTTCTGCCGGCGCGACGCGAAAAACATGAACGCCCCCAAGACGATCAGCATCGGCAGGAAGACAACCGTTTGGTTCATGAAGGCGATGATCTCTTTCCTCGAGGTCGTGGGACGTCACCAGTGTGCCATCAGGCCGTGTCGATGCCTGATCATTGGGCAATGGAGCTGAACGAGGCGTTGCGTACGACCGGGGCCGTGCGCGATTTCACCGACCGGCCTGTCGACGACGCCGTGCTGGCCCGGGTGCTCGATACCGCACGCTTTGCCCCCAGCGGAAGCAACGCCCAGGCCTGGCGGGTGGTGGTCGTCAAGGACCCCGCAAACCGGCGCCGACTGCGCGATTGCTACCTGCAGGGCTCCCTGGATTATCTGGCCTTGGCGGCCGCCGGTCTGCGGCCGTGGGCGCCGACCAACGACCGCGATGCCGAGGCTCGCGCGCTGGCCGTCGGAAATGCCGCGGCCGCAGGGAGTTTCGCAGAAAAATTTGACGAGGTGCCGGTGTTGCTGGCGCTGTTCGCCGACTTGTCGCAGCTGGCCGCGATCGATCGAGACGCCAACCGGTACACGTTCGCGGCCGGCGCATCGATCTACCCCTTCGCGTGGAACGTCCTGCTGGCTGGTCGCGACGAAGGCCTGGGCGGCGTCATCACCACCATCGCGATCCGCGCAGAAGAGCAGGTGAAAACCATCCTGGGAGCGGTGGACCCGCTGGCGTTGGCCGCGGTGATCGCGCTGGGCTATCCGGTCCGGCAGCCTCGCCGACTTCGCCGCGCACCGGTGAGCTCCTTTGTTACGGTCGATTCGATCGACGGCCCGGTCTTGGGGGTTTAGGCCCGGCCGGAACGTGGCAAAGTGAATAGCGCTTTCAGCGGTTTCACAGTGGCTATCGAGGAGGTCCGAAGTGAAGAACCTAATTGGCCGGTTGGCGAGTGCATCGGTCCTGGCCGGAGCGGCGGTGGCGTTCACGACGTCGGCCACGGCCTGGGCCGACCCGCCCGCGAACTGCGAGCCAGGCCAGTACTGGGACGCCTACAGCAACATCTGCCGGCCGGTCGGTCAAGGTCCGGCGCTCAACTGTCCCCCGGGCCAGTACTGGGACCCGACGACCAACGTGTGCCGCGAATTGGGCCACACGGCCGCCGGCTGAGTCCCGCGGCGAAACCGGGCGCTCGATGCAGCCGCGATTCACCGGTTCGTCATCTCGTCGAGCCCCGCGGCCGGCATCGTCGTCGGGCCGGATTTCACCGACCCGACTCCCCAGCGAGCCTCGCGGCCCGCGTCGTCGTCGGGCTACCCTTTTGGCGTGTCCGCCATCGAACAGAGCCGCTATCTCGCCACCGAAATACCGGGCCCGGCATCCCTCGAGCTGACTAAGCGCCGCGCTGCGGCAGTGTCGGCCGGGGTGGGCACAACCATGCCGGTGTTTGCCGCGCGTGCCGCGGGCGGGATCGTCGAAGACGTCGACGGTAATCGGCTGATCGACCTCGGTTCGGGCATCGCGGTGACCACCGTCGGTAGCTCCGCCCCCCGGGTGGTCGACGCGGTCCGCGCGCAGGTCGCCGACTTCACCCACACCTGCTTCATGGTGACGCCGTATGAGCAGTACGTCGCGGTCGCCGAACAGCTCAACGACCTCGCGCCGGGCTCGGGTGAGAAGCGCTCGGTGCTGTTCAACTCCGGCGCCGAGGCAGTCGAGAATGCCGTCAAGATCGCGCGCGCCTACACCCGGAAAGACGCGGTGGTGGCGTTCGACCACGCCTACCACGGCCGCACCAACATGACGATGGCGCTGACCGCGAAATCCATGCCTTACAAGAGCGGGTTCGGCCCGTTCGCGCCGGAGATCTACCGGGCCCCACTGTCGTACCCCTACCGCGACGGCCTCATCGACAAGGAGCTGGCCACCGATGGCGAGCTGGCCGCCCGGCGCGCCATCGACGTCATCGCCAAACAGGTCGGCGCCGAAAATCTCGCCGCGATCATCATCGAGCCGATCCAGGGCGAAGGCGGTTTCATCGTCCCGGCCGAAGGATTCCTGCCCGCACTGCTGAACTGGTGCCGCCAGAACAACGTCGTGTTCATCGCCGACGAGGTGCAGACCGGAATCGCCCGGACCGGAGCCATGTTCGCCTGCGAGCACGAAGGCATCGAGCCGGATCTGATCTGTATCGCCAAGGGCATCGCCGATGGACTCCCGCTGTCCGCGGTCACCGGCCGCGCCGAGATCATGGATGCCCCCCATGCCAGCGGCATCGGCGGCACCTTCGGGGGCAACCCGCTGGCCTGCGCGGCGGCGCTGGCCACTCTCGCCACCATCGAAGCCGACGGACTGATCGAACGGGCCAGTCAGATCGAGCGACTGATGCGAGACCGGCTCCAGGCACTGCAGGCGACCGACGATCGGATCGGCGACGTGCGCGGCCGCGGCGCGATGATCGCCGTGGAGTTCGTCAAGCCCGACAACGCTGAGCCCGACGCCCGGCTGACCAACGCGCTCGCCGCCGCCGCACACGCCGCCGGGGTCATCGTGCTGACGGCAGGGACATTCGGCAACGTCGTGCGCTTTCTGCCGCCGCTGACGATCAGCGACGAGCTATTGACCGAGGGCCTCGACATCGTGACCGGTCTGCTGGCCGAACTCTGACGCATCCGTTAGCCACCTCACATTTCCCACGTTGCGGCGGCCTTTCGGAAATATCGTTACCTTTGCTAACGTAGTAGTCATTAGGCGCAACGGCGCGCCCCGTTAGATTTCGAAAATTCGCACATTGTGAGGTTCCGTGATGTCGACAGACGCCCAAGAAGTCCAGGAACAACGCGCCGCGATGCTGGCCGCAGCCGATCCCGAGTTCGCAGCCGCGCGGCCCGATCAGGCTGTCAGCGACGCCATCGAAGCCGCCGGGCCGCACCTGGGGGCGGTCGTCGAGGCCGTTTTGCGGGGTTATTCCACCCGGCCAGCACTGGCCCAGCGGGCGTTTGAACTGGTGACAGACGCGCAGAGCGGGCGCACCACCGCCAAGCTGCTGCCCTGGTTTGACAAGGTCACCTACGGCGAGTTGGCCGACCGGGTCGGCGAGGTGTCCCGCGCCTTGACTGACGGGCTGATCACCCCCGGCGACCGGGTCTGCGTACTCGGCTTCACCAGCATCGACTACACGACCATCGACATCGCGCTGGGTGTCGCCGGCGCCGTCTCGGTGCCGCTGCAGACCAGCGCGGCCATCACCCAGCTGCTGCCGATCGTCACCGAGACCGAGCCCACCGTTTTTGCCGCGAGCGTCGACTACGTGTCGGACGCGGTCGACGTGATCCTGGCGGCCGCCGAAGCGGGCCACACTCCCGGGCGGCTGGTGGTGTTCGACTATCGCAGCGAGCTCGACGACGACAATGAAGCGCTGCAGAGCGCACGGCAGCGGCTGGCCGACCTGACGCTGACCATCGAGACCCTCAACGACGTTCGCGACCGGGGCGCCGCGCTGCCCCCGACCGCTACCCCGGTCCGCGACGACGACCCGCTGGCCCTGCTGATCTACACCTCGGGCAGCACCGGCGCCCCCAAGGGCGCGATGTACCCGCAGAGCAACGTCGCCAAGATGTGGAACCGCTCGACCAAGAACTGGTTCGGGCCCAGCGCAGCGTCGATCAGCCTCAACTTCATGCCGATGAGCCACGTCATGGGCCGCGGCACGCTGTACGGCACGCTCGGCAACGGCGGCACCGCCTACTTCGCCGCCAAGAGCGATCTGTCGACGCTGCTGGAGGACCTGCGGCTGGTACGCCCGACCGAGCTGAACTTCGTGCCGCGCATCTGGGAGATGCTCTACAGCGACTTCCAGAGCGAGGTCGGCCGGCGGACCGCCGAAGGCGTCGCGCGCGACACCGCGGAGTCGCAGGTGCTGACAGAGCAGCGCCACGAGCTGCTCGGCGGCCGATACATCTTCGCCATGACCGGCTCGGCACCGATCTCTCCCGAGCTGCGCAATTGGGTCGAGTCGCTGCTCGACATCCATCTGGTGGACGGCTACGGCTCCACTGAGGCCGGCATGGTCCTGCTCGACGGCGAGATCCAGCGTCCGCCGGTGATCGACTACAAGCTGGTCGACGTGCCGGACCTGGGCTACTACGGCACCGACCGGCCGCACCCCCGCGGCGAGCTGCTGCTCAAGACCCCGAACATGTTCCCCGGCTACTACAAGCGAGCCGAGACCACGGCAGGCGTGTTCGACGAGGACGGCTACTACCGCACCGGCGACGTCTTCGCCGAGACCTCACCGGACCACCTGGTCTACGTCGACCGGCGCAACAACGTGCTCAAGCTGGCCCAGGGCGAGTTCGTCACCCTGGCGAAGCTGGAGGCGGCGTTCGGCAACAGCCCACTGGTCCGCCAGATTTACGTCTACGGAAACAGCGCTCAGCCTTACCTGTTGGCGGTCGTGGTCCCGGCGGATGCCAACGCGTCGAAGGCGGAAATCGCGGAGTCTCTGCAGGCCGTCGCCCGTCAGGCGAACCTGCAGTCCTACGAGGTGCCGCGTGACTTCATCGTCGAGACCACGCCGTTCACCCTGGAGAACGGGCTGCTGACCGGCATCCGCAAGCTGGCGTGGCCGAAGCTCAAGCAGCACTACGGCGAGCAGTTGGAGCAGCTTTACGCGGACTTGGCCCAGGGCCAGGCCGACGAGCTGTCCGAGCTGCGGCGTACCGGTGCCGACGCCCCGGTGCTGCAGACCGTCAGCCGCGCCGCGGCGGCGCTGCTGGGCGCGACGAAGTCCGATCTGACGCCGGACGCGCACTTCACCGATCTGGGTGGAGATTCACTGTCCGCGTTGACATTCGGCAACCTGCTGCACGAAATCTTCAACTGCGACGTGCCGGTCGGCGTGATCGTCAGCCCGGCCAACGACCTGCAGGCCATCGCCTCCTACATCGAGGGTGAGCGGCACGGCAGCAAGCGGCCCAGTTTCTCCTCGGTGCACGGTCGTGACGCCGTCGAGGTGCACGCCAGTGACCTGACACTGGACAAGTTCATCGACGAGGGCACCCTGGCCGCCGCACCGGAGCTGCCCGGGCCTGCCGCCGAGGTGCGCACGGTGCTGTTGACCGGGGCGACCGGGTTCCTTGGCCGCTACCTGGCGCTGGAATGGCTGGAGCGGATGGACCTAGTCAACGGCAAGGTGATCGCGCTGGTACGCGCCAAATCGGACGAAGATGCGAGGGCGCGCCTCGACAAGACATTCGACAGCGGCGACCCGAAGCTGCTCGCGCACTACCAGGGCCTGGCCGCCGACCACCTCGAGGTCATCGCGGGCGACAAGGGTGAGGCCAACCTCGGTCTGGACGAGGCGACCTGGCAGCGGCTGGCCGACACCGTCGACCTGATCGTCGACCCGGCGGCTCTGGTCAACCACGTGTTGCCGTACAGCGAGTTGTTCGGCCCCAACGCGGTAGGCACCGCAGAACTGCTGCGGATTGCGCTGACCAGCAAGCTGAAGGCCTTCACCTATGTCTCGACAATCGGTGTGGGCGACCAGATTCGGCCCGGCACTTTCGTCGAGGACGCCGACATCCGGGAAATCAGTGCCACCCGCCAGATCCACGACGGCTACGCCAACGGGTACGGCAACAGCAAGTGGGCCGGCGAGGTGTTGTTGCGCGAGGCCAACGACCTTTGCGGGCTGCCGGTTGCGGTGTTCCGCTGCGACATGATCCTGGCCGACACCACCTACGCGGGGCAGCTGAACCTGCCGGACATGTTCACCCGGCAGATGCTCAGCCTGGTCGCCACCGGTATCGCACCCGGCTCGTTCTACGAGCTCGACGCCGACGGCAACCGGCAACGCGCCCACTACGACGGGCTGCCAGTGGAATTCATCGCCGAGGCGATCTCGGAGTTGGGCGCCCAGGCGGTGGACGGCTTCCAGACGTACCACGTGATGAACCCGTACGACGACGGCATCGGCTTCGACGAGTACGTCGACTGGCTGATCGACGCCGGGTACTCGATCCGGCGGGTCGGCGACTACGGCACCTGGCTGCAACGGTTCGAGACGACGCTGCGGGCACTGCCCGAGCGTCAGCGCCAGTACTCGCTGCTGCCGCTGCTGCACAACTACCAGAAGCCGCAGACTCCGCTCAACGGGTCGATGGCTCCGACCGACCGGTTCCGCGCCGCGGTACAAGAGGCGAAAATCGGTCCCGACAAAGACATTCCGCATGTGTCACGACCGGTGATCATCAAGTACGTCACCGATCTACAGCTACTCGGACTGCTCTAGGTTCCTGCTCGGAACCAGCAAGCCTGGGTCGTGGATGATGTTGATCCACGACCCAGGCTTTTGTCCGGCGGCTGGACGTTGTCAGTGACTCGTCGCACCGGCGCCGCTGCGCCTGAACAGGCCGCCCTTGCTTTCGCGCCGGTGGCGTCGGGGCTCGGGCGTCACCACGTCGGTGCGCGCGGACTCTGCGAACGCGTTGAAAGTGTCCGAATCCTCGGTCGTCGGTAGCCCGGCGGCCCGTTGGGACAGCTCCACGTCCCGCGCCGTCCGGATCGTCACCCGCGCCAGCACCGCTCCCCCGACGAAGACGATGAGCACACCCAACCCGGAGAAGGATGCGATCTCGATGACGGCACGCCTGGCATCGGTAGCCGCGATCGGCTGACCGGTGTCCCCGAGCCGCAGGGTGGGCGCCAAGGTGCGACCGACCACAAACCAGGTGCCGGCGATCACCGTGAGCCAGCCGCCGAACATGGCGGTGGCGCGATTCCCGGAAATCAGCAGCAAAAACCCGCCCAGTGCGGTGATGGCTCCGGGGAACACCTCCAGCCAGGCTCGCGCCGTGCTCCACACCCAGGCTTGGCCGGGCTCGGATGCGAAATGGAAGTACGGCCCGATGAAGGGGATCAAAGCGCCCCATGCTCCGAGGATGAGCAAAAGCAGTCCACTCACCGCGCCGCGGCTGCGCGGCATGTGCAGGCTGCCGAAACCTGAACGCGAGTCAGTCATTTTCGAGTTCTCCTCAAACAGTGGACACCGAAGTGTCGATTGCGTGCTGAGTGCCCCTTCGCCAACGAGTAACCCGATGCTGTCAGCGTGCCCGCCACGCTAGTGCTCGCGCCTTAGATTCAGCTCAGAGCGGATGACTCTGCACGCCGGTGGGCAACGCCGCGATGTGGTGCGGCAACGGAAAGTTCACGCCTTATCGGGCAGGTGGCCGACCTCAGCAACTGCTGAGTTTATTCAGGATCCGGGCTAGTGGAGTCCCGCGACAAGTAGGACGATGGCGATTGCCGGGAAGGTGCCCTGCGTCAGTGCCGCCCGCGCCTTGTCTGGCGCCGAAGCCAGCAACACAGCGGCAGCCGCGGCCATCGACCCGACACCCGCGAAGATCAATGCAGCACCAATCCCTTTGTGCCCCAATTCGATTGCCCCAATGCCCACGCCGGTCACAATCGTCAGGAAAAGGTTGTAGAAGCCCTGGTTGAACGCCAGCAGCTTGGTGGTCTCGGCTTCCTCGGCAGTGGTACCGAATGCGGCGCGAGTGCGCTTACTGGTCCAGGTCAGCGACTCCATGGTGAAGATGTAGACGTGCAACAGCCCGGCCAGCCCGGCGAATACCAGTGCGGCAGTGATCATTCCGACCTCCTAGTCGACCCGTTCGCCCGGCTCGCCCGCTCCCGATGGTGTTCGAACAGTCCCGACTGCCCTAGACCGCTGGCCCGCGGGGGTGGTGTCATCCCTAAGTGCGTCCACGCCCGCGGGGTCGCCACCCGGCCGCGCGGAGTGCGGGCGATCATGCCGGCCCGCACCAGGAAAGGCTCGCACACCTCCTCGACGGTGGTGGCCTCTTCGCCGACAGCGACCGCCAGCGTCGAGACACCCACCGGGCCGCCGCCGAAGCTGCGGGTCAACGCCGACAGCACGGCCCGGTCCAGCCGGTCGAGGCCGAGCTCGTCGACGTCGTATACCGCGAGGGCGGATTTGGCGACGTCGCGGGTGATCACGCCGTCAGCGCGCACCTCGGCGAAGTCGCGGACCCGGCGCAGCAGCCGGTTGGCGATGCGTGGGGTACCCCGCGATCGTCGCGCGATCTCCGCGCCGGCCTCGCCGCCCAGCTCGATTCCCAGAATCCGGGCGGAGCGGGTCAATACCCGCTCCAATTCGGCCGGCTCGTAGAAGTCCATGTGTGCGGTGAAGCCGAACCGGTCGCGCAGTGGGCCGGTCAGCGCACCGGACCTAGTGGTCGCACCGACCAGGGTGAACGGCGCCACCTCCAGTGGAATCGAGGTCGCGCCAGGGCCTTTGCCGACTACGACGTCGACCCGGAAATCCTCCATCGCGAGGTACAGCATTTCTTCCGCAGGTCGGGCGATCCGATGGATCTCGTCGATGAACAACACGTCGTGCTCGACGAGGTTGGACAGCATGGCCGCCAGGTCGCCGGCGCGTTCCAGTGCCGGGCCCGAGGTCACCCGCAGCGACGACCCGAGTTCGGCGGCGATGATCATCGCCAGGGACGTCTTGCCCAGCCCCGGCGGACCCGACAGCAGGATGTGATCCGGTGTGCCGCCGCGGTTTTTGGCTCCTTCGATGACCAGCTGCAACTGTTCGCGCACCCGCGGCTGGCCGATGAACTCCCCCAGCGAGCGGGGACGCAGGTTGGCGTCGACGTCGCCCTCTCCGACCGTCAGAGCCGCAGAGACCTCCCGGTCCTGCGGATCCTCGTCGTCGGGGTTCACTTCGTCTTCCCCAGCAACGACAGCGCCGACCGCAGCGCTGTCGACGTGGTGGCCTCTTCGTCGGCGGCCAATACCTTGTCGGTGGCCTCTTCGGCCTGCTTGGCCGCGAAGCCAAGTCCCACAAGGGCTTCCACCACCGGCGCGCGGACAGCGTGCCCGTTCGACAAAGCCGATAATCCGCCCGTTCCCACCGGCCCGATTTTGTCGCGCAGTTCGAGCACCAGCCGCTCGGCGCCGCGTTTGCCGATGCCGGGGACGCGGGTCAACGCAGCGACGTCGCCCTCGGAAAGCGCCTGCCGCAGCGCGGTCGCGTCGTACACCGCGAACGTTGCCAGTGCGATCTTGGGGCCCACCCCGGAAACGCCGAGCAGCGTCAGGAACAGGTCGCGGGCCTCCGCGTCGGGAAAGCCGTAGAGCGTCATCGAGTCTTCGCGGACGATCATCGCGGTGATCAAGCGGGCTTCGCTACCGCGGCGCAACGTGGCGAGCGTGGACGGCGCCGCCATCAGCTTGTATCCCACGCCCGCCGCCTCGATCACGACGTGATCGAGTGCGATGTCGAGCACCTCGCCCCGCACCGACGCGATCACCGGGCCGCCTTCAGCTTGGCCTGGTAGGTGCGACGCTGTTCGGCGGCCATCGCCTCGGCAGCCGCCATCCGCGCGATCATCGGTGCGCGCCAGCAGTGACAGATCGCCAGCGCGAGCGCGTCCGCAGCGTCCGCCGGCGTCGGTTTCGTCTGCAGTGCAAGGATTTTGGTGACCATCGCGGTCACCTGAGCTTTATCGGCCCGGCCGTTGCCGGTCACGGCAGCCTTGACCTCACTGGGCGTATGGAAGTGGACGTCGATGTTGCGCTTCGCGGCGGCCAGTGCGATCACACCGCCGGCCTGCGCGGTCCCCATCGCGGTGTTCGCGTTCTGGTTGGCGAACACGCGCTCGATCGCGATGACGTCCGGCAGATGGGTGTCCATCCAGTGGTCGACGGTGTCGCTGATCGTGAGCAGCCGGCGCTCCAGCGGGTCGTCGGACGGCGTGCGCACGACGTCGACGTCCAGTGCGATGAGCTGACGTCCGCGGCCGCTCTCGATGACGGACAGCCCGCAGCGTGTCAGGCCCGGATCCACGCCCATCACGCGCACCTTGTCTCCTTCTGGGACGAACAGTTGTTCGATCAGCGTAGCTACCGCGGTCAATTTGGCGGTGTTGGACACGCGGCGTGGCGGTCAGCTTCCCGAGGAGCTTGGCACTCCTCGACCCGCTCATGACACCCGCCGCCGACGGCAGGATTTACTGAGAAAACCTTAGTTATATACGTCAATCGGATGACAAAAATTATTGTTTAGCGCGTCAATACCGAATACAAATATTCTTCAAACAAAAGGCATAAAATGCACTTCTGCCTGCGGAAATGCCATTTCAAGATCATGGCGAGAAAAATTATCAAGATCTTTTTTTCATTTCGCTTGTGTAACCAACACCTGAGCTTTAACTTAACGACACCTGAGAGGTCCGTCATATTTACTAAGGGGAAGAGCATGGCCGGTAAGCACAGTTCCAGGGGGAGTCGTCAGACGAGGAAGGCGAAAGTTCGTCGCCGCACGCGCGCGGCCGGTCTGGGTGCCGGCGCAAGCGCTTTCTTGGCGATGGGCTTAGGCCCGCTGGCCAACGCGCCTGCCGCGCATGCGGATGACTTCGGGCTCGACAGCATCATCGACCCGATCATCGCCTCCATCACCAGCGTCGATCCCGCGCTCGGCGCGAGCATGGACAGCTGGATGGCGAGCCTGGACGCCACGCTGAGCGCGACCTCGGCGGCGGACCCGCTCGCGGGCTTTGATTCTGCGCTGAGCGGCGCAGCAACCGTCGGCTCCTCGGCAGCGGCAGATCCGTTCGCTGCGTTCTGGCAAGGCCTGGAACAGGATTGGATTACCAGCCCGTTTGGCTCGCAGGTCGACACCATGCTCAACACATGGGCGGAGGGGGCCAACCCCGCCGCGGTAGCCGACAGCTGCGGCCTCATCTGTAACGGCGCGGACGGGACCGCTCTCGACCCCAATGGCCAGGACGGCGGCATGTGGTTCGGCAACGGTGGTGACGGCTTCACCTTCACGTCAGGCACCGGTCCGCTTGATGGAGGCGACGGCGGTAGCGCTGTCCTCTTCGGCAACGGCGGCGCCGGCGGCGACGGCTTCGACGGCGGTGCCGGTGGCGACGGCGGCGCGGGCGGCCTGTACTTCGGCAACGGCGGCGACGGCGGCGCCGGCGGAACCGGCGTCGCTTCGCTGGGTCTGGACGGCGGCGCGGGTGGCGACGGCGGGGCCGCCGGAACCTACGCCCTGTTCGCCCACGGCGGTAACGGCGGCGACGGCGGTAACGGCGCCGCCGGCAACACCGGCACGACTGGCACCTTCGCAGGCACGGGCACCGGCATCGGCGGCACCGGCACCGACGGTACGGACGGCGGCGACGGCGGCAACGGCGGCACCGGCGGATTCTTCGGCATCAGCGGCGCCGGTGGAAACGGCGGGGTCGGCGGGAACGGCGGGGTCGGCGGAACAGGCGCAGAGGGCGCGGTCGGCACCTTTGCCAACGCCGGTTCTGGTTACGGCCAAGACGGCGGCACCGGCGGCACCGGCGGCAACCCCGGTGACGGCGGCAACGGCGGTTCGGCCGGTACTGCCGGCATCTTCGGCCTCAAGGGCCAGGACGGCGTTGATGGAGCCAACGGGCTCTACGGCAACGGCGGTGTCGGTGGTGTCGGTGGTGCCGGGGCAGAGCTGGGCGCCGGTGCTACCGGCGGTGCCGGCGGTGCCGGCGGAGCGGGCGGTACGGGCACCGCAGCCGCTGCCGGCCACGGCGGCGGTGGCGGGGGCGGTGGCGGCTATGCCACCATCTCCGGCAACGTCGTCAGCAGTACGGCTACCGGCAGGGGCGGGTGGAGCCGGCGGCGCCGGCACCACCACGGCCGCGGGCGGCGCCGGCGGTATCGGTGGCTACGCCACCGCGACCGCATCCGATGGTGGCACTGTCTTCAATGCCACTGCAACCGGCGGGGCCGGCGGGGCCGGCGGCACGAATGGTGCCGTCGGCGGGCACGGCGGCTACGGCTACATCGGCTCCACCGGTGTCGGCAGCACCGCTACCGGCACGGCCACCGGCGGGGCCGGCGGCGCCGGCGTCGATGCTGGCACGGGCGGCGACGGCGGGACGGCCCAAATCCTCGGCGGCTTCTACGGCAGCGACGTGGGCGACCACGCCAGCGGCACCGCGATCGGCGGGGCCGGCGGTACAGGCACCGGCGAGCACAGCATCGGTGGCGCCGGTGGCAACGCCTACAGCGAAGCGCTTTACGCCAACAGCAGCGCCTCGGGCACGGCGACCGGTGGAGCCGGCGGTGACGCCACTACGGGCGGCACCGGTGGGGACGGCGGCAAGGGCATCGTCGACGGTGGTTACGGCCTGGCGGGCTACCCGACCAGCGGTGACGCCTCAGGCGTCGGCACCGGTGGGGCTGGCGGCGACGGCGCCGACGGCGGGTCCGGCGGCAACGGCGGCGAGGGCGCGGTGTTCGGCCAGGACTACGGCACCGCGAGCGGTACCGGGGTTGGCGGTGCGGGCGGTGACGGCGGCGCAGGCGGCGACGGCGGCGCAGGCGGCGACGGCAAGGTCGAGGCCATTCACTACGGCGTCGCTGCCGGCACCGCACACGGTGGCATCGGCGGGGCCGGCGGCACAGGCACCGGCGGCGCCGGAGGCGAAGGCCTCATCTCGGCCAATGGCGCAGGCAGCACCGTTGCGGGTGCCAGCTCCGCCACCGGCGGTGCCGGTGGCGCAGGCACCACCGCCGGCACCGGCGGCGACGGCGGCAAGGGCGAGATTCTCGCCTATTCCAGCCCGACTGACGGCACCACAGCCAGCGCCACCGGCACGGGCACCGGCGGCGTCGGCGGCGCCGGCTCCGACGGTGGCACCGGCGGCCACGGCGGCACCGGGGCCGTGGCGAGCTACAGCGGCCTCGGCAACTCCGCCAGCGCCAGCGGGACCGGCACCGGCGGCGCAGGCGGCACCGGCACCGGCACCGGCAGCGTCGGTGGCGCTGGCGGCACCGGCTCGGCAGGCGCCGGCGATGGCGCCTTGGCCAGCGGCGGCACCACGGTCGCCGGCACCGGCACCGGCGGGGCCGGCGGTAACGCCTTCGACGGCGCCCACGGCGGTCACGGCGGCACAGCCGGCGTCTTCGCCGAGTACGGCACCTCGGCCTACTCCAGCACCGCCATCGGCGGCGTGGGCGGCGACAGCGGCACGGGCGTCGGCGCCGGCAACGGCGGCAACGCCGGTCTGTACAGCTACGTGGAGCCGCAAACCACCGTCACCGGGGTCACCAGCGTCAGCGGCGACGGCGGTGTCGGCGGCAACGGCGGCGGGGCTGCCGGTGGCGTCGGCGGGGCCGGCGGTAACGGCGGCAGCGGATTCGCACAGTTCGGCTCCGGTGTCACCGGGACCGGCGGGGACGGTGGTGCCGGCGGTGCCGGCACAGCCACCGCCGCTGGCGGGGCCGGCGGCAACGGCGGCGACGGCTTCACCACTGCCACCGCCAGCGGAACCGGCGGTAACGGCGGGGCCGGTGGCGCCGGGGCGCCCGCACCTGGAACCGGTCATGGCGGCGTCGGCGGCCTGGGCGGTACGGCACATGGAGGCACCGCCGGCAACGGCGGCAACGGCGGCGCCGGGGTGGTCAACGCGCCCGGCACGCCCGGCACACCCGGCGCGAACGTCCCGTGATAGTTCACCGCTGAGCGACACGGCAGCCGCGGCCCGGTCGAAAGACCCGGCCGCGGTTGTCGTGTGCGGCGACGGCTCAAGGCCGTACACGAAAGGACAGCTTTTTCATGCACACCTGGTCGATTGCCAGTGCTGACCATCACCGGTCGGTTAACCTGTGCCGGCATCCTCGCGCCCGGATGCCGCAACGCCACGGAATTAAAAGGGGGCGTCCATGGCAATGATTCACTTCATCTCGGGCTTGCCGCGTTCCGGTTCGACGTTGCTGGCCGCGTTGTTGCGACAAAACCCGCGTTTCCAGGCCGGTATGTCGGGTCCACTGGCCGGTCTGTTCGGCGCGCTGCTCAGCGAGATGAGCGCGCGCAACGAGTATTCGATTTTCATCGATGACGCCAAGCGCGAGCGCATTCTGCATGGATTGTTCGACAATTACTATGCCGACTCCTCCGCCGAGGTCATATTCGATACCAGCCGAGCCTGGTGCGCCTGGATGCCGGCGGTTGCCAAACTCTTCCCCGATGCGAAAGTCATTGCCTGCGTGCGCGAACTGCCGTGGGTGATCGACAGCATCGAGCGACTGGTTCAGCGCAACGTCTTCAGCCCGTCGTCGATGTTCAACTACAGCGCCGGCGGCACGGTGTACACCCGCGCCAATGGCATTGCGTCACAGGACGGCATGGTCGGTGCCCCCTACGATGCGCTCAAGCAGGCGTGCTACGGCGCGCAACGGGAGCGTCTGCTGCTGGTTCAGTACGAAACCCTGACCACCGATCCGGCCAAGACCATGCACGCCATCTACGACTTCATCGGCGAGCCGGCTTTCGAGCACGAATTCGACCACGTCGACTACGACGTCACCGGATTCGACGAACGCGCCGGCACGCCGGGGCTGCACACCGTGCGCGGTCAGGTCAAGGCCGAGCCGCGCGCGAGCCTGCTGCCGCCGGACCTGTTCAGCCGCTTTGTCAACGACGCCTTCTGGCGCAATCCGGAGAATATTCCGGAGGGCTTACAGGTCGTGTGAGGTCGGGCGACAATGAGCTGGCTGGTGAAAATCGCTGTTGCGCATAACAACTCGACACAAGGGCCGGTGCAGAAGTGAATGAGAACCCGCGTGCCGATGTGGTCTCTCGCCAGTACGAGCGCTATCGGTACCCGCAGCCGATACAGGACCTGGAAGTGTGGCTGACTCACAACTGGGAATGGTATGACCCCAGCCACGCGCACCGGATCCTGTGGCCGGACCGGGAATACCAGCGCGATCTGGATATCTTGATCGCCGGCTGCGGCACCAATCAGGCGGCGGTATTCGCGTTCATGAACCCGGACGCCAAAGTGGTCGCGGTGGACATCAGTCAGCCGTCGCTGGATCATCAGCAGTATCTCAAGGACAAGCACGGGTTGTTCAACCTCGAGTTGCATCTGCTCCCGATCGAAGAATTACCTACTCTGGGGTTGGATTTCGACTTGATCGTGTCGACCGGCGTCTTACACCACATGGCCGATCCGCAGATCGGGATGAATGCCATCGCACGTTGCCTGCGACCCGACGGCGCGATGGGGGTGATGCTCTATGCCGCGTACGGCCGCGTCGGACTCGAGTTGCTGCAGTCGTTCTTTCGTGACTTGGGGCTCGAACAGAACGAATCGTCGATCGCGACGGTGCGGGAGACGCTGTCGCTTCTCTCCCCTGATCATCTGGTGCAGCCGTATCTGAGAATGGCCCGAAATCTGCAGTCTGATGCCGTGCTGGTGGATACGTTCTTGCACGGCCGCGAGCGCAGTTACACCGTCGATGACTGCATCGACTTGGTTACCGGGGCGGGGCTCGTTTTCCAGGGCTGGTTCAACAAGGCGCCGTACTACCCGCACGACCTGTTCGCGCGGCCCAACATGGTGCACCCGGCGCTAAACGCACTGCCGGAGCCGGCAATATGGTCGGCGACCGAACGTATCAACACTGTCAACGCCTGCCACTTCTTCATGGCATGCCGTCCCGAGCGGCCGAAAGAGTCTTACGCGATTGACTTTTCGACACCTGGTTGCCTGGATTACGTCCCGATGATGCGGATGCGCTGTGGTTTGTCCGGCAGTGAGCTGTACCGGACGGACTGGCGAACTACGCTGAATTCGGCCCAGTTGCCTTACGTGCAACAGATAGATGGGCAGCGCACGATTCGAGAAATCGCCGCGTCGGTGCACGGCCAAACCTCAACTCGGGGCAGCGTGGCCGACGTCGAGAAGTTCGCCCGCAAATTGTTCCAGGCCCTGTGGCGCCTCGATTTCCTGGCGATGGTCCTCGACCCAGATTCGAGTCACTGAGCGGTAATTGGGGCCGCCACCACGAGAAAGGCTGAAGCGTCCGCGGTCATTTCGGTAATGCTCTACCAGCGTCACTGATGCGCGATATTCTCACCTGATGACTGACACGCCCGCCTCGAAGTCCTCTCACGCAGAAAGCCAGCAGGAGTCCGCAACGGAAAATTCTCCGCAAACGCCGGTGCCTTTCCCGCGCGGACTGAGCGCGTCCGGTTGGCCCGCGTATGCAGCGCTGGCAATCGCCGTGCTCGCGGCTGCCCTTGCGGCACTGGCATATTTCCATCCGATGCACAAGGATGCTGCGATAGCTCAGCAAGGCGGTGACGCGAAAGCGAACGTTTGCTCGGCCTACAAAGTGGCCCACAAATCGGTGGTCATCAATACCCACCTGCAAAGCCAAAACCCAGACGTCCAACTCGCGATTGCCGCCAATGCCCGTTTGGCGCTCATAGGCGGTGGCTCGTATCTGCAGGAACGGCTCGCCGCAAATACCGCGGCTCCAGGCGAACTCGCCAACGCCGCCAACTCCTTCGCCAATACGATGCAGCAGCTCGGCGTCAACTACTTGGCCGAGGCGGGGGCTGCTGTTCAAGATCCGATCCGCCACGACCTGGATTCCCAAATCAGTCAACTCGAAAAGTTGTGCGCATAGCCGACATTGCCGGCCGTGTGTGCTCGGACAAGCCACCGAGCCCCGAGTGCCGTCTCCCAAAGGCGTTGACTACTAGGCGATTACGATCTGGAGTTCACGGCGGCGCGAGTGTGACGTAATGGCGCCTCGCGCTCACGCGCGACCGCGAGACGCATCCCATCGGCTGGCTCAATTCCCCAACTGCGCAGCTGTGTTTACGCATACTGGAAGCATGAAGATAAGCGGGGCATTTTTGGCCGAGAAGGTCGAAGCCGTGAACAACAAGCTCAATGTACAAGGCGGTGTTATCTCCAAGTACAAAGTTGGCCGCGACCGAGTAGCACGGTTCGACATCGTAGTGCTGACGCAAGGGGACGACAGCGATGCAGATCGTCTACTCGTCGTGGAGGTATCGCCACCCAACGGTGCCGAACCGCTGCATATGCATCGCGAGCTGCCGCTGAATTTATTGGACGCGGACGTCGGCTTTGCATGCTTCCAGTTTCGACTGACGCTGAATCTCAACGGCCGCTGGATGATTACCATGACCGGCACAGCGGGTTCAGTGTCGCTTCCGCTGACGGTGAGTGGTCCGCCGCCGAAATAGCCACTCACTACCTCGCAGCGGTGCAGCCGCCGAACCCATTCCTTTGAATCCGGTGTGAGATGGGGCGGCCTCGTCACAAAACCAACCCGGGGAATCGCATACGCGGCCAGACGATAACCAAAAACTCTCTTTGAATCTGTGCGTTTGCCAACCCGCTCCTATTTGTGGAACTACGTTGACGGCTACTGAGACACATGCTGCTCGCCGGGAGGTAGACCGATGATTCGTCCAAGCTTTGGCACGCGAAATTGCAGGCCTCGCAATGTCAATCGATACCGTCCCGGGGTGGGTTTGGGGGCGGCCGCCGGCATATTGCTAGCTGCGGTACTACCTTCGGTGGGCCTCGCGCCTAGCGCTCACGCCTATCGCGTCGACCCCGTCTGCAAGACCGTCAGCGGCCCCGCCCTCTTTCCCGGCGGCGCGGTCGCTGCAGCCTTCGACCCGAGCGGTGACAACGGCGACGGCGGCAGCGGCGGCGCTGGTGGCAAAGGGGGTGCTGGTGGCAAGGGCGGCGCCGGTGGACACGGCGGTATGGGCGGCCACGGCGGAGCAGGCGGCAACGGTGGGGCGTCCGGACCCGGCGGTCAGCCTGGTGAGGGCGGCCTCGGTGGTGCCGGCGGCGCACCGGGCGGGGCCCCTGGCGAACCTGGAAAGCCCGGCCAACCGGGAAGCTGAGCCCGGCGGCGCGGGGCTCGGTTGCGAACGCATCCTTCGAGCTGGCCAGCCTCTGGGTCGAGCTTCAGGCGCGCGAAGGGAGTGCGATGACCAGCCCAACCGACAGCGGCCCAGGTCTGCCGGCGGCCGGCGAGAAGTTCGTCGGAACGCCCCGCGTGACATTGCCGGTCAAAGACGTCGGCAGGCTCCTGCTGCGCTGCGCTGACCGGTCCGGATTGGTGGCAGCCGTCACCACGTTCCTGGCTTCCGCGGGCGCGAACATCATCTCGCTGGATCAGCACTCAACCGAGCAGGCCGACGGAATCTTCATGCAACGCACGGTCTTTCACCTGCCCGGACTCCCGGCAGTGCGCGACGAACTGGCCCGTGACTTCACCGAGCAGGTGGCCGACAAGTTCGGGATGGATTTCCGGCTCACCGAGGCCGCAAAACCCAAACGGGTCGCGATCATGGCATCGAAAGAGGACCACTGTCTGTTGGATCTCCTGTGGCGAAACCGCCGCGGTGATCTCGACATGTCAGTGGTCATGGTGATAGCCAACCATCCCGACCTCGTCGACCAAGTACGTCCGTTCGGTACGCCGTTCATTTACCTACCGGCCGCCAAGGAGCTCCGCGACGAGGCCGAACGACGCCAGCTCGACTTGTTGCGCGGCAACGTCGACTTGGTGGTGCTGGCGCGCTACATGCAGATCCTGAGCCGACAGTTCCTCGACGAGGTCGGTTGTCCGGTGATCAACATCCACCACTCCTTCCTGCCGGCGTTCATCGGTGCCGCACCATATCGTCGGGCCAAGGAGCGAGGCGTCAAGCTCGTCGGCGCGACCGCTCACTACGTGACCGAAGAACTTGACGACGGGCCGATCATCGAGCAGGACGTCGTTCGGGTTGATCACCGCCACACCGTCGGCGATCTGGCACGACTCGGGGCCGATGTCGAACGCGCCACCCTGTCGCGCGCCGTGCGGTGGCATTGCGAAGACCGCGTCATCCAATACGGCAACCAGACCATCATCTTCTGACGAGTCGGTCGGTGCGCTGCCACGAGCCTCGTTCCTGCGCTGGGGCCCGGTAGATATCCGTACCGCAACCCCGCCCAGCAAACTCTGTTAATTTGAACCGCACTAACGGTCACACCGCGGTGCGGTCATGCGGAAAGGTTGCGCATGGGGACAGTACTGCTCGTGCTGGCTGCGGTGCTGTTCGTCGCGGCGGTCGTCGTGTTCGTCGCGGCGCTGCGCCGACCGAAGAAACCGAGCGGCGACCGCCAGGATCCGCTCGCGTTCGCCTCGGCGGCGCCGCAATTCGGACCCCGTCAGCTCGGGCCGGGCGCGATCGTCAGCCACGGCGGCATCGACTACGTCGTGCGCGGCTCGGTCACCTACCGCGAGGGCCCGTTCGTCTGGTGGGAACACCTGCTGGAAGGTGGTGACGAGCCGATCTGGTTCAGCGTCGAAGACGACGACGGGCGGCTCGAACTCGCGATGTGGACGGCCCGCAAGGACCTCCAGCTGCAGCCGGGCGGCCCGCACGTCGTCGATGACGTGACCTACAACGAGTCAGAACGCGGGCACGCCGGCTACACCACCGAGGGCACCACGGGATTGCCCGCCGGCGGTGAGATGGACTTCGTCGACTACGCCAGCGCCGACAAGACGGCGCTGCTCTCCTTCGAGCGCTGGGCGCCGGACACGCCCTGGGAAGTGTCCACCGGCCGGTCGGTGCTGCCCGGCGAGCTCACCGTCTACCCGGCCCCGCCACCGGAATCTGAGTAGGGCCAACATAAGTGCCCCTTCATCAGCTGTCGGTAACCCCTGTCGACGTCCGCGGCTCCGAGCTCGGGCTGGCGCTCAACAACCCGGCCCCACTGCCCCTGGCCACCTGCCGCCTCGACCACCCCGACGGCGGCGCACTGGTGCTCGGAGTCCTGGGCGCCTCGCACGTCGTCAGCGTCCAGCATCCCGATACCGTTTTTTCCGAACAGGTTTCGTGCGAGCTCGACGGAGAGCTCCCCGACCAGACCCGGGCACCGGGATATCACCTCGAGTCTCAAATCAACCTCCACGACGAGTCCGCGTTTCGCCGGCTCGCCGACCGACTGCGTGAACAGTGCGAAACCGAGAACGGCTGGCTCGGCGGCTCATTCCCGGGTGACGATGCCGCGCTCACCGCGCTTACCGCCGAGCCCGACGGCCCCGGGTGGCGTTGGCAGACCTGGCACCTATACCCCGCGGCGGTCGGCGGGACCGTCGTCTACACCACCAGCCGCTGGCGCCCATGAGCCGTAACGCTCTGTTCGTGATGGCACTGGGGCTGGCCGTTTCGTCGATAATCAGCCTGGTTCTTGGGATATCCCTGCAGCACAGGAACATCCGCTCATATATTGCCTCGCACTACCAGGAATATTCGCGCGACGCGGACGGCACCCGGTACCTGTGCACGGGATCGCCTACCCAGGTGGCCGATACGCTCACCGGTTATCAGAGCCCGGCTGCGCGCGCCGCCAACGGTGGCAGCCAGTACTTGCGCTACGACGACGCCATCGTGTCGGTCGGCGCCGATGGCACGCACCCGTGCAGCATCCGCGTCGAGGACTTGGCCGCCGGCTACAGCCACGGGTCATTCATCTTCCTCGGCCCGGGCTTCTACCCGGGCTCTCCCTCCCGCGGCTCGGGCGGCAGCACAGGCGGCCCGGGTGGAGCCAAATGACATATCACCAGACTCACTCATAAAGGAGACACCGATGTATCTGGCAGTCGAATTAGGAAGCATCGACATCGATCCGGTGCTCAAAGGCGCCGTCGCCACCCTCTCGTATTTCCTGGTGGGAACCGCTGTGCTCATCGTCGGCTTCATCGTGGTCGACCTGCTCACCCCAGGGAAACTGCGACAGTTGGTCTTTGTCGACCGCCGCCCCAATGCGGTCGTGCTCGCCTGCGCGAACTACATCGCTCTGGCCGCCGTGATCATCAGCGCGATCACCAACAGCTACAGCAAGCTCGGGCAGGGATTGGTCGGCGTCGCTGTCTTCGGGCTGATCGGCGTCGTCCTGCAAGGGATCGCGCTGCTGTCGCTGCACTTCATCATCCCGGGTGACTTCCATGAACACATCGACGAGCCCGAGCTGCACCCCGCCGCGTTCGCCGTGGCTGTGATGCTGCTGGCCGTGGGAGGAGTGACCGCTGCCGCGCTGTCATGACTTCGACTGACCAGCAGCCCGATACCACAGTCGGGGAACCGGCCGCCACCACGCGCTGGCGGGCGGTGTTGCTCGCCTCGGTCGCCGCGTGCGCGGCGTGCGGCATCGTCTACGAACTGGCGCTGCTGACCCTGTCGACGAGCCTGAACGGCGGCGGCATCGTCGCCACCTCCTTGATTGTCGCGGGCTACATCGCCGCGCTGGGCGCCGGGGCATTGCTGGTCAAGCCGCTGTTACATTGGGCGGCAATCGCTTTCGTCGCGGTGGAGGCGTTGTTGGCCATCGTCGGCGGGTTGTCTGCTGCGGCGTTGTATGTGATGTTCTCCTTCGTCGGCGGGTCGCTGCTGACGCTGGCACTGGGCACCGCGCTGATCGGCGCGCTGGTCGGCGCCGAGGTGCCGCTGTTGATGACCCTGCTGCAGCAGGGTCGCACGGCCGGCGCCACCGACACCGGCCGGACACTGGCCGATCTCAACGCCGCGGACTATCTTGGCGCGCTGATCGGCGGCCTGGCGTGGCCGTTCGTGCTGCTCCCCCATCTGGGCATGATCCGCGGTGCCGCTGCCACCGGCATCATCAATCTGCTTGCTGCGGCGGTCGTTTCGATCTTCCTGCTGCGCCGGGTTGTGAGCACCCGGCAACTGATCATGGCTTTCGGCGCGCTGGGCCTGGCGCTGGCGCTACTTGCTGCCCTACTGGTCCGGGCCCAGGACATCGAAACGACCAGTCGCCAGCGGCTTTACGCCGACCCGATCATCGCCTACCGGCAGTCGGCGTATCAGGAGATCGTGGTCACCCGCCGCGGCAACGACATGCGGCTCTACCTCGACGGTGGTCTGCAGTTCTCCACCCGTGACGAGTACCGCTATACCGAAAGCCTCGTCTACCCCGCATTGGGGGCCGGAGCGCGGTCGGTGCTCGTGCTCGGCGGCGGCGACGGCCTGGCGGCGCGCGAATTGTTGCGGGCACCCGGCGTCGAGAACATCGTGCAGATCGAACTCGACCCAGCCGTCGTCGAATTAGCGCGCAGCACAATGCGTTCCGCGAACGGTGGCTCGTTGGACAATCCACGGGTACACATCGTGACCGGTGATGCGATGACCTGGCTGCGTGGCTCGAAGACACCATCCTTCGACGCCGTGATCGTCGACCTACCCGATCCCGATACCCCGGTGCTGGGCAGGCTGTACTCCACCGAGTTCTACGCGCTGGTGTCCCGCGTGCTCACGCCCAACGGGTTGATGGTGGTGCAGTCGGGTAGCCCGTATTCGACCCAAACAGCCTTCTGGCGAACGGTTTCCACCATCACGGCGGCTGGATACGCGGTCACGCCGTATCACGTCTACGTGCCCACGTTCGGCGACTGGGGCTTCGCACTGGCCCGCCGGGGTGACCGCGCGCCGCATCCAGCGCTGCCGCTCGATGCCCCGCCGCTGCGATTCCTGGACAAGTCGGTGCTCGAGGCCGCAACGGTATTCGCGCCCGATGTGCGACCGCGCACCTTGGAGCCGTCTACCCTGGAACACCCGCGCATCGTCGAGGACATGCGTCACGGATACGACTAATTACGCCGAAATCGACGACAGCGCGGGAAAACGCGAGAGGGCAGCGCGCTGGCGTGGATCTGGGCGCCACCCGCGACGGGTCAGGGCGCGGTATACCCGGCTGACGATGTCGCGGGGCCGGTGCTCGGAGACTACTCGGATGACGAGCCAGCCCTGTTCGTCAGCGACACCGAGTTTGTCGATGTCCTTGACGAACCGCCGACGGTCGCTGCGGTGATAGTCGCCGTCGTATTCGGCGGCCACCTTGTATTCGTCCCAGCCCAGATCGAACACGGCGATCAACTGGCGGCCGCGAAGCAGAGGTAGTTGCGACGTGGGTCTCGGGAAGCCGGCGTCAAGCAGCAAAAGTCGTAGCCACGTTTCCTTGGGCGACATTGCGCCGCCGTCGACCAAGGCCAGCGCCGCCCTCAACCGTCGCACTCCGCGCAACCCTTTGTGCTGCAGGGCAAGGTCATTCACATCATCAATCGAGAACGATGTGGCCCGCATCAGCGCATCCAGTCGCGCCACGGCCTCGCGGCGGGGCAGGTGTCGACCCAAGTCGAACGCGGTGCGACATACCGTCGTCACCGGCAACCCTCGCAGATGGGCGATCTCGTGACCATCGATTGTTTCGTCGCGGACAACCAGACCCCGTTGCGGTCGGACGCTTTTCCCGATCAACTCGATCGGGATGTCCGTCTCAACCCACGCCGCGCCGTGCAGTGCCGCGGCAGCCGCGCCGGCGAGCACTGACCGCCGACGCGACCAGAGCCACGCGCCGACAGTGCGATCGCCGAGGGTCGGCTCGTAGTACTTGGGCACGTAGACGTCACGGAAAATCGGTCGGTACCACCGGCGCAGCTGGTGCTCGGTCAGCGCGGCGTCGCGGAGCGCTTCGCTGCCACGAAAGACCTCTGCCATGGACGAATCGTCCGCGATACGCCGAAGTTGCGCCTACGTGTGTCCACACCCACGCCGAGATCGACGACAGCGCGGGAAAATGCGAGTGAACCTCTCGCCAACGTCGATCTGGGCGCAGGAACGCCGAGGCTACTCCTCGTCGAGAGCGGCCAACACCTCGTCGGACAGATCCACATTGGTATAGACATTCTGCACGTCGTCGCTGTCTTCGAGCGCGTCAACCAATTTGAACACCTTGCGCGCTCCGTCGACGTCGACCGGCACGCTGACCGACGGCTGGAAGCTGGCCTCGGCGGAGTCGTAGTCGATACCGGCGTCTTGCAGCGCGCTTCGCACTGCCACCAGATCGGTGGGCTCGGAGACGATTTCGAAGCTCTCACCGAGATCGCTGACGTCCTCGGCGCCCGCCTCCAAGACGGCGGCCAGGACGTCATCCTCGCTCAGGTTGTTCTTGTCCAGCGTCACAACCCCCTTGCGGGAGAACAGGTAGGACACCGATCCCGGGTCGGCCATGCTGCCGCCGTTACGGGTCATCGCCACCCGGACCTCGCCGGCGGCACGGTTGCGGTTGTCGGTCAGGCACTCGATCAGCACCGCGACGCCGTTGGGGCCGTAGCCCTCGTACATGATGGTCTGCCAGTCGGCACCGCCGGCTTCCTCGCCGGCTCCACGCTTGCGGGCCCGTTCGATGTTGTCGTTGGGCACCGACGTCTTCTTGGCTTTCTGAATGGCGTCATACAGCGTCGGGTTGCCCGCGGGGTCACCGCCACCGGTGCGCGCGGCGACCTCGATGTTCTTGATCAGCCGGGCGAATTCCTTGCCGCGGCGCGCGTCTTTGACGGCCTTCTGATGCTTGGTGGTGGCCCACTTGGAATGGCCGCTCATCGGCTGTTACCTCTTCTGTCGCTCACAATTCGCCTGCCGAGTCTACGTGGGTCCGCGATCAGGACGTCTCTGCGGCGCCAAGCCTGACCAGCGGCAAGAAAACGTCGTCGACGATCTCCTCGATCACGCGCTGTGGAACCGGCTGCAACGTCATCATCAACTCGTGGCGGAAAAGGTCGACCGGCAGCCGTGCGACGCGCTCGCTGATCTGCCCCGGCGCGACTTCGCCGCGCGCCACGGCTCGCCGGATCGTTTCGTCGATCACGGTGTCGCGGCCGCCCTGGGTAAAGGCGGCGAGCTCGGCGGGATTGGTGCCGGCCTCGTGAAAGAAGTCCCCGAGTCGAGTGAGCACGAAAATGACCATGCGGACCCGCATCTCGTTGGCCAGTTGTAGCAAACCGACGACGTCGTCCCGCAGGCTGCCGGTGTCCGGAGCCGTCACAAAGTCTGTGGTGACCTGGTGAGCCAACGCGGCCCGCACTAACTCTTGTTTGCCATTCCACCGCCGGTACAGCACCGCACGGCTGGTATGTGCGCGGGTCGCCACGGCATCGAAGGTCAGCTCGTCGTACCCGCTTTCGGTCAACTCCGCCCAGGCGGCATCGAGCAACGCGTTCTCGAGGGCGGCGCCGCGTCGACGCTGGGATGGCGCCTCGCCTTTAAGAGACATTGCGTTTCCTAAACAGTGGGGTTATGGTCCCAGGATACATTGCGTACCTTATACGGAGGGGCGATATTTCATGCGCATTCTTGTTTCCGGCGCCGGAATGGCCGGCTTGAGCTGCGGCGTCACTCTTGGCGACTCGGGTCACGATGTCACGATCGTCGAGCGTGCGATCCATCTTCGAGTCAACGGTTCGCCGATCGACATTCGCGGTGACGCTCTTCAGGTCGCTGCCAAGATGGGGGTGCTCGACGAGATCCGTGCGCGGCGGGTGAACATGAGCGAGCGGGTTCAGTTCGTCGACGGCCGTGGCGACGTGGTCGCCGAATTGCCCGACAGCGAGTTCAACGACTGCCCGGACGACACCGAGATCCCCCGCGAGGATCTCGCCCTAGTGCTGCGCGGCGCTCTCCATCCGTCGACGCCGCTGCGATTTGGCCAATCGATCACCGACCTCAACGACGATGGCGACGGGGTGGACGTCCGCTTCTCCTCCGGCGAGTGGCAGCGCTACGACATGGTGGTGGGCGCCGACGGCATGCACTCGGCCACTCGCCGGTTGACGTTCGGCCCCGAACAGCAGTTCATCCGACACCTCGGTCTCTACGTGGCGCTGGCCGATCTGCCCGGACATGCCCTGCCCGATCGCCGCAATCCGATCTACAACTTCCCCGGGCACCTGGCCGGAATCGCCGCCTACCGCGATAAAGCGTTGGCAGTGTTCATGTTTCGCTCAAGGTGGATCGACTACGATTACCACGACCTCTCGGCCCAGAAACGGCTTCTACGTGAGGCGTTCGACGGCCACAGCGAATGGAAGATCCCCGAACTACTCACCGCCGCGACCGACGACGCCGAGCTCTATTTCGATTCGGTCAGCCAGATCCACATGCCGACGTGGCACAGCGGACGGGTGGTACTGGTCGGCGATTCGGCATATTGCGCGTCGCCGCTGTCGGGCCGCGGAACAAGTCTGGCGATGACCGGCGCCTGGCTGCTGGCCGAGGCACTTGCTGATCACCCTGACGACCTGGCGGCGGCGTTCGATCAGTATGAGCGTCAACAACTTCCGCATGTTGCCTACGCGCAGGGCACCGCCGGCCCGGGTGGCGACGTGCTGGTTCCGGCCACCCGAGCGGATATCGATGCGCGAAATCAGCGCCTGCGCGCCACCGTCGGCTCGAAACGGTCACGGGATGCGCCCTCGCTCTAGTCACCCTGTGCACGCTTTGGCTGAGAGCCGATATCAAGCGTCGGGGAACCAGATCAGCATCCGGTCGGTCAGCTGACCGGCGGCCACTGCCCCACCACCGCCGTGCTCGCACACCGACGCGTAGAGCACCACATTGCTTTTCAGCCGGGCCTGGTACGCGCAACTCCAATCGGTGGGTTGGCCACCGTTGAGCTGAACGCGGCTCCACCGCGCGCTGGCACCATCGACGCTGGAAACATCGAGGCGCCAGGTGATTTGCGGGTTGTTGTCGTGCGGATTGTTCAGCGCAACCGAGTTGCAGTCACTCAGCGACGGCGGGAACGCAGCGGCAAACGCGCGGCGCGCGGTCTCGGGATCCGAGTACGACCCAGCGCCCTGCCCGACGACATGATCGGCGTTGTCCTCCGCGTTCTTCTGCTGCGCGCCTTTGTAGGCAGTCCAATCCCGGCCGTAGTCGTGGACCGTCGGGCCGAACAACACCGCGCACGACGACCGGGCGCCGAGGTCGATAGCGGGTGCGGGCTGATTGAACAGCTTCTCGAAGCCCAGCGGCGAACCGGCCATCGGGCCCGAGACGTCCGGTGGTACCAGCAAGGTGCGTAAGCGGTCTGGGGTAACCAGCGGCGGCGGAACCGGTTTCGCGCTTGCCACGGCCGACGGCGGCCCACTGGGCGCGACAGCGTCCGACGTCTGACCGCTCGTCGTGCCAGTCGGCACCGGAAACTGGACAGGAGCCGGACCGGCGCCGGACTCGGAGTGCGAGCAGCCCACGATCAGCAACGCCGCCAGGCCCGCACCCCCGACACCGGCCAGAACACGATTCATCGAGCGAGAATCTGCGCGATCGGCGGCCATCAGGACGGAATCCGGTCCGCGGTCATATTTGCCATTTGAGCCACCAGCGGACTGCCGTTGCCGTACTGGCATTCCTGATCCTGGAACATCACGTTGCTTTTCAACCGGACCTCGTTGGCACAGTGCCACGTGTTGTCCTCTCCGTCGTGCAGGTTTCTGCTGGTCCATCGCGCACCCGAGTTGTCGACGGTCAGTCCGTCGATTCGCCACTGCCCGTGCGGATCCGACTCGATCGGCAACACCACCGAGTTGCATGCGCGTTGCGCGGGCGTGAACGCGCGTCGATACATCTGGGTCGCGCTACCCGCACTCGCGTAAGTCGCAGCTGCTTGAAAGGTCACAAACCCCCACTGGTCTGGCTGATCCTGCTGGCTGAGCGCGCGAAACGCCGTGAACTCACCGCTCCACATATCCACGTCCGAGTGGATCAGGAATCGGCATTCGCTGTGCTCGCCGAGGGGTTTTGCCAGTGCCGGCACCGGAGACACGTCGCCAACGCGATGCAGCGGCAGACCGACGATCGAGCTGACCTCGTCGTCGGACAGCAGAAGCGTGTCGATCTTGCCCTGCGGCACCACCGGGCCGGCGAGTGCAGGTGGGGCGATGACAATCCATATGGCCGCGAAACTCATTGCGACGCCGGGTAAAAACCGCACCCGAAAAGTCTAGTGAACGTTGCGGGGTTTCATCCGCAGGAATCGGTGTATACAGCGCGGATGGGCCCACCTCGTGCGCTGATCTCCGGTGCCGGCATCGCCGGCCCAGCACTCGCGCATCAACTTGCCGCCTACGGCTGGCAGACCACCGTCGTCGAGCGGTTCCCGGAGCGCCGAGACGAGGGCCACAACATCGACGTGCGCGGCGCGGCGTGTGAGGTGGTCCGCCGGATGGGCATCGCGGACGACGTCCGCGCCGCCAACACCACCGAAGTAGGTATGCGATTCGTCAGGGGCGACGGGTCGACCGCCGCCTCCTTCCCGATGAACGGTTCTGGCGTCAGTGGTCCGACGGCCGAACTGGAGATCCTGCGCGGCGAGCTCTCGCGCATTCTGCTCGAGCACACGCGCGAGCACACCGAATATCGTTTCGACACCCAGATCCGCAGCCTCACCGATCACAGCGACCACGTCACCGCGGTACTCGACGACGGCTCCGCCGTCGAAGCCGACCTGCTCGTCGTCGCCGAGGGTCTGCGCTCACGCACCCGCGACCTGGTCATGCCTACTGCGACAACTGATTTGGGCATGTACATCGCTTACCTGACCATCGATCGACACCAGTCCGACGACCACTGGTGGAACTGGCAGCAAATTCCCGGGTCTCGCTCGTTGCACCTGCGGCCGGACAACGTAGGCACCACACGAGCCATGCTGTCGTTCATGTCGGACGTCAAAGGTCTCGAAGATCTCAGCAGAGACGACCAGATTGCGATCCTGCGCCGCACTTTCGCTGACGCCGGCGGCGCCACCGCGCGCGTGCTGGCCCAGCTCGACGACGCGCCGATGTATTTCGATGCCCTCGGGCAGGTTCGCGCACCGAGCTGGAGCAAGGGCCGCGTCACCTTGCTGGGTGACGCCGCATTCTGTCCGTCGCCGGTCGGCGGCGGTGGCAGCAGCCTGGCCCTGATCGGAGCTTATGTGCTGGCCGGCGAGCTGTCTCGGGCCGCCGACCATCGCGCTGCGCTGGCCGGCTACGAGCAGTTCATGCGCCCGCACGTCGCCGCCGCCCAGAATGTCCGGCCCGCGGTGTTGCGGTGCGCCAACCCGCGCACCCGCGCGGGGATCCACGCTCTGCACGCCGGTGCCCGAATTATCGCCAGTCCGCCCGTGCGAGCCGCTATGAGCTTGGCAGGCAGAACATTCGGAGGCCTTGCGGTAGAGAAAATCGCGCTGCCGAACTACCCGCTCAGCCCGGTTTGATCCACCGCCACTGCATCGATCCCCACGGGTCGGCGTCGGGCAGAGTGTCGCTGACCGCGTCCACTACGCCTGCCCACCAGTCGGGCTGGTAGTCATCGCCGGACAGCCAACCGCCAGGTTGTACTTTGGGCGCCCATGCGGTGATGTCCGCGACGACGCTGGCGTAATCATGACGCGCGTCGATGTGCACCCAGGCAAACGACTCGTCGGGAAACAACTCGGCTGCCGCCACCGAATCACTGATGACCAGTTGAATGGTGTCGGCCAGCCCGCAGTCAATGATGTTGCGGTGCAACAGGCCTGCGAAGGTCCCCCCGCCATGATCGACCGCGGCACCGTGTGCGTCGATGTCGCCGCGACCTTCGTGCCCACTGCCCCGCGCGGTGTCGACACCGATGACCCTGGTGCTCAGTCCCGCTTCCTGCACCACCTCGCCCAGCGAGCAGATGCTGCGTCCCAGATAGCAGCCGACTTCGGCGAAGCGGCCCGCGTCGGGGAACTGCGCGACCGCCTCCTCTTGCAGACCCCGCCACTGAAACCAACCCGGAATGTCGCGCCAACTCCGGACGGGATCGTCGAAGTCACTGGTAGCCGCCCGGCCGGCAGAAGAATCCATGCTCAGCCTTTACACCACAATGCCGGACTTCAAACGCTGCGTAGGGTGGATATGGTGACGACACAGAGCCCGCTGCGAGCGGTACGGGACGCACTGGGCAGCAGCCTGTTCGAAATGATCGCCGGTCCCGACGGTCCGGCGCAGCGGGAGCGCATCCACGACACGCCAGGACCCCGCTGGTTCGCCGACGACAGCCCGGTCCGGCGAGTACACGGCGACGCGTCGATGTTCGTCGGCGGTTTGCGCGCCCTGCTGTTGCAGTCGTTGCATCCGCTGGCCATGGCCGGGGTGGCCGAGCACTCGAACTATCGCGAAGACCCGTGGGGCCGACTGCAGCGCACCAGCACCTTTCTGGCCGAGACGACGTTCGGTTCCGCGGTCGACGCGGAACGGGCGGTTGATCGGGTTCGCGGCATCCACCGGTACGTGCACGGGGTCGCCGCCGACGGCAGGGCATACACGGCCACCGATCCGCACTTGCTGGAGTGGGTGCACATCGCCGAAGCCGACAGTTTTCTACGGGCCCATCAGCTCTACGGCGCCTCCCCGCTGGACCAGGCCGGCCGGGACGGCTATGTCGCCGGCATGGCGGAGATCGCCGCCAAGCTCGGCGTAAACGACCCACCACGCTCCGAACGTGAACTGGCGCAACGGATCGACGACTACCGGCCGGAATTGCACAGCACGGCGGCGGCGCGCGACGCGGCCCGTTTCCTGCTGCTGACACCGCCGTTGTCGTTGGCCGCGCGGGCCCCCTACGGCGTGCTGGCCGCCACCGCGGTCTCGATGCTGCCGCTGTGGGCGCGGGTGCCGCTGCTGCTTCCCTACTTCCCGCCCGTCGAACTCACCGTCGTGCGCAGCGTCGGCCGTGTTCTGATCGGCGGCATCCGGTGGGTACTGCCGGCCCCGGAAGTCAACGCCGACCGTTGACGATGTCGACGAACAGGCGGTGGATGCGCCGGTCGCCCGTCACCTCGGGGTGAAATGCCGTCGCCAGCACCGCCCCCTGGCGGACCGCAACGGGATGGTCCGCGGCCCGCGCCAGCACCTGCACCCCCGCACCGACGCGTTCCACCCACGGCGCGCGGATGAAGATCGCGTGCACCGGCTCATCGAGGCCGTCGAACGCTATGTCACCTTCGAAGGAGTCGACTTGACGTCCAAAGGCATTGCGCCGCACCGAGATATCAATCGCCGACAGCGGAAGGGCCTCACGGCCGACCGTTCCGGCATCACGGATCTCGCTGGCCAGCAGGATCATTCCCGCACATGCACCGTAGGCGGGCAGCCCGTCGGCCAGCCGGGCGCGCAACGGCTCCAGCAACTCCAGCTCGCGAAGAAGATGACTCATCGTGGTGGATTCACCACCGGGAAGCACTAGCCCGTCCACGCCGTCGAGTTCGTCGCGCCGCCGGACGCTGACCGCTTCGGCGCCGGCCTCGCGCAGAGCCGCCAGATGCTCGCGAACATCGCCCTGCAGCGCCAAAACGCCGACGCGCGGTCCACTCACCGGCCGGAGGGCCGCTGCTCGCTCGGGAAGCGCGTCAGCCCCTCCTGCATCACGGCGGCGACCATCTCGCCGTACTGGTTGAAGATCTTGCCCTGGCACAGCGAGCGGCCACCGCACGCCGACGGCGAGGACTGGTCATAGAGCAGCCACTCGTCAGCGCGGAACACCCGCATGAACCACATCGCGTGATCCAGTGAGGCCACCTGCAGGTGCTCACGCTCGTCCAGATGGGTGACCTGGGCCGACCCCAGCAGGGTGAGGTCGCTCATGTAGGCCAGCGCGCAGATGTGCAACACCGGGTCGTCGGGCAGCGGATCGCGGTGGCGGAACCACACCTGTTGCTGAGCTGCCTTGCCCGGCAGTTTGTGAACCTGGTCGCGCGGCACGATCCGGATGTCCCACTCCTGGAACTGCTTGAACCCGTCGTCGTCGAACACCTTCATCGACTTCAGACCCGGCAAATCGTCCGGCGGCGGCGCCGACGGCATCACGTCCTGGTGGTGGATGCCCTCCTGATCGGTCTGAAACGACGCCGACATGGAGAAGATCGTCTTGCCGTGCTGGATCGCGTTGACCCGCCGGGTGGCGAACGAACCACCGTCGCGCAGCCGCTCGACGATGAAAATCGTTGGCGCCGAGGAATCTCCTGGCCGGATGAAGTAACCGTGCAACGAGTGCACCAGGAAATGCGGATCGACGGTGCGCACCGCGGAAACCAGCGACTGGCCCGCCACCTGCCCACCGAAAGTGCGCTGAAAGTTGCCCTGCTCGGGGCTGAACACACTGCCCCGATAAATGTCGACCTCGAGTTGCTCGAGATCAAGGATCTTTTCGATCGACACGGATTGTTTTTACCAGCCGCGCTGGGCCAGCCGATGCGGCTCCGGCACCTGCTCGACGTTGATGCCGACCATCGCCTCACCCAGCCCGCGCGACACCTTGGCCAGCACATCGGGGTCGTCGTAGAAGGTGGTGGCCTTCACGATCGCCGCGGCGCGCTGCGCCGGATCCCCGGACTTGAAGATCCCCGACCCGACGAACACGCCTTCGGCGCCGAGTTGCATCATCATCGCGGCGTCGGCCGGTGTCGCGATACCACCGGCGGTGAACAGCGTGACCGGCAGCTTTCCCGCCCGCGCGACCTCGACGACAAGGTCAAAAGGTGCGGCCAATTCCTTTGCCGCTACGTACAATTCATCTTCGGATAGTGAACCGAGTCGCCGGATCTCGCCCCCGATGGCGCGCATGTGAGTGGTGGCGTTGGACACGTCGCCGGTGCCGGCCTCTCCCTTGGAGCGGATCATCGCTGCGCCCTCGTTGATCCGCCGCAGCGCCTCGCCGAGATTGGTCGCGCCGCAGACGAACGGCACGGTGAACTTCCACTTGTCGATGTGGTGCGTGTAATCGGCGGGCGTCAGCACCTCGGACTCGTCGACGTAGTCCACCCCGAGGCTCTGCAGAATCTGGGCTTCGACGAAGTGGCCGATACGCGCTTTGGCCATCACCGGGATGGTCACCGCGGAGATGATGCCCTCGATCATGTCCGGGTCGCTCATCCGCGACACCCCACCCTGAGCGCGGATGTCGGCGGGTACCCGCTCCAGTGCCATGACCGCGACGGCGCCGGCGCCCTCGGCGATCCGGGCCTGCTCCGGGGTGACGACGTCCATGATGACGCCGCCCTTGAGCATCTCGGCCATGCCGCGCTTGACCCGCGCGGTTCCGGTCCGCGCCGTGCCATTCGCGCCATTCGGCTTAGCGCTTTCCACTGCTACCTCTATCGTCGGTGTCTCGTTGCCCGATATCGCCACCATTCTAGTGGTCGCACACCAGCCGATTTCCCTCCGGCGGCGGAGCACGAGCTCAGCGGATGGATTGCAGCTGTCGCGGCCGATCCGGCGCGCCTGCCAGGGCAGCCGCTTCGGCGAGCAGCTCGGAGAGCTGAAGCGGATACACCGTCTCGCCGGCGTCGGCCAGCTCATCGATATCAGCGGGGTCGCACCATCGGTGGCCATGGATATAGCGGCTCTCCAGCTCGGTGCGGCCCCCGGTGGACGGCTCGAAGCGCTGGGTGCGGTGGACGAAGAAGAACTCCTCGCTGTCGATCTCGGCGCCGTTGAAGTCGAACACGGCATCGCGCCGCCAGATCGGCCCGATCAGATCGGCGGCATCGATCTGCAGACCGGTCTCCTCAGCCAGCTCACGCACAGCGGCGTGGGCGAGCGATTCGCCATCACCGACCTGCCCGCCCACGGTGAACCACCACCGCGGCGTCGTGGCGTCCGCCAGGCCGGACGCCGCGGGATCAGACCCGCACAACAGCAGTACCGCGCCCTTCTCGTCGAGCAGCACGACCCGCGCCGAGGTTCGTCGGCCGGCGGCCGGATGATCGGCATGGCGGAGTGCGTGCGAGCGTTCGGTAATCTCGAAATAGGTTGGCAGCTTGGCTGTTCCGGCCAATCGGAACAACCTAACCAGACGCCGCTCCCGCAAAGCGAGCGTGTCACGGACCGCGTCGTTGTGGAATCGGCGGGCCAGCACCACGCGAGCCTCGGCGTCAGCCAGCTCCGCGATCACGCCCGTCGGTACCGAGGCCGGTTCGATCGTCGCCAGCGCGGCCGCCAACTTGTTCTCGCAGCCCTCGCGCGCCTGTCGCGGTGCGCTCTCGGCAGCGTCGGCACACGCCACCAGCTCGCGGGCCGCAGCGTCGGAGTGCCCACCCAACGCGTTCGCCGCGACCGCGCGGGCCACCACGGCCCGGCGCCCCAGCGCCGCGTCGAGAGCCTGCCAGGACAGGTCGTAGCGCACGTGCAGGCGATCGAGCCGATTCGCTGTGCGAAACCCCCACGCAACGAAGCCCAGCAGCACGACTATCAGGAGGACCGAGGCGACGACCAGCCCAATCGTCCACCACATCAGCTCGCCACCTGGACCTTGCTGCCGCTGACCGCGACCGTCTCGTAGACCCGCATGATCTGATTGGCCACCACCGACCAGTCATAGCGTCGCACCGCTTCAGCGCCCGCCTTGGCGTATTGCTCGGCCAGCGAGGTGTCCTCGAGTACGGCGATCAGACCTTCGGCGAGCGCGGCGCTGTCGTCGACTTTCACCAACCGCCCGGCCTCGCCGTCACGCAACACCTGCCGGAACGCATGCAGATCGCTGGCCACTACCGGCGTACCGGCCGCCATCGCCTCGACGAGCACGATGCCGAAGCTCTCCCCGCCGAGATGCGGTGCGCAGTAGACGTCGGCGCTGCGCATCGCGGACGCCTTGGCGGCATCGTCGACCAGGCCGAGAAAGCGCAGATGGCCGGCCAAATCCCCGACCTTCTCGCGTAGTTCGTCCTCGTCGCCGCGGCCGACGATCAGCACTTGCAGCCCCGGGAACCGCTCGACCAGGCTGGGTAGCGCATCGACCAGCACCGCCATGCCCTTGCGCGGTTCGTCGTAGCGGCCCAGGAACAGCACCGTCTTGGCCGGCCGGGGATAGCCGTCGAGCAGTGGCGCCGAGGCCATCGCCTTGACGTCGACGCCGTTGGGTATCTCCACCGCGTCCGATCCCAGCGCCTCCATCTGCCATCGCCGGGCCAAGTCGGACACCGCGATGCGGCCGACGATCTTCTCCTGCATCGGCCGCAGCAGCCCCTGAACCACGGACAGTGTCAGCGATTTGGTGGTCGAGGTGTGAAAGGTGGCCACGATGGGCCCCTCGGCAATGCGAAGCGCCCACATCGACACGCTGGGCGCATTGGGTTCGTGCACATGCAGCACGTCGAAGTCGCCCTCGGTCAGCCAGCGCCGGACTTTGCCGTGCACGGCCGGGCTGACCTGCACGCGGGCCACCGAGCCGTTGTAGGGAATCGGGACGGCCCGACCGGCCGAGACCACGTACTCGGGCAACTCGACGTGCGGCGACGCGGGCGCCAGCACGCTGACGTCCTGGCCGCGGGCCCGCATCACCTCGGCAAGCTGCAACACGTGCGATTGCACGCCGCCCGGCACGTCGAACGAATACGGGCACACCATCCCGATCCGCATCAGCTCCCCGCCAATCGGGCCCGTCGCTCATCGGATAGATCGGCCAGCCACTGCGGCTGCAGCATGTGCCAGTCGGCGGGATGCGCGGCGATGTTGCGGGCGAACACGTCGGCCAGTGCCTGAGTGACGACGCCGACGTCGCCGCTGCTGCAATCCAGCGCCGGGAAGAACGTGACTCGGCAGTCGTCGCCGTCGTACCAGGAATGCACGGGCAACAGCGCCGCCCCGGTGGTGATCGCCAGTTTCGCCGGGCCGGCCGGCATCCGGGTCGGTTCGCCGAAAAAGTCCACCTGAACACCGGTGCGGCTGAGATCCCGCTCAGCCATCAGACACACGAACCTGTTGTCCTTCAGCCGTTCGCTGAGCAACTGGAACGGCGGCTGCTCACCACCGGACAGCGGGATCACTTCGAAGCCAAGGCTTTCCCGGTACTCGACGAACCGCAGGTACAGCGATTCGGGCTTGAGGCGTTCGGCGACGGTGGTGAATCTGCCGTAGGTCTGGGTCATCCACACCCCGGCCATATCCCAATTCCCGCTGTGCGGCAGCGCCGCCACCGCGCCACGCCCGTTGGCCAGCGCCGCGTCCAGATGCTCTTGGCCGGTGACATTTTCGGCGAGCGCCAGACCGAGCTTGTGCTGATCCATCGTCGGTAACCGGAACGCTTCGCGCCAGTAGCGGGCATAGGACGCCAGCGACTCCCGCATCAGACTGCCCGGCACGTCTTCGGGCTCGACTCCGATCACGCGGGCGAGATTCTTGCGGAGCTGGTCCGGTCCCCCGCTGCGAGACGCGTACAGCGCTCCCGCGTCGAAGACGCTGCGCGCCGCGAATTCCGGTATGGCGCGCACCGTCAGCCAGCCGGCCGCATACCCCCAGTCGGCCAATCGACTGCCGAGCGAAAGACCGCCGATACCACGCAGTTTCAGACCGGCCGGGGAGATCACGACTCGGCCTGTTCCGAGGTGCCGGGCGGCGGCAGCGGAGTCGCTGCGCCGGGCGAGTGCCGCACGGTGTGCAACCGCTGAGCGCAGGTGACCATGCTGGCCGCCGCGAGCAACCACATCGCCACCGGCAACGCCCACGGCAGTGGGAATATCGGGAAGTCGGACGAGCCCGCACCGGCCAGCACGATGATCAACCGTTCCGGTCGCTCGATCAGGCCGCCATCGCCGGACAACCCACTGGCTTCGGCACGGGCCTTGATGTACGAGATCACTTGAGAGGTCACCAGACAGATCAAGCTCGCCACGACCAACGGCCGGCTGCCGAGGCCGAATGCCGCCCACCAGGCCAGCCCGCAGAACACCGCGCCGTCGCTGATGCGATCGCAGGTGGCATCGAGCACCGCGCCGAAACGCGTGCCGCCGCCGCTTTCTCGCGCCATCGCCCCGTCGACCATGTCGAACATCACGAAAAACCAGATCACCACGGCCCCGGCGAACAACCGGCCGATCGGGAACAGCGTCAACGCGCCCAATACCGCGGCCGCGGTGGCGAAGATCGTCACCCCGTCCGCGGTGAATCCCGCGTGCAGCAACGCCCGTGCCACCGGACTGGTGACCTTGGCTACTCCTTCGCGGGATAAGAGCCTGCTCACGACGTTCCACTCATGATTGCCGTTCCCACTCGGTGGCCAACAGGCTGCGGGTGTCGCGCAGCAACTGCGGGATCACTTTCGAGTCGCCGATGATCGTGATGAAGTTGGCATCACCGCCCCATCGCGGCACCACGTGCACGTGCAGGTGCTCGGCCAGCGAGCCTCCCGCCGAGTGGCCCAGGTTGACCCCGACGTTGAATCCGTGCGGCCGCGAGACGTTCTTGATGACGCGGATCGCCTTCTGGATGAACGCCATCAGCTCGCCGCTTTCGAGCTCGGTCAGGTCTTCGAGCTCGGAGAGGCGGCGATACGGCACCACCATCAGATGGCCCGGGTTGTACGGGTATAGGTTCAGCACCGCATAGACCAGGTTGCCGCGCGCGACCACCAGACCGTCCTCGTCGGACAACTGCGGGATGTCGGTGAACGGCTGGTCCTTCGTGCCGTCGTCCTGCTTGAGCGGGCCCTCGGCCAGGTAACTCATCCGGTAGGGCGTCCACAGCCGCTGCAGGTGGTCTGCTTCGCCGGCACCTCTGTCGACCAGGGCCGTCGGCTCCTCGCGGCTGTGCTCGCCGCCGTCACCGAAATCGACCAGGCTCGAGTCGTCCTCAGCCACGAGTGCTTACCTTGACCAAATCGGCGGTAGGAACGTCGTTTTCACGATCTGCGATCCACTGCTTGATGACTGCTACGGCCTCATCGCGCGGAACGCCGTTGATCTGCGTGCGATCGCCGAACCGAAAACTCACCGCGCCGGCTTCGACGTCGCGATCGCCGGCCAGCAACATGAACGGCACGCGCTGGTTGGTGTGGTTGACGATCTTCTTGGCCATCCGGTCGTCGCTGGCGTCCACGTCGACCCGAACGCCATGCGACTTCAGCTGCGCGGCAACGTGTTCCAGGTACGGCACGTGACCGTCGGCGACGGGGATACCGACCACCTGGACCGGCGCCAGCCAGGCCGGGAAGGCGCCGGCGTAGTGCTCGGTGAGGATGCCGAAGAACCGCTCTATCGACCCGAACAAGGCCCGGTGGATCAGCACCGGGCGCTGCCGCGAGCCGTCAGCGGCGGTGTATTCCAGCGCAAAGCGATCCGGCATGTTGAAGTCGACCTGCAACGTCGACATCTGCCAACTACGCCCCAGCGCGTCTTTGACCTGGACTGAGATTTTCGGGCCGTAGAACGCCGCACCGCCTGGGTCCGGCACCAGGTGCAGGCCGGAAGCCTCGCCGACCTCGCGCAGAATCTCGGTGGCCTCTTCCCACACTTCGTCGGAGCCGACGTATTTGTCGGGGTCCTTGGTGGACAGTTCGAGGTAGTAGTCATTGAGCCCGTAGTCGGCCAACAGGTCCAGCACGAACCGCAGCACCGAGGTCAGCTCGTCACGCATCTGCTCGCGGGTGCAGTAGATGTGCGCGTCGTCCTGGGTCATGCCGCGCACCCGGGTCAGGCCGTGGATCACACCCGACTTCTCATAGCGGTAAACGCTGCCGAACTCGAAGAGCCGCAACGGAAGTTCGCGATACGACCGTCCCCGCGACCGGTAGATCAGGTGATGCATCGGGCAGTTCATCGGCTTGAGGTAGTAGTCCTGGCCGGGTTTGCGTACCGTGCCGTCTTCGTTGAATTCGGCGTCGAGATGCATCGGCGGATACATGCCGTCGGCGTACCACTCGAGGTGGCCCGACGTGACATACAGCTGCTCTTTGGTGATGTGCGGGGTATTGACGAATTCATAGCCCGCCTGCTCGTGCTTGCGCCGCGAATACTCTTCCAGCTCCCGACGGATGATGCCGCCCTTAGGGTGGAAAACCGCCAAGCCTGAACCGATCTCGTCGGGAAAGCTGAACAGGTCCAGCTCGACGCCCAACTTGCGGTGGTCGCGACGCTGGGCTTCTTCCAGCAACTCCAGGTGGCGGTCGAGCGCCTCCTGCGATTCCCACGCCGTTCCGTAGATGCGTTGCAGGCTGGCGTTGTTCTGATCGCCCCGCCAATAGGCGGCCGAGCTGCGAGTGAGCTTGAACGCCGGGATGTGCTTGGTGGTGGGGATGTGCGGGCCGCGACACAAGTCACCCCAAACCCGTTCGCGGGTACGAGGATTCAAGTTGTCATAGGCGGTGAGCTCGTCGCCGCCGACCTCCATGACGTCGGGGTCGCCGGACTTGTCGTCGACGAGCTCGAGCTTGTAGGGCTCACCGGCCAGTTCGCCGCGGGCCTGATCCTTGGACTCGTAGACCCGCCGGTCGAACAGCTGCCCCTCTTTCACGATCTGGCGCATCCGCTTTTCCAGCTTGTCCAGATCCTCGGGCGTGAACGGCGCCTCGACATCGAAGTCGTAGTAGAAGCCGTCGGTGATCGGCGGTCCGATACCGAGCTTGGCGTGCGGGAACAGATCCTGCACGGCCTGCGCCAACACGTGCGCGGCCGAGTGGCGGATGACGCTGCGCCCATCCTCGGTGTCCGCCGCCACCGGGACGACATCGGCGTCGGCGTCAGGGGTCCAGCTCAAGTCACGCAGCGCGCCGTCTGCGTCGCGCACCACCACGACGGCGTCGACGGCGCCCCGGCCCGGCAGGCCGGCGTCTCGCACTGCAGCCCCTGCGGTCGTCCCGGCAGCAACCCGGATCGGGGTTCGCGGCGATCGCGAGCCCGGTTCAGCCGGGCGCTGCGGGTCGCCGCCGTCGCCTCCAGGGCCGGGATGTGCGGGGGCGGTCATCGACGCGGTCTCCGTGACTTTCGGGTGTTCAAACGGACCCGACCATGCTATCGGGGTGGCTTCGATCCCCTACCGAGCCCACGGCTGGGCCCCTAGGGCTGGTCGGGTTTGAGGAGGACGAACAACGCCTCGGCATCGGCCAGCAGGGTGTCCCCGTCGCTCAAGCGGCCCGCCACGAAGATCTTGCGGCCCTCGACCCGATCGACGGCGGCGTCGATCTGCAGCTTCTTTTCGATCGGCACGATCTTGCGGTAGTTGATGTGAAGGTAGGCGGTTCGTTGCCGAGGCCCGCCGGTGAGCACCGACGACGTCAATCCCAGCACGGTGTCGAACAGCATGCCGACCGAGCCGCCATGGACGGCGCCGTTGCGGCCCAGGTGAAAGCGGGCGAAGCGGGCCCAGCCTTGAATGCGACCGTCATCGGTTTTGTGAGCCGACATCGGCACGGTCAAGATATTGCCCCGCACCGGCAGATCCATCCGCCGCCCCGACGGCGAGGACCACTCGTCGCTGTCGAACGGCGTGAGCAGCGTCGACACTTTGTCCAGCAGGTCAGCGGCCTCGGTGATCACCTCGTCCGGCGCGTCCGCGGCGCGGGCGTGGTCCTGCAACCGGCGAACGGCGTCGATGAATCGGCCGTAGTCCGGCCCGCCCTTGACTGTCGGTTCGGGCGGGTTGAATCCGCCGCCCGGATGTCGCGCATGTTCGCCGGTCACCAGAACACCGTATTGCCCGGCGCCTCACGCCGGCCGGGGGCTAGTTGTCCTGCTGCTTTCCGAGCGCGCTGAGCTTGTCGAACTCGTCGTCGCTGAGCTCGATTTCGGCGGCGGCGACGTTTTCCTCCAGGTGCGCCACGCTCGAGGTCCCCGGGATCGGCAGGATCACCGGGGAGCGTTTGAGCAGCCAGGCCAGCGCCAGCTGGGAAGGACTCGCGTGATCGTGCTCAGCGCCGAGCTTCGCCAGCGGGCCGTCGGGGGCCGCCAGCGGACCGGAGGCCAACGGGAACCACGGGATGAAACCGATCCCCTGCTTGGTGACGTCGTCCACGAGTGCTTCGGCCTTGCGGGTGGTCAGGTTGTACAGGTTCTGCACCGAAACGATCTGGGCGATCTTTTGCGCCGCGTGCAGCTGCTCGACGTCGACCTCCGACAACCCGATGTGACGGATCTTGCCTTCCTCCTGCAGCTTGACCAGCTCGCCGATCTGGTCCTCCAGCGGGAACTTGTCATCGATGCGGTGCAGTTGAAACAGATCGATGGTCTCGACGCCGAGCCGCCGCAGGCTCAGCTCGACTTCCTGGCGCAGGTAGGCGGGAAAGCCCAGCGGAACCCACACGTCGGGCCCGGTGCGCAGTAACCCAGCCTTGGTCGCAACGACCAGCCCGTCGTAGGGATGCAGCGCCTCGCGAATGATCTCCTCGGCGACGTAGGGGCCGTAGGAGTTTGCGGTGTCGATGAAGTTGACGCCGAGCTCGGCCGCGCGCCGCAGTACTTGTACCGCTTCGGCGCGGTCGGCGGGCGGGCCCCAGATCCCCTTTCCGGTCAGACGCATTGCGCCGTAGCCGAGGCGGTTGATGGTGAGATCCCCACCGAGGGTGAACGTTCCGGACGCTTGAGCGGGAGCCTGGGTAGTCACATCGCCGACGGTACGCGAGCCGGCGAAAAATCGGCCACGTGCGCGTGGCAAGCTGAGCCGGTGGATTTGCACACCATCGCTCAGTTGCCCTACACGTATCCAGAAGTGGGAGCGACGGCAGGGCCGTTTCCCCCGGGCTACAAGCACATCGGCTACTCGGCCCACATCGGCATGGGTCAACTTCGCTTCGAAGAGGCCGCCGATCGGATCATGCACTGGGGCATGCAGCGTGGGTCCGGTCTGAGCGTTCAAGCCAGCAGCGAGCTCGTCACGCCGGGCGCGGTGGTGGTGGTCAAAATGGGTTTCCTCAAAGCACCGTGCCGAGTTGTCTACGTCGTCGACGAGCCGCATGCACGCGGCTTCGCTTACGGCACACTGCCCGGCCATCCCGAGAGCGGCGAGGAGCGATTCGTGGTCCGCCATGATCCCGTCACGTCCGCGGTGTTCGCGGAAGTCTCGGCGTTCTCCCGGCCGGCAACGTGGTGGAGCAAAGCAGGCGGACCGCTCACCTCGCTGATGCAGCGGGTGATGAACAAGCGCTACGTCCGGGCGGTCTGACCCCAGCCGGTGAGGAGGTCGTGCGCGCCGGCGCACAGGCGCTCGATGACCTCGCCGACCGGCGACACCTCGGTCACCATTCCGACGCCCTGGCCGGCGTCGACCGCTGCGATTCGGCGATCGTCGGCAGCAATCGCCGAGGCGAGTTCGGCTGGCGCGTCGGCGTCTTCGGCCAGGGCATCCTCGTGCCCGGCCCATCGGGCGACGAAGTCGTTGCGCAGCACGCGCGACGGGAACCGCTCTGCCCACGGCAGGCGGCGGACGATGTCGTACACCCGGGTGCTCGCGGTGTCGGTTTCGCCGGCCGCCACCAGCGCGCGGCGTCCGGCGTCGGTGGTCAGCGCCTCCACCGATGCGGACAGGCAGGTGCCCAGCCAGGCTCCGGCGGCCCCGGCGGCCAGCACCGCGGCGAGGCTGCGCGCCGATGCGATTCCACCGGCCGCCAGCACCGGCACCGAGACCGCGTCCAGCACCGCGTCGAGCAGGGGCAGTGTGCCGATCGTCGCGTCCCCGTGGCCACCGCCCTCACAGCCCCGCGCCACCACCACGTCGATGCCGGCGTCTTGCGCCCGGCACGCCTCGTCACTGTTGTAAACCTGTGTGGCGGCGGCGATTCCGGCGTCGTGGACTCGGCTCACCCAGGACAGGTCGGTTCCGAAGCTGACCGATATCAGTACCGGCTGCGCGGCCAATGCAGCGTCGAAGAGGCCCGCCTCCTTGCGCATCACCCAGTCCACCAAACCAATTCCGAACGTCTGCGTCACATGCGGCAGTTCGGTGTGCAGCGACGACGTCGACCCGGCGGTGCCCATGCCGACCATTCCGAGGCCGCCGGCAGCGCTCACCGCGGCCGCCAACCGTCCGCCGGCAACGCCGCCCATCGGCGCGTTGACGATGGGCACTTTCAGACCCATCGCCCTGGACCAGGGTGTCGACAGCATCAGGCTAGGCCGAGGGGAGGCTTTTGAAGACGGTCAGCATGACCACCGAATCGTCCACTGCCTGAAGGGAATGCCGTTGCGGAGGAATGACCACGTAGTCGCCGGTCTTGCCGTCCCAGTTATCGTCACCGGCGGTGAGGTGCACATGTCCCTCCAAGACCTGCAACGATGCCTGCCCGGGACTGTCGTGTTCGGCGAGTTCGTGCCCCGCAAGTAACGCCATCAAGGTCTGACGCAGCTCGTGGGTGTGCCCCCCATGCAGTGTGTGCGACGCGCGGCCACTGTGAGCCTCTCGTGCCGCCTTGAGTTGTTCTGCGGCCAGGTTGACAAGCGAAACGGAGTCCATCTGCAGTCCTTTGGTCGGCCGGAACTCCTCGCGAGTCCCTAGTTGGATAGTAGGAGAATCCCGGCCGCGGCCAGGGCCAGCACCTTGATCGCCTCCAGGCCGACATAGGCGTAATGGGCTCGCGATCGTGGTGCGTCCGAGCCGGCTAGCACCTGATCGGAACGGCGCGTCAGCCGCGGCCGCACCACCACGATCTGTAGCGCGAGCATCACGACTGCCACAGTCGATGCCGTGATCACCCCGGCCGAGGGCGGGCGCGCGACGCTGGTCGCCGCGACGAAGATCGCGAAGACGACCTCGACCGTGTTGAGCGCGCGAAAGACCAGGCGGCCGATGCCCAGACCGATCTGCAGCGTGACGTTGGGTGCGCGGAATTTCAGCGGCGCCTCCAAAAACGAAATGGCCAGCACCATGCCCAGCCAGACGAAGACGACCGCGATCTCCGTCGCCGCCGTTGGATTCATGTCGTCGACCTACCACGACAAATCACGGTGCGCCTCCCGTTCTCATCGGCCGGGGAACCTGACTTCGAAAGGTACCGCCCGTGCAGCCTTGATGCCCCGCTTACCGCTGGCCGCTACCTTGCATCGGGACGGGTCGGGCATCCTTTACCCATGACGGTGGATGCGCTCTTGCAGTCGGTCCCACCGCTGGCCGTTTACGGCATGGTCGGTGCGGTCGTCGGCCTGGAGAGCCTGGGCATCCCCCTGCCCGGAGAAATCGTTCTGGTCAGCGCCGCACTGCTGTCCTCTCGACACGAGCTCGCGGTCAATCCCGTCGGGGTAGGCGTCGCCGCGGTCATCGGGGCGGTGATCGGCGACTCGACCGGCTACGCCATTGGCCGCCGCCTGGGTCTGCCGCTGTTCGACCGGCTGGGTCGTCGTTTCCCCAATCACTTCGGTCCCGGGCATGTCAGGTACGCCGAGCGGCTCTTCGAACGCTGGGGGGCACGCGCGGTGTTCTTCGGCCGGTTCATCGCGCTGCTCCGGATATTCGCCGGACCGCTGGCCGGGGCACTGAAGATGCGTTATGCCCGATTTCTACTCGCAAACGTCTCCGGCGCGCTGTGCTGGGCCGGCGGCACCACAGCGCTGGTGTACTACGCGGGCATGGCCGCCGAGCGGTGGTTGACGCGGTTCTCCTGGATCGCGTTGGTCGTTGCCGTGGTGTGCGGGGTGACGGCCGCAATAGTGCTGCGCGAGCGCACATCCCGCGCGATAGCCGATCTTGAAGTCAAATCCTCCGACGAATCCGAGACGTCTGCCACATAGGCGCTGCCGGCCGCGTTCGGGAAATTTCACGAGTGTATTTTCAACGCGCGAGGCTGTATCGGGGTGTCCTAGCAAAGAATTCTCCGCATTGCGCGAAATCGGACGAAAATCTGGCACAAATTACAGACCGCAAGTTTCAAGATTTTTCGGCGATCACACCGCTGGTCTCAACCCCGGTGCGCGCGTGCCCTCGCGGGTCAGTCTTTTCGCGTGCTTTGAAATGAAATGCCAAGTCCAAGAAGGTTTTTCAATCGTTTGCGGGGCGCTTCGATCAGCAGGAGATGTCCGACGCCGGGACCTGTGCACACGGCTGTCGCAGTTCGCTCTGAAATCCACCGTTTTCCCTGTTCCTCACGCAATTCTCAGGCGATCTGACATGGACATGGCCGATATCCTTCTGTTATAAATATATATCTGCTAACGACGTCAGTCTTAAGCTTCTAGGGCAGGCATCCATATCGAGGCGCTCGCCGCCCGTGGATCAGGAATACTATGAGCACTTTCGCTATCGCCGAATCGACTTTCCACCCGCTGATGCTGAGCAGCCGCCTCATCTCAGAATTGTCCCGTGCGCGCAGCACTCTGCGAGCGACCACCGAACGCAGCGGCCTCGCCGTGATCGTCAGCGCCGGCGGTGAACTGGATGCATCCAACGACACCACTTGGCGGCGCCTGCTGAGCGAGGCGTCCGCCGCAGCGGCTCCCCCCGGTCCACTCGTGATCGACCTCAGCGGTCTGGACTTCATCGGCTGCTGCGCATACTCCGCTCTCGCCGAGGAGGCCGAGCGCTCGCGGGAACGCGGCGTTGAAATGCGCCTCGCGAGCAACCAGCCGGTGGTCGCCCGAATCGTACGGGCGTGCGGGTTGAGTGAACTGCTGCCAGTGGACGCCAGCGTGGATGCGGCGCTGTCGACGTACCTGTCGGTCGACTGAAGCCGCTTCTCCACGCATCACATTCGACGCGTCAAGTCGGAAGACCGAACAGCTCGACCACCCCGTGATCGCGGCCGGCGGTATAACCGCCGTCGACGGCGATGGCCTGGCCGCTGACGAACGACGCGTCAGGTGACACCAGAAACGCCGCCATCGCGGCTACCTCCTCGGACCGGCCCATTCGCTGTAGAGCGTGCTCGCGGGTGATCGAAGCTCGGGGGCCTTCCATGCCTGGCAGCCCGAATACGCTTTCTGTCAGCGGTGTTTCGATGAAGCCGGGGCAGATGGCGTTGGCCCGAATGCCGCTGGGCCCGTAATCCAGGGCGATGTTCTTGGTGAGCAGTACGACGCCGCCCTTGGCCGCGTTGTACACGCTGCCGCCCGCGGTGCCCTCCAACCCCTCCACGCTGGCCAGCGTCACGATCGCGCCTCGTTCGCCGTCGACACGTGGTTGGTCGATCATTCGGGCCAGTGCCGCTTTGGCGACGAGGAAGGTCCCGGTGAGGTTGATCGCGATCACTCGTTCCCACTCGCCGAGATCGAGCAGATGCACCGGACCTCCGCCGGCGACGCCCGCGGCGTGCACGACACCGTCGAGCCGGTCCGGCACAGCGGCCAGTACCGCAGCGACCGCCGTTTCGTCGGTGACATCGGCTGCCACGAAGTGGAAATCGGGGCCGAGGTCGGCAGGCGGGGCCACATCGGCGCCGACGACAATCCCGCCCTCCGCCAGCAGGCGCTCGGCCGCGGCCAGACCGATGCCGGACGACGCTCCCGTCACCACAAACGTCCGGCAACGAGCCCGATCAGCGTTCACCATGGCCGGTCCTCTCGAATCGCTATTGCCGTCGTCAGAGCCCGAACTGGTCATCGATGAGACCGAGCCATATCTGCGCGACGTCCATCGCCACCTTCTCGCTGATGAACGCGTGCTGGGTGCCGGTGTAGATGTCGCGGAACGCACGCTCGAGCCGGCTGCCCTCGCGGATGGCGGTGGTGCCGGCCGCCAGGTGAGCCCATTCCGCGACCCCACGCGCGATGTCGGTGGCATAGACAGCCGCCACCCTCATGTCGGCGCGCAACCGGGGCGTCAGGTCGTGTCCCGATTCGACGGCCGCCTCGGCCGCCGCAAACGCATCCAGCACCAGCAGGCGAGCAGCACGCCAGGCGGCAACGTGGTGTGCGAGCCCCTTCTGGAAGGTTTGTCGGCTGGCCAGCGTCGCCATGTCGCTCATCCGCACCTTGGTGGCCGCCAGCTCCTCCACGTCGTCGAGCATGCTCTTGGCGACCCCGAGCGCGAACGACGCGTGGCCGGCAGCGGTGACGGGCATCAGACCCATCCGGCTCGCCGCCGAACTCCCCCGTGCCGGCTCGCGGGTGAACAGCGGAATGGTTCGGCGTTCCGGCACGAAGACGTCAGCCACGGTGTAGTCGTAGGAGCCGGTTCCCTTGAGCCCCTGGACATGCCATCCGTCGGTGAAGGTGACCTCCTCGCGCGGCAGAAATGCCACCCGCATATCCGGAATTCCTTCGCTCACCCATCGCATCTCGCCGTCATCCATCGGGAAGAAGCCCGCGCCGATGTAGGCCGAGTGCCCGGTTCCGGACCCGAAGCTCCACGCGCCGCTCAGCCGGTAACCGCCATCGACGACCGCGCCTTGACCGTTCGGGAAGTACTGGCCGCCGATGGTGATGCGGTTGCGGTTCGCGGTGAACATCTCGGCGAAACCGTCGTCGGGAAGATAGCTCGCGGCCGCGAACGTCGAGGGCAGGTTGGCGATGCCGATCCAGCCGAAAGAGCCGTCTTGCCAGGCCATCTCGATCCAGGTATCGATCATTTCCCGAAAAGTGGGCTCGACACCGCCGGCCGCCTTCGGATTGAATGCCGGCATCAGGCCACACGCCCACATTGCGTCGACGATGACCGGCGACAGCGTGCGCAAGCGTTCGGATTCGGCAGCCTCAGCACGGACGAGATCGCGCATTCCGCGGGCTCGATCGAGCACCGTCACGTCGGCCACCGGCCCGCTCCTCTCGGTCTGCCGTCCTTCACCATCGGCGATGAAGACCGCTTCGCGTCACCGATCGGCTTCTGGCCATACCTCGCTGGTCGGGAAGGCTCCCTGACTACGCCCGGGCCGCCAATCCTTTACCCGGGCCTTCTCCGCCGCCCGCGCTTTTGCTTCGGCCTTCTTTCGGGCCGCAAAAGTGTCGGGGTCTTCGTCTTCTTCGTCGTCGGGGTTGTCGTCGACCTCGAAGACGACCTCGAACCACCGTTTGTGGGGCTCCACCCGGGTCTCGAGGTCACCCGTCGGAGTCGCCCGCTTGATCTGGACGTTCTCCAAGCTGGGATCGCGTCGCGAGATGAACAGTTCGAGCGCCTCACCCAACGCGCGTCCGCTGAGATTGATTTCCGCGAGCGCTCTGCCTTGGTACATAGCCACGCCGGACATCTTGCAACGGAATCGCGACGGACGCATTGTTTTCCGGCCGCGTGGCGCCACACCACGGCCGACGGCGCCGACGGCTGACCTCCCACCTTCGGCGCAGTTGCGCGGAAGGCAGGAGGTCAGCCGGGTTACGCCGGACTCAGGTCAGTACAGCGGGATCCACGTGCCGAAGAACCAGAAGCCCCAGCCGCCGAACACCGGGTTGAAGACCGGGATGGCGTTGAAGCCGCCGTAGTTGAACGGCCCGAAGTCGCGCTGCGCCAGACCGATGTCGCGTGGCGGGCCATCCCATCGAGGATTCCAGCCACCGGGAGGCGGCGGCCCGTTCCAGCCACCAGGGGGCGGTGGCCCGTCCCAGTTGGGTGGTGGCCCTCCCGGTGGAGGTCCGCCGTTCCAGCCGAATCCGTGCTGCGGTGGCGGAGGCGGTGCGCCGTGATCGGGCGCACTGAAGCCGTGCGGCGCGTCCCGGGGGCCACCCCACTGTGGGCCACCACGGTCATAGAAACCGCGTTGGACGTACGGCGGCGGAGGCGGTCCGCCGGGGCCGCCGTGTTCAGGCCCACCGGGTCCGCCAGGACCACCAGGTCCACCGGGACCACCCGGGGCGCCGTGCTCAGGCCCACCCGGTCCCCCGGGTCCACCCGGTCCGTTGGGCCCTCCGGGACCTCCGGGGCCGCCCGGGCCGCCGTGTTGAGGCCCACCCGGTCCCCCGGGTCCACCGGGGCCGCCCGGGCCGTTAGGCCCACCGGGGCCCCCAGGACCACCAGGCCCGTTCGGTCCATGGGGTCCACCCGGTCCCCCGGGACCAGGCCCACCAGGGCCACCAGGGCCACCAGGGCCAGGCGCGCCCGGGCCGCCGGGGCCGCCGGGTCCATGAGATCCACCAGGTCCGCTCGGGGCGCCCGGCCCAGGACCACCCGGACCACCGGGCCCAGGCCCACCGGGACCACCCGGACCACCAGGCCCAGGCGCGGCCGGCCCGCCGGGGCCGCCGGGCCCGTGAGACCCACCAGGTCCGCTTGGGGCGCCCGGCCCGGGACCACCCGGACCACCCGGCCCAGGCCCACCGGGACCGCCCGGACCCCCAGGCCCGGGCGGATCGTCAGCGATCGGTCCGCAGTGGATGCAGGCCGGATCTGTCTTCGATGGTGTGGCGGTGGATAAACCCGCGCCGACCGTCAGCCCTGACACGCCGAGGGCTACCGCGAAGGCCGCGCCTGCCGCCCGCTTCACATACATACCTGTCGGTTCCTTCCGAGCTTGGACTGCGACCACATCTGGCTGTTGCTCCGACGGCGACCGGACCCCTAGGGGCACGTCGCGTCGATCTCGAATGACTTGGTGAGCTGCTGCTGCGGGTTTGCCGCGGCGACTCCCGTCGCGGTGCCCTTGATCGTGTAGGAGTTGCCGCTCTTGGTCGCTTGGACGCTGCCCTGGTTCGGCGCACCGGCCGAGTACCCCAACGTGGCACCGGACAGGTTGCCCAGCCCAACCGCTTGAACCACCGGCGGGTCGGCGTTGCTCACCACCGCGCCAACTCCGGTTGACGGATCACCGATCCCGATGCTGGTGTTGCCATTCACCTGGGTGCAGCTGACGGGGCCGCTGACGTTCTGAGCCTGGCCGTCGATGACGACCTTGTTGCCGACAGGTGCCGCGGCGCTGCTGCTGGCGCCGCCGGTGCCGGCCTTGTTGCTCGAACACCCGGCCAGACCCGCGACCACAGTGGCCGCGGCCGCGATGCCTATCAAAATCCCGTGCTTTGCCACCGTTCTCCTTTGCCTTTCGACGCTGATTTGCGATACCCCCGCACTTTTACTCAGCCCGCTGCGACCGAACCTTACGCCGACGAAGCCGCCTGATTCGGCGTTCGGGCGAAGCGAAGTGTGGCGTCGCGATCGTCCTAAGGCATTCGTCGTCGCGGCCCACAACCGTATTCGGGTCTGCGCGAATGGTATTGCAGTGAAACACGATCGGACGCGACGTTGAATGACTCCGATTTCCACGCCGGCAGAATTCCTTCCCGTCGCTGCGATGTGATGATGCATCACAGCTACCCGTGCGCGACGCATCTAAACGCGAAAGAGTGGTGCCGATCTTCAGTTCTCAGCCGGCGGTGACGACGATTCCACCGCAACCAATTCACTGAAGCCGCTGATGTCGAAAATACGGAGCAGCAAGGGGTGGGCTATGACACGGATCTGTTCGGCGTACGGAAAGAGCACGCTGATGGCGGCGCTGTCGAGGTACTCCACACCACTGAGATCGACGATCAGCCTCCCGTCGCGGGCCTCGGCGACCGCGGCGCTGAGCGCGTCGTCGAACGGAACGACATTGCTCAGGTCGATTTCTCCCATCGCGGTCAACACGAGTCCTCCGTCGACGGCCCGCGCGGTATCGAGGGTCAGCGAAGTGGGCATCAGACGATCCTCGCTGTCAGATGCACCGTGGTTCCCTCGGACTCGGAATCGATCGTGACGTCTTGCATGAGTGCGCGCATGAGGTTGATACCCCGACCGCGGTGGCGCTGATCGGCCGACCCTGGCGGCTTCCACGAGCCGGAGTCGACGACGACCAACCGCACCAGGTCAGCGGTGGCAGCTGCGCGCAACGTGATGACGCCCTGCGGCCTGTCGCGGTGCCCGTGCTCGATGGAGTTGCTGACCGCCTCCCCGGCGGCGATGAGCAGGTCGTGAATCTGATCGGAATTCACTTCAGCCCGAATCAACCACTCGCGCAATGCTGTTCGGACATCGACAAGCCGATTCACGTCGGCCGGAAAGTCGATCTGCAGTGGTGCGGGATGGCGGTAGAGCAGAACTGCCACGTCATCCTGATAGCCGTCGCTCGGCGCCAGCCGCTGCATGATCTGACTCGCCAGCTGCTCGAGTTCAGAGTTGCGGCCCTCGCGCAGGAGCACCGCGACCTCAGCGATGCCGTCGTCCAATCCGGTGCGGCGACGCTCGACCAAACCGTCGGTGTAGAGCAGCAGGACCGCGCGCGCCGGCAGCGTCATGCGAGCTTCGGGCCGGCTTCGGTCGGGCCGCACGCCCACCGGAATGGTGCGACCGTCTTCGATGACCTGCGTGGTGCCATCAGCGTGCATCACGATGGCCGGCGGATGGCCGGCGCTGGAATACACCAGGTCACCGTTCTCCGAATTCAGTACCGCACAGATGGCAGTGGTGCATCGAGCACCTGGGAGGCGGGCGGCGAAGCGGTCTAAACCCGCGAGAGCGATACGGGGACTTGGACGTTCGAGTAGCAGCGCACGGCAGGCGCTGCGCAACTGACCCATGACGGTGGCGGCAGCGAGGCCGTGCCCGACACAGTCTCCGACGACCAAACCGATACGGCCGTCCTCCAGATCGACAACGTCGTACCAGTCGCCGCCGACCTGCAATGGCCGACTGGCGGCTTGGTAGCGCACCGCGAATCCTTGCGGGAGATAAGCCGGCCCCAGGATCGCATGCTGCAGCGCCAGGGCGGTTTCGCGTTGCTGGTCGACCTGATGCACCCGCTGCAGGGCCTGGCCGAGGCGACCAGCCTGCATGGTGAGCAAAGTCTGATCCTCGAGCGTGAACGCGCGCTCCTCGGCGAGCTCAATCCACACAACGAGCACACCGTCGGGGTGTCGGAGCGCGATGCCGGCCGTTCCCGGCTCTGATGCGTAAGGCCTGAGCTGATCGCCGTCACGCAGCGAACACAACCTCCGCTGGAGATGCGTTGGCAATTCCGCCCACTGCGCGACGTCACCATCCGATATCAAAGTTATTCCGTCACTGGACGTTTCGGCGCCCTGCCGGTTGTTTGGGAATGTGACGGTCAGGACGCGACGTGCTCGCCACAGTCGTCGCAGTTCCTCAGCTGCGACGACGACGGCATCATCGACGGTATCGGCTTGGGCGAGTTGCCGGTTGAGCGCGTGTTCGCGACCTGCCGCCAGTGCCAATGCCAGCGCCGCATGCCGTGCGAAGTCGCTGACGAGATCGAGGTAATCGGTGCCGAACGGCTGCTGTTGCGGATTCCGGGCCACAGCAATGACACCCAGCGCAGTTTCGTCAGCGATCAAGGGGATGACGATCGCCGACCGCTCCCCCACATCGGTGAAGCCTTCGATCGGGTACTGGAAAGAATCGGTGATCAACGGGATACCGCGCCGTGCCACGCTTCCGGTGGTTGAGCGGTCCATCGGAATCAGTTGGCCGATCACCTCGGTGGAGTAGCGGCCCGCCGTCGCGGCGACGACGAGCGTGTCGATGTCGTCGCCGATCATCTCGGATTCGTTTGGCACCAACAGAATCGCCTGTTCGGCTTCGGACAATTCGAGCGCCCGGTTCACGATGAGCTGCAGTGGTCCGGTCCGAGGGTCACCCGAGAGCAGGGCAGTCGTGATTTCGCGACTTGCCCTGGTCCATTTGGCGGTCTCGCGTTCCTGCTCGAAGAGCCGCGCGTTGTCGATCGCAAACGCGGCTGCCGACACCAGTGCCCGGACGGCCCGCTCCTGCGAGTCGGAGAAGACGCGGCCAGGCCGGTCGTCGGCCAGATATAAGTTGCCGAAGTTAGCTGCGCGGACCCTGATCGGTACCGAGAGCACAGCCCGTATCCGGGTCGCGCCCGTTTCGGTGCTCACCGCCGATGGATGAACAGCGAGGTCGTCGAAGCGCAACCCTTCCCCGACAGTCAGGGCGCCGAACTGCTTTTGGACACCAGCGTCGATGCCGGCGTGGATGAACGTGGCGAGACTGCCACCGTCGTCCCGGTATACACCCAGCGCGCCGAGGCGCGCCCCGGTGAGCGCGATCGCCGCCTTGACGATCCGATGCAACGTCCCGTTCAGGTCGAGATCGGAACCGATTTCGATGATGGCCTGCACGAGCTGTTCGATCTGGTCTCGAGCCGCCTGCAGTTCGCTAACTTGATCGTTCATCGAGCTCACCAACCGACCGCGGCCCGATCACGGTAACCGCGCATGTAGTCCGGTCGCAGTTCATTAGGGCCAACCCTACGTTCCGGTATCCACATCGAGGCAATTCTGGCTGCGCCGGCCCGGCGTGGTGCCTCGACGCCGCGGCGCAGTGATGATGATGAGGTGGTCCCGGCTGGGTTCGAACCAGCGACCTCCCGCGTGTGAGGCGGGCGCTCTTCCACTGAGCTACGAGACCGGTGCCGAGAGGCGAACGAGGACGAAGATTAGCACGCGTCGCGGTACCGGCAGAAAGTACCGTCTGGGTTACCGGAGCGGCGCGCCAATAGCGTCAAGGAATTTGTGCGGTTCCGCTCGCTTGGACTATCGTCGTGCTTCGCACCGGGCGACGATCTCGTCCGTTGCGCGCGGATGTAGCGCAGTTGGTAGCGCATCACCTTGCCAAGGTGAGGGTCGCGGGTTCGAATCCCGTCATCCGCTCGAAGGTGCAAATGGCATCAATCCAGCGGTGGAGTGGCCGAGTGGTGAGGCAACGGCCTGCAAAGCCGTGCACACGGGTTCGATTCCCGTCTCCACCTCCAGATTTGTTTCCCCGGCGCGATTAGCTCAGCGGGAGAGCGCTTCCCTGACACGGAAGAGGTCACTGGTTCAATCCCAGTATCGCGCACCACGCATCATTGCAGTTCAATGGCTTACGCGACCTACTCAGCAGTGGCCATGCAACAAGTGTCGAAGACGGCTGCCGGGTCCGCCCGGGCCTCCGACAGCGTTTGGCAGTTACTGCCTCTCTGCTGATTGTCATGAAGGGGGACGTGGGTGACCACGCTATCTGCCGGGCACTTGGTGTTGTTCTTGCTCATTCCGACCGCTTTCGGCCTCGGGACCTCGTCGCTCGCAAGAAAGAAGGACCGCAGCGCAGTCGGCTTCTTCGCTCTCGGCTTCGTGTTCCCGGTGATCGGGTTACTCGTCGCAGCATTGATCTCTCCGGGCCAGCCGGGTCCGCCTCCAGGTATGCGCGCCATCGTGTGTCCGCGCTGCAATGCCCGGCAGAACGCTGATCCACAGAAGCCGACTTTTCAGTGTTGGCAATGCAAGGCGGTTAATAGCCTCGGTGGATACAAGCGTCCTAGCGGCTACTAGGTGCGACGACCGACTCCGCAACTGACCTGGCAGGAAGTACGAGCACCGATGCCGGAGCTCCCCGGGCCTTTCTTAGCGGGGCGGGTCACTTACCGAATCTGGACGCCTCAGGTCATGTGTTGAAGTCTGGGAGGGGTCCGGCGGGCTTGGTTTCCGTCGGCAACTCTTGGTCCTGGTCGGTTCCCTGCTGGATGACCTCCTCGGTGCGTCGCACGTCGTTTTCCGTCTTGTCTACGTCGTCTGCTGGTGTGCTCATGCCAAGCGTGTACCCGCGGCGGCGCAGTCCGAAAGATGTCGTCATCCCCGCTCGTTCACTCGGTGCCGGCTACGGCGGCCACAACCTCGCCCCCAACGCTCGCAGGCCCATCCGGCACATTGCCCAAAACGCCTGTTTTGCAGCGACATTCGAGCTCCACCGGCGAAAAGGAACGTGACACTCGACTGTTGCGCAGGCGTCCTCGTTAGCGTTCGGCATCGACAGTTGGAGTCAACGCGCCGAGAGGGGCCAACGGCAGTCTGAGTGAGGACCAAAGCCCCACGACTGGCAGTTCGTTGCCGCATAGCGTTCTCTTCGACGAAAGGAATCACATGTCCGCAACGGCAGAGCATTACGGCATCGTCGTCGGCGTCGATGGATCGTCGGCGTCGGACGCCGCTGTCAGCTGGGCGGCGCACGACGCGGTCCTGCGCGGCGCACCGCTGACCTTGATGCACGTGCAAGATCCCGCCACGCGGACCTGGTCTCAGGCCAAGTTGTTGGAAGAGGTGACGGGATGGCGAGAGGCTGAAGGTCGTGGAATTCTCGCGAACGCGTCGAAGATTGCCCGTGACATCACGAAGGATTCGCCGATCACTATTACCGGTGAGCTGAGACTTTCAGCTCCGGGCCCGACACTCGTTGACCGATCAGAGAACGCGGAACTGGTCGTTGTCGGCACCGATGGGCGCGGCGCTTTGGCTCGCGGACTACTCGGCTCGGTCAGCTCGGGACTGGTGCGGCATGCGCGCTGCCCGGTCGCGGTCATCCGCGACGGGGAGTCTCAGATACCGCAAACCACCGCTCCGGTTCTCGTGGGAGTGGACGGTTCCCCGGCCTCAGAGCTGGCGACCCGGATCGCATTCGACGAGGCCGCACGTCGGCGCGTTGGGTTGATAGCGTTACACGCCTGGAGCGACAGAGAACTCGTCGAGATCCCGGGCGTGAACTGGGAGGCGGTCAAGGCCGAAGAAGAGCGTCTGATGAGCGAGGCGCTGGCGGGTTGGCAAGAACGCTATCCCGACGTGAAGGTGACCCAGCGTCTCGTGTGCGATCAGCCGGCCCATGCGCTCGTCGAAGCGTCGGCGTCCGCGCAACTTGTCGTGGTCGGGAGTCATGGCCGCAATGCCCTGACCCGAACATTCCTGGGCTCGGTCAGCAACGCGGTCGTTCAATCCATTCACGCGCCGGTGATCGTGGCTCGGCCGCTGTAGCGGCCCGCTTGCGACACCTCGCACTCCATCGAGGGGCGGCGAAGCGAAGAATCCTTGTGCCTCACAAGCAATTTCGTCTACGCCTGGTGACGCACCACTGGATCGACAGTAGTGAAGCCGACGTCGGAGCCGAGGTCCCCTTCAAGGGGATCGGTGAGATGACTCGGGCAGTACACTTCCGCTGATACGGCGATGAACCTGATCGCGGTTCTTTTAACCCGTGCGGACTCCTGGCGGTAAGTCGGATTCTCGTCGAAAATGCCGTTCATCTCTTCGGTCACCACACTCGCGAGCGAGGCACCGCCATTCAGTTCGCGGCATATCTGATGGGCCCGGGCGACGAGAGCGGGCAGGTTATCGATGAGCGGAATCTCATCTTGTTCGAGCAGTGCCGCAAACTGATCCTGTTGGCTTGGGTCGGCGCCGGCCGTGCCAGCGCAGATCAGCGCCACCGAGGCGCTAACCACAGCATTCGCAAGGCTGGTGATGACGATGCGCACGGCAGGGTTTCCATCTCTTCGGTGTCATCTGCTCGGTACCTAATTCAACCCGAGCGACGACGGGACGTCCACACACGCGGGTCGGACAAAAGCGTGTCTCGACTGCCCGGGCAGACGGCCGGCGCGCACGGGTCAAACTGGCTAACGGGAACTTCTCCACGGGGTCGAACCCGCCACGTACCGAAGGTCACCGCCAGCGCCGTGGATGTCCGCGATGGCGCTTCGATGGTTCTCTGGCAGGCTTCAAGTCATGGAATTTGATGAAACGCGGTGGCGCGAGATCCACGGGTTCGCTTCTTCTTCGGGCGCATCGGCGCCGAAGGCAGTCGTCGTCGCATTGAATTCCATCATCGACAAGTCGGCCAGCGCAGCGACCTGGTCGTCGATGGAGACCACGGCGACGACAACGGTGTGGAAATGCTGGGCTGTCACCGAGCGTGCGGTCGGCTACGTCCTCATCCGATACAAGAAGGCCGGCTATGACGAACATGAGGAGCGCCGCAACGAGCTCACCCCGTCGAATTGGTCCGTATGGGTCCGGCCGCTGACCGACATCATCGGAATCCGATACGGGGCCTTCTCCGCGGCCGAAGGCAACCCGACGGTGTTCTACCCGGATCAACCCATCAAGGTCATCTTCAGCGATGGCTCAGTCAGCATTCCAGCCAGTCCCATCCCGAGCGACCAGCGTGCAGAAGTGAGTCGCCTTGTCACCGCACTCCGCGAGTTCGTGAAGTTCTGATGCTGTCGGATCGGATCGTCAGGGCCGATCACTGGGCAAACCGCGAAACTCTATGACCGCGAGCCCGCCGGATAGCTGCGCCAGCCCTCGCTGCGACTCCACAAGAGCACTCGCGGAGAATCAGCGGGCGCCAGCCAGAGGTGCGTGACGTAATCGGGCACCACCGGCGGGTCGGGCGGCACGTTCTCCTTGAACAGGAGTTCGGAAGACACGCTGGCGGGTAGTGCGGTGTCGGGCAACGACACGAAGAGGTGGCGCTCGTCGGCGCCCGTTCTGGCCAGCTTGCCGAGATGCCGCTGGATGTGCGGCGTGTCAAACGCTCTGGCGAGTCCGGCCGCGAAGCCCGCTAGCGAGTCGTCCACGAATCCGGCTCCGACCCGTGGCACGACCTCGGTCATCGGGCGCTTGAGATTCCTGACCGGAACGTTGGGAAAGCCGGTCATCTCCGACGATGACTCACGAACCAGCCAGCGCAGGTTTGGATGCGTCGGCCATCCGCCTTCGATCCGACGCGGGTCCGGTTCTGCCCCCGCCTCACAGATCTGAATGATTTCGTCGTAGCACAATTTCAGCCGGTCCAGGTCGGCGACCGACCCAACCTCGATGCGCCAGAACCAGTCGCCGACCACAGGCCATCGGTATTTGACCTTCTGGAGCAGCCTGGCGAGATCCAACGCGTCTTCTTGGCTGAGGTTCGTCACCTCGAATCCAACCGTACGACCGCCGCTCAGGGTCAGCATCACGTCGACGTCGCCTTGCCGGCCATCGGGGTTCCGGGCCTCCGCCTGCACCGCGTCGAGCACCTTGACCGACGAATAGGCATGCGTCCCGTTCCTGCGGAGCCAGTTCAGATATTCCGACGAGGTACGGCACTGCTCGGGTCACGCAGCCAGGCTACGACTCACGCACGATCCGGCCGTCACGGCCTAGCCGGCGATCTGCGCTTGGGCTTCCGCGTTGGCGGTCTGGTCTGGGCAGTGCTGACGAATCGTGGTGCCGGTCAGGACGCCGGCGTTGGTCGCGTTGTATCCGCGGGCTTCAAGAGTGGTTTCGATCGCGGCGAGACTGGTGCCACCGCGCAGCGCGGCGCAGATGTCGTAACGCGAGTCGATGGTGGCGGCCTGCGCGGGTGCGGCCAGCGTCAGCGTCGCGATCATCGCGGCGCCGGCGGCCAGAAAAGAGGAACCGATGATGCTGTGCCCGTTGGTCGTGTTGTGCCGCATCTCAGCCTCGCTGCCGTCCAGGTTACCGTTCTGATTTAGTGACCGCTACCGTCTACGAACGCCGCACGTACCCGTACGCTGCCCGGATCCGCGCAAAGGTGATCCAATTCACGCCCGGGCGACCAATTTGCCGCCGCCGGCGGCCGTCGGAGCCATAAGCTGGAGCGCACCCACCTTCGGACCGGTTCACTGAGAGGCCCGTTATGACGAGGTTTCTTCGCCACCTGGGCACCGCCGTCGCGGCGGCGTCCGTTCCGCTCGCGGCGGTAGCGGTCGCGACGTCGGCAGTCAGTTCCGCGGGCTGTGACCCCCAATGGTCACGCAATGTCTGGACCGGCGAGTGCCATCCGCAGCCGGGGATGCCCGACTGGTACGTGGTCCGTCCGGCTTACGCGCCGCCCTATGCACCCGTCGACGTCCCGCCGCCTCCGCCTCCGCCGCCGTGGGCGCAGCAGATGCAGCCGAGATGGGACGAGGGCGGCCAGCATTGGGTCTGGGGCGGGATCTGACCGCAGCGCAGGCTATTTCATAGTTTGCGAGCACCGCGCAGGATTTTGGCGAACGGATTACCGGCCGCCAGGCCGCGGCGCAAACTTGGTTGCAGCGTGCTCAGGTTCAGCAACACCGGGTAGCCGAGCCCATGGTCACGCCAGTCGGCAAGCTGGTCCACGATCTCGTCGTGAGTGCCTTGCAAGCAGGCGTTTTTCAGCAGCGACAGCGGAACATTCGAGGTGTACCTCAGCACGGACTCTTCGTCGAAGACCTGCGGGATGATGTCCTGGGAGCCGGTGAAGTCGTCACCAAGCGGGTGCGATACACCGTGGCGCTTCCATAGTTCCGCCGGCGCATTCAGTGCGAACGTCTTCATCGCGGTCGATTCGAGCGCCTCGTCGATCTCGTCGCGGCCGCGGCCGGTGACGGTGAAGAACAGGATGGCAGCGCCGATCGACAACGGATCTCGTCCGGCATCAGAGGCCGCGGCACGAACCGCCGTCAGGCCGCGAGCGTAATCCGCGGGGGAGAACACAGCCGCCGGAAACCACGAGTCGGCGTAACGGCCGGTGGCGCGCAGCATCCTGGGGCCGTGCGAGGCGATCCAAATCTCCGGCCATTTCCCGCGATACGGCCACAGATCGAACACCGCGTTGCGCAGGGGAAAGAACGGCGAATCGCGAGTGACGAGCTCGCCACCGGAATTCCACAGCGCCCGGATGGTGGCCATCGCCTCCTCGAATCGCGCCACCGGCCGGGACCAGTCCACGCCGTAGGGTTCGTTGCCCTCTCGCTCACCGGTGCCGATACCAAGGATCGCCCGACCCCGGGTGAGCAGGTGCAGCGTCGCGGCCGCTTGGGCGGTGACTGCGGGATTGCGCCGACCGGTGTCGGTCACACCAATTCCAAGGCGCATGCGCCCCAATCGGTTTCGGGCGGCGAGATGTCCGAGGACGGTCCACGGCTCGAGATTGGCGTCGACCTTCGGGGTAAACCGTGCCGCACCGATGTATTTCGGTAGCGCCATCGCGCGCGGGAACAACGAATTCAGGTGGTCGGCCAGCCAGAACGAATCCGCCCGGGCCGCGACCGCGGACAGATAACTGCTGCGCGTCACGGCCATCGGCGAGTAGCGCATAGGCAGCGCCTGGGCCGCCAAACCTACTTTCACCACTGACCCCCGACAGCTCTCACGCTATTGCTGAGCACCGCCCGATACTCCCACCCCGTTGCCGGGAGGTTGGGACGGACTGCCGGTGTTGCCGCCGACCCGTTTCAGATGCTGCGGACAATAGGCGCTGGCCGCGATCGCCGTGAACTTCGCGGCACTCTCGGTACTGATGTCCGAATTTTGTTGCGTCACAAGAGTAACGATGTCAAGTTGCGGCCTCCCCTGGTCCATCAACCCGCATACCGTCTTGCCCGCGTCGATGGCACTTTGCGAATCGTTGAAGGTGATGCCGGCTTTGGTCAACGCGTCGACAAAGCTCGCGTCCACGTTCGGGTCGGCGTCTGCCGGTGCCGCGACACTCAGCGTGCAGGCAGCGCCGAGCACAGCGACGAGAGTTCTCATCGCCCCATCATCGCGCACTCCGGCGCCGCGCAGGTGCGACGGTTAACCCGGTGGCGGTGGGGCGACACCCGCCGGCGGCAGTTCAGCGGCGTGCTGGAGGTGCTGCGGGCAGTAGGCGCTGGCCGCGATCGCGGTGAACTGCGCTGCCCGGGTGGTGTCCAGACCCGGGTTCTGCTTCGTCACGAGTTGAACGACATCGATCTGCTGCCGACCCTGGTCCATCATTTCGCAGGCCGCTTTGCCGGCTTTGACCGCGCCGCTGTCACTTTTGATGGTGATGCCCGCTTTGGTGAGCGAGTCGAGAAAGCTCGCGTCCAGACCGGGGTCAGCGCCGACCGGGCCCGGGTGCACCAGTACGGCCAAACCCAGCGCGGCGGCGCCAACCAGGACCGCCACCGGAGTTCTCATCGCTCTATGGTGGCGCACCGCGACACCTTTGTCTCGCTCACCGAAGCCCCACATCGATTCCGGCGTCCTGCAAAGATCTGACGGATGGCCGAAAGAATCGAAGTCCAGCGCACGATCGCCGCCCCGCCCGCTGACATCTTTGCCGTCCTCTGCGATCCGCAGGGTCACGTCGCCATCGACGCGTCCGGCATGTTGCAGGATGCCGACGGCGCATCGGTCGCTGCCGCCGGGGACAGCTTCGTCGTACATATGGACCGCGACGCCCTCAACGACTTTCCGGAGCTCGGCAAGTACGACGTGACCGTCACGATCCGCGAATTCAAGCAGGATCAGCTGATCGCGTGGACGGTTCTGGGTCAGATCAAGCCGCAGATCGGCCATGTGTACGGCTATCGTCTCGAGCCCGACCAGCAGGGCGAAGGCACGCTGGTCACGTCGTTCTACGACTGGTCGCAGATCGACGAAAAGTGGCGGGACGCCGGAATTTTCCCGGTCATCTCCGAGGCCTCCCTGCGGGCATCGCTGGGCATCCTGGATCGCACCGTCCGACGCGGGTATCCGACGGGCTGAAATGTCTTGCGTCAACGCCGGGTTGACGGACAAGATCGTCAACCTACTGTTGACGCATGCCGCACCCGCAGCCCGTCCGCCTCGACGAGATGATCAACACCATCAAGAATGTCCACGCCGACGTGCTCGACCAGCTCAGTGACGCGGTGCTGGCCGCCGAGCATCTCGGTGAGGTCGCCGACCACCTGATCGGGCACTTCGTCGACCAGGCCCGGCGATCCGGGGCGTCCTGGACCGATATCGGCAAGAGCATGGGAGTGACCAAACAGGCCGCCCAGAAGCGCTTTGTGCTGCGGGCCGAGACCACGACACTCGAGCCGAACGGCGGCTTCGAACGCTTCACCCCCCGCGCCCGCAACGCGGTGATCGCCGCCCAGAAAGCCGCTCACGCGGCTGGTAACAACGAAATCACCCCCGCACACCTGATTCTCGGGTTACTGAGCGACCCCGAGGCCTTGGTCACCAAGCTGCTCCGAACACAGCGCGTCGACCCGGAATCATTGCGGGCTTCGATCACCCTGCCGCCGCCGGCCGAGTCCGTGCCGGCGCTGATCCCGTACAGCGGCACCGCCCGCAAAGCGCTCGAACTCACCTTCCGTGAAGCACTTCGCTTGGGCCACAACTACATTGGCACCGAGCACCTCCTGCTCGCGTTGCTCGAGCTCGAAGACGGCGACGGTGCGCTGCATCAGGCCGGCGTTGACAAGGACAAGGTGGAGACTGATTTGGCCGCCGCCCTGCAGTCGCTGGGCGCCGGCAAGAAAGCCTGACGGTTACACAACCACGCAACGTGAGGCGCGCAGTGTGCCATCATGCGATGGTCTCCAAGGAGGAAAGATGCGCCGCTACCTGGTTGTCGCGATGACCGTCATCGCGACCGCGTTGATCGCGGTACCCCGGGCGTCCGCCGGTGACGCACCGATCGGACACCTCGGCGACACGCTGCGGGTCGACACCGGAAAGATGATCGCCGACATCACGGTCAGCAGTGTGCAGCCGGTCGACCCGCCTCCGGGCTTCGGCTACAACCGGGTTGGCGTCCCGGTCAAGAGTTTCCCCAACAGTGCAGTCGTCCGCGCGGATGTGGCGATCCACGCGGTTCGCGCGCCGACCCCGTTTCAAATGCTCACCGATTTCACCTTCGATGGCGTCACCCCGTTCGGTGACGCATACAAGTCCCGCCCATCCGACGCCCCCGATGCACTGGATGCCGCGTTGGCCAACGCGCCAGCCGGCTCGATCGTCCGCGGCGGCGTGTACTGGGAGGCCTACCGCGATCCGGTTGCCACTGTTGTTCTGCTGGACAAGAAAACGGGTTACCACTTAGCGCAGTGGAACCTGTAGCTCGAATCGCCACTGCGGGCTCCGTCGACGCGGTCGAACTCGCTGCCGTCGCCGCGCGCACGTTCCCGCTGGCCTGTCCCCCGTCGGTCGCACTCAACGACATCGCAGCGTTCATCGATGCCAACCTGTCGGATTCGCGCTTCGCCGACTACCTGGCCGACCCGCAGCGGCTGATCATCACCACCAACCACGAGGACCGAATCACCGGGTACGCCATGCTGATCAGCGGCGTGTCCGATGATCCTGACGTGCAGGCCGCAGTGCACATTCGACCCGCGATGGAGCTCTCGAAGATGTACGTACTGCCGGCGTATCACGGCTCGGGTGTCGCGGCGGCGTTGATAAAGGCCGCACTCACCGCGGCTGCGAGCCGGAGTGCCGGCTGCGTGTGGCTCGGCGTCAATCGGAAAAACCAACGCGCTCAACGGTTTTACCAGAAACATGGCTTTAGCGTCAGCGGCAACAGGAGCTTTCAGTTGGGCAGCCACACCGAAAGCGATTACGTGATGGTTCGACCGTGTTGAGCGTCGACGGCGGCGCTGAGCGCCACTAGTCTCGAGGTGGCCCGCAAGTATTTCTTGCGGAAGCCGCCGGCCAGCATCTCCTGGCTGAAGATGCTGTCCAGCTTCTCCCCGGAGGCCAGCACCGGAATCCCGGCGTCGTAAAGCCGGTCGGTCAACGCGACCAGCCGCAACGCCACGTTCTGATCCTCGACGGCGTGCACACCGGTCAGGCAGACCGCTCGCACGCCGTCGATCAGTGCCAGGTACCGCGACGGATGCATGGTGGCCAGGTGGGCACAGAGCTCGTCGAAGTCGTCCAGGGTCGCGCCCGCCGTCCGCGCGGCGAAGGCGGCCACCTCGTCGTCGGTCAACGGCGGTGGTGCGGGCGGCAGGTCGCGGTGCCGGTAATCGGGCCCTTCGATCCGTACCACATCGAAAATTGCTGCCAGCGCGGCGATTTCGCGCAGAAAATCCTGCGCGGCGAACCGCCCCTCGCCGAGCTGCTCAGGCAGGGTGTTGGAGGTGGCCGCCACCGATACACCGCGCTCGACGAGCTGCGAAAGCAGTCGCGAGATCAGCGTGGTGTTGCCTGGATCGTCGAGCTCGAACTCATCGATACACAGCAACGCGTAGTCGCCGAGCAGGTCGACGCACTCGCTGAACCCGAACACCCCGGCAAGCTGGGTGATCTCCATGAACGTCGCGAACGCCTTGGGGTGGGCCGCATCACCGGGGAGCTCACGGTAGGCGGCAGCCAACAGGTGCGTCTTGCCGACGCCGAAGCCACCATCGAGGTAGAGCCCCACACCCGGCAACACCTCTCGACGGCCGAACAACGTCTTGCGGCCCTCGCGGCGTTGGACGGCCTGTGCGCAGAATCGCCGGCAGGCGTCGACCGCGGCGGACTGGGTCGGCTCGGCCGGATCGGGGTGATACGTCGCGAAGCTGGCGCCGGCGAAGGTCGGAGGCGGTGTCAGCTGAGCGATCAGCCGCTCCGGCGACACGCTCGGCTGCCGGTCGAGCAGCCGAGCAACCCCGTGCATGCACGCACCTTATCGACGTGTTGCAATCAAGCACATGGCTGACGATTCAGCTGACGACTCCGGCGCGGTGCAATTGCGGCTGCTCGGCTCTTCCCGCCACCTCGACGGCGGCGAGCTGCCCGGTCTCTACGGCTACCCCGACGATCACCACGGCGTGTGGCTGCGTGCCAACTTCGTCGCCAGCCTCGACGGCGGGGCCACCTTCAGCGGCAAGTCCGGCGGACTGGGCGGCCCCGGTGATCGGGCGGTGTTCGCCGCGCTGCGGGAAACAGCCGACGTGATCCTGGTCGGGGCCGGCACGGTTCGGACCGAGGGCTACGCCGGTGCGCGCCCGACGGTCGCGCAGCGGCAACGGCGACAGAGCCGCGGGCAGAGCGAGGTGCCCCAGTTGGCCATCGTCTCCAAATCCGGGCACTTGGAGCGCGACATGCCGGTGTTCACCCGCACCGAAGTCCCGCCGCTGGTGTGCACCTGCACGACCGCAACCGACCAGACCCGGCGCACGCTTGCCGGCCTGGCCGAGGTGGTCGACTGCTCGATCGACGACCCTGACAACGTCGATTCGGCCGCGGTGCTCGCCCTGCTGGGTGACCGCGGGCTCCCGCGTGTGCTGACCGAAGGCGGCCCGACGCTGTTCAGCTCGTTCGTCGAGGGAGACCTGCTCGACGAGCTGTGCCTGACGATCGCTCCGACCCTCGTCGGCGGCCAAGCCGGGCGCATCGCCACCGGCCCGGAGCAGGTGCACATGGCCATGCACTGCGCACACGTCCTCACCGACGACGACGGCTACCTGTACACGCGCTACGTGCGGCGATCGGCCTGATCGATCAACCAATCGCTACTGTGGTCGGCATGAGCAGGCGCGCCGCGGTCACCACCTCGCTGATCGTGGTGACCGCAGTGCTGGCCGGCTGCGCACCCGGACTGGCCGCCAACCCGCGGTTCGCCACCAACGCCGGAGCCCGGCCGCAGGGCAGGCCGACGAAGACGAATACGCCCAACGGGCCGGCGCCGATCGCCAAGCCGAAGAACGAATTGTCCTGGCACGACTGCACGGCAAAGGAATTCAGCCAGGCCGCCGCCCCCGCGCCCGCCGGCGTCAAGCTGGATTGCGCAAACTACGACGCCGACCTCGACCCGGTGAACGGCGCGGCCGGGTCGTTGAGCATCGGTGTGGTGCGCGCCCGTTCGCCCCAGACGCCAGACGATGCCGGGCCGCTGGTGTTCACCACCGGCTCCGATCTGCCGTCGTCGCTGCAGTTGCCGGTCTGGCTGGCCCGCGCGGGCGCCGACGTGCTGCGCAAGCACCCCATCGTCGCCGTCGACCGGCGCGGTATGGGCACCTCGAGCCCGGTGGACTGCCTCGAGCAGTTCGATCGTCAGGAGATTCACGACCAGGCGCAGTTCGAGGCCGGCAACGACCCCGTCGCCAACCTTGCCGACATCGTGCAGACCTCCACCACCAGCTGCACCGACACCATCGCGCCCGGAGATTCCGCGTACGACAACACCCATGCCGCGACCGACATCGAGCGGCTACGCAGCATCTGGGATGTGCCTGCGCTGGCGCTGATCGGCGTCGGCAATGGCGCCCAGGTGGCGCTGTCCTACGCCAGCTCGCACCCGGACAAGGTCGCCAGGCTGATACTCGACTCCCCGGTGGCGTTGGGCGTCGGCGCCGAGGCCGCCGCCGAGCAGCGGGTCAAGGGACAACAAGCGGCGCTGGACGCATTCGCCGGCCAATGCGCCGCGGTGAACTGCCCGCTGGGACCCGACCCGAAAGGCGCCGTCAGCGCGCTGCTGGCCGACGCCCACGCCGGCCACGGCCCGGCCGGTGCCTCAGTCGCCTCGATCGTCAGCGCGATCAGCACCTCACTGGGCTTTCCCACCGGCGACCGGATCGGCACGACCAACGAGTTGGCCACCGCGCTGGCCGCCGCCCGCAACGGCGACACCAACCTGCTTGCCGGTCTGATCACCCGGGCGGAGGGCATGCGAGGGACCGACGGCCAGTTCGTCAACACCTGCAGCGACGCGGTCAACCGGCCCACCCCAGATCGAATCCGGGAACTGGTGGTCGCCTGGGCAAAGCTTTACCCGCAGTTCGGCACCGTCGGAGCGCTCAGCCTGGTCAAGTGCGTCTCGTGGCCGAGCGCGACGCCGCCACAGCCGCCGAAAAAACTCACCGTCAACGTGCTGCTGATGGGCGTCCAAGACGACCCGATCGTCGGGTCCGAAGGCGTCTCGGCCACCGCTGCCACCATCATCAACGCCACGGCCGCCAGCAAGCGGGTGATGTGGCAGGGCATCGGCCACGGCGCCAGCGTCTACTCGTCGTGCGCGGTCCCGCCGCTGCTCGGCTACCTCGACAGCGGCACGTTACCGGCCACCGACACCTACTGTCCCGCCTGATTCTTCAGTCCGTATAGGGTTCCGCTCGTGACGGCAGTCGACTCCCCACGTGCCGGTTTGCGCGACCGGGTGAACGCCACCTTTGCTCCCCGCACCGCGGCGCCGAGCACCGCGACCGTGCTGCGCTCGGTGCTGTGGCCGATCGCCATCCTGGCGGCCATTCACCGCACCATCGTGGTCACCACCAACGGCAACATCACCGACGACTTCAAACCCGTCTACCGCGCGGTGCTGAACTTCCGGCAAGGCTGGGACATCTACAACGAGCACTTCGACTACGTCGATCCGCACTACCTGTATCCACCCGGCGGGACGCTGCTCATGGCGCCGTTCGGCTACCTGCCATTCGCGGAATCGCGGTATCTGTTCATCGCGATCAACAGCGCCGCGATCATCGTCGCCGGGTATCTGCTGCTGAAGATGTTCAAGTTCTCGCTAGCCTCGGTCGCGGCCCCGGCGCTGCTGCTCGCGATGTTCTGCACCGAATCAGTCACCAACACATTGGTTTTCACCAATATCAACGGCGTCATCCTACTGCTCGAGGTGTTGTTCCTGCGGTGGCTGCTCGACGGCCGGGAAAGCCGGCAGTGGTGGGCCGGCATCGCCATCGGACTGACCGTCGTGGTCAAGCCGGCGTTGCTCCCCCTGTTGCTACTACCGGTGATGAACCGGCAGTGGCGCCCGCTGGTGCCGGCCTTCCTGGTGCCGGCGGCGTTCAATCTGGCCGCCTGGCATCTGGTCGTTCATCCCGAAGACTTCGTCCGTCGCACGGTCCCCTACATGCTGGGTGTTCGTGATTATTTCAACAGCTCGATCGAAGGCAACGGCGTCTATTTCGGGTTGCCGTTCTGGTTGATCCATCTGCTGCGAATCTTGTTCACGCTGTTGGCCATCGGCAGCGTATGGCTGCTCTACCGGTACTACCGGACCCGCGACCCGCTGTTCTGGATCACCACTTCGTCGGGCGTGCTGCTGGTGTGGTCGTGGTTGGTGCTGGCACTGGCTCAGGGCTACTACTCGATGATGCTGTTCCCGTTCTTGATGACGGTGGTGCTGCCCAACTCGGTCATCCGCAATTGGCCGGCGTGGTTGGGCATCTATGGATTCCTGACCATGGACCGCTGGCTGTTGTTCAACTGGATGGACGTCGGACGGCCGCTGGAATACCTCAAGATCACCTACGGTTGGTCGCTGCTGCTGATCGTGGTTTTTTCCGTGCTGTTTTTCCGTTACCGGGATGCCAAGGCCGAAAACCGCTTGGACGAGGGCATTGACCCGGCGTGGCTGACGACTGAGCAACCGTGCGCGCGGTGACCGCAAGGGCGGCGGAGCCGGGCGCAGCGGGTCAGCGCCGTTAGCGCTAGCGTGGAGTGATGACCTCCCAATCCCAAGCGCCGCGCGTGCAGCTCAGCGACGACGAATGGCGTAAGAAACTCAACCCGCAGGAGTTCGACGTGCTGCGCCGGGCCGGTACCGAACGCCCGTTCGTCGGTGAGTACACCGACACCAAGACCGAGGGCGTTTATCAGTGCCGGGCCTGCGGCGCCGAGCTGTTCCGCAGCACAGAGAAGTTCGAATCTCATTGCGGCTGGCCGTCGTTCTTCGATCCGGCGGACTCCGACGCGGTGATCCTGCGTCCCGACCACTCGTTGGGCGCGACGCGCGTCGAGGTGTTGTGCGCCAACTGCCACAGCCACCTGGGCCACGTTTTCGAGGGCGAAGGTTATCCGACGCCGACGGATCAGCGCTACTGCATCAACTCAATTTCGCTGCGGCTCATCCCTTCCTGACCAAGGCTGGCGCATCGGATGCCCGGTGCCTGATCGCTTCTGCGAGGATTAGCGGCGGATGCCGAATTCACGCCCCGCCGACGCCGATCCCGGGCTGCTCGACGACCCCATCTGGCATGCGTTGACCGGGCCGCATCGGCGCTTCGCGATCGCATCGGAGCGGTCGGCACGTACCTACCGATACCGCGTCGACGTCGCCCCCTTCGCCGCCCTGGGCGATGTCGCGGACTCAGCCGCCTGGCGCGGGCTCGCGAGACTTTGCGGACCCCAAGGACGTGCGGCACTGGAGGCCCCGGCGGTGATCACCGCTCCGCTGGGCTGGACGGTGGACACCGTGTTCCCGGTCGCGCAGATGACCGCTCCGCCAGGTGGACTGACCACCGATGGCGCACCCGAACCTGTTGTCCCGCTGAGCAAAAAGGATGCGGCCGAGATGGTCGAGCTGGCCGAACTCACCCATCCCGGCCCGTTCGCGGCCTCGACCGTTGAGCTGGGCGGCTACCTGGGAGTGCGCCGCGACGGTCGGCTTGTCGCGATGGCCGGGCGTCGCCTGCATCTGCCGGGCTGGATTGAGATCAGCGCGGTGTGCACCCACCCGGATCACCGTGGCCAGGGCCTGTCCCGGTTGCTGATCGCGGGCGTCGAGGAAGCCATCCGCCAAGAGGGACACCGAGCTTTCCTGCATGTGCTGCACGAGAACACCCGTGCCATCGACATTTATCGCGGGCTGGGATTCAGCACCCGCGCGGACATGACGATGACGGTGGTGCGTTCGGAATCCTAATCAAGCCGGGTGGCGTGCACTTCCCAGAATGGAGCGTGCACGCGCCCGTTGGTCAGCCACGGCTCCATCGTCCGGAAGCGTTCGGCCACCGGCTTCATCTGCTCAGCCCGTTCGGGATCGCGCTGCACCATCCGGTCGAAATTCTCCGAGCTCATGTTGATCTGGTAGGTCGTCGGCCCCAGATAGGTGATCTCCCAACCGGCGTCAGGAAAGACCGTCCGGAAGTCGTCCTCGGACAGCGAACGCGGCATGTAGAACCCGTTGATGTTGCCGATACCGAATTCGAACATGAACAGCCGCGCCCCCGGTTTGGTGGCCCGGTGCAAGGCTCGGGCGTACGACGTCTGTAGCTCTCGATCCGTCGAAAAGGTGTGGTAGAAGGCGCAATCCACGACCGTGTCGAAGTGGCTGTCCAGACCGTCGAGCTTCATCGCGTCGGCCAGCTGGAAGTTCACCGTTACCCCGGCATTGCGGGCATTGTCCCGGGCCCGCTCGAGTGCGGTCTCCGATCCATCGATTCCGGTGGCCGAGTAGCCTTTTGACGCGTAGTAGATGGCGTGATGTCCAGGCCCGGTGCCCGGGTCGAGGACCTCGCCCTTGATCGCACCCAACGCAACGAGTTGCTGCACGACCGGCTGCGGACCGCCGATGTCCCACGGCGTGGCGGCCGGCAGGCCGTGCGCGACCCGGTCGTCGCGGTACATCTCCTCGAAGCGGTTGGGATCGCTGGGATCGAATTGTGTTGTCATATCTCCCCCTTCATCGCCGCCTCAGGGCAGCGAGTTGACCAGCTGCTCGACCGGCACCCGCGGCCCGGTGAAGAACGGCGTCTCCTCGCGGGTGTGCCGGCGCGCGTCGGTGGCCCGCAGTTCCCGCATCAGGTCGACGATGCGATGCAGTTCCGGCGCTTCGAATGCGAGTAACCACTCGTAATCGCCGAGCGCGAAGGCCGGCACGGTGTTGGCCCGGACGTCCTTGTATTCGCGGGCCGCCATACCGTGCTCGGCCAGCATCCGCCGCCGTTCCTCGTCGGGCAGCAAGTACCACTCGAGGGACCGCACGAACGGATAGACGCAGATGTAAGCGCCCGGCTCCTCGCCGGCCAAAAACGCCGGGACGTGGCTCTTGTTGAATTCGGCGGGCCGATGCAGCGCGACGCTGCTCCACACCGGTGTCGACGCCTGGCCCAGCGCGGTGGTCCGGCGGAAGTCGGAGTAGGTGGCTTGCAATGCCTCGACGCGTTCGGCGTGGGTCCAGATCATGAAGTCGGCATCGGCTCGCAGGCCGGCGACGTCGTAGAGGCCGCGGACCACGACGCCGTGCTCTTCGCGCTGCTTGAAGAAGGTCGCGGTCTCGTCGACCACCTTGTCCCGCTGGTCGCCGAGCGCACCGGCACGCACCGAGAACACCGAGAACATCAAGTAGCGAACGGTCGAATTCAGAGCGTCGTAGTCGAGGCGGGCCATGCCAACTATCGTGCCACGGGCGATTCGACGGCCCGGACGGCGGCGGCGGCGGCCCGCCCGGCCGCACCGATGCAGGCCGGCACTCCGATCCCGTCGAGATAACTGCCGGCCACCTGACACGTCGGCGGTAATCCGGCCCGAAGTTCGCTGATCAGGTCGCGGTGGCCCGGCCCGTATTGCGGCATCGCATCGGGCCAGCGCTGTACATGGACATCTACCGGTTCGACCGAGAGACCGAAAACGGTGTCCAGGTCCTCGAGCGCCCAGGCCAGCAAATCGTCGTCGGATGTGCGCGTCGCCAGGTCGTCACCGAAGCGCCCGAACGAAAGTCGCAACAGCTCTACGTCGGTGCGCCGACCCCATTTCCGCGAGGACAAGGTAATTGCCTTAGCGTGCAGACGTTCTCCGCTGGCCACCAGCACGCCGGAATTCTGCGGGAAGTCGATGCCGCGGGGTACCGCCATCGCGAGCACCGCCGAGGAGGCGCTGTCGATCCGGCCGGCAGCTGCCGCGGTGCGCGGAGCGAGGGTATCGACCAGGCGGGCCAGTTGCGCCGGCGGAACGGCAACAACCACCGCGTCGGCGTGCCACTCCGCACCCGCGGCGTCCCGGAGTCGCCAGCCGTGCCCGTCGCTGTCGATGCTGTCGATCGCGCCCGGCACCCAATCGATCCGACTGCGCCGAATGAGTTCCTCGACCAGCACCGTGTATCCCCCGCCCACCGCGCCGAAGATCGGGCCGGCGGTGATGCTCGTCAGCGCTTGGCGGACCGCGACGGTGAGACTCGTGGCGCCGGCGTCCAGACCCGCAGCCAGTGTCGGGGCCGCGGAGCGAAGGCCGATGGTCGCCGCCGATCCGGCGTAGACGCCGCTGAGCATCGGATCCACCGACCGGGCCACCACCTGCTCGCCGAACCGGTCGGCGACCAGGTCGCCGACCGCCGGGTCGGAGCCAGGCTGCCATCTCAATGGTTGATCCTGCTCGGCGGCGATCCGAGCGAGAGTGGCGTCGTTGACCAGACCGGCCATCGACTCCGCCGACGACGGGATGCCGTTGAGCGTTCCCGCGGGCAGTGGATGCAGCCGGTCCTGGCTGTAGATCAGCGGACGCGCCCCGGTGGTGCCCAGTTGCTCGTTCGCCAGGCCCAGTTCTGCCAGCAACGCCGGCATTTCGGGCCGGCGTACCACAAACGCTTCGGCGCCGACATCGACGGAAACGCCGCCAACCTGCTCGGTGCGCAGCACCCCACCGAGCCGGTCAGCCGGGTCGAACAACGTGATGCTTGCGCCGTCCCCGGCGTTCTGGCGTAACCGATACGCGGCGGTCAGACCTGAAATGCCGCCGCCGACAACACAGTACGAGCGCCTGGCAGAAGTCATAGCGAGTGAACCAGCCCTACCAGGTCGGTCAGAATTGCCGGGTCGGTCTCCGGCAGCACGCCGTGGCCGAGGTTGAAGATATGCCCGCCCGCACCGGCGTCCACCGCCCGACGTCCATCGTCGACCACCGCGCGGGCCGCCTGCTCCACCGTCGACCAGCCGGCCAGTAGCACCGCGGGATCGAGGTTGCCCTGCAACGCTTTTCCAGCCTCGACCCGCGCGGCGGCGTCGGCCAGCGATGTCCGCCAATCGACCCCGACCACCGTCGCTCCGGCCCCCGACATGGCACCCAGCAGTTCGGCGGTGCCGACCCCGAAGTGCGTCATCGGAACGCCGCGGTCGGCCAGTGCGGCGAACACCCGCGAACTGTGCGGCAACACCAGCCGGCGATAGTCGACCAGCGACAGTACGCCGGCCCACGAGTCGAACACCTGAATCGCGTCCACCCCGGCGTCGAGCTGTACCTGCAGGAAGCCGATCGTGAGGTCGGTCAATTTCTCCATCAACGCATGCCAGGTCACCGGCTCGGACAGCATCATCGCCTTCGTCCTGGCGTGATTACGGCTCGGGCCGCCCTCGACAAGGTAAGACGCCAGGGTGAACGGCGCACCGGCAAAGCCGATCAGTGGTACCTGACCTAACTGACCCACCAGCAGCGAGACCGCGTCCGACACCGGTTGCACGGCGCGCGGATCGAGCGGTTGCACGGCGTCGACGTCGGCGGCGGTGCGTACCGGCGACGCGATCACCGGGCCGACATCGGGGACGATGTCTACGTCGACGCCGGCGCCGCGCAGCGGAACGA
>CAVWEO010000015.1:0-9991 GCA_963753995.1 uncultured Actinomycetota bacterium | reverse complement strand
TGACCGGCGGGGCGTACCAGTGGAGCACGTCGAAGAACCACCGGCTCAACACCATCAGCGCGCTGGACCTCGGGTCGCGCGACATCGTCGACCCGAACGCGCAGTACGGCGACGAAGACTTCCTGATCGTCGGCATGGACTCCCGCGCCGGGGCCAACGGCAACATGGACGTCGGCACCACCGAGGACGCCGGCGGCGCCCGGTCGGACACCATCATGCTGGTCAACATCCCGGCCAACCGCAAACGTGTTGTCGCAGTGTCGTTTCCGCGCGACCTGGCCATCACACCGATCCAGTGCGAAGCGTGGAACCCCGACACCGGCGAGTACGGCCCGCTCTACGACTCGGACACCAAGAAGTGGGGACCCAAAAACGTCTACACCGAGACGAAGCTGAACTCGACGTTCTCGTTCGGCGGACCGAAGTGTCTGGTGAAGGAAATCCAGAAGCTGTCCGGGTTGAGCATCAACCGCTTCATCGCCGTCGACTTCGCCGGCTTCGCGAAGATGGTCGACGCGCTCGGCGGTGTCGAGGTGTGCAGCACCACCCCGCTGAAGGACTACGAGCTGGGCACCGTGCTGGCGCATGCCGGTCGTCAGCTGATCGACTCGAAGACCGCGCTGAACTACGTACGGGCCCGCAACGTCACGACCGAGAACAACGGCGACTATGGCCGCATCAAGCGTCAGCAGCTGTTCCTGTCGTCGCTGCTGCGTTCGCTGATCTCCAAGGAGACGTTCTTCTCGCTGAGCAAGCTGAACAGCGTCGTGAACATGTTCATCAGCAACAGCTACGTCGACAACATCAAGACCAGCGACCTCGTCCAGCTCGGCCAGTCGGTGCAGGGCATGAACGCCGGCCACGTCTCCTTCGTGACCGTGCCGACCGGCATCACCGACGAGAACGGCGACGAGCCGCCGCGCACCTCGGACATGCGGGCGCTGTTCGACTCGATCATCAACGACGACCCGCTGCCGGGCGAGAACGACATGAACGCGACCTCGAGCCCGCCGACCACGTCGGCCAACGCCCAGTCCTCAAGGGGTCCCACACCGGCCAGCCGGCCGACCCGCACCCCGAGCATCTGCAGGCCGTCGCCGCCGCACCCCAGGACGTCACCGTGCAGGTGTCCAACTCCACCTCCAAGTCCGGGCTGGCGACCACGGCCAGCAACCAGCTGAAGCGCCGCGGATTCCGGGTCAAGTCGCCCGACGACTACCCGAACCCGCTGAAGACCACCAAGGTGCTGTTCTCGCCCGGCAACGAAGAAGCCGCCGCCACGGTCGCGGCGGCGTTCGCGAACTCCAAACTCGAGCGGATCACCGGAACCGGGCACGTGGTGCAGGTGGTCCTCGGATCGGACTTCACCACCGTCGGCGCTCCCCCGCCCGCCGGTTCACCGGTCAGTCTGCAGGTCGAGCGCAACACGAGCAGCCCGCCGACCAAACTTCCCGACGACCTGACGGTCACCAACGCCGCCGACACTCACTGCGAGTAGTGCGACCGCCGGAATCCGCAGGTCAACCCGGCATTCACCGCGAGTTCATGCCGCACTTCGTGCCGGTTCATGCCGTTCCGCAGATCCGGAAAGTACGCTTGCAGTCATGCGCACCGCCTACCACGAGCAGCTCTCTGAGCTCTCCGAACAGCTGGGCGCGATGTGCGGGCTGGCCGGTGCCGCGATGGAGCGGGCAACGCAGGCGCTGCTGCAAGCCGACCTGGTCCTCGCCGAGCAGGTCATGTCCGACCACGAGAAGATCGCCGAGCTGAGCGCGCAAGCCGAGGAGAGCGCCTTCGTGCTGCTCGCCTTGCAGGCGCCCGTCGCCGGCGATCTGCGCTCGATCGTGAGCGCGATCCAGATGGTCGCCGACATCGACCGGATGGGGGCGCTGGCCCTGCATGTCGCCAAGATCGCCCGCCGGCGTCACCCTCAGCACACGCTGCCCGAGGAAGTCAACGGCTACTTCGCCGAAATGGGCAGGCTCGCAGTGGAATTGGGCAACAGCGCGCAGGAAGTGCTGTGGTCGCGAGACCCGGAGAAGGCCGCCCGCATCCGCGAAGAAGACGACGCGATGGACGACCTGCACCGCCACCTGTTCACCGTGTTGATGGACCGGGAGTGGAAGCACGGCGTGGCCGCCGCCGTCGACGTGACGTTGCTCGGCCGCTTCTACGAGAGGTTCGCCGATCACGCCGTCGAGGTGGCGCGCCGGGTCATCTTCCAGGCCACCGGCCGCTTCCCCGAAGACGAGACCGTCGCCCAGTCCGGGCTAGCCGAAGCGGCCCGAGATGTAGTCCTCGGTGGCCTTCTGCGTCGGGTTGGAGAAGATCTTCTCGGTGTCGTCGATCTCGATCAGCCGGCCCGGCTTCCCGACCGCTTCGAGGTTGAAGAACGCGGTGTGATCGCTGACCCGCGCCGCCTGCTGCATGTTGTGGGTGACGATGACGATGGTGTACTCCTGCTTCAACTCGGCGATCAGATCCTCGATCGCCATCGTCGAGATCGGGTCCAGCGACGAGCACGGCTCGTCCATCAGCAGCACGTCGGGTTGCACGGCGATCGCCCGCGCGATGCACAGCCGCTGCTGCTGACCGCCGGACAGCCCGCCGCCGGGCCGGTCCAGCCGATCCTTGACCTCGTCCCACAGGTTGGCGCCGCGCAGCGCATATTCGGCGGTGTCGTCGAGCAGCTTGCGGTTACGCACGCCCTGCAGCTTCAGGCCGGCCACCACGTTGTCGCGAATCGACATGGTAGGGAACGGGTTTGGCCGCTGGAACACCATGCCGATCGCGCGCCGCACACCCACCGGGTCGATACCTGAGCCGTAGATGTCGTCGTCGTCGAGAAGCACGGTGCCGTGCATGCGGGCACCGGGCGTCACTTCGTGCATCCGGTTGAGCGTCCGCAGCACCGTGGTCTTGCCGCAACCCGACGGGCCGATGAACGCCGTCACGCTGCGCGGCAGAACCGACAGCGAGACGTCGGCGACCGCCTGGAACGCGCCGTAGAAAATGTTGACGTCTTTGAGGTCCAACCGCTTAGCCACCGGTGCTCCTGCCTAACCTTTCGGGTGCAAAGACATGCGAGACGACCCTGGCCACCAGATTAATGACGGCGATCACCACAATCAGCGTCAGGGCAGCACCCCACAGCCGATCCGTGGGAATCGGGCTGGTGCCGGCCCCGGCCGAGGTCTGGTCGTACATCATGCCGGGCAACGAGCCCATGAAACCGCTGAAGATGTCGAAGTTCATCGCCTGCGAATAGCCCACCAGGATCAGCAGCGGCGCCGTCTCACCCATCACCCGGGCCAGCGCCAGCAGGATTCCGGTGATGATGCCGGACATCCCGGCCGGCAGGACGATCTTGGTGATCGTCCGCCAGTTCGGCACGCCCAGCGCGTAGCTGGCCTCACGCAGTTCCACCGGGACGATCTGCAGCATCTCCTCAGTGGTGCGAACGATCACCGGGATCATCAGCAGAACGAGCGCCAGCGATACCGCGAAGCCGGATCTCGGAAAACCGAGCGTGGCGATGCACAGCGCATAGACGAACAATGCCGCGACGATCGACGGCACGCCGGTCAGGATGTCCACCATGAACGAGATGATCTTGCCCAGCGTGCTGTCGCCGCCGTACTCGACCAGATAGATGGCGACGAAAACGCCGATCGGTATGGAGATGGCCGCGCACACCAATCCTTGCAAGACCGTGCCGACGATGGCGTGGTACGCGCCGCCGCCCGCCAGGAACGCCGTCATATCGGCCTGCGAATGTGTCCACCACACAGTGGATTTCACCGTGCCGAAGCCCTTTGGCCACCACCGAGTACAGCACCCAGACCAACGGCACCAGCGCCACGCCGACCGACAGGCGTCACCAGCACGGTGGCGACGGCGTCCGCGGCCCGGCGGCGCAGACTCACGCCGGTGAACGTGCGCGCCTTGAGTGGGCGGTCCAGTATCGACGTCATCGGATGGTCCTGCCCGAAACAGCTTGGCGAGCCATGGCATTCACCAGGAGCGTGAGCAGGAACAGCATCAGGCCCGCAGCGATGTAGGCGCCGGCCTTGTACTGGTTGTTGAATTCGTACGCGGTCGCCGCGATCTTGGTGGCGAAGGTGTAGCCACCGTCGAACAGCGACCAACCGAACGCGGCCTGGGTGCCGCGCAGGATGACCAGCAACGCGACGGTCTCGCCGAGCGCGCGGCCCAGGCCCAGCATCGCGCCGCTGATGTATCCGGACCGCCCGAACGGCAGCACCGCGGTCTTGACCACCTCCCAACGGGTGGCGCCCAGCGCCAGCGCGGCCTCGATGTGGCCCTGCGGCGTCTTCATGAAGACCTCACGGGTGACCGCGGTGATGATCGGCAGGATCATCACCGCCAGCACAATCCCGGCGATGAAGATGGTCCCGCCACCGGACACCGACGCGTTGCCGGTGGCGAACAGGAACACCCCACCCAGATGCTCGTTGAGCCACGTCGCCACCGGTCGCAGTCGCGGGGCGAGCACGTAGAGACCCCATACCCCGTAGATGATCGAGGGGACCGCTGCGAGCAGCTCGATCACGTAGGCCAGCGGGCCGGTCACTCGCCGCGGCGAGTACTGGGCAAGGAAGATGGCAATACCCAACGCCACCGGCATCGCCAGTGCCAGGGCGAACAGCGCCACCATCACCGTCACCTGAACCAGGTCGAAAATGCCGAACCGCATCGCCTCGGTGTTCGTGGTGTCCCAGTTGCCGCCATAGGTGAAGAAGTTGACCTGGTCGCGAGCCAGGGCAGGGATCGCCCGAAGCAGCAGGAACAGCCCGATGGCCGCGATCAACACGATGATCAGTGCACCGGAGCCTTCGGACAGGTTGCGGAACAGCCGATCGCCACGACTGGGCTTGACAACGCCCCAGCTCAGCGGGGTACCGATCAGCGCCTGCGACGGTGCGACAGCGGCGACCCCACCCGAACCGGTATCGGCTGGATTCGGCATCGTCACTGTCTCCCCATCAGTTTGCTGCTCTCGGCCATAGGGTAGTTCGTCGCTTCACCGGATCGCGTTGATCGCCACGAGCAGGCGTTTCTTGAACTTGTCCGGCAGCGGGATGTAACCCGCTGCCGACAGACCGCCCTGTGCGTTGTCAACGGCCACCGTCAGCAGGGATCTGACCGCGGCGCTGGTGGCAGGGTCATAGCCCCTGGAGCACACGATCTCGTAGGTGGCCTGCACCAGCGGATAGGCGCCCCCGGCACGGGTGCGGTAGATCGACTCGAGGTCGAGTTCCAGGTCGTTTCCGACGCCGGCGAAGGTGGCGCCGTCGATGGCCGCGCGGGCCGCGTCGTCGGTGAGCGCGACCGCGCGGCCGCCGACGTTGATCTGCGCGTAGGGCACGCCGCTTTGATCGGCGAATCCTTTTTCGACGTAGCCGATCGTGCCGGACGCGGCGTGCACCGCCTGGATGACGCCGGCGGACTTCTGCGCGCCCTCGCCGACGCCACCCTGAAATTCACTTCCGGCGCCTCGCGTCCAGCTGTTCGGGGCGGTCGCGGCCAGATACCTCTGAAAGTTGTCGGTGGTCCCCGACGAGTCTGACCGATAGATCGGCGAGATCCTGGTGTTGGGCAGCGATACACCGGGATTGAGTTTGACGATGGCCGCGTCGTCCCAGGAGGTGATCGCACCACTGAAGATCTTGGCCAGCACGTCGGCGTCGACGACGAGTTGCTTGACACCGTCGAGGTTGAAGGCGATCGCGACGGGCCCGAAGACAACCGGCAGATGCCAGGCCGGATTGCCGTTGCAACGCTTGGTGGCCGCTCCGATCTGATCACGGCTCAGCGGCGAATCCGAGCCCGCGAAATCGACGTGCCTGGCGATGAACTGCTCGCGTCCGGCGCCCGAGCCGGTTGGGTTGTAGGCCAACTGCTTACCGGGGCACAGCGCAGACCAGTCCATGTTGAACAACGCGATCGCGTTCAACTGCGCGGTGGACCCCTCGGCGGTCAGGTCGGGCTTGCCGTCACAATTCACCGGACCCGTCGGCGCCGTCATGCCCTGCAGGTTGTGGTCGCTGCCGCAGCCGGTGGCTATCACGCCCGCGAACACGGCGACCACCAGGGCCGCGCGTAGCGCATGCAACATCACCGATCTCGCTTCCTCAATGATTCTGTCCGCCAGCGACTCTCCCGGCCGCGCAGTAGCCACCGGCGAAACTATGCGCTGGGTGTAGACGGTGTCCGCCGGAATGGTGAACGCGGGGTGAACACGTCAGCCGCGTGCGTACGCGGTGTCCACGCTGTACTGGGTAAATCCCAACCGGCGATAGGTCCGCAGAGCCGCGGTGTTGTTCGACTCGACGTAGAGCATCACCGTCGGTTCGGCGGCATCGTGCAGCCTGCGCGCCAAGTGCGCGATGCCGACTGCCGTCAGCAGACCACCCAGGCCGCCCCCCTGCGCGGCGGGGTCCACGCCGACCACATAGACCTCGCCGAGGCCCGCTTCGGCGGGGTGCACTTTGGTCCAATGGAAACCGAGCAGGGCGCCGGTCTGCTCGCTGAATGCCAGGAACAGGCCCTCGGGGTCGAACCAGGATTCGGCGCGTCGTTCGGCGAGGTCGGCATCGGTCCAGCCGCCCTGCTCGGGGTGCCTTACGAACGCGGCGTTGTTGACCCGCAACAACTCTGCATCGTCGGCCGCGCCGGCGTAGGTGCGGATGCGCACGCCGTCGGGCACTTCGGGCTCGGCGACGTCGTTGAGGTCACGGCGCATCTGGACGAGTTCGCGAACCGGCGAGAGGCCCAGCGCCGACGCGGTCAAGCGCGCCGAGTCCAGCGTGCCGTGCGCCCAAAATCGGTTCAGCCCATCGGTTTTGGATAGTGCGGCGTGGATCATCGCTGTGCCGATGCCGCCTCGGCGGGCATCCGGACGCACCACCAACTCCGCCATCGCCACCCCATCCCCCGGTTCGGCGGACAGATTCAGGTAACCGAGGACCTGCTCGCCGCTTGCGTCAGTAGTCAGCAGATGTTCGGTGCGGTCGTGGGCCAACTCCCGCAAGACCTGCTCGCCGACAGGTGCCACCGCGTCGGATTCGGTTGCAGCAGTGATGAGTTCACGAACATGTTGCTGCTCGTCGGCGGTCAGTGCCGCCCGCCATTGCGGCGCCGTCACTGGCTGTGCAGCGGATCGGCGAGCGGTTCACGGCGAGTGTCTGCGTCGGGGTCGTCGTCGTCGGCGACGGCCTCGGTGCTCGGCGGCCGGCCCCGGGTGGGCCGCACCGCTTTGTAGCCCACGTTGCGCACGGTGCCGATCAGCGCTTCGTATTCCGGGCCCAGCTTGGCTCGCAGCCGACGCACATGGACGTCGACCGTTCGGGTGCCGCCGAAGAAGTCGTAACCCCATACCTCGTGCAGCAATTGGGCCCGGGTGAACACCCGGCCGGCATGCTGGGCCAGGTACTTCAGCAGCTCGAACTCCTTGTAGGTGAGGTCGAGCGGACGGCCTCGCAAGCGGGCGGTGTAGGTGCCCTCGTCGATCACGAGTTCGCCGAGACTGATCTTGCCGACACCCTCCTGGTCCTGCAGGTTGCCTCGCCGACCGATCAGCAGTCGCAGCCGGGCGTCGATCTCGGCCGGTCCGGTGCCGGGCAGCAAGATCTCGTCCAACCCCCAGTCGGCGTTGACCGCCACCAACCCACCCTCGTTGACCACGACCACCACCGGGATCGACCGGCCGGTGGAACCCAGCAGGCGGCACAGACCCCGTGCCGCGGGCAGATCCAGCCGGGCGTCGACGATCAAGATGTCAGCGCTGCCGGCCTCCAGCAGCGACGAAACGTCCGGTGGCGCGGAGCGCAGGGTGTGGGCGAGCAGCGACAAGGACGGCAGAACCACGTCCGGATTCGGCTCAGGGGTAAGCAACAGTAGGTCCAAGCAAGCCCCTCCAGCTTATTAGGGAAAGGCGTCTCCCAATATTCATGGTTGGGATACGAAGTTTAACGGCCAGGTCACTAAACGATAGCTTGCAGCCTGGTCTTTCGCGCGGTGACGATGCAGACCGGCACGGTCACAGGAGGAGCCGCGCCATCGGAGCACGCGCGGTGACGATGCAGACCGGCACGGTGACAATGCACACCCGCAACCGCGGGTAGGCCACAATATGCGGATGCGTAAGGCGCTGGTCGGAGTGGCGGCGGTGCTGCTGGCCGTCCTGGTGGTGCTGCTCGCAGCGGTCGGTGCCGACTTCGGAACCAGCATCTACGCCGAGTATCGGTTGGCCCGGGTGGTCCGCGACAAGGCCCGACTGGGCTTCGACCCGTTCGTCGCGATCATCGCGTTCCCGCTCATCCCCCAGGCGATGCGGCACCGCTATGAAGACGTCGAGATCAAGGCCACCGCCGTCGAGCGCCCGGTGATCGGGAAGGCCACGCTCGAGGCCACCATGCACTCGGTCGACCTGACCGACGCGTCATGGCTGATCAGGCCGGATGCCAAGCTGCCGGTCGGCAAGCTGGAAAGCCGGATCATCATCGACTCGCTGCACCTGGGCCGCTTCCTGGGCATCCGTGACCTGATCGTCGAAGCGCCTGCCAAAGACACCAACACCGCCACCGGCGGCACCACCGAATCCGGCATCTCCGGCAGCCACGACCTGGTCTTCAGCGGCACCCCACGGGCTGCCCACTTCGAGAAGCGGGTCAGCGTCGCGGTCGATCTGTCGATGGCCGGCGACGACGAAACCACGCTGGTGTTCACCCCCACCGGCGTGCTGACCGGACCGAACACCGCCAACCAGCCGGTTCCCGAGCGACAAGCGCGATGCGGTGCTGGCCGCGTTCGCCGGGCGGCTGCCCGAGCAGAGGCTTCCCTTCGGTGTGACACCGACCACCCAGGGCGCACGGGGATCCGACGTGATCATCGAGGGCATCACCTCGGGATTAACGATCACTCTCGACGGGTTCAACCGGGCATGACCGCAGCGATCGTGACGGTGGTCGCTGCGCTGGCGGCGGCCGCAATCGTCGGCTGGTTGATGACCCGCAAGGCCGGCCATGTGCAGGCGACCCCCAACGCGGCGGACGACGTCGACACCTCCGACCTCGGCTTGTCCTCGGACGGACCGACCGTCGTGCATTTCAGCGCATCGTGGTGCGGACCGTGCACCCAGGTACGCCGGGTGGTCGACCAAGTCTGTGACGACCTCGACCAGGTTGCGCATGTAGAGGTCGACATGGATGCCAATCCGGGCGCCGCGCGTCGCCTTTCGGTGTTGTCGCTGCCGACCACCTTCATCTTCGACGCCGACGGACGGCAGCGCTACCGCACGGCGGGTGTGCCGAAAGCCGATGACCTGCGCTCGGCGCTGGCACCGCTGTTGGCCTGATGACGCCGCCATTGGGTAAGCTGCATGACGTGTCCGCCCGCGTCGAGCTCAGGCTCACCAGTCGCCGTGCAGTTGATCTGTGCCGCGTCGCGGGCTGTTGCTGTTGTCGTAGCTGCTGAATAGCCGCGCCTTTTCGCGCCGCGCTCGGAGCAGCCAGAACCCCCGTGGCGCGCCGCCACAAAACTCGTGCACAGAGCAATTCAGGAGCTCCCGTCATGTCGAACACCACGACCCCCGATCAGGTCGACGTCCGGGGACCGCGCTTCGCGGCCTGGATCACCACCGCGGTACTGGTCATCACCCTGCTCGTCGCCGGTGTCAGCCCGCGGGCCGCCGCGATCATCCTCGGCGTGCAGTCCGTCGTCTTCGCGATCGGCGCACTGGCCGGGCCGCGTCGCCACCCCTACGGCCTGGTATTCGCCAAGCTCGTCGCGCCGCGGCTGAGCCCGGTTCGCGAGCGTGAGCCCATCGCCCCGCTGAAGTTCGCCCAGCTGGTCGGGCTACTCTTTGCGGCCCCGGCGGCAATCGGATTTGCCACCGGCGCTTCACTTTTGGGCGTCGCGCTCACGGCGGCAGCGCTGGTCGCCGCCTTCCTCAACGCTGCCTTTGCCA
>CAVWEO010000014.1:0-40711 GCA_963753995.1 uncultured Actinomycetota bacterium | reverse complement strand
CCGCACGACCGGGTCGGCCTCGGCGTCGGCGACCGACGACACCTTCGCAGGCGCGGGCACCGCTTTGAGTCGACGCGTCTCCCCCAACTGCGGATAACGCGGCCCGAGGTAGCGCACCACCAGCGTGGCTGCCACCGCGTCATGGCCCTCGCGCCACACCGACGCGCGAACCGGAATCACCTCGTCGATCACGGCTTTTGCCGGATAGGCGCCGCACGACACGACGGGTGCGACGTCATCGATCTCGACACGACCGGGCACCGATACTCCTTCTGAGCTAGTCGGTTGTCGTCTTGGGCGCGGTCGAACTGCGACCTGCGCGTCTTCGGCCGGCTCTGCTTGGCAAGCCGTCTGCGCCCAATACCCACCGTAGTGTCGAGCCACACCTCACGTCGGGTCGCGCGCGTCGTTGCGAGGCGAAACCTGCCTTTGCGTCAGTAAGGTGGTGACGCGTGAAAGCCCTCCGTCGGTTCACGGTCCGTGCCCACCTTCCCGAACGCCTGGCGGCGCTGGAGCAACTGTCGACCAACCTGCGATGGTCGTGGGACAAACCGACTCAGGATCTGTTCGCGGCGATCGACCCGGCGTTGTGGGTCCAGTGTGGGCAGGACCCGGTCGCCCTGCTGGGCGCGGTCAGCCCGGGCCGGCTCGACGAGTTGGCGCTCGACGGCGGGTTTTTGGACTGGCTGGACAGGCTGGCCGCAGAACTCACCGATTACCTGACCCGGCCGCAGTGGTACCAGCAGCAACAAACCAACGGCACCCGGATGCCCAACGGCATCGCCTATTTCTCGATGGAGTTCGGCGTCGCCGAGGTGCTGCCGAATTACTCGGGCGGCTTGGGAATCCTGGCCGGTGACCACCTCAAAGCCGCGTCGGATCTCGGACTACCGCTGATCGCCGTGGGTCTGTATTACCGCTCCGGTTACTTCCGGCAGTCGCTGACCGCGGACGGCTGGCAACACGAGAACTATCCTTCGCTCGATCCTGCGGGACTGCCGCTGCGGCTGCTCACCGACGCCGCGGGCGCGCCGGCGCTGGTCGAGCTGGCGCTGCCGGAATACGGCTCGCTGCGGGCGCGGATCTGGGTGGCTCAGGTGGGTCGGGTGCCGTTGCTGCTGCTGGACTCCGACATCCCCGAGAACGAGCACGACATGCGCGGGGTCACCGACCGGCTCTACGGCGGCGACCAGGAACACCGGATGCAGCAGGAGATCCTCGCCGGGATCGGCGGTGTGCGCGCCATCCGCGCGTTCACCGCGATCGACGAACTGCCCGCGCCCGAGGTGTTCCACATGAACGAGGGCCACGCCGGGTTCCTCGGCGCCGAGCGGATTCGCGAACTCGTCGACGCCGGATTGGATTTCGACACCGCGCTGACCGTGGTGCGATCGAGCACGGTGTTCACCACCCACACCCCGGTGCCGGCCGGTATCGACCGGTTTCCGGTGGAGATGGTGCAGCGGTATTTCGCCGGAAGCACAGCAGACGGCGCGGGCGTCGCCGCCGGCTCGGTGCTGCTGCCCGGGGTGCCGGTGGGGCGCATTCTCGCGTTGGGCGCCGAGGACGACCCGGAGAAGTTCAACATGGCCCACATGGGTCTGCGGCTTGCCCAGCGCGCCAACGGTGTTTCGCTGCTGCACGGCGAGGTCAGCCGGGACATGTTCAACGAGCTGTGGGCCGGTTTCGACGCGGGCGAGGTGCCGATCGGGTCGATCACCAACGGTGTTCACGCCCGCACCTGGGCGGCGCCGCAGTGGTTGCAGCTGGGCCAGGAATTGGTCGGATCGGACTCCTTCAGCGACCCCGGTGTGTGGTTGCGGGTCAACGAGGTCGACGGCGGCCACCTGTGGTGGATCCGGTCGCAGCTGCGCGCTCTGCTGGTCGAGGACGTCCGGTCGCGGCTACACCGCAGTTGGCTGGTTCGCGGTGCCCCGGAAGCCGAATTGGGTTGGATTTCCACCGCATTCGACCCGGACGTGCTGACGATCGGGTTCGCCCGCCGGGTGCCGACCTACAAGCGCCTGACATTGATGCTGCGCGACCCCGACCGGCTGGAACAGCTGCTGCTCGACGAGAAGAGGCCGATTCAGCTGATCGTCGCCGGCAAGTCCCACCCCGCTGACGACGGTGGCAAGGCGCTGATCCAGCAGGTGGTCCAATTCGCCGACCGGCCCGAGGTGCGGCACCGGATCGCGTTCCTGCCCGACTACGACATGTCGATGGCCCGGCTGCTGTACTGGGGCTGCGACGTCTGGCTGAACAATCCGCTGCGACCACTGGAGGCGTGTGGCACGTCGGGGATGAAGAGCGCGCTCAACGGCGGCCTCAACCTGTCGATCCTCGACGGCTGGTGGGACGAGTGGTACGACGGCGAGAACGGCTGGGCGATTCCGTCGGCCTCCGGTGTCACCGAGGAGCGCCGGGACGATTTGGAAGCCGCCGCCCTCTACGACCTGCTGCAGAAATCGGTCGCGCCGAGATTCTACGAGCGCGACGAGCACGGCGTGCCGCGGCGGTGGATCGAGATGGTCCGGCACACCTTGCAGACGCTCGGCCCAAAAGTGTTGGCGTCCAGGATGGTTCGCGATTATACCGAGGGCTACTACCTGCCGGCCGCGGAGTCGTTGCGTAGGACGGTCTCCGTCGACGACGAAGGCCACGTCGCGTTCGATCCCGCCCGCGAGCTGGCGTCCTACCGGCGGCGCGCCTTCGAGGAGTGGCCGCACATCCGGGTCACCGACGTCGACAGCACCGGGCTGCCGGACACGCCGATCCTCGGGTCGAAGCTGACCCTGACCGCGACTGTCCAGTTGGCGGGCCTGCGGCCCGATGAGGTCACCGTCCAGGCGGTGGTCGGCCGGGTGGAGACCGGCGATGTGCTGGTCGATCCGATCACCGTCGAGATGCCTTACACCGGAACAGCTTCCGGCGGCGACCATGTTTTCGCGACGACGACGCCGCTGCCGGTCGCCGGGTCGGTCGGTTACACCGTGCGGGTGCTGCCGCATCACCCGATGCTGGCCTCGGGCGCCGAGCTGGGATTGGTCACGCTGGCCTGATCCTTCGTTGCTCAACAGAACTCGAGGTCGACGCCCCACCGCCCGGCGCGCGGGCCACCGACCGTGGACTCAAGCCGGCTTGGCCGTCAGCCGCTCCAGCGCCGCGCGCACCGCGGCCGCATCGGTGGTCGCCCAGAACGGCGGCAGCGAGGCGCGCAGGTAATTGCCGTAACGGGCGGTCGCCATCCGCGAGTCCAGCACCGCGACCACCCCGCGATCGTCGATGCCCCGCAGCAACCGGCCCGCGCCCTGCGCCAGCAGCAGCGCGGCGTGGCTGGCCGCAACAGCCATGAAGCCGTTTCCCCCGGCGGCGGCCACCGCCCGCTGCCGGGCCGACAGCAGCGGATCGTCGGGACGCGGAAACGGGATGCGGTCGATGATGACCAGTGAGAGCGACGGGCCGGGCACGTCGACGCCCTGCCACAGTGACAAGGTGCCGAACAGCGACGTCGGCTCGTCGGCGGCGAACTGCTCGACGAGCGTGGTGGTGCTGTCCTCGCCCTGACACAACACCGGCGTCGACAACCGCTCGGCCATCGCGTCGGCGGCCGCGCGGGCCGCCCGCATCGACGAGAACAGCCCAAGCGTCCGCCCGCCCGCCGCGGTGATGAGCTCGGCGATCTCGGTCAGCTGCTCGGCGGTGCCGGTACCGTCGCGGCCGGGCGGCGGAAGATGCGCCGCGACATAGAGGATCCCGGCCTTGGCGTGCTGGAACGGCGATCCGACATCGAGCCCGCGCCATCGTGGTTCCTTGTCGGCCTGCTCGCCGGCCAGACCCCACGCCTTCGCCATCGCGTCGAACGAGCCGCCGACGGTCAGCGTCGCCGAGGTGAGCACCGCGGTCGAGTCGGCGAACAGCCGGCTGCGCAGCAGCCCGGCCACCGACAGCGGCGCGACCCGCAGCACCGTTCGCGTCGAGCCGCGGTTGTCCTCGTGATCGAGCCAGACCACGTCGGTGCGGTCGGGTATCGCCGGCCCGAACGACGCCAGCATTCGCGTTGCGGTGTCGGCGATCTCGGCCAGGCTGGCGACCGCGTCGGAGCGGGCCGCGGCGGCCTTGGGGTCGGTGGGTGAGGTGTCGATCGTCGACCGTGCCGCGGTGGCCGCGTCACGCAGCGCGGCGAGGTGGGCGGCGAGCTCGTCGTCGAGGTGGTCCATGCGTCCCGCCGACGCATCCTGGATGACCGTGAGAAAGCCGGCCGAGGCCCGCTCCCAGCGCCCGATGAGCTCCGGTTCGATCAGCTGGCCGATGCGTCGCGAGGCGACGCCGAGTGTGGTCGCGGTGAGCTCAGCGGTGGCCACCGCGGTGACGCGGTCCACCAGGTCGTGGGCTTCGTCGACGATGAGCAGCTTGTGTTCCGGCAATACGGGCGAGTCGGCGACGGCGTTGATGGCCAGCAACGCGTGGTTGGTGACGACGACGTCGGCGCCACCGGCTTTGGCCCGCGCTCGCTCGGCGAAGCAGTCGGTGCCGAATGGGCAGCGGGCCATCCCGAGGCATTCCCGCGCGGACACGCTGACCTGACCCCACGACCGGTCGGCCACGCCCGGTTTCAGATCGTCGCGGTCGCCCGACTCGGTACTCGAGGCCCATTCGGTGAGCCGCTGCACCTCGCGGCCCAACGCAGAGGCCGCCTGCGGCCGAAACAGCTCTTGCGGCTCGTCCTCGGACTCAGTGGCTGAACCGTTGTGAATCTTGTTCAGGCACAGGTAATTCTGCCTGCCCTTCAGCAGGGCGTAGCGCGGTGCGCGGGGCAGCGCGTCGCTGAGCGCGTCGACCAGTTGGGGGAGGTCGCGATTGACCAGTTGGCGCTGCAAGGCGATGGTTGCCGTCGACACCACCACCGGCGCGTTGTCCGACACCGCACGATCGATGGCCGGCACCAGGTACGCCAACGATTTTCCGGTGCCGGTGCCCGCCTGGACGGCCAGATGCTCGCCGGATTCGAAGGCGCGCGCGACCGCGCTGGCCATGTGCAGCTGGCCGCTGCGTTCACTGCCGCCCAGCGCGGTCACCGCGGTAGCCAGCAGCTTCGTCACCGCCGTCGGCGCGTCGTCGGACGTGGCTACTCCTGGGTGTCGGCCGGCGGACGTGGGACCGGGATCTGGGTCGTCGGGATCGCCGGATCGCCGTGCGACAACATCAGACCCTCCCACGGCAAGCTTCGCAAGCCCGACGCCACCAGCTCGCGCGCCGCGCCCAGGTTCGTCTCCGCGACCTGGTCGCCGTCGCGGACCAGGGGGACGGTCAGCACCCGCGACGGCTCGCCGTGCGGCGGCGGTCGGCCCGCCGGGTAGACGATCTCTTCGGTGATCGTGCCGGTGGGACGGGACAGGCGTAGCGCCTGTTTGCGGCCGCCGTGCGATTCCTTGCGGACACTGCGCTTCTCGACCGGTATGCCGTCGACCTCGACCAGCTTGTAGACCATGTTCGCGGTGGGCGCTCCCGAGCCGGTGACCAGCGAGGTGCCGATCCCGTAGCTGTCCACCGGTTCGGCGCGCAGTCCCGCGACGGCGAATTCGTCGAGGTCGCCGGAGACCACGATCCGGGTCTCGGTGGCCCCGAGCCCGTCCAGTTGTTCGCGGACCTGCCGGGCCAACATGCCCAGGTCGCCGGAGTCGATGCGCACCGCGCCGAGCCCGGTGCCGGCCGCCGCGACGGCGTTGTCGACACCGGTCGTCACGTCGTAGGTGTCGACCAGAAGCGTGGTGCCGGCGCCCAGGGCGGCGACCTGTGCCGCGAACGCGCCCGGCTCGTCGGGTCCGTTCGCACCGTCATAGAGCAGCGTGAAGGCATGCGCGCTGGTGCCTTCGGTCGGGACGCCGTAGCGACGATGGGCCTCCAGGTTCGACGACGCAGCGAACCCCGCCAGGTAGGCGGCGCGCGCCGCCGCGACCGCGGCATGCTCATGGGTCCGGCGCGAGCCCATGTCCATCAGTGGCCGCCCCTGCGCTGCGCTGACCATCCGCGCGGCGGCCGAAGCCACGGCGGTGTCGTGGTTGAAGATGGACAGCGCCAGCGTTTCGAGTACCACGCATTCGGCGAAGCTGCCGTGCACCGAAAGTACCGGGGAGCCAGGGAAATACAGTTCACCTTCGGCGTAACCGTCGACGTCGCCGCTGAACCGGAAGTCGCGCAGATACGCCATTGCGTCGCGGTCCAGGAATTCTGCCAGCGACGCGCCCGCGGTGTCGTCGAATCTGAAGTCAGCCAAGGCTTCCAGGAACCGGCCCGTCCCGGCCACCACGCCGTACCGCCGTCCGTCGGGCAGCTTGCGAGCGAACAGCTCGAACGTGCACCGGCGGTGTGCCGTGCCTGCGCGCAGCGCCGCCGCCAGCATGGTCAGCTCATACCTGTCGGTCAGCAGCCCGGTATAGCCCGAGTGGTTCACGCAACAACGGTATCGGGTAGGCGGGGGTGGCTCGGTATCCTGGGAAACATGGTTGCGTCAGCCCCGACCAAGCCGGGAACCACCGGGCAGCGGGAAGCAGACACGGTAGAAGCCACGGCAGCTCCCTGGGTGACCATCGTCTGGGATGATCCGGTCAACTTGATGAACTACGTGACTTACGTTTTCCAGAAGCTGTTCGGTTACAGCGAGCAGCACGCCACCAAGCTGATGCTGCAGGTGCACAACGAAGGCAAGGCGGTGGTCTCGGCGGGCAGCCGGGAGTCCATGGAAGTCGACGTCACGAAGCTGCATGCGGCTGGTCTGTGGGCCACCCTTCAGCAGGACCATTGAGGTCGGGTGCGTAAGTGGAAGCGGGTGCAAACCGCCGATGGTGTCCGGTTTCGGTCCGCGCTGGACTCGCATGAGGCGGCGCTGCTGAAAAATCTGGTCGTCTCGATGATCGCCTTGCTCGACGAACACGAATCGTCCTCGCCGCACGATGAACTCGAGCAGATCACCGGCATGAAGACCGGCAGCTCCGAGCCGCCGGACAACGCGACGCTGCAGCGGCTGCTTCCGGATTTCGCCAAGCCCAACGACGACCCCGATGACGACACCGACAGCCTCAACGCCGCCCTGCGAAGCCTGCACGAACCGTCGATCATCGACGCGAAAAAGGTTGCAGCACAACAACTTCTGGATACATTGCCAGATGGTGGCGGAAAGCTCGAGCTGAGCGAGGATGACGCACACGCCTGGACCGCAGCGGTCAACGACCTGCGTCTGGCCTTGGGCACCATGCTCGATATCCACCCGGACGGTCCCGATCGGTTGCCCGATGATCATCCGCTGGCCGCTCATCTCGACGTCTACCAGTGGCTGACTGTGCTGCAGGAGTACCTGGTCGTGGCGTTGCTGGGCTCCCGATGAACGCGATCACCGATGTCGCAGGCATCCTGGTCGGCCAGCACCACCGACTGGACCCCGACGCGGAAATGGGCTCGGGGTGGGCGAGCGGTGTCACCGTCGTCCTGACGCCACCGGGCACCGTCGGCGCGGTCGACGTGCGTGGCGGAGCGCCAGGCACCCGCGAGACAGATCTGCTCGATCCGGCCAACAGCGTGCGCTACGTCGATGCGGTGTTGCTTGCCGGCGGCAGCGCTTTCGGGTTGGCGGCCGCCGACGGGGTGATGCGCTGGCTCGAGGAGCGCGAGCGCGGCGTGACCATGGATGGCGGGGTCGTGCCGATCGTGCCGGCCGCGGTGATCTTTGATCTGGAGGTCGGTGGCTGGGGTGACCGGCCCACCGCCGAATTCGGCTACACAGCCTGCGAAGCGGCCGGAACCGAGGTTGCCGTCGGCACCGTCGGCGCGGGGGTGGGCGCATGCTCGGGAGTACTCAAGGGAGGTGTCGGCACCGCGTCGACGACGTTGCCGTCGGGGGTGACCGTCGGTGCGCTGGTGGTGGTCAACTCCGCGGGCAATGTGATCGATCAGGCCACCGGTCTGCCGTGGCTGAGCTACCTGGTCGACGAATTCGGTCTGACGCGGCCGCCCGACGAGCAACTCGCCGAGCTGGCCACCCTGGAACCGCCGCTGAGCTCGCTGAACACCACGATCGCGGTGGTCGCGACCGACGCCGCGTTGACACCGGCGGCGTGCCGGCAGATAGCGAGCGCTGCTCACGACGGGCTTGCCCGCAGCATTCGCCCGGCGCACACCCCGGTCGATGGCGACACGGTGTTCGCCCTGGCCACCGGCGCGATCGAGGTGGCGCCGCCGGCCGATGTGCCCGCCGCGTTCTCGCCCGAGACCCATCTGGCGACCGCGGTGGGAAGCGCCGCGGCCGACTGCCTGGCTCACGCGGTGCTGGGCGCGGTGATCGCCGCCGACCCGGTGGCCGACATCCCGACCTATCGTGGATTGTTGCCGGGAGCATTCCGGCCTAGGGAAAGGCAGACGCGGCCATGACCAGCCAGACACAGCGGCCGAGGAAACGGTCGGCCTTCGTCGTCGGCGGGGCCACCATCCTCAGCTTCGTCGCACTGCTGTACGTGGTCGAGGCGTTCGATCAACTCAACGGACATCGACTCGACGACAACGGCATCCGTCCGCTGGAAACCGATGGCCTCTGGGGAATCCTGTTCGCTCCGCTGCTGCACGCCAACTGGGCGCACCTGGCGGCCAACACCGGACCGGCTCTGGTGCTGGGCTTCCTGGTCACCTTGGCCGGCCTGTCGCGCTTCGTCTGGGCGACCGCGGTCGTCTGGATCGTCGGCGGCCTCGGCACCTGGCTGATCGGCAATCTCGGATCGACCTGCGGGCAGACCGACCACATCGGCGCGTCCGGCCTGATCTTCGGCTGGCTGACGTTTCTGCTGGTGTTCGGTTTCTTCACCCGCTCGGGTTGGCAGATCGTCGTCGGGTTGCTGGTGCTGGTCGTCTACGGCGGTGTGCTGTGGGGAGCCGTGCCGGTGCTCAACGTCTGCGGCGGCGTGTCCTGGCAGGGGCACCTCTGCGGCGGCATCGCCGGAGTGCTTGCCGCATATCTGCTGTCCAACCCGGAACGCGAGGCCCGCCAGCGCCGCCGAGATCCCGCACATGAGTGACGCACTGGCGCCCATCGGGGTGTTCGACTCCGGCGTCGGCGGGTTGACGGTGGCACGCGCCATCATCGACCAACTACCCGACGAGGACATCATCTACGTCGGGGACACCGGCAACGGCCCTTACGGGCCGCTCACCATTCCCGAGATCCGTGCGCACGCCCTGGCCATCGGCGACGATCTGGTCGACCGCGGCGTCAAAGCTCTGGTGATCGCCTGCAACTCGGCGTCGTCGGCCTGTCTGCACGATGCGCGGGAGCGCTACGACGTGCCCGTCGTCGAGGTGATCCTGCCCGCGGTGCGGCGGGCCGTCGCCACCACCCGCAACGGTCGCATCGGCGTGATCGGAACCCAGGCCACCGTCGCCTCCGGCGCCTACCAGGACGCCTTCGCCGCCGCTCGCGACACCGAGGTCACCGCGGTGGCCTGCCCGCGGTTCGTCGACTTCGTCGAGCGCGGCATCACCAGCGGCCGACAGGTCCTCGGGCTCGCCGAGGGGTATCTCGAGCCGCTGCAGCGCGCCGACGTCGACACGCTGGTGCTGGGCTGCACGCACTATCCGCTGCTGTCCGGCCTGATCCAGCTGGCGATGGGGGACGCGGTCACGCTGGTGTCCAGTGCGGAGGAGACGGCGAAGGAACTGCTGCGTGTGCTGACCGAGCGCGACCTACTGCATCCCCATCCGGAGCGTCCCGAGGCCGGATTGCCGCGACGCCTTTTCGAGGCCACCGGGGACCCGGAGGGGTTTCTCGCCCTTGCTTCGCGGTTTCTGGGTCCGGCGATTACCGGCGTCGAGCCGGTGCACCGTCACATCGCGGCAACCGGCTGACTTACGCACCAGTAAACCGCTGATGTTTTCCACAACATGACCCTGGGCATGGCACAGTAGTGACCGTGCGAATTACCGTGCTGGGCTGCTCCGGGAGCGTCGTCGGCCCGGACTCGCCGGCATCCGGTTACCTACTGCGAGCTGACGACACTCCGCCGCTGGTCATCGACTTCGGCGGAGGCGTGCTCGGCGCGCTGCAGCGACATGCCGATCCGGGTTCGGTCCATGTCCTGCTTTCGCACCTTCATGCCGATCACTGCCTCGATGTGCCCGGTCTCTTCGTCTGGCGCCGCTACCACCCGTCGCCGCCTACCGGCAAAGCCCTGCTGTACGGACCGAGCGACACCTGGTCTCGGCTCGGTGCCGCGTCCTCACCCTATGGCGGTGAGATCGACGATTGCTCCGACATTTTCGACGTGCACCACTGGGTCGACGGTGAGGCCGTGACGATCGGCGCGGTCGACGTCACGCCTCGGCTGGTGTGCCACCCGACCGAGTCCTACGGCATGCGCGTCACCAACGGCGCCGGCGCGACGTTCGTCTACAGCGGCGACACCGGCTACTGCGACGCGGTGATCGAGTTGGCCCGCGGCGCCGACGTGTTTCTGTGCGAGGCGTCCTGGACGCACTCGCCGGACCGGCCGCCCAACCTGCACCTGTCCGGCACCGATGCCGGGCGGATCGCGACCGCGGCCGGGGTAGGGGAGCTGCTGTTGACGCACATCCCGCCGTGGACGGCGCGCGAGGACGTGATCAGTGAGGCCAAGGCCGAATTCGACGGCCCCGTGCACGCGGTGGTGTGCGGCGAGACATTCAATGTCGGGCGCCCGTGACCTCGGGCTAAAGTTGCCCTCGTGTCAAAACGAGAAGACGGCCGTCTCGACGACGAGCTTCGACCGGTCACCATCACCCGCGGATTCACTACCCATCCGGCAGGTTCGGTGGTGATCGAATTCGGCCAGACCAAAGTCCTGTGCACGGCGAGCGTCACCGAGGGTGTGCCCCGCTGGCGTAAGGGCTCGGGCCTGGGCTGGCTCACCGCCGAGTACGCGATGCTCCCGTCGGCCACCCACACGCGCGGCGACCGGGAGTCGCTCAAGGGTCGGCCGTCCGGGCGCACGCAGGAGATCAGCCGTCTGGTCGGCAGGTCGCTGCGAGCCTGCATCGACCTGGCGGCGTTGGGGGAGAACACGATTGCCATCGACTGCGACGTGCTGCAGGCCGACGGCGGTACCCGTACCGCCGCGATCACCGGTGCCTACGTCGCGTTGGCCGATGCGGTGACCTACCTCTCGGCGCACGGCAAGCTGTCGGACCCGCGGCCGCTGTCCTGTGCCATCGCGGCCATCAGTGTGGGCGTCGTCGACGGTCGGGTGCGGGTCGACCTGCCCTACGAAGAAGACTCCCGCGCCGAGGTGGACATGAACGTGGTGACCACCGACACCGGCACGCTGGTCGAGGTGCAGGGCACCGGCGAAGGCGCCACCTTCCCCCGTTCGACGCTCAACAAATTGCTCGATGCTGCCGAGGGCGCCTGCGAGCAGCTGTTCGTCGCACAGAACGAGGCGTTGGCGTTGCCGTATCCGGGTGTGTTGCCGGAAGGATCCGCGACCCAAAAGGCGTTCGGAAGCTGACGCGCGTCCTGGTCGCCAGTCGCAACGCCAAAAAGCTGGCGGAGTTGCGCCGGGTGCTGGATGCGGCCGCGCTGACGGGGTTGACCCTTGTCTCACTCGATGACGTCCCGCCCTTCGAGGAGGCACCGGAAACCGGTGCGACGTTTGAAGACAACGCTCTGGCTAAGGCCCGGGACGGATTCGCCGCGACGGGACTGCCGACCGTCGCCGACGACTCCGGGCTGGCGGTGGCCGCGCTGAACGGGATGCCCGGTGTGCTGTCGGCGCGGTGGTCGGGCACTCACGGCGCCGATGCCGGCAACACCGCGCTGCTGCTGGCCCAGTTGCGGGACGTGCCCGACGGGCGTCGGAGCGCGGCCTTCGTCTCAGCTTGCGCGCTGGTTTCCGGCTCGGAGGAGGTGGTCGTCCGTGGCGAGTGGCCGGGTGCCATCGCTCACGAACCGCGCGGCGACGCCGGCTTCGGCTACGACCCGGTGTTCATTCCGGACGGTGACGATCGCACCGCCGCGCAGCTGACGCCGGCGGAAAAAGACGCGGCATCGCATCGTGGTCGCGCGCTGGCTCTACTGCTGCCGGCGCTCCGCGCGCTGGACCACTGAGTACTAGCTCAAGTTGAACTGCGCCTTCACATTTCGAGTCTGGAAGTGCTCGACGACTACCCCGACCAGCGGGATGGTCCCGGCCAGCAGGACGCCGACCGTCTTCCCGATCGGCCATCGGACTTTGACCGCAAGGTTGAAAGCCGCCAGCACATAGGCGAAATAGACCCACCCGTGCACGATGCCGATCCAGGTCGGGGGATTGGCCACCTTGACGACGTAGTGGACCACCAGCTCGTAGCACAGCGCGATCAGCCAGATACCCGTCGTCCACGCCATCACGCGGTAGGCCAGCAGCGGGGTCCGGATGTTCTGGCCGGGTGCGCTCATGCAGTCGTCCTGTTCTGGTTGTGCTGGGTTTCATTGTCCGCCTTGGCAAGTTCGGCCAAATAGGCGTTGTACTCGCGTAGCTCTGCGTCGTCGGGCTCGTGCTGCGCGGCATGTGGTCGTTCGGGCAGCAGTCCTTCCGGTATCTCGTTGACCGCGTTGGTGTTTGGGCTCGCAGGCGGCGATTCTTCGTATCTGACGAATTTGCGGTAAGCGTAGACGCAGAACCCGGCGAACGCCGGCCACTGCAGGGCATATCCGAGATTCTGAAAACTGCCTGACGTGGACTCAAACCGCGTCCACTGCCACCAGCCCAAGGCCAGGCAGCCGCCCGCCGCGAGGACCACCAGCGCGATCAGCGCGGGTCTCCGACGACGCGTAGTGGACACCTCTAGACGGTACCTTGCGGTTGGTTGCGAGTGGCCGCGCACAGCTTCGCCCCGCAACCAAGGCGGTACGATCGCGGAGCGCGCGGGCGTGGTGAAATTGGCATACACGCCGGCTTTAGGTGCCGGTGCTCGAGAGAGCGTGAGGGTTCGAGTCCCTCCGCCCGCACTGACAGGGACGTCGAGCACAGCATCCGCGCTCCCTACCATGAGCGGGTGGATGCATTCTTCACCGCCGACGGCGGCTCCTATGTGCCGGGATCGATGACCCGTGGACCTTGGGGCGCGACCATGGGCGGCCAGATCGTCGGCGGGCTCTTGGGCTGGGCGCTCGATCGGCACGGCGGCAACGACTTGCAGCCGGCTCGCCTGACCGTCGACCTGCTGCGCCCGGTGGCCGTCGAACCCGTGTCGATCGAGATGGCGATCCAACGCGAGGGCCGCCGGATCAAACTCGTCGACGCCGCGATGCTGCAGCACGGCCGGGCCGTGGCGCGGGCGAGTGCGCTGTTCCTGCGTCGCGGTGCCGACCCCGAGGGGAAAGTGTGGTCGGGTGCCGTGTCGATACCCCCCGTGCCGGTCGACGCCGCGCCGCTCGAATCAGCGGTGCCCTTTGGCATCTGGACCTACAGCGCCAACTCCGACGACGGCACTCCGGGAATGCCTCCGCCCGAGTGGGAGCAGGCTGGCGTGCAGAAGTTCGCGTGGACGCGGATATTTCGCCCGATGGTGGCCGGCCAACCGCTCACCCCGTTTGCGCGCACGGCCTTCGCCGGAGACATCGTCAGTTCGCTGACACATTGGGGCACAGCAGGATTGCGCTACATCAACGCCGACTACACGGTGGCGATCACCCGGTTACCCGAAGGTGAGTACATCGGGCTGGCTGCCCAGACGTTCTACGGCAACGACGGGGTGGGAACAGGCGCGGCAACGTTGTTCGACAGCATCGGTCCGATCGGCACCGGCACCGCGTTAGCGCTCGCGCAACCTGCCGGTGCGTTCCAGCCGAATCCCGTTTAGTCACGCCGGACGTCGCGCAGGCAAAAATATCTCCCCTCGCCACCCATCGCGGCGAGGGGAGATATCAAAATCGGTCTAGGTGGTTGCCGGTGCCGGAAGTGCGCCCGGCAACGGACCGGAGTCATTGGGCTCGCCGGTTCCCGTCATCCCAGGCTGGCCCGTCGTCCCGGGCTGGTCCGGCATCGAGGTGCCAGGCTCTCCCGGCATTGACGTCCCCGGGACATTCGACGTCCACATCATGATGTCCTGGAGTCCGTCGTTGTAGACGACGCCGTTGGGCGGGGCGCCCGTCGCATCGAAGTACAGCGTGCCCTTCGATTCGCTGCCCTGCGGGATCGGCGCCGGGTTGAGCCCATTGGGCACCTCGACGTTGTCGACGAGTTTGTAGGTCTGTCCGTTGGGACCGCGAGCGCTGAAGTCTCGCACCTGCGGAGTGACCAGACCCGCCGTCCGAGCGCACGGTGACGTCGGCTTGATACAGCGTTCCCTTCGGCGTGAACCCGGGGATCGCGATGGTGCTCGGCTGCAAATTGCTCACCGTGTAGTTGGTGACCATCGGCCCATCGATCAATGGTTCGCTGGCGCCGAATCCTTGAATGTTCGGCGCGGCCGACGCGCTGGCCGCGGTGGCAAAGCCGATGGCAGCAATACCCGCGGCGCCGATGGCCGTCTTCATGATGGTCGTTGCGTACTTCACGATGCACTCCTTTTGGTTTCCTGCGTCTTGAGCGCCAACTCGTTTTGAGTCGGTAACGCTCGGCTGTTGCAATAGCCCGCCGACACCAGTTTCAAACGTTACCTCGTTGCGATTGGGGCATTAACGGCCCGTTGAACTGGGTGAACATCGATTCTATGAATTGCTGGACGTCCGCAGGAATAGTCAACATAAACAACATGCGCACCACGTGAATTACGTCGCCCGCCCGAATTGTGCAATCGGAACGCGATTTAATTCAGCCGACCTGGCACCATTGACGGTATGAACGCCGCGATCATCGTGCTGCTGATCTTGCTGGCTACCGGCGTCGTGGTGAGTCCACTGCTCAGAATGAGGGCGTGGCTGAAAAAGTCACCACCCGCGTTAAAGCTGCAGCCACCACCGGACGAGGAAGTCGAGTAGCCGGCAGGGGCATGCGCCGAGGTGTCAGCAGCCCACTTCCACGGTGAACGGCTGCGTCACCGAGACGCGCGGATCGTTGAGCTGAGTTCCGGCGGCCGTGCCGGTGATGGTGTAGGTGTCGCGCGTGACGTGGATCTTCGACTCACCGGCCCCCGAGTTGGAGACACCGGAGAAGCCAAGGAAGTTGTCGAAGTGGACCGATTCGACCGTGGGCTTCTCCGGGTCCAGCCGAAGGAGCACCTTCACGTTGGCGGGGGCCGCGCTGATGTTGGCCGTCAGCAACCAGTTCACCTGGCTGCAGGTGACGGCGTGCGAGGTGCGGGTGTTGTTGTCGACGGTGACCCGGGCGGTCTTCTGCGTGGCATTGCCGCCCTGGGCGAGGCAGCCCGAACACGACGCCGTCACCAGTGCCGCGCTCACCGCCGCACTGATCAGCCGTCGCCCCACCGGGCACCTCCCCACGCACGCAGGTTCAGATTCACACTTTTTCTATCAGTCCGCGCGCGTCCCGGGGAGCAAACGTGCGCTATGAGCTAGCCGAACGAGATCTTGCCCATCAGCATGTCAATGATCGGCTTGCCCGCCTCGAATGTCCCGGTGCTGGACGAGTTGACGTGGCCGTAGTCGACGAGCAGCGTCACACCGTTGATTCCGGCGGCGGCGTCGCTGTTGAGGAACGCCATCACGTTGCCCATCTGCTCGGGTGTGTGCGTCGCTACCCCAGTCGCTTCCCGGTAGTCCTGGGCGAATGACAGCCACAGGTCGGCGTTGGCCCGGGCCAACGGGGTGTCGGTCGGGCCCGGGCAGATCGCGTTGATCCGAATTCCCTTGGCCAGGAACGGGAATGCGTGCGTGGCGACGTAGGCGTTGATGGCCTGCTTGCTGGTGCCGTAGTGGCCGAAGTTCTCCGCCTCGTGCGCCTTGCTCCAGGCGTCAGCCGACTCGAAGTCGGGTGTGGCCAGGAATTCCTGCAGCCTCGGTAGATCGGTTTCCCAGCCGATGCCTGCCACCGAGGAGATGAAACAGATGGCCCCGCCGCGGTTGAACTGGCCGTTGCTGATCAACCGGTCGATCACGTGCCGGTGGCCGATGAAGTTGATCTTCATCAGGTCCGGACCGTCGGCGATGCCGGCGGCCGAGAACAGCGCATCGATCTGCCCGACCTGCTCGAGCGCGCTGTCGATCGACGCCGGGTCGCGCAGGTCGACCTGGATACCGCGGCCGAGCCCGGATTCCACCGGGGCGTAGTCCAGGTTGATCACCTCGGCGCCGAGGTCACCGACGATCTTGGCCGCGGCTGCGCCCATGCCGGTGGCACCTCCGACCACCAGCGCACGCTTGCCGTCGTAACGGAACTGCTCGATACCAGTCATTTCAACCCTCTCTCAGGACGCCACAGTAAGGCTGCAAGTACGTACACGGAACAGACGTTTGGTACGACCGGCCGACATGCCGGTAAGCGGAGTCCACGACACGGGCTCCAGCGAACGCACCACGCCAGTATGCGCAGACGAACGCGCCTACCGGTGAGTATCCGGAATTTTGGTTGTCAGATTTGGGTCGAAGTGTCACGTTCGGATGCACCGCGCACCAGGGTGTCGCGGGCATTGAGCAGCGCGGCGTCCTTGCCCTGGGAGCGGACGATGTTTTCCGGCACCCACAACGCGTCCATCACGTAGCGCGCCAGCATCGACAGCGAAGGCGAGTCCTCGATCCGGATATCGCCCGACTCGATCCCATCGGACAACAGCGCCCGGAGCTGACGCAGCCGCATGGTGAACGCCAGCCCGGGGTTGGGAGTGTCGGGCGGGGATTGACGCATCCATGCGAGCTGGATCTTCCACTCGTCGGGAAACTGGTCGAGCGCATTGATGTTGACCCAGCTGAGCGCATCCAGCTTTTCGACCGGTGTGGCGTCGGTACGCAGCACGCTGGCGAAGCCGCCGCCGGCCTTCTTGCCGAACGACTCCATGATCGAGGCAAGGAGTTCGTCCTTTGACCCGATCAACCGATAGACCGTGCCGGTGCCCAGGCCCGCCGCGGCGGCGATGTCGCGGATCGTGGTGACCTCGTAGCCTTTCCGGCCGAACTCGGCTCGCGCCACCGAACGTACGTGCGCGCCTTTGTCGTCGGCGTCGGAGTCACTCTCCTCGGTCCACGTCTTGATGGCCTCCTCGGCGGCCGCGAACGCGCTGGAGCCGTTCAGCTCGGAATCGCTGTAGGGCCGACTGGCCAGTCCGTGCAACATGATCCGGCACATGACGACCGCAGTCTGATCGGCCCCGCCGGTATGCCTGATGATGTCGAGGCCGACGTGCATCATGGTCTGGCAGATTCGGTCGGCCAGCGTGGGAAGGTCGATGTCGGACCTGATGAAGCCGCTCCACCTGCCTGCGCGCAACGTCTGCAGCATCGCTTGCTGGACGGCGGTGGGCGGGTTCTGCAGGAGTTCGACGAGTTCCGGGTTGGCGCTGGGCGCCTCGTAGAACGACATCTGCAGCGCCGCGCGGTGCTGTACGGCGCAGCGCGCGATCGCAGATCCCAACTCGACGATCTTGTCCGCCACGGAGCGCGGGTCGGCCTGGTCCAACTTCTCGTGGGCGATTTCGCCGATGCGGTCCAGGTCGGCGTAATACCGCCGGACCAGCTCGACGAGGATCGCTTCCTTCGATTCGAAGTGATGGTAGAGGCTTCCCGGCAAGATGCCCGCCGCTTCGGCGATCTCTTGCAGGGACGTCCGCAGGCCCGACGAGGCGATCAATGAGGCGGCCGTGTGCAGGATTTCGGTGCGACGTGTGCCGTCGTCGTAAGCGCCGCCGGCGCGCGCCGCCACGTCGGGGCTACGTTTGGCGGCACCCCGTCCCCGCGGGGTCACGCGAGGTCGTCCGGCATTGTCCGGCCGGGCAGGCGAATCGGCATCGGGCAAGTCTAGGCGTGTGGGGTGCCGCGTCGGTGCGGCCTCGGATGGTTGCTGAAGCCCCACGACACCTCCGCAGCTACCACCTGTACCCGGGCCGCCTTCTCGGTCGTCACCATGTCGGCCGGTGTCGCGAGATCGCTGACCCAATATTTGGTTTGACGCTACCAGGTTGCTGCGGGCCGAACCCGCAGGTTGAACGCCATGGACGCGGCGGTCAGGTGCAAGGGTCAGTGCAGAACCGATTCGGCGAACTGCGCGCCGAGCTGCACCAGGTAGCGGTCCGAGCCGTCCAGGAACGCGCTCCAGCTGAGCAAGCGCTTGAGATAAAGGTGCGCGTCGTGCTCCCAGGTGTAGCCAATACCGCCGAACACCTGAATGGCCGTGTCACCCACGGCGGCAAGCCGGCCGGCGAATGCCTTGGTCCGCAGCGCGGCCGCGTGTCGCTCTGCGCGGCTTCCGGAGTCTGCGGCCCACAGCGCGTGGATGACGCCGCTGCGGGCAAGCTCCACCGTTTCGTACATGTCGACGCAAAGGTGCTGCACCGCCTGGAAGGAGCCGATCGGTTGGCCGAATTGTCGCCGCACCTTGGCATATTCGACGACGAGATCAAGCACGGCTCGTGCCGCACCGAGGGCATCAGCGGCCCAGGCGGTGATCACGTCATCGGTCAATGCCTCGACGGTGTCGGGCGGCGCCGCTGCCAGCCGGTGGGCGGGTGTGTCGTTGAATTGGACCCGAAACCGCTTGCGGGTCTGGTCGATTCCGGTCTGCAGCGTGCTGTCGATGCCTGGCGCTGACGTCTGCACCGCGAAAAGATTTGTGCCGGCGCGATCGTCGGCCAGCACGAGTATCACGTCGGCGGCGGCGGCATCCCACACCTCGTCGACCGCTCCGCGCAGTGCAGCGCCGGCAGCGTGCTCGACGACGCTCGGGCGCGCACCCGCCAGCGGACCCACCGTCGCAATCGTGGAGCCGTCGGCGATTCCGGTGAAAAGGGGAGCGGCCAGGTCGTGGTCCACCTCGAACCGGGTCAGGGCACGGGCGGCCGCGACGGCGCTGGACAGCCATGGTCCGGGATGCAGGCCGGCGCCCAGTTCCTCGGCGACGATGCCGGCCTCGACCATCGTCATCCCCGCGCCGTCGTATTCCGGGGGCACGAGCAAACCGGTGGCGCCGAGTTCGGCCAGCCCTCGCCACACCGGCCCGGTCGTGCCCGCATCGTCGTCGAGCAGCGAGCGGACGTGCTCGGCGAGTGGGGCCCGTTCGGCCAGATAGCTGCGAACGGTGTCGCGCAGCGCGATCTGCTCGTCGGTCAACTCGAGGTTCATCTGCGCGGTAGCCCCAAAACGCGCTGGGCGGTGATGTTCTTGTTGATCTGTGTCGTGCCGCCGGCGATGGTCAGCGATCGTGACGTCAGGCGGTAATCCGCCCAGCGCCGGCCGGCGGGGTCCATCCCCATCAGATCGAAGGCCAACGCGGCGATGTCCTGCCCGACTTCACCCCAGATCGATTTGGCCAGACTCGCTGAGCCGAATGCGTCGCCGCCGTACATGATCGCCGAAATCGACCTTTTGCACAGCAGCTCGAGATACTTGATGCGCACCGCGATTTCGCCCAGGCGTCGCAGCGTGGTGGGGTCCTCCAGCACCGGCCGGTTGCCGATCCGGACGTCGGCGAGATCGGTGACGAGTTCCTCCAGCCGGGTCTGCATCTCGGTGTAGAGGCGTGCGGCGCCGGCGCGCTCATGGCTCAGCGTGGTGGTGGCGATGCCCCAGCCGCCGTTCTCCGTGCCGAGCAGGGCATCTGCCGGCACCCGGACGTCGTTGAAGAACACCTCTGCGAAATCGGCCTCGCCGCTCAATGTGACAAGCGGGCGAACGTCGATGCCCGGCAACGACATATCGAGAATAAGGCACGAGATGCCTTTGTGTCTGGGCGCATCCGGGTCGGTGCGCACGTACAACTGGCACCACTGGGCGCGGTGCCCCAGCGAGGTCCAGATCTTCTGGCCGTTGACGACGAAATGGTCGCCGTCACGCACCGCGCGGGTGCGCAGCGAGGCGAGGTCGGAGCCGGCCTCGGGTTCCGACATGCCTTGGCACCAGATGTCGTCGGCGCGCATCATCCGGGGGAGCAGCGTGCGCTTCTGCGCCTCGGTTCCGTGCTGCATGATCGCCGGCGCGATGTTGTTCATCCCGATCACGTTGAGGTGGACCGGTACCCGCGCGCGGGTGGTCTCCTCTGCGCAGACCAACTGCTCGAGCACCCCCGCCCCGCGGCCTCCGTACTCCGGCGGCCAGGAGACCGCAGCCCACCCGGCGTCGGCCATTGTCGCGTTCCATGCCCGGAGGGTCTGAAAGGCGGCCTCGTCCCTACCTCGGCCGCGGTTGGCCGCGATGACATCGCCGGTCAGGTTCGCGGCCAGCCAGGCGCGCAACTCCTTGCGGACCTGTTCCACCTCGGGCGGGTATGAGAAATCCACGTTTCCTGTTGGCTTCGGGGCGATTGACTAGGGGCAGGGCCGAACTCTACGGTGGAACAGATATTTGGTCAACAACATCGACGGTGGCCTGCTTCCTTGAAGGGTTGCCAACCGGCTCTCTTGCGGTAAGGCTTCCCATAGTATCGTGCGATTCGGCGCTCGCTCCGCGTCCCGACTACCGAAAGCGCAACAAACATGACTGAGACTGTAAAGGTCCGCTTCGAGCCGAAGATGATGATCGACGGCAAGTTGGTCGACGGCCAGGCGGGCACTTTCACCAACATCAACCCGGCCACCGAGGAGCCGCTCGGCGAGGTGGCGGATGCCTCGAAGGAGGACATGCACCGGGCCATCGACGCCGCCCGCCGGGCCTTCGACGACACCGACTGGTCGACCAATCACAAGTTGCGCCAGCGCTGCCTGCTGCAGTTGCACGACGCGATCGAATCGGAGAAGGAGGAGTTGCGCGAGGAGCTCATCCTCGAGGTCGGCTCCCCGCGCGCCATCACCTTCGGTCCGCAGCTGGATGCGCCGCTGGCCGACGGACTGAAGTACCCGGCCCGGCTGATCGACGAGTACGCCTGGGAAACCGATCTCGGCGACCGGGTGATCAGCCTTACCGGCGCGAACACCTCCATCAAGGTCTGGCGGGAGCCGGTCGGTGTGGTCGGTGCCATCGTGCCGTGGAACTTCCCGTTCGAGGTGACGCTCAACAAACTGGGTCAGGCACTGGGCACCGGCAACACCGTCGTGCTCAAGCCGGCGCCCAACACCCCGTTCAATGCGACCCGCCTCGGCCGGCTGATCGCCGAGAAGACGGACATCCCGGCCGGTGTCGTCAACGTCGTCACCGCATCGGATCACTTTGTCGGCGAAGAACTTACGCTCTCACCCAAGGTCGATTTGATCTCGTTCACCGGATCGACGGTGGTCGGCAAGCGGATCATGGAAAAAGGCGCGGCCACTATGAAGCGGCTGTTCCTCGAACTAGGCGGCAAGTCGGCCACCATCGTCTTGGAGGACGCCGACTTCGGGTTGGCCTGCGCGATCGGTATCGCCCCGTGTATGCACGCCGGGCAGGGTTGCGCCAACCCGACCCGGATGCTGTTGCCGCGGTCTCGCTACGAGGAGGGTGTCGCGATCCTCAAGAGCATCTACGAGAACGTCACCTGCGGTGATCCGCAGGACCCCGGCACCCTGTGCGGACCGGTGATCTCGCAGCGGCAGTACGACCGCGTGACGGACTACATCACCAAAGGCGTCGAGGAAGGCGCGACCGCGCTGGTCGGCGGGCCCGGTGCGGAGACCGGCTTCGACAAGGGATACTTCGTCCGCCCAACGCTTTTCACCGATGTCGACAACACGATGACGATCGCCCAGGAGGAGATCTTCGGCCCGGTGCTGTCGGTCATCCCGTTCGACGACGAAGAAGAGGCGATCCGGATCGCCAACGACAGCCCGTACGGCTTGGCCGGCAACGTGATGTCGGGCTCGCTGGAGCATTCGCTGGCCGTCGCCAAGCGCATCAGGGCTGGATTCATCGGCGTCAACGGCGGAGCTCCCTATGGCGCCGACGTCCCGTTCGGCGGATACAAAGACAGCGGCATCGGCCGCCAGAACGGTATCGCCGGGTTCGATCAGTACACCGAGGTCAAATCGGTGGGATATCCCGCGGTCTGACTTGCCTGCGGTGCCGGCCGGCTGGGCTACCTTTGTCCCGTGACCGACGCCGGAGCAGCGCAGCGCGCGACCGGTCGCAATATGGCGATCCGCTATGCGGCCGGTCTCGCGTGCGGTCACCTGATCGGGTGCGGGGACGCCGCGGCGATCGTGATCCCGCTGCACGACCAGTTCACCGGCAACACGCGGGCGTACTTCGCGCCGGGCAGCCTGATCAGCGCAGCGGTCATCGTCATGCTCGGGACCGCCGCGGTCGCGGGCGGCGGCGTCGCGAATCTCGTCCCGGTACTGCGCTGGTTCGTCAGTGGCCGGCGACCGGACGCCGATCAGCGACTGTCGGCCATGCGCCTCGTGGTGCGGCAGTCGATCCTCCTGGCAGTGGTGTGGGCGGTCAGCGGCCTGACATATCTCGTTCTGAACCTCGGGGGCGTTGCCGCCCTGTGGGTCCCGACTCTGTTGGCGGTGGTCTTCGGGGGGAGCGCGGCCGCCAGTCTCAGCCTGCTGCTCACCCAGCGATCCCTTCGCCCGATCATGTCGGCGGCCACGCAGGGTACCGAGGGCCTGGTAGTCGCGCCCAGCGTGCTCGCCCGGCTCCTCGGTGTGTGGCTGTTCGGAAGTGGTCTGCCGTGTCTGGCGATCGCCGGTCTGGTGCTGACACGGTCGAACGGCTGGATCATTCAGAAGACCGGGTCGGTCGAGATGCCCATTCTGGTGGTGACGCTCGTCGCGATCCTGATCGGGCTTCCGGTGATGATCATGACCTCGCGATCGATCTCGGATCCGGTACGCGAAGTGGTCGAGGCGATGGCGCGCATCGAGCGAGGCAATATCGACACTTTCGTCGGCGTCTACGAGAAGTCTGAAATCGGCCGTCTACAAGACGGATTCAACCGTATGGTCGCGGGAATCGGGGAGCGCAACAGACTGCGTGATCTGTTCGGCCGCCATGTCGGCGCCGACGTGGCCCGGCGCGCGATCGAAGAGGGCACCTCACTGTCCGGCGATGTACGCCAGGCGGCAATCCTGTTCATCGACCTGGTCGGCTCGACGACGTTGGCGGCGAGCAGGCCTCCGCAGGAGGTGGCCCGGATACTCAACGACTTCTTTCGCATCGTGGTCAGCGCCGTCGACGACCACCGCGGTCTGATCAACAAATTCCAGGGCGATGCCGTATTGGCCGTCTTCGGGGCACCGCTGGCCCACGACGACTCCGCGTCGGCCGCACTGGCCACCGCGCGACTGCTTCGCAGCCAACTGCAGCAACTGCCGCAGGTCGACTTCGGCATCGGTGTCTCGGCCGGTCCGGTGTTCGCCGGGAACATCGGCGCCGAAAACCGTTACGAGTACACCGTTGTCGGCGATGCGGTCAACGAGGCGGCACGGCTGGCAGACCTCGCCAAGACGCTGGATCAACGGATCGTCAGCTCCGCCGCAGCGATTGACCGCGCCGACGCCGCCGAACGCGCGCATTGGGTATCGGAGCGCGAGACGGTGCTGCGCGGCCGCTCAGAAGCGACCCACGTCTGGACGCCGGCGAGCGCGCGGTAGACGTGACCGGTGCCGCCGATGACCAGTTCTCTGCCGCAGGCCATGCCGAGTGACTTACAGTATCTCGATGCCGATTCCCCGATATCCGGATGACGTCACCGCCGAGTGGCTCTCTGCCGTGCTCGGTGGCGGCACACCGGTGCCGCTTACGGGGGTGGATGTGGCCGCCATCGGCACCGGTCAGACCGGAGCGACCTACCGGGTGTCGGTGACCTACCCCGGCGAGAGCAGCCTGCCCGACACGTTCGTGATCAAACTGCCCGCTCAGGACGACACCGTGCGGGACCGGGTGACCATCGGCTACCGCAGCGAATGCGCCTTCTACACCGGTGTCGTCGATCACGTGGAGGTGCCAACCCCGCAGTGCTACTACTGCGAGATCAGTGATGACGCAATGGATTACGCGCTGCTTCTCGCCGATCAGGCACCTGCCGCGCAGGGCGACCAGATCGCGGGCTGCGGCCGGCGGGAGGCGCTGCTGGCCGTGACGGCGCTGGCCGGGCTGCACGGCCCGAGCTGGTGCGACGCGGCATGGCTGGATTTCCCCGGGATTGCGTTCGCCCGGCCCGACGAGGCGTCGGCCAGTGGACTGGGCGAGGTCGCGCGGATCAGCGCCGAGATCACGCTGGACAAACTCGGTGACCGGATGAGCGCACAAGACCGGCAGACCTTCACCGCAGCAATGGGTTTGGTGGCCCCATGGCTGCTCGCCGAGCGGGACCGCTTCGCCCTGCTGCACGGCGACTACCGCCTCGACAACCTGCTGTTCTTTCCCGACGGATCCGGGGTGACGGTGGTGGATTGGCAGACACTCGGGGTGGGCCTGCCGGCCCGCGATCTCGCATACTTCACCGCGACCAGCCTCAAGCCCGAGCTGCGCGCGTCGATCGAGCGGGACCTCGTCGACGCGTATCACCAAGCACTCCGCGGTTACCGCGTCGCCGACTACGACCGCGAAACTTGTTGGCAGGACTACCGGCTCGGCATGACGCAGACGGTGTTGATCTCGGCGCTCGGGTTCGCGTTCGCCACCGCCACCGATCGAGGTGACGACATGGTGCTCACCATGTTGTCGCGCGGCTGCCGGGCGATCCGCGAACTGGACTCGCTGGACCTCGTCGGCCAGTATGCCTCGCGCAGGCGCAGGCGCAGGCGCAGGCGCCGGCGACCTGACCGCGCGGCGCGAACAACCGGCGCCGCAGCGGATCAGAACTGCGTGGAGCCCTGATCGACCGGCACTGCCGCCGCCGTGACGTAGCGTGACTCGTCACCGGCCAGCCAGCACACCGCGTCGGCGATGTCCTCGGGCTCGGCTACCCAGTTGGGCAGAAACGGAGTCAGGACGTTCGCCATCTGCGGGATGGTCTGCTGCGCGTCGGCGACAGCAGTGACCATGTCACCGCTGCCCATCGCAGTGTTGACCGGCCCGGGGTGCACGCTGTTGACCCGGATCGAGTGTGGTCCCAGTTCCGCGGCGAACGCGCGGGCCATCCCCGTCACGGCGTGCTTGCTGGCGGTGTAATGCACCATGAACGGCTGCATCTTGAGACCGGCGGCCGAACTGATCAAGATGATCGATCCGCCGCGGCCGCCGTCGATGATGTGCTGGGCACCGGCCATCACGGTGTTCCACGTTCCCGTCACGTTGATGTCAAGCACGTCGCGAAACGAGTCAGGGGTGATCTCGTTCCAGGCCTGCGGGGCCGAGATGCCCGCATTGGCAACGATCACATCCAACCGTCCCAGCGATGCCACGGCATCGTCGACGGTCTCGCGCAACGCATCGAAATCCCGAATATCGTTGGTTGTTGCGATGATTCGACGACCGGTGGCTTCTACAAGCCGGGTGGTCTCGGCAAGATCCTCTGGCGTCGCCGAGTCATAGGGCACGCAGGACGGAAGCTTGCCCGCAATGTCGACCGCGATGATGTCGGCTCCCTCGCGGGCCATTCGTAGGGCGTGCGCGCGACCCTGTCCGCGCGCCGCGCCGGTGATGAATGCCACCCTGTCGGTGAGCCGACCGCTCATGTGCGCTCCATATCGTAAAGTTCACTGTAACTTCGACGATACTAATGCCCGCCGCGAAGCCGGCCCTCACTGCTTGCGCTGGGCCGCCTTGACCAGATTCGATCCGATGATCAGCCGCTGGATCTCGCTGGTGCCCTCGTACAGTCGCAGCAGGCGCACGTCGCGATAGATGCGCTCCACCGGCACTTCGCGCATGTACCCGCTGCCGCCGTGGATCTGCACGGCGAGATCGGCGACCTTGCCGGCCATTTCGGTGCAGAACACCTTGGCCGCCGACGGGGCGATCCGGCGGTCCTGGTCAGTCAGCCACAGCCGGGCCGCGTCGCGCACCAGGGCGCGACCGGCCATCACCCCGGTCTGCTGATCGGCCAACATCGCCTGCACGAGTTGAAAGCTCCCGATCGGATTGCCGCCCTGGGTCGCGGTGGCCGCATACGCCACCGATTCATCCAGGGCCCGCTGAGCGGCTCCGACCGCCAGCGCCGCGATGTGGATCCGGCCCCGCGCCAGCGAGGTCATCGCCGCCCGGTAGCCGACGTCCTCGCTGCCGCCGACCAGTGCGGAATCCGGCACGCGGACATCGGTGAAACGGACGTCCGCCGTCCACGCCCCTTCCTGTCCCATCTTGGCGTCCTTGGAGCCCACCTCGACTCCGGCCGCGTCCGCCGGCACCAGGAACACGGCGATGCCTGTGCCGGCGTCGTCGGCGGGACGGGTCCGCGCGAAGACCACGAACAGGTCCGCGACCGGCGCATTGGTGATGTACTGCTTCTCGCCGTTGATCACCCAGTCGCTATCGTCGCGAATTGCCTTGCTGCGCAGTCCTGCCGGATTGGATCCGGCCCCGGGCTCGGTCAGCGCGAACGAGGCGACCTTCCCGGAGGCGAGCGCCTCCAGCCAGGTGGCCTTTTGTTCGTCGGTGCCGAACCCGACCAGGACCTGGCCCGCGATCCCGTTGTTGGTGCCGAACATCGACCGCAGTGCCAGCGAGGTATAGCCGAGTTCCATCGCCAATTCGACGTCCTGGGTGATGTCGAGCCCGAGCCCGCCCCACTCCTGGGGAATGGCGTAACCGAACAGTCCCATCTCCTTGGCCTGGTCCCGGAGATCGTCCGGCACCCGGTCGTTGGCGAGAATCTCCTGCTCGCGGGGCACGACGGCGGTGCGGACGAACCGGCGGGTCTGCGCCAGGATCTGCTGGAAATCGTCGTCGTCGACGGCAGCAGTGGGCATGGATCAACGCTCCTTCTCTGGCGGTTCGATCGGATTTGACGGTGTCAGGCACCAGCGCGCGGGCCCCGCCGATCGTCGTCTCGGCGCGATCATATATGAAATATGATGTTCGATGATGCCCGCTGCTGTGTGGTCGGGTTACCAAACAGGAGAGGTGATCGTGTGTCGTTGTTGAGCGGTAAGACCGCAGTCGTCACGGGCGGAGCCCAGGGTCTGGGCTTGGCCATCGCGCAGCGCTTCGTCGACGAGGGCGCGCGGGTGGTGCTCGGCGACGTGAATCTCGAGGCGACGCAGGAAGCGGCCGCCAAGCTGGGCGGCGACGATGTTGCCCTGGCGGTGCGCTGCGACGTGACGTCCGGGGAAGACGTCGATGCGCTGATCGGTGCGTCGTTGGACGGATTCGGTGCGCTGGACATCATGATCAACAACGCCGGGATCACGCGCGACGCGACGATGCGCAAGATGACCGAGGAGCAGTTCGATCAGGTGATCGCCGTTCATCTCAAGGGAACCTGGAACGGGCTGCGCAAGGCCGCTGCGGTGATGCGGGAGAACAAGAGTGGCTCGATCGTGAACATGTCGTCGATCTCCGGGAAGGTCGGCATGGTCGGTCAGACGAACTATTCGGCGGCCAAAGCCGGCATCGTCGGCATGACGAAGGCGGCTTCCAAAGAGCTCGCCCACCTCGGTGTGCGGGTGAACGCGATCCAGCCCGGGCTGATCCGCTCGGCGATGACGGAGGCCATGCCGCAACGGATCTGGGATGCAAAGGTTGCCGAGGTGCCGATGGGACGAGCCGGTGAGCCCGAGGAGGTCGCCAAGGTCGCGCTGTTCCTCGCGAGCGATCTGTCGTCGTACATGACCGGAACCGTTCTCGAGGTGACCGGCGGCCGGCACCTGTGACCGTTCGCGAAGCCGTGATCTGCGAGCCCGTTCGGACCCCGATCGGGCGCTACGGCGGAATGTTCGCCTCGCAGAGCGCCGTCGACCTCGGGGTCGCCGCTCTGACTGGACTCCTCGAGCGCACCGGGGTCCCGCCCGACGCGGTGCAGGACGTCATTCTCGGCCACTGCTATCCCAACAGCGAGGCCCCCGCGATCGGGCGCGTCGTCGGGCTGGACTCCGGGCTGCCGGTCACGGTGCCCGGCATGCAGGTCGATCGCCGCTGCGGCTCGGGCCTGCAGGCAGTCATCCAGGCGTGCCTGCAAATCCAGTCCGGCGACAACGATCTCGTGGTGGCGGGCGGCGCGGAGAGCATGAGCAACGTCGCGTTCTACTCCACCGACATGCGCTGGGGTGGTGCCCGCGGCGTGCAGGTGCACGACGGGCTGGCGCGCGGCCGGACCACCGCCGGTGGTCGCCACTATCCGGTGCCCGGCGGAATGCTGGAGACCGCGGAGAACCTGCGCCGCCAGTACGGCATCTCCCGCCAGGAGCAGGACGAGCTCGCGGTGCAGGTCGCACCAACGCGCGGTGGCGGCGCAGAAGGACGGCGTACTGGCCGAGGAGATCGTCCCGGTCACCGTGCGAAGCCGTCGTGGCGAGGAATGATCGACACCGACGAGCATCCGCGCGCGGACACCACGGTGGAATCGCTGAGCAAGCTCAAACCCGTTCTGCTCAAGGATGATCCAGAAGCGACGGTGACGGCCGGCAATGCCAGCGGCCAAAACGATGCGGCGTCCATGTGCTTGGTGACCACGCCGGAGCGAGCCGCGGAACTCGGTCTCACTCCGCTGGTGCGGCTGGTGTCGTGGGCCAGTGCGGGCGTGGCGCCCAACGTGATGGGAATCGGCCCGGTGCCGGCCACCCAGAGCGCACTGGCCAAAGCCGGCCTGCAACTGAGCGACATCGATCTCATCGAGCTCAACGAGGCGTTCGCCGCGCAAGCGCTTGCCGTCATGCGGGAGTGGGGCTTTGGCGCCGCCGACCACGAGCGCACGAACGTGCACGGATCGGGGATCTCGCTGGGCCACCCGGTCGGCGCCACCGGCGGCAGGATGCTGGCAACGCTGTCACGCGAATTGCACCGTCGCGACGCGCGTTACGGGCTGGAAACCATGTGCATCGGCGGGGGACAGGGGCTCGCAGCGATTTTCGAGCGGGTCAGCGCCGCAATGACCGCACCGCTGGCGGATCTCACCGTGGTCGAGGTGTCCAGCTTCGTCGCGGCGCCGCTGTGCGGAATGACGCTGAGCCAGCTGGGCGCGAAGGTGATTCGCGTCGACCCCATCGGCGGTGCGTCGGACACCCACCGGTGGCCGGTCAGCGCCGACGGCACCTCTATTTACTGGACCGGTCTCAACAAAGGGAAACGTTCGGCCACCATCGATTTGCGCTCTGCCGACGGGCAGGAATTGGTCCAGCGGTTGATCATCGAAGGCGGCGGCATCGTGGTCACCAACGCCGCGAGCCTGTCCTGGTTGTCCTATGACGACGCTCGTCGCCAAGCGTCCCGACCTGATCCATCTTCAAGTCCTGGGCCGTCACGACGGCTCCACCGGAGTCGACTACACGGTCAACGCGGCAACCGGATTTCCGTTGGTCACCGGCCCGGTGGATCATGCCGGACCGATCAATCACGTGCTACCGGCCTGGGATGTCGCTGCGGACTGTACGCCGCGCTCGCCATCGTCGCCGCTGTGCGGCGACGTGACCAGTCCGGCATCGGCGCCCAGATCAGCCTCCCGCTGGAAGACGTCGCCTTGGCCACCGCCGGCAACCTGGGCCTGCTCACCGAGCCCCAGATCAACGGCACGCAACGCGAACGCCTGGGCAACGCGATCTACGGGCAGTACGGTCAGGACTTCACCAGCTGTGATGGTGTCGCGTTCATGGTGGTGACGTTGACCAAGCGGCACTTCCAGGATCTGGTCGACGTAACCGGTTGTAGCGCAGCCATTTCCGCGCTCTCCGACTCGCTGGGCGCGGACTTCGGCGACGAAGGAGTGCGCTACCGCTATCGCGGGGTGCTCAGCGGATTGTTCGCGACGTGGTTCGCCGATCACCCGGCCGACGAGATCACCCGGCGCTCTGTCGGCGACCAGTGTGCTGTTCGAGCGCTACCTGAGCTTCGCCGAAACCGCCGCCGACGCCCGAGTTACCGCCAATCCGTTGTTCTCCCGGCTGCACCAGGACGGACTGGGCGAGTACCTGGCGCCCGGACTGCCCGCCGTGTTCGACGGCACCCATTTCGCCGGTGCGCCCGCGCCCCGCCTCGGCGGTGACACCGCCGCGGTGCTCACCGCGGGATTGGGGTTGAGCGACGCCGACATCACCCACCTGACCGACGCGAAGACGATCGCCCGCTGATAAGAAGACAGGCTCCTCATGACCAAACTCGCCCAAACGATCGGCCTGACCGACGTTCAGAACGAGATCATCTCCACCGTAAGGCAATTCGTCGAGAAAGAAGTCATCCCGAACGCGCCCGAACTGGAGCGCACCGACACCTATCCGCAGGCGATCGTGGCCCAGATGCGCGAGATGGGCCTGTTCGGCTTGATGATCCCGCAGGAGTACGGCGGACTGGGTGAATCGCTGCTGACCTATGCCCTGTGTATCGAAGAACTGGGCCGCGGCTGGATGAGCATCTCCGGGGTGCTCAACACTCACTTCATCGTCGCCTACATGTTGCGCCAGCACGGTACCGACGAGCAGAAGCAGCGCTTTCTGCCGCGCATGGCGACCGGTGAGATCCGCGGGTCGTTCTCGATGTCGGAGCCGGAGCTGGGATCCGACGTCGCCGCGATCCGCACCCGCGCCACCCGCGGCAGCGACGGTGACTACACCATCAACGGCCAGAAGATGTGGCTGACCAACGGCGCCAGCTCGAGTTTGGTTGCGGTACTGGTCCGCACCGATGAGGGTGCCGATGCCCCACACCGCAACCTGACCGCCTTCCTCGTCGAAAAGCCCACCGGTTTCGGTGAAGTCAAACCGGGACTGTTGATCCCGGGCAAGATCGACAAACTCGGATACAAGGGCATCGACACCACCGAACTGATCTTCGATGGATACGCCGCGAGCGCCGAGGACATCCTGGGCGGCGCCCCGGGGCAAGGCTTCTATCAGATGATGGACGGTATCGAGGTCGGCCGGGTCAACGTGTCGGCCAGGGCTGTCGGTGTGGCGCTGCGGGCGTTCGAGCTCGCCGCGCGGTACGCCCAGCAACGGCACACCTTCGGCAAGCCGATCGCCGAACATCAGGCAATCGCGTTCCAACTCGCGGAGATGGCAACCAAAGTCGAGGCTGCCCATCTGATGATGGTCAACGCAGCCCGGCTCAAAGACTCCGGTGAGCGCAACGACGTCGCCGCGGGAATGGCGAAATACCTCGCCAGCGAGTTCTGCGCCGAGGTGACTCAGCAGAGCTTCCGCATTCACGGCGGATACGGCTATTCCAAAGAATACGAAATCGAGCGGTTGATGCGCGACGCACCGTTCCTGCTCATCGGTGAGGGAACCAGTGAGATCCAGAAGTCGATCATCAGCAAGCGACTGCTTGCCGAGTATCGGATTTGACCGTGACCGTCCCGGATTTCTCCGCGCGACCTCAACTCTCCGAAGACGTTGCGCGCTATGTCCGTAAGCGGATCTTCGATGGCACCTATTCCGCGGGTGAGTACGTTCGCCTTGATCAACTGGCCGCCGAATTGGGAATCAGCGTCACCCCGGTTCGCGAGGCGCTCTTCGAACTGCGGTCTGAGGGTCTGTTGGCTCAGCAGCCCCGCCGCGGCTTCGTGGTGCTCCCGGTCACCGAGCGCGATCTTGCCGACGTCGCCAACCTACAGGCGCACGTCGGTGGCGAATTGGCCGCGCGGGCCGCGGCCAACATCGACGACGACCAATTGCGTGAGCTCAGAGAAATTCAGTCTCAGCTTGAACAGGCCTACGCCGGCAACGACATCGAGCAGACGGTACGTCTCAATCACGAATTCCATCGGGCCGTCAACGTGGCGGCCGAGTCGCCGAAGCTCGCGCAGATGATGTCGCAGATCACCCGCTACGCTCCCGAATCGGTGTTTCCCACCATCGCCGGCTGGCCCGATCAGTCGATCAAAGACCACCGCCGGGTGGTGGCAGCGTTGGCAAAACGCGACAGCGAGTCCGCCCGCATCGCCATGTCGGAGCACTTGGCAGCGGGCGCGGGCCCGCTGATCGACCACCTTGCCGAGCACGGTGTGGTCGACAACGGTTGAGATAGGCGATAATTGTCGCTGTGTCGACCGATGACTCCGCAATGCAGAAAGCGCTGGACGACCACAACACTCGACTGGCGAATATCGACGAACGAAATCGCCGACTGGGCGGATGGGGTCTGTGCGCGGGAGCGGCGACCAGTTGGGCGATCAGCGCGCTGGCCGCCGGATCCGTGCTGAAAGATCCCGCTGTTGCCGCCGATCTCGAATCGGGTACGCACGTCAGAGATGTCACCGGCACCGGCTGGACGTCCGCGGTGTGTGCTTTGCTCGGCCTGGTGCTGTTACTCGCCGCGCTATGGCGGGGTCCCGCACTGACCCGATGGGTCAGCGTCCTGATGCTGCTTCTGGGTGTGGTTCCGGTGCTCTGGCTGGCCGGTTTCGCGTTTCTGTTGTCGGTCTGACGCCTGGCTGTCCGCGGCGGTCAGCATGTCGCGCAGCCGTCGGACATCGACCTTGCCGGTCGGACCGCGCGGAATCGTGTCGTCGGAGTCGACCAACAGCCACACCGAGGGGACCTTGAAGGAGCTGAGCAGCTCGCGAGCCGACCGTCGGAGGTGATCGACGGTCGTCGCGGCGGCGTCGCACACCACCGCCGCACCCACGCGGTCTCCCTGTGCGCCAGGCAGATTAGTGACGAAGACATGGTCGACTCCGACGATCTCGCGCAGCGCGCGCTCGACCTCGGTGGGATAGACAGTCGCGCCGCTGACTTTGAACATGTCGTCGGATCGACCGTGGTAGAACAGGAATCCGTCGTCGTCGAGGCGGCCGAGATCACCGGTGGGGTAGAAGCCGTCGGCGGTGAACAGATCCTCACGGCGACGCCGGCATATCCCCCGCAATGTGTGCGGGCCTCGAATCTGGATCATCCCAATGGTTCCCGCGCCGGCGGTCCGGCCGCTATCCGGATCGACGATCCGGACCTCCATGCCGGGGAAGGGCTTGCCGCAGCTGCCCCACGCCGAGGGCGGCATGTCGGTGTCGGCAGGATAGCCACAGTACGGGCCGAACGCTTCGGTCATCCCGAACAACGTTGCCCGGGAACCGGGTTGGGGACGCTGCTCAGCCGGTAAGAGTGCGTCCAGACTTCCGGGGCGAAGCGCGGACAAGTCAACCTGGGCCCGGTAAGGGTGTCGTGCCAGCGCGTCGGCCTGATCGGGCCACCCGCGAAACAGCGTCACCCGCTCGCGCTCCAAGAGCCGCAGCGTCGTCTCCGGTTGCGGGATCTTCTCGGTGATCAGGGTGGCGCCCGCCGCCAATACGGACAGCACGCCGCTGCCCAGGCCGCCAACCCAGAAGAAGGGCATCGGCAAATACAGCCGCGTCTCAGAATCGATACATCGGCTCGCCAAACCGGATCTGACGGCGCCCAGCGCACTGCCGTGCGAGTGCACCACCCCTTTGGGTGGACCGCTGCTGCCGGAGGTGAACATGATCACGACGGGGTCACTCGGTGTGACGGTGGCCGTGACGGCATCGACGAGGCTTACATCAGCCACCGACGGTAACTCGTCGGCCGTCCACACCCGCCTCAGCGCGGGAAGTGCTGGGCAGTGCAGTGTTCCGGAGAGGTCGCTGCGCCCGAGGCCCATGGCCAGGTCGTCGAGGTAGCGGTGCCCGCGGAATTCCTCGACGCTGACGAGGAACTGCACAGATGCAGTTCGCAACTGCGCGAGCAATTCCCGTGCCGACAGCAACGTGCTCAACGGAACCAGCACGGCTCCGATCCGGGTGAGGGCGATCGCGATCTGCACCCAACGAACCCCGTTGGGCATGATGAGCCCGACCCGGCTGCCTTTCCCGATGCCGGCGTGGACGAAACCGCGCGGCCAGATCCGTTGTGGTGAGATCGAGTTCGCGATAGCTCAGCCGGCTGTCGGGATCGATCAGCATTGGCTTGCCCGCGTCCTGGACTGACCGAAGCCGGACCAGTTCATCGATCGTGTCAGGCATCGAACAGCCTCTTCATGTACTGCAGGTCCGGCTTTCCGCTGGCCAGCATGGGCAGCGCGGACGCCGGTATGACGGCGAAGCGCCGGGGAATCTTGTAGGCCGAAAGTTGCGCGGCAAGGTCGCGTCGAAGCGTGGTTTCGTCGAACTCGACGCCGCTATCCACACCGATGACGGCGACGACGACTTGGCCGCGATCAGGGTCGGGGATGCCGAACACGTGCGCCGCGATTCCGCCGGTGACCTCGGCGATGGCCTTCTCGACCTCACTGGGCGAGACGTTCGCTCCGGCCGTTTTGATCATCGAACCACGGCGGCCGAGGTAGTACACGAACCCGTCGTTATCGGTGGCAGCCAGGTCCCCGGTGTGCAACCAGCCGTCGGCGTCGAAACATTCTTCGCGGCTGCGCCGGTAATAACGCTGCATCAGGCATGGTCCGCGAATGCAGAGTTCGCCGCGCGCACCGTCTTCGACCGGAGAGCCGGTGTCCAGGTCGACGATCGTGATCTGCAGCCCCGGCGCCGGTTTGCCGTACGAACCGCGCCGATGCTCGGGCTGGTCGGTCTCGTCGCCGCTGATCAGCGCAACACTGCCCGCCTCGGTCAAGCCCAGCATGTTGTGTCGCAACTCGGGGTCGGCCGGGCGGGCCGCCGGATCCATGATCGGATACAGATTTCCCCGCCGCATCGACGTCAGATCCCGGCCGGTGAAGCTCGGGTGCTGGGTCAGATTCATAATCCCCGCGACGAATCCATTGGTGATCGTCGGCCTTTCAGCCTCGAGCAGGTCCAGGGTCCGGCCGGCGCTGTCCGCTGTCGAGCACACCAGCGACGCCCCGGCAACCATGCTGGCCAGCAAGGCGAACCCCAATCCGCCGATCCAGAAGAACGGCGAATTGCAAAACAATCGGTCCGCCGCGCTGAGGTGCCGGATCGCGTTGAGCTGTCGCTGATGGTCGAGCAGCGATGCGTGGGTATGTAACGCGCCCTTGGGTGCGGTTGTGCTGCCGGACGTATAGACGACCGTCAGCGGATCGGAGCCGTCGACATCGTCTTCCATCGCCGCCAATAGGGCTTCGTCGACGGTGTGGCCGAGCCGCTGGACTCGTGAAACGTCGAAAATCACGTGGCGCAATCGCGGTGCCGCGAGATCGAACAAGGGATCGTCGGCGTCGAAAGCAGATCCCGGCAGTATCTCGGCCAGGCGTTGCACGTAATCGTTCGACCTGAACGACGCTGCGGCAAAAAGCATTTCAGTGTCGCTGTCGACCAGTTGCTCCTGCAGTTCGCGGGCAGTGGCGAAGGTGGAAAACGGTATGACGACGGCGCCGATTCGCGCCGCGGCCAGCATCGCGACGACAAAGGCGACGCCGTTGGGGTAGAGCAATCCGACGTGGGTGCCCTTGCCCGCGCCGAGACCGATGAGTCCGCGACTCAGCAGCGCGGAAAGCCGTTCGGCCTCGGCGTAGCTGATGCGTTCGGAGTCGCAGATCAGCAGCGGATGATCGCCCCTGCTGCCGGCTTGGGTGCGCAGCACGTCGCTGACGGTCCCGATTCACTCGCCATGGTGGTGCGGCTGCGCGCATCGTTGAAATGGCGCCGGACCTCGCTGAGGTCGGGCTTGCCAGATGGTGTTCGCGGGATCTCCTCGACGATCGCGACCTGAGTGGGAATTTCATAGCGCGCCAACCGAGTTCGCAGGTAGTCGACTATGCCGCTGGCATCCGTCGAGCCGTGCTTCCGAAGTTCCACCATGACCACCGGTGTCTCGCCGAGGCGATCGTCGGGTCGCCCGACCACCGCGGCGCCGGCTACGGCGGGATGACTTTCCACCGCGCTGCGAACGTCGTCCGGCATCACCTTGAAGCCGCCGCGGATGATGGCCTGGTCGGCCCGGCCGACGATCCACACAAACCCGTCGGCATCGATGCGGGCCATGTCGGTGGTGCGCATCCAGTTGGCGGCCGGTCCGAGTTGTGCGGGCTTCACCTCCAGCAGGCCGACCTCGTCGGGCCTCAGCGGTGCGCCGCCGTCGTCGACCACGCGCAGCTGTGCGCCGCGGTTGGCGCGGCCCACGCTGCCGCGTTTGGCCCGCCAATACGTCTGGTGGTCGGCGAGTGTCCAGCCTGCGACGCCCCCGCCGAATTCGGTTGCTGCATAGGACGTCAACACCGGTATTCCATACTTTGCGGTGAAGGCGTCGGAATCATCCGGCGATAACGGGGCAGTACCCGACGTGACCGCCCGGATGCTGGCCAAATCCTCGCGAGCCAGATCCGAGTGCAGCACCATCCGTACTGCGGCCGGTACCAGTGACACCGCGCGAGGCCGGTACGCGCGCACCGCCTCGGCCCAGCGATCGAGCTCGAACCGCTCCAGCAACACGAAGGGGCGTGCTTCGGCCACGCATTGCAGGATCCGGAACACGCCGCCGATATGCACCAGCGGCGAATTCACGATGGCCACGCCGCGACGCACCTCCCCAGGTGCGGGCAGCTGATCGGCTTCCGCGCCCATCACGCTGTGCGCCAGCATGTCGTAAGTGAGGTCTACTCGTTTGGGTGGTCCGGTTGTCCCGCTGGTCAGCATGCGCACGGCAACCCCGGGCCGGCTCTGGATCACCCGATCCTGGCTGGCTGCAGTCCCCGTGGGTTCGGATGCCAAACCGGTGATCGAGACCGTCGTGGTGGCGGGGTGGTCGCCCAATACCGCCAGGTCGGCGGGCTCACCGACGATGACCGGCAGCGCAAGCTGGTCGATGTCGGTGATGATGCGCTCCTGGCCGCGGGCTGGGTTGATCACCACCACGGTGGCTCCGCACCGCAATACACCGAGCAGCGCCGCCACGTGTGCTGGTCGATTGCGGAGCATGATGCCGACCTGCGGCCGTTCGTCCTCAGTGAGCGCAGCCACCCTCTCGGCTAGCCGGTCGAGTTGTTCGAACGAAAACCATCGGCGTTCGTGCTCCAGAGCCGCCGCCTCGGGTTCGAGACGCAGTACATCGTCGATGCGCCGACTGAGCCGGTGCCGGTGCCCAGTCATCGAATTGTCGGATCCGACACCCGGCGCTCGCTGCTGTTGGCCAATTCGGCTGTGCCGATGGGATTCCCGAGCCGGGTGTAGATGAGCCCCTGTTCCAGCGCTGCCCGGTAGGGCTTGTCCAGCGACTCCCAGATCGCTTTGACGGTGCCCTGGGTGGCTGACGGCGGCTTTGCGGCGATGCTTGCGGCGATCTGGTGCGCGCGTGTCCACAAGTCGTCGGCAGCGACCACCTCCGACACCAGGCCGATGCGAAGAGCCGTGTCGGCGCAGACACGTTCATCATTGCCCATCAACGCTATCCGCAATGTTTCACCCAACCCGACGCGCCGCATCAGCCCGATTGGCTCCAGCGCGCACACCAGGCCGGCCGACACATGGGAGTCGAAGAACGTCGCGTCGCTGGAGCAGATCACCACGTCGGATTCGTTGACGAAGTAGAACGCGCCCGCCGTGCACATGCCCTGGACGGCACACACCACCGGCTTCCACATCTTCTGCCACTTGGGACTGAGCGCCTCCCCGGGATCCTCGTGGTTCCAGATGTTTTCAGGTTGACCATAGGCGGTCTTGATGTCGAGGCCGGCGCTGAACGCGCGGTCGCCGGCCGCCCGCAGGACGACCGCGTTGACCGAGTCGTCCGCTTTGACAAGCCGCCATGCCGCGGCCATCTCCTCGCACATCGTTCGGTTGAACGCGTTGAGGTGCTCGGGCCGGTTCAGCGTGATGGTGGCGACCCGGTCGTCGCCGTTCACATCGAGGTCGATGGTCGCGAAGCTCATCGGCACTGCCATTCCGGCGGCCGCTTTTCGACGAACGCTCTTGGCCCTTCGAGCGAGTCCTCGGTGTGCAGATTGCGTTCGCGGAACGACTCGGCCAGCATCTCGGCCTCGTGCAGCGGCAGATCGAGCCCCTTGAGAATCGCCAGCCGGGTGCCCCGAACAGCAAGGGGGGCATTCGAATTCACCAGATCTGCAATCTCGTGGGCTCGTTGCAGCAAGTGATCGTGTTCCACCACCTCGCTGACCATGCCGAGCTCGTAAGCCCGTTGTGCATCCATCCGCTCGTGTTTGCCCGTCAGGGCCATCCGAAGTGCGATCGAGCGGGGGAGAACTCGGGCCACCCGGACCAACTCGCGCGCGGCAACCAGTCCGATGCTGACATGTGGGTCGAAGAACGTTGCGTTGTCCGAGGCGATCACGATGTCGCCGGTAGTGACCCAGTCGAGGCCTGCCCCGCAACACAATCCGTTGATCGCCGCGAGCACCGGCTTGGCCATGGTACGAAATGGCGGAGTACCTTCCTGCGGCGCCTCCCACTGCTCGTAACTGGAGAGGTAGGGCCGTTCGTTGATCACCTTGCCGTCGCCGGGAATCGCCTTGACGTCCGCACCGGTGCAGAACGCCCGGCCGTTACCGGTGACGATGAGAATCCAGACGCTGTCATCGTTCTCGGCCTCGGCGTAGGCGTGCCGTAGTTCCGTGACCATGTGCGGGCTAAGCGCATTCAGGGCGTCCGGCCGATTCAGGGTGATCGTGGCCTTGTGCCCGTCCACGTCGTAGGTGATGGTGTCATACGGCCGGGAAGGCATCGCAGTCCTCCTTAATTCGTGTCACGCCGCTACCGCCCGCGGAACCGCGGCGGGCGCTGTTCGCGAAAAGCCGCCAGTCCTTCTTTGAAATCCGATGTCCTGCAAGAGAGTTCGACGCCGAACAGTTCCTGCGTCATTGCCTCGCTCAGCGAAGCGTGTTGGCCGTGATGGATGGCCTGCTTCGCCAGCCCCAGCGCCACCGTGGGCCCGGCGGCCAGCCGCAGCAACAGCTCGTCGGTCGCTCGGTCCAGGTCGGCCGCGGCCACAGCGCGATAGATCAACCCCCAGTCGGCCGCATCGGCGGCGCTGACTCTGTCGCCGAGCAACAACATCTGCTTCGCCCGCGTGAGACCGATCAACCGGGGCAGCAGCCACGTCGCACCCGAATCCGGACTGAACCCTCGCGCGGCGAACGGCTCCCAGAACACCGCGTCATCGGCGGCCACGGTGAAGTCCGCAGCGAGCGCGAGATTGCAGCCCAGGCCGGCGGCGACCCCCCGCACACTGCAGACGACCGGCAGGTGGATGCCGTGCACCAGCTCGATCACTTTGTTCGCCGCGTGGGGAATGCGGCGCAGGATGTCCCCGGCGCGTGGCCTCTGGTCGCCGCTGTTGGTGGCGACCCAATCCGCACCCGAGCAGAAGTCGTCGCCGGCGCCCCGGATGTGGACCACGCGCAGCGAGTCATCGGTGGCGGCGTCGCCGAGCACCTCGATCAAGGCCGCGATCATGCTTCGGGTCAAAGAGTTACGGCGGGCCGGCCGGTCCAGCGTGAGCCGCAGGATGGCGCCGTCCCGACTCGCGGTGAGCGAGCCGTCGACCGCCGTGGGGTCCCCATCCTGGCTCACCGACGAATCTGCCCTTCCCTGGCGATATGGATACCTCTACAGTAGGCAATACAATTACTTCGCTGTATAACTTAGCAAGGAAAGCCTCGCGGCGGAACACACGTGTGGGGAAGAGGTCTGATGGGCGAACACCAGGCGGCCGGCTCCGGCCCGGCCGCCCGATTCGGTGAGGTGCCGCTGGCTCAGACCGTCGCTGCTGCGGGCGCAATCCGCCGGCTCGGTGACCTGTTGTTGTCGTTGGAGCATGCGCACCCCACGGTGGACGCGATCGTTGCGCAGATCGGCGAGTGGGAAACCGAGTTGGGCGCGGCGGTTCCGCCGGACCCCACGCCGCGAATCGGGGTCGACGAGGCCGGCACTCAGCGGGTCTACCTGGACCACGCGACGGACATCGGCACGTTCAATCCGTGCTTCCCGGAATACCAATTCGATCGTCTCGACGGCGAGATCGCCTCGGGGCGAGTAACTTTCCCGCTGGTCTTCGAGGGACCACCCGGCTTGGTCCACGGTGGTTTTCTCGCCGTGTTCTTCGACAGCATCATTCAGCATCAGAACTGCGTCGCGGGGCTGTCCGGCAAGACTCGATCACTCCAGGTCACCTTCCGGCGACCGACGCCGGTGCTGTCGGAGTTACGCTTCGACATCTCCCGGTCGCAGGTAGAGCGAGGTATCACCTCGACAGCCCGCCTTCTGCTCGGCGAGGAAGTGCTGTGTTTCGGCGAAGTCACCACGCTGGCACTGCCTCCCGGCAAGCTCACCGGTCACCGCCTCGGCAAACGACGAGCCGCAAAGGTCTGAGGTGACAGTGCAACGCTTTCGCCAACCGCGGGTGGCCGAACTCGTCGCCTCGAAACTGCGGGATGACATCCTGTCCGGTCGCCTGAAAGAAGGGGACGTCTTGCCCTCGCAAGAGGTGCTCTTCGCTGAGTTCGGAGTCAGTCCGCCGGCGCTGCGGGAAGCAATCCATCTGTTGGAGACCGACGGGCTGATCTCGGTACGCCGCGGGAACGTCGGAGGGGCGCTGGTACACCATCCGACGGCCGAGCGGACAGCGCACATGATCAGCATGGTGTTGCAGACCCGGTCGGCCACACCGGTCGATGTCAGCGAGGCGCTGATGCATCTCGAACCGGTCTGCGCCGGTATGTGCGCCGCGCGTGAAGATCGGATCAGCGAGGTCGTGCCGTTCCTGCAGAACGAAATCGACATTC
>CAVWEO010000013.1:0-22438 GCA_963753995.1 uncultured Actinomycetota bacterium | reverse complement strand
CCCGAGGACGAGAAGAACCGCTGGGGCATTCAGCTGTATCACCGCACCGCCACTCAGACCGACCTCACCGGCAAGAAGGTGCTGGAGCCCAGCTGCGGCCATGGTGGCGGCGGCGCATACATCGTCAAGACGCTGCACCCGGCTTCCTACACCGGGCTGGACTTCAACCCCGACGGCGTCGCCTTCGCCAAGCGCCGTTACCCGCTGCCAGGCCTGGACTTCGTGCATGGCGACGCCGAAAACCTGCCGTTCCCCGACGAGTCGTTCGACGCGGTGCTCAATGTCGAGGCGTCGCATGCCTACCCACATTTCGACCGCTTTCTCAAGGAGATGGTGCGGGTGCTGCGCCCGGGCGGGCACTTTCTCTACGTCGACTTCCGCGGGTTCCTCGAATACGACGACTGGGACGCGGCCCTGGCCGCCCTGCCGATGCGGATGGAATCCAAGCGTGAGATCAACGCCGAGGTGCTGCGCGGCCTGGACAACAACTCGGGCCGCTACCTCGAACTGGTCGGCAGCCGGTTGCCGGTGTTCCTGCGGCCCTTCGGCAAGCTGTTCGCCGGGGCCCCCGACACCTTGATGTACAAGGAACTGCAGCGCGGACGCCTGTCGTACCGGATGTACCACTTCATCAAGGACTGACGCGCGCCCGTGCGTCCCACAGCTGCCAGCGAGCCCCGTGCCTAAAAGGCACGGGGCTCGCTGTATCGAGAGACCGGGGGTCGCTGCAGCCCTCAGGACACCGTCTCGGTCATCGAGCGCTCGATGCAAGGAGCATAGGCAAGGCTGCCCTAATTTCGCAAGGGGTAGCCCGCGTCCGGGGGCGCGTCGCCGACCGGCCGCGAACCGGCAGGCCGAAACCCACCAGCGCGTCGAGTACTGCCTGACCCCGCCGCATGGCGGCCAGCTCATCGGCGCCGGCCAGCTGTGGCACCTGTGTCGCGGATGCCACCACCATCGACCCGACGGTGTGCCACATGGCCGCGATCGGCAGCGCGCCGCCGCTGACCGCGTGCAGCTTGGCGAACAGCGGCTCCAAAGTGCGATGGCAGCGATGGGCCACCCAGGTCGTCAGCGCCGCCTCGCTCGGCAGCCGAACCACGCCGTCGCGTAGGCCCTCCCCGACACACGGGTCATCGGGCAGCACCCGCACGGTCGGGTCGACCACCCCGGCCCAGTCGATGACGCCGTCTGAGTCGACGTGCACCCAGAGGTTCTCCAGTCCGGTGTCCCACGCTCTGGCTTCCAGTACCACCAGCGCAACCACCCGGCCGATCACGGTGTGGACCAGCGTCGCCGTCAATTGCATTGCGGCGCTTCGGGGGTCCATGTCGACCGCGGCCACGTCGAACATGCCCTGCAACCGATCGGTGCTCAGCGCCGAGATCAGCGGCCACCAGCGGCGCACCGACACATCGCCCAGCACCGCGACGCCGTAGACCCGTGGGCACTGTGGATACAGCTCGCGAAGTCGCCGGCTGGACTCGTGCAGCGGCAGCACGCGGTCGATGGTCATGGCCGCGATCAGCGGGTCGTCAATCACTATCGTCACGCTCACCTCCTGTGTAAGGTTAGCCTAACCATATGCCCGACTTCGGCGCCAGGGCGACCCCTTCGGGGCGCAACGCAGCCGCCGTGCACACCCCGACTTTTACCGCCGGGGATTGTGACCATGGAAGAGGTACGACGGTCGGTAGTACGCTGGCGACATTGCCAAGGAGATGAGCAAACATGGCTAAGCTGACGCGGCTCGGGGATCTCGAGCGCGCGGTGATGGACCACCTCTGGTCCACTTCGCACCCGCAGACCGTTCGCCAGGTGCATGAAGCACTGTCCGAGCAGCGCGATCTCGCCTACACAACAGTGATGACCGTGCTGCAGCGACTGGCGAAGAAGAACCTGGTCTCCCAAATTCGCGACGACCGTGCCCACCGGTATGCGCCGGTGCACGGGCGCGACGAACTGGTCGCCGGACTGATGGTGGATGCGCTCGACCAGGCCGCCGACACCGGGAGCCGCCACGGCGCGCTCGTGCACTTCGTCGAACGCGTCGGCGCTGATGAAGCCGAGGCGTTGCGGCGCGCACTCGACGAGTTGGAATCAGGCCATCGAAAATCGCCGCCTGGTGGCGCTCGGCCCGAGAACTGAGGGACACTGGAACCGTGTCTGGGCTGGCCTTCACCGTACTTGCGGTGATGCTGGTCGGGCCGGTACCCGCTCTGCTGGCCCGCGCAACGTGGCCACTACGAGCCCCGCGTGCTGCGATGGTGCTCTGGCAGGCGATTGCCGTGGCCGCGGTCCTGTCGGCCTTCAGCGCCGGCTTCGCCATCGCCAGCCGATTGTTCGTCCCGGGCGCAGACGGTCGGCCGACGGCCAGCCCCGCCGCCGAGATCGGCCGGCTCGGCTGGCCGCTGTGGATTCTCGACGTCACGGTCTTCGGGCTCACTTTGATGATCGGAGCCCGGCTGTTGGTGGCCGTCGTCCGGGTCGCGGTCGCCACCCGCAGGCGGCGGGCTCATCACCGGATGCTCGTCGACCTGCTCGGGCTGTCGCCCGATCTGCTGGCCGCGAGGGCCTGCGCCCGCGGACGCGATCTGCGCGTGCTGGAAGTGGCGCAACCGCTGGCCTACTGTCTGCCCGGGGTGCGCAGGCGCGTCGTGGTCAGCGAGGGCACGTTGGACTCGCTGACCGAAGACGAGGTGGCCGCGATCCTCAGCCACGAGCGTGCGCATCTGCGGGCCCGCCACGACCTGGTGCTCGAGGCATTCACCGCGGCGCACGCCGCGTTCCCCCGATTCGTCCGCAGCGCAAGCGCTTTGGACGCCGTGCAATTGCTGGCTGAGTTGTTGGCCGATGACGCCGCAGTCCGGGTGGCCGGCCCCGCTCCCCTGGCTCGCGCGTTGGTGGCCTGCGCGTCGGGCCGAGCGCCGATGGGCGCGCTGGCCGCCGGTGGCGCACACACCCTGCTGCGGGTCCGACGGCTGTCCGGGAGCGGGAACAGCCTGTGGGTGTCGACGGCCGCCTACCTCGCGGCCGCGGCGGTGCTGGTTGTGCCGACCATCGCGCTGGCTATCCCGTGGCTCACCGAACTCCACCGGCTGTTCACCGCCGCCTAACCCGGCAACGGGGCACGCACCGCACGATGGCAATACGTTGCAGAGGCCTGAACCCCGCTGTGCCACAGTGTTCGGTGCAGGGGGCTTGGATGAAGTCACGAGATGGAGAGGCGCACACATGAGCTCGTCGGATTCAAAGACCGGTACCGCGCAGATCGGTGTCACGGGCTTGGCGGTGATGGGCTCGAATCTCGCCCGCAACTTCGCCAGTCACGGTTACACCGTGGCGCTGCACAACCGGTCGATTGCCAAGACCGACGCGTTGCTCGAGGAGCACGGCGACGAGGGCACGTTCGTCCGGTCGGAGACCATCGAAGAATTTCTCGATGCGTTGGAAAAGCCGCGCCGGGTGATCATCATGGTCAAGGCCGGTGACCCGACCGACGCTGTCATCAACGAGCTCGCCGATGCGATGGAAGACGGCGACATCATCATCGACGGCGGCAATGCGCTCTACACCGACACCATCCGCCGCGAAAAGGCGATCAGCGAGCGAGGACTGCACTTTGTCGGCGCCGGCATCTCCGGCGGCGAGGAAGGCGCTCTCAAGGGACCGTCGATCATGCCGGGCGGACCGGCCGAGTCGTACAAGTCGCTGGGTCCGTTGCTGGAGGAGATCTCCGCGCACGTCGACGGCGTCCCATGCTGCACGCATATCGGTCCCGACGGCGCCGGGCACTTCGTCAAGATGGTGCACAACGGCATCGAATATTCCGACATGCAGCTCATCGGCGAGGCCTACCAGCTGTTGCGTGACGCGCTCGGCAAGACGGCGCCGGAAATTGCCGACGTGTTCGCCGAATGGAACAAGGGCGACCTGGACAGCTTCCTGATCGAGATCACCGCAGAGGTGTTGCGTCAGACCGACGCCAAGACCGGCAAACCACTTGTCGATGTCATCGTCGACGAGGCCGAGCAGAAGGGCACCGGGCGCTGGACGGTGAAGTCCGCGCTCGACCTCGGTGTGCCGGTGACAGGTATCGCCGAGGCAGTGTTCGCCCGCGCACTGTCCGGCTCGGTAGCCCAACGCAAGGCCACTACCGGCCTGGCCTCTGGCGACCTTGGTCAAAAGCCAAGTGATGCAGCGCAATTCATCGAGGATGTCAGCAAGGCACTCTATGCGTCGAAGATCATCGCCTACGCGCAGGGGTTCAACCAGATTCAGGCCGGCAGCGCGGAGTACGACTGGGGCATCACCCCGGGCGACATGGCCACCATCTGGCGTGGCGGATGCATCATCCGGGCGAAGTTCCTCAACCGGATCAAAGACGCCTTCGACGAAGACCCCGACCTGCCCACCCTGATCGCCGCGCCGTATTTCCGCAGCGCCATCGAGTCGGCAGTCGACAGTTGGCGCCGCGTCGTGGTGACCGCCACCGAACTGGGTATCCCCATCCCGGGCTTCGCCTCGGCGCTCTCGTACTACGACGCGCTGCGCACCGAGCGACTGCCCGCCGCACTCACCCAGGGCCTGCGGGACTTTTTCGGCGCACACACCTATGGACGGACTGATGAGGACCCGAGCAAGAAGTTCCACACCCTCTGGAGTGCAGACCGCAGCGAAGTATCTGCCTAGCGGGCCCCGATGAAGTTCCTGCACGGGCACCGCCCGGCCTACGACCTGACGTATGACGACGTCTTCATCGTGCCCAACCGCTCGGACGTGGCGTCACGATTCGACGTCGACCTGTCCACCGACGACGGCTCCGGCACCACCATCCCCGTGGTGGTGGCCAACATGACCGCGGTAGCAGGTCGCCGGATGGCCGAGACGATTTCCCGCCGCGGCGGAATCGTCGTTCTGCCGCAGGACCTTCCGATCACAGCGGTCCAGCAGACGGTCGACTTCGTCAAGAGCCGGGACCTGGTGATCGACACCCCGGTGACGTTGGAGCCCGACGATTCTGTATCCGACGCGCTGGCGCTGATCTCCAAGCGTGCGCACGGTGCCGCGGTCGTGACGTTCGAGGGACGGCCGATCGGCCTGATCACCGAATCGTCCTGCGACGGCGTCGACCGCTTCGCCCGGGTTCGCGACATCGCGACGACCGACTTCGTCAAAGCGCCGGTGGGAACGAATCCGCGCGAAGTTTTCGACCTGCTCGAACACGCGCCGGTCGACGTCGCAGTGATGACCGGTGCCGACGGCACTCTGGCCGGCGTGCTGACCCGCACCGGTGCGATCCGCGCCGGCATCTACTCCCCGGCCGTCGACCGGTACGGCCGTTTGCGCATCGGCGCGGCTGTCGGCATCAACGGCGACGTGGTCGCCAAAGCGCAGGCGGTCGCCGAGGCCGGCGTCGACCTGATCGTCGTCGACACCGCGCACGGTCACCAGGTCAAGGCCCTGGACGCGATCAAGTCGATCGCTTCGCTGGACCTCGGTGTGCCGCTGGTTGCGGGCAACGTCGTGTCGGCGGACGGCACCCGCGACCTGGTCAGTGCGGGCGCGTCGATCGTCAAGGTCGGGGTGGGTCCGGGGGCGATGTGCACCACCCGCATGATGACCGGTGTGGGCCGGCCGCAATTCTCGGCGGTTCTCGAATGTGCCACGGCGGCAAAGCAACTCGGGGCAAAGGTCTGGGCCGACGGTGGTGTGCGGCACCCTCGCGACGTTGCGCTGGCGCTGGCCGCCGGCGCATCCAACGTGATGATCGGGTCCTGGTTCGCCGGCACCTACGAGTCCCCCGGTGACTTGATGCGCGACCGCGACAACAAGGCGTACAAGGAGAGCTACGGCATGGCCTCCAAGCGGGCGGTGGTGGCACGCACCGCCGCCGACAGCGCCTTCGAACGCGCCCGCAAGGCATTGTTCGAGGAAGGCATTTCGACGTCACGGATGGCGCTGGACCCTGCGCGCGGGGGTGTCGAGGACCTGCTCGACCACATCACCTCAGGAGTCCGCAGCACCTGTACCTACGTCGGTGCATCGACACTGGCCGAGCTGCACGAGCAGGTGGTGGTCGGCATTCAGTCCGCCGCAGGCTTCGCCGAGGGGCACCCGCTGCCGTTTGGGTGGTAGAGCGGCCGTTCACGGGCGTGTCGGCACGGCAACGCGGACTCAGGAGGCGCACTACTTCGCTACCATCGGAGTTCTCTCCATGAGTGGCTACATCAAAGAAAGGGTCCCCGTGCCGCAGGCACCCGCGCCGACCGGCGTGTGTGACGCCGACCCAGAGGAGCCTCCTTCTCGCGGAGTGATCGCGATCGCGGGCAGAGCCCGGGTGAAGCGGGTCACGACCGTTCGAAGGTGGACTCGGTGAATCTGCTCGTCACCCTGCTCAGCCTGGCGGCCATCGTATTGCTCACGGCCGGCACCGCTCTTTTCGTCGCTGCCGAGTTCTCCCTGACCACGCTGGAACGCAGCACCGTCGAAGCCAATGCCCGCCGCGGCGGCCGTCGCGACCGATACGTGCAACGCGCCCATCACGGCTTGTCGTTCCAGTTGTCCGGAGCGCAGCTGGGCATCTCGATCACGACGCTGATCACCGGATATCTGACCGAACCCTTGGTCGCGGAGCTGCCGCACCCGGCGATGGATGCACTCGGGGTGCCCGACCGGGTCGCCAACGCGGTGCTCACCTTCGTGACGTTGCTGGTCGTCACGTCGCTGTCGATGATCTTCGGCGAGCTGGTCCCGAAAAACCTTGCGGTGGCCCATCCCCCGGCGACCGCGCGAGCCGTCGCCGGCATCCAGTTGCTGTTCTCCTGGCTGATGACCGGGCCCATTCGGCTGACCAACGGCGTGGCCAACTGGATCCTGCGCAAGCTGGGCGTCGAGCCCGCCGAGGAGCTGCGGTCGGCTCGTTCGGCGCAGGAGCTGGTGTCGCTGGTGCGTACGTCGGCGCGCAGCGGCTCGCTGGATCCGGCGACCGCGGCGCTGTTGGACCGGTCGCTTCGGTTCGGTGAGCTCACGGCCGAGGAGTTGATGACCCCGCGGTCGAAAATCGTTGCGCTGCAAGTTGATGACACCGTCGCCGATCTGGTGGAAGCGGCGGCCGAGAGCGGTTTCTCGCGGTTTCCGGTCGTCGACGGCGACCTCGACGAGACGGTCGGCATCGTCCACGTCAAGCAGGTCTTCGCAGTGCCGGCCGCCGAGCGGGATCTCACGCTGGTCACCGCCGTTGCGCAGCCCGTCGCGAAAGTCCCCTCGACGCTCGACGGTGACGCGCTGATGGGCCAGATTCGCGCCAACGATTTGCAGACCGCGATGGTCGTCGACGAATACGGCGGCACGGCGGGAATGGTGACCGTCGAGGATCTGATCGAAGAGATCGTCGGCGACGTTCGCGACGAACACGACGACGCCGCACAGGATGTGGTGGCCGTGGACAGCGGGTGGCGGGTGTCGGGCCTGCTGCGCATCGACGAGGTCGCCACGGCGACCGGCTACCACGCCCCCGAGGGTGAATACGAGACGATCGGCGGGCTGGTGCTCGAACAGCTCGGGCGCATTCCGGTCATCGGCGACGAGGTGCAGCTTGGCGGACACGAGCACGACGGGGTCGCACACGCGTCCGCGTGGCGGGCCAGAGTGCTCCGGATGGACGGCCGGCGCATCGATTTGCTGGAGTTGAGCCACCTGCCGGATCGCGCCGACTCCGGCGTCGGGCGAGGCCGCTGATGGGCGACGTGTTCGAGCTGTTGGCGACGATCCTGCTGATCGGCGCGAACGCATTCTTCGTGGCCGCTGAGTTCTCGCTGATCTCGGCGCGTCGGGATCGCCTCGAAGCGCTCGCCGAGCAGGGCAGACCGGGTGCGTTCACGGTGATCCGGGCGGGTGAGCAGTTGCCGCTGATGTTCGCGGGTGCGCAGCTGGGCGTCACGCTGTCCTCGATCCTGCTCGGCCGGATCGGCGAACCGGCCGTCGCCGATCTGCTGCGGCGCCCGTTCGGCCTGCTCGGCGCGTCTCCCGCCCTGCTGCACACCACGTCGTTGCTGGTTGCGCTCGCGATCGTGGTCACGCTGCACCTGCTGCTCGGTGAGATCGTTCCGAAGAACATCGCGATGGCCGGCCCCGAGCGGGCGGCGATACTGCTCATCCCGGTCTACCTGGTCTATGCGCGGGCAGTCCGGCCCGTGGTCAATTTCTACAGCCGATGCAACAGCGCCATCTTGCGGGCCTTGCGGGTACACGCCCGCGACGAACTCGACGTCACCGTCTCCACCGTCGAGCTCAGCGAGATGATCGCCGAGTCGGTGTCAGAGGGCCTGTTGGACCGCGAGGAACACACCCGGCTCACCCGCGCTCTGCAGATCCGCAACCGGACCGTCGCCGATATCGCGGTTGCGGTCGCCGAGATCCATGCCGTGCCGGTGGCCGCAGCGGGCTCCGGCCCGACCGTTGATGTCGTCGAAAAAGCTTTGGCCGCAACGGGTTACTCCCGGTTTCCGGTAGTCGGCGTCGACAAAGACTTCGTCGGCTACCTGCACATCAAAGACGTGCTGTCGCTGGCCGGCGATCCGCGGGCCGTGATCGACGTGGCCAGGGTCCGGCCGCTGCCCCGGGTCCCCGAATCGCTGAGCGTCCCTGAGGCGCTGTCACGGATGCGTCGCAGCAACAGTCATCTCGCGCTCGTCACCGCCCGCGACGGCGGCGCCGTGGTGGGAATGGTCGCGCTGGAGGATCTGGTGCGCGACCTGGTCGGCCTCGTGCGTGACGGGACAGGGCGTGCCTGACGCCGCCGCCCACCGGCGACGATGCGGACCGCAACGGACCGAGGAGAAGCCGGATCGATCTGCGACGCGGTTGGATGCCGAGCAGTGGGCGGCCCGAGCCCGCGACTACGGCGCGCGCGTCGAGGGATTCGTTGCCCCGCACGCGACGCGGGCTCAGGTCGGCCAGCCGCACCCGGTGTGGGACTTCCTGTTCAGCTACTACAGCTTGCGGCCCAGGCAATTGCGCTGCTGGCATCCCGGCTACGGGGTGGTTCTCGCCGGCGAGGACGCCGTGCGCCAGTACCGGGATCGCCGTGGCTACGCCGTCGACGCGTCCGGAGTCACGGTCAGCCGCGCGTATCTGCTCAGCCGGCTGGAGACGATCTCCTTCGTGGCGCGGTTACTTCGTGCGACCGCTCAGCGGCCGCCTCAGTTCAACTGTTTCGGGCTGCACGAATGGGCAATGGTTTATCGCAGCTCCGACGTCCGCCACAACCGCGTGCCGTTGCGCCTGGGCGCGGCGGGCACCGACACCGTGGTCGAAGCCGAAATCGCAGGACCGTTGCGCTGCAGCCACTTTGACGCGTTCCGGTTTTTCAGCGCCGAGGCGGCGCCACGCAACGCTGGTGCGCCCAGCCGCGCTACCCAGCCGGATTGGGAACAGCCCGGCTGCCTGCACGCGAATATGGACCTGTACAAATGGTCCTACAAGTTGAGCCCGCTGATCGACTCGGAGACGCTGCTCGACTGCCTGGAACTGGCTGCTGCGGCGCGCGAGATCGACATGCGAGCCAGCCCGTACGACCTGAGCGGCTACGGATATGCACCGATCGCCGTCGAGGATGCAGCGGGCCGCGCCGAGTACGTGCGCTGCCAGAAAGTCATCGCCACCCGTGCCGAGCCGTTGCGGGCGGCGCTGCTGGCCCGGTGTGACCTGCTGCTCGAGGTTGCCGGTTACCAGTAGTCAGGCGGTTGGCCGGTAGGCTGAGTTCTGATTTGAGTAGGCAAGTGCGGAGGGAAATGATGACTGATCGCGTGTCGGTGGGGAACCTGCGCGTCGCCCGGGTGCTGTATGACTTCGTCAACAACGAGGCTCTGCCCGGCACCGACATCGACCCCGACAGCTTCTGGGCGGGTGTGGACAAGGTCGTCACCGACCTGCAGCCGCAGAACCAGGACCTGTTGGTGCGACGCGACCAACTGCAGGCGCAGATCGACAAATACCACCGGCAACACGTCATCGAGCCGCTGGATCCTGAGGGATATCGCGAGTTCCTCACCGAAATCGGTTATCTGCAGCCCGAACCCGGCGATTTCACCATCACCACCGCCGGCGTCGATGACGAGATCACTACGACGGCCGGCCCGCAGCTGGTGGTGCCCGTCCTCAACGCGCGGTTCGCGCTGAACGCCTCCAACGCCCGGTGGGGCTCGCTGTACGACGCGCTGTACGGCACCGACGTGATCCCGGAAGACGACGGCGCCGAGAAGGGCACCAGCTATAACCGGGTCCGCGGCGACAAGGTGATCGCCTACGCGCGCAAGTTCCTCGACGAGGCGGTTCCGCTGTCGTCGGGCTCATGGGCCGACATCACCGGGCTCAGCCTCGAAGACGGTCAGCTGCAGGTCGCGACCGCCGAGGGTTCGGTTGGCCTGGCCGATCCGGAGAAGTTCGTCGGCTACACCGGTGAGCTCGGCTCCCCCGCCTGGTCGGTGCTGCTGGTCAACCACGGCCTGCACCTCGAGATCCTGATCGACCCCGACTCGCCCGTCGGCAAGACCGACGCGGCTGGGATCAAGGACGTCGTGCTGGAGTCGGCGATCACCACGATCATGGACTTCGAGGACTCGGTCGCCGCCGTCGACGCCGACGACAAGGTGCTGGGCTACCGCAACTGGCTCGGCCTGAACCGGGGCGACCTCTCCGAAGAGGTCGACAAGGGCGGCAAGACCATCCACCGGGTGCTCAACCAGGACCGCACCTACAAGACACCCGACGGCGGCGAGTTGACGCTGCCCGGCCGCAGCCTGCTGTTCGTCCGCAATGTCGGCCACTTGATGACCAACGACGCCATCGTCGACGCGGACGGTAACGAGGTGTTCGAGGGCATCCAGGACGCGTTGTTCACCGGCCTCACCGCCATGCACGGCCTCAAGGCCGGCGACGCCAACGGCCCGTTGACCAACAGCCGCACCGGATCGGTGTACATCGTCAAGCCCAAGATGCACGGACCCGATGAGGTCGCGTTCACGTGCGAGCTGTTCAGCCGGGTCGAGGACGTGCTCGGCTTGCCGCAGGGCACGCTGAAGGTCGGCATCATGGACGAGGAACGCCGCACCACCGTGAACCTCAAGGCGTGCATCAAGGCCGCCGCCGACCGGGTGGTGTTCATCAACACCGGCTTCCTGGACCGCACCGGCGACGAGATCCACACGTCGATGGAGGCGGGCCCGATGATCCGCAAGGGCGCGATGAAGAGCACCGCCTGGATCAAGGCCTACGAGGACAACAACGTCGACACCGGGCTCGCGGCCGGCTTCAAGGGCAAAGCCCAGATCGGTAAAGGCATGTGGGCCATGACCGAGTTGATGGCCGACATGATGGAGCAGAAGATCGGCCAGCCCAAAGCCGGCGCCACCACCGCGTGGGTGCCTTCGCCGACCGCGGCGACGCTGCACGCGATGCACTACCACTACGTGGACGTGGCTTCGGTGCAAGACGAGCTCGAAGGCAAGAAGCGCGCCACCATCGACGAGCTGTTGACCGTCCCGCTGGCCAAGGAGCTGGCCTGGGCGCCGGAGGAGATCCGCGAAGAGGTCGACAACAACTGCCAGTCGATCCTCGGCTACGTGGTGCGCTGGATCGACGCCGGCGTCGGCTGCTCGAAGGTGCCCGACATTCACAACGTCGCATTGATGGAAGACCGCGCCACGCTGCGGATTTCCAGCCAACTCCTGGCCAACTGGCTACGGCATGGTGTCATCACCGAGGAGGATGTGCGCGCTAGCCTGGAGCGGATGGCTCCGCTGGTGGACGAGCAGAACGCCGGTGACTCCGGGTATCTGCCGATGGCTCCCAACTTCGATGACAGCATCGCGTTCCTGGCCGCCCAGGAGCTGATCCTGCAGGGCACCCAACAGCCCAGTGGCTACACCGAGCCGATCCTGCATCGGCGCCGACGCGAGTTCAAGGCCCGCGTCAGCTCAGAATGACGTCGGTTCGGGGACTCTCGACCACCCCGATGACTGGCGGCCGCAGGCACCTCTGGCGCTCAGGAGAAGACCGGCATGGGTAGGCACAGAGCCCCCGACGACGACGAAGAACCGATCGACGAGTCGTCAGACGACTATCCGGAGTCTCCGGGCCCGCCGGCGGACGAGCCTTCGGTCCCGGAATCCTTGCCCGGGCCGCGTTATCCGAGCCGTCCGCCGGAGGATTTCTCCGAGGACTTCTCCGACGACCCAGGTTTTTTCGGCTTCGACGAGCCAGAAGACGATTCGCGCGACGAATTCGCCAGTCCGGAGCGTGACCTGTCTGCCGCCGACATCGATTCGCCGGACGACTTCCCTGACTTTCCGCGGCGTGAGCCGGTCCCGCCTCCGCCACCCTCGGACCCGCCGACCGGCGGCCACCGCGGCCTCCCCGGATTCAGCGGCGGCCATCGCAACGAGGCGGGACGGCGCGGCGTCAGTATCGGCGTGGTCGCCGCGCTGATCTCGGTCGTCGTCGTGGTGGGCGTGGTCATCCTGTGGCGCTTCTTCGGGGACGCGCTGTCGGATCGCTCCCACAGCGCGCGATGCGTCGGCGAGAAGCAGCCGGTTGCCGTTATCGCCGACCCGTCGATCTCCGACCAGGTGCAGCACCTGGCGGAACGCTTCAACGGCATCGCCGCGCCGGTCGGCGACCACTGCGTCTCGATCGGGGTGAAATCCGCAGGCTCGGACGCCGTCGTCGACGGCTTCATCGGCAACTGGCCCGCGGACCTGGGCCAGCGGCCGGCGCTCTGGATCCCGGGCAGCTCGGTGTCAGCCGCGCGACTCACCGCCGCGGCCGGCAAGGAAACGGTCACCGACAGCCGATCGCTGGTCACCTCGCCGGTGGTACTCGCGGTGCGACCCGAACTTCTCAAAGCGTTGGGCGATCAGAAATGGTCGACGCTGCCCGACCTCCAGACCAAACCCGACTCGCTGGCAGGTCTGCAGCTGCCGGCCTGGGGATCGCTGCGGCTGGCGCTGCCGCTGAGCGGCAACAGCGACGCCGCCTACTTGGCCGGGGAAGCGGTGGCGGCCGCCTCGGTTCCGCCCGGCGCGCCGCCGACCGACGGCAACGGCGCGGTGCGCATGCTGATCGGCGGGCAGCCCAAGCTGGCCGACAACTCACTGGGCGAGGCAATGAATGCGCTGCTCAAGAACGGCGACGCCGCGACCGCACCCGTACACGCAGTGGTCACGACCGAGCAACAGCTGTTCGCCCGCGGGCAATCTGAGTCCGACGCGGCCAAGAATCTGAGCTCGTGGCTGCCGCCGGGTGCTGCGGCGGTCGCCGACTACCCCACCGTGCTGCTGAGCGGGTCCTGGCTGTCCCAAGAGCAGGTGACGGCGGCCAGCGAGTTCGCCCGGTTCATGCACAAGCCCGATCAGTTGAGTGAGCTGGCCAAGGCCGGTTTCCGGGCTGAGGGCACCAAGACGCCGAAGAGCGATGTCACCGACTTCCCCGCGCTGCCGTCGACGCTGTCGGTCGGTGACGACGCGACGCGCGCCGCGCTGGCCAACACCGTGTCGGCGCCGGCGAGCGCGCCGGCGGCGACGATCATGCTCGAGCAGTCGATGACCGCCGACGAAGGCGGCAAGACCCGGCTGGGCAACGTGGTCAGTGCTCTCGACGACCGGATCAAGGCGCTGGCACCCAACGCGGTGGTCGGACTGTGGACCTTCGACGGCAAGGAGGGCCGCTCCGAGGTGCCCGCGGGCCCGCTGGGCGATCAGGTCGACGGCAAGCCGCGTTCTGAGGCGCTGGCGGCGGCGCTGGATAGGCAGCATGCATCCTCGGGCGGAGCGGTGTCGTTCACCACGCTGCGGCTCATCTATCAGAACGCCCAGGCCAACTTCCGTGCCGGACAGACGAATTCGGTTCTGGTGATCACTTCCGGGCCGCATACCGATCAAAGCCTCGGCGGTCAGGGCCTGCAGGATTTCATCAAGCAGAGCGCCGACCCGGCCAAGCCCGTCGCGGTCAACGTCATCGATTTCGGGTCTGACTCCGACCGGGCCACCTGGGAGGCCGTCGCCAAGCTCTCCGGCGGTAGCTACCAGAACCTGTCGACGTCAGCTTCGCCCGACCTGGCGACCGCGGTGACCAATTTCCTGAGCTAGGACGCACCGGGTCCGCTCATCCGGCCGCAGCATTCGATCGGGCGGACGCACTCAGCTTACTTTCGATGTTTCACGCGGCAAATCGAATGCGCATGCGATTGCAAGCTGTGAAGAGTATGTGATGTCGATAGGCGCAAGCCAAGCTGACCTGTGACGACACTCAATTTTTCCTGAGGCATTTTACTTGCGTCCAACTCGTCGCGTAGTAATGTCCAGCTCAGGCTTGTGGTTTGAGTCACAGCTACCCGATATGTCCGAGGAGTTGGATAGCCATGCAGCAGGTAATGCGCCCCTATGCCACCGCCGGTATCGCTCTTGTCGGAGCCAGCATCATCGCCGTCACCCCGGTGGCCGCGCCGCTTCCTGAGATTGCGATGCGGCCGGTGAAACTGGTCGATGCGTGGTCGGATCTGCTTACCGACACCACCGCAAACCTGCAGAACATCGCCGCCAACGCCGACCCGACTGCGATCTCGGGATTATTCAGCGCGCTGGGGACCAACCCGCTCGGGGTGATCGACGCGTTCTTCAACGTGACGCCGACAGTGGACGCGAGCATCGGCACGCTCCCTGCGACGGTCAACATCGAGCTACCGCCTGGCCTTGAGGTGCTCTTGGCGCAGATCGGCGCCGAAGGGGCCACTTTCAACGCGATCAACGACGTCGTCGCGCAGCTGGCCACGAACCCGTCCGGGGCGTTCAACACACTTCTCGAGGCGCCGGCCACCATCTTGAATGCGTTCTTCAACGGCCAGGACAACATCAGCCTGCTCGACGGCACGATCAACATCGCCGGCTTCAACGGCATCCTCGCACCGCTGCAAGACGTGAGCATCAACCTCAACCTGACCAATCTGCTGGACGCCCTGGGCTTGGGCAACATCGGCCTGAACACCCTCGGCATCGACCTGACCAGCCTGCTCAATCAGATCGGGCTGGGCAATCTGGATCTGGCCGGACTGTTCACCGCCCTGGGAATCGGCAACGACGGCTTGGGCACATTGCTGGGCGACCCGACGCTGAGCTCGCTGTTGGGCGACCTCGGTCTCAGCGGCCTCGGACTGGGGAGCTTCAACCTGACCGACATCTTGAGCGGCCTTGGCCTTGACGGCAACGTCGACCTGAACAACTTGAGCCTCGGTACGGTGCTGGGCGCGTTTGGTCTCGACTCGCCGATCAACCTCAGTCTGAGCGGTTTGTTGACCGACCTCGGCTTCGGCTCCGTCGTTCATGAGGGCTTGGGCAACCTGTTGTCGACGCTGCCGAGCGGGCTCCTCACCGGCGCTCTTTCGAGCCTGAACGGCGTCCTCGGCACGCTGCTGAACCCGCTCACCAGCGTCCCGGTCCTCGGACCCCTGCTTACCTCAGCGTTAGCCACCGCCCACCTCAACTTGAACAGTCTCCTGGATGTCACCAACCTCGAAACGGCGCTGAACGGCATCACCATCGGTGACCTGCTGGGCGGTCAGGGTCTGGACACCACCGTAAGCGGTTTGCTGGGTGATCTGGGGATCGCCGTTCCGGATAACCTGACCGTCGGCGGCATCCTCACCGACCTCGGCTTCTCCAGCTCGACGGCCGACCTGACTCTGAGCGGGCTGCTCGGGGATCTCGGAATCGGCGATACGGGCCTCACCGATCTGCTCAACACCGTCGATCTGAACACCCTGCTCGGCGACCTGGGTCTTTCTGACCTGCCGCTGAACCTGGCCAACTTGGGCGACCTGACCGACCTGACCATCGGTGGGCTGCTCGGCGACCTTGGCTTGGGCGACATCGCCACCATTAACATCGACGGCTTCGGTGGGCTGGGCACGTTGCTGGCCGATGTGATCCCGCAGCAGATCCTGACCTCGCTGGGGATGTAGTCCGCTAGGCGTAAGACTCCACCGGCGGGCAGGAACAGACCAGGTTGCGGTCGCCGTAGGCGCCGTCGATACGGCGCACCGGCGGCCAGACCTTGGGCCGGAACCCCTTGCCGAGCGGGTAGGCGGCGACTTCGCGGGTGTAGGGATGCTCCCACTTGTCGACCAGCAGGCACTCGGCGGTGTGCGGCGCGCCGCGCAGCGGGTTGTCCTCCACCGTCCACTCACCGGCGCCGACCTTGTCGATCTCGCCGCGGATGGCGATCATCGCGTCACAGAACGCGTCGACTTCGTCGAGGCTCTCGCTCTCGGTCGGCTCGACCATCAGCGTGCCCGCGACCGGGAAGCTCATCGTCGGCGCGTGGAATCCATAGTCCGCCAAGCGTTTTGCGACATCATCGACGGTCACACCGGTCGACTTGGTGATCGGCCGCAGATCCAGGATGCACTCGTGGGCGACCATGCCGTTCTCACCCGTGTAGAGCACCGGGTAGTACTCGTCGAGCCTGCGGGCGATGTAGTTGGCCGATGCGATCGCGGTGAGCGAGGCGGCCCGCAACCCCGGGGCGCCCATCATCCGGATGTAGGCCCAGCTGATTGGCAGGATCGACGCCGAACCGTACGGCGCCGCCGACACTGTCGGCCCGGCCGGCAATTCCGGTGCGTAGGGATGTCCGGGCAGGAAGGGCGCCAGGTGTGACCGGGCCGCGACGGGCCCGACGCCGGGGCCGCCGCCGCCGTGTGGGATACAGAACGTCTTGTGCAGGTTCAGGTGGCTGACGTCGCCGCCGAACTTGCCCGGCCTGGCCAGCCCGACCAGCGCGTTGAGGTTGGCGCCGTCGATGTAGACCTGGCCGCCGGCGTCGTGCACGGCCGCGCAGACGGCTTCGACGTCTTGCTCGTACACCCCGTGCGTCGAGGGGTAGGTGATCATCAGCGTCGACAGCCGGTCGGCGTGCTCGCTGACCTTGGCCCGCAGGTCGTCGAGGTCGACGTCGCCGTTGGACCGGCAGGCCACCACGACCACCCGCATGCCGGCCAGCGCCGCGGACGCGGCGTTGGTGCCGTGCGCGCTGGACGGGATCAGGCAGATGGTGCGCTCCGACTCGCCGCGGCTGGCGTGATAGGCGTGAATGGCCAGCAGGCCGGCGTACTCCCCCTGCGACCCGGCGTTGGGCTGCAGCGAGACGGCGTCGTACCCGGTCATCTGCACCAGCCAGGTTTCCAGGTCGGCGATCAGTCGCCGCAGACCCTTGCTGTCGGTTGCCGGCGCGAACGGATGCTGGCGGGCGAATTCCGGCCAGGTGATCGACTCCATCTCAGCCGCGGCGTTGAGTTTCATCGTGCACGAGCCCAGCGGAATCATGGTGCGGTCCAGAGCAAGATCCTTGTCCGCCAGGGACCGCAAATACCGCATCATCGACGTCTCGGTGCGGTATCTGATGAACGCGGGGTGCGTCAGGAACTCCGACGTGCGGGTCGCGAGGTCGTCGGATCCGTGCTCGGCGGGCGCAGCCCCGAAAGCCTCCAACACCGCCGCCACGTGGGCATCGGTCGTCACCTCGTCACACGTCACCGACACGTGGTCGTCGTCGACCCGCCACAGATTGATGCCGTTGGCTTTCGCCGCGGCGACGACCTCGTCGGCACGGCCCGGGACGTGCGCCAGAACAGTGTCGAAGTACCTGTCGTGCACCAACTTGTCGCCCAGCCCCGCGGCGATGGCTCCGGCGTGGCCGTGCACCCGCCGAGCGATGCCGGTCAGCCCGTCGGCGCCGTGGTAGCTCGCGTACATCGCGGCCATCACCGACAACAGCACCTGCGCGGTACAGATGTTGCTGGTCGCCTTGTCGCGGCGGATGTGCTGCTCACGCGTCTGCAGCGCCAGCCGGTAGGCGGGCGATCCGTCGGCGTCCAGCGAAACGCCGACCAGCCGACCCGGCAGTTGGCGGGCGTGCTTGGCATGCACTACCAGATATCCGGCGTGCGGTCCGCCGAATCCCATTGGCACACCGAAGCGTTGGGTCGTACCAAACGCCACGTCAGCGCCGATCTCCCCGGGCGGCGTGACCAGTGTCAGCGCCAGCAGGTCGGCGCCGATGGCCACCAGCGCGCCGCGGTCGTGGGCCTCGGAGACAAGTGCCGACCAGTCGGTGACCCGGCCGCTGGCGCCGGGCAGTTGCGCGATCACGCCGAAGAACTCCCCGGCCGGCAGGCCGTCTCGCAGGTCGGTGGAGACGATCTCGATGCCCAACGGCTCGGCACGGGTGGCCAGCACCGCGGCGGTCTGGGCGAACACATCCACGTCCACTGCCAACCGGTTGGCGTTGCCTTTCACGGCGCGATGCATCAACGTCATCGCCTCGGCGGCCGCGGTGCCCTCGTCGAGCATCGACGCGTTGGCCACTTCGAGCCCGGTCAGATCGGCGACCATGGTCTGGAAGTTCAGCAGCGCCTCGAGCCGGCCCTGGCTGATCTCCGGCTGATACGGCGTGTAGGCCGTGTACCAGGCCGGGTTCTCCAAGATGTTGCGCAGTAACACCGGCGGTGTGTAGGTGTCGTAGTAACCCTGACCGATCATCGACACCGCGGTGGTGTTCTCGTCGGCCAGTGCCCGCAGCTCAGCCAGCGCCTCGGCTTCGCTGGCCGCCGGCGGCAGCTGATCGAGACCCGGTGCGGCGCCGGATCCGGTCAAGCCGTCGAGGATCCCCGCAGGCAGGGCGCGGCGCGCGAGGTCGTCGAGTGAGTCGACTCCGATGACCTCGAGCATCGCCGCAACGGCGGCGCTGTCGGGGCCGATGTGCCGGTCGGCGAAAAGCGGATTGGTGTAGTCGGACATCGGAGAAGCTCCTGACAGCGAGGAAGGCAGGTCCTCCCCCTCTGTCGTCTACCCGAACCGGGTGCCTGAGAGATTCGACATCGAGATGTCTTTCCCCATGGGCGGGTGACCGAAAGTCACCGCTTTCCAGAGGCATCGGGGTCTGTCGCGGTCCGGGTGCCTGAGAGGTTGACGGAGAGGTATTGCTCCTTCGGCGCCCGTGGCTGGCAGCCACGGAACTCTCCCGCGCAAGAACGATGCGTAACCGAGCTTACCGACTTTGTGCCGCCGGTACAGCCCGGCGGGGCCGCAGCGCGAGGCTGGGTCAGCCGATCTTGCGGTCGCGGTGCTTGCGTCGCGATGCCAGCTCGTCTTCCGGCGCGGCGATCGACTCCCCACCGTCGGCGCGCTCGCCAGGGAAGTCGGCGATGGCGCCGGTCAGTTCGCGCATTGCGCCGGAGACCGCGATGCCGAATACGCCCTGACCGCCCTGCAGCAGATCGACGACTTCTTCGGCCGAGGTGCACTCGTATACCGTCGTGCCGTCGGAGAACAGGGTGATATTGGCCAGGTCCTGCACTCCACGCTGACGCAGGTGATCGACCGCGACGCGGATGTTGTGCAGCGAGATGCCGGTGTCCAGCAAACGCTTGACGATCTTGAGCACCAGAATGTCTTTGAACGAGTACAGCCGCTGGCTGCCGGAACCGGCGGCGCTGCGGATCGACGGCACGACCAGTGAGGTGCGCGCCCAGTAGTCCAGCTGGCGGTAGGTGATGCCGGCGATCTGGCAGGCGCTGGGACCGCGGTAGCCGACCAGTTCGTCGGGCACCGAGTCGTCGGGGAACAAGCCGCCCTGGACGGGTTCGGCCGACACGTGGATCGCCTGTTCGGGGTGAGGCGCCGAACTGTCATCGAGCGCGGTCACGGACTCGAGATCCAGTTGATCCTGACGTGGCTTGTCTCCCACGGGGGCTTCCTCTCGCCGATCGCGCTCGTTACGGGCTGCAGGTTTCCGCGTTTGCTCAATCGAGTGCCTGTGAGCATACGCTTTTCGACTCGCTGCCGTGTTTGTAGAACTAACACTCGAGGCAAAGTATGGCGGTCGGGGCGGTGACTCCCGGCTATCCGCCGGGCGTGTCGAGGTCGAACTCGCAGATGAGATGTATCCGTGATACTGCCGATTCAGATCTGCATTACCCGACTACGGCGCGCCGTAGTCAGCGGGCTAGGTGGCCTTGAAATCGTCGGGCGAAACGCTGTCCAGGAACTCTTTGAACTTCTCGACCTCGTCTTCGCGGACGGCGGTGGGCTCGTCGTCGTTCTCGTCGGGAATCAGCAGGCCGGCTTCGGCGAGCACTGCCTCTTCGACATAGATCGGCACGCCCACGCGGAGAGCGATAGCCACCGAGTCCGATGGCCGCGCCGAGACGGTGATATTGCGGTCGAAGATCAGGTCGGCGTAGAAAGTACCTTCTTGCAGGTCGACGATTCGCACCTCTTTGAGCGAATGGCCAAGCGCGCCAATGAGATCGCGAATCAGGTCGTGGGTCAACGGCCGCGGCGGCTCGACCCCCTGCTGTTCGAGGGCGATCGCGGCCGCCTCGGACTGGCCGATCCAGATGGGCAGGTAACGATCACCGTTGGCCTCGCGCAGCAGCAGGACCGGCTGGTTCTGCGGCTGCTCGACGCGAATGCCGACGACGCGAACTTCACCCATCTGTGTCTGCCCTCCGCACGTGCTGCCATCCGTAATCAGACCTGCCCCGACGTCGCGGTGGAAGACCAAGCCGCCGTACACAAGCTGTGGTTCGAAGTCTAGTCCTTCAGCGGTGTAGAACGTCGCGCACTGCGGACTTGATCAACGAGGTGTGCAGCGTGATGGCGAGGGCGGCCACCTCGCGTGCCAGGTCGTCTGCGCGGTCTCGGGAGCCGGTTTTGCCGGCTTTGACGAGAGGCCCGGCGATCTGCGCAATCAGGTCGGACTGCCGGTCGGCGGCCGAACGAAAAGCCCGGAGGTGGCGGGGTTCGACGCCATAGTCGGCGAGTGCGCGTGCACACTGCAGGATCACCACGGCATGCTCGTCGAAAAATCCACCCGGGCCGGTGGTGATCACGCCCGCCTTCAGCAGCGCAGTCAGCAGCTCATCGTCGACACCGGAGCGATCGAGCAGATCCTCGCGGCTGAGCCGGACGCGGCTGGCCGCCACGGCGACCGAGTCCGCTACGCCCGGTGCGCCCCTCACCCGTCCGTCACCAATCGCGGTACACCGTAAGGCGATCCAGCAAGCGGCAGTTCACCGTCGGGCAGAGCGTCCAGCTGTGCCTTGATCACCTTGAGTGGTAGGTATTGGTCCCGTTGCGCGGTCAAGATGAAGCGCAACCGGGCACAGTCATAGGCGGTGAACCGGCGATAGCCCGACGCCGCGCGTTGCGGCGTTACAAGACCCTCGGCCTCCAAGAACCGAATCTTGGAGATCGTCACGTCCGGGAAGTCAGGCCGTAGCAGGTCGAGGACCGCTCCGATCGACATCCCGCTCAGCGCGGGGGTCTCGGGCGCGGTCACTAGCTTCCGGGCCCTCCGTCTTCACCGACCTTGGGTCCAGTCAGAAAGACCAAGCGGAATTTGCCGATCTGAACTTCGTCACCGTTGGCCAGCACCGCCGAGTCGACCGGCTCGCGGTTGACGTACGTGCCGTTGAGGCTGCCGACGTCGACGACGTGGAACTCGTCTGTTTCCAAACGGAATTCAGCGTGGCGCCGGCTGACGGTGACATCGTCGAGAAAGATGTCGCTGTCGGGATGACGGCCGGCCGATGTGGTCGGTTGATCGAGCAGGAAGCGGGAACCGGCGTTCGGTCCCCGTTTGACGACCAGCAACGCTGAACCGGCCGGCAGCCCCTCCACACCGGACACCGCGGTCTCGGTGCCCTTCTGTGCGGGGGCGTCCAGCTCATTGAGGAAGTCAGCGCGAAAGACCGAGGTCGTCTCCACGGTGACCTCATCAGAAGTCAGGTCGTTGTCCTTGTCCGTCACCCGCTGCTCCTCACTGGCCGCTGCTGCGTTGTCTGGTTGGGTCCGGCCGATCGGCTTCCCACCCGCTGTGACCGTCGATGTGACGACCGTACCGCGCACAGGAGCCCAATGTGCCGTCCCCCGCCAATCGGCGGCGACATCTGCTGGTCCCTTGGTCCGGCGCGTGTTGTCGCCGAGCGCACGGAACCATAACAAGGGTCATTCGGACAGCGAGCCGCGGTAGGCCTCGGCGTCCAGTAGCTCGCCGAAACCCTTTTCGAGGGCCCCGGCGTCGACCTGCAGGTCGAGCAGCCAGCCGCCGCCGTACGGCTCGGAGTTGATCAACTCGGGGGTGCTGTCCAGATCCTGATTGACCGCAACAACTTTGGCTGAGACCGGTGCGTAGAGGTCCGACACGGATTTGGTCGACTCGACTTCGCCGAACGCCTCTCCTGCGGTCAGCTCGTCGCCCACGTCGGGAAGTTGGACGAACACGACGTCGCCGAGGGCAGACTGGGCGAAATCCGTGATACCCACCCGGATGGAGTCGTCACCGGTGCGGCGAACCCACTCGTGATCGGTGGTGTAGTGCA
>CAVWEO010000012.1:0-16131 GCA_963753995.1 uncultured Actinomycetota bacterium | reverse complement strand
TGCTCATCCGATAGTCGCCTTTCGTCCGATCCAGGTCACGCCGCCGGTCGCCACCGCGGCTATCACATCCACCAAGAGTCGCCGTTCGGTGACCTTGATGTGTTCGTGCAGGGTCTCTTCGTCGTCGTCGTCGAGCACCGGAACCGCCTGCTGGGCAAGTATCGGCCCGGTGTCGGTGCCGGCGTCCACCAGGTGCACCGTGCATCCGGTGACTTTGACGCCGTGGGCCAGCGCATCGGCCACCGCGTGCGCACCGGCGAATGCCGGCAGCAACGCCGGATGGGTGTTGAGCGTGCGGCCGACGAATTTCGAAAGGAATTCTGACCCAAGGATTTTCATGAAGCCGGCCGATACCACGAGGTCCGGCGAATGGGCGACGGTCGCCTCGGTGAGCGCGACGTCCCACGCGGCCCGGTTCGGGTAGTCGGCCAGCCGCACCCGGAAGGACGGCAACGATGCGGCGGTCGCGACGTCAACGGCTGCGCAGTCGCGATCCACACCTACAGCGACCACTCTGGCCGGATAGTCATCGACGGCGGCGTCCAGCAACGAGGCCAGCAGCGACCCGGTTCCCGATGCCAGCACGACCACTCGCGCCGGTGCGCTGGGTGGCACGCGGAACGGTTGCTGCACAGGTCAGAGCCTAGCGGTCCTGGTCGGCGTCGAACTCCAGCGGTGGTTCGTCGACGCCCGGCGTCTCAGCGGCCTCCAAATGCACCTCGGCATCGTCGGCCTCCAACTCGGGCCCCGGTTCGGCAAGCACGGCCGACTCGGCCGCCGGCGGCGTGGCGCGGACCGGCTTGGGTGCGCGCGGACGGCGCCGGACACCGCCGGCCATCACCACGGTGAGTGTGCCGATAGCGGTGAACCACAGAAAGATCGCGAAACCGAAAGTCCCCTGGTCGATTCCAACACCACCGAAATTGCCGAGCTGTCCGCTGCCGGCGTAACCGAGCAGGGCCAGACCCAGTGCCGCCAGCAATGCCGCGATCCCCACCTTGGCCATCGCATCGGACAGCGGCAACGGTCGTCGCGCACACTGCTGGCCGAGCGCCACCCCCGCGGATGCCCCGACAATGAGCAGCGCGACCCACACCGGCCCGAGCGGCGGGTGCGGGGCCGCGGCCAGCACCGGCAGCGCCGGGACATCCCCGCCGAAGACGGTGAACGAACTGAATGTCGCAAAACCCAGGTGAGCGCTGGATCCCACCGCCATCGCGGCCGTCGCCACGATCACGTTGGGTACATAGAGCACCGACAGCAGCGTCAGGCTGAACTGGCCGAAGATCGAGCTGGTGATGCCGTACAAGTCCTGCATCGTCGCCCAATGCACGACCAGCGAACAGGCCGCCACCAACCCCGACAATCCGAGCAGCGCCAAGACGCCGGCCACCGCCGCGCGCAGCGAATCGGCCAGCCAGCCGGGCAGCGGCGACGCCGCGAGTAATCGGCGGCCGACCCGCGACCCGACGCCGATCGACGCGCCGATGAGATGGACGAGCAGCACGCTGACGAAGGCCCGCGACGCGCTCGGGGTCTGGAGTTCGGTGATGACCGATGAAGCGTCGTGAATGACGGCCAAGGCGATGGCGGCGATCAGCAGCGGCCCGCCCAGCGCAGACGCGACGATCCATCGGATGACGAACCATGACGCCGTTGTCCTCGTGGCGTGCGCGGTGGTGCGCGCAGTCCCCCACACCATCAACAGCACCGGCAGCAGCGGCATCACACCCAGCTCGCGGCCACCGATCGAGATCGGTACCTGATGGACGCCCAGCCACATGCTGGCGATCGCACCCAGCGCGCCGGTCATGTCGCTGTTGGCGATCACCAACTGCAGCAGGGTCACTGCGGCGATGACCACCAGAGCCACCGCCGAGGGCCCGAAGGCGACCCGAACAAGGTCGCGCGCCTGATGGGCGCCCGGGGTTCGACTGTCCGGGGTCACGGTCTGAGGACGTTACCTACCGGGTCCCCTGGTCGGCGACCCGCCACGCCCCTCGGCGCGCTAGGACTGCGACGGGTTCGACGGCGAGGACGGTGCCTGCGGCTGCTGACCCGTGCCGTATGAGTGCTGGCTGTGGGCCGATCCGCCCTGGTCGCCGGCGCCACCTTGGGCCGGGGCACCGGAGCCGGATGACGGCGGCGGGCTGAAGCTGGGGAAACCTGTTGGCGGAGTGGGCGATCCGTGCTGGGTCTGCGCCGAGCTCGGCTGCGGGCCCGTTTGCGCGGCGAAGCCGCCGGTGGTCGGACCAGACGGGTAGCCGCCGTACTGCGTTCCGTAGCCGGACTGCTGGTAGGGGGCCTGCTGCTGTCCGTAATAGCCGCCGTACTGGCCGTAGTACTGGTCGTATTTGGGGCGGGGTGCCGGCGCGGTGATCACACCCGCGTCCAGCAGCAACGCGCCGATAGCCACACCGGCCTGCACGACACCGGCCGTCACAGCGATCCACAAACCGGCGCCGCGATCCGACGCGTCGATGGTGTCCTGGATCAGCAGCAGCGCACCCAGGATCGACACCGCGGTCACCGTCGCGAGGAAGTTCTTGGCCTTGGGCAGCAGGTGCACCGCGGCCAGCAGACCGGCCAGCAGGACCAGGTCGACCGGCAGCGTGCTGCCCTTCTCGACCAGTTCATCGCCGTTGGGCAGTAGGCGGGAAACCATCGGGAAGTAACTCGACAGATAGGTCAGCACACCGAGGACCGCGACCGCAATGGTCAGGTAGTGCTTGAGATTGCTGTCGGCGTCCCCGGACTTGGCGAACGACGACGCGGCGGGAGCCCCGTAGGACCCGGGTGACTGCGTGGGCGGATATCCGGGATTGCCGGGCGGGTAGGTCATGACTTCTCCTGTGCCTTCCGATGCGGTTGCGGCGCCACTGTCGTGCGGCGCTGGTCACTCCCGCGCGCCGCTCCTGGCGAGGCTACCCGGAAAGACCGGGCCGACGACGGGGCGGCGCCCTGCGCGGGCTTTGCGACGCGAGCCGATCATCAACGCTAGCGCACCCCGGGCGCCACGTCGGTGCACACCTCGGCCGGCCGGTGTCCACCCCGGTGGTTGCCCGCCGGATTGGAACACGTTCTAATTCATCCATGGACTACGGGCTTGTGCTGTTCACCAGCGATCGTGGAATCTCGCCGGCGGCAGCCGCCACTCTTGCCGATAACCACGGATTCCAGACGTTTTACGTACCCGAACACACCCACATCCCGGTCAAGCGTCAGGCCGCACACCCGACCACCGGCGACGAGTCGCTGCCCGACGACCGTTACATGCGCACACTGGATCCCTGGGTGAGCCTCGGCGCGGCGTGCGCGGTCACGACGCGGGTGCGATTGTCGACCGCGGTGGCGCTCCCCGTCGAACACGACCCGATCACGCTGGCGAAGTCCATCGCGACGCTCGACCACCTCTCCGGCGGCCGGGTCAGCCTGGGTGTCGGGTTCGGCTGGAACACCGACGAACTCGCCGACCACGGCGTGCCGGCCGGCCGTCGCCGCACCATGCTGCGCGAATACATCGAAGCGATGCGGGCGCTGTGGACCGAAGAAGAGGCCTCCTATGCAGGCGAGTTCGTCAACTTCGGGCCCAGCTGGGCATGGCCCAAGCCGGTCCAGTCGCACGTCCCGGTTCTGGTCGGCGCGGCCGGCAACCAGAAGAACTTCACCTGGATCGCCCGCAGCGCCGACGGCTGGATCACCACCCCCCGCGACTTCGACATCGACGAGCCGGTGAAGCTGCTGCAGGACACCTGGGCGGCAGCCGGCCGCGACGGCGCCCCGCAGATCGTCGCGCTGGACTTCAAGCCGATTCCGGAAAAGCTGGCGCACTGGGCCGACATCGGGGTCACCGAAGTGTTGTTCGGACTGCCCGACAAGTCCGAAGACGAGGTGGCCGCTTACGTCGAGCGATTAGCGGGCAAGCTTGCCGCAGCGGTTTGATCGCCGAGACGGACGGAGACCCATCGTGACAGCTCACGACGTGCAGGGCCGGCATTTCCCGTTCCGCTACGAGACCCGGCTGGCGCCGCTGTGGCTGCCCTTTCGGGCGTGGCCGGGCACGCAGGGCGTCACGGTGACCGAGGACGGCCAGTTGATCGTCCGCTACGGACCGTTCCGGATCGATGCGCCGCTGTCTCAGATTCAGGATGCGCATATCACCGGTCCATACCGGTGGTGGACGGCGGTGGGCGCGCGACTGTCGCTCGCCGATGACGGACTGACCTTCGGCACCAACGCGACTCAGGGTGTGTGCATGCACTTCGAGCCGCGGATCCACCGGGTGCTGGGTCTGCGGGACCACTCGGCGCTCAACGTGACCGTCGAGGACTGCGAGGGCCTGGTCGCCGCGCTGACCGACGGTTGAGCAAAGGACTTCGCCGCACCTGGCCGGCCGAACGTGGCTTTAGGCTGAGACGCATGACCGCCCCGGGACGTGCCGTGACAGCGCGTCGCCTGAGCGTCCTGCTCGCGGCCGTCGCGCTCACCGGATGCACGCAGACCGTGCACGGCACCGCCGTCGCGCGGTTCTCGCTGCCCGTGGACGACTTCCCCGATACGGCGGGATACACCGCGGTCGACTCCGGCTCGTTCTACCTCCGTGACGGCAACCCGGAGTACGGCTTCGTCTTCACCACCCCCAGCGGGCTGGTCTGCGGGATGGGGTCATTCCCCGCGTGGCAGTCGGCGGGCGCGGAGTGCACTGGCACACTGCCCGGCCGGGGGCCTGGATCCTGGACTGTGGACGCGGAACGCTTCGGTGCGACCACCGTGCAGACGTCGGTGATGCCGAGAGGCGCGAATCGGAGAGCACACCCCGATAACCTTCTGCCGCAACGGCACTACGTGGTCGACTCGGTCGACACGTTGTGCTTGGTGACCCAGGACTCGGTCGTGGCGTGTCACGTCGGCGGACACGGTTTCATCGTGACCCCGGACAAGACGACGCTGTTCTAGCTCAGCGAAGCCTGGTTGACGCCCTCGTCGGTCGACTTCACGGTGATCCTGGCACCCAGCGGGTCACCGTCGGTCATCAGCGCCACCAGCTTCTCGTCTTCGGTGAGCGCCATGAACCGTGAGCCGTCGGCGTCGAGCCGACCGATGATGACGCCGGTCGTGGTCGGCCAGTCGTACCGTACCGAGTACGTCTCGATAGTGGCCGCGCCGTCGGCGTTTCGAGTGACCGGCACCTTCGGCAGCGCGGCGATGTCCTGCTGCAGCGCCGTGCTGCGGTCGGCCGCCCAATCGCCGGGCTCGGTCGAGTACACGCCCACCGAATACTTGCTCATCACACCGCCGTTGGCGCCGACGAGCCCGAACGCACCCGGGTTGTCACGCATGGCGGCCACGGTCTCGGCGATCCCGTGCAACGAATAGCTGTTGCCGGGGCCGCCGAAATACGGCAGGCCGCCGGTGAGCGTCAAACCACGCGGGTCGTCGGCGGCGAGCCCGAAGTCATCGCACACCGCGAAGACCGGGAACGGGAAGCAGCTGTAGAGGTCGAACGTCGCCACGTCGTCGATGCCGATGTCCGCGCTCCGGAGCGCTTCTGCCACAGCTTGTCTGGCGGAGTAGCTGACGCTGACGTCGACGCGGTCCAACAAGTCCTGCTCGGTCTGATCCGCGTGCCCGCGCAGATAAACCCACTTGTCCTCCGGCACACCGAGCCGGCGGGCCGCCGACACCGACATCACCAGCGCGGCGGCTCCTTGATTGACGGTGTCGCGGGCCACCAGTAGCCGCGGATACGGGTCGCAGATCATCCGGTTCTCACCGGTGACCGTCTCGATCTCCTGCACCGACCGTTCCACCGGCGAGGACGAGAACGGGTTCCTGGCAGCGACTTTCGAGAACGGGGCGAAGAGCTCTGCCATCGCATGCCGATAGTCGGCGACGCTGAGCCCGAGCCGTCCTCGGCGCGCGTTGTCGAGCAGCCCGTACTGCACGGGTGCTCCGGTCAGCCCGTGCTTGGCGGTGTACTCGCTCATGTACTGCTCGAACCCGTAACCACGGTCCTCGAGCTGGCCGCCGACGTGCTCGGTGAAGTCCGGCTTGTCGTCACGCCCGGCGAAGTACTTCGCCGTCGACCCAGGCTCGGACCCGAGGATCAACGCGACCTCGATGTCGCCGGCGGCCACCGCCCCGGCGAACTCCGTCATCAGCTTCTGCGGGCCGTTGCCGCCGATGGGCTCGAGCACCGCGCGCGCCGGATCGGCGCCCACGCGGTTGGCCACCGATCGCACGTAGTTGTCGGAGCTGCCGAACGGCGGCTTGCTGAACGGAGTGCAGATCTCGAACTGACGCAGACCGGCGAACACCTCGATGGCCTGCGCCACCGCGCTGACCTCGGCACCGGTGTCAGCCAGTGCGGCCCGAACGGCCTCGGTCGCCAGATCAACCGCCGACAAGCCGCGGTAGCCGGGGTCGTCGATGCGCTCGGTGAACTGGCCCACCCCGACGACGACGGGAGTGCGCGGGTCGACGACCGCCATTACAGGCCTCCTGACAAGTGTTAATTCGTCAGGCTAACCGAAACCTGTAACGTGTTCCAATTCCGGCCTACAGCTTCTCCAGGATTTCCCGTGCGAGTGCGGCGGTCTCCGACGGTGTCTTGCCGACCTTGACCCCGGCCGCCTCCAGCGCTTCCTTCTTGGCCGCGGCGGTTCCCGACGAACCGGACACGATGGCGCCGGCATGGCCCATCGTCTTGCCTTCCGGCGCAGTGAATCCCGCGACGTAGCCGACAACCGGCTTGGACACGTTGGCCTTGATGTAGTCGGCCGCACGCTCCTCGGCGTCACCACCGATCTCGCCGATCATCACGATGATCTTCGTCTCGGGATCCTTCTCGAACGCCTCGATCGCATCGATGTGGGTCGTGCCGATCACCGGGTCACCGCCGATGCCGATCGAGGTGGAGAAGCCGAAATCGCGCAGCTCGTACATCATTTGGTAGGTCAACGTGCCGGACTTGGACACCAGGCCGACCGGCCCGGACCCGGAGATGTTGGCCGGGGTGATGCCGACCAGTGCCTGTCCGGGGGTGATGATGCCGGGACAGTTCGGGCCGATGATCCGGGTCTTGTTGCCCTTCGAAAGGTTGTACGCCCACGCATAAGCGCTGTCCTGCACCGGGATCCCCTCGGTGATGACCACCAGCAGCGGGATCTCGGCGTCGATGGCCTCGATGATCGCGTCCTTGGCGTAGACCGGCGGCACGAAGATGATCGACACGTCGGCGCCGGTCTTCTCGATGGCCTCGGCGACGCCGCCGAACACCGGCAACTCGATCGGCTCGTCGTCGATGTTCTTGTGCGCGACGGTGGTGCCGGCTTTGCGGGCGTTGACGCCGCCGACGATGTGCGTGCCGGCCTTGAGCATCCGGGCGGTGTGCTTGGTGGCCTCGGATCCGGTGATGCCCTGGACGACGACCTTGTTGTCCTTTGTCAGGAAGATAGCCATTTTGGTCTTTGTCCCTTTCTCAGGCGCTCGCCAGTTCGGCGGCCTTGTCGGCGGCCTCGTCCATCGTGGGCACCAGCGTCACCAGCGGGTGGCCGGCCTCGGTGAGGATCCGGCGGCCTTCGTCGACGTTGTTGCCGTCGAGGCGCACGACGATCGGCTTGTTGGCGTCGTCGCCCAGGATCTCCAGGGCCTTGACGATGCCGGTGGCGACCGCGTCACACGAGGTGATGCCGCCGAACACGTTCACGAACACGCTCTTGACCTGCTCGTCACCCAGTACGACGTCGAGCCCCGCGGTCATCACCTCGGCCGAGGCGCCACCGCCGATGTCCAGGAAGTTGGCCGGCTTCACGCCGTCGTGCTTCTCGCCGGCGTAGGCGACGACGTCGAGGGTCGACATGACCAGTCCCGCGCCGTTGCCGATGATGCCGACCTGACCGTCGAGCTTGACGTAGTTGAGGTCGTGCTCCTTGGCCTTGAGTTCCAGCGGGTCGGTGGCGTCGCGGTCCTCGAACTCGAGGTGACCGGGCTGGCGGAAGTCTGCGTTGCCGTCGAGCGTCACCTTGCCGTCCAGGGCGAGGATCTGATCGTCGGGCGTGCGAACCAACGGGTTGACCTCGACCAGGGTGGCGTCCTCCGCGACGAAGACATCCCACAGCTTGGCGATGGTCACCGCGGCGGCGTCGAGCACCTCGGCCGGCAGGTGGCCCTGCTCGGCGATCGAGCGGGCGAACGCCTCGTCGACACCCTTGACCGCGTCCACCGGCACCTTGGCCAGCCGCTCAGGCTTGGTGGCCGCCACCTCTTCGATCTCCATGCCGCCCTCCACCGAGCACATCGCCAGGTAGGTGCGGTTGGCGCGGTCCAGCAGGAAGGAGATGTAGTACTCCTCGGCGATGTCACTGGCCTCGGCGACCAGCAGCTTCTTCACGATGTGGCCCTTGATGTCGAGGCCGAGAATGTTCTTCGCGTGGTTGTAGGCGTCGTCGGGTGTCGCGGCGTACTTCACGCCGCCGGCCTTGCCTCGTCCGCCGGCCTTGACCTGCGCCTTGACCATCACCGGGTGACCGATCTCTTCGGCGATGGCTTTGGCCCCGTCGGCGGTGTCCGTTACCCGGCCGGGAGTGGTGGGGACGTTGTGCTTGGCGAACAGTTCTTTCGCCTGGTACTCGAAAAGATCCATGGGCTCACTTCTGTGTGTCGGCCTAGTTTTTCGTTTGCACGCGAGCCCAGAGGTTTTCCGTTGCTCGCTTGCGGGAACTGTATCGAGGCGGCCAGAAGGTTCCATCGTCGGCATCGGTTGATGTGGCAGATCTCACCGAGGGCTGGGAAGTGATTCAAATCACAATCCCCGGTGGATTTCTGGCTAAACTTGCGACGCCTCGCGCCCGCCGGTTAACGTCTCAGGGTCCAGATAACGTTATGGTTACGGCTCGAAGGACAAGTCACGTTGACCCAGCAAATCCCGGCTCCGGCTCCTGTGCAAGGGGACCTCTCGGCGTCGCGTCAGCGCAGGTCAACCATCCACCGTAACGAAGTCACCGACATCATCCCGTTCAACGAGTTCGGCAAACTGGCCGATTCTGACTTCAGCGAGAACTCCACTTTTGCCAAAGAGGCGCAGGTCCTCGGCGCCCCCGAACTCGACGACCTCGACGACACGGACAATCTGACCGTCTTCGACCTCGCCGCGCCCAGCGCATCCCAGCGTCGCCTCAGCCCGCTCGAGCGAGGCACCTACCGGGCCCGCAACGACGCCGAATCGCTCGCCGGTCGCGGACAGCACCGCAAACAGCTCACCGGGCCCACTCGCGGCCGGATTTTGATCGGCTCGCTGGCCGCCGGCGCCGCTGCAGCCGCGGCACACTCCGCCACCGAGGCCCCGGACCACTCCAGGGCGCAGACCGTTTTGGCCGCCCAGGCCGCGGCGACCGGGCCGATCAGCACCTCCGACAGCGGCATGCAGATGGTCACCGTGCAGCCGGCCGCCAACGTCGCCGTGCACAACGCCGAATTGGCCCACGGCGTGGCATTCGCCGAGGAGCGCGCGCAGCGCGAGGCCCGGCTGCAGCAGCCACTGTTCGTGATGCCGGTCAAGGGCGTCTTCACCTCGAACTTCGGCTACCGGTGGGGCGTGCTGCACGCCGGCATCGACATCGCCAACTCGATCGGCACCCCGATCCGCGCCGTCTCCGACGGAGTCGTCATCGCCGCAGGCCCGACCGCGGGCTACGGCATGTGGGTCAAGCTGCGCCACGCCGATGGAACCGTGACGCTCTACGGGCACGTCAACACCACCATGGTCAGCGTCGGTGAGCGGGTGATGGCCGGCGACCAGATCGCCACCGTCGGCAACCGCGGCAACTCCACCGGCCCGCACCTGCACTTCGAAGTGCTGCTGGGCGGCAGCCAGCGGGTAGACCCCGTGCCGTGGCTGGCGAAACGCGGCCTGTCCGTCGGTACCTTCGCCGGTTGAGCCGTTGACCGACCCGAGCAATCCGAGCCCGGCCGCCCGCCCTCCCAACCCTGAAACGCGCATTATTCGACGCGCGCCCACCGGGCCGCTGCCGCAGGCTGTCGACGACGCCCGCACGATCCACATCCCGCGCCCTCCCGGCCCGCCGCAACAGCCGCAGTTCGGGCCACCCGCCCCCGCGCGCGCTGAATTCGGTGAGCCCAGCCGGACCACCGCGGTGGCCGCGGCCGCGGTCAGCATCATCAGCGGCTGGGCCACCTCGGTGGTGGCGACCGACCTGATCGCCGGCTGGTGGCACTCCGACCGGCTGTTCTGCGTCGCGGTCGCGTTCTTAGCGCTGGTCTTCGCCCTGTCCACGATTTCCGGAGTGATCTTGCTGCTGCTGCGCCAACCGCTGAGCCGCTACCTGATCGTGGCCGGTGCCGCGGTGGCGATCTTGACCTATCTCGGCGTGTTCATCGCCGGCGCGCGGGTGGCCTGGATCGTGCACACCCTGCCGGTACTGCCGATCGTCAGCGCCGTGCTGACGCTGCTGCCCCGCACCCGCGAGTGGCTGCTCGACGACTAGCGGCTAGAGCTTCGCCACCGGAGCATGGTTGTGCATCAGCTTGACCCGCCCCGAGCTACCGAAGTCGATCAGCGACATCGCCGATTCGCCGACGCCGGACACTTCCTCCACTCGGCCCAGGCCGTACTTGTCGTGGGTGACCCGGTCGCCGGGCGCCAGCGCTATCAGCGGGCGCTTGCTGCCTGCGCCGCTGCGACTCGGCGACGGGCGCGGTGTGCCGAACCGGCCGGCACCACTGACCGGCGCGCTGAATGACGGCGTCGGGTCGGTGCGGCGCCAGTCGATCAGCTCCTGCGGAATCTCGCGCAGGAAACGCGATTCCGGGTTGAGCATCGGCTGTCCCCACGACGAGCGGACCTTGGCCCGGCTCAGGAAGAGCCGCTGACGCGCGCGGGTGATCCCGACGTAGGCCAGTCGGCGCTCCTCGGAAAGCTCCGTCGGGTCGCCCAAAGCCCGCATGTGCGGGAACATTCCGTCTTCCCAGCCGGTGACGAACACGACCGGGAACTCCAGCCCCTTGGCGGTGTGCAGTGTCATCAACGTCACCAAACCCGCTGTCTGCTCGGGAATTTCATCGGTGTCGGCCACCAGCGACACCCGCTCCAGGAACTGCGCCAGCACACCGGTGTCCGGCACGTCCTCATCGACCAAGGCGTCGTCAAGGGCGGTGGCGTTGGCCAGATCGATGGCGAATTCGTGTGCGACGCTGACGAGTTCGTTGAGGTTGTCCAACCGGGCCAAGTCTTGCGGGTCGGACGACGACTCCAGCTCCGTGCGATATCCGGTGCGCTCGAGCACTGCCTCGATCAGTTCACCGAGGTCACCTTCGGACGAGGCCAGCTTGGCGCGCAGTTCGTCCATCATCTCGACGAAACCCGCAATCGCCTTGGCCGACCTGGTGTTCAGCAGCGGCACCTTGCCTTCGGCGGCCGCTTCCAACGCGTCGGCGAAGCTGGACCCGGTGTTCTCGGCGTACACCGCGACGCACGCCTCGGCGCGATCACCGATACCACGCCGTGGCGTGTTGAGGATGCGCCGAAGGCTGACCGCATCACCGGGATTGTCGAGCACCCGTAGGTAGGCCACGATGTCGCGGATCTCGCGTCGCTCGTAAAACCGCACTCCCCCAACGACTTTGTACGGAATGCCGGCGCGGATGAACACTTCTTCCACCGACCGCGACGAGTTGTTGGTGCGGTAGAAGACGGCCACGTCGTTGTAGGTCAGGTCGCCGTTGGCGGCCAGCGCATCGATCTCCTCGGCGATGAACCGCGCCTCGTCGTGCTCGTTGTCGGCGACGTAGCCGACGATCAGCTCGCCCTCCCCGGCGTCGGTCCAGAGCCGCTTGTCGCGGCGGGCCGGGTTGCGCGAGATCACCGAGTTGGCCGCCGACAGGATGTTCTGTGTGGAGCGGTAGTTCTGCTCGAGCAGGATCGTGGTGGCGTTGGGATAGTCGCGCTCGAAGTCTTCGATGTTGCGGATGGTGGCTCCGCGGAACGCATAAATCGACTGGTCAGCGTCGCCGACCACGCACAGCTCACCGGGCGGCACACCGTCTTCGCCGGGTTCGAGATCGCGGCCGACAAGCTCGCGGACCAATACGTACTGCGCGTGGTTGGTGTCCTGGTACTCGTCGACCAGGATGTGCCGGAAGCGTCGACGGTAATGGTCAGCGATCTGCGGAAAGGCCTGCAGCACCGCGACCGTCTCGCCGATCAAGTCGTCGAAATCCAGCGCATTGGCCACCCGCAGCCGCTGCTGGTATTCGGCGAAGACCGCGGCCACGGTCCGCGCCAGGTCGTCGGAGAGGTCGTCATCGGACAGGTTGGCCAGCGCCTGTTGCGGGTCGATCAGTTCGTTCTTGAGGTTGGAGATGGAGTTGGCCAGCAGCCGCGGCGTGTACCGCTTGAGGTCCAGGCCCATGTCCTTGCCGATCATCTGCAGCAGACGGCGCGAATCGTCGGCGTCGTAGATCGAGAAGTTCGAGTTCAGACCCGAGATCAGCGACGCCTGGTTGCGCAGAATTCGCACGCAGGTCGAGTGGAACGTCGACACCCACATCGACCGTGCCCGCGGCCCGACCAGCGCGGCCACCCGTTCCCGCATCTCCGCGGCGGCCTTGTTGGTGAAAGTGATCGCCAGCACCTGACCGGGACCGACGTTGCGCGCGGCCAACAGGTAGGCGATACGCCGGGTCAGCACGGCCGTCTTGCCCGAGCCCGCACCGGCGACGATCAGCAGCGGCGAGCCCTCATGCAGCACTGCCTGGCGCTGCTGGGGGTTCAGACCATCGAGAAGTTGATCGCCTTCGGATTCGGTCACGTGCTGCACACTCATATCCCGTCAAACCTACCGCTGATCGGCGACACCTTTGCGCCGGAACACCTGCAAGTGGCACACTCATTTCGTGCTCACTGCGCAGTGGCGATTTTTCTACGGGTACCGGCCGACGGTGCCCGTGGTGTAGCTGCTTCCCAGAGCCCCGCGGTCCACTTCCGGATCCGGGGCTCGTCTCTTGTGTGAGGCCCGAAACCGGATGACATCACCGCACCAACCTCCACACAACGAGATTCCGGAGTCTGAAATGGCAATCGAAACAGAACAACTCATCAACATCGACGAACTGCGGCTGGAAATCGACCGGCTCGACGCCGAGATCCTGGCCGCGGTCAAACGTCGCGCCGAGGTTTCCCGGCAGATCGGCAAAGCGCGAATGGCCTCCGGCGGCACCCGGCTGGTGCACAGCCGCGAGATGCAGGTCATCGAGCGTTACAGCGAGCTCGGCCCCGAGGGCAAGGACCTGGCCATGCTGCTGCTCAGGCTGGGCCGCGGCCGGCTCGGTCACTGAGCAAGCCGGTTCGCCACCCGTTCACCGTGCCTTCAGCGTCGGCCGCGACGCGCCACGGTCGACCTGACTAGGGTCGAGGGATGACTGCGGTTGATCAGATTCCCGACATCTCAGCGACCCCGGCATGGAGTGCGCTGCAACAACACCACCGCCAGATCGGTAAGACCCATCTGCGCGAATTCTTCGACGAGGACCCGGACCGTGGCCGCGAGTTCAACGTCACCGTCGGCGACCTGTACATCGACTACAGCAAACACCGGATCAACCGCGACACGCTGCGGCTTCTGATCGATCTGGCGCACGCGGCCGAACTTCGAGCGGCACCGCGACGCGATGTTCGACGGGACGCACATCAACGTCTCGGAAGACCGCGCCGTGCTGCACACCGCGCTGCGGCTGCCGCGCGACGCCACACTGACCGTGGATGGGCAGAACGTGGTCGCCGACGTCCACCAGGTGCTGGACGCGATGGGTGATTTCACCGACCGGCTGCGCAGCGGCGAGTGGACCGGCGCCACCGGCAAAGCGGATCAGCACCGTCGTCAACATCGGCATCGGCGGCTCGGACCTCGGCCCGGTGATGGTCTACCAGGCGCTGCGGCATTACGCCGACGCCGGCATCTCGGCACGTTTCGTCTCCAACGTCGACCCCGCCGACCTGATCGCGAAGCTGGCCGACTTAGATCCGGCCACAACGCTTTTCATCATCGCATCCAAGACCTTCACGACGCTGGAGACGCTGACCAACGCCACCGCAGCGCGGCGCTGGCTGACCGACGCCCTCGGCGATGACGCGGTGGCGAAGCATTTCGTGGCCGTCTCGACCAACAAGAAACTGGTCGACGAGTTCGGCATCGACACCGACAACATGTTCGGGTTCTGGGACTGGGTCGGCGGACGCTATTCGGTCGACTCGGCGATCGGGCTGTCGGTGATGGCCGCGATCGGCCGCGAGGCGTTCGCCGACTTCCTGTCCGGATTCCACCTCGTCGACGAGCATTTCCGGACCGCGCCGCTGGAGTCCAACGCGCCGGCGCTGCTCGGCCTGATCGGTCTGTGGTACTCCGACTTCTTCGGCGCACAGTCGCGTGCGGTGTTGCCGTACTCCAACGACATGGCCCGCTTCGCGGCGTATCTGCAGCAGCTGACGATGGAATCCAACGGCAAGTCGACGCGCGCCGACGGCACCCCGGTCACCACCGACACCGGTGAAATCTATTGGGGCGAACCGGGAACCAACGGCCAGCACGCGTTCTACCAACTCCTGCACCAAGGCACCCGGCTGATTCCGGCGGACTTCATCGGGTTCAGCCAGCCCACCGACGACCTGCCCACCGCCGATGGCACCGGCAGCATGCACGACTTGCTGATGAGCAACTTCTTCGCCCAGACGCAGGTGCTGGCGTTCGGCAAGACCGCTGAGGAGATCGCCGCCGAGGGCACGGATGCAGATGTGGTGCCGCACAAGGTGATGCCGGGCAACCGGCCGACGACATCCATCCTGGCGAACCGGCTCACGCCGTCGGTGCTGGGCCAGTTGATCGCGCTCTACGAGCATCAGGTGTTCACCGAGGGCGTCATCTGGGGCATCGACTCGTTCGACCAGTGGGGCGTCGAGTTGGGCAAGACGCAAGCCAAGGCAACTGCTGCCGGTGCTCACCGAAGACGCCTCTCCGCCCAGCGCAATCCGACAGCTCGACCGACGCCCTGGTCCGCCGCTACCGCAGCGAGAGAGGTGCGCGCGGACTAGGAGAACCGCTTGGCCAACGAGACCGGCATCACCCGCAGGAATTGGACCATCGGCCCCCACGGCCACCACGGAATGGCGGCCCGACCCGGTTCGCGCTCGATGGCAGCGACGAGCGACTTGACCCCAGTTGCGTTGTCCACCATGAACATTGTGCTCTGCGATTTGGCGGTCATCTCCGACTCGATGTAGCCCGGCTCCATCACCGACACCGTGATCGGACCCTTGGCGTATTCGGCACGCAACGATTCGCCCAGTGAGCTCAGGCCGGCTTTGCTTGCGGCGTATGCCGCTTTCACGCCGGGCACGCCCTTCGATCCGAGCACCGAGGAGATCAGCACCAGGTGCCCGGACCCCTGCTCGGAGAACATCTCCAGCGCGGTTTCGATTTGCACCAGGGCGGCCACCAGGTTGGTCTCGATGGTCGCCTTGTTGGCCCACAATTTGCCGGAGCCCAGTTTCGCGCCCTTGCCGATTCCGGCGTTGACGATCACCCGGTCGATGCCACCGAGCGCGTCGGACAACTCCGCGAACACCTTCGGCACTTGGTCGTGGTCGTTGACGTCCAGCGCAGCTATCGCGACTTTGACATCCGGATACCGTTGCGCAAGTTCGGTTCTCAGCTCTTCGAGCCGTTCGGTACGGCGGGCGCACAGCGCGAGGTCGCGGCCCTTGGCGGCGAACGCGCGGGCCATGCCTGCGCCCAGGCCAGAACTGGCTCCGGTGATCAGGATTTTCTGTCGAGTCATCCGACTATTTCAGCAGACGCGACATTCGCCGGTCAGCCAGCACCTTGCCGCCGGTCTGGCAGGTCGGGCAATACTGAAACGACTTGTCGGCGAATGACACTTCGCGAACGGTGTCACCGCAGACCGGGCACGGTAAGCCGGTGCGGGCATGTACCCGCATCCCGGAACGCTTTTCGCCCTTCAGCGTGGCGGCCTGCTGGCCGACTGATCTCGACACGGCGTCAGAGAGCACCGACACCATCGCGTCGTGAAGTGCGGCGAGTTGTGCCTCGCTGAGCTTCG
>CAVWEO010000011.1:0-15610 GCA_963753995.1 uncultured Actinomycetota bacterium | reverse complement strand
ACTGCGATGTTCGGCGGCGAATTTGTTGGCCAGTTCGAGCATCCGGGGACGATCGAGGGCCACACCGGATTTCAGCGTCAGGTTGCGACGCAGCATGGTGCGCATGCTGATCGGGTAGCTCTCGTCGTCGGGCACGCCGAAGTAGAACACCGTTCCGCCGGGCGCGGCCGCTTCGATCGCGTGATTGAGGGTGGCCACCTGGTGGCCGACGGTTTCGATCACGACGTCCGGCCGATCGTCGGGGTCGAGGTGGCTGACCCAGCGGTCGCTGGTGGCCCGCACGTAAGTGTCGGTGCCGAACGTCGCGGCGATCTCGCCGCGGTCGACGGGGTCGACGCCGGTGACCTGGCGCGCGCCCGCCGCTTTGGCCGCCGTCGAGAACAGCAACCCGATCGAGCCCTGCCCGATCACGCCGACGTGTCGACCGGCGAGGTCGGGCAGTTGCTCGATCGCGTAGAGCACGCAGGCCAGCGGTTGCAGTCCGACGGCCCGCGCCGGACTCAGCGTCGGGTCGTAGGACGCCACTTGATTGCCGTCGGTGATGACCCGCTCCATCAGGCCGTCGAAGCCGGACGCCCAGCCCACCACCCGATCTCCGGGCTGATGGCGGTTGTGCCGGCTGGCGATCACTTCGCCGACGACTTCGTGGATCGGGAAGCCGTCCTTCTCGGCGCCGCTGCGACCGTCGTCGCCGGGCAGTACGCCGCGTACGCCGCGAAAGGCCGGCATGTCACTGCCGCAGACGCCGGCGGCGAGGAACTGCAGCAGCACGTGGCCGTCGGCGAGACAGTCGGGTGTCTTCTCGGCGATCGAGGTGCGTTCGAATTGGTAGGGCGCGACGATCCGGTAGGACCACATGTCACACCTCCACGGGCAGCCTGCTCCAGCCCCACTGGAAGCTGGACGGCGGGCGGCACGCCGCCTCGTCGATGATGCGGTAGTCCGGCACGCGCCGCAGCCATTCGCTCACCAGGATCGACACTTCCAGCCGGGCCAGGTGGTACCCCAGGCAGAAGTGCTGCCCGCGGCCGAACGCCAACGAGCGGCCGACCGGACGATTCCAGATGAACTCGTCGGGCTGCGGGTACTCGCGCTCGTCCCGGTTCGCCGAGGCGAGCAACGTGATGATCCGCTGCCCCGGTTCGATGGTGGTGTCGTGGATCGTGAACGGCTTGCGCGCGGTTCGGGCGAACCACTGGGCGGGAGCGCAGTAGCGGATCATCTCCTCCCGCGCGAGGTCCACATTGGCGGCCGGGTCCGCGCGCACCGCGGCCAGTTGGTCGGGATGGCGCTGCAGTTCCCACAGTCCGTGGGCCACCACCTTCGGCACGGTCTCGGTCCCGCCGATGAACACGCACAACATCTGGGTGGCCACTTCGACGTCGTCGAGCGCGCTGCCGTCGGGCAGTCGGTAACCGAGCAGGCCGTCGACCACCGGCAGCTCGCCGTCGTCGGCGGCGGCCCGTCGCCGCCGGACCGCGGGAATCAGGTGTTCCAGGTAGTTGGGCCGGGCCGCGGCGGTGTCGACGCCGCTGCCGGGTTCGGCTAGGCTGCCCGCATTCACGGCTTTAAGCACGTCGGACGCGAATTTGACTGGTATTCCCAGTAATTCGCATACCACCGTGGCGACGACGATGCCGCCGTAATCCTGGGTGAGGTCGAATGTGCCGCGCGGCAGCAGTTCGTCCAGTCGCTCGCTTGCCAGCTGGCGGATCCGGACTTCCCATCCCGCCGCCCGCTTGGGCCGGAACGACTGGCTGTGCGCCCGGCGTACGCCGTCGTAGACCGGCGCGTCGAACACGGCGTGAAACGGCAGCGGGTGCAACGGCGGATCAGCGACCGGCCCCCGATTGTGGTGGGCCAGCACGGTCGCCGGCGGCAACGTCCCTTCCGAAGCGACGAAGGTTCCGTCGTTGAGCGCCAGCACATCCCAGATGTCGTCGAAACGCGACAAAGCAAAGGTGTCCCACTTCGGCAGGTAGTACACCGGATGACGCTCACGCAGAACCCGGTAGTACGGCAACGGGTCGGCCATCACCGCCGGGTCGAACGGGTCGTAGCTGAGGTCGCTCACTGCAGCGGCGACGGTGAAAGTGCTTGCAGGATCGAATCTTCCCAGCCGTCGCGCAGGGCCGGGGCAACACTCATCCAGGTGACGATCTCGGCCGGCGGGCTCTCCTTCCACGACGGGTAATGCTCGGCAAAGCACTCCCAGCCGCCGTCGAGCGCCCAGTAGTGGATCACCTCGTTGAAGCGAAACGTGGTGGTGAACGAACCCAACCAATGCTTACCGGTGCGTTCCGACCACGGTACGTACAGTCGCTCCAATTCGCGGATGTAGTCGTCCTGACGGCCGGGTTTGGTCTGCATGATCTCCTGGATCACCACGGAAGCATCGAAATTGGTGTCGAGCAGTTGAGTGAGCGTCTTGTTGCTCGGCCCCGGATACATGATCCGGCCCTCACCAGTTGCCCCGATGCCGGCGAGAAACGCCGCCCATGTCCCGGCAGCCGCGTGGTGGCTGCCGCCGCGTGCCTGTGCCGAGCCGATCCGCGCATAGTCGGCGAACGCGTCGATCTCCCAGATGACGGTCACCTGTGGCCAGTGGCCGTTGTACGACGTGGCTTCCCAGAGGGCGAACAATCGCGCGCCCAGCTCCCGCATCATCGGCTGATAGACGTCGGTGAATGCCTGGGCGAATTGGTCGCTCGATCCCGAGCCCAGCGCGATCGTTTCGTGCAGATAGAGCAGGGTGTGGCTGTGGTACGTCCGCATCAGCCAACCGGGATCAGCTCGGAATCGACCGGCAGCGAGGCTTTCATGTCGCTGCGCAGCGTCTCGGTCGGGCCGACTTCCCCCGGCAGGCCGGCCGCAGCGAGTGCGTGACGTTTGAATGCGCGGGCAGCGCCGGAGAGCATGTGCTGCACCGTCGCGGTCCGATGCTCGATGTTCAACGGCCAATCCTCGTGCCAGAGAGTCACTTCCGTCATCCAGCGATCCAGCGCCGTCAGCACCTCGTGCCGGATGCGTCCGTCGCCGGCAAACATGTCCGCACTGACGGCCAGACCGCGGGCCGCGCATTCGGTGCTCCCGGCGAGAAGCTGCGGATCGAGGTCTGCGGCGCGCACGCCGAGGATTTGCAACGGACGGTTGTCGCACTCCTGGGGCAACAACACGTTGACGTCCCAACCGGCCCGCACCCGGTCATAGAGCCAGCCGCCGATCGAGCCCACCACGTCGGCAGCGCTGGAGGCCACGACATCGAGACGGTAGGTGACCGATCCGCCGTCGGAACGGAATGAGGGCGACTGCCGCTCCTCGAAGGTCCTCATCGCATCCCTTCACGCGTCGTCGGTGACCCGGCCGATCCAGCGTGACACTTTTAGGCGATTCTGTAAAGCTTCGATTCGGTCAAGAATGCCGCCGGGACTCGAGCTCGGCGAGGACTTCGTCGGTGTGCTGGCCGAGCTGCGGCGCGGGCGAGCGCGGCGCCCATGGTGTGCCGTGGAAGTCGGCGGGGGTGGCGACCATCGGTATGACCGCGTGTCCGTCCGGGACGTCGACCATGCCGCCGGCGGCGTGAAACTGCTCGTCAGCGAGGACATCCTCGATGGTGTTGACCGGCGACCAGAAGAAGTCCGGTTCACCGGCGAAAATCTCGGCCCACTCGTCCAGGGACCTGGTGGCGAAGATCTGATCCAGCTCGCCGATCAACTCGACCGCGTTGACGGCGCGGGATCGCGCGTCGACGAACCGCGGATCATCCAGCCACTCGGCCTTGCCGACGGCTCGGCACAACGGCGGCCAGTGCCGGTCGACCTCCAGCCCGACGATCCAGAACCGGCGACCATCGGCGGTGGCGTAGTTGTTCATGCACGGGTTGAACATCTTCTCGCGTTGCCCGATCGCGATCGGCTGACCCGACATCAGGTAAGTGTTCAGGTCGAAGCTGACGGTGTAGGCGCCCTGGCGGTAGAGCGATGTGCTGACCAGCTGACCGGTTCCGGTGCGGCCCCGGGCCACCAGCGCGGCGCAGACAGCCGCGGCCAGCGTCATACCGGCGGAATGATCGCCCATCCCGCCGCGCTGGAACGGCGGGGTCTCACCGGGCCGCGTCAGCAGATGCGCCAGCCCGCCGCGGGCCCAGAATGCGGCGACGTCGTAGGCGGCGCGGTCGGCGTCCGGCCCGGTCTCGCCGTAGCCGGTGATCAGCCCGTACACCAGCCGCGGATGGTCCTCGGCCAGCGACTGGTAGTCCAGCCCGAGTCTGCGCAATGCCCCAGGCCGGACGTTGGTGACGAAAACGTCGGCGCCGCTGATCAATTCACGCGCATTGCGGCGGCCTTCCTCGGCGGTCAGGTCGAGCACGATGCTGCGTTTGGACCGGTTGTCCATCTCGAACGGTGGGCTGACGTCGACGTCGAGTCCGAGCATGCGCCCGAAATTCCGGGCCGGATCGCCGGTCGGCGGCTCGATCTTGATGACGTCGGCACCCCAGTCCGCGAGGATGCCGCCCGTGGCGGGCCCGGCCACCCAGACGCCGAGTTCGACGACGTTGATGCCCTCCATTGGTCCGGCCATGCCACACACCATGCCACGGTCGGTTGTCGGCGACTCTGGAGTGGTCGCACATCATCCGCGTACGCTCGGGCGCCATGAGCATGGTCACCGGGCACGGACCGCTGAGCAGCGCTCCGGCCGGCTGGTTCTCGCCTGCGCTGCCGGCGCCGGTGGTCTACGTCGAGCCACATCCCCGCCGAGTTCAGGCGATCAAAGGCGGACGGGCCGTGATCGACACCGAACAGGCGTTGCTCGTGCACCGGCCGGACCGCCCGCTCGGTTACGCGTTTCCCGCCGACCTGGTGATCGACCTGCCCGCTGAACCCGTCGCCGAGGCACCAGGATTCGTGCAGGTGCCGTGGGACGCAGTGGACACCTGGATCGAAGAAGGCCGCACCCTGGTGCACTATCCGCCCAATCCGTACCACCGCGTCGATTGCCGGCCGACGAAGCGCCGTCTTCGCGTTAGGTGGCCGGGACTACGGTGGTGGACACCGACGAGACGGTGATCGTGTTCGAGACCGCACTGGATCCGCGGCTTTACGTCCACCCGGCACATGTACGCAGAGACCTTCTGCGGCAATCGAATACGTCGACCTACTGCAACTACAAGGGCTATGCCACCTACTGGTCGGCGATCGTCGGCGATACCGAAATCCACGACGTGGCGTGGTGCTACCTCGATCCCCCGCCGGAAAGCCGGCCCATCACAGGCTTTTTCAGCTTCGACGCCGACCGCGCGGCGGTGGTTGCCGAGTTGCCCGTTCAGGACCTCGGCGGCGAATAGTTCGGTCGTCCCGAGCCCCAGCGCGTGCTGGGCGATCATATTGCGGAACACCTCGAGGGTGCCGCCGTAGATACCGACAGGTGAGGCCAGACGAAAGATGTATTCAGCGCCGCCGTCGTCGATGGCCCCGTCGGTGTCGACCGGGAGCGCCGAGGCGGCACCGAGGATGTCCATCAGGTCCGGCGCGACGTCGCGCATGGTCTGCGCGTTGGCCACCCTGCCGAACATCCCCGGTGTGCTCAGCGCCGCCTCGGTCCGGGCAACGCTGCGGCCCAACCGATATGCCACCGACGCGTCGTCGATCAGGCGGCGGTCATCGGCACCCTGCTGAGTGACCAGCGCCGCGATCCTGTCGATCGCTTCGGCCATCAGCGTCAGGTGCTCGCTCATCACCGCGACCCGCTGCAAACCGTCGTTCTCTTTTTCGGCGGTGCCGTGCTCCTCGTCGAGCGCGCCACGCAGCACGCCCCAGCCGCCGTTCACGGCTCCGATGCGATATTTGTCATCGACCCGCACGTCGCTGTAGTAGACGATGTTGGTGCGGTCGCCGTCGACGGTTCGAATGCCTTGGATGTCGACACCGGGAGTGTCCAGCGGAACCAGAAACATGGTCAGGTTCTTGTGTTTTGGCGCATCGGGGTCGGTGTTGGTGAGCAGGAAGACGTACTTGGCATTGTGGGCGTTGGAGGTGAACATCTTGGAGCCATTGATGATCCAGCTATCGCCGTCGCGCACCGCTCGGGTTTTGCATGTCGCCACATCCGAGCCGCCCTCGGGCTCGGTGTAGCCCAGGCATAGCCGGGTCTCACCGCAGAGCACACCGGGCAGTACCTCGTCGGTGAGTTCCGGCGGTCCGAATTGGCGCACCATCTTCGCCACCACGGCGGTGGTGCCCCAATGGAACCATGGCGTGTGCGCGCGGCCGATCTCCAGATCCCAGATGCGCCGGCGCAACGCGCTGAAGCCGCCGTCGGCCACGTCGTTCCAGTCGGCGGCCAGATAACCTTCGGCGCCCAGCGCCAGGTGGACGTCCTCGTCGAAGTTCTCCCCCGTCTCCCGGTCGCGGCGGATCACCTCCTCGGTGACCACCTCGACCAGGAATGTCCGCAACCGATCCCGGAATTCCGTGTCGTCCGGGGAAAGCTCGACGGCGGAGAAGTCCATGACTGTTAAAGCCGCGCTTCGGTTTTGATGGCGTTGTCGGTGGTGCGCAGCGGCCGGATCAGCGCATCCTGAGCGAACGACGCAATCAGCTCACCCTCCTCGGTGTGCACGGCGCCGCGGACATAGGACATCCCGGCGCCCACCTGGGTGCTCTCGTGTGTGTAGAGCAGCCAGCCGGTCCACGTCACCGGCTCGTGGAAGCTGACCGACACCGTCATCGGCGCGGTGGACACCGTCAGATGCGACTGCGCGGTACCGATGCCTTCGTGGGCGCGCATCGTGGTCGAAATGCCGAGGTGGCCGGTGAAATATGCGACCAGCGCCTTGGCGAGATCGTCGCGGGCCGGGATGGGGTCGTAGTGCAGCCAGGCGTACAACTCCGGGGGCCCGACCTCGTCGGGGCTGTTCACATCGACGACGTCGACGAGGCGTAGTTCCCGTCCGGCCATCGGCATCCCGCCGTCGTTGGCGTCGCGGGGCGCGGTCACCTCGGGGCGGGGCAGGTGGTGCCGGATGACGTCGCCGGACGGCACATCCAGCAGCGTGGTCACCGTGATGGCACGACGGCCGTTCTGCGACACGCCCACCACTGCGGTCGCCGTCGACCGTCCCTCGGCGACGACGTCGATGTCGATCTCGACCGGCGGCCCGACCACCACAGCGCGAGCGAACACGGCGTGCACCGAGCGCACCGACTTCTCCGGAAACCGTTTGGCGACAGCGACAATCACCTGCGCGAGCACCTGCGTACCCTCGACCACCTGACGTTCGTCCTCGGCGGCGATGCCGGTGTCGGCGGTGAATCGGCCGTCTCCCGCGTCGCGCGCGTCGAACAAGTCCAAGAGGCCGGCGACCGACCAGTGTGTCTGCTCAGAGTCTGTTGTCACCTAGCGAGAATGACATTCTCATCAAAACTTGTAAAGGCATCCGATCGTTAGGAAGCGTCGATCACCAGGCTCTGGAACCGATCGATGACTTCCAGCGCGTGCGCCAGGCTGTCGCCCGGCAGGCCCACCTGCACCCAGTTCACGCCCAGCTCGGCCAGCCGTTCCAACCCGCCCAGGTAAGCCTCGGCGTTGAAGTCGTCGGCGGCCGGGCTGCCGCCCTCGAAGTTGCCGAAGACGATGTCGATCGACGAAGGGTCCCGGTCTGCCTTGTCGAGCCGGCGGCGCAGGTCGTCGATGCCGTCGGCCAGGGCCTCGATCGAATCCATCGCCGCCGTCCGCGCGGTCTGCGCGAGCTGCGGTGGCGCGGCGAAGGGACACCAGCCGTCACCCTTCTCGGCGACCCGCCGCCGCGCCGCGCCGGTGTTGCCACCGATCCAGATCGGTGGATGCGGATCGCTCACCGGTCGGGGGTGTGCGGTGACGCCGCGGGCACTGAAATGCGTGCCCTCGAACGTGATGTCGTCGGAGGTCCAGATGGCACGGATCGCGTCGAGTGCCTCGTCGAACAATGCGGCACGCTCCTCGAAGTCCACCCCGAGTGCGGCGAACTCCTTCTTGAGGTAGCCGACACCGACGGCGAGGGTGAACCTGCCGCCGGACAACAGGTCCAGCGTCGCGCCAGACTTGGCCACTACGAACGGGTTTCGATACGGCAGCACCACGATGTTCGGAATCAGCCGCAGCGTGGTGGTGTGAGCCGCGGCGTAACCCATCGCGACAAACGGGTCCAGCGCGTCGTGGCCGCCGGCTTCGAGCCAGCGCTGAGTCGGAGCCGGGTGGTCGGTGAACCCGAAGCCGTGGATCCCGGCGGCTTCAGCGGCCACGGCCACTTTCGCGATGCCCTCACCGGTGACCAACTCCGGGTTGTAGGGATGGCTGTGCATCGGGTGAGTGATGGCGAAATGCATCTGCCGCTCTCCTTCGCTGAGCGCCGACGGTGTCCCTGCAAGCTACCGCGTGACATTTGTACGATAATCTGTAAAGCCGACCGGGCGACAGGCGGTCCGTTCTACCGCCGCGAAGGAGCGACGACGATGACGGCAATGGTTGACGGACTGACCCCGCTGGCGTCCGGGTTCTGCTTCGGCGAAGGCCCGCGCTGGTTCGAGGGTCTGCTGTGGTTCTCCGACATGCTCGGCGAGGCCGTGCACACCGTCACCGTCGGCGGTTCGATGACGACCCTGCCCTTGCCTGGACACGCGCCCTCCGGCTTGGGCTTCCGGCCGGACGGCACCCTGTTGATCGTGTCCACCGAAGACCGGAAGCTGCTGGCCTACGACGGCGAAAACGTCGGCACGGTAGCCGATTTGAGTGAGCTCGCACCGGCCGACCTGGGCGACATGGTCGTCGACGACCTCGGCCGGGCCTACATCGGGTCGCAGGCTTTCGAAGGCGGCGTGATTTTGCGGGTCGACCCCGACGACACCGTGAGCGTGGCGGCACGCGACCTCGACTTCCCCAACGGCATGGCGATCACGCCCGACCGCCGCACCCTGATCGTCGCCGAGTCGATCGGCCGGCGGTTGACCGCGTACACCCTCGGCAAGGACGGCGACCTGTCCGATCGACGAGTGTTCGCCGACGGCCTGGACGGACCGCCGGACGGCATCTGTCTCGACGCCGAGGGCGGGGTGTGGACGGCGATGACGCTGGCGCACCAATTCGAGCGCATCGAAGGCGGCGGGCGCGTGACGCATCGGATCGACATCGGGGATCGTGCGGCCATCGCCTGCATGCTCGGCGGGGTCGCTGACCGCACGCTGTTCATGCTGTCGAGCAGCGACGTCTACCCCGAGAAGCTGGCCGGCACGCGCCTGTCCCGGGTGGACACCGTGATCGTGGATACTCCCGGCGTGGCCGCCGTGGTAGACCGACGATGACCGATTCCTATTACGAAATGGTCGACGACGCCGATCCGATAGGCGAGAAATTCACCGCCACCGACTTGGTCCGCAGTACCTGGACCGCCGCCATCCAGCATGCCGCGCCGGTGTCGGCGCTGCTGGTGCGCGCGCTGGAACGCTGCGCGCCGCGCCACGACACCCGGCTCAGCCGGGTCGCGGTCGACCTGCTCGGTCCTGTTCCGGCCGATGGCGACATGTGGGTCCGCTCGAAAGTCGAACGTCCCGGTAAGCAGATCGAATTGATCAGCGCCGAAACGCTGGCGCTGGGCCCTGATGGTCGGCCGCGGCCGACTGCGCGGGCCACCGGCTGGCGTCTGCAGCGGCTTGAGACTGCAGAACTCGTGCATGCCCCCGCGCCCCTGCCGCGTCCACTCAGCGAGGCCCGCAGCCGCGATCTGGCCAAGAACTTCGACCGCAACTACGTGCACAGCCTCGATTGGCGCTGGCTGACCGAGCCGCTCAGCGACGGGCCGGGCGAGTCCTGGATCAAGCCTACGACCAGGCTGGTGGCCGGCGAGACAATGACCCCGTTGGAGCGGCTGTTCTCGGTTGCCGACTGCGCCAACGGAATTGGCTCCAAGATCGACATCACCAAGTGGACGTTCTTGAACAACGACCTCGTCGTGCATGTGCACCGGGTCCCCGACGGGGAGTGGGTCGGCGTCCGCGCCGAGACCAACTACGGCCCGGACGGGATCGGGACGACGGTCGGCACGCTGTTCGACCAGACCGGGGCCGTGGGCAGCATTCAGCAGTCGGTGCTGGTGCGCCGCCGACCCGGCTGAACGCGCGAGAGCAACTAAAAACGCCTTTCCCGAGATAGCCCATCGCTCATCGCACTTTCGCGGCGCGACGGAATCACGTCGACGACGCGAAGGTGCATCTGGTCGGGTGCGCTGATGGCCGCGGTGATCAGGCAGCCGGCGTCGGCAGGTGGAACCGCACCGGTCGAGCGGACGATCGAGGCACGCACTCCGGTTCCGACGAATTCGGCGTCCAGACCGCTGACCCATGCCTCGAGCATCCGGTCCGCGCCGACCGGTGACGCGCCGACCAGTTCGGGGCTGAGTAGCACGACGTCGCCGCGGCCGCGATCGATCATCGGCGGAACAAGTTGTCCCACAAGGTGTTGCGCACCCGCCCAGGACCTGTCGACGACGCCGGCGGTGCTGATCAGCACGTCGACCTCACCGATCAGATAGTCGACGGACTCCATGAATCGATCGATCGACGGCGGGTCGGCCAGGTCCACGTGAGCGGCGAACACCGACCCGCCCCCGGACCGGAGCCGGGCCGCAAACTCCTCGCATACCTGCGACCGGCGACTGCCCATCATGACCAGATGCCCGGCCGCCGCCAGTCGCGCCGCGGTGGCGCATGCGACCGGCGATGACGCTTCGGTGATGACGACCGCTCTGGCGTGGCTCACCGCAGACGCCCGGCATTTCGGGCCCGCCCAGCTAAGCTCGGGTGGTCAGCTACCAGTGGCACGAAAACAGCGTGACACTTCGACCTAATTTTGTAAAGTTGCGGGTATGGACCAGACGTCGACCATCGAGAGCGACAGCACGACGCAGCAGCGGATCCTCGCGGCGACCGCTGAGGTCCTCGGCCGCAACGGCAAGCGCAAGCTCAGCCTGTCCGATGTCGCAGTTCAGGCCGGGGTGTCCAGGCCGACGCTGTACCGCTGGTTCGCCTCCAAAGAAGACCTGCTCTCGGCGTTCTCCAAATACGAGCGGCTCACCTTCGAAAGCGGGATGAGCCAGGCAACGGCCGGACTCAAAGGCACCGACAAGCTCGACGCGGCACTGCGCTTCATCGTCGACTACCAGCATTCCTACACCGGCGTGCGGATGGTCGACATCGAACCCGAGCACGTCATCACCCAGTTCTCCAACGTCATCCCGCAGATGCGCGACGGTCTGCAGCGGCTGGTACCTGGTCCCAACGCCGCGGTCAAGGCGGCCACTGCGATCCGAGTAGCTTTCTCGCACTACATGATTCGCAGCGACGACGCCGACGAGTTTCTCGCGCAGCTGCGGCACGCGGTCGGCATCAAGCCGCCCGGCTAGTCGAACAGCACCGCGGCGTTGAGATAGCCGGTCGGGTCGAACGCCGCCTTCAGCGCTCGCATCGCCGCGATATCGGCGCCGTCGCGGGACATGCCGAGGTATCGGCGCTTCCGGCTGCCGACCCCGTGCTCGGAGCTGACGTTGCCGCCGCATTCGGCGATCAGGTCCATCATCGCGGCGTACAGCTCCTTCTCCTGCTCAGCGCTGCAGCGCAACACATTCAGATGCAGGTTGCCCTCACCGACGTGGCCGAACAGCACCGCGATGGCGTCGGCCGCGTGCCGCCGCACGAGGTCCTCGGCGTCGCGTGCGAACCCGGCCACCGCGGACAGCGGCAGCGACACATCGAACTTCAGTGGCGGCCCGTACACCCCGACTACCTCGGCCAGTGATTCGCGGACCCGCCAAAGCCGTTGCTGCGCAGTACTATCGACGCCGACCGCAGGCTCGCTCGACGAACGCACGGCCTCCAGTGCGTCGGCAAGGCGCTCGGTCTGGTCATGGTCGGCTGCCAGCTCCACCAGCAGCAGCCAGCGGTCGTGCACCGGCGGGGGCATCCCGAGATGCTCGTCGGCCAGTGCGGCGGCCCGGCCGTCGATCAATTCCAAGGCCGCGATCCCGTCCAGCTCGCGGAACAGCCGGCCGGCGTCGACCAGCGCGCTGAGCTCGTCGAAACCGCAGACCGCGGTGACGCGGTACGCCGGATCGGGGTACAGGCGCAGGTCGAGCGCCGTGATCACACCGAGTGTTCCTTCGGCGCCGACGAACAGCGACGGCAGGTCGTAGCCGGTGTTGTCGGCACGCACCTGCGAATGCCGTCGCACCACTGAGCCGTCCGGCAGCGCCACGTCCATCCCGATGACCTGGCTGCCCATGTTGCCGTAGCGCACCGTGCGCAACCCGCCGGCGTTCGTCGAGGCCATCCCCCCGACGGTCGCGGTGTCACGGGCGGCGAGGTCTACGCCGAACACCAGCCCGGCCGCGCTCGCCGCGCGCTGCACGGCAGTCAGCGTCGCCCCGGCTCCGACCGTGATACGGCGCTCGACGCTGTCGACATCGCCGACGGCACAGATCCTCTCGGTGGACAGCAGGATGTCGTCGTGCTCGGGAACGGTCCCGGCCACCAGCGAGGTGCGGCCGCCCTGGATGGTCACGTGGGCCCCGGCGTCGCGGCATATCCGCAGTAGGCCGGCGACTTCGGCGGCCGAACCGGGTCGCACCAGGGCGCTGGCGTGGCCGCGGTAGCGGCCGGTGTGGTCGATGCTGCGGCCCGCCAGCACATCGGGATCGGTGCTGACGTACTTCGCCCCCACCAGCGATGACACCTGCTGCAGCACATCCGCGGCCATGGCGCCGGTCTACCACACGCTTTGATCGCCGTGCAGGATGAGTGTCATGCAGCGTGAAGATGTCTGGTTCAACTCCGGCAGCGACCGGATCAGCGCGTGGTGGTATCGGCCCGGCGGTGACAGCTCGGATGCAAATACACCGCTGTTGGTCATGGCGCACGGATTGGGCGCGGTTCGGACGATGCGCCTGGACGCCTACGCCGAACGCTTCGCCGCAGCCGGTTATGCGTGCCTGGTTTTCGACTACCGGAACTTCGGCGACAGCGAGGGCGCGCCGCGTCAACTGCTCGACATCCGGATGCAGTTGCAGGACTGGACGGTTGCCGCGGCTTTCGCGCGCACGTTGCCGGGAATCGACGCGCACCGAATCGGCTTGTGGGGCACGTCTTTCAGCGGCGGCCATGTGATCGCCACCGCGGCTCGGGTGCCCGGGATCGCGGCGGTGGTCGCGCAGTGCCCGTTCACCGACAGCGTCGCCTCGCTGGCCGCGATCAATCCGCTGGTCAGCGCGCGCCTCACCGCGTTGGCGACCCGCGACCTCGTCACCGCCCGCTTCGGCGGCAACCCGGTGATGGTCAAGACTGCCGGCAACCCGGGCGAGGTCGCGCTGATGACGTCGCCCGACGCCTACCCCGGCTACCTCGCTCTGGTCCCGGACGGCGTCGAGATGCGTAATGAGGTGGCGGCTCGCATCGGGGTGAAGCTGCTGCCCTACCGGCCTGGGCGACTCGCAGCCAAGGTGCCCTGCCCGATCTTGTTCTGCATCTGCGAGTCCGACACAGTCGCGCCGTCCGGACCGACCCGCCGCTATGCCGCGACCGCGCCCCGCGGCGAGGTGAAGCTCTATCCGCAAGGGCATTTCGATATCTATGTCGGCGATGCCTTCGAGCGCGTAATCGCCGACCAACTCGAATTCCTGAGCCGGGTTCTACCTACCGGATAACGCTGACGCCGCCGTCCACCGGAATCACCGCGCCGGTGATGTAGCTGCTGGCGCGACTGGCGAGAAAGACCGCGATGCCCGCCATGTCGTCGGGCTGCCCGATCCGGCCCAGTGGAAGGCCCGCGCCCACCGCGTCCGACCCGGCCGCCAACAGCTCCTTGGTCATCCGGGATTCGAAGAGGCCCGGAGCGATCGCGTTGACCAGAATCCGCGGCGCCAGCTCTCCGGCGAGGTGCTGGGTCAGCATGTGCACAGCGGCCTTGCTGGCGCTGTAGGAAAAGTTGTTCCGGCCGCGTCCCGGCGGAACGATCCCGTCGATGCTGCCGGTGTTGACCACGCGGGCCGGGTCGCCGTCGCTCGACCCGGCGGTGAGCATCGGCACCAGCGCGCGGGTCAGCAGGAAGACGCCCTTGACGTTGACGTTCATCACCTTGTCGAAGCCGGACTCGGGGAACTCCTCCAGCGGCGCCCCCCAGGCGGCGCCGGCGTTGTTGAACAGCGCGTGGATGGCGTCCTCCCGCTCGGCGAGCTCGGCGACCAACACGTCGACCCCGTCGACCGTGCCGAGGTCGGCCGCAATAGCCTGCACCGGTCCGTGCGCGGACAGTTCGGCGACGGCGGCGTCGAGCTCGGCCTTCTTGCGGCTGGACAGGTACACCGTCGCCCCGGCCTGCAGCAATCCGCGGGCGATCATCGCGCCGATGCCGCGGCCGCCGCCGGTGACGACGGCGACCTTGCCGTCGAGGCGAAACAGGTCGGTCATGGCGCGACGATCTGCGCTTTGACGGTCCCGAGCGGGGAATTGACCCGGACCGCCTCGTCGCGGATCAGGCCCCGCAGCAGCGCGGTGCTGAATTCGGCGGCGATCTCCTTGGCGCTGCGTCGTCCGCTCGGCCGCAACCAGCGGTAGGCACCCAGCGTCATCCCGATGTAGCCCAGGGCCACGACGTGGGAGTCGCACTCGAAGAACTCGCCGTCGGCGATACCCCGGTCGATCAGCCCGTGCACGTGCTCGTAGACCTGGGTTTCCTTCTCCCGGACCTCGGCGACCTGCTCCTCGGTGAACCACTCGGTGATGTAGGGCTGCTCCTGGAAGTACACCGCCGCCCCTTCGGGGTTGACGGCGATGTTGTTGAGCAGCCGCACGGTGTACTGGTACAGCGCCTCGCGGGCCGACATGGTCGGATCGTCGTGGACCGCGTCCAGGGTGCGCTCGGCGGCCTGCTGGTAGATGTCGTAAAGAATCAGCGACTTGCTGGCGTAATAGTGGTAGACGGTGGCCTTGTTCAGGCCGACCACGTCGGCGACATCGTCCATCCGGGTGCCGTGGTAACCGCGGGCGGCGAACAACTTGGTGGCCACAACCAGCAGCTCCTCGCGGCGGGTGAGCCCGTTCTCGGATGGCATGTCTACTCACTTCGGCAGTCCGGGGCAGCCCGGAGTCAATCAACTAGTTGGGTAGTCTAGGCAACACGACAGTTCACTGTTGCGAGCTGCCCGCCGGGACTAGACTCGGCACCACGCGCGAGCCGACTCGAGAGGTAGTCAGATGCAACCGGATCCTGATCCCAGCTACGACTTTTCCGACGAACTCGAGTTCTACTTCAAATATCTGCCGTGGGGCCTTCGCGGCGTCACCGACGGCCAGGGCTACCCGCCGCCGGCTTACCCGCCCGTTTAGGCCGCTCACGCCCCTCGAGATCGACGCGAGCGCGAACTTTCGCGAGTGAGCGCATCGCCAGCGTCGATCTCCATGTGCGGTCGGGCACCTAGCCGCTTAGAGCGCTTTGAGCTCCTCGGTCACTTCGGACACCGATTTCTTCGCGTCGCCGAACAACATTGACGTCTGTGGCAGGAAGAACAGCGGGTTTTCGATGCCGGCAT
>CAVWEO010000010.1:0-83457 GCA_963753995.1 uncultured Actinomycetota bacterium | reverse complement strand
CGGCACGGCCCAACTGGTTCTCTTCGTAGACCGGCTTGAGCATGCCCTTGAGCGCACTCTGGATCTCGTCGATGGCCTGATAGATCACCGAGTAGTAGCGAATGTCCACGCCCTCGCGGTTGGCCAGCTCGGTCGCTTTGCCCTCCGCGCGGACGTTGAACCCGATGATGATCGCGTCCGACGCCGAAGCCAGGTTGACGTTGGTCTCGGTCACGCCACCGACTCCGCGGTCGATGACGCGCAGTTCCACCTCGTCGTCGATCTCGATACCCAGCAGCGCTTCCTCCAGGGCCTCGACGGTTCCGGAGTTGTCGCCCTTCAGGATCAGGTTCAGCTGACTGGTTTCCTTCAGCGCGGCGTCCAGATCGTCCAGGCTGATGCGCTTACGGGAACGTGCCGCCAGCGCATTGCGCTTGCGAGCGCTGCGCCGGTCGGCGATCTGACGGGCGATCCGGTCCTCGTCGACGACGAGCAGGTTGTCACCCGCGCCGGGCACCGACGTGAAACCGATCACCTGGACGGGCCGCGATGGCAGCGCCTCGTGGATGTCCTCGCCATGCTCGTCGACCATCCGTCGAACACGGCCGTACGCGTCACCGGCGACAATCGAGTCACCGACCCGAAGCGTGCCGCGCTGGATCAGCACGGTGGCCACGGGGCCTCGACCGCGGTCGAGGTGCGCCTCGATGGCCACACCCTGAGCTTCCATGTCGGGGTTTGCCCGCAGGTCCAGGGCGGCGTCGGCGGTCAACAGCACGGCCTCTTCCAGCGCCGCGATGTTGGTACCGGCCTTCGCGGAGATGTCGACGAACATCGTGTCGCCACCGAAATCCTCTGCCACCAAGTTGTATTCGGTGAGCTGAGCCCGGATCTTGGCCGGGTCGGCGCCCTCCTTGTCGATCTTGTTGACCGCCACCACGATGGGCACGTCGGCCGCTTGCGCGTGGTTGATCGCCTCCACCGTCTGCGGCATCACGCCGTCGTCGGCCGCGACCACCAGGATCGCGATGTCGGTGGCCTTGGCACCGCGGGCACGCATGGCGGTGAACGCCTCGTGACCCGGGGTGTCGATGAAGGTGATGAGTCGCTCGCTGCCCTCGAAATCGACGCCGACCTGGTAGGCGCCGATGTGCTGGGTGATGCCACCGGCCTCGCCCTCGCGGACGCTGGCATTACGGATGGTGTCCAGCAGGCGGGTTTTACCGTGATCGACGTGACCCATGACGGTCACCACCGGCGGACGCTGTTCGAGGTCCTCCTCGCCACCTTCGTCTTCGCCGTAGGTCAGGTCGAAGGACTCCAGCAGCTCGCGGTCCTCGTCCTCGGGGCTGACGACCTGGACGACGTAGTTCATCTCGCCGCCCAGTAGCTCCAGCGTCTCGTCACCGACCGACTGCGTCGCCGTCACCATCTCGCCGAGGTTGAACAACGCCTGCACCAGCGAAGCCGGGTTGGCGTCGATCTTCTCCGCGAAGTCGGACAGTGAGGCACCGCGGGCCAGACGGATCGTCTCGCCGTTGCCGTGCGGCAACCGCACACCACCGACGACGGGAGCCTGCATGTTCTCGTATTCGGCGCGTTTCGCCCGCTTCGACTTGCGGCCGCGTCGCGGCGCGCCGCCTGGGCGCCCGAATGCACCGGCAGCACCACCGCGCTGACCGGGGCGTCCACCGCCCCCGCCGCCTGGGCGGCCGCGGTAGCCGCCGCCTCCGGGTGGGGCACCGACGCCGCCGCCACCACCAGCGCCGCCACCGCGGTAGTTACCGCCACCGCCGCCGCCGCCGCCGGGGCGTCCGCCACCGGCCGGGGCGCCGGGACGGCCGCCCGGGCCGCCAGGTCGCGGACCACCGGGACGCGGCGGGCGACCAGCAGCGCCTGCCGGGCGTGGCGGCATGTTGCCGGGTGAAGCGCCACCGGGGCGCGGCGCACCGGGACGCGGCGCACCGGGACGCGGCGCTTGCGGGCGCGGAATGGCCCGCTCCACGGGCTGCGCCGAGGAAAACGGGTTGTTGCCGACGCGCGGTGTGCGGGCCGCCGGCTTCGGGGCCGCCGGGCGCGGACCAGGTGTCGGCCCGGGGCGAGTCGGGCTCGGCGCCGCAGACGCGGCGGCGGCCGGTGGCTGTTCGACGGCCGGAGCCGGCGGCGGCGCCGGCGGCTCGGGTGCCGGTGGAGCAGCAGGTTTGGGGGCGGCGGGCTTGGCCGCCGGGGCAGCAGCTTTGGCTGCGGGCTTTGCGGCCGGTGCGCCGTTGCCGGAGGCTTTCTCCGGTGCGGCCTTGTTGCCGCCGTATGACTCACGCAGTCGCCGTGCGACGGGTGCTTCCACCGTCGACGATGCGGATTTAACGAATTCGCCCTGTTCACCTAACCGGGCGAGAACTTCCTTGCTGGTAACACCGAGTTCTTTGGCCAACTCGTGTACGCGGGCCTTGCCTGCCACTACAACTCCTGTCTATGAGGCGACAGCGGTGGGTAGGCCGCGCCTCGGGTTTAGCTATGACGCATGGTCATCGGGACTTCACGGTGTGCTCATGTTCTTTGCTGCCTGTTCTGTTGGCGGGATGGCCGTCGCGTCCAGGGCCTCGAAGAGACTCTATGTGCTCGACCACCGCTGACGTTTCCGGTGCGCCTGCGATGCGCAGCGCTCGGGCGAAAGCTCGCCGGCGGATTGCTTCTTTGGCGCACTGTGGAACGGGATGCAGCCAAGCACCCCGCCCTGGCAGAGTACCTGCCGGGTCAACGGTCACGGCGTGTTTGCCGTTCCCGATCGACACCGCCACTACTCGGAGCAGTTCGACGGCCAGCTCTCGTTTTCGGCATCCGACGCAGGTCCGTACCGGTCCTTCGGTACGTCGATGCGCCGAGGCTGAAGACTCGCGCTGGATCACGGCTTAGTTTACCTGCATCCGAAGGGTGGTCAGAACCACCCGCTGCGGCTAGAGCTCGTTCGCCATCCCGTGCGTTGCGCCGTGCTCGGGATGGTCGTCCTCCTGGTCCGGCGAGTCTCCGCGGATATCGATGCGCCAGCCGGTGAGGCGGGCGGCGAGACGCGCGTTCTGGCCCTCTTTGCCGATGGCCAGCGATAGCTGGAAGTCCGGCACCACGACGCGGGCGGCTCGGGCGCTCTGATCGATGACCGTCACCGAAACCACCTTCGCGGGCGACAACGCGTTGGCGACGAACTGTGCCGGATCCTCGTCGAAGTCGATGATGTCGATTTTTTCCCCGGACAGCTCGCTCATCACGTTGCGCACCCGCTGCCCCATCGGGCCGATGCAGGCGCCCTTGGCATTGAGGCCCGCCACCCGCGACGCGACCGCGATCTTCGAGCGGTGACCGGCTTCGCGGGCCACCGCCACAATCTCCACCGAGCCGTCGGCGATCTCGGGGACCTCCAGCGAGAACAGTCTGCGGACCAGGTTGGGGTGGGTGCGTGACAGGGTGATCACCGGCTCCCGGGCGCCGCGGCTCACCCCCACCACATAGCAGCGCAGCCGGTCACCGTGCTCGTATGCCTCGCCGGGCACCTGTTCGGCCGCCGGGATCACGCCCTCGGAGCCCTTCGTCTCGCTGCCCATCCGCACGATGACCAAACCCCGCGAGTTGGCCCGGCTGTCGCGCTGGATCACACCGGCGACGATCTCGCCCTCGTGGGTGGAGAATTCGCCGTAGGTGCGCTCGTTCTCGGCGTCGCGAAGCCGCTGCAGCATCACCTGACGTGCGGTGGTCGCGGCGATCCGGCCGAAACCTTCCGGCGTGTCCTCCCATTCATTGAGCACGTTGCCGTCGGGATCGAGTTCGCGGGCCAACACCCGGACGCCGCCCGATTTGCGGTCGATGTCGATGTGGGCATCGGGCTGATGCCCCTCGGTGTGCCGGTATGCGCTCAGCACCGCGGCCTTGACGTCTTCGAGCAGGTCGTCGAATGAGATGCCGCGCTCGAGCACGATCGCGTGCAGCGCGGCCATGTCGATGTTCACGTCGTGCCCTCCGTATCCGCGCTTCGATCGGCCCTGTCGACCCCGGCAAGTTCCAGCTCACGTTGCGCAGGCTGCGAGAACTCCACTTGGACAACAGCTTTGGCGGCATTGCTGAGCGGAATCGGCCGCACTGTCCAGTCGCGGCCGTCGCGGACCACCACCTCGACCGTGCCGTCGCGGGTCTCGCCGACCCGTCCACTGAGCTGTGTTCCGTCCGTCAGCGTCAGGTCGACCTTGCGACCCCGCGCGCGGCGAAAGTGTTTCTCGCTGGTCAAGGGGCGGTCAACGCCCGGCGAGCTGACCTCCAGGACATAGGCGCTGCCGATGTCGCGGCTCGCGTCCAACAAAGTCGAGGCCGAACGAGAAAGCTCGGCAACGATGTCCAAGTCCAGGGCGGTGTCCCCGTCGGCGATGACGGTGATCCGCGGCGGCCGCGACCGTTCGTCGATGACGACATCTTCGATTTCGTAGCCGGCGCGCGCGAACTCACCATCGAGCAGCTCGATCAACTGCGTCTGCGACGGTAGCCCGGTGGCCACGGCGAGCTCCTCATCTTGAGTTGTCCGGTCAGTCAGCCCCGGGAGGCACAATCGGCGATCCCCACGAGCAGCCTTCAACGATACGCCAGGTCGGCGTGGGAAGACCTGACCGCAACGAGGTCACCTGGCGTTACAGTCCGCCCTTGCGGCAATGGCAGGATGTGGCAATGCTGCGCACCGAGCCCGGTTCTGAGCCGGTCGTCAATCGACGGCAGGCGTTGACCGGCGGCGTGACCCTCGCGGTGCTCGCCCTGGTGACGCCCGGCTGCAGTTCGCCGCCCCCGCCGCCGGCGGTCGACGAACTCGAAGCGCAGTTGACGCTGGCGCGCCAAGACAGTCAGCTGGCCACCGCGGCGGCGGCGGGCGGGGCGCAGGCAGTCAGCACGGCGCTCACGCAGGTCGCCGCCGAACGGACGCAGCACGCTCAGGCTCTGGCCAACGAGATCAAGCGGGTAGCGCCGACGACTTCAGCGTCTCCCGCGACGAGCAGTCCGACCACCACTACGTCGGCAGTCGCCGGGCCCGCTCCGCCGGTGGCTGACGTGGTCACGTCGCTCCGGGCGTCGGCGGACAGTGCCGCCAAGCTGGCCAGCACCTCGTCGGGCTATCGCGCCGGGCTGCTCGGCTCGATCGCCGCGTCGTGCACGGCCTCCTACAGCGTCGCGCTGTCGTCCGGAGCGGCTGCGTCGTGACCTCTGCTGAGCCGTCACCGGCCAACTCCGCGCTGTGTGCTGCGCTGGCCAACGAACACGCCGTCGTCTACGGCTACGGCATCGTGTCGGCGCGCTGCGCGCCCGAGGTGAACGCACTGGTGTCGTCCGCGATCAATCAGCACCGGCAGCGTCGCGATCAGGTCGTCTCGATGCTGGCCGGCCGCAAGGTGGCGGCGCCGGTGGCCGCGGCCGGCTATCAGTTGCCGATGCCGGTCGACAAGCCCACCGACGCGGCCCGCCTGGCCGCGCGGATGGAAAAGGACACCGAGGCCGCGTGGCGGGCGTTCGTCGAGCAGGCCCAGAGCAGCGAGGACCGGACGTTCGGGGTGACGGCGCTGACCCAGAGCGCGGTGCTGGCCGCGCGATGGAAGCAACAGCTCGGCGACTGGCCGATCACCACCGCCTTCCCCGGCGCCGACTGATCGGGTGGCCCGCTCCTAGCCGGTGACGGCTCCGGCGACGTCGGTGGCCAGCCCCTCGCCAACCGACAGTTCACGGGTCTGGCCGCTGAACCGGTTGCGCAGCTCGACCGTCCCGTCCGCCCAGCCGCGACCCACGACGACGATCCACGGCACACCGAGCAACTCGGCGTCTTTGAACTTGACCCCGGGTGACGCCGTCCGGTCGTCGAGCAGTACCTCGATGCCCAGCCGATCGAGGTCGGTGGCCAATGCGGTGGCCCCGGCGCGGGCTTCGGCGTCCTTGTTGGCGATCACCAGGTGGACGTCGAACGGCGACACCTCCGACGGCCAGCGCAACCCGAGCTCGTCGTGCTGCTGCTCGGCGATGACCGCCACCAGTCGCGACACCCCCACCCCATAGGAGCCCATCGTCAGGCGGACCGGCTTTCCGTTCTCGCCGAGCACGTCAACGGTGAAGGCGTCGGTGTACTTGCGGCCGAGCTGGAAGATGTGGCCGATCTCGATCCCGCGGGCAGATACCAACGTGCCCCGGCCGTCCGGCGACAGATCGCCGTCGCGCACCTCGGCCGCCTCGACGGTTCCGTCGGCGACGAAGTCGCGGCCGGCGACCAGGCCCACCACGTGCTTACCCTGCTCGTCGGCGCCGGTGATCCAGCTGCTGCCGTCTACCACCCGCGGATCCACCAGATAGCGAACACCGTTGTCCAGCAGAGCTTTCGGGCCGATGTACCCCTTGACCAAGAAGGGGTGTCTGGCGAAGTCGGAATCGTCGAGTAGCGCGTACTCGGCCGGGTCGAGCGCGGCGCCCAGCCGTTTGTCGTCGACCTCGCGGTCCCCGGGTACCCCGATGCCCAGCAACTCCCAGTCGCCGCCCGGCTGACGCACCTTGAGTAGGACGTTCTTCAGGGTGTCGGCGGCGGTGACGGCACGACCCAGATCGGCGCCGTTGGCCCACTCGACCAGTGTCGCAATGGTCGGGGTGTTGCCGGTGTCGTGGACCACCGCGTCGGGTTGTCCGTCGATGGGCAGAGTCTCCGGCCGGGCGGTGATGACAGCTTCGACGTTGGCGGCGTATCCGGATTCGGGGCACCGCACGAAGGTGTCCTCGCCGATCGGGCTCTCGGCAAGGAATTCCTCGGAGGCAGACCCGCCCATCGCCCCCGATACCGCCGACACGATCACGTAGTCGATGTCCAGCCGGCCGAAGATGCGCTGGTAGGCCTCGCGGTGGGCGTGGTAGGCGTTCTTGAGGCCGCTGTCGTCGATGTCGAAGGAGTAGGAGTCCTTCATGACGAACTCGCGGCCGCGCAGGATGCCGGCCCGCGGACGCGCCTCGTCGCGGTACTTGGTCTGGATCTGGTACAGCGTCAGCGGAAAGTCCTTGTACGAGCTGTACTCCGCCTTGACCGTCAACGCGAAGAGTTCTTCGTGGGTGGGTCCGAGCATGTAGTCGTTGCCGCGCCGGTCCTTGAGCCGGAAGACGCCGTCGCCGTATTCGGTCCACCGGTTCGTGGTCTCGTACGGCGCGCGCGGCAGCAGGGCCGGGAACAGGATCTCCTGGCCGCCGATGGCGTTCATCTCTTCGCGCACCACCCGTTCGATGTTGCGCAGCACCCGCAGACCCAGCGGCAACCAGCTGTAGAGTCCCGGGGCGATCGGTCGCACGTAGCCGGCGCGGATCAGCAGCTGGTGGCTGGCGACTTCGGCATCGGCGGGCGCGTCGCGCAGTGTGCGCAAGAACAGCTCGGACATCCGGGTGATCACAGCGCGCAAGCCTAACTAGTCGACAGTGGTAACCGTCAAACAGCAACCACGGCTGCGATCCGCAAGGGATGACAGCCGTGGCTTCTGATGGGTGATGACGTTGAGCTAGAGCTCGCCGGCGTCGATGGCGTCCTTGACTTCCTGCGCGTGCGCCACCTGCTCGGCGGTGTAGCCGATCAGAAGCGACACACCACCGACGATGACGGCCACGCCGGCCACCCACAGCAAGCCATAGGTGTAACCCTGGTCGAGGGCATGCAGCTGAAGCTTGGTCATGTTCTTCACCGGGCCATTGGTACCGCCCAGGTACAGCGTGCGCGACGTGATGACGGCCTGGATGACGGCCAGAACGACTGGGCCACCGAGGTTCTGCAGCATCAGCGCGATCGCCGACGTCGGCCCGATCTGGTCGAATCCGACACCCGCGATCGCCGACAGCGCGACCGGGACGACGATCATCCCGATGCCGATACCCGCGATCACGACGGGCACGATGAGGTTCGGGAAATACGGCATCGCGCCGTTGAACGTCGACCCGTAGACCATCGCGCCGACCACGAGCGCCCCGCCGGCGATGACCACGACCCGCGGCTGGAAGCGAGACACAAGCTGCGACGAACCGCCGAGGCCGATGCCCATCGCGATCGCGAACGGGATGAAGCCGACACCGGCACGCAGGGCGCTGTAGCCCATGATGTCCTGCACGTAGATGGCGACGAGGACGGTGACGGTGAACAGGACGCCACCCGCCAGGAAGATCGCCACGAAAGTGGCCAGCCGGTTGCGGTCGAAGAACAACTTGAATGGAACGACGGGGTTTTCGGCCGTCCGCTCCACAAAGGCGAAGCCGATGAAGGCGACGAGCGCCACGCCGGCCGAACCGAGCGTGGTGAACGAGATCCAGCCCGCTTCGGGTCCCGACGAGAAGGCGAACACCGCGGCAGTGCAGGCCAGCGTCGCCAGCACAGCGCCGGCCGCGTCGAGCTTCATCCGCTCGCGGTTGGTCTCCCGCAGCGCGGTGCGGGCCAGGTAGATCATCGCCAGCCCGATCGGCACGTTCACCAAAAACGCCAGCCGCCAGGACACCTCGGTCAGCGCCCCGCCGACAACCAGGCCCATCACGGACCCGACACCGGTCATCGCGCCGAACACCGCGGTGGCGGCGTTGCGCGCCGGCCCCTTGGCGAACGTGGTGGCGACCAACGCGAACCCGGTCGGCGAGGCGATGGCAGCACCCACACCCTGCAGCAGCCGGGCGATCACCAGGGTGACGTCGTCCCAGGCGATGCCGCACAGCGCGGAGGCGATGGTGAACAGGGTGACGCCGACGATGAAGGTCCGCTTGCGGCCGATGGTGTCACCGAGGCGGCCACCCAGCAGCATCAGACCGCCGAACGTCAGCACGTAAGCGGTGATCACCCAGCTACGGCCGGCATCAGAGAGGCTCAGCTCGTTCTGGATCTTGGGAAGAGCGACAATGGCGATGGTGCCGTCCATCGTCGCCATGAGCTGCATACCGGCGATCGCGATCACGGCGGCGAAGAATCGCCGTGTCGGCATCCACGGTGTCGACGTCTTGTTCGACGTGGCCGGGGCGGTCTGCCCTGGGGCGGTCTTTTCTGGGTGCGTTTCGGGCATGTGAACTGCTCGCTTCGAGGGTTCAGTTGTCCATCTTTGGACAGCCCGCTCTGCATCGTTGAGAGCCGTCATAAGAACTTACCCTACAGTAATCTTAGGGATCTTTTAAATGCCGAAAGCCGCCACAGACCCGATTACGACGATCGCGGGAGGTCGGATGCCCTCCGACCGGATCTTCTCCGGCGCGTCCGCCAGCGTGGCCCGCAACGTGTGCTCGGCGGCCGTCGTGCCCTGCTGTACCACCACAACCGGCGTATCCGCAGGTCGGCCGCCCTTCAGCAGGACCTGGGCGAACAGCTCGATGCGTTCGACCGCCATCAGCAAAACGATGGTCCCGGTCATGGCTGCCAATGCATCCCAATTCACTAACGATTCGGGATGGTCCGGCGCGAGGTGTCCGCTGACCACCACGAACTCGTGATTGATCGCGCGGTGGGTGACGGGCACACCCGCGGATGCGGGCACCGCGATGGCACTCGTCACACCAGGCACAACGGTCACCGGGATGCCGGCTTCGACGCAGGCCAGCACTTCCTCATAACCACGGGCGAACACGAACGGGTCGCCGCCCTTGAGGCGCACCACGAAGTGACCGGCCCGAGCCCGTTCGATCATCACCGCGTTGATGGCGTCCTGAGCCATCGCCCGCCCGTAGGGAATCTTCGCGGCGTCGATCACCTCGACGTTCGGCGACAGTTCGGCAAGCAGTTCCGGTGGCGCCAGCCGGTCGGCGACGACGACATCGGCCTGTGCAAGCAGACGGCGGCCGCGCACGGTAATCAACTCGGGATCACCGGGTCCGCCGCCGACCAGTGCCACACCACCGCGGACCACGTCGTTGCTCTCAAAGCTTTCCGGGGAAATCACGCCCTGCTGCAGTGCCTCGCGGATCGCCGACCGGATGCCGGCCGAGCGGCGGTGTTCGCCACCGGCCAGGACTCCTACCGACAGCCCCGCGTACTCGAACGAGGCGGGGGTCACCGCGCTGCCGTCGATCGCGATGTCGGCCCGGACGCAGAAGATTCGGTGGCGGTCAGCCTCGACGACGATCGCCTCGTTCACCTGAGCATCGTCGGTGGCCGCGATGGCATACCAGGCGCCGATCAGGTCACCGTCCTGGTAGTCGCGCAGCGACAACGTGATCCCGCTCATCGCCTCGACCGAACGGGTGGCGCTGCGGGTGATCACATGCACGTCCGCGCCGCTGGCCACCAGAAGCGGGAGCCGACGCTGGGCGACACTGCCGCCACCGACCATGACGACCTTTTTGCCGGCCAACCGCAGCCCGACCAGGTAGGGGCTCTCCGGGGTTGTCATTGATGAAAACCTGGCCTCAGCATGGGAACGTGCGGCACGCCGTCATCGAGGAAGTCGTCGCCGTCCCGGACGAATCCATGCTGGGCATACATGTCCGCCAGATATACCTGAGCATTGATCCGGCACGGGTAATCGCCGACCTCGGCCAGCGCCGCGCGCAGGAGTCGCGTGGTGTGGCCCTCACCTCGGGCGCTGCGTTTGGTGCACAGTCGACCGAGCCTGAACACCTTGTGGCCGCCAGCGTGCTCCTCCATCAGTCGTAGCGTGCAGATCACCTCCCCGTCGGCACCTTCGAGCCAGAAGTGCCGCGTCTCAGCAAGCAGGTCGCGCCCGTCGAGCTCGGGATACGGGCAGGCCTGCTCGACGACGAACACCTCGACCCGCAACTTGAGAAGCGCGTAGAGAGTAGCAACATCAAGATCTTTCGCCCGCGCACGCCGCAACGCAGCTGTCATGACTCCAACTCCAACGCTTTGGTGGTCCACGTCCGCAACTCTTCGTACAGCGCCGGTTCGGTCGACAAGGTGATACCCAGCGAAGGAATCATCTCCTTCAGGGTCGGCAGCCACGCCGGGTAGCGGTCGGGAAAGCAGCGGTGCAGCACGTCGAGCATCGCCGTCACCGCGGTCGATGCGCCCGGTGATGCGCCGAGAAGTCCGGCGATGCTGCCGTCCGCCGAGGTGAGCACCGTGGTGTCGAATTCCAGCCGGCCCCCCCGGCGTCCGTCACGTCGCATTACCTGTACCCGCTGACCGGAGGTCGTCAGGCACCAATCGGAATCGACTGCGCTGGGCGCGAATTCACGTAACGCCTCGACACGTGCGGGCTTCGACAACCGCAACTGGCCGATCAGATAGCCGACCAGCTCCAGCTGGCCGAACCCTGCCCCGATCACAGTCGCAAGATTGCCGGGCGTGATAGAACGCGGCAGATCGCTGAAATGGCCCTGCTTGAGGAACTTTGGCGACCAGCCGGCAAACGGACCGAACATCAGCCATGGCTTGCCATTGACGATCCGGGTGTCCAGGTGGGCCGCCGTCATCCCCGGCGCGCCCGGCGCCGGGGATCCGTAGACCTTGGCCCGGTGCCCGCGGGTGACGGCTGGGTTGCCGCTGCGAAGGAATCGCCCGCCGACCGGGAAGCCACCAAAACCCTTGGCCTCGTTGATTCCTGACTTCTGCAGCAGCGGCAGTGCCTGTCCCCCGGCGCCGACGAAGACGAACGCGGCGGTCAGCGTGCGCCTTTCCCCGCTGCGGCGGTTGCGGATGGTCAACGTCCAACTACCGTCGCGCCGTTGGCTGAGTTTGCGGACCTCGTGGCCGAACAGCGCCGTGGTGCCGTTGCGCAGTCCGTAGCCGATGAGTTGACGCGACAGTGCCCCGAAGTCAACGTCGGTGCCGTCGGTCGCCCAACTGAGCGCAATCGGTGTAGAGTCGAGGTCGCGCTTGGCGGCCATGAACGGCAGTCGCCGGGCGAATTCATCGGCGCCCTCGACCCATTGGGCCCGGGCGAACAGCGGATTGCCGGCCAGCGCCCGGCGACGGCGGCGCAGATAGTCGACCCGCTCGGCGCCCTGCACGAAGCTGACGTGCGGAACGGGGTTGAGGAAGCCGCGGACATCGGACACCAGGCCGTTGTCGGCCGCGTAGGCCCAGAACTGCCGGGTGACCTGAAACTGCTCGTTCACCCGTACCGCTTTGGTGATGTCGATCGAACCGTCAGGCAGCTGCGGGGTGTAGAACAGCTCGCACAAACCCGCGTGACCCGTGCCGGCGTTGTTCCACGGGTCGCTGCTTTCGGCTGCGGCGCCGTCGAGCCGCTCGACCACGGTGATCGACCAACTGGGCTCCAGCCGGCGCAACAGTGCCGACAGCGTGGCGCTCATGATCCCGGTTCCGACCAGCACGGCGTCGACCTTGGAGGTTGTCCCTGCCTGCGGGTCTGACACCGAGTAGATCGTCCTTTGCTATCGCGCGCCGTATCGATCGCCAGGTTATCCCGGCCGGATCGGAGTTGGGAGATCTGCGGGGTTTGTAAGCTGAAGCGCGTGACTGGCTGGCAGCCCGACGTCCTGCCCGGCTACCGGCAACTCACCATCCCGCTGGGCGACGATCCCGATGGCGAGGGTCGTATCGACGCGACGCTGTTGCGCCGTGGTGATGCCGCGCCGGCCACCGATGCCGTGCTGGCGGTGCATGGGTACACCGACTACTTCTTCCACACCTCGCTGGCCGACCACTTCGCCGGCCGCGGTTTCGCCTTCTATGCGCTCGACCTGCGCAAGTGCGGCCGGTCTTCGCGCAGTGGCCTGACACCGCACTTCACCACCGACCTGGCCCACTACGACCGCGAACTCGATCGTGCCCTCGAGATCATCGGCGAGGAGACCGGGTCCGCGCGGGTGCTGGTGTACGGGCATTCGGCGGGCGGACTGATCGTCTCGCTGTGGTTGGACCGTCTCCGGCGACGCCGCGTCACCAGCCGTGCCGGGGTGACGGGGTTGGTACTCAACAGTCCTTTTCTGGACGTGCCCGGGCCGATGCCGCTGCGCTGGCCACCGACCAGGGCGCTGATCGCCGCTATCGCCCGCGCCGGCAACAAACGGGTCGCCCGAGCCCCGAGCGCGACCGGTGGCGGGTACGGCGCCAGCCTGCACCGCGACTATCACGGCGAGTTCGACTACGACCTGAAGTGGAAACCGTTGGGCGGCTTCCCTATTACCTTCGGCTGGTTGTCCGCCGTGCGGGCCGGCCAGGTCAAGCTGCACCGCGGACTCGATGTCGGCGTGCCCAACCTGATCCTGCGCTCCGATCACAGCGTGACCGAGGCCTCGGACGCGGCCGCCCTGCAGTGTGGCGATGCGGTCCTCGACGTCACACACATCGCACGCTGGGCCGGATGCATCGGTAACCGCACCACGATCGTTCCGGTGACCGACGCCAAACACGATGTCTTCCTGTCGATGCCGCAGCCGCGACGGGCTGCCTACCAGCAGCTGGACAACTGGCTGGACGACTACCTGGTTGCGGCCGCCGACGTCGCTTCGCACAACGGCTGAAAGGCTATCGCGTGGAAAGCTACGACCTGGCGATCATCGGAACCGGTTCCGGCAACAGCATTCTCAGTGATCGCTACGCCAAGAAGCGGGTCGCGATCTGCGAACAGGGCACGTTCGGCGGTACCTGCCTCAACGTCGGATGCATTCCGACCAAGATGTTCGTCTACGCCGCCGAAGTGGCCGAAACTATCCGCACCGCATCGCGTTACGGCATCGATGCCCACATCGACAGAGTCCGTTGGGACGACATCGTCTCGCGGGTGTTCGGCCGCATCGACCCGATCGCGATCGGCGGCGAGGACTACCGACGCGCCCAACCCAGCGTCGATGTCTACCGAAGTCACACCCGGTTCGCCGGGGTTCAGGACGATGGCCGCTATCTGCTGCGCACCGACGACGGTGGCGAGTTCACCGCCGAACAAGTGGTGATCGCCGCGGGTTCGCGGGCCGAGGTTCCGCCGGCCATCCTGGATTGCGGGGTGCGATACCACACCAGCGACGACATCATGCGGTTACCGGAACTGCCCAAGCACATGGTGATCGTCGGCGGCGGCTTCGTGGCATGCGAATTCGCGCACATCTTCTCCGCGCTCGGGGTCAGGATCACGATGGTGATCCGCGGCGGCGCACTGCTGCGGCATCTCGACGACACGTTGTCCGGACGCTTCACCCGGATCGCCTCGAGCAAGTGGGAAGTACGGAGCCACCGCAACATTCTCGGCTCACACGAGGACCGTTCCGGCATCGTGCTCGAACTCGACGACGGCTCGGAGCTGAAGGCCGATGTCGTACTGGTGGCCACTGGCCGACGCTCCAACGGCGATCGGCTCGACGCCGAAAAGGCCGGAATCGAACTCGACGATCGCCGCGTCGTCGTCGACGAATACCAACGGACAAGCGCGCGTAACGTTTTCGCACTCGGCGACGTGTCGTCCCCCTATGAGCTCAAGCACGTCGCCAACCACGAAGCACGCGTGGTGGCGCGCAACCTGCTCCGCGAATGGGACGACACCGCGTCGATGGTCGCCACCGATCACCGCTACGTGCCTGCCGCGGTGTTCACCGATCCGCAGATCGCCTATGTGGGGTTGACCGAGAACGAAGCGGTAGCACAGGGTTTCGATGTTGCCTGCAAGGTTCAGGATTACGCGGACGTCGCCTACGGCTGGGCCACCGAAGACACCGTCGGCATCGTGAAGCTCATCTCGGACTCGAAGAGCGGGCGACTACTCGGTGCGCACATCATGGGCCACCAGGCCTCCTCGATCATCCAGCCGCTCATTCAGGCAATGACCTTCGGCTTGAGCGTGCCCGACATGGCGCGCGGCCAGTACTGGATTCATCCGGCACTGCCTGAAGTCGTCGAGAACGCGTTGCTGGGACTGTGGGACTGAGCCGGGGCTACGCGGCGCTGGTCGATCGACTGCCGGGCTTGCTGTCGATCGACCACAGGTGACCGCACTCAGGGCACTGCAGGTGCAGTAGCCAGCCCCGATTGCTCAACAGGAACTGCCAGTGGACATCGCAATTGCGGCTGATCCGGCAATCAGCACACCCGGTGCCGGGCTTGCACCCCGGGCAGCAGAACCAGGCGCGACGACTTCGATCAGCGGTGGGATCAATCGGGAACACGACCAGCCACCCGTTGTGGAAGTACCCCGGCGACCACCAGGTTGTCGTAGACACGTTGCTGATCGTCGTCGAGATCGGAGTACAGCATCGAGTAGGCGCGGTCCTCCTGGGTGAGCGCCTCCACTGGATCCCAGTTGTCCCCGACCGCTTCGAGAAAGGCGGTCCGGCGACGCGCCTCATCCAGGGTCAGGTCGTAAGCAAACGCCAGTTGATCAGCCTCAGCAGCCACGTGTTCTCCCCTACCGACATGTCGCGCGAGCTACCAGAGTCAGCGCTGACGCTCGCGGTCGGCAATGGCCTGCGTCACAGTCGGACGTTGAGGTTGATCACAGATCGTCGATCGAACCGGATCGACGACAACACACGCCGCTAGTGCGGGTGGTTGTGCTCTTGTCCTAGATCGGCCTGATGCGTGTGCGGATGCGTGTGCTCGGTCCCGTCTTCGTGGGCGTGGGGGTGGTCATGCTCCACATGCTCGTGCTCGTGGCTGGTGTGTGGGTGCTCGTGGGTGACGTCGCCGTGGCGGTGTTCGTGGGTGTGCGCTTCGTCGTGACCGTCTTGATGTTGTGTCACTGTCGTCTCCTGTGGTGTGAGATCCCGGCCGCCTCTATTGTGCTCTTTGCGACGCGCCCGGGAAACAAGCCGGCGGGGTGCTGCTGACGGCTTCTGTCTGGTCTGCGACGCGCGCGCCGCCTGAGGTGTAGAACAGTGCGCATGGGCCTCAGGTGCCAGGGCTCCAGGACACGGCGGTGATCGGCCGTGCATGAGCTTTCGCTGTGCGAAGCGATCGTCGGCGTGGTGAAACCGTATGCCGACGGTCGCCATGTCGACGTAGTACGCGTCAGGATCGGCGCGCTACGCCAGGTGGTTCCCGAGTCGCTGTCGTTTTGCTGGACGCTGCTTCGAGACTACGAGGACATGCCCGACGCCGAGCTGGAGCTCGAGTTCGTCGCCGCGGAGGTGCGCTGCCGGTCCTGCGGCAACGAGTCGGCGATCACGTCACAGTGGTCATTGCTATGCCCGCGCTGCGCGAGTGCCGACGTCGAAGTACTGCGCGGCAACGAGTTTTTGGTGACGTCCCTGGATGTCTCGTGAAAGGTGTTGAATATGGGTAGATTTCATCGTCACGACGACGGAACCGTGCACACCCACGAGCACGGTGATCACGAGCACGCTCACCCTGGTGAGCACGGCGATCACAGCGGCTATCACACCGGCACTCAACGCGTCGACGTGCTGGAGGCGATTTTCGCCGAGAACGACGTTCGGGCCGGATTCAACCGACATGCGTTTGAGGACAATCGTGTTCGTGCGATCAACCTGATGAGTTCCCCCGGGTCCGGGAAGACGACGATACTGCAGGCCACCCTCGACGAACTCGCCGGCGAGATCGCTGTCGGTGTGATCGAGGGCGACATCGCCACCGACCTGGACGCAGCCAAGCTGGGCGGTCGGGGCGCCCAGATATCCCTGCTCAACACCGGCAACGGATTCGGCGGCGAGTGTCATCTCGATGCGCCCATGGTCAATCGCGCTTTGCAGGGGCTGGATCTGGACAGCCTCGACCTGGTGATCATCGAGAACGTCGGAAATCTGGTGTGCCCAGCCGAGTTTGACGTCGGCGAACACGCCAAGGCGATGGTCTACTCGGTGACCGAGGGTGACGACAAACCGCTGAAGTATCCGGTGATGTTCCGCGCCGTCGACGTGGTGCTGCTCAACAAGATAGATCTGGTCCCGTATTTGGATGCCGACATCGACTCCTATATCGGCCGCGTGCGCGAGGTCAATCCGACGGCGACGATTCTGCCGGTCAGCGCCCGCACCGGCCTCGGCATGGTCGATTGGTTCGATTGGCTACGCCAGTTCACAGCGGACACCACGGCCTAGGGTGTTCCTGGTCTCCGCTCATCAAGACCGCGACAGCCAGCCGAGCACGGCTGTTAGGTTGCCGTACTGACGGTTCGGTCGCTGCGGCCTGACAGGCCGATGCGTTTATCGGCGCTGCCGAAATGATTTGGCCCGCGGTGGTTACGGTTGTTTCTCGCCCTGGCCGGTGCCGGCACTGCCCCCTCCGGTGCCGTCATCACCGCTCGGCGGGGCCTCCGTCTGGCGGCCCTCGTAGGGCGGCACTGCCGGCGAGGTCGCCTGCGGCGTGAGGTTTCCGGCGCCGCCGACTTGACCTTCCTCGGACCCGCCGTGCGACGGGACCGATTCGTCGCCTTGGACGGCGCCTTCCGGCCGGTCAGTAGGTCCGCCACTCGGCCGGTCGGATCCAGTGTCACGCGATCCCGTCTCGCCTCGCTCGGACTGCGGTTCTTCCGGCAGCTGGCCTCCAGGTGTGGTGTCTTGCATGGTTCCTCCTCATGACCCGCCGCGCGCGTTGCGCGAAAAGTCACCCAAATGCGTACCCGGGCGGACGTACTCCAAACCAACCGCCCCAAGCCGCCACTGCAACCGAGCCCTTCGATGGCGGCGTGCAATTTTCGTGGCGTAAATGCCCTGCCGCACAACCCAACCGGGTGTCCAACGCCGGGATGATGGCAGAGCGTCGAGCGCACGACGATTACCATTCAGTGCGACTGAACTCAGATGCAAACTGCTTGCAAGACAATACATGCAAGTAATTCGCAGGAACTTCGGGCGGCCCGCAGATTACGCCGCAGACGAAGCCGAGGATGGCGAAATCCGAAAGCTCGTACCAAGTCTCCGGTTCGCCGCCAGATCGTTGACAACGCAAGATTGCAGGAGTAGACCGAAAAATTAGCGCCGCGTAAGCGGGCCGACCGTCGACTCCCGTGGTGCCAGGGACCTCAGCCCTAGGCCCCGGAAAGCTGCGGTATGCCAACGGAAGCAGCAGTCAAAGCGGAAGAAACATTGATTCACGTGCTTTGGATCAATGCGGGTCTGAGTTGTGACGGCGATTCGGTGGCATTGACTGCCGCCACCCAACCGAGTGTCGAGGAGATCGCGCTCGGCGCGCTCCCCGGCCTCCCCAAAGTCGCCGTGCACTGGCCGCTGATCGATTTCGAGTGTGGCCCTAATGGCGGCGCGGACGATTTCCTCGAGTGGTTCTTCAAAGCCGATCGCGGTGAGCTCGAGCCGTTCGTCCTCGTCGTGGAAGGTTCGATACCCAACGAAGCGATCAAGAACGAGGGATATTGGTGCGGCTTCGGCAACGACCCGGCCACCGGTCAGCCGATGACGACCAGTGAATGGCTCGACCGACTGACCCCGAAGGCGACCGCGGTAGTCGCGGTGGGGACCTGCGCCACCTACGGCGGTATCCACGCGATGGCCGGTAACCCAACCGGTGCAATGGGCGTACCCGACTACCTCGGCTGGGAATGGAAGAGCAAAGCCGGGATTCCGATCGTCTGCGTTCCGGGCTGCCCGATCCACCCGGACAACTTGTCCGAGACACTGACCTATCTGCTCTACATGGCCACCGGACAGGCGCCGATGATCCCGTTGGACGATGCGCTGCGGCCGCAGTGGCTATTCGGCAACACCGTCCACGAGGGCTGTGACCGGGCGGGCTACTACGAGCAGGGTGACTTCGCCACCGAGTACGGGTCTCCCAAATGCATCGTCAAACTTGGATGTTGGGGTCCAGTCGTCAAATGCAATGTGCCCAAACGGGGTTGGATCAACGGTATCGGCGGGTGCCCGAATGTCGGTGGTATCTGTATCGGATGCACCATGCCCGGGTTCCCGGACAAATTCATGCCCTTCATGGACGAGCCGCCCGGCGGCAAGGTTTCCACCACCGCATCGGGACTGTACGGCTCAGTAATACGCAGCCTGCGCGGCGTCACCAACCGCACGCTCGACAAGGAACCGCGCTGGCGACACAAGGGCGACAAACTCACCACAGGGGCGCACCGCACCTGGTAGGCCCGGGCACGACTTCTCACAGCAGACAGGAAGCAAACTTCGATGACAACGATCATCCCCGAGCCGTCCCACGCGAAGCGTGAGCCCGGCCAGTTAGTGGAAATGGCCTGGGATCCGATCACCCGGATCGTGGGCAGCCTCGGCATCTACACCAAGATCGACTTCGAGAACCGCGAAGTCGTCGAATGCCACAGCACGTCGTCCATCTTCCGCGGCTACTCGATTTTCATGAAAGGCAAGGACCCGCGCGACGCGCACTTCATCACCAGCCGCATCTGCGGCATCTGCGGTGACAACCACGCCACATGTTCCTGTTATGCGCAGAACATGGCGTACGGCGTCAAGCCACCGCATCTCGGTGAATGGATCGTCAACCTCGGCGAAGCTGCGGAATACATGTTCGACCACAACATCTTTCAGGAAAACCTGGTCGGGGTGGACTTCTGCGAAAAGATGGTCTCCGAGACCAATCCCGGGGTGCTGGCTAAAGCCGAAAATACCCAGGCTCCGCATGCCGGCGAACACGGGTACAAGACCATCGCCGACATCATGCGGTCGCTCAACCCGTTCAGCGGGGAGTTCTACCGCGAGGCGCTGCAGGTCAGTCGCTACACGCGAGAGATGTTCTGCCTGATGGAAGGACGCCACGTGCACCCTTCCACGCTCTACCCCGGTGGGGTCGGCACGGTGGCGACCATCCAGCTGATGACCGACTACATGAGCCGGCTGATGCGCTACGTCGAGTTCATGAAGAAGGTCGTACCCATGCACGACGACCTCTTCGACTTCTTCTACGAGGCGTTGCCCGGCTACGAGAATGTCGGTCTCCGCCGCACCCTGCTGGGCTGCTGGGGATCCTTCCAGGACCCCGAATACTGCAACTTCGAATACAAAGACATGGAGCAGTGGGGCCGCAAGATGTTCGTCACGCCTGGAGTGGTCGTCGACGGCAAGCTGGTCACCACGTCGCTGGTCGACATCAACTTGGGTATCCGAATCCTTTTGGGCAGTTCGTATTACGACGACTGGAATGAACAGGAGATGTTCGTCAAGACGGATCCGCTGGGTAATCCGGTGGACCGGCGCCATCCCTGGAACCAGCACACCAACCCGCACCCGCAGAAGCGGGACATGGACGGTGGCAAATACAGCTGGGTGATGTCTCCGCGCTGGTTCGACGGCAGGGATCATCTGGCTCTTGACACCGGCGGGGGCCCGCTGGCTCGCCTCTGGTCGACCGCGTTGGCGGGCCTGGTCGACGTCGGTTACGTCAAGTCCACCGGACATTCGGTCCAGATCAACCTGCCCAAGACCGCGCTGAAGGGGCCGGTCGAATTGGAGTGGAAGATTCCCGAGCACGGCTCCAACACGATCGAGCGTGACCGGGCCCGCACGTACTTCCAAGCCTATGCGGCGGCGTGCGCCTTGCACTTCGCCGAAAAAGCACTCGTCGAAATCCGGGCCGGCCGCACCAAGACCTGGGAGAAGTTCGAGGTGCCCAAGGAAGGAATCGGCTGCGGATTCACCGAGGCCGTTCGCGGAGTTCTGAGCCATCACATGGTGATTCGGGACGGCAAGATCGCCAATTACCACCCGTACCCGCCCACCCCGTGGAACGCCAACCCGCGCGACAGCTTCGGTACGCCAGGCCCCTACGAGGACGCGGTGCAGGGGCAGCCCATCTTCGAGGAGAACGATCGGGAGCATTTCAAGGGCATCGACATCATGCGCACGGTGCGCAGTTTCGACCCTTGCCTGCCCTGTGGTGTGCACATGTACCTCGGCAAGGGCAAGACGCTGGAGCGGTTGCACTCGCCAACGCAGGCAGCGACCGGGGAGTGATCTATGACTGATCGCCCCGAGGAGATGGAGGGGGACGCGCAGTGGCGCTCAGCGGGCGATCGGATCCAGACGCTACTGGACGCGACGTCAGTCGGCGGGACGGTGGCACGGGAGCGCGCTGAGCAGTTGGTTCGCGAAGTGGTCGAGCTCTACGGCGCCGGCTTCGCACGAATTGTGGCCACGATCGGTGGTCAAGCGGACTCCGGCATGCTGGACCGCCTGGCCGCCGACGACTTGGTGGCCAGCCTGCTCCTCGTGCACGGCCTGCACCCGCACGACGTGCATCGCCGGGTTTCCGACGCACTCGACCGGGTCCGCCCGTATCTGGGCTCGCACGGCGGCGATGTGCACCTGCTGGACATCGTCGGCGCCACCGTGCAGCTGCAGTTCGCGGGAAGCTGCAAGAGTTGCCCGTCGTCTGCAGTGACGCTGGAGCTGGCGGTGGAGGATGCGATTCGCGCTGCCGCACCGGAGATTTCGTCGATTCAACTAGTGACCTCCGAAGCTGCCGAATCCAAGCCGACGGCGGTGATCCCGGCGGAGTCGCTGTTGGCTCAGGTCCATGCCAGGTCCCATGCCAACGGCGGCACCCCAGCGGCATGGCATCCGGTGCCGGAACTGGCTGACCTGGCTCCCGGTGAAGTCGGCGGCTTCTCGGTAGCCGGCGTTGTGGTACTGGCATGCCGGGTCGACGACCGGTTGTACGCCTACCACGATCACTGCCCAGCCTGCGATGGGTCGCTGGCCGGCGCAGCGCTGCACCGATCAGTCACAGGTCGCGACCCGGTGCTGCGATGTCCGCGCTGTCACGCGCATTTCGACGTCGTGCACGCCGGGGCAAGCCTCGACGAGCTACCCGGTGGACCCGCGCGACACCTCGATCCGATCCCGCTGCTGATGCGTGACGGCGTGCTGTCCCTCGCGGCACCGGCCGAGCCGATGGGCGCGTCGGCATGACGACCCCCTACGACGTGCTGAGTCGAATTACCACCAGCAAACGGGCACCGCAACCGGCCGGGGAGCGCTGTGAAATGTGCTCGGAGGCCATTGCCGATGAGCACCCGCATGTGGTGAATGTGGCTGGACGGCAACTACTTTGCGTGTGCCGTGGCTGCTATCTGTTGTTCACCGACAGCCATGCGCAGTTACGCTATCGATCGGTTCCCGACCGGTACCTGTCATTTCCCGAGTTCGCCCTGGATCGCCGGACGTGGGAAGCGCTGCAGATCCCGGTCGGCCTGGCGTTCTTCTTCCGCAACTCCGCGCTGGACCGCACTGTCGCGTTCTATCCGGGACCGGCGGGGGCGACCGAATCCGACCTCGATCTCGACGTGTGGACTGCGATCAACGCGGCCGACCCTCGAGTAGGCCTGCTCGCCGATGACGTCGAGGCGCTCCTGGTGCGAGTGCGCGAGGACGAACAACCCGATTGCCATCTGGTGCCCATCGACGCCTGCTACGAGTTCATCGGTGGGCTGCGGATGTTGTGGCGCGGCTTCGACGGTGGCCAAGAAGCGCGCGAGTTCATCGACGCCTTTTTCGTTCAGCTGGCCGCCCGTAGTACCGAGATGCGCCGATGACCGGCGCCACCGCTCAGGCGGCCGGCTTGGCATTCACGGTCCTCGACGTTGTCCCCGAGCCTTACGCGGCTGTCCCGATCCTGACCGCGCGCATCAGGGTTACGGCGCCCGATGACGAACCGGTGCACGCGATCGCGCTGCGCTGCCAGGTCCGCATCGAACCATTGCGACGCGGCTACTCCGACGAGGAAGCGGCCGGGCTCACCGATTTGTTCGGGCCGCGGGAACGATGGGCCACCACCCAACGCACCTTCCTGTGGCAGCACTGCACGGCGATGGTGCCGGCGTTCTCCAACGCCACCGAGATCTCGCTCCCTCTGGAGTGCACCTACGATTTCGAGGTCGCGGCCGCCAAGTACCTGCACGCGCTGCGCGATGGCACCGTGCCGCTTCAATTCCTCTTCAGCGGAACCGTATTCGTGGCGGGTCAACGGGGCTTTTCCGTTCGGCAGGTGTCGTGGGAATGCGAGGATCGCTGCGACATGCCGGTACCGGTGTGGCGGGAACTGATCCGGCTGCACTACCCGAACACCGGATGGGTGCGCCTGCCTCATGACGCGGTCGCTGCGTTGGCCGCATACAAGTCGACGCGCGGCCTGTTGAGTATCGAGGATGCGGTCATTGCGCTACTGGAAGCGGCACGCCAGGAGGCGCGATGACTGCGGATTGGGACCGTGCCCGCGCCGTCGCCGACGCCGTCCTGTACGAGGGGTACCTGCTATACCCGTACCGGGCGACGTCGAGCAGAAACCGGTCACGTTGGCAATGGGGGGTTTTGGGTCCTGCCGGCGCGGCCGAGGCGGGGCTCGGCGAGGACGACTCCCTCGCGGCACAATTTCTCGTCGACGGGGGCCAGGCGATCACCCTAATGGTGCGCTTCCTACAACTGCAGCACCGCCGCGCCGAGCGTGACACCGGTTGTGGGCGCTTCGAACCGGTCGACGAGCTGATCACACCAACCGGTTCGTGGCTGACGTGGGATGAAGCGATCGAGTGTGAAACATCCTTCGGCCCTCTTGCTCTCGACGATCCGACCCAGCCATGGACGCTGGCGCTGACCGCCGCCGCGGCAAACGACCTCGAAGCAGTCGAAGGCGGCCGGCTGGTCCGGCGCCGGCGGGAGGTGAGCGCCACGTTGACCGTGAGCGTCGAGCCCGACGGCGCGCTACATCGGGTATCGGTTCGCGTCGTCAACAACGGCGCCCCTGCGGCTGACAAGGACGACGCAATCGCCCGATCCCTGATTGGCACCCACATCATCGCAGAAGCTGTTGGCGGCGAGTTCGTCTCGCTCCTCGAGCCGCCTTCACCGGTCGTGGACGCGGTCTCGCGATGCACCCGGCACCGGTGTTTTCCGGTGCTGGCCGGCCAGCCCGGCGCCGGGGATTTACTGCTGATCTCCCCGATCATCCTTTACGACCACCCCGAGGTCGCCGAGCAGAGCGAGACCGCGCTCTACGACTGCACCGAGATCGACGAGATCCTGACGTTGCGCGTGATGACGATGACCGACGATGAGAAAGCACAGGCCCGGGCTACCGATCCGCTGGCCGGGAAGATCATCGACCGCTGCGAATCCATGTCGCCCGAAGCCATGACACGGCTACACGGCACACTGCGTGATCCACGGGACCCTGCCGGCCTGATCCCGGAGATTCCCGACGGGGTCGATTGGTGGGATCCGCTGGCCGACAACGCCGTACAACCAGAAGCCGATGCGGTGTTGGTGAACGGTGTCCGGATTGCGCAGGGCAGTCGCGTGCGTTTGCATCCGGGACGCCGAGCCGATGCGCAAGACCTGTTCTTCGCCGGCCGGACTGCTCGCGTCACCACCGTGCACGAAGACGTTGACGGCAACCAGCACGTCGGCGTAGTCGTCGAGGACGATCCGGCTGCCGACCTGCACGAGTGGTACGGACGCTACCTGTACTTCTCCCCCGACGAAGTCGAGCCGCTCGAAACCACCACCACTGAAGGGAATTCGATATGGCGATCGTAGGATGGGTGTTCATCGGCATCCTGGGACTGTTCGTTCTGAGCGGACTCGTGGTAGGGCTGATATCCATACCGGATGCCCGGCGGTACCTCAAGATCCGGCACATGTAGCGTCCCCGGACGGGTCCCAGACCAGTGCGCATCCTGGTGGCAGGCATCGGCAACATCTTCCTCGGCGACGACGGGTTCGGCTCCGAGGTAGTCCAGCATGTCCCCCTGCGGCAGGACGATTCGGGGGTTCGGGTTGTCGACTACGGCATCGGGGGCATGCACTTGGCCTATGACCTGCTCGACGACTGGGACGCGCTGGTGCTCGTTGACGCGGTACCAAATCGCGGTAGCCCAGGGGCTTTGCACATCTTCGAGGCCGAGCATGAAACACATTCGGCCACAACCGCTATGGATAGCCATAGCATGGATCCCGCGGCAGTGTTCCACAGCCTGAAGGCGCTCGGCGGCACACCTCCCTACACGGTCGTGGTGGGCTGCGAGGTCGGGAATGTCGACGAAGGCATCGGTCTCACCGAGGCCGTCGCCAGTGCGGTGCCGCGGGCCATCGACGCCGTCCAGGAAGTCGTCGCGGGGCTGCGGAGCCGATCACCGGCGGCGTCGGTGGAAGGGCAGGGCTGACCGATGTGCTTGGGCATACCGGGCCAAGTGGTCAGCATGCTGGACGGTTACCAGGGGCAACTTGCACTGGTCGACGTCGCCGGAAAACAACGCAACGTCAATGTCGGCATGTTGCCCGAGGAGACGTTTGCACCCGGCGACTGGGTGATCATTCACATGGGGTTCGTTGTCGAGAAAACCGATCGGGCCGGCGCCGAGCAGGCGATGACGGGTCTGGAGCTGATGGGCCGAGGCCGCGACGATGACTGACACGCTGGTGCACATCGGTAGCGTCCGACAGCGGTTAACCGTCACCGGTGTCGTGCAGGGGGTGGGGTTCCGTCCGTTTGTCCACCGCCTCGCCACCGAGCTCGGGCTGACCGGATTCGTCGGCAACGATTCGGGCGCGGTCTTCCTCGAAGTGCAGGGACCCGGCGTACGCATTGACGAATTCCGTCATCGGCTGCGCGCGCAGGCGCCACCGCTGGCTGCTATCAGTGCCGTCCAGGTCGTCGACATCCACGCCAACAAGCTGCGCGAAAACGGGTTTCGCATCGTGGAAAGCCAACCGGTCACCGGCGCCACCACGCCGATTCCGCCCGATATCGCCGTCTGCGGCGACTGCATTACCGAGTTGTTCGACCCCAGCGACCGCCGCTACCGACACCCCTTCATCACCTGCACCAACTGCGGTCCCCGGTTCACCATCATCCGTGGGCTGCCCTATGACCGGCCGGCCACCACGATGTCTGCGTTCACCATGTGCGGGCGCTGCGCGGCCGAATACGACGATCCGGCAGACCGCCGTTTCCACGCACAGCCGATCGCCTGCCCGGACTGCGGGCCCACGCTGTGGTTCGCCGCGCCCGACAGGCTGGTCACCGGACCCGATGCCGCGCTGCGGGCGACCCAGCACGCACTGGCCGCTGGCGACGTGGTCGCCATCAAGGGTGTCGGCGGTTATCACCTGGCTTGCCGGGTCGATGACGACCCCGCGGTCGTTGCTCTGCGGACCCGTAAAGCACGGGGCGCCAAGCCTTTCGCCGTCCTGGTGCGCGACCTCGAGATCGCGCGCCGCTACGCACACCTCGACGACGCCGAAGCCGCGGCGCTCTCGAGTCCCGTGCGGCCCATCGTATTGTTGCGACGTCGCCGCGACTCGCCGCTCGTCAGGGCCGTCGCACCCGGCAGCCCCCTGGTCGGGCTGATGCTGCCGTACTCACCGATCCACCACCTGCTACTCGCGCCGGTTCCGGGTGTCGCAGCGCCAGTACCCGATGCCCTCGTTCTGACCAGCGCCAACCGCTCCGATGATCCGATCTGTTTCACCGAAGACGATGCCGTACAAAGACTTATGCGGCCTTCCGCCCGGTTGTGCGATGCGGTGCTCGACCACGACCGGCCGATCCACGTGCCTTGCGACGATTCAGTGGTGCGGGTGGTCGACGGTCGCGAACTGCCGATCCGGCGGTCCCGCGGCTACGCACCGCTGCCCGTCGACCTCGGCCTCGACGGTCCAGCCGTGCTGGCGGTCGGCGGCGAACTGAAGAACACCTTCTGCCTGACCGACGGGCCACGTGCATACCTGTCCGGGCATATCGGTGACATGCAGACCCTGGAAACCCTGCGGGCGTTCGAGCGCGCGGTGGGCCAACTCAGCGAAATCCGGCGCCAGCCGCTGCGATTGGCCGCCGACCTGCATCCGGGGTATCACACCCGCGGTTGGGCCGAGCGCTGCGCCGGCGATCGACCACTGGATCTGATCCAGCACCACCACGCGCACGTCGTGTCGCTGCTGGCCGAACACCGACGTCTTCGTGAACCCGTGATCGGTGTGTCGTTTGACGGCACCGGTTACGGCTGCGACCAAACGATCTGGGGCGGCGAGATTCTCAAGCTCGGGCCGGACAGCCAGCGTTTCGACCGGGTCGGCCACCTGTTGCCTGTGCCACTACCGGGCGGCGATGCGGCCGTGCGTAATCCGTGGCGGATGGCACTGTCTCAGTTGTGGATGGCCGGCATCGAGTGGACGTCGGATCTGCATCCGATCGCTGCCGCGACGCCGGCCGAATTACTGCTCATGCGTTCACAATTGGAATCCGGCACCGGATGTGTGCCGTGCTCGAGTATGGGGCGGTTGTTCGATGCCGTCGCATCTCTATTGGGAGTGCGGCACCGGATCGAATACGAAGGTCAGGCCGCCATCGAGCTCGAGGCGCTGGCCGAGACGATGGGCGACTCCGCGGGACCGGATCTGAGCCTGACCGTACGCCCCGACGGTGTGATCGACCCCGCTGACATGCTGCGAACGATGGTGTCGGCCCTGCGCGCAGGGGTTCAACCGGCGATGCTGGCCGCGGGGTTCCACCGGGCGGTCGCGGCCGCCGTTGTCGAGGCGGTGAAAATGCTGGCCGGACCGGTACGGTTAGCGGGCCTTACCGGTGGGGTGTTCCAGAATGTACTGCTGCTGCGCGCCTGCCGACAACGCCTGCAGCGAGCCGGATTCGAGGTGCTGACCCATCACAGTGTGCCGCCCAACGACGGCGGGCTGGCACTCGGCCAGGCCGCGATCTCCGTGCTCATCGCACTGGAGGAGGCTGAGTCGCGATGACCACCACTGCGATCGATCGCGGGCTTGGCGCCGACCTGGCGGCCGACCTGGCGGCGGCCGCCTTCACACTGGCCAAGCGGTTCGCGGCCGGCGCGACCATGTGGTCGATCGCGCCGTCATGGGAGCCGCACGCGCTGCACATCGCGGTCGAGTTCGTGCATCCGGTGATCATGGGAAAGCGCGCACTGCCGGCCGTCGCGCTTACCGGACCGAACCTCGTTGATCTGGTGCGGGTTTCGGCTCAGCAGGGCGACATCGTCGTCGCGGTCGGTGCCGCCGATGACGCGCAGGTCCGCTCGGTGATGCAGCGCGGCCCGGCCTGGGGCACCACCAGCATCTGGATTGGCAGCGGTGAACGGCCCACAGCGGGTGCGGCCGATCACGTGCTGTGGCTCGACGACCCAGACCCGCGAGTCCCCGCAACGGGCGGCTTCGTGCTGTTTTACCACCTGTTGTGGGAACTCACCCACGTGTGTTTCGAGCACTCGGGATTGCTCAAACCTGAATGTACCGAAGAGGTTTGCGTCACGTGCAGCGACGAGGGGCGCCTGGGTGAGGTGGTGTCGCCGTCGGCCGACGGGATGGCAGCGGTGCGCACTGCGCGCGGCGTAGAGAGCGTGACGACGGCCCTGATCGACCCCGTCGTCGCCCACGAGCTGGTGCTGGTGCACGCCGGGCACGGCGATCAGTCGCATCGAGGAGGACGCCTCGTGACTCACCAAGAACCCACCAACTTCCTGTATCCGTTCATCGATGCACAAGAAGACAACCCGGAATCGCTGCTCGCCGATCTCGCTGCGTCAGCGCAGGCAAAAGCTGCCGAAAGTGCGACATTGCGGCGCACCACATTGGAAGACAACGCCGACCTACTGGACCGAGCTGCCACCGAGATGGCACGCCGCTTCGCCTCCGGTGGCCGGATGTTCACCTTCGGAAACGGCGGCAGCTGTACCGATTGCACCACCTTGGCCGCGTTGTTCTCCCGCCCACCGACCGGAAAGCCGTTGCCCGCTTGGTCGTTGACCGCCGATCAGGCCATCGTGACCGCGCTGGGTAACGACGTCGGGTTCGAGCTGGTGTTCGCCCGGCAGTTGATCGCCCGCGCCAAGGCCGGCGACATTGCGATCGCGATGTCCACCAGCGGGAATTCGCCCAACCTGCTCACCGCGCTGGCCGAGGCGCGACGAGGTGGCCTGTACACCATCGGGTTTCGCCGGCTATGACGGCGGCGCCTTCGCGAAGAATCCAGATGTGGACGCCTGCTTCATCGTTCGCTCGCAAAGCGTGCACCGAATTCAGGAATCGCAAGCACTGCTGGGCTATCAGCTGTGGTCGGCCACCCAGCAACGGTCCGACGATCGAGGATTGGGGGCCGCATGAGCAAGTCAACCGGCGAATACCTGTCGTCGGGGCCGCAGTTCGCCGAAGGCGAGGTGATCGAGCGGATCGAAGTGTTCCGCAAGCGACGGCCCCGGTTGCTCGACGACCACGTGAACTTGGCGCACGGAGCGGGTGGCAAGGCATCGGCCGCGCTGATCGACGCGGTGTTCATGGAGGCGTTCCGCAACCCACTGCTGGAGTCGCTCGGCGATGGCGCGGTTTTCACGCTGCCCGGCGGTGAGCGACTGGCGATGTCCACCGATTCATTCGTGGTGCAGCCCAGGCGTTTTCCCGGTGGCTCTATCGGTGAGCTCGCCGTGCACGGCACCTGCAACGACGTCGCGATGTCCGGCGCCCTGCCGTCGTGGATTTCAGCGGCATTCGTGTTGGAAGAGGGTTTTCCCATCGCCGAGTTGAAGGAGATCGTCGCCGACATGGCCGCCGCGGCGGCCAATGCCGGTGTGCAGATCGTCACCGGGGATACCAAGGTGGTGCCCAAGGGTGCGGCCGACGGCATGTTCGTCACCACGACGGGGGTTGGCGTCATTCCTTCGGGGCGCATACTTTCAGCCGCGGCGATACGCGCCGGCGACAAGGTGCTCTTGTCGGGTTCGATGGGCGATCACGGCATGGCGGTGATGCTGGCCCGGGGTGATCTGGCCATCGAGGCCGACATCCATTCCGACACTGCGTCGGTCAGCCCGCTGGTGGAACTTCTGATGACCGCCGCGCCGTCCACCCGATGGCTGCGGGACGCGACCCGGGGCGGGGTCGGGACCGTCTGCAACGAATTGGCTCAGGCCTGCGGCCTCGGAGTGCTGCTCGAAGAGGAGCGACTGCCCGTGCGGCCCATGGTCAATGGCGCGTGCGAGCTGCTTGGCATCGATCCGCTCTACGTCGCCAACGAGGGCAAGTTCGTCGCCGTCGTCGCACCCGAAGAGGCCGACGCCGGGCTGGCCGCGCTGCGCTCGCATCCACTGGGCGCCGAGGCGGCCGAGGTCGGGGAAATCGTCACCGAACCGGCGGAAAGCGTGGTGTTGCGTACCGGGTTCGGCGGCACCCGGATCGTCGACATGCTCGTCGGCGACCCGCTGCCGCGGATCTGTTGAAGGCTTGAGAGAAAGAAAGGAGGGACCGCTTATGTGTCTTGGAATTCCGGGTCGGATCGTTGAGATCACCGATCCCGCAAACTATTTGGCGAAGGTAGACGTCAGCGGGGTGCAGCGCACGATCAGCGTGCGGCTGCTGGAAGGCGACATGCCCGAGCCCGACGACTGGGTGCTGGTCCATGTCGGATTCGCGATGGCCAAGATCGACGAGACCGAGGCGTTGCTGACCCTGGCCGCCGTCAAGAAGCTCGGCGAGGCCTACACCACCGAAGTCGAGGCCTTCGACTCGTCGGCGATTGTCTAAGGGAGGCGACGATGAAATTCGTTGACGAATTCCGCGATCCGGCCGCGGCCCGCAAGCTGCTGGCTGCCATCGAGCACTTGGCGGGAAGCGGCTCCGACCACTTCAAGTTCATGGAGGTGTGCGGCGGGCACACGCACACCATTTACCGGCACGGCATCGAACACCTGCTGCCCGACAATGTCGAACTGGTGCACGGCCCGGGGTGTCCGGTCTGCGTCATCCCGATGGGTCGTATCGACGATGCGATGTGGCTGGCCGGCCAACCCGATGTGATCTTCACCTGTTTCGGCGACATGATGCGGGTGCCCGGGTCGGCCGGCAGTCTGCTGGACGCCAAGGCGCGCGGCGCCGATGTCCGGTTCGTCTACTCCCCGCTCGACGCGCTCAAGATCGCTGTCGATAACCCCGACAAACACGTGGTGTTCTTCGCCATTGGCTTCGAGACCACGGCCCCGTCGACCGCGGTGACGCTGGTTCGTGCCCGCGACCTTGGCCTGCGAAATTTCAGTGTGTTCTGCAACCACGTCACCATCGTGCCGCCGATCAAGGCCATCCTGGAATCACCGGACTTACGGCTGTCCGGCTTCATCGGCCCCGGACACGTCTCGACGGTGGTGGGCAACCGGCCGTACCGGTTCGTGCCCGAGGTATACCGAAAGCCGTTGGTGGTGGCCGGATTCGAGCCGCTGGACATTCTGGCCGCGGTCACCATGCTGCTACGCCAGATCCGTGAAGGCCGATGCGAAGTCGAAAACCAATACAAGCGTGTAGTGCCCGAGGACGGCAACCCGGCAGCACTGGCGCTGATGGGCACGGTGTTCGCGTTGCGTCCGCACTTCGAATGGCGCGGGCTGGGATTCATCTCGCAGAGCGCGTTGCGGCTGCACGACGACTTCGCGGAGTTCGACGCCGAACTGCGATTCTCGATGCCCGGCGTGCGGGTCGCCGACCCGAAGGCGTGCCAGTGCGGCGAGGTGCTCAAAGGTGTGCTCAAGCCTTGGGAATGCAAGGTTTTCGGCACTGCCTGCACCCCGGAGACCCCGATCGGCACCTGCATGGTGTCACCCGAGGGAGCCTGCGCGGCCTACTACAACTTCGGCCGCATGCATCGCGACGCCGCCAAGCTGGTGGGGCAAACCGGGCGGGCGTGACGGTGCTGCGCTGCCCCCGAGCGATCGCGGCGCCGAGATGTTCGCTCGCTACGCCTATGCGCCAAACGCGCTGGGCTATTGCGGCCCCCCACTGGGCGCGACGTTGCGCGACGGGTCGGTCGAGGATGTGCGGCGGGCCGCGACGACAGTTTTCCGGCGCTTGGCCCTACTTGCGGGTGCTGGCGAAGATGACCGGTATCGGCGATCCGCTGGATTATCGGCTTGTCGAGTCGTACTGGCTGGGCGGCGGTGTCGGTTCCGGGCTCGATCCCGATGAATTCTTCGACGCGTTGCTGGCCATCATCGGGCCGCAGGCGGCCGCTACTGGGCGACACCTCACCGCCGGATCTGGCGCGCGAGGCGGCCGGCAACCACTGCTTTCACGTATTCGGCGTCTATCCGTGGACGCGGCTGCTGGGCCGGGGCCTCGATGAGCACCCGTTGAGTGTGCTGGACAATTGCCGGATCACTTGGGGGACAGTGCTTTCCCGTGACTGCGATGGCGTTGAGGTGTCGTGTTGTCGGCTGGCCTGGGATGGTCAAGCGCTGACCCTGTCCGAGCCGTCGGCATGCCGACTCGACGTGTGGGCCGACGGCTACAGCGCGATACCCGACGTGGGGGTCGGCGACGAGGTTGCGATCCACTGGGGCCGGTTGTGCGGCCGGCTGCAACCCGACCAGATCCGTGCGCTGGCCGACAGCACCACCCGTCAGCTTCACGCGACGAATCAGCGGCTGGCGCACGTCTAGCGCCGAGGCCGGCCGCCCTCCCCTGGTCCGCCACTCTGACACTGCGGGCACAGTCCGTGCAGGGTGAGGCCGGCACGCTCGGACAGCGTGAACGAACTGCCGGCCATCGCATGTTGCAGCGCAGAGGCCAGTCGCCCCGCGGGCACTTCGATGATCGAGCCGCAGCGCGTGCACACCGCGTGATGGTGCGGGTCGGCAGCCAGACCGTAGGTGGTCACCCCGCCCTCCAGGGTCAGTGCATGCAACACACCCTGGTCGACCAGGGTGGTCACCGTGCGGTAGATCGTCGCCAGGTCGGGCGGCTGGTCTTCGGCCGGCACGCACTCGTGCAGCCGCTGGTCGATCTCGGCAACCGACAGATGACCGTGGACCGGCTCCAGCACTGCCAAGACCGCGATCCGAGAGGCCATCCGGCGCAGCCCATGAGCGCGCAGCAGCTCGCCGATCCGCTCGATGACGGCTGGATCCAAAGCCGAGGGCCTGGCCACTCGTCCAGTATCACGCAGCCGATCGTCGAATCGCACCCAATGACCGGATCGGGCGCTGTCAGACTGACGTCGTGCCCGATTTGCCGCGAGGTTTGTCGCGCGGAGACCCGCTGCGCGCGGCTTCGCCGCGCTTGCGATCACCGCGAGGTTCGATCTGCGATGTGCTGCCCACTGCGGCGGCGTTGCTTTCCGTCGACGGGGCAGTGGACGCGCTCGGAGTGACCGCGGGGATCGGCGATGTGCGACGCGTTGTGGTCGTTCTCGTCGACGGGATGGGCTGGCACCTGTTACCGGAACTGGCTGCCGACGCACCGCTGCTGGCGTCGGTGCTGGCCGGTGACGCCGGTCGGCTTGACGAACTCGCCTGCACCTTCCCCTCCACCACACCGACCAGCCTGGCGTCGTTGGCCACCGGGGTCGCACCGGGTCAGCACGGGATTCTCGGTTTCACCGTGAGGCTGCCCAAAACCGACCGAGTGCTCAACCACATCTGGTGGCGCGACGATCCGCCGGCCAGCCAATGGCAGCCGATCCCAACATGGTTCGAACGGCTGCACAGCGCCGGTGTCGGTGCGCGTGCTGTGCTGCCCGCGGCGTTTCTCGGCAGCGGCCTCACCGAGGCGGTATACCGCGGCGCCCAATTGCGGCCGGCCAGCAACGACGACGACTATGCCCAGCTCGTGGTCGACCAGCTACGCACCGCGCCCGGATTGGTCTACGCATACACCGCTGCACTCGACACCGCGGCACACTTGTTCGGTGTCGGCTCACCCGAGTGGCACGCAGCCGGGGCCTACGTGGACGCGCTGCTCACCCGGCTGGTCGAGGCGTTGCCGCCGGATGCGGCCTTGCTGATCACCGCGGACCACGGCGGGTTGAACGTGCCGGAAGATCGGCGGATCGACCTTGACGCCGACTCGCGGTTGGGTGCCGGGGTGCGAGTCGTTGCCGGCGATCCGCGGGTGCGCTACCTGCACACTGAGCCGGGCGCGGCTTCCGACGTGATCGCCGCCTGGAGCGAGCTGTTGAACGGGCGAGCCGACGTGCGTAGCCGAGACGACGCCGTCGCGGCTGGGCTGTTCGGATTGGTGCTGTCCGATCACCTGCCGCGGATTGGCGACGTCGTCGTCAGCTGTCTGGATGACACAGCGGTGCTGGCCAGCGCCCACGAGCCGCCGGAAGTGGCTCAGCTCATCGGCTTCCATGGGGCCGGCGACCCAGTCGAGATGGCTATCCCGCTGATCACCTTCCAGGGCTGACCGAAGCGCCGCGCTGTACCCGATTGCCGAATTTTCACCTGCAAAATACTCGCAGAATTCCTGCGAATCATCTGCAAGAGGTTTACCGTCGATAGTGGCCGGGGTTCATATCCAGATGGGACGCGACATGGCCGCTGACACACTCAGCAGGCAACGCTCGTCGCGTTCTCGGCTACGCGGGGCTTTGACGCCCGACGAGTGGCTGCGCCTGGGATCGATGTTCGCGATCATTGTCGCGCTGCATGTGATCGGTTGGGGCACACTGGTGCTCGTCGTCGAGCCGGCGCATTTGAGCATCGGGGACAAAGCGTTCGGTATCGGCATCGGCCTGACCGCCTACACGCTGGGGCTACGCCACGCATTCGACGCCGACCACATCGCCGCGATCGACAACACCACCCGCAAGCTGATGAACGACGGGCAGCGGCCGCTTGCCGTTGGCTTCTTCTTCTCCCTCGGCCACTCGTCGGTGGTGTTCGGGCTGGCGCTGCTCATTGCCTTCGGGCTCAAGGCAATAATCGGGCCCGTCGAGCAGGATTCTTCGGCCCTGCATCACTACACCAGCCTGATCGGCACCACCGTCTCGGGCGTCTTCTTGTACTTGATCGCCATCATCAACGTTGTGATCCTGGTGGGCATCCTGCGCGTGTTCGCGCAGATACGTCACGGCCACTACGACGAAGACGAACTCGAAGCGCAGCTGAACAATCGCGGACTCCTCAATCGGCTGCTCGGCCGCTTCACCAAATCGGTTAGCGCGTCGTGGCATATGTATCCGGTCGGGGTGTTGTTCGGCTTAGGCTTTGACACCGCGACCGAAGTCGCGCTGCTGGTGCTTGCCGGCACCAGCGCCGCGGCCGGACTGCCGTGGTACGCCATCTTGTGCCTGCCGGTGTTGTTCACCGCGGGGATGTGTCTGCTGGACACCATCGACGGCTCGTTCATGAATTTCGCCTACGGCTGGGCCTTTTCGAATCCAGTGCGCAAGGTCTACTACAACATCACTATCACCGGGCTTTCGGTGGTCGTCGCGCTGCTCATCGGCACCGTCGAATTGCTCGGACTGCTGGCCGAGCAATTCGGCTGGACCAGCGGATTCTGGAGTTGGCTGGGCGGAATCGATCTCAACGCAATTGGTTTTCTCATCGTCGGCCTGTTCGTGGTCACGTGGGCCGGCGCCTTGCTGATCTGGCGCTACGGGCGCATCGAGGAGAAGTGGACGGTGCAGGCCGAACGCGTCGGCTGAGACGCGTCGACGACAAGTCGACTTGGGTTCACCCCAGGTCGCGATCACCACCGCGCCGGACTCGGGCGTGAAACCCAAGATCGTTACAGCCCTGAGCTGATCCGGTGGCTTCGCCACCGACACAAATCAACGACCGCAGATTTCCATTCGGTCCCAGTTGCGGTGCTTGCTGTCTGCAATCAGCCTGTGCCGAAGCAATTTTCACGCAAATCCGCGCCTCGGACTTGCGTTGTCGTCGTGCGCCTTGATTCAAAGGAGAAAACCATGTCATTCGTATCCATCGTACCGGAGATGCTATCCACTGCAGCGGACAACCTTCAATCCGTTGGCTTGAGACTTCAAGCGCAGAACACCGCAGCGGCGGCGCCGACCACCGGTCTGATCCCGGCCGCCTCCGACGAGGTATCCGCCTTGACAGCAATGCAATTCGCTGGACATGCACACTCCTACCAGGCGGTTAGCGCGCAGGCTGCGGCAATTCACCAGATGTTCGTGACGATGTTGGCGGCCGGCGCCGACTCGTATGCCACCACCGAGACCGCCAACGCGGTTGCTACCGGATAAGAGGTTTCGCAATGGATTTCGCAACATTACCGCCAGAAGTCAACTCCGGGCTGATGTATGCCGGTCCAGGTTCTGGACCGATCATCGCGGCGGCAGCGTCCTGGGATAGCCTAGCAGCCGAGGTGTCCTCGGCCGCAGGTGATTACGGGTCGGTGATCTCCGGTCTCACCAGCGGTCCGTGGCGAGGCCCGGCGTCGGCGTCCATGGCGGCCGCCGCCGCACCATACGTGTCGTGGATGAATGCCACCGCTGCGCAAGCCGAACAGGCAGCGGACCACGCCAAAGCGGCGGCCAGTGCCTACGAAACTGCGTTCACAGCCACGGTGCCCCCACCGGTCATCGTTGCCAACCGGACGTTGTTGGCCTCGCTGGTCGCCACCAATGTCCTCGGCCAGAACACTCCCGCGATCGCGGCCACCGAAGCCCACTACGCCGAGATGTGGGCCCAAGACGCCGCGGCGATGTACGGCTACGCCGGATCTTCAGCGGCCGCATCGACATTGACGCCATTCGCCGCGCCGCCTCCGACCACCACGACAACGGGAGCCCTGGGCACGGCGACGCAAACGGCAGGATCGCAGTTGGTGACTTCGGTCCCCGCTGCACTGCAAGGACTCGCCTCGCCCGCGACGTCGGCGGGCTCGGGTTTCCAGAACCTTCTGGATCTACTGACCGGCAATTCGACGTCCACGACCGGGTTTTCCGGGTTCTTCAATAAGCTGTTCTCGTCGACTGGCTTGGGGCTCAACGACAATCTGTGGAACACCATGTTCTCGTCCGGGTTCTACATGCCGGGAAACTTTCTGGGCACCATGTCGGATTTCGTCGGGCTCGGAGGTGCCGGCGGAGGGGCCGGCGCGGCTTCGGAGGCCGCCGGAGATGCTGCTGCAGCCGGGGAAGCGGCAACGGCAGCAAGCGGAATCGGCGGTGCGGTGGCGGCCCCGGCTGCGGGACTGGGCGAGCTCGGCGGTCTTGGCGGCGGGGCGTCGGCGGCCGTGGGTCGCGGTGCGGCCATCGGCGCGTTGGCGGTGCCGCCCAGCTGGACTGCGATCACCCCCACGGTGAGCCCGCTGTCCGCGGCATTGGGAGGGACGCCGCTCGCTCCTCCGCCTGCACTCGCGGCCGGCATGCCCGGCATACCGTTCGCCGCCGCGAGCGGAAACCATGCCGACGGCTCCGCTCCGCACTACGGGTTCCGCCCGACGGTGATGGCACACCCACCGGCGGCGGGATGAGTCGTTCTACAGCGGGGTGGTGTAGGCGGCGCTGATGCCGCCGTCGACTAGATACGTCGCCGCGGTGATGAACGATGCGTCGTCGCTGGCCAAAAACGCCACGACAGCTGCGATTTCGTCCGCCTCACCGAACCGGCCCATCGGCACGTGCACCATCCGTCGCGCGGCACGTTCGGGGTCCTTGGCGAAAAGCTCTTGCAGCAGTGGGGTATTCACCGGCCCCGGGCACAGCGCGTTGACCCGGATGCCCTGGCGGGCGAACTGCACACCGAGCTCGCGAGACATCGCCAACACCCCGCCTTTGGACGCGGTGTAGGAGATTTGCGAAGTGGCCGATCCCATCACCGCAACGAACGAGGCGATGTTGACGATCGACCCGTGCCCCGCGGGCGCCATGTGCCGCAGCACCGACCGGCAGCACAGATACACCGATTTCAGGTTGACGTCTTGCACCCGCTGCCATGCCGGCAGCTCGGTGTTCTCAATCAGGTCGTCGTCCGGCGGGGAGATGCCGGCGTTGTTGACCGCAATGTCGACCGAGCCGTAGCGGTCGGCCGCGGTATCGAAGAGCCCGTTGACCGAGGCTTCATCCGAAACATCCACTGGCACAAAGAGTCCGCCCAGCTCGTCGGCGGCGGCGGTGCCGGTCCGCTCGTCGATGTCGCCGATGACCACGGTGGCACCCTCGGCATGAAGGCGTCGCGCCGAGGCCAGCCCGATACCTCCGCCGCCACCGGTCACCACCGCGACCTTGTCCGCCAGCCGTCGACTCAGGTCCACGGTCATTTAGCGCCACTCCTCCTCATCGCTTCGCTCTGCATCGTCGCCGGCACGCATTCAGCGCCACTCCCCCTCATCGCTTCGCTCTGCATCGTCGCCGGCACGCATTCAGCGCCACTCCCCCTCATCGCTTCGCTCTGCATCGTCGCCGGCACGCATTCAGCGCCACTCCCCCTCATCGCTTCGCTCTGCATCGTCGCCGGCACGCATTCAGCGCCACTCCCCCTCATCGCTTCGCTCTGCATCGTCGCCGGCACGCATTTAGCGCCACTCCCCCTCATCGCTTCGCTCTGCATCGTCGCCGGCGCGCATTCAACTCACCCGCCTGCTCGCGTATACCTGCGCGGCCTCGACGATCGCCGAGAACAGCCGTAGGTCGTCCAGACTTTCCTCCGGATGCCACTGCACTGCCAGCGCGAAGCCGTGCCCGGGCAGCTCCAACGCCTCGATCACACCATCGGCATCCCAGCCGCTGACGACCAGGCCCTCACCGAGATCGGCGATGGCCTGATGGTGATAGCACCGCACGTCAACGGATTCGCCGACCAACGCGGCCAGCCGGGTGCCGGCGACGGTGCGCACCGGCAACGTAGTGAACACCGCGTTGCCTGCCCGGTGTCCGCTATGGCCGATGACATCGGGCAGGTGCTGATGCAGCGTTCCGCCGAGTGCGACATTGAGCACCTGCGCGCCGCGGCAGATACCCAGCACCGGAAGCTGACGTTTGAGCGCCCCGCGCAGCAGGGCAAACTCCCACGTGTCGCGTTGCTGTCCGGGTTGGTCGGTGCTCGGATGCGGCTGTTGACCGTAGCTGGCCGGGTCAACGTCCTTACCGCCGGTGATCAGCAGTCCGTCCAGACTGTCGAGAACTCGCTCGGCGATATCGGCATCCACCGGCTGCGGCGGCAGCAACAAAGCCACCCCGCCGGCCGCGGTCACGCCCTGAAAGTAGACGGCTGGAAGAAAACTGGCGCGCACATCCCAGACTCCGGTCTGCGCCTGCTCCAGATAGGTGGTCAGGCCGATCACCGGTGCCTTAGAACTCACTGCCCGGCTCGCCCCTCGGCCCTCGGACCGTGCCGGTCCGCATCGTCACCGGATCAAAACCGCTCGAACCCACGCACTCGCTCCCAATCGGTGACCGCCGCGTTGAAAGCGGTCACCTCGACGCGGGCGGTGTTGACGTAATGGTCGACCACTTCATCCCCGAACGCCTGCCGGGCGACCGCTGACGCGTCGAAAAGCGTCGCGGCTTCGGCCAGCGTACCGGGCAATCGCTCGGCTGCGCCGTCGCTGTCGTTCCCGCTCTGCTGATAAGCGTTGCCCGCGCACGGTTCCGGAAGCGACAGTTCGCGTTCGATACCGTGCAGCCCACCCGCGATCAGTGCCGCCACCGCCAGATACTGGTTGACGTCTCCCCCGGGCACCCGGCATTCCACCCGCATGCTGTCGCCGTGGCCGACCACGCGCAGCGCGCAGGTGCGGTTGTCCAAACCCCACGCCACCACGGTGGGCGCGAAGCTGCGGTCGGCAAACCGCTTGTAGGAGTTGATATTCGGTGCGTAAAGCAGCGTGAGCTCTCGCAATGTGGCCAACTGGCCCGCGACAAAGCTGCGAAACATCTGCGACATGCCAAGCGGTTGATCGTCGTCGGCGAACACCGGAGCGCCCTCCGTCGACCGAAGGGACATGTGGATATGGCAGCTGTTGCCTTCGCGCTCATCGTATTTCGACATGAATGTCAGCGACTTGCCGTGCTGGTCGGCGATCTCTTTGGCGCCGTTTTTGTAGATGCCGTGGTTGTCGCACGTGATCAGCGCCTCGTCGTAGCCGAAGCCCAGCTCCTGCTGTCCCCTGTTGCACTCGCCCTTGACGGCCTCCCAGCGCAGGCCCGCCTCCTGCATGTGCTGCCGGATGTCGCGCAGCAGCGGCTCCATGCGGCTGGAGGCCATCACCGCGTAGTCCATGTTGTAGTCGCTGGCCGGAGTCAAGCCGCGATAGCCGTTCGCCCAGGCCTGGCGGTAGGTGTCGTCGAAGACCATGAACTCCAGCTCGGTGGCGACATAGGCACGCAGCCCGCGCTCGCGTAGGCGGTCCAGCTGGTGACGCAAGACGCGGCGCGGGGAGGGCTCGATCGGACTGCCGTCGTGCCAAGCCAGATCGGCGAGCACCAGCGCTGTGCCGGGCAGCCAGGAATGCGCCGCAACGTCGTCAGGTCCGGTCTCATCACCATGTCGCCGTAACCGCTGTCCCAGCCCGACATCGCGTAGCCAGTGACAGTGTTCATGTCGACGTCGACGGCGAATAGGTAGTTGCAGCTTCGGCGCCGCATTCGGCGACCTCGTCGAGGAAGAACGGCGCGGACACCCGCTTGCCCATCAGCCGGCCCTGCATGTCGCTGAACCCGACGATGACCGTGTCGATATCACCGGCGGAGACGAGTCGCTCGAGCTCGTCGCGCGACAAGTCACGAGTGATCGCATCCGTCACCAGGTGCTGGTGCGCAGGACGATCTCGGCGGCCAGTTGCGCCGTCGACTCGTGCGCATTACGTCGTCCGAGTAACTCCACCATGCGGTAGTCGCCGTAGACGAACCGCTGACTGGCACGAGCCACCGAGTGCGCGGCAGAATTGCTGACCAGAGCGGTCGTGTTGATTTCGACCGGCGGGCAGCCGTCGTCGCGAATCACGCCGGCGAGGTCGGCGACCCGTGGATGACCACGGTCGATGGCCACCAGGCCGGTGAAGCGGTCCAGCCTCGTCGCCGCCAACTCCCATGCGAGTTCGGCGCCGTCCCGGTCACCGACCAGCACGCACCAACTGACATCGAGCACATCGAGAATGCCGACCACCGACTTCGGCGTCAGGCGAGGGTCCGGGGCGACGGCAATTGTGCGCAGCGACGCCGTATGCAGACGCTCGCACACCGCCTCGTACGCGGTTAGTGCCCGCTGGGCCGCGCACAGCAGCACCACGACGGAGCCCTTTTCCGGACCGGTGTCGCAGACCTGGATGGGAAACCCGTCGACGGTAGTCATCATCGTCGAAGGCACCACAGCAAATTACAGTCAATTGCACCGCGCGCGGGCCATTTTCGTGCGGATCGTTAGCCGTGTGGCAATTGGAAATGTTTGCGCAACATGGACAGCTCTTGCGACAACCGTCGAGGACAAAACGCAGCGACGTTCACGAAACCCCTTGATTGCGGCAGCGATTGGTCGCGGTCAGCGCAGCGCAGTGACGATTGTCGGACGCTGCGGCGGACCGCCGTCGAGCAATCCGGTGATCGCGTCGACGTCGAGGTGGGCATCCAGCAAATCGGCCATCAGATCGAGTTGAGCGTCGCGTCGCGCAGCCACATCGACGTCGTCGGCAACGACGAACCCGTCGCGCCCGGCAGCCGCCGCGGCAGCGGCCAACCACCGCCGGCGGAAGTCGTCGTTGTCGAACAAGCCGTGCCAGTGCGTTCCGAATACCTGGCCGCGCCGATATCCCTCCGGCAACCCGTCCACCTCGAACCAGGTGGCCTCCGCGCAGCGGGCCACCCGGCCGTTGTGGATCTCGTAGCCATGCAGCGAATCCTGCCGGCGGCGCAGCACCTTGTCGGGCGCGAACGCGATGTCGGCGTCCAGCATCCCCATCGCCTCGACCCGGCCGGATCGACTTTCGACCGTGTCGTCGATCGACCGGCACAGCATCTGGAAGCCCCCGCAGATGCCCAGCACGGCGCGACCCGAGGCGGCGTGTGACCGAATGGCCTGGTCCAGCCCTCTCGCACGCATCCAAGCCAAGTCGGCGACGGTGGATTTGGTGCCCGGCAGCACGATCACGTCGGTATCGGCCAGGTCGGCGGGATCTCGGACCCAGCGCACCAGCACGCCGGGTTCACACGCCAGCGCTTCGACGTCGGTGGAGTTGGAGATGCGAGGCAGCCGCAGCACGGCCACGCGAAGCCACTGCGAGCCTTGCGGTGCTCGGGGCGTGCCCAGGACGCGGTGGGCCGAGACCGGGACCGCATCCTCGGTGTCGAGCCACAGGTCGTCGGTGTAAGGCAGGACGCCGTAGGTGGGACGACCGCTGATTTCGGCGAGTTGGCGCAGACCGGGCTCCAGCAGCGAGACGTCACCGCGGAATTTGTTCACGATGAATCCGGCGATCAGCGCCTGGTCCTGCGCGTCGAGCACCGCCACTGTCCCGAACAGATGCGCGAGCAGCCCGCCGCGGTCGATGTCGCCGACGATCACGACCGGAAGGTTTGCAGCGCGCGCCAGGCCCATGTTGACCAAGTCGTTTGCCCGCAAGTTGATTTCGGCCGGAGATCCGGCTCCCTCACAAATCACCGCATCGAATTCGTTTCGCAGCTTTGCCAATTCGTCTTGCACGATCGCAGACAGCTTGTTACGGTCCGACCAGTACTCCGCGGCGGTGGCGGTGCCGGCGACGTGTCCGTTGATCACCAGCTGCGAGGTCATGTCGCTGCCGGGTTTGAGCAGGATCGGGTTGAAACGGACGCTCGGCGCCAAGCCGGCCGCGCGGGCCTGCATCGCCTGCGCCCGGCCGATCTCGCCGCCCTCGACGGTGACCGCCGAGTTGTTCGACATGTTCTGCGCCTTGAACGGCGCCACCCGAATTCCCTTGCGCGCCAGCAACCGGCAAAGCCCCGCGACCACCATCGATTTGCCCGCGTCGGATGTGGTGCCGGCGACCAGCAGCGCGCCGCTCACGGCCGGGCGGTCACGGAAGGGTCAGGATTTCCGCGCCGGAGTCGGTGACAAGCAAAGTGTGCTCGAATTGCGCGGTCCACTTGCGGTCTTTGGTGACGACGGTCCAATCGTCATCCCATATCTCATAGTCCAACGACCCGAGGTTGATCATCGGCTCGATGGTGAAGGTCATCCCCGGCTCGAGGATGGTGGTGACGGCAGGCTGGTCGTAGTGCAGCACCACCAGGCCGTTGTGGAACGTGGTGCCGATGCCGTGGCCGGTGAAATCACGGACAACGTTGTAACCGAACCGGTTTGCATACGACTCGATCACCCGGCCGACCACCGACAGCGCACGCCCCGGCTTGACGGCTTTGATCGCCCGCATGGTGGCCTCATGGGTGCGTTCGACGAGCAGGCGGTGCTCCTCGGAGACATCGCCGGCCAGAAACGTGGCGTTGGTGTCGCCGTGGACGCCGTCGATGTAGGCCGTGACGTCGATGTTGACGATGTCGCCGTCTTCGATCACGGTCGAATCGGGAATGCCGTGGCAGATGACCTCATTGAGCGACGTGCAGCAAGATTTGGGATAGCCCTTGTAGCCCAGGGTCGACGGGTAGGAGCCGTGGTCGACCATGTAATCGTGGGCGATGCGGTCCAGCTCGTCGGTGGTCACCCCGGGGGCGACGGCCTTGCCCGCCTCAGCGAGCGCGCGAGCGGCGATCTGCCCGGCGACCCGCATTTTCTCGATGACCTCAGGTGTCTGCACCCACGGCTCGGTACCCTCGCGCGCCGTCGGCTTGCCGACGTACTCCGGGCGCGCGATCGACTTGGGCACTGGACGGGTCGAGCGAGACCACGCCGGCGGATAGGGCGGAACGAACAGGCATGTTGTCAGGATATCCGTTGGGGAGCGCCTCAGACGCGGCCGCGGCGGCGCACCAGCGACCGGCGCGGCCCTTTGACCTTCACCGAGCCGCAGACCACCCGGCCGGTCAACACCACGTGCGGAGTGCCCTCAGCCGGCGCGACTTTCCGCCGATCGCTGGCGCTGCCGCCGTAGACCTCGACGTCGTCAAGGGATGCACTGGCGCCTTCGGGCAATCGGATCTCGACCGAACCGAACCGCATGTCGAGCTCGATCACCACCACCGGCCCCGCGAATCTGGCCTTGACCAGATCCAGCTCCACCGATCCCATGCGCCGCACCAGCGCCAGCCGGGTGGGGACGGTCCACTCGCCATGGCGCTTGAGTGAGCCCGCCCAGCCTCGCAGCTCGACCCGGTCGGCGGCGGAGGCGACGATCGCCCCAGGACCCGGGAGATCACCGACCAGGCTGTCGAGCTCGTTGCGGGTCCGGGCGTAAGACACGTGCGTGGACCGCTCTTCGAACTCGCTGATGTCGATCAGGCCGAGGGCGACCGCGTTGTGCAGGCGCCGGAGCGTGCCGTTGCGGTCGGCGTCGGAGACGCGCAGTTCGGACAGTTCATCTGGACGTGCCATGGCCGTTCCAATCTACCGCCGCGGACTCCTGGCACGCCCGCTGTACGACCACCCCGTTGGCCGCGCGAGTTGATTCCATAGGTATGCAATTGAGTTTCGCCTGAACCGGCACTGAGGGCGGTTTCCATCTAGGCATTCCCATTTAATGACGATCGAATTCGATCTTGCCTTCAATATCGACATTATCGAGCAGACCGTCAAAACCATTGTTGGCGCCTCTCAGACAGCGCGTTCACTAAACCGGATTTGGCGTCCGGTTTCCCGGAAACTATCCCACATTGTGAGAACTAAGCCCGCTCGCTCTGCTGACTTCTTGCTGTCGTTGGCGATTTCAGCAGCAGCCGTTATCCCGCACGCAGGGCATTGAGGTGCACTTTCAGTCCGACGACCGGATTTTCACACTCGGCCGGGGCCTGCGGAAGGCCGCCTTACTTCACTTGCTTAATGGATCGAACAGGCCTCGAACCCCGGCTAAGAGGACACTTAACGCTGTGAATACATCACCTGAGTTTTTTATTAGAAAATTGCTTAACGCGGTGGCCAACCTGTTATAAGCTTCGACCGGTCGATGGCTCGTCCGCCATGGGGGAGATTAGGACTCATGTGCGAGCCAACGGCTGTGGGGCGGCAACCCCACATCCACAAGGAGAGACACCTAGATGGGAGCTCGCACATGAGTCGCAAGAATTCTAACGGACGGGGTCGGCGGACCGCGTTCACCTTGGCAACAGCGCTGGGGGGTGCGACGGCGGCGGCGGCAATGCTCGGAATGGGCAACGCGAATGCCGCACCGGTCGTCGACATCTACGGCCCGAACGACGCCTACACCGAGTTGTTCGGTTCAGACGGCGCTCAGGGTGTGTCGAACCACCTGCTGGACATCAACGCCGCAACCGCAGACCCCACCAGCTATGCGGTGTTCGTCAACGACGTGCACGCGTTCGAAGCAGCGCCGTTCGAGCACGGCTTGGAGAACCTGGTCAACGCCATCGACCCCAGCGCGTTCTACGAGCAGACCACGGCCGGCGTCGTCGGCACCATCGCTGACAGCGGCGGCGCCTACCTGGCACCGGATGACTTCTTGGGCTACCTGTCCACGAGTCTGGACTATGGCCTGCTCACCCCGACAGGACTGAACTTTGTCCTGACCCCGCTGATCGACATCCTGCTGGGTGAGCCGCCGGCCGGGGCCGCCTCGGAGGCAGCGGCGTCCGCCTCGGTCGACACACCAGTCGTCGACACCTACGCACCGGGTGATGCCTACACGGTGCTGTTCGGCGCCGATGGAGCGCAGGGCGCGGCGAACCACCTGCTGGACATCAACGCCGCAACCGCAGACCCCACCAGCTACGCGGTGTTCGTCAACGACGTTGACGCGTTCGAAGCAGCGCCGTTCGAGCACGGGTTGGAGAACCTGGTCAACGCCATCGACCCCAGTGCGTTCTACGAGCAGGTATCTTCTGGTATCGCCGGAACCATCGCTGACAGCGGCGGTGCCTACCTGGTTCCGGACGACTTCCTGGGCTACCTCGCCACGGGTCTGGACTACGGTCTGCTCACCCCGACGGGTCTGAACTTCGTCCTCACCCCGCTGATCGACATCCTGCTGGGTGAGACGCCGGCGAACCTGGCGTCAGCGTTCTGATCCGCTAGACCCACCTCGACAAGAGGTGGTAGTCCGGGCCGGTGGGGTCGGGGGGTCGCCCCCACCGGTCCGGACTCCAGACGTCGAGCCGGCAGGCGGGACAACGCCGGAGCCTCCGGAGTCTGAAAGCTCGACGAATGAACCCTGTCACCCGGTCGCCCCTCGCGGCCGGGTGACAGCTTTCTTAGGCCAGGTAGCCGGCCGGCATCGACTCGAACATGAACTTGGTCATCCGCACCGCGTACTCCGAGCTGCCTCCCCCGACGATCAGCGCCGCAAAGGCCAGGTCGCCGCGGTAACCCGCGAACCAGGAATGCGAACCGCCGGGAAACTCCGCCTCCCCGGTCTTTCCGTACACCTCGCCGCAGCCCGCGATCTCCTTGCCGGTGCCGTTGGTCACCACCAGCCGCATCATCGGGCGCAGGCCTTCGATCATCTTCTCGCTGATCGGGGTGGTGTCGCCGGTGATCGTGGTGGGCCGCCCCTCGATGAGCTTGGGCACCGGCGCCTTTCCGGCAGCCACGGTGGCCGCGACCATCGCCATACCGAACGGGGACGCCAGCACCTTGCCCTGGCCGAAACCGTCTTCGGTGCGTTCGGCCAGATCGACCGTCGGTGGTACGGATCCGGTGACCGTGCTGAGGCCGTCGATCTGGTAATCCAGGCCCATGCCGTATTTGTTGGCGGCTTGCGTCAGACCCCGCGGCGGCATCTGACTGGCCAGTTGCGCGAATGTGGTGTTGCACGAGCTGGCGAACGCGCGCGACATCGGAACTGTGCCCAAATCGAAGCCACCATAGTTAGGGACCACACGCTGTCCGATGTCGAGATGGCCAGGGCAGCCCAAAAGCGTGTTGGGACTTGCCATATCGCGCTCGAGTGCCGCTCCCGCGGTGACCACCTTGAACGTCGACCCCGGCGGGTAGAGGCCGGTGGTGGCCATCGGCCCCAGCGCGTCGGCCGCGGAATTCTGTGCGACGGCGAGGATCTCGCCGGTCGACGGTTTGATCACCACGATCATCGCCTGGCGACCTTGGTTGTCCACCGCGCGCTGAGCAGCATTTTGCACAGCGCGGTCCAGGCTGATCGACACCGACGGGGCCGGAGCCGGCTGAACCTCGTGCAGCACCGCCAGATCGACGTTGTTCTGGTTGATGCTGACCACTCGCCAGCCCGCCTCACCGTCGAGCTCGTCGACCACCGCCTTCTTCACCTGGTTGATCAGCGCCGGGGCGAAGTGATAGTCCGTGGGCAGCAGTTCAGCCTGCGGTGTGATCACCACGCCGGGCATGCTGCCCAGGACCGGCGCGATGTTGTTGTTGTCGTCGGTGCGCAGCGTGATCAGATCGACCGGCTTTCCGGTGCCGCTGGCCTGCTCGGCCAGGCGCTGTGGGTCGTTGAGCGTGTCGTCGAGGGGATGCAGAACGTCGACCACCGAGCGGGCGGTACTGATCAGAAACGCGCCGGCCTTCGATGCGTCCAACGTGTAGTGGTACAGGTAGCCCGGCGCCAGCACGTCGCTGCCGCCGACTTCGTTGACCGAGGCGCGTTTGGGAGGATCAGCGCGCAGGGCCAGCGTCTGATGCTCGCCGAGATGGGGATGCAGGTCGGTGCTGCTCCAGCGGATCTGCCAATGACCTTCGTAGCGGGCCATTTTCAACTGTCCGTCATAGGTCCAGTTCCGGTTCTTGGGCAGATGCCAGGTGTAGCGGTAGCTGACCGAGCCGGTGTCCTCGGCGTACTTCGACCCCAAAATCTGCGTGTCGAGGTGGCCGGCCTGCAGGCCCGCCCACGCCGCGTTGAGGGCTTCGCGCGCGTCACTGGGGTTGTCGCTCAGGTCGGCGGCCGCCGCGGTGTCGCCGGTGGCCAACGCGGCGAAAAACTTCTGGGCCGCCGCCGTGGGCCCCTCTTGTTTCGGCGTGCAGGCCGACACCGCGCCCGTCACGACGAGTACCGCAGCACCAACTGTGGCTGCTGATGCCAGTGTGAATTTTGTTGCCATTGTGGCTGATGTTAGAGCTGCCGAAGCCGGACAGACGGCGACACACCGATACTGGATTGTTACGGAGTGCGGCTGGCACATTTGCGCCTGGATCGACGTGGGCGCCCGAGCGTTTGAGCACCGATCGCGCCTACGCCGACCTCCGAGTAGGCGCTTGGTCAGTCCAGCAGAACGGTGGCGAAGGTGCCGATCTCGTCGAAGCCGATCCGGTCGTAGGTCGCCCGCGCCACGGTGTTGAAGTCATTGACATACAGGCTGGCCGTACGGCCGGTGCCGACGATGACCGCGGACAGCGTCGCCGTGCCCGCCGTGCCTAGGCCGCGACCACGCCATTCGGGATGCACCCACACCCCCTGGATCTGGCTGACCGTCGGCGACTGCGATCCGACCTCGGCTTTGAAGACCACCTCGCCGTTCTCGAAACGAGCCCAAGCCCGCCCGGCCGCGATCAGGCTGGCGACCCGGCGCCGGTAGCCGCGCCCGCCATCGCCGAGCCGCGGGTCGACGCCGACCTCGCCGATGAACATGTCGATCGCCGCCACCAGATAGGTGTCGAGTTCTTCTGGCTTGACCTGCCGCACGCCGGGATCGATCGCGCAGGTCGGCATCGTGGTCAGCGCCATCAACGGCTGACGGTCACGCACGTCGCGTGCAGGGCCCCAGGCCGGCTCGAGGCGCTGCCACATCGGCATCACCAGCTCGGCCCGCCCGACCAGCGACGAGCACCGTCGCGAGCCCGTCAGCGCCGCGTCGGCGAACGCATACAAGTCGTCGAGTCGGCCGCGTAGTGGAATCAAGTTGGCGCCGGCGTAGCACAGCGACTCGTCGGGACCTCGGCGCGTCCACAGCTCTCCGCCAATCGAGTTGGGGTCCAAGCCGTGATCGGCGACCCTCGCGGCCACCATGCACGAGCCGACCGGGTCGTCGTCGAAAACCCGGCGCACAGAGGCGCCGTCGCGCACAACTGACACCCGTCGCTCGCTGACCATGCGGCGGATGGGCGGAGCCGACATACTGACTCTTTCTGCGACCGGATACAGCCCGATTAGGCCAATGTCAGCTTACGGTCACAACTGGCGCACCGCTCGCCGTTGACCCGTCGGTGCCCGTCTCGTTAGCCAATCGCATTGCCTCTTCGATCAAAGTCTCGACGATCTGCGCTTCGGGCACGGTCTTGATCACCTCGCCCCGGACGAAGATCTGGCCCTTGCCGTTGCCCGAGGCCACGCCGAGGTCGGCCTCGCGCGCCTCGCCCGGCCCGTTGACGACGCACCCCATCACGGCCACCCGCAGCGGCACGTCGAGTCCGTCCAGACCCGCCGAAACTTCGTTGGCCAGGCTGTACACGTCGACCTGCGCGCGCCCGCAGGACGGGCAGGACACGATCTCCAGCCCACGCGGCCGAAGGTTCAGCGACTCGAGAATCTGAGTGCCGACCTTGATCTCTTCGACCGGCGGCGCCGACAACGACACCCGAATGGTGTCGCCGATCCCCTTGGACAGCAGCGCACCGAACGCGACGGCCGACTTGATGGTGCCCTGGAAGGCCGGGCCGGCCTCGGTGACACCCAGGTGCAGCGGGTAGTCGCACTTGGCGGCGAGCTGCTCGTACGCCGCGACCATCACCACTGGATCGTTGTGCTTGACGCTGATCTTGATATTGCCGAAGCCGTGCTCCTCGAACAGCGAGGCTTCCCACAGCGCCGACTCAACCAGCGCTTCAGGCGTTGCCTTGCCGTACTTCTCCATGAATCGCTTGTCCAGCGATCCGGCGTTGACGCCGATGCGAATCGGAATGCCCGCTGCGCCAGCGGCTTTCGCGACCTCCCCGACGCGGCCGTCAAACTCCTTGATGTTGCCCGGGTTTACCCGCACCGCGGCGCAGCCGGCGTCGATCGCGGCGAAGATGTATTTCGGCTGGAAGTGGATGTCGGCGATGACCGGGATCTGACTCTTCCTGGCGATCGCGGCGAGCGCGTCGGCATCCTCCTGACGCGGGCACGCCACTCGCACGATGTTGCAGCCGGCGGCGGTCAATTCGGCGATCTGCTGCAAGGTCGCGTTGACGTCGTGAGTTTTGGTGGTGCACATCGACTGCACCGAAATCGGGTGATCACTACCCACACCGACGTCTCGGACCATCAGCTGTCGCGTCTTGCGCCGGGGTGCCAGCGTGGGCGCCGGCGCCGTCGGCATACCCAGACCTGTGGTCACTGTTTGCCTTCTCTCGCTTTCATTCGGTCCCGCCCGCGGCCTGAGCCCGCGCTACTGGAACAGCCGAATCGGGTTGACCACATCCGCGGTCACCGTCAGCAGCATGTAACCGACGACCAGAACCAACACTACGTAGGTTGCGGGCATCAGCTTGAGATAGTTCACCGGCCCGGCCGCAACTTTGCCGCGGGCCGTGCGAATCAGGTTGCGCAGCTTCTCGAACACCGCGATCGCGATGTGGCCACCGTCGAATGGCAACAGCGGCACCAGGTTGATGACACCGAGGATGAAGTTCAGCTGTGCCAGGAACAACCAGAACGCCACCCAGACGCCGTGGTCCACGGTGTCTCCGCCGATGATGCTCGCGCCGACGACGCTGATCGGGGTGTCGAGTGCACGCTCACCGCCGCCGATCGCGTGGATCAAGGCACCGACCTTCGTCGGAATGGCGATGAGGGACTTGCCCAGCAGCACGGTCAGATTGCCGGTGAAGGTGAAAGTTCCCGGTATCGCGCTGATCGGGTTGTAGTGGGTGGGTCCGGGCTGGGAGCCGACGACTCCCATCACGCCGATCTTCGCCGGCTTGGCGCCGTCCTTGCCGTTGGTCACCCAGCGCTGCCGCTGGGCGATGTCGACGTATTTGGTCATCGTCTGACCGTCGCGCTTGATCACGACGGGGACGGTGCCGTGCAGCTTCTGCACTACCGCGGCCATGTCGGAGAAGTCGGTCACCGGGGTATCGCCGACCTTGAGCACCACGTCGCCGGCCCGGATCCCGGCGGTGGCCGCCGGGCCGTCACCGGTGCACTTCTCGAAGTCACCTTGCTTGATTTCGCCTGCCGCACAGGATGTTTGACCAATAACCGCGGTGGGATGCAGGTTAGGCAGCCCCCAGATGACCGCGATGGCGTAGATCAGCACCAGGCCGATCACGAAGTTCATCCCGGGACCGGCGAACAGCACCGCGACCCGCTTCCAGGTCTTCTGCTTGTACATCGCGCGGTCGTGCTCGTCGGGTTGCAGTTCTTCTACCGACGTCATGCCGGCGATGTCGCAGAAGCCACCGGCCGGGATCGCTTTGAGGCCGTATTCGGTTTCGCCGCGGCGGGTCGACCACAAGGTCGGGCCGAAGCCGACGAAGTAGCGGCGCACCTTCATGCCGGTGCCCAGCGCGACCCACATGTGGCCGCATTCGTGCAACGCCACCGAGATGAGGATGGCGAGCGCGAACAACACGATGCCGATAACGAACATCATCGAGTCGGTGAAACCTCCTGTGTGGCGCGCTCGATCAGACCAAGTGCTTCAGCACGGGCCCAGCGCTGCGCGTCGAGTACGTCTTCCACGGTAGCGGGTTCTGCCGCCCACTGGTCGGCGGCGCTCAGGACGTCGGCGATTGTTTGCACGATTGCCGGGAAACCGATCCTTCCGGCCAGGAAGGCCTCGGCCGCCTCTTCATTTGCGGCGTTGTAGACGGCGGTCATGCATCCGCCCGTCTCACCGGCGTGACGGGCCAACGCGACCGCCGGGAAGATCTCGTGGTCCAGCGGCTCGAAATCCCACCTCGACGCGGTGGAGAAGTCACAGGCGGCGGCCGCCGCCGGCACCCGGTCCGGCCAGCCCAGGGCCAGCGCGATCGGCAGCTTCATGTCCGGCGGGCTGGCCTGCGCGATCGTCGAGCCGTCGGTGAAGGTGACCATCGAGTGCACGATCGACTGCGGATGCACGACGACGTCGATGCGGCCATACGGGATGGCGAACAGCAGGTGGGCCTCGATGAGCTCGAGGCCCTTGTTGACCAGCGACGCCGAGTTCAACGTGTTCATCGGCCCCATCGACCAGGTCGGATGCGCGCCGGCCTGCTCAGGGGTGACGTGTTGGAGCTGCGCGGCCGACCAGCCGCGGAACGGTCCGCCCGATGCGGTCAGCACCAGCTTGGCGACTTCGTCGGCGCTGCCGCCGCGCAGACACTGCGCCAGCGCTGAGTGTTCGGAGTCCACCGGAACGATCTGGCCGGGCTGCGCGGCGGCCAGCACCAGCGGTCCGCCGGCGATCAGCGACTCCTTGTTGGCCAGGGCCAAGCGGGCTCCCGAGGCCAGCGCGGTCAGGGTCGGCTGCAGGCCCAGCGCGCCGACCAACGCGTTCAACACGACGTCGGCCTCGGTGCTCTCGATCAGCCGGGTTGCGGCGTCCGGCCCGCTGTGGGTGACGTCGCCGACAGCCTGCGCGGCGCGCTCGTCCGCGACCGCGATATTGCTCACCCCGGTCTGGGCCCGCTGCCGGGCCAGCAGGTCCGGGTGTCCGCCGCCGGCAGCGAGCCCCACCAGCTCGAAGCGGTCGGGATTGGCGGCGATGACCTCGAGCGCCTGGGTCCCGATCGAACCGGTGCTACCCAGCACCAAGACCCGACGGCGACGTTCGGCGGCCAGCGGGACGTCACCGTCGACGCGGGCGTCACCATGCGAAGTCACCTACTCATTGTGCCGCGCCACCGGCGCGCCCGACGAATCCCGATATGCCAGAATGTGCAGGCATCCCCGATACCTACCCGAGGAGTTTGCCGTGGCCAGTACCGAGGTGGAGCGCTCCGACGGGGTCGACGTCGCCGATGTGCCGTCGGCGGAATGGGGCTGGAGCAAGATCAACTACCGCAGCTGGCACCTCACGGGCTTGGCGATCATCGGGCTGCTGCTGGCTTTCTTGCGCGGCAACCACGTCGGCCACGTCGAGGACGTATGGGTAATCGGCTTCGCCGCACTGGGCCTCTTCTTCCTCGTGCGCGACATGTGGGGCCGTCGGCGCGGCTGGCTCAAGTAGGCGAGCCTTCGGCGGCCAACTGGCCGCACGCTCGGCCTACAACCCGTGCGCTCCAGCTACCCGCCTTCGGCGGCCAACTGGCCGCACGCGGCGGCAATCTCCCGACCTCGGGTATCCCGCACCGTGCAGGCAACACCAGCGGCGCGGACCCGACGGACGAACTCCCGCTCCGCGGGCTTGGGGCTGGCGTCCCATTCGCTGCCCGGTGTCGGGTTCAGCGGAATCAAGTTCACATGCACGAGCGGGCCCAGCGCGCGGTGCAGCCGCTTGCCCAGCAGGTCCGCGCGCCACGGTTGGTCGTTGACGTCACGGATCAACGCGTACTCCACCGAGACCCGGCGCCCGGTCTGGTCGGCGTAGTAGCGCGCGGCATCCAGCGCTTCGCTGACCTTCCACCGGTTGTTGACCGGCACCAGGGTGTCGCGTAGCTCGTCGTCGGGGGCGTGCAGCGACAGTGCCAGGGTGACACCGAGTCGCTCGTCGGCGAGCTTGCGGATTGCCGGGGCCAGCCCGACCGTCGACACCGTCACCGACCGCGCCGAGATGCCAAATCCGGCCCCTTTATCGGCCGGGCCGATGATGCGACGTACCGCGGTGAGCACCCGGGCGTAGTTGGCAAGCGGCTCCCCCATGCCCATGAACACCACGTTGGACAGCCGGTCGCCCCACTCGTCGCGAAGCGTCGCAGCCGCAGCACGGACCTGTTCTACGATCTCGCCTGCCGACAGATTCCGGGTCAGACCGCCTTGGCCGGTCGCGCAGAACGGGCATGCCATGCCGCAGCCGGCCTGCGACGAGATACACACCGTGTTGCGCTTGGGGTAACGCATCAGCACCGACTCGAAGGTGGTGCCGTCGACGGCCCGCCACAACGTCTTTCGGGTTTCACCCGCATCGCAGGTGATCTCGCGGGCCACGCTCAGCAGCTTCGGGAACAGTGCCTCAGCCACCTGGCCGCGAACCGCAGCCGGCAGGTCCGTCATCTGTCGGGGGTCGGCGATCAATCGGCCGTAATACTGATTCGCCAGCTGCTTGGCCCGAAACGGCGGCAGACCCAGCGCCGCGACGGCCTCCGCGCTGGCGGCCTCGTCAAGGTCAGCCAGATGTCGCGGCGGCAGCGAGCGCCGCGGCGCTTCGAATACCAACTCCTGCTTCATGATTGGCAGACCTCAGGGCAACAGGGTCAGGACGGCCCAGGTCGCGACCGCCGACGGCAGCGTCCCGTCCAGTCGGTCCATCAGACCGCCGTGACCCGGCAGGATCCGACCCATGTCCTTGATCCCCAGGTCTCGCTTGATCTGTGACTCGACCAGGTCGCCCAGGGTCGCGGTGGCCACGATTGTCAGCCCGAGCAGCAGGCCGATCCACACCGGCTTGTGGATCAGAAGTGTTGCGGTCAACGTGACCGCGGTGATCCCGAAGATCAGCGAACCGGCCAGGCCCTCCCACGACTTGTTCGGGCTGATCGACGGGACCATCGGGTGCTTGCCGAACAGCACGCCGACCGCATAGCCGCCGACGTCGGAGGCGACGACGCCGATCATCAGGCAGAACACCCGCGCGGAGCCGGTCGCCGGATAGGCCAGCAACACGCTGAACGACGCGAACAGCGGCACCCACGCCGCCACGAAGACTGTGGCCGCGACGTCGCGCAGGTAATTCCCCGACGGCGAGTCAGCCGATCCATCCGGCGCGGATGAAGCGCCGAGCGCCAGCCGCCAGAACATGCAGACGACCGCGGTGATGCCGAAGCCGGCCAACGCGCCCACCGCGTGGTAATACCAGGCCAGCCAGACCATGAGTTCGCCGCCGGCCAGCAGTGGGATGACCGGAATGACGTAATCGGCCTCGCGCAGCCGCCGGACCACCTCGTGCGTCGCGAGTGGCATCGCCGCGGTGAGCAGGAAAACCCACAGATAACGGTCCCAAATCAGGATCGCAATGATGCTGAAGCCGATGGCGGCGCCGACGGCGATCGCCGCGGGTAGGTTGCGACCGGCCCGCGATTTCTTTCGCTTGCCGGCCGGAGGCTCCTGCACCGAATCTTCGGCGGGGATGTTTGCGCCGGTATCGGTCTCTGCCACGGACGTAGTCTGCTGATCGGCCGCTAGACCTCCAGCAGCTCGCCTTCCTTGTGCTTGACCAGGTCGTCGATCTGGGTCACGTACTGCTGGGTGGACTTGTCGAGGTCTTTCTCGGCGCGCGAGACCTCGTCGTCGCCGGCTTCGCCGTCTTTGCGAATCCGGTGCAATTCCTCCATCGCCTTACGGCGAATGTTGCGTACCGACACCTTGGCGTCCTCGCCTTTGGCTTTGGCTTGCTTGACCAACTCCCGACGACGTTCCTCGGTCAGCTGCGGTACCGCGATCCGGATCAGCGTGCCGTCGTTGGTGGGGTTGACCCCGAGATCCGAATTGCGGATCGCCGCCTCGATGTTTCCGAGCTGACCGGCCTCGTACGGCTTGATGACGACCAGCCGCGCTTCGGGAACGTTGATGCTGGCCAGTTGGGTGATCGGGGTGGCAGAACCGTAATAGTCGATGACGACGCGGTTGAACATGCCCGGGTTCGCCCGGCCGGTCCGGATGGTCGACAAATCGTCGCGACTCACCGACACAGCCTTTTCCATCTTCTCTTCGGCATCAAAGAGAGTCTCGTCAATCATTTCTGCCGCTCCTCTCTCACGTGGACACCAGCGTCCCGATTTTCTCACCCGCGACGGCCCGAGCGATATTGCCATCGGTCAGCAGGTTGAAAACCAGGATCGGCATGCGATTGTCCATGCACAAGCTGAAGGCGGTCGCGTCGGCCACCTTAAGACCGCGGTCGATGACTTCACGGTGGGAAATCGCCGTGAACAGTTCGGCGCCCGGATTGATCCGCGGGTCCTCGGCGAACACCCCGTCGACCGCCTTGGCCATCAACACCACGTCGGCGCCGATCTCCAGGGCCCGCTGCGCGGCGGTGGTGTCCGTCGAAAAGTACGGCAGCCCCATACCGGCGCCGAAGATGACCACCCGCCCCTTTTCCAGATGGCGCACGGCTCGCAGCGGTAGGTAGGGCTCAGCCACCTGCCCCATGGTGATCGCCGTCTGGACCCGGGTGGCGATCCCTTCTTTTTCCAGAAAGTCTTGCAGCGCAAGACTGTTCATCACGGTACCGAGCATCCCCATGTAGTCCGACCGGGTGCGTTCCATGCCGCGCTGCTGCAGCTGTGCGCCGCGGAAGAAGTTGCCTCCGCCGATCACCACGGCAACTTGGACGCCGGTTCGCACCACTTCGGCGATCTGACGGGCGACCTGGGCCACCACGTCGGGATCCAGGCCCACCTGACCGCCGCCGAACATCTCGCCACCGAGTTTGAGCAGCACGCGTGCATACCTGTCCCGGCTCGACGACTCGGCGCCGTTGGTGCCTGCCGGCTCCTGCTCCGTCATCTGACTCCTAGCACACCGACGACGCCCTCCAGCTGTCCCCGCCACGGCTGTCCCCAAGTCAGCCGGGTCCATCCTGCCCTATCGGTCGGCTGCCCGTCCCGAGAGTCGACCGCTTTGGCCGGGTCAGTCGAAACAGCGGTGTTCGGCGTCACATCCGTGGACACCGACCGCGCTACCAGGTCTTCGTAGTTCGGCAGCCCCCATCACCGAAGACTGCGCGGTCTCGTGAGGTTTGGTGCCCGAGCACCGAGGGAACTGACTCTCGAGAGGCGCGACGGGCTCACAACGCGCCCCGTACGACGTCCAGACCGGTCCAGCCACGGGCCGGCGACGATCAAGGCGTAAGCCAAATAGGAGGACTCATGTCGGACGACAACAAGAGCGGGCCTGCAGAAGGCGTCAAGGGTGTAGTCGAAGGCGCCAAGGGTCTGGCCAAAGAGGCCGTTGGCAGCGTAATCGGCCACGACGACCTCAAAGAAGAGGGCCAAGCCCAGCAGGACAAGGCGTCCGCCCAGCGCGACGTCGCCTCGAAGGAAGCCGAAGCTGAAACAGCGCGCGGTGCCGAAGAGGCCGCCGAGAAGCGCCAGCAGGCTCACCAAGACTAGTTAGTAGCCAACGAGGCCCGGTCCGCTATGGACCGGGCCTCGTTGCTGTCGGTTCTGCGCCGGCTAGCCGAATACCGGCAGTGCCCGCTTGCGGGCAAGAGCGTCCATCCCGCGCTGAATGCTGTCTTCGACCTCGTGGTATTTGCGGTCGATGTACGCGTCATCGTCGGCCAGAGCCGGGTCGCTGTCGATTTCGATCGCCGGCATGAATCGGGTACGGATTTTGGCCGGTAGCGGTAACTGAGGGAGCGCGGCGGGGGCGATGCCCCAGGGCAGCGAAATGGCCAGCGGGAAAACCTTGAGCCGCAACAACTTATCCAGCCGCAAGGCGCGCGATAGCCGATCGCCGCGAATCAACACCGGCATGGCGTCAGCGCCCCCGACGGTGGCGATCGGCACGATCGGCACTCCGGCGCGGATGGCCATCTTCACGAAACCCCTGCGCCCGGCCAGATTCGCCTGGTCGCGCTCCTTCCACGGCCGCAATGAGTCCACTTCGCCGCCCGGCCACAACGCGACGTCGTGCCCCTCGGCCAGTGCCGTTGCGATCGCATCGGGGGCCGCGGGCAACACCCCCATCGAACGGAAGTAGCGCCCGATACCGGGAATGGCCATCAGTGCGTCGTGGGCGGTGCCGTGGAGTGGGCGCTCGGACCCGAAGCGGCGCCACCACTGCAGGCCTACCGTCCAGGCGTCCCACACGAACGGGGCGCCCGAGTGGATACCGACCAGCAGTGCCGGGGGCTGCCCGACGTTCTCCCAGCCGTCGATCTCCATCCGAAACCAGTAATCCACCAGCATGTTCCAGAAAAACTTCTGCCGTTGCAGCGCTGTCTCGTCGGTACCGCTGAGATCCCACTCACCGGCTCGCTCGGCCACCCAGCCGCTCACACCGCCGTCCTGCCCGTCGCGTTTGTCTTCCATCGCGGTGCGTGCCTGTTCGGCCTGATCCTGTGCCTGCTGGCGCACCCCAGCGGTCCTGTGATCTCTAACACTCATGGCGGTCCGAGTACCCGATCCGTCACCGGGCAATCAGGCTCTCGCCGTACCGACGCGCAGCCCGGTCGGCGTCAGGTCTTGCGGTTGTGTTTCTTGATCGCTTCGACCAGCTGCGATTTGTCCATCGCGGATCGGCCGGAAATATCGAGTTTGCGGGCGATTTCGAGCAGATGCTTTTTGCTGGCGTTGGCGTCGACGCCCTCGTCGGACGGAATTGGGTTGTGCAGCCCGCCTCGTTCGGCTCGGGCGTCCGAGGGCCCGCTCTGCTTCTTGGGCAGCCAGCGATCGCCGACCTTTTCGAAGCTGCGCTTGAGCGCTGCATAGGCGACGCGGTGGGCGCGCTCCTCACTGCCGTACTCATCGGCGGCGGCGTCGTGCGACTTGGTGAACGTCCGTTGCGCCTTGGAGTTCGATCGCCGCAGAGTACCGGGCAGCTCGTCAGATTTGGGCGTGCCGCCCTTCGTGGTTTTCGGCATTGGTGACCTCTCGACATCGGGCGGTTGCCTGCCGGGCAACCCAAGGTGCGGGATTGGCTGAGTTAACGGGTCCTCAGATGGGTACCCACCGCCCGGCTCGAATCAACCGAAAGGTCAGTTGAGATGGCACCGACCACCGTCCTGTTCGACGTCGACGGCACCCTGGTCGACTCCAACTTCCACCACGTCGTGGCCTGGCACCACGCTTTTCTCGACGTGGAGAAAGAGATTCCCTGCTGGCGAATTCTTGGTCTCATCGGCCGGTCCGGCGACGAATTGCTGAGCGCGCTGCTGGGCGACGAACTCGCCGAGCAGCACGGCTCCCAGGTGAAGAAGCTGCACACCAAGTACTTCCTGGACTCCGCGCCGCTGCTGCGTCGGCTGCCCGGCTCGCGTGAACTCCTGGAGGCGATTGCCGAAAGGGGTTGGCGATCGGTGCTCGCCACATCCGCCGGCGACGAGGAGTTGGAGGCTCTCCGCAGCGCGCTGGACTCCGAGGACCTGATCACCGCCGTGACGTCCGCGGCCGACGCCGAGCGCGCCAAGCCGCATCCCGACATCGTCGCCACCGCACTGCAGCGGGTGGACGCCAGACCCGACGAGGCGATCTTCCTCGGCGACGCCGTCTGGGATGTGCATGCCGCGCAACGCGCCGACGTCGCGGTTGCCGCGGTCCTCACCGGCGGCACCTCGCGGGAAGCCCTGCTAGACGCCGGAGCCGCACAGGTCTACGACGGGCCGCTCGACGTGCACGCGCACATCGAGCGATTCGCCCAACTCGCGAGAACCTGACAGCTCCGGCCGCTGAGCCTCAGCCCAGGTGGGCCGAGAGCAACCAGGCCGGCAACGACTTGCGGCCATTGCCTTCGTCGCGCACACCCTTGAACGGAAATTCCGGGCTGTCGGTGTCGACGAAGTTGCCGTGAATGCGGGCTGGCCGGATCTCGTCGATGATCCAGTACTTGGAGACGACGTCGCGAAGCTCGTCTTCGGTGACCGGGTTGGCCGGCGCGCCGTCGCCGGTCTTGGCGAAAACCAGCACGAAGTACGACGCGCCCGGCTTGGCCGCCCGCACGATCGAACGCTGGTAGCCTTCGCGAAGCTCGACGGGCATGGAGTGAAACAGCGTGCTGTCCACGATGGTGTCGAAGCGGCCGTCGTATCCGGTGAACGCCGAGATGTCGGCTACCTCGAAGGAAGCATTCGTCAGGCCCTGCCTGGCGGCCTCAGCCGTGGCCAGCTTGATCGCTGTTGGTGAGGCATCGAGCCCAACGGTGTTGTGCCCCAATGCCGCAAGGTGTAGCGATAGTGCCGCTTCACCGCAGCCGGCGTCGAGCACGTCGCCGGTGATCTTGCCTTGGTCAATGAGCGCGGCGATCTCCGGCTGTGGTTCGCCCAGGCTCCACGGCGGCCGGGCCCCGGCAAACTCGGCGGCCTCGCCGCGGTAGGCCGGATCGAAATCGAAATCGAACTTTTGCGTGTCGGTCATACCCAAGATATATCAACCGGGCTGATATATGTCAACATTATTGATATGGGCACAACTGAGGACGCACCGCTTGGGTACCTGCTGTTTCAAGTGATGGCGACTCTGCGGCCGGAAGTAGCGTCCGCGTTGAGTCCACTGAGCCTGACGCTTCCCGAATTCGTATGTATGCGAATGCTTTCCATGAGCCCAGGGTTGTCCAGCGCAGATCTGGCCCGGCTCGGTAACGTCTCACCGCAGGCAATGAACACGGTGCTGCACAGGTTGGAGAACGCGCAGCTGGTGGCCCGCCCCGCATCGGTGGCGTCCGGGCGTGCGCTGCCTGCTTCGCTCACCGCAGACGGCCGGGCAATGCTGAAACGCGCCGAGGCCGCGGTGGGCGAGGCAGACGCGCGGGTACTAGCCAAGCTGTCGCCGTCACAGCAACGCGAGTTCAAACGGATGCTGGCGACGCTGGGACCCGACTAGGCCGGTTTTGTTCGGGTTAGGCCTGCTCGTCGATGCGCGCCCAGGGGCGGGCGTCTTCGAGTTCATACGCCAGTTCCAGCAGCCGTGCCTCGTGTCCCATTGACGCGGAGAACATCATTCCCACCGGTAAACCGTTGGAGGACAATGCCAATGGCAATGAGATGGCCGGTTCCCCCGTGACGTTCTGCAGCGGCGTGAACGCGACCCAATCTTGCAGCCGGTCGATGATCTGCTCATAGTCGGCCATCGGGTCGAGATAACCGATCTGCGGGGTCTCGTCGGCCAGGGTCGGGGTCATCACCGCGTCGTAGGTGCGGGCCAGACGGGCCGTATACCTGCGGGTGCGGGACAGCCGCAGTAGTGCAAGGGGGATGCGATGCAGGTTGCGGCGTGCGTGCCGGTCCAGGCCCCGTGACAGGTTGTCCAACCGGCTCACGTCGAATCCGCTGAAGGTGCGCTTGTTCAACTGGATCTGACCCATGGCAAGCAGACCCCAGTACAGCACGAAGTCCGACACGAAACTGGTTGGCACCGGCGGCTTTTCAAGGTAGTCGACGCGATGGCCGAGTTCTTCGAGCAGCGCGGCGGATTTCAGTGTCAGCTCGCGAACCTCAGGGCCGGACTCCCGCAACAGCGAGTGGGTGATGACCGCGATCCGCAGCCGCTTCGCGCCAGGGTGTTTCACGTGGCCGATCGGCCGAAGCTTGGCGGCAGGCCAGATCCGCTCGGATTCGGCGTAAAACGCCGCGGTGTCGCGCACCGACCGACTGACCACCCCGTTGGCGACGATGCGGATCGGCATCTGGCTGACTTCCTTGTCCAGCGGTAGCCGACCGCGCGACGGCTTGAGGCCGATAAGACCGTTGCACGACGCGGGAATTCGAATCGATCCACCGCCATCGTTGGCGTGCGCGATCGGGACGACGCCCGCGGCGACGAACGCCGCGGAACCCGACGACGACGCGCCCGCGGTGTGTTCGGTGTTCCATGGGTTGCGCACCGGCCCGAGCCTGGGGTGTTCGGCCGAGGCGCTGAAGCCGTACTCCGACATCTGAGTCTTGCCCAGCGGTGTCAGGCCGGTGGCCAGGTACATCCGCGCGAAATCGCTGTCGGCGTCGGCCGGCCGCGGCGTCCACGCGTCGCTGCCGCGCATTGTCGGCAGTCCAGCGATGTCGACGTTGTCCTTGATGAACGTCGGCACGCCGCTGAACACCCCGGCGTGAGCCGGAGCCGCCGCCTGAGCTCGGGCACGGTCGAAGGCCTTGTGGGCCAACCCGTTCAAGGCAGGATTGACGGCTTCGGTGCGGGCGATGGCCGCCTCGACAACCTCAACCCTGCCGATGCGGCCCGTCTGGATCGCCTCGGAGACACCGACCGCGTCGAGGTGGCCCAGTGCGTCGTCACCGAATGCATGCACGTGTCGCATCCGGGTGATGCTACTGCTGGCCGACCTCGAATCGGACGAACCGGGTCACGGTGACGCCGGCTTCGTCGAGCAGCGCCTTGACTGTCTTCTTGCTGTCCGAGACCGACGGCTGTTCGAGCAGCACGACATCCTTGAAGAACCCGCCGAGGCGGCCTTCGACGATCTTGGGCAGCGCCTGCTCGGGCTTGCCTTCCGCGCGCGAGGTTTCCTCGGCGATGCGCCGCTCGCTGGCCACAACCTCTTCGGGAACGTCGTCCCGAGTCAGGTAGCGGGCCTTGAGCGCGGCGATCTGCAGTGCGACCGCGTGCGCAGCCTCGCCGTTCTCACCGGTGTACTCGACCAGCACACCCACGCCCGGCGGCAGGTCGGCCGCGCGCTTGTGCAGGTAGGTCTCGACGTTGCCGTCGAAGTACGCGACCCGGCGCAGTTCGAGCTTCTCGCCGATCTTGGCCGACAGCTCCGCGATCACCTGCTCGACGGTCTTGTCACCGACCTTGGCGGCTTTGAGGGCGTCGACGTCGGTCGCTTTGGCCGTGGCCGCAGCGCTGACGATCTCATCGGCGACCTTCTGGAACTCCGCGTTCTTGGCGACGAAGTCGGTCTCGCTGTTCAACTCGATCAGCGCGCCGCCCTTGGCCGCGACCAAGCCCTCGGCGGTGGCCCGCTCGGCACGCTTGCCCACGTCCTTGGCGCCCTTGATGCGCAACGCCTCGACGGCCTTGTCGAAGTCGCCGTCGCTCCCGGACAGCGCGTTCTTGCAGTCGAGCATGCCGGCGCCGGTCAGCTCACGAAGCTCCTTGACGTCGGCGGCGGTGAAGTTCGCCATCTCAGCCTTTCCTAGGAAGGGTCAGGGGTTGGTTCTGCTGCGACGGCGGCGGCCTGCTCGGCCGGCGCGGCGGTAGCGGTTGCCGACGCGAGCAGCTCCTGCTCCCACTCGGCCAGCGGCTCGGCACCTTCGGCTTCGGGCTTGCCGTCGCCGCGGCCCACGCCGGCACGCGCCTGCAGGCCTTCGGCCACCGCGGAGGCGATCACCTTGGTCAGCAGCGCCGCTGAGCGGATCGCGTCGTCGTTGCCCGGGATCGGGTAGTCGACCAGGTCGGGGTCGCAGTTGGTGTCCAGGATCGCGATGACCGGGATGCCCAGCTTGCGGGCCTCACCGACGGCGAGGTGCTCCTTGTTGGTGTCGACGACCCAGACCGCCGACGGAACCTTCGCCATGTCGCGAATACCGCCGAGGCTGCGGTCGAGCTTGTTCTTCTCGCGGGTCAGCATCAAGATTTCCTTCTTGGTGCGACCTTCGAAGCCACCGGTCTGCTCCATCGCCTCGAGCTCCTTGAGGCGCTGCAGGCGCTTGTGGACGGTCTGGAAGTTGGTCAGCATGCCGCCCAGCCAGCGCTGGTTGACGTAAGGCATTCCCACCCGGGTCGCCTCGTCGGCGATGGACTCCTGCGCCTGCTTCTTGGTGCCGACGAACAGCACCGAACCTCCGTGGGCGACGGTCTCTTTGACGAACTCGTACGCCTGGTCGATGAAAGTCAGCGTCTGCTGCAGGTCGATGATGTAGATGCCGTTGCGGTCGGTGAAGATGAACCGCTTCATCTTGGGGTTCCAGCGACGGGTCTGATGCCCGAAGTGGGTGCCGCTGTCAAGCAGCTGCTTCATGGTTACGACAGCCATAATGATCTAGCCGGCCTTCTTTGTTGTCGGTTCATGCCTGACGACGGGTGACGCCAGGCCCTGGCGACTGCTGCGATGCCGAACCCGCTGTTGTCAACGGGACCGCCCGGCACGCGGTGCAAACTCCTAGTGAAACGGGAGACGCGATGCAGACGCGCGAAGTCAGCTCGTAATACGGGCTGCGCAGAGGAGTTTACACCGTCCGGCCAGGTGCTTTGTCCACAGCGCTGGCTGGCCGGTTCGCGGGCGCAGCGGTGAACTGACCAGGTGCGAAGGGCGGCGACGATCTCGGCGGTGATGCTGGCCTGCGCTGCACCCGCCCGCGGCGACGATGTACGGCTGCAGTGGCCGCTGCGACCGGCGCCGGCCGTAGTGCGTTCCTTCGATGCTCCCTCGCCGAACTGGAACCGCGGCCACCGCGGGGTGGACCTGGCGGGCAGGGCTGGTCAGCCGGTGTACGCCGCGGGTGACGCCACGGTGGTGTACGCCGGGACGCTGGCCGGCCGTCAGCTGGTGTCGCTGGCCCACCCGGGCGGCCTGCACACCAGCTACGAGCCGGTCCGGGCCGATGTTCGAGTCGGACAGCGGCTGACCGCGGGCACGGCGATCGGTGAGCTTTTGGCCGGACATCCGGGTTGCCCGGCCGCGGCGTGCCTGCATTGGGGCGCGATGTGGGGTCCGGCCTCGGGTGCCGACTACGTCGACCCGCTGGGCCTGCTCGCGTCGACGCCGATTCGGCTGAAGCCGCTGCATAGGTAGCTGGGTCAGGCCCGCGGGTGGGCCTGATCGTGGACCGCGCGGAGCCGGGCGACGGTGACGTGGGTGTAGAGCTGGGTGGTGGCCAGGCTGGAATGGCCCAGCAGTTCCTGCACGACCCGCAGATCGGCTCCGCCCTCGAGTAGATGCGTCGCCGCGCTGTGCCGCAGCCCGTGCGGGCCCATATCGGGAGCGCCGTCCACCGCGCCGACGGTCTCGTGCACGACCGTGCGCGCTTGGCGCACGTCGAGCCGCCGTCCGCGCGCGCCCAGGAGCAGCGCCGGACCCGAATCCGCGGTGACCAGCTCCGGGCGGCCATCGGCCAGCCACCCGCGCAAGGCCTCCGCTGCGGGCTCGCCGAATGGCACGCTGCGCTGTTTGTTGCCCTTACCCAGCACTCTCAGTACCCGGTGCCCGGTGTCGATGTCGTCGATGTCCAGACCGCACAGTTCGCTGACCCGGATGCCGGTGGCATACAACAACTCGACGATCAGACGATCCCGCAGCGCCATCGGATCACCTTGCTGCGAGCCGGATTTGGCCGCCGCCATGGCGGCCAGCGCCTGGTCTTGCCGCAACACCGCAGGCAGCGCGCGGCGCGCCTTGGGCACCTGTAACCGGGCGGCGGGGTCTCCGGCCAGCAGACCCCGCCGCATCGCCCACGCGGTGAACGTCTTGACCGCCGAGGTGCGGCGCGCCAGCGTCGTGCGTGCGGCGCCGGCACCTGCCCCGGCGGCAAGCCACGACCTCAGGATCGGAAGGCTCAGTCCCTGCAGGCCGACATCGGGAGCGTGCTCACCCAAGAAGGCGAACAACGACCGCAGGTCACCCAGATAGGCGCGGCGGGTGTGTACCGAGCGCAGGCACTGCAGCTCCAGGTAGCTGTCGAATTCGTCGAGGATCGCCTCCACTACCTCACGGTCGCAGAGCGGCACGCCATGACTCAGGTGACGCGCCGCAGGGTGTCCGGAGTGAGATCTTTCAGCGTCGGATAGCCGTCGACGGCCATCGTCAGGTCGGCCTCGGCCAGCAGCGACCGCAGGACGTGCACGATGCCGTCGACGCCGCCGAGCGCCAGGCCATAGGCATAGGGCCGCCCGACACCGACCGCGGTCGCGCCGAGCGCCAACGCCTTGACCACGTCAGCCCCACTGCGAATTCCCGAGTCGAACAGCACCGGTATCCCGCCGGCGGCCTCCACTACGCCCGGCAGGCAGTCCAGCGCCGGCAGTCCCCCGTTGGCCTGGCGGCCGCCGTGGTTGGAGCAGTAGATGCCGTCGACGCCGCCGTCGACGGCGCGCCGAGCGTCGTCGGGATGGCAGATGCCCTTCACGATCAGCGGCAGCGTGGTCAGCGAGCGCAGCCACGGCAGGTCGGCCCACGTCAGCGGGTTGCCGAACACCGAGATCCACTTGAGCACCGCGCCCTGCGGGTTCTCTTCAGGGCTTTGCGCCAGGCTCGCCCGGAACACCGGGTCGCTGGTGTAGTTGCTCAGACACCTGCCGCGCAGCTGCGGGAAGTTCGCCGTGCTCAAATCGCGCGGGCGCCAACCGGTGACCCAGGTGTCCAGGGTGACGACGATGCCTTTGAAGCCCGCCACCTCGGCCCGGTGCACGAGGCTGGCGGCCAGGTCCCGGTCGGTCGGGGTGTAGAGCTGGAAGAAACCGGGCGTCTCGCCGAATTCGGCGGCCACGTCTTCGAGCGGATCCTCGGTCAGCGTCGACATCACCATCGGCACCCCGGTGCGGGCGGCGGCGCGCGCGGTGGCCAGGTCGCCGTGACCGTCCTGGGCGCACAAAGCGATCACGCCGATCGGCGCCATGAACAGCGGGCTCGGCAACGTCAGGCCGAACAGGTCGACGGACAGATCGCGCTGCGCGGCGCCGACGAACATCCGCGGGATCAGACCCCACTGCTGAAAGACTTCGGCGTTGGCCCGCTGGGTGCGCTCGTCGCCGGCGCCGCCGGCGACGTACGACCAGATCGACGGGGGCAAAGCCCTCTCGGCCTTGGCTTCCAGCTCCGCGAACACCATCGGCAGCTTGGGCACGATGCCGCCGAGGCCTTGGAGGTAGATCTCATTCTGATAGTCGCCGAATGCCATGTGACTGAGCATGCCAGCCGGTGATCGGGCTGACGAGGCTTACTGGGCTCCGGCCTCGGCTGCGGCGAGTTCCTTCTTCCACTGCCGGAAGGTCTCCTCGGTGCGGCCGCGACGCCAGTACCCCGATATGGACGCCCATTTCGCGTCCACACCACGCTCTTTGCGGATGTAGGGCCGCAGGTTGTGCATGACAGCCTGCGCCTCGCCGTGGATGAACACATGCACCTGTCCGGGAAGCCAGAGGAAGGTTTTGACGGCTTCGACCAATGGCGCGTTGTCGCCGGCCCGGTCCTCGGCGACCAGGTCGGCTCGACCGCCGCGGTACAGCCAATTGATCTGCACACCGTCCGGCGCGGTCAGCGCAATCTCATCTTCGGGTCCGGCGATCTCGATGAAGACGCGGCCAATTGCGTTGGCAGGCAGTGCTTCCAACGCGACACTGATGGCGGGCAGGGCGGTCTCGTCACCCGCGAGCAGGTGCCAGTCGGCCACCGGGTCGGGGGCATAGGCGCCGCTGGGGCCCATCAGATACATCGGCTGCCCGGGCTGTGCGGTCGCGGCCCACGGTCCGGCGGCGCCATGGTCGCCGTGCACCGCGATGTCCACGGCGATCTCGCGGGCGGCCTGGTCTGCGCGCCGAACGGTGATGGTGCGCACCACCGGCTTCTTTGCCTCCGGCAGGTCGGCAAAGGAGTCCAGCGTCAACGGCTGCGGCAACGCGGCCACATCGACATCGTCGGCCACGAACACCAGCTTGACGTAGGAGTCGGTGAAATCGATGGGCGTGAACGTGTCGAAGCCGTTGCCACCCAGCACAACTCGAATCATGTGAGACGTGAGTTGTTCGGTGCGCACCACCTCAAACGTGTGCACTGGTCGACCTGGCACCTGGTTCCTTTCCTTCGGCACTGACCTTGTCGACTATAGAGGCGCACCAGTTATGCCGGTTGCCTACGATTGCGCACGATCCGCCAGCGGCCGTCGTGACGCTCGGCCAAGCCGGCGATCTCCAGCATCGCCAGCGGTGCAAGCACCCGCGCCGGTTCTACCGCGGCAGCGACGGCGATCTCGTCGACCGTTACGGTCCCGCGCCCGGGCAGTGCGTCGTACACCCGCCGCTCGTCTTCGCCCAGGCCGTCAAGTGGGCTTGCCGGACTGGGCTGCTCAGAGGCCAGCTCCCCGATCCGGCCCACCAACTCGACCACGTCCTCGGCGCGGGTGATGACCTCGGCGCCCGCGCGCAGCAGCGCATGGCATCCGCCCGACGCCGAGGACGTGACCGGGCCCGGCACCGCACCAACGACTCTGCCCAGCGCTCGAGCCCAGGCAGCGGTGTTGGCGGCACCGCTGCGCAGACCCGCCTCCACGACGACCGAGGCCCCGGCGAAGGAGGCCACCAACCGGTTACGGGTCAGAAAACGGTGCCGGGCCGGACGGATCCCCGGCGGATATTCGCTGACCAACAACCCGTCGGCGGCAATGCGATGGAGCAGCGCGGAATGGCCTGCGGGATAAGGAATGTCGATACCACCGGCCAGAACCGCCACGGTGAGGCCGTCGACGGACAGCGTCGCGCGATGCGCCGCCCCGTCGATTCCGTACGCCCCGCCGGAGACCACCGCGACCTCGCGTTCGGCCAGACCGACCGCGAGGTCTGCGGCCACGTGCTCGCCGTAGCCGGTTGCCGCGCGGGTTCCGACGACGGCGGCGGCTCGTTGCGCGGCGTCATCGAGCCGCGCTGGGCCGAGCACCCACAACGCCATCGGCGGCCTGCCCTGCGGTCGCGCCGCCACGGCGGCGCCGCCGAACGCAGCGAACGCCAACCCGGGCCATTCGTCGTCCTCAGGTGTGATCAGTCGTCCACCGCGACGCGCAAGCAGCTCGAGATCGTCGACAGCGCGGTCGATTTCACGCCTCGCCTGGGTGCGCTGTGCGAGGGCGTCGCCGACCTGGCCTCGCCGCACCCGCTCGGCCGCTTCGACGGGACCCACCCGTGCCGCCAGCGCGGCAAGCTCGGCGCACGGCGGCTCGACGACGCGTGAGAGGTACGCCCACGCTCGCTGCGTCACGGCGGTCATCGCGATGCCCCCAGCTGGCGGAAGCTCAGCGCGGTGGCCACCTCGTCGCGCCCTGGCGAGCTGCGCCCGGCCAGATCGCTCAACGTCCACGCGACACGCAGCGTCTTGTCGAGCCCGCGGATGCTCAGCAGCCCGCGATCCAGCGCCGTCCGCAATGGCTCCATCGCGGTGTTGCCCGGACGATACCGGCGTCGCAGCAGTGTTCCGCTCACCTCGGCGTTGGTGAGGAAACCGTGCTCCCGCCAGCGCTGTGCCGCGGCATCGCGCGCGACCGTGACCCGGTGACGCACCTGGCCCGTCGACTCGGATTCGGCGGTGGCGAACACGCTCATCCGCACCGGATGCATCTCCACTCGCAAGTCGACGCGGTCCAGTAGCGGCCCGGACAGTCGGCCGAGATACCGGCGTTTGACCGCCGCCGCGCAGATGCAGTCTTGGGGGTCGGCCGGCGCGCAGGGACACGGGTTGGCTGCCAGCACAAGCTGAAAACGGGCGGGATAACACGCCACCCCGTCGCGGCGGGCGAGACGAATCTCCCCTTCCTCCAACGGTGTTCGTAGCGCCTCCAATGCGCTGACACCGATCTCTGCGCACTCGTCGAGAAACAGCACCCCGCGGTGCGCCCGACTGACGGCACCTGGCCGAGCCATTCCCGAACCGCCGCCGACGAGTGCGGCGACGCTGGAGCTGTGATGCGGCGCCACGAAGGGCGGCCGGGTGATCAGCGGCGTGGCGTCCGAGAGCAGCCCGGCGACCGAATGAATCGCGGTGACTTCCAGCGACTCGCCGTCCGACAGCGGCGGAAGAAGCCCCGGAAGACGTTGCGCAAGCATGGTTTTACCCACACCGGGCGGCCCGGTCAGCATCAGGTGATGCGACCCCGCAGCGGCGACCTCGACCGCGTAACGCGCCTGGGCCTGGCCCACCACGTCGGCCAGATCTGCGGGCGGCTCCGCCTCGGGAAGTGACCCGCTCATCGGCTCGGCAAGACGTGCCGAACCATTGAGCCAGCCCAGCAACTGCGCCAGCGTGCGCACACCCCAGACCTCGATGCCGTCGACCAGGCCGGCCTCGGAAAGATTCTCGACGGGAACCACCGCGACGCCCCAGCCGGCGCCCTTGGCCGCCAGCACCGCCGGCAGTACCCCGCGCACCGGCCGGACCCGCCCGTCCAGCGCCAGCTCACCGAGCACCACTGTGGTTTCCAGTGCTCGCCACGGCGTTTTTCGCTGCGCCGACAACACCGCGGCCGCCAGCGCCAGGTCGTAGACCGATCCCATTTTCGGCAGTGTTGCCGGTGACAGTGCGAGGGTCAGGCGCGACATCGGCCACTTGTTGTTGCAGTTGGTGATCGCAGCGCGAACGCGGTCACGAGACTCCTGCAGCGCGGCGTCGGGCAGGCCGACCAGATGCACGCCGGGCAGCCCGGAGGTGATGTCGGCTTCGATCTCGACGATCTGGCCATCCAGTCCGAGCACCGCAACCGAGAACGCGCGTCCGAGTGCCATCAGCCCACGCCTTGCAGGTGGGTGAGTTCCGGCGTGCGCCGCCGGCCGATCCGCACGCCGATCACGTCGATGCGAACGGCCGCCCAACGCTGGTCTTGAGCGGCCAGCCAGAGCCCGGCCAGGCGCCGCAGGCGGCGGGCCTTCTGCGCGGTAACCGCCTGCGCCAGGCCGCCGAAGCCGTCCCCGGTGCGGGTCTTGACCTCGACGAATACCACCGTGCCGGTGACCGGGTCGACGGCGATCACATCCAGTTCGCCATAGCGGCAGCGCCAGTTGCGGGCTACGATCCGCAACCCGAGCCCGGCCAGATGATCGGCCGCCAACCGCTCGCCGAGCGCCCCGATTTCGGCTCGCGTCAACATCGTCATGCCGCCACCCTGTTATAGGGCGCCGACATCGATCTCCGCCGCGCACCGATCACCACCGAGCAACGGCCGGTTATCCCCAGTTACGTAGCAATCCCCAATGAACATGCGCGCCGCGTTGATCCGGCGTTAAACCGCCGTTAGCATCGCGTTCAGGCGATGAAGCTCGCCTTTAACCGCCGTACCGGCTGATGGCTTCTACCCGACCGCACTGGGCTAGAAGGCGGGGTGGTGACCGTGAGTCCAGGTTCCGCTGCTTTGCGGCCTATTTCAATGAATTCACTTGTGGGCGTGTGGTATTCACGCGCCTTCAGCCACGTGTGATACCCAGCGAGAGGAAGTCCGATGTCATATGTCACGACGCAACCCGAGGCGCTGAGCACCACCGCCGCCACCTTGGCGGGCGTGGGCGCCCGGATGAGTGCGCAGAATTCCGCGGCGGCGGCGTCGACGACGGGCGTGGTCCCGGCCGCCGCCGACCAGGTATCCGTGCTGGCTGCCACTCAATTCGCCGTCCACGCTCAGATGTATCAGGCGATCAGCGCCCAGGCCGACGCGATTCACCAGCAGCTGGTCAGCACCCTCGAAACCAACGCGGCGTCGTATGCGGCCACTGAAGCCGCGAACGCCACGACAGCCGGTTGAGTCAGGACAGCACAATGGATTTCGCGACATTGCCGCCGGAGATCAATTCCGCACGAATGTATGCCGGGCCCGGCTCGGGGCCGATGCTGGCAGCGGCCTCGGCGTGGGATGCGCTGGCCGCCGAACTCCAGTCCACCGCGGCGTCGCACCGGGCGGCCATCTCCGAGCTGACCGGTGGCCCGTGGCTGGGCGCGTCTTCGGCCGAGATGACCGCGGCGACCACGCCGTATCTGGACTGGATGACTACGTCCGCCGCACAAGCCGAACAAACCGCCACTCAGGCCCGGGCGGCGGCAGCGGCCTATGAAACGGCGTTTGCGATGACGGTGCCGCCGGCGGTGATCGCGGCCAACCGCACTCTGCTGATGACGCTGATCGCCACCAACGTGCTCGGGCAGAACACCGCCGCCATCGCGGCCACCGAAGTCCACTACGCCGAGATGTGGGCCCAGGACGCCACCGCGATGTACGGCTACGCAGGCTCGGCCGCGGCGGCATCGACGTTGACGCCGTTTGCCCCACCACCACCGACGACCAACCCGGCCGGCGGAATTCAGCAGTCGGCTGCGACGGCGCAATCGGTCGTCTCGAATGGTGCGCGGGTGCTCGCCGCCATCCCCCAGGCCCTGACGGCAGCCGCCGCACCTACCGCGGTTGACCCGATTTCGCTGCTGCCACTGGCGACTGCGCCACTGACCGCAACCGCCGCCACGGTCGGCACGATCGGCATCACGTCGTCCTTCACGTCGTTCGGCACGACGGTACGAGGTCTGCTGATCAACGCCGACCGCGACTACGACAACGGCAAAGGCCCGTTCACCGGCAACGGTGTCGGCGGGACGATGCTGCCGCAGTGGATCATCAACGGCACCGGCGGTATCGGCGCACCGTCGGACGCGGTCCCGGACTCCGAAGGGCCGGCCAGACTCGGCCAGGCGAACAAGGTCGGCAGGCTGTCGGTGCCGTCGGGGTGGACGGTCGCGGCACCCGAACTCCGTCCGGCGGCCTTCACGCTGCCCATCACCAACGCCGTCGCGGCGCCGGAGGTCGGCGGGGCCGGCAACCTGTTCAGCAGCATGGGCCTGGCCGGCGCGGCAGGCGGTGCGGTCGGCAGCACCGCGTCGGCCGGACGCGGCAACGAGCGGGTGCGGATACCGTCGCGGCAGAGCCCGAAGCCGCCGCCTCAGCCGCAGCAGGAGGCGGTCGCCGCGATCGCGACGGAATTGCAGGAGCTCGCCACGCGGGCGCAGTCGCTGTTGAGCAAGTTGGCCGAGTCCGGCCTGCTGACCACTGAGGAGGTCACCGAGCAGAAGCGGCGCTTCCTGGGCTGACGCCTCTAAGGTGGCTTTCGGGAGGTGCGGCTGTGAACCCGGCGGGCTACGGCGTGTTGCTGATCTGCGGACCGTTGGCGGCCATCGCCGCGGTGTGGCTGGCCGGGCGTATCGGTGTGCCGTACCCCGTTCTGCTGGTAGCGCTCGGTGCGATCCTGGCCTGGCTGCCGTGGGTCGACGTCCCGACGCTCGCACCCGAAGTCGTGTTCTACCTCTTCCTGCCGCCGCTGCTGTATTACGCGGCGTATTTCATTGCGCCAGATGATCTTCGGGCCAGCGCGCGAACGATCGGTCTGCTGTCGGTGGGACTTGTATTGGTCACGACCGCCGTGGTCGCAGGCGTTTTGGTGGGCATCGCAGGTGTGCCGCTCGCGGTGGCGTTGGTGGCCGGCGCGGTGGTGGCGCCGACCGACGCCGTCGCAGCTACCTCGGTATTCGCGCGGCTGGACGTGCCGGAACGGCTGGCCACAATCGTCGAGGGCGAGGGTCTCACCAACGACGGCACGGCGTTGGTGCTCTACACCGGCGCGGTGGGTGCGGCGATGGTCGGGGCAGTACGGCCCGGTCCATTGATGGTGACGCTGCTTGCCGCCCCGGCCGGCGGCGCCGCGCTGGGCCTGGCCGTCGGTTGGCTCGCGGTGCAGGTGCGGCGGCGAATCGATGACTCACTGCTGGAGATCACCCTGTCGTTGGTGACGCCCTACATCATCTATGTGCTCGCCGAGGGTATCCATCTGTCCGGGGTGCTGGCGACGGTGACGGCCGGCGTTTATGTGGGTTCACACCTCAGTGCCATCTACGCGCCCGGTGCCCGATTGCAGGCCTTCGCCTTCCTTGATGTGCTGGTGTTTTTGCTGAACGCCGTGCTTTTCACCTTGGTCGGCATGGAACTTTGGCGGTCGCTGCACTGGGTGCCGGGGATCCCCGCGGCCCAGGTAGTGGCAGCGATAACGGCAGTGGTCGCCGTGGTGATCGCGTCGCGGCTGGTGTGGATGTTGTCCGGTCCGGTCACCGCACGCGTGTTTCGGCGCCGCACAGCCGATGCACCGGTATGGCGGGAGCGCGTGGTCGTGGCGTGGGCCGGCATGCGCGGTGGCTTGTCGCTGGCAGCCGCGCTGGCGATTCCGTTGCGGCTCGCCGACGGAAGACCATTTCCTGATCGCGATCTGCTGATCGTCGTCGCCGCGTCGGTGATCGTCGCGAGCCTACTCATCCAGGGCACGTCCCTGCCCTGGCTGCTGCGGCGACTCGACCTGCGGGCCGAGAATTTCGATTCCGCGGAGAACAAGGTCCGGCTGAAGGCGGCTCGAGCCGCCTTGGCGTGGCTGGATGATCCGCAGCACGCCGACGCTGCCGACGAGGACACCAAATCCGCGCGCTCGATGTACGAGGCCAGGGTGCGACGCCTGGAGCTCGGCCCGTCGAGCGACGGTGATTCCGACGACGCCCAGGAGATGGAGCGGTATCGGGCGTTGCGGTTGAAACTGATCGGCATCGAACGGTCGGTACTACTGTCGCTGCGGCGCGACGGCCGCATCAACGCAACACTGTTGCGCACCATCGAACGGGACCTCGACCTCGAGGAAACGAGACACGGCAGCTCCTGACGTCGCTCGAATCACGAACAAGCTCAAGGTGTTACGCAGTATCTGCGCTACCCTGTCGGGCCGCGGCCGTCGCCTGGGCGATACGAGATCCGATGTCGTAGACGACGATCTGCGCGGTTGCCTCTTCGACCCGGCTGATCGCTTGGGCCAGTTTGTCAGCGGTGCGGTCGTGCAGCAACCGCGCTATCAGCGGTGCATACGTCCGACGCGGCAGTAGCACCGTCACCTTGGTGCCCGAATGTTCGTGGATCTCCTGCAGGACCATGTCTCGGGCCGCCCGACTCAGGTGACGGTCGGAGCAATCCATCATCCGCAGCGGAACCTTGCCCTCGAAATGCTCCCAGCGCTGCCGCAGTCGCGCGGCGTGCACCGCATCGATCACGAAGTGGACCGCCTCGAGTTTCTCGGCATCCAGCTCACTTGCGTAATGCAGCGCCTCGATGGTCGCGAAGTCGAAGTGGTCGACCAAGATGAGGACACGATGATGCGGATGCCGGACCAGGTCCTGTCGCTCCGTGACCAGGTTCTCCAAAACGGAGTTCTCGGCGCGATATTGGCGGTTGAGTCGCATCAGAGCGAACACCAGAATCGGGAAGACCACCAGCACAAGCCACGCGCCCTCGGTGAACTTCGCGACCGCAAAGATCAGCACCACGATCGTCGACAGGATCGCCGCGGCGAGGTTGACGACCACTCTGCGTCGCCAACCGGGTGAACGCTGATTCAGGTTGTACTTGGTCATCCCGTAGCCGGCCATCGAGAATCCGGTGAACACGCCCATGGCAAACAGCGGCACCACGGCGTCGACCGAGCCACCGGTGACGATTACCAGTGTCACCGCCAGCGCGGTCAGGATGATGATGGCGTTGGAAAACACCAGGCGGTGACCACGTTTCATCATCGGTCGAGGCAGGAAACTGTCCTCGGCAACAAAACTGGTCAACGCCGGAAACCCGTTGAAGCTGGTGTTGGCGCCAAAGAACAGAATGGCCGCGCTCGCTGTCTGAAGAAGGGCGTACATAACCGTGCCGATCAAGCCGTGGCCGAAGACGGCACGGGCAACTTCGGACAGCATCGAGGGATATTCGGCGACGTAGGGAGTGGCGTGGGTGGCGTGCACCAGGTAGATGACACCGACCAGCAGGAACCCCAGAATGCAAGCCATCCTCGTCAACACCCGACGGGCGTTGGGGCCCTGCGGCTTTCGAAAAACATTCACCGCGTCGGCGATCGCCTCAACGCCGGTCAACGAGGTGCCACCGTTGGCGAATGCTCGCAACAACACCAGCACCGTTGCGCCCATGACCAGTCCGTTGCCCTGGTGGACCGGCACCGACCCGACAATGTGCGCTGCATCGTATTGTGGTAAATCCCAGAAGATCTGGCGAACAACGCCGGTCACGATCATCACCACGAGCATGATGATGAATGAGTAGACCGGCACGGCGAAGATCAGGCCTGCCTCCTTCATCCCGCGAAGGTTGGCATAAGCGATCAGCAGTAATGCCACCACCGTGATTTCCAGGTGGTAGGGGCCGAGCGACGGTACCGCCGACACCACGGCGAACGTGCCTGACGCGCACTGCACTGCCACCGTCACCACGTAATCGATCAACAACGCCGCCGATGAGATCTGGGCAATTCGCGGGCCGAAATTGGCTCGCGCCACTACATACGAACCGCCCCGTTGGGTGTAGGTCATCACGACCTGGCGATATGACCCCGTCACCAATGCCAAAATCAACAAGATCACGCCGGCGATCGGCAGTACCAGCACATAGGCAGCCATCCCCGCCGCCGGCAAGAGCTCGACCATGATCTGCTCGGGGCCGTAGACGGTTGACGAAATTGCATCCGGCGAAAGTGCCCCTAGCGCAACGGTATTCGACAAGCTCTCATGCTCGAGATGCTCGTTGATGAGCGGCTTTCCCAAGACAACGCGTTTCCAGCGATCGACGAATGTTGACGGAGGTTCATTCGCGTCAGCCGGAATTGTCACACTGATGTCTTCCCTGCCACACCGTTCACACCAAATACAAATGCTTGTGTCGTGAACGTTAGCGGTTCTTACAGGGATCTGCTTGCTCGAGACAGTGCTACGAGCGACGATTCTCAGTCATTTAACAATTCGTAGGCACAGTCGCGCCGGCCGTGCTCAACGGGCCAAGCGAGCTTCCTCTTTCTCTGTCCGGGCCGTCGCCTCGGCCTGCGCGATCCGGGAACTGACGTCGTAGGCGACAATCTGCGCGGTCGCGCCTTCGACCCGACTGACCGCTCCGGCCATCTTGTCGGCGGTGCGGTCGTGGAGCAGCCGGCCCACCAGCGGCGCATAGGTGCGCCGTGGCAACAACACCGTCACCTTCGTGCTGGGATCGTCCTCGATCTCCTTCATCACCAATTCCTGCGCCGAACGGCTGAGGTTGCGGTCCGGACACTCGACCATCTCCAGCGGAATGTCGTCCTCGAAATGCTCCCAGCGATCCTGCAGCCGCTGGGCGTGGCGGGTGTCGATGATGAAGTGCACGGCGCTCAGTTTGTCGGCGCGCAACTCGCTCGCGTAGTGCAGAGCCTCGATTGTCGCGAAGTCGAAGTGGTCCACCAGCACGACGACCGTGTGGTGCGGATGCTTGACCACCTCTTGACGTTCGGTCAGCTGCATCTCCAAAACCGAGTTCTCGCTGCGGTATTCCTTGTTCAGCCGCATCAACGCGATCACCAGGATCGGGAACACAACGATGACCAGCCAGGCGCCTTCGGTGAATTTTGCGATCGCGAAGATCAACACCACCGTCGTCGACAAGATCGCTGCGGACAGATTGATCGTCAGTTTGCGGCGCCAGCCTGGATCACGATGGCCGAGGTGATATTTGGTCATGCCGTAACCGCAAATCGAGAAGCCCATGAAGACACCCATGGCGTAGAGCGGCACGACGGCGTCGACCGAGCCGTCGGTGATGAGGACCAGGGTGGTGGACGCGACGGTGAGCACGATGATGGCGTTGGAGAACACCAGCCGGTGGCCGCGCTTCATCATCGGCCGAGGCAGGAAACTGTCCTCCGCCACGAAGCTGGTCAGCGCCGGAAAGCCGTTGAAGCTGGTGTTGGCTCCGAAGAACAGGATCGCCGCGCTCGCCGCCTGCAGCAGTGCGAACAAGATGTTGCCGAAGGTCCCGCTGCCGAAGACCGCTCGGGCGATCTCGGACAGCATCGACGGATATCCGGCTGCATAGGGAGTCGCGTGGGTGACGTGGGCCAGCCAAATGACGCCGAACAGCAGGAACCCGAGCAGAGCCGCCATCATGGTCAGCGCCTTGCGGGCGTTGGGGCCCTGCGGCTGGCGGAAGACGTTGACCGCGTCGGCGATCGCCTCGACCCCGGTGAGTGAGGTGCCACCGTTGGCGAACGCGCGCAGAAGCACCAAGATCGTGGCGCCCATGATCAAGCCGTTGCCTTGGTGAACCGGTACGGCTCCGGCGATGTGCTCCGGATCGTATTTCGTCAAGCTTCCGAAGATTTCGCGGACCACGCCGGTCACGATCAACGTTGTCATCATCGTCGCGAAGGCATACACCGGAATGGCGAACATCCGGCCGGCCTCTTTCATACCGCGCAGATTCCCGAACGAGAGCAGCAGCAACGCTCCCACGGTGATCTCCAGGTGGTACGGGCCCAGACTAGGTATGGCCGAGACCACCGCTACCGTGCCGGCCGAGCACTGGATGGCCACCGTGACCACGTAGTCGATCAGCAGGGCGGCCGACGAGAGCTGCGCGATCTTGGGTCCGAAGTTCGCGCGCGCCACCACATACGAGCCGCCGCGCTGGGTGTAGACCATCACTACCTGCCGGTATGACGCCGTGACCAGTGCCAGGATCAACAGGATCACGCCGGCGAGCGGCAGGATCAGCGTGAACGCCGCGATACCGGCGGCGGGCAAAAGCTCGATCAGAATCTGTTCCGGACCGTAAGCGGTCGAAGAGACGGCGTCGGGCGAAAGGGCGCCTAGCGCAATGGGATTCGATAGGCTCTCGTGCTCGAGGTCCTCGTTGATCAGGGGCTTTCCCAGAAAAAACCGCTTCCACGCGTCGGTGAAAGTCGACGGGGCCTTCTGCTCGTCAGCCAGCTCTACCACAGTGATGCTCTTCCCCGCCCTCACGATAAAAAAACTTACGCGATACTTACGCCCGTGAGGGTAGCGGCTCTACTTGTCGTTAGCAGACCCAAGTAGGTGGTAGCGATGCTTATTCTCAGCCAATTACCAGCTCAGCCGGTCGTGAAGGGCTGGCGGGCGGTCAGAACGTCGGCCTGGTGGCCTGCGCTTTCCTGTTCGACTCGGCTGATCGCCCAGACGTGTCATCGTCTTCGGCCTGAAGCGTCCGGGCGACCCGCGACCCGACGTCGTAGGCCAAGATCTGGGCACTGGCACCCGGGATCCGGCTGATCAGCCGGGCCATTGTGTCCGCGGTCCGATCGTGCAGCAATCGCCCTCCCAGCAGCGAATACATTCGGCGGGGCAACAAGACAGTGATGGTGCTGTCGGGATGGTCGTCTTTGATCTGGGCGACCAGACGCTGCGCGGCGTGGCCGAGCCGCCGATCCTCGCAGTCGATCAGGCGCAGTTCGGTCTTATCGCCGAAGCGCTGCCAGCGCACCTTCAGACGCGCGGCCCGGGCCTCGTCCAACACGAAGTGCACGGCAGTCAGTCGATCGGCACGCAATCCTTTGGCATAACGCATCGTCTCGACCTCGGCCAGGTCGATGGAATCGATGAACACCAGCACGCGATGCGACGCGTGCATGGTCATGTCAGGGCGCTCAGCCGCAGACATCTCCAGCACCGAGGCTTCCGCACGGTACTGCTTGTTGAGCCGAATCAGCAGAAATACCAACGTCGGAAAGACCACCACGATCAGCCAGGCACCCTCGGTGAATTTCGCGACCGCGAAAATCAACACCACGAACGTCGACAACAGCCCGGCCGAGAAGTTGATCATCAGCTTGCGGCGCCAGCCGCCGGCTCGTTGCGACAGCTGGTGTTTGGCCATGCCGTAACCGGCCATCGCGAAGGCGCTGAACACTCCCATCGCGAACAGTGGGACCAGCGCGCTCACCGAGCCGCCGGTCGCCAGCAAGAGCACGACTGCCAAGACCGTCAACAGGATGATGGCGTTCGAAAAGACCAGCCGATGGCCACGTTTGAGCAACGGACGCGGTAGAAAGCCGTCCTCGGCGACGAAGTGCGCCAGTGCGGGAAAGCCGTTGAAGCTGGTGTTGGCGCCGTTGTAGAGAATCGCCGCGCTCGCCGCCTGCAGCGAAAAGTACAGGATGCCGCCGACCAGGCCGTCGCCGAACACCGCGCGGCCGATCTCGGACAGCATCGAGGGATAGCCCGCGGCATACGGAGTCGCGTGAGTCAAGCAAGCCAACCACGCCACACCGGCCAGCAGCAGTCCCAACGTCCAGGCCATGACGGTCAGCACCCGACGCGCGTTGACACCCTCGGGGCTTCGAAAAAGGTTGACAGTATTGGAGATTGCCTCCACACCGGTCAGCGACGAGCCGCCGTTGGCGAACGCCCGCAGGATCACCAGAACTGTCGCGCCCATCACCAGGCCGTTGCCCTGATGCACCGGGACCGCGCCCGGAAGATGTGCGGGGTCATAGCTAGGCAGGTCGCCGAACACCTCACGGACGACCCCGACCACAACCATCAGCGTGAGCATCGCGATGAACCAATACGTCGGCACCGCGAACGCCCGGCCGGCCTCACGTAGCCCGCGGAGGTTGGCAAAGCAGAAGATCAACACCGAGCCGACGGTGATCTCGAGGCTGTAGGGGCCCAGAGCCGGCAGCGCGGACACCACCGCCACCGTGCCCGCCGCGCACTGGATCGCGACAGTCACCACGTAGTCGATCAGCAGGGCCGCCGCCGCGATTTGCGCCACCCGTGGGCCGAAGTTCTCCCGGGCCACGATGTAGGAACCGCCGGCCCGGGTGTAGGTCATCACGACTTGGCGGTATGACGCGGCGACCAGCGCCAGGATCAGCAGGATCACCCCGGTGAGCGGCAGCAGCAGCACGAACGCCGCCATTCCTGCCGCCGGCAGTAACTCCACCATGATCTGCTCGGGGCCGTAAGCGGTCGACGAGATCGCATCTGGCGAAAGTGCGCCCAAGGCAACAGGATTCGACAGCTTCTGGTGGGCTAGATCGTCGGTGATCAACGGTTTGCCGAGGACAACTCGCTTCCATCCGTCAAGTAACGACGGCGCGATTTTCTGCGCCGCAGCCGGAACTGTCATCAGCCATTCCTAATGGATGGAAAAGCTGCGCGCGCTCATCCTTACGGCATCTTGACGCACTTCGCCCACCCGCTTCGACCCGAGACCGGACGGAAACGTCGATACGGTCGCCAGCAGCGGGAAGGGCTTGAAATGATGTACACGTGGCGGAACAGGCAGACATCACCTCCAGGACGCGACCGAAGGCAGCAGACCCTGCCACGGTGTTCTCCGCACTGGCCGAGATCATCTACCAGGGATCGGACGCCGGCCAGATCTACGCGGCCATCTGCGTGGCCGCGACCCTGGTGGTCACCGGGTGCGATCACGCGAGTTTGCTGGTGCGCCGGGACGGTCGCTACGTCACCGTCGGCGCCAGCGACAGCATCGCGCGGCGGATCGACGACATGGAGCGACTGGCCGGCGACGGACCATGCGTCGACGCGATCGAAGAGGAGACGCCACAGGTCGAAACCGACCTGACCACCCCGAATCAGTGGCCGCAGTTGGCGAAACGAATCATCGCCGAGACACCGGTGCGCGGCGCGATGGGCTTCCGCATCCTGGTGGACAAGCGCAAAACCGGCGCCCTCAACCTGTTCAGCGACACCCCGGGTCTGTTCAATACCGAATCCGCCGGGCAGGCCGTGGTGCTGGCGTCATTCGCCAGCGTGGCAATCAATGCGGTCGCGCAGGGCGAGGACGTCTCCACCCTGCGGCGCGGGCTGCTGTCCAATCGTGAAATCGGCAAGGCCGTCGGGATGCTGATGGTGCTGCACGGGGTCGACGAGCAGGAGGCGTTCAACGTGCTGCGCCGGTATTCGCAGGACCTGAACATCAAGTTGGCCGACGTGGCACGCTCGGTCATCGACAGCCGCGGCAAGCCAATGTTCGGCGACGGCGACCAGGCTTAGTGCGCCGGCGCCCTACTCGGGCAGACGCAGCTCGGGCTTTTCGACCTCTTCGATGTTGACGTCCTTGAACGTGACAACACGGACCTGCTTGACGAACCGAGCCGGCCGGTACATGTCCCACACCCAGGCATCGGAGAGCCGCAACTCGAAGTAGACCTCGCCGTCGGCATTGCGTGGAACCATCTCCACGCTGTTCGCCAGGTAGAACCGGCGTTCGGTTTCCACTACGTAGCTGAACTGGCCCACGATGTCCTTGTATTCGCGGTACAGCGAGAGCTCCATCTCGGTTTCATACTTTTCGAGATCCTCGGCGCTCATCTGCTCAGCCGTCCTACTCCGTCCCGAGGTCGATTGACCTGATCCATCTTTCCCCACTCATCCTCGATCTGCTCACCCGGCTGGCATTCCGCCACGGTCCGCACCACAGAACCGGAAGAAACCCGCCGGACGTTGATGAACGAATACCGATGCTCCGGGCAGGGACCGCGCTCGCGCAGCGCCGACGAATGCGCCGCGGTGCTGTAACCCTTGTGCACGGCGAAGCCATAGCCCGGGTGGTCATTCTCCATCGCCACCATCAGTCGATCCCGGCTGACTTTGGCCAGCACGCTGGCCGCGGCGATACACGCCGCCGCCGCGTCGCCACCGATCACCGGCAGCGACGGCACCGCCAGCCCCGGCACCCGGAACCCGTCGCTGAGTACATAGCCGGGGCGAACCGAGAGCCCCGCCACCGCGCGCCGCATTCCTTCGATGTTGGCCACGTGCACACCGCGCCGGTCGACTTCGGTCGACGGGATGAAGACCACGTGATACGCCAGCGCGTATCGGCGGATCAACGGAAACAGCCTCTCCCGCGACTTCTCGGTGAGTTTCTTCGAATCATCAAGAGCAGCAAGGCTTTCCAGCCGACTGGGCCCCAGCACGCACGCCGCGACCACCAGCGGCCCGGCACAGGCGCCTCGCCCGACCTCGTCCACGCCGGCCACCGGCCCCAGCCCGTTGCGATATAACGCGGACTCCAGCGTGCGCAGCCCCGACGATTTGCGGATCACCGTCCGCGGCGGCCAGGTGGTGGCCATGCCTACTGATTCTGCTGCGGATTCACTGCACGCACCACACCCCATCGCGAGGGCGGCCACACGATGAACCTCGCCTTGCCGATCACGTTGTCGACCGGCACCGTGCCGGCCATCGGGTCACCGGTGCACAGCAGTCCGTTGATCGCGTCGCCGGGAGTGCTGGTGCAGTGGGCGCGGGAGTCCGCCGAATGAGTGCGGTTGTCCCCCATCACCCACAGTCGTCCCGGCGGGACATGGACGGGTCCGAACTCGGGACCCAGGCACGGGTAGACGGCAGGGTCGGCGTTCAGTGTGGCCGGATCCAGATACGGCTCGTTCAATCGCCTGCCATCCACCGTCAGCCCGGTGTTGTTGCGGCACTGCACGGTCTGGCCGCCCACCGCGATGGCGCGCTTGACCAGGTCGTTCTCGTCAGGTGGGACGAAGCCGATGAACGACAGCGAGTTCTGCAGCCAACGAATCGCCGGGTTGTGCGAGCGGATCGACTTGTAGCCCACGTTCCACGGCGGCGGACCCTTGAAGACGATCACGTCACCGGGGTGCGGCGTGCCGAATTGGAAAGTGACCTTGTCGACCATGATCCGGTCTCCGACGCAACCCGAGCACCCGTGCAGCGTCGGTTCCATCGATTCCGACGGGATCAGGTACGGACGGGCGACGAACGTCAACATGACGTAGTAGAGCACCAGAGCGATGACCGCGAGGACAACTGTTTCGCGCAGCGCCGCCCGCTTTTTGCCGCCGTCTTCGTCGGCGTGAGCCGAGTCCGGGTCCGGGGTGGACGGCGGGTTGGTCGCGACTTGTGGATCCGCCGTACCGGAATCGGGTCGACCCTCAGACGAGTCGGTCGTTTCAGTCACGGCTTCAGCGTAGCCAGCGTGGCCGCGCGGTTCGGCACGGCCGCCGGAGAATCGCCGACGGAGCGCTGAAAATCAGCGCTTCTCCTTGATCTTGGCTTTCTTGCCGCGCAGTTCGCGCAAGTAGTAGAGCTTGGCGCGACGGACAGCACCGCGGGTCACGACGTCGATGTGGTCGATGTTGGGCGAGTGCACCGGGAAGGTCCGCTCGACGCCGACGCCGTAGCTCTCCTTGCGCACGGTGAAGGTCTCCCGGACCCCACCGCCCTGGCGGCGCAGCACCACGCCCTTGAACACCTGGATACGCTCCTTGGCGCCCTCGATGACTTTCACGTGCACGTTGATCGTGTCGCCGGGGCTGAAGGCCGGGAGGTCGTCGCGCAGCGACGTCTTGTCGACGAAGTCCAGCGTGTTCATTTCGGAGACACTTCCTTGCGGTCGCGGCCATGTGCCGCTGCTCGCCGCTGCGGGCGGGCGAGCAGGCAACTCAGCCGATGGATTCGGACATCTGGGAGTCTCGCAGTGGGCGGTGGCGAGCCGGCCGGCCGGCAACCGCAGGAGACAACTGGTCAATTGTGCCAGATCGGGCCCACGCAGCGAAATCACGGCGA
>CAVWEO010000009.1:0-10981 GCA_963753995.1 uncultured Actinomycetota bacterium | reverse complement strand
GCGCTAGCGGTTGCCGATGCGAGCAGCTCCTGCTCCCATTCGGCCAAGGGCTCGGCACCTTCGGCTTCGGGCTTGCCGTCGCCGCGGCCCGCACCGGCACGCGCCTGCAGGCCTTCGGCCACCGCGGAGGCGATCACCTTGGTCAGCAGCGCCGCCGAGCGGATCGCGTCGTCGTTGCCCGGGATCGGGTAGTCGACCAGGTCGGGGTCGCAGTTGGTGTCCAGGATCGCGATGATCGGGATGTTCAGCTTGCGAGCCTCCGCGACGGCGAGGTGCTCCTTGTTGGTGTCGACGATCCAGACGGCCGACGGAACCTTCGCCATGTCGCGGATACCGCCGAGGCTGCGGTCCAGCTTGTTCTTCTCGCGGGTCAGCATCAAGATTTCCTTCTTGGTGCGGCCCTCGAAGCCACCGGTCTGCTCCATCGCCTCGAGCTCCTTGAGCCGCTGCAGGCGCTTGTGAACCGTCTGGAAGTTGGTCAGCATGCCGCCCAGCCAGCGCTGGTTGACGTAAGGCATGCCCACCCGGGTCGCCTCGTCGGCGATGGACTCCTGCGCCTGCTTCTTGGTGCCGACGAACAGCACCGAACCACCGTGAGCGACAGTCTCTTTGACGAACTCGTACGCCTGGTCGATGAAGGTCAGCGTCTGCTGCAAGTCGATGATGTAGATGCCATTGCGGTCGGTGAAGATGAACCGCTTCATCTTGGGGTTCCAACGACGGGTCTGATGCCCGAAGTGGGTGCCGCTGTCCAGCAGCTGCTTCATGGTTACGACAGCCATAGTGATGTAGCCGGCCTTCTTTGTTGTCGGTTCATGCCTGACGTCGGGCGACGCCTGGCCCTGGCGACTGCTGCGATGCCGAACCCGCTGGTAAAGCTTTCAGGCGGGACCGCTCGGCACGCGGTGCGAGTTCCTAGTGAAACGGGAGCCGCAATACAGACGCGCGAAGTCAGCTCGTAATACGGGCTGCGCAGAGCAGTTTACACGGTTCGGCCAGGTGCTTTGTCCACAGCGCTGGCTGGCCGGTTCGCCGGCGCTGCGGTGAACTGACCAGGTGCGAAAGGCGGCGATGATCTCGGCCGTGGTGCTGGCCTGGGCATCGCCCGCGCGCGGCGACGACGTGCGTCTGCAGTGGCCGCTGCGACCCACGCCCTCGGTGGTGCGATCCTTCGACGCTCCCTCGCCGAACTGGAACCGTGGCCACCGAGGGGTAGACCTGGCGGGCAGGCCTGGTCAGCCGGTGTACGCCGCGGGCAACGCCACCGTGGTGTACGCCGGGCCGCTGGCCGGCCGCCAGCTGGTGTCGCTGGCCCACCCGGGCGGCCTGCACACCAGCTACGAGCCGGTCCGGGCCGGTGTGCGAGTCGGGCAGCGAGTGACGGCGGGGACGACGATCGGTGAGCTAATGGCCGGGCATCCGGGCTGCCCGGTCGCAGTGTGCCTGCATTGGGGCGCGATGTGGGGCCCGGCCTCGAGTGCCGACTACATCGACCCGTTGGGGCTACTCACGTCGGCCCCGATTCGGCTGAAGCCGCTAGGAAGGGTCAGGGGTTGATTCCGCTGCGACGGCGGCGGCCTGCTCTGCCGGCGCGGCGGTAGCGGTCGCCGACGCGAGCAGTTCCTGCTCCCATTCGGCCAGCGGCTCGGCACCTTCGGCTTCGGGCTTGCCGTCGGCGCGGCCCGCACCGGCACGCGCCTGCAGGCCTTCGGCCACCGCAGAGGCGATCACCTTGGTCAGCAGGGCCGCCGAGCGGATCGCGTCGTCGTTGCCCGGGATCGGGTAGTCGACCAGGTCGGGGTCGCAGTTGGTGTCCAGGATCGCGATGATCGGGATGTTCAGCTTGCGAGCCTCCGCGACGGCGAGGTGCTCCTTGTTGGTGTCGACGATCCAGACGGCCGACGGAACCTTCGCCATGTCGCGGATACCGCCAAGGTGCGGTCCAGCTTGTTCTTCTCCCGGGTCAGCATCAAGATTTCCTTCTTGGTGCGGCCCTCGAAGCCACCGGTCTGCTCCATCGCCTCGAGCTCCTTGAGCCGCTGCAGGCGCTTGTGGACGGTCTGGAAGTTGGTCAGCATGCCGCCCAGCCAGCGCTGATTGACGTAGGGCATGCCCACCCGGGTCGCCTCGTCGGCGATGGACTCCTGCGCCTGCTTCTTGGTGCCGACGAATAGCACCGAACCACCGTGAGCGACAGTCTCTTTGACGAACTCGTACGCCTGGTCGATGAAGGTCAGCGTCTGCTGCAGGTCGATGATGTAGATGCCGTTGCGGTCGGTGAAGATGAACCGCTTCATCTTGGGGTTCCAGCGACGGGTCTGATGCCCGAAGTGGGTGCCGCTGTCCAGCAGCTGCTTCATGGTTACGACAGCCATAGTGGCCATATCCTTTTGTCGGTTCATGCCTGACGACGGGGTGAAGCCAGGCCCTGGCGACTGCTGCGTGCCGGACCCGTCGTCAGACGGGACCGCCCGGCATGCGAGTGCGAGCTCCTAGTGAAACGGGAGACGCGATACAGACGCGCGAAGTCAGCTCGTAATACGGGCTGCGCAGAGGAGTTTACACGGTTAGGCCAGGTGCTTTGTCCACAGCGCTGGCTAGTCAGTTCACCGGCACCGCGGTGAACTGACCAGGTGCGATGGGCGGCGACGATCTCGGCCGTGATGCTGGCCTTGTCGTCGCCGGCACGCAGCGACGATGTCCGGCTGCAGTGGCCGCTGCGACCGACGCCGGCCGTGGCGCGATCCTTCGACGCTCCCTCGCCGAACTGGAATCGCGGCCACCGCGGTGTCGACCTGGCGGGCGGGCCTGGTCAGCCGGTGTACGCCGCGGGCGACGCCACCGTCGTGTACGCCGGGTCGCTGGCCGGCCGCCAGCTGGTGTCGCTGGCACACCCGGGCGGCCTGCACACCAGCTACGAGCCGGTCCGGGCCGATGTGCGGGTCGGGCAGCGGGTGACCGCGGGGACGGAAATCGGTGAGCTGCTGGCCGGACATCCGGGCTGCCCGGTCGCGGCGTGCCTGCACTGGGGTGCGATGTGGGGCCCGGCCTCGGGTGCCGATTACGTCGACCCGTTGGGGCTACTCGCGTCGACCCCAATTCGGCTGAAGCCGCTGCACGGGTAAGGCGCAGGTCAGGCCCGCGGGTGGGCCTGATCGTGCACTGCACGCAGCCGGGCGACGGTGACGTGCGTATAGAGCTGGGTGGTGGCCAGGCTGGAATGGCCCAGCAGTTCCTGCACGACGCGCAGATCGGCCCCGCCCTCGAGCAGATGCGTTGCCGCGCTGTGCCGCAGCCCGTGCGGGCCCATATCGGGAGCGCCGTCCACGGCGCCGATCGTCTGGTGCACGACGGTGCGCGCTTGCCGCACGTCGAGCCGTCCTCCCCGCGCACCCAGGAGCAGCGCCGGACCGGAATCCACGGTGACCAGCTCCGGACGGCCATCGGTCAGCCACCCGCGCAAGGCATCGGCCGCGGGCTCGCCGAACGGCACGCTGCGCTGCTTGTTGCCCTTACCCAGCACTCGCAGTAACCGGTGCCCGTTGTCGATGTCGTCGATGTCCAAACCGCACAGCTCGCTGACCCGGATCCCGGTGGCATACAACAACTCGACGATCAAACGATCCCGCAACGCCATCGGATCACCTTGCTGCGAACCGGATTTGGCCGCCGACATGGCGGCGAGCGCCTGGTCTTGCCGCAACACCGCCGGCAGCGACCGACGCGCCTTGGGCACCTGCAACCGGGCCGCGGGGTCGCCGGCCAGCAGGCCTCGTCGCGCCGCCCACGCGGTGAACGTCTTGACCGCCGAGGTGCGGCGCGCCAGCGTCGTGCGCGCCGCGCCGGCACCTGCCCCGGCGGCAAGCCACGACCTCAGAATCGGAAGGCTCAGTGCCTGCAGGCCGGTGGCCGGGGCGCGCTCGCCCAGAAAAGCGAACAACGACCGCAGATCACCGAGGTACGCGCGGCGGGTATGCACCGAGCGAAGGCACTGCAGCTCCAGGTAGCTGTCGAATTCGTCGAGAATCACCTCCACTACCTCACGGTCGCAGAGACGCGCGCCATGGCTCAGGTGACGCGCCGCAGGGTGTCCGGAGTGAGATCTTTCAGCGTCGGATAGCCGTCGACGGCCATCGTCAGGTCGGCCTCGGCCAGGAGTGACCGCAGGACGTGCACGATGCCGTCGACGCCGCCGAGCGCGAGGCCGTAGGCGTAGGGCCGCCCGACACCGACTGCGGTCGCACCGAGCGCCAACGCCTTGACGACGTCAGCGCCGCTGCGGACTCCCGAGTCGAACAGCACCGGCAACCCGTCAGCGGCTTCCACCACCCCCGGCAGGCAGTCCAGCGCCGGCAGTCCCCCGTTGGCCTGGCGGCCGCCGTGGTTGGAGCAGTAGATCCCGTCGACGCCGCCGTCCTTGGCGCGACGCGCGTCCTCGGGATGACAGATGCCCTTGACGATCAGCGGCAGCTTGGTCAGCGAGCGCAGCCACGGCAGGTCGTCCCACGTCAACGGATTCCCGAAGACCGAAATCCACTTCAGCACCGCCCCCTGCAGGTTCTCTTCGGGGGTTTGCGCCAGGCTCGCCCGGAATACCGGGTCGCTGGTGTAGTTGCGCAGACACTTGCCGCGCAGCTGCGGAAAATTCGACGTGCTCAGGTCACGCGGGCGCCAGCCGGTGACCCAGGTGTCCAGGGTGACGACGATGCCTTTGAAGCCCGCGGCTTCGGCCCGGTGCACCAGGCTGGCGGCCAGGTCCCGGTCGGTCGGGGTGTAGAGCTGAAAGAACCCGGGCGTCTCGCCGAACTCGGCGGCCACGTCTTCGAGCGGATCCTCGGTCAGCGTCGACATCACCATCGGCACCCCGGTGCGGGCGGCGGCGCGCGCGGTGGCCAGGTCGCCGTGGCCGTCCTGGGCGCACAGCGCGATCACGCCGATCGGCGCCATGAACAGCGGGCTCGGCAGCTTCAGACCGAACAGGTCGACCGACAGATCGCGCTGCGCGGCACCGACGAACATCCGCGGGATCAGACCCCATTGCTGGAAGACCTCAGCGTTGGCCCGCTGGGTGCGCTCGTCGCCGGCACCGCCCGCGACGTATGACCAGATCGACGGGGGCAAAGCCTTCTCGGCCTTGGCTTCCAGCTCCGCGAAGACCATCGGCAGCTTGGGCACGATCCCGCCGAGGCCCTGAAGGTAGATCTCGTTCTGATAGTCGCCGAATGCCATGCGATGAGCATGCCAGCCGGCGATCGGGCTGACGAGGCCCTACTGGGCTCCGGCCTCGGCTGCGGCGAGTTCCTTCTTCCACTGCCGGAACGTCTCTTCGGTGCGACCGCGACGCCAGTACCCCGATATGGACGCCCATTTCGCGTCCACGCCACGCTCTTTGCGGATGTACGGCCGCAGGTTGTGCATCACGGCCTGGGCCTCGCCGTGGATGAACGCGTGCACCTGCCCGGGAAGCCAGAGGGCGGTTTTGACGGCTTCGACCAGGGGCGCGTTGTCGCCGGCCCGGTCCTCCCCGACCAGGTCGGCCCGACCGCCGCGGTAGAGCCAGTTGATCTGGACGCCGTCCGGTGCGGTCAGCGGAATTTCGTCTTCGGGCTCGGCGATTTCGATGAAGACCCGGCCAATTGCGTTGGCGGGCAATGCTTCCAAAGCGACACTGATGGCGGGCAGCGCGGTCTCGTCACCCGCCAGCAGATGCCAGTCGGCCGCCGGGTCGGGGGCGTAGGCCCCGCTGGGGCCCATCAGATACATCGGCTGCCCGGGCTGTGCCGTCGCGGCCCACGGTCCGGCGGCACCGTGGTCACCGTGGACCGCGATGTCCACGGCGATCTCGCGGGCGGCCGGGTCTGCGCGCCGAACGGTGATGGTCCGCACCACCGGCTTCTTCGCGGCCGGCAGGTCGGCAAAGGAGTCCAGCGTCAACGGCTGCGGCAACGCGGCCACATCGACGTCGTCGGCCACGAAGACCAGTTTGACGTAGGAATCGGTGAACTCGCTGGGCGTGAATGTATCGAAGCCGTTGCCGCCCAGCACAACTCGAACCATGTGTGACGTGAGTTGTTCGGTGCGCACCACTTCAAACGTGTGCACTGGTCGACCTGGCACCTGGTTCCTCTCCTTCGGCACTGACCCCTTCGACTATAGAGGCGCACCGGTTATGCCGGTTGCCTACGATTCCGCACGATCCGCCAGCTGCCGTCGCGACGTTCGACCAGGCCGGCGATCTCCAGCATCGCCAGCGGCGCAAGGATCCGCGCCGGCTCCACCGCGGCGGCGACGGCGATCTCGTCGACCGTCGCGGTCCCGCGGCCGGGCAGCGCCTCGTACACCCGCCGCTCGTCATCGCTCAGTCCGTCAAGTGGGCTTGCCGGACCGGGTTGCTCGGAAGCCAGCTCCCCGATCCGGCCCACCAACTCGACGACGTCCTCGGCGCGGGTGATGACCTCGGCGCCCGCGCGCAGCAGCGCATGACATCCGCCCGACGCCGAGGAGGTGACCGGGCCCGGCACCGCACCGACGACTCTGCCCAGAGCCCGGGCCCAGGCAGCGGTGTTGGCGGCACCGCTGCGTAATCCGGCCTCCACCACGACCGAGGCCCCGGCGAACGCGGCCACCAACCGGTTACGGGTCAGAAATCGGTGCCGGGCCGGACGGACCCCCGGCGGATATTCGGTGACCAGCAACCCGTCCGTGGCAATGCGATGCAGCAGTGCGGAATGCCCTGCGGGATAGGGAATATCAATACCGCCGGCCAGAACCGCCACGGTGAGGCCATCGACGGACAGCGCCGCGCGGTGCGCCGCCCCGTCGATTCCGTACGCCCCGCCGGAGACCACCGCGACATCGCGCTCGGCCAGCCCGACCGCAAGGTCGGCGGCCACGTGTTCGCCGTAGCTGGTTGCCGCGCGGGTTCCGACGACGGCGGCGGCCCGTTGTGCGGCGTCGTCGAGCCGCGCCGGACCGAGCACCCACAACGTCATCGGTGGCCTACCCTGCGGTCTCGCCGCGACCGCGGTGCCGCCGAATGCAGTGAACGCCAGCACCGGCCATTCGTCGTCGTCGGGTGCGATCAGCCGTCCACCACGACGCGCAAGCAGTTCGAGATCCTCTACAGCGCGGTCGATTTCACGCCTCGCCTCCGTGCGTCGCGCCAGGGCATCGTCGACCTGGCCTTGCCGGACCCGCTCGGCCGCTTCGATGGGACCCACCCGGGCCACCAGAGCAGCGAGCTCAGCGCACGGCGGTTCGACGACCCGTGAGAGGTAAGCCCATGCGCGCTGTGTCGGGTCGGTCATCGGGATGCCCCCGGCTGGCGGAAGCTCAGTGCAGTGGCCACCTCGTCGCGCCCCGGCGAGCTGCGGCCGGCCAGGTCGCTCAGCGTCCATGCGACGCGGAGTGTCTTGTCCAGCCCGCGGATACTCAACAGCCCGCGATCCAGCGCCGTCCGCAGCGGCTCCATCGCAGTGTTGCCCGGGCGAAACCGGCGTCGTAGCAGTGTTCCGCTCACCTCGGCGTTGGTTCGGAAACCGTGCTCCCGCCAGCGCTGTGCCGCGGCATCGCGCGCGACCGTGACCCGGCGACGGACCTGCCCCGTCGACTCGGCCTCGGCGGTCGCGAAAACACTCATACGCACCGGATGCATCTCCACTCGCAAGTCGACGCGATCCAGGAGGGGTCCGGACAGTCGGCCGAGATAGCGCCGTTTGACCGCCGCAGCGCAGATGCAGTCTTGGGGGTCAGCCGGCGCACAGGGACAGGGGTTGGCCGCCAGCACAAGCTGAAAACGGGCGGGATAACACGCCACCCCATCGCGGCGGGCAAGACGAATCTCCCCCTCTTCCAACGGTGTTCGCAATGCCTCCAAGGCACTGACGCCGATCTCGGCGCACTCGTCCAGAAACAGCACACCTCGGTGCGCCCGGCTGACTGCGCCGGGCCGGGCCAGTCCCGAGCCGCCGCCGACGAGTGCGGCGACGCTGGAGCTGTGATGCGGCGCGACGAACGGCGGCCGGGTGATCAGCGGCGTGGCGTCCGAGAGCAGGCCGGCCACCGAGTGAATCGCGGTGACTTCCAACGACTCGCCGTTTGACAGCGGCGGAAGTAGCCCCGGAAGACGTTGCGCCAGCATGGTTTTACCGACACCGGGCGGCCCGGTCAGCATCAGGTGATGCGACCCGGCGGCGGCGATCTCGACCGCGTAACGCGCCTGGGCCTGGCCCACCACGTCGGCCAGATCCGCGAGCGGTTCCGCCTCGGGATGTGACCCGCTGATCGGCTCGTCGAGGCGCGCCGACCCATTGAGCCAACCCAGCAACTGGGCCAGCGTGCGCACGCCCCAGACGTCAATGCCGTCGACCAAGCTGGCTTCGGGAAGGTTCTCGACCGGAACCACCGCGACGCCCCAGCCGGCGCCCTTGGCCGCAAGCACCGCCGGTAGCACCCCGCGCACCGGCCGGACGCGTCCGTCCAATGCCAGCTCACCGAGCACTACCGCGGTTTCGAGTGGTCGCCATGGCTTTTTTCGCTGCGCCGACAAGACTGCGGCCGCGAGCGCCAAGTCATAGACCGATCCCATTTTTGGCAACGTTGCCGGTGACAGTGCGAGCGTCAGACGCGACATCGGCCACTGGTTGTTGCAGTTCGTGATCGCGGCGCGAACGCGGTCGCGTGACTCCTGCAGCGCGGCATCGGGCAGGCCCACCAGATGCACGCCGGGTAGGCCGGACGTGATGTCGGCCTCGATCTCGACGATCTGACCATCCAGCCCTAAGACCGCGACCGAGAACGCGCGTCCGAGCGCCATCAGCCCACGCCCTGCAGGTGCGTGAGTTCCGGGGTGCGCCGCCGGCCGATCCGCACGCCGATTACGTCGATACGGACTGCTGCCCATCGCTGGTCTTGAGCGGCCAGCCAGATCCCGGCCAGGCGACGCAGGCGGCGTGCTTTCTGCGCAGTCACCGCTTGCGCGAGGCCGCCGAAGCCGTCCCCGGTGCGGGTCTTGACCTCGACGAATACCACCGTGTCGGTGACCGGGTCGACGGCGATCACATCCAGTTCGCCATAACGGCAGCGCCAGTTGCGGGCCACGATCCGCAGCCCGAGACCGGTCAGGTGATCGGCCGCCAACCGCTCGCCGAGCGCCCCGATTTCGGCTCGCGTCAACATCGTCATGCCACCAGCCTGTTGCAGGCCGCCGACTCCGTTATCCGCCGCGCACCGATCACCGCCGAACAACGGCCGGTTATCCCCAGTTGTGCAGTAATCCCCAATGAACCTGCGCGCCGCGTTGATCTGGCATTCAACCGTCATTAACATCGCGTTCAGGCGATGAAGCTCGCCATTTAACCGCCGTACGGCTGATGGCTTCTACCCGACCGCACAGGGATAGAAGGCGGGGTGGTAACCGTGAGTCCAGGTTTCGCCGTTTTGCGGCCTATTCAACGAATTCACTTGCTGGCGTGTGGTATTCGCGCGTCCTCAGTCGCATGTGATACCCACCGAGAGGAAGTCCGATGTTATATGTCACCACGCAACCCGAGGCGCTGAGCGCCACCGCCGCCAACTTGGCCGGCATCGGCGCCATGATGAGTGCGCAGAACTCCGCTGCCGCGGCGCCCACGACGGGCGTGGTCCCGGCCGCCGCCGACCAGGTATCCGCGCTGGCAGCCACCCAATTCGCCGTACACGCGCAGATGTATCAGGCAATCAGCGCCCAAGCCGAGGCGATCCACCAGCAGCTGGTCAGCACCCTCGAAAACAACGCGACGTCCTACGCGGCCACCGAAGCCGCAAACGCCACGACAGCCTGTTGAGTCAGGCCAGCACAATGGATTTCGCGACGTTACCGCCGGAAATCAACTCCGCGCGAATGTATGCCGGCCCCGGCCCGGGGCCGATGTTGGCAGCGGCCTCGGCGTGGGACGCGCTGGCCGCCGAACTCCAGTCCACCGCGGCGTCCTACCGGGCGGCGATCTCCGAGCTGACCGGCGGCCCCTGGTTGGGCGCGTCGTCGGCGGAGATGACGGCGGCGACCACCCCGTACCTGGATTGGATGACCACGTCCGCCGCGCAAGCCGAACAAACAGCCACTCAAGCCCGGGCGGCAGCAGCGGCCTATGAAACCGCGTTCGCGATGACAGTGCCGCCGCCGGTGATCGTGGCCAACCGCAGTCTGCTGATGGCACTGATCGCCACGAACGTGCTCGGACAGAACACCGCGGCTATCGCAGCCACCGAAGTCCACTACGCCGAGATGTGGGCCCAGGACGCCACCGCGATGTACGGCTACGCAGGCTCGGCCGCGGCGGCATCGACGCTGACACCGTTCGCCGCACCGCCTCCCACGACCAACCCGGGCGGCGGGATGCAGCAGGCCGCTGCGTCGGCGCAATCGGTCGTCTCGAACGGCACAAGGGTGCTCGCTGCCATCCCCCAGGCGCTGACAGCAGCCGCCGCGCCCGCCGCGGTGGATCCGATCCAGCTCCTGCCGTTGCTGACGGCGCCGCTGACCGCGACCGCGCGACCGTCGGCACCATCGGCATCCGTCGTCCTTCACGTCGTTTGGCACGACCGTGCGAGGCCTGCTGATCAACGCCGACCGCGACTATGACAATGGCAAAGGCCCGTTCACCGGCAACGGCGTCGGCGGGACGATGCTCCCGCAGTGGATCATCAACGGCACCGGCGGTATTGGCGCACCCTCGGACGCGGTCCCGGATTCGGAAGGTCGGCGAGATTCGGCCAGGCGAACCGAGTCGGCCGGTTTTCGGTACCGCCGGATGGACGTCGCCGCCCCCGAAATCCGTCCGGCCGCCTTCACGCTGCCGATCACCAGCGCTGCCGCGGCGCCCGAGGTCGGCGGGGTCGGCAACCTGTTCAGCAGCATGGGTTTGGCGGGTGCGGCGGGCGGTGCGGTCGGCAGCGCCGCGTCCGCCGGACACGGCGGTGAGCGGGTACGGATCACGCCGCG
>CAVWEO010000008.1:0-13097 GCA_963753995.1 uncultured Actinomycetota bacterium | reverse complement strand
GCAGGGGCACGTCGTTGTAGCTGTCGGAGTAGGCAGTGCAACGTCTGAGGTTGAGGCCTTCGCGGATGGCCAGCGAGCGCACGGCGTGCGCCTTGCCGGGGCCGTGCAGGATGTCGCCGACGAGCCGTCCGGTGAAGACTCCGTTTTCGGATTCGGCGACGGTGCCCAGTGCGCCGGTCAGGCCGAGGCGGCGGGCGATGGTGATGGCGAGCTCGTACGGCGTGGCGGTGACGAGCCAGACCTGCTGGCCGGCGTCGAGGTGCATCTGGGCCAGATCGCGGGTGCCTTCCCAGATCTTGTCGGCGATGATCTCGTCGAAGACCTCTTCACCCAGTCGCATCAGCTCTTCGGTGGGCCGGCCTTCGATGAAGGCGAGCGCTTTGCGGCGGCCGGCGGCGACGTCGTCGCTGTTCTCCCTGCCGAGGACCTGGAACTTGGCCTGCGCATAGACGAAGCCGAGCACGTCGCGGTAGGTGAAGTACTTGCGGGCGGCCAGGCCGCGGCCGAAGTGAACCAGCGACGAGCCCTGCACCAAGGTGTTGTCGACGTCGAAGAACGCCGCGGCGGTGAGGTCGACGGGTGGCAGTTCGGGTTTCGGCGTCTCGTCGGAGTGGACGTCTTCCAGCGCCCGGTCGGCGCTTGCGTTGCCGCCCGTGCCTGGAAATGCTGCTCAGCGGGGTCGGGGTCTGGATTGTGGCCGGGTTCGACACTGCCCGGGCCGCCGGGAGCGGTCACGGTTTCACACTATCGGGCCGTGGCGGGTTGGGCTGGGGTTGGTGAGCTAGCGGGTCTGGCACTCTTCGTACCGGGGTGCCGCGGTGTGTTCCAGAATTTCGAGCGAGATTCTTCCTGTCGCGGCGTCGGCAAGCCTCTACGCTCCTGGAGTGCCAACCGTGCGGTTCGGCCAGATTCGCTGATCGATCGGACGTGATCGCTGCTTCTTCTTCGTGAGAAGATTTTTCCACGATGCCGTCGCTGACTGGAATCGAGACGTAATTCTGTGCCGGATCGTGATCGACCTGCCCGTGACGGGATAGGGTCCTCGATCCACGACGTAAAAATGCGTGTCGTCGAACTGCACCTTTGTCGCTGGACGCTCTGGGGATCGTGGTGATGTTGTAGCCCTGTCTTGCGACAGTTCCTGCATTCGACGTTGACGGCGAACGCCGTGGGAGCCTGGCGCCGGCGGGATCGACCGATGTGCTGAGCATCGTTCGCGTCACGACGGCATCCGGTCGAGTGTCGGCCAATCACGTCATGCGGCAAGTCTGGGCCTCGGAAAACTAAGCGCCTGGCGCGGAGCGCCGTTTGACGCCAGCAGCGCATCATTCACCGGCATGACACGAGCCTGTTGAGATGCGTACTTAGATTTCGTTCCTCAAAGCGTCGTTTAGGTCCTCGTGATCCCAGTCGAGTGTGATCGGTCACCGGCGATAGATATCCGGTCGTCAACGGCTGCGGGGTGTGGGCAATCGTGCGCCCGTGATGGTCGGAAGTGCGCTGTCGCCTCGGTCCGTTGGCTGTCGCCGCCGTGCCCCTGTGCGCCGGGTTGGAACGGGAACGTGGCCGGGGCGCACCGCCCGCCCCGGGTGTCAGCGTGGGCGATGTGGGCGCGGCGGGCAGGCCCTCCGAAGTAAGGATGGGCAGGCGTCGGCTGGGCGGGCTCGACGATCGGCCTATGCGTTGCCGCCGTCGGCTTTCTGATGGCTGGCGTCTTCGACTCGGTGAGCGCATACGGTGGCAGTGCGCTTTTCGGATTAGGCGCGGACTCCGGCTGCCCGCTTTTGGGTGGCTCGCTACGCGGCGGCGGGTTGTCGTGCGGCGCGGGGTTGGGCAGTCGACCGGGTGTGGGCAGGCGAAGCCCCCCAGGGGAATCGGCAATGTCTGCCGCGACGTGGCCGAATTTGGAGACCTTCGATAAGGCACCACCGGGAAGCAACAGCGTGCCGAGATCGAAGGCGGATTCGCCTGCGGCCCGGAGCGGGTTTGTGTTCCATTCGTCCCAGTGAATGACGTCCTTGCTCAGCGCTTTCCATGATTCTTCGAATTTTTGTTCACCGTCCGCCCCAGTGAGTGTCTTCAGCTCGTCGAGCGCACCAGCTACCGAGTGCCAAAAGCCTTTTGGGTCGACGAACGCCCGAACCGGATTGAGATTCCAAAAACCCTTGACGGTGCTTTCCGTTTCTGAAAGCACCCCGCCGCAGATTTGCCCGAAGTGATCCACCGCCCGACCCACCTCGGTGGCGTGCAAGAAGTGGTCCCACTCCTTCTCCGCGTAGTGGGTCATGATGCCGAGGACCGTCTTCGCTTCGGCGAGCGCAGTCGCGATCTGTTGACGCAATGCATCGACTTCGGCGGTGAACTGATTGACGATGACGCGAATGTCGTTGGCAATTTTCTTGATCTCGTCTTCGTCCTCGTCGGTGAGGAATTCCCAGACTTCTTTGATCCCGGTCAGCGGATTGCAGATGCGGGAGAGCAGATCGATGATTGCTGTGTGGACCGTGTCGATCTTGGTCGCGTATGACGTGAGGTGCGTCGCGACGGTCGCGCACAGCTGTAGGGCTCCGGCGGCGCAACGGTGGGTCGCAGCGAAGGCGGCGGCGATGGCCGGTCCCTCCGGGATCTGTTGAGCGCCAATAGTACTCATCGGCCCTGCGGCGCCGACTATCTCACTGACCTCGAAGCTGGTGCCAGCACTAGTCCACGCTGCTGCGGCTCCACGCAGCTTCACGGAATCCGCGGTGGGCCAGATCATCCCGATGTATATGGACACCCAGCCCCATCCTGCCGGTGGGCCAGTGCCGCGGCCGACTGACGACGGTGTCGAACCGGCCGATATCGAGCCGGTCGGGTGCGGACTCGGTAAAGGCTCGCTGTGTCCGGAAATATTCGAATTCGCTTCGGCGACCGAGTAGTTGTGTGCGGATACTCGTACGCCATCGCCCAAGCGGCACAGCCCATTGCGGGTGGTAGCCATGGCCTCGAGCAGTTTGGCTGCCGAGTCGTCGTAGCTGTGACCGAAGGCCGCGCCGGCGGGGTCGTCGCCGGACATCCCGTGCGATGCGGTGAGCGCGGTGGTCAATTTCGAGATGGTGGACCCCAAACCTTCGCCGACCGAAATGACTGCGGCACCAGCGGCATCCAGCGCCTCCGGGTCGACGGTAAGCGGGGCCATCAGCTTCTTTCGGGTCGTACCCGTAACGTGTCGCGCCCGTCCACGATGGCAAAACTAGCGAGCGCTTGAACGCCGCACAATTCACCCTGAACGCGATGAGTATGTCGACACACTCGCGGCGTCGCCAGCACGCAAACAGCCAGATACGCCAGCGGAGGAGAGACTCGGCCGCGCGAATGGACTGTGATTTGTTCGCCGCTGCGCGGGACTTGCGAGTGCAAGACCGCTAATACCGTCATCGGTCCAGCGCGCTGCTGTTCAACGAGATAGACGATGGCGGGCTCGTTCTCGCAGTCCCGACTTGACTCAAATTGGTGCGTGGATCCGGAGGTGGGCGGGGTCTGATCGTGGGGTAGCGCGTCGGCGGAGTTGCGCGGCTGATTGTCGGCTTTGATTATCAAAGTCCGAGAGCAGCGGATACGGCGAATCAATTCCCTTGTGCCGCAGCCAGTTTTGCTGAGATACGGTGCCGGTACTGGCCGGCTCAGATAGCCAACCTAGTTCATTGTTGGTGGTGGCTGTGGTTGGAAGGGGTCGTACCACCACCAGTCGGCGCGTTCGCCGGTGGGTCCCGGGCACGGTGGGACAGCTGGCGGGGGTCCGGTCGGTCGGCGTGCCAGCGATCCCGCGTTGAGCCGTCTACCGCAGCTGTCGGTGACGACGAGATTGCTGGCGGGTCCAGTGATGGTGATGCCGCCGGAATGGTGCAGCCGGTGGTGATACGGGCAGACCAACACTAGGTTTGACAATTCAGTCAGACCACCGTCTTCCCAGTGCCGGATGTGATGTGCATGCAGACCGCGGGTGGCCCCACAGCCGGGAACCGCGCAGCTGGGATGGCGGTGCTCGAGCGCACGGCGAAGCCGCCGGTTGATCGCGCGGCTCGCTCGGCCGGCGCCTATGACCTGGCCATCACGTTCGAACCAGACTTCACACGTGGCATCACAGCTCAGGTATCGGCGTTCGGCGTCGGTGAGCAGCGGGCCCAGATGCAACGCGGCGGCGCGCTGTTCGACATCGACGTGCACCACTACCGTGGTGTGCTGCCCGTGGGGGCGACGCGCGGCCTCGTCGTCCCATCCCGCCTGGACCAGGCGCATGAACGCCTCGACGTTGCCCGGCAACGGAGGCGCCTGATCTGAAGCGTGGTCGCCGGTGCCGTGATCCTGCGTCCACTCGGCGAACAGCGCATCACGATGAGACGTCAATGCCGCATCGAACCTCGCCGCGTCCAGGTGACCGAGTGTGATCCGCCAGCTAGTGGCGTGTTCATCGCTGGTCGTGGTGATCGAGGGCTGCGGCCGCGGCCGCGGATCGGGTTCGGGTCGCGGTTCCAGCTTGACCGCGGTGCGCAGCTGGCTCACCGTCGCGCAGCGCGCCAACTCCGCGTAATGCTCATCAGAACCCTCGGCCGCCCGTGCGGCCACGACGCCGACCTGATCCAGCGACAACCGGCCCTCCCGCATGCCCGCCGCGCAGCGAGGAAATTCCTCCAGCCGGCTGGCCACGGTGGCGATCGTGTGGGCGTTTCCCGATGACCAGCCAAGCTTCCAGGCCACCAACGCCGCCACTGACCGCGCACCCGTCGCCCCGCAGAGCTCGTCACGATCCAGCTCGGCGACGATCTCCACGATGCGCCCATCAACGGCATTGCGCTGACCAGCCAACTCCGCTAACTCCTCAAACAACACCTCAACACGCTCGGCAGGGCTCACCACCGGCGGAGGAGATACGGTCAAGGACATAACGTCATCCTTGCAGCCGGGTACGACAAGTTTCGGCCGGCGATCGGCGCCCTGACGTTGCAGCGGTCGTAGTTTGGTTGCATCGCCGCTCGGCCAGATCATTCCGATGTATTTGGACACCCAGCCCAAGCCGGCCGGAGTGCCGACGCCCCTGCCGACTGCAGACGGCACTGATTGCGCCGAGATGGAATCGGTCGGGTGTGGGCCGGGAAGCGGCTGACCGTGTTCTGGAGATATTCGACATGGCCTCGGCGGTCGAAGAGTTGTGGGCCGACATTTGCACACCATCACCCAAGCGGCACAACCCATTTCGGGTGGTTGACGTCGCCCCGAGCAGCTTGGGCGCTGCGGAATTGTATATATTCCCGTACGGCACCTGCTGGATCGTCGCCCGCCATTCGGTTGCATCCGGTCAGCGCTGTCGTCGATGTCGAGATGACAGACCCTAAGCTCTCGCCGGCTGTGACCACGGCCGACCCGGCGCCGTCTAAAGCCTCGGGATCGACCGCGAGTGGCGCCACGGGATCAGGACCACATGCTGGTATTCGCGTTCATCGCGCCAGTGTAATTGTGATGGGCAGCGGTGCCCGCGGCTGTCAGTCGGGCCAAGGACTCTCGCATGTTTGCCTCACCGCGCGCCCAGTGTTGGTGCGCCTCGGCATGGGCTGCGGCCGCCTCGCCCGACCACGTGCCGTGCAGATGTGTTACCAGCGAATCAATTTCAGCGACCACACTTTCGGAGTAGCGGACAAACTCGCCCATTCTCCTGGCCGCGTCTTCTAATGCGGCGCGATCGACGCTGAAGGCGTTAGCCACGGTAGATGCCTTCCGTCGTCTGCTCAGCCGCCGCATCCTGTGCTTGGAGTTGAATCCCGGCATTGCCAACGGCTTTCGCCAAAGTAGCAAGGCCTAGCTGCACTTCTGCGGCGCCCCTGTGCCACAGATCCCAGGCGCCGCCGTATGCGCTACCTGATCCCCCTTGCCAGCCGATCAGCATTTCGCGGACTTGAGCATCGAGATCAACAAGCTTGGTGTGCAAGTCTATGGACGCGCTCGCTAATGCCTGCGAGGCTGTCTGCATGACCTCAGGTTGGACCCGCAAATTATCGCGATCAGCCATATCTGAAACCTAACGACCTGCTACACCCGACACAATTCACCGCTGCTTACCGACCTTTGCGGTCGTCCTCGTCGGCGTCGTCTTCGACTTTGCTGTCCGGGGGCAGGATGCGACGGCTGGCAATCGGTTTGCCAGCAACGCGTTTGACCACTTCCGGTGCGGTCTGTGGCGTGGTGATGCGGCCCTGCACCGGGGCGCCGTTCTTCACCGTTGGCGGGACGACGCGCTTGGTTTCGGCCTTATTGTCGCCCCCGCTGGCCGCACCGCCGCCGGCGCCCGGTGGCATCATCGGCATGCCGCCGCCCATTTGCCCACGCGCACCGGCCCCTTCAGCAGGAGGTGGTGAAGTCACGGGTGCCTGCTGGGATGACATCGGAACGGTGCCGGCTGTCGGAGTTGGTGGCGGCCCGAGGTTTCCGGCCGGGGTTGTGGCGCCGGCCAGCCCGGCACCCGCTCCGCCAGCGCCCATAGCGCCACCGCCGGCGCCGAGCGCGTCTCCCAGGGCTTCGGTAGGCAGTGCTGCTGCGCCGGCGCCTTGTCCCGCCTTGCTCAGGGTGCTTGTCAGCTGCGAACTGATTTGCGAAACCTGTTGCATGGCTTGGTTCAGTGGTTGAGACAAACCCTGGAAAAGCCCGCTGAAGGTTTGCATGACTTGCTGGGGCATCTGCTGCATGGTGCTCATCAGCTGCTGAAGTTCTTGGCTGCCCTGCTGGTCGCCTGCCTGGAACTGCGACATGGCGTCGCCGGTCTTTTGGCCGCGCTGGGCGTGTCCCTGTTCAGCAGCCGCCATGTCGTTGGGGTCGCCGACGTTGCCGGCCATACCAAGTGTGGCAAGGAGCTGGCTCATCAGCGAAGTGCCCGAGGCGACCTGATCGGGCGTCAACGGAGGCGGTGGTGGCAGGCCCATTGTTTCAGCGAGCCGGGTCAGGACGATCTGTAGGTCTTGTGTCATGAATCTTCTTCCTAGGGAACGCGATTCAATGCCTGAAACCAGGCGAAGTGGTAGTTGGCCCCGATGGTGTCGGTAGCCGCCAGCGCCTCGATCGAGGCCAGCAACTGCCAGTTCGCAACCGTGGCAGCGTCCACGTTGTCGGGGTACGCGTCCAGTACACGGTCGCGGAGCATCGAGAGATGCTGATGGAGGAATTCGACTTCGTTGTCGATCACGCCGGTGCCGGTCGAGGCCGCCTTGGCGAGGGTGTGGGCCATTTGGGGCAGTCCGTCGCGCCAATTCGTGGCCTGACCGAGTTCCCAGCCGAGCTCTTCGACGGCGGGGACCTGCCGTGGACGCGGTGACGTCGGAATGGGTTCCAAGTCGTCCGGCGACTCCGGCAGGTAATGCATAGGCGTGTAGCTCGCCGATGTGCTTACCTGGCCGAGCAGTGTTTCGATGTCGCCGCGACGGTCGCCGGGCTCGAGCAGACTCACCACGGACGGGATAGCGATATGCGGCGGAATCCAGCCGCTCGCAAGGTCAGTGACCAGAACCGTGGTGCCGTCTGGCTGCTCGCCGGCGGCCCATCGCAGCCGCGGCTCTTGGCGCGCGACAGAGTCGACCAGCCGCTGCAGACGGGCCTTGGCTGTGGCTTGCGCGGAGGCCGCGCCCGCGGCGGCTCCACCCGCTGCGGCCGCAACGGCCTGCTCACCAATGCCGGCTGGCGCGGGGTGAGCCATGGCGGCAGTAGCCGGCTGCCGGACGACCGGCTGGGTGAGCCCGCCCGCGCCGGCCGACGGGCTGACGGGGGCCGAAGCTGGTGAAGCGGAAGACGATACAGACGAAATCCCAGTTGGGCTGGAAGGTAGAGTTGGCGCTGAGATCGTGGGCGCCGGTGGCCGGATGTCCGATCCGTAGGTCGGCATCGGGCCTGCGGGTGCTGCGGCGGACGGCGCGGCGGCTGCTGGCCCTGCCAAATATGTTGTGCTCGAATCGGTTACCGCGGCATGGCTGGTGACTGGTGGTGGTGGCGCGGTTGGTGGCGGCATATCGACTGCGGGCGCATGAGCAGCCGCGGGGACAGTCGATCCCGCGAAGTCAGGCGTTGCCGGTTGAACGGGGACCTGCGGCTGAACCGGGCCGGTGACCGGCGGCACGTTATTGAGTGCGCCCGATGTGGGAGCGCCTTGGCTGAGGGCAGGGTTCAGTCCCTGTCCGAAGGCGTTTGATGGTTGCATGCCTGCTAGCGCCCGCTTGGCCAATCGAACTCGACGGGTTGATCGAACTCATCGGACTGGGCGACAGCGGTGCGTTCATTCCCGGCAGGCCGCCCGCTGCCGGGCCTCGAAGGGCAGATCCTCCGCTTGCCGCCGCTGCTGGGCGGCCCGGCCTGTAGTCCGCCACCGCCCAGCGGACTGGCCCCTGGGCCCGCGGGAGGCGGCGCTGCGTCCATTCCGGCTGCCTCCCATTGGTTCTGCCGAGGCTGGAGCGTTTGGTGCCGGGGGAGGTACTGGCGGAGGAGCTTCCTCTTGAGGTCCCCCGAACGGACTGGATGAGTCCTTCGGTGGCGGCGCTTGCGGAATGCCAGACTGATCCAGAAAGGATTTCACCTGTTCCGTCACAGCTTCCTTGCTAGGCGAACCAAGCATGCGGGTCGTGTCGATGCCGTGCTCTTGGGCGAATTGGCGCGCTGATTTCGGAATCCCCCGACGGTCGAGGATCGTTTGCATTGCTTCGAAGACATTTTGAGTGCATGGAGCTGCTGCGGCATTGGCTTGTTGCTGGCAATCCATCACCACTTCAACAATCTGCGCCATCTTAGCGACTGGCGATGCTTTTGATGATTGGATGCTGTCGATTTGAGATTTTCCATTGTCTGCGATCGTGTCAAGCTTAGAATTCAAGTCGCTTACAGAATCGTGCGCGGAAATGTGTGCTCTGCTGATAGTTTCGTTAGTCTCTGCTACGTCGTTTGCTTGACCCGCACCCCATTGAAATGCTTCACGGATATTGTCGGCCGTGAGTCCTTTCTGGAGATCGGGGTTCAGAGATGTTGATAGTTGCTGTGACAGCAAACCTGAAAATTGATGCCACTCCGTCGCAGTGGCTTGCCGCTTAGCTGCAGCAGCGCCGACGATTCGCAAGGTCAGACGGCGGTGTGTCCCATGGCCCTACTAGCAGTGGTCGGTATGGATTGGCATTCGTCATTTACACAAATCCTGTGCGCGTTCGAATGCAGTGTTGCCTTCATCGATCAGGGCAGCTTGATTAGGGTCCGCATTTTTGGCACCCGCTAAGTAATTTGCCCCGAGATCGAGCATCACCTGCGACAGATGCCGGATCTCATCGGCCAGCGTGGGAGGCGCGGCGGGATCTAAATGGTCGCGCAAGTACCAGCCACCAGCAATTACTGCGAGCCGGCCATCCGCCGCTTGGGCCTCAGCCATGGCGGGGTCGCTGCTCTGTTGTGTAGCAGTGCCGGAGTGCAGCATCGCCCCTTTGTGCACCGTGTCAACCGCGTTGCAGGCGCGAGCTTTCGCATCTGAAATCTGTTGTGGCGAGTAGGTCGTAGTTGCGGTGCGTGCGGACTGTTGGGGTGCCGAGGGTCGGAACCATCCGACGATCGCCAGAACCGTAGCGACGATCGCAATTGCAAGGGCCACGTAGGTGAGGGCCCGAGACTGCCCACGAGGCGGCGCCGACGGCCACGGGGGCGGCGCGGCTACTGCGCCGGGAAACTGGCCGCGGTCGGCTGAAAACCCACCTGCGCCGGACGGCGAGGGTGGCCCACTAGGCGGCTGTTCAGACATGAGGCGATGGTATCGCTGATTGCCGGTCCCGGTATTCACCATTGCGATGCTTTACGGCGCTGCCATGGAGGACCCGTCGGTGTCAAAAGACTAAGGAATCACTGCGCCTTAATCGGGCGACTAGGCCGGTCATCACCCGATGCCTGGCGGCGATCTCGATGACCCGCCTCATAACGGTAGCACCTCCGCCATCCAAAACCTCTGCAAACGAACCGAACTGACACACTGAACCCATGACCCGCCGCTACGTCCAGCTCCTGACCCGCGCGGGCTGCACGATCTGCGACGGCGTCCACGCTCAACTCACTCAGCTGGCCACAGAGCTCGGCTTCGACCTGACAACAACCGACGTCGACGCCGAAGCCGCCAAAGGCGACACCGCGCTGCGGGCCGAATTCGGCGACCGACTGCCCGTCGTTCTGCTCGACGGCCGCGAGCACAGCTACTGGGAACTCGATGAGCCCCGCCTGCGCAAGGACCTGGCCGCGAAGTGACTTCGCCGCAAATTTGGTGGCCCTTCAGGTAACCGTCTACGGTGGACAGCAGTCAATTCACCGGTGTTAGCAAGGGAGCAGGCCAGGTGATTCAGCCGTGAGCGTCCTGCTTTTCGGTGTGTCGCACCGCAGCGCGCCCGTCGCCGTTCTCGAGCAGCTCAGCACCGACGAATCTGAGCAAGTCAAACTCGTCGACCGGATCATGCAGTCCCCGCTGGTGACCGAGGCCATGGTGCTCTCCACCTGCAACCGTGTCGAGGTCTACGCCGTCGTCGATGCCTTCCACGGCGGCCTTTCAGCCATCGGCCAGGTGCTCGCCGACCAGTCCGGCATGACGGTTCCCGACCTCACCAAATACGCCTACGTCCGCTACAGCGAGGCCGCCGTCGAGCATTTCTTCGCCGTCGCCAGCGGCCTGGACTCCGCCGTCATCGGCGAGCAGCAGGTGCTCGGCCAGGTCCGTCGCGCCTACGCCGCCGCCGAGGCCAACAGCACCGTCGGCCGCACGCTGCACGAGCTGGCCCAGCGCGCGCTGGCGGTCGGCAAGCGGGTGCACTCCGAAACCGGCATCGACGCCGCGGGCGCATCGGTGGTCTCCGTCGCGCTCGGCATGGCCGACGGGAAGCTCGACGGCCTGCAGGGCAAGACGGCCGTCGTCGTCGGCGCCGGAGCGATGGGTGCGCTGTCTGCCGCCCACCTGACCCGCGCCGGCATCGACAACGTCTACATCGTCAACCGGTCGCTGCCCCGCGCGCAGCGGCTGGCCCGCAAGATCCGCGACTCTGGCACTGCCGCTGAGGCATTGAGCCTGGACAACCTGTCCACCGCGCTGGCCCACGCCCACGTCGTCGTCAGCTGCACCGGCGCGGTCCGCCCGGTGGTGTCGCTGGCCGACGTGCACAACGCGCTGACCGCCGGCCGTCGCGACGACACCCCGCTGGTGATCTGCGACCTCGGTATGCCGCGCGACGTCGACCCGGCCGTTTCCGGGCTGCCCGGCGTCTGGGTGGTCGACATGGACCGCATTCAGCGCGAACCGTCGGCCAAAGCCGCCGCGGCCGACGCCGAGGCCGCCCGCCACATGGTCGCCGCCGAAGTCGCGACCTACCTGGCCGGTCAGCGGATGGCCGAGGTCACCCCGACCGTCACCGCGCTGCGCCAGCGCGCCGCCGACGTCGTCGAGGCCGAACTCCTGCGCTTGGAGAACCGGCTCCCGGGTCTCGAAGCTGCCCAGAAAGACGAGGTCGCCCGCACCGTGCGCCGCGTCGTCGACAAGCTGCTGCACGCACCGACCGTCCGCATCAAGCAATTGGCCAGCGCGCCCGGCGGCGACGCCTACGCCGAAGCACTGAGGGAGCTGTTCGAGCTCGACCAGACCGCAGTCGACGCCGTCGCCACCGCAGGCGAATTGCCCTCTGTCCCAACAGATTCTGCAGAGTAACCGCTTGGCCGAGGTGATCCGGATAGGTACTCGTGGCAGCGTGCTGGCCACCACCCAGGCCGGCAGCGTCCGAGATGCCCTGCTGGCCAGGGGGCATCAGGCCGAGCTTGTGATCGTCAGCACTGCCGGCGACCAGTCGTCACGAGCCGATCGCCGACATCGGCGTCGGTGTATTCACCGCCGCGCTTGCGGGAAGCCATCGACGACGGACAGGTCGACATGGCGGTGCATTCCTACAAGGACTTGCCGACCGCCCACGACGCGCGGTTCGTGATCGCCGCCATCCCGCCGCGCGAGGACGCCCGCGACGCGCTGGTGGCCCGCGACGGGCTGGTGCTGGGAGAGCTGCCGAGCGGCGCGATCGTGGGCACATCGTCCCCGCGACGGGCCGCGCAGCTTAGAGCACTGGGTCTCGGTTTGGAAATTCGCCCCCTACGAGGCAACCTAGACACCAGGTTGAACAGGGTAAGCAATGGCGATTTGGACGCGATCGTGGTTGCCCGGGCGGGTCTGACCCGGTTGGGACGTCTCGACGTGGTCACCGAGACGCTGGAGCCGGTGCAGATGTTGCCGGCGCCGGCTCAAGGAGCCCTCGCCATCGAGTGCCGCTCCGGGGATTCCCGGCTCGCGACACTGCTTGGCGGAGCTGGACGACGCGGACTCCCGCGCGGCCGTCACCGCCGAGCGTGCCCTGCTCGCCGAACTGGAGGCGGGTTGTTCCGCGCCGGTGGGGGCGATCGCGGAAGTGGTCGAGTCCATCGACGAGGACGGCAACATCTTCGACGAGCTATCGCTGCGCAGCTGTGTGGCGGCGCTAGACGGATCTGACGTGATCCGCGCGTCCGGGATCGGCAGTCCGGATCGGGCACGAGAGCTCGGGCTCTCGGTGGCCGCCGAGCTGTTCGACTTGGGTGCACGGGAAGTCATGTCGAGCGCGCGGTAAACGCAAGCGCGCCAACAATAGGTAGGTAGGAGCGACGATGACGACGCGAGGGCGCAAGCCGAGGCCGGGCCGCATCATGTTCGTGGGGTCGGGTCCTGGTGACCCGGCGCTGCTGACGACGCGGGCCGCAGCGGTGCTGGCCAATGCCCCCCTGGTGTTCATTGATCCCGACGTGCCCGAGCCGGTGCTGGCGTTGATCGGCAAGGACTTGCCGCCAGTCTCCGGGCCCGCGCAGGCCGAACCGGCCGCGCCGTGGGACAACGGAACCAGCGAGGCTGCCGACACCGACAAACAACCCGCCGCGGTGATGTCGGTGAGAACCGACGTCCGGCCCGCGCTGGGTGATCCCACCGAGGTAGCCAAGACGCTGGTCGCCGAGGCCCGCACCGGCGCCGACGTGGTCCGGCTGGTGTCCGGCGATCCGCTGTCGCT
>CAVWEO010000007.1:0-136285 GCA_963753995.1 uncultured Actinomycetota bacterium | reverse complement strand
CAGCGGGTTGTCGTGGACCATGTAAGTCCACGTCGACGTCGGACGGGCCAACTTCGACAGATCGACGCCCGGCTCGTCCTCGATCGCCGGTGAGGTCTCGAAGGTCTGCTGGGCCGCTTCGATCGCATCGGCGGCCAGCGATGCGAACGCGTCGACCGCCATCCGGTGAAACTCGTCGAGCGGGTTCTGCCGGCCCAGGGCGCGCAGGTGGATGCTCTCCCGGATGTCGGCCAGGTAGGCCAGGTGGTCGGCCCAGCCGCGGTCGAGGTGGAACAGCATGATCAGCCGGCAGATTTTCTCCAGCTGCTCTTCGGAAAGGTCCTCGGACAGTTCGTGATAGCGGTCGGGCGCCAGCTCGGCCAGCTCTTCGCGGGCGGCTGCCGTGCTCAGCAGCGTGTTACGCCGCTCGACGATGATGGCGCGCTGCTGGGCGGTCAACTGGTTGTACCGCCAGGTATTGGCGTGCACGTCGAGCAGGCGGCCCTCGGCGACGCGCTGGGCGTGCTCGAGCAGCCCGGCGACCTTGGAGCTGACGATGCGACCATCGTCGTCGGTCTGGGTCGGCAGCTTGTTGGGCTCCAGGTTGGCCGAGGCGACGTCGTCTTCCCAGCTGGAGAAGAACACCGACGAACCGGGATCGCCCTGCCGGCCGGCACGGCCGCGCAGCTGGTTGTCGAGTCGTTCGGTGTGGTGGCGCCCGGTGCCGACCACGTGCAGACCGCCGAGCTCGACGACTTCTTTTTTCTCGGCGGCATCGTCGCTGACGTCGGAGCCGCCGAGCCGGATGTCGGTGCCGCGACCGGCCATCTGGGTCGACACCGTGACGGCGCCGAGCTTGCCGGCCTCGGCGATCACCTCGGCCTCTTCGGCGTCGTTCTTGGCGTTGAGCACCACCGCGGGAACTCCGCGACGCTGCAACCGCTCGTGCAGCTCTTCGGATTCGGCGACATCGTGCGTGCCGACCAGAACGGGCTGTCCGGTTTCGTGGATGTCGATGATGTGCGCGATGATCGCGTCGATCTTCGCGGCGGCGGTGATGTAGACCCGGTCGGTTTCATCCTCGCGAATGTTGGGCGTGTTCGGCGCGATCGGTGACACACCGAGTTTGTAGAACTGGCGCAGCTGTTCGCCTGCGGCCAACGCGGTTCCGGTCATGCCGCAGACCGTCGGGTACCGATTGACCAGCGCCTGCACGGTGATGGTGTCCAGCACCTCACCGGTCTCGGTGGTCTCGATGCCTTCCTTGGCCTCGACCGCCGCTTGCAGACCGTCCGGCCAGCGTTGCAGCTGGGCGATCCGGCCGCGGGACGAGTTGATCAGGTGCACGGCGTCGTCGCGGACGATGTAGTGCACGTCGCGGTGCAGCAGGACGTGCGCGTGTAGTGCGACGTTGACTTCGGTGAGCGTGGTGCCGACGTGCTCTTCGGAGTAGAGATCGATTCCGCCGAGCTGCTTTTCGAGTTTGTGTGCGCCGGCGTCGGTCAGGTGGACGTTGCGGCTGTCGGAGTCGGTGTCGAAATCGATCGCCGGCGTTCAGCTCGCCGACCAGCCGGATGACCTCCAGCCGTGGCTGCTCGCGGTGGCTGGTTCCGGCCAGCACCAAGGGCACCAACGCCTCGTCGACCAGCACCGAGTCGGCCTCGTCGATCAGGGCCACGTCCGGGTTGGGCGACACCAGATCGTCGACATCGGTCACCAGCTGATCGCGCAGCACGTCGAAGCCGATCTCGTTGATCGACGCGTAGGTGACGTTGCACTTGTAGGCCGCGCGGCGCTCGTCGGCGGTCGATTCGCCGGTGACCCAGCCGACCGTGACGCCGAGCGCCTCCAGCAGTGGACCCATCCATTCGGCATCGCGGCGGGCCAGGTAGTCGTTGATCGTGACGACGTGAACGTGCCGTCCACCCAGCGCGTAGCCGGCAGCGGCGATGGCTCCGGCCAGGGTCTTGCCCTCACCGGTTGCCATTTCGACCACGTCGCCGGCCAGCATCCGCAGCGCGCCGAGCAGCTGCACATCGAACGGCCGCAGCCCGGTGGCCCGTTCACCGGCTTCTCTGGCGATGGCCAGGAACTGCGGGATGTCGTCGGCCTCGGCCAGGTCGTCGAGGTCGAGCAGGCCGGCGGCTTTGCGCAACTGTTCGTCGTCGAGCCCCGCGGCCTTCTCGTCGTACTCGGCCGACGCCGTGACCTGGGCCAGCGAGCGGCCCTGGTTCTTCTCGGTGCTGGCGCCGAGCAGTCGCCAGAAGCGGCCGCTCAGGCGGCCGGACGAAGAGCTGGTGGTCTTTGGCACAGGTCAACGGTACCAGCCGCCGGTGACGATGCAGGGCCGGACGCCCTGAGGAGGAGGCGGTACATGAAGTTCTAGCGTCATGCCAGATTCGACCGGCGCGGATAGGCGACGTCGGGATCGGTCAGCACGTTGACCACCGCGGGCAGGCCGCTGCCCAGGGCCCGCGTCAATGCCGGGCGCAGCTCGGCCGGCGTCGAGACCAGCTCTCCGTGTCCGCCGAGCGCGCGCACCACCTCGTCGTAGCGGGTATTCGGGCCGCAGCTCGGCCACCACCGAATAGCCGTACAAGCGCCTTCATCGGATGTTGCTCCAGCGCCCAGATGCCGTTGTTGCCGATCACCGAGACGACGGGAACGTTGTGGCGTACCAACGTGTCCCACTCCATGCCGCTGAATCCGAAGGCGCCGTCGCCCTGCAGCAACACCACCTGCCGGTCCGGGCGGGCCAGCTTGGCGGCCAGCGCATAACCGGGGCCCGAGCCCAGGCAGCCGAACGGGCCGCTGTCCAGCCATGCGCCCGGGACGTGGCTGTCGATCACCCGGCCGGCGTAGGAGCCGAAATCGCCGGCGTCGACGACGACGATCGCGTCGCGGTCCAGCATCGGCGCGAGTTCGGCGTAGACCCGCATCGGATGCAGAGGGCTGCGGTCGTCAGCCAGCTCACCCTGCTCACGCTCGCGCGCCGACATCTCAGTCGCGCGCAGATCGGCGACCCACTCCTCGTGGCCGGTCGTCTGGGCGCGCGGCGTTTCGCTCAACACGGTCAGGGTCGCCGACAGATCGCCGTAGAGTCCGGCCGCGATCGGCCGCGGATGCTCGCGTTCCGGCTGCACGCGGTCGGCCACGATCAGCTCGGTGTCCGGCCCGAATACCGCGCCGAATCCCAACCGGAAGTCCATCGGCACCCCGACGACCACCGCAACATCGGCCTCCCCCAGCGCTTTCGAGCGTGCCCGGGAGAACGCCAGCGAATGGTCCGCGGGCACGGTGCCGCGGGCCATGCCGTTCATCAGCACCGGTATCCGTCGCTGCTCGGCCAACCGCAGTAGCGCGTCCTCCGCATGCCCCCACCAGACGTTGGTGCCCGCCATGATCACCGGCCGTTGTGCGTTGGCCAGCAGGCTGACAGCGCGGTCGAGTGCATCGCCGTCGGGCAGTACCGGGGCCGGCGACGTGGAGAGCGCGCCCGGCTGCTCCGGTATCGGCGGCCACCGAAAAAGCATGATCCATGGGGAAATCGATGAACGCGACACCTGAGGGGGCGGCGAGGGTGGCCCGCAGTGCCTCGTCGATCAGTCCGCTGACCGCCTCGGCTGACGGCGCCGTGGCAGCGAATCGGGTCAACGGCGACACGAACGGCACATGGTCGATCTCCTGCAGCGAGCCCATGCCCCATCGCCCGGCGGGCGCGCGGCCGCCCAGGATCAGCAGCGGCGACGAGTTCTGCTGGGCGGCGGCCATGGCGCTCATGCCGTTGGTCACGCCCGGGCCCGCGGTCAGCGCGGCCACCCCTGGCTGACGTGTCACTTTCGACCAGCCCTCGGCCGCGAACGCCGCGGTCTGCTCGTGGCGGGTGTCGATCAACCGGATGCCCTCGCTGCGGCAACCGTCGTAAATCGAGAACAGATGGCCGCCAGACAACGTGAAGATCGGTGTCGATCCCGCTGGCCTTCAGTCGGCGGGCGATGAGTTGTCCAGCATGGAACGAGTTGTCGGCGTCGTTGCCCATGGGCGCAGCCTATCGGCCGACCTGAGGTACTTTCGCGGGGAAGCATCCACTGTGACGTTGGCTGACAGACTTGTCGGCAAAGGAGACGCAATCTTGGACCCCAAGCCTTTCAAGCCGTCCATCGACTGGTCCACGGCGACGACCGAGTCACTGTGGTGGCTGGCCAAGGGCTGGGTGATCGCCGCGGTGTGCGTGCTGGTGGTGCTGGTTTTGCTGCGCTACCTGACCGGGTGGGGCCGCCAGTACTGGCGGATCACCGGCGGCTACTTCACCGGGCGCCATGCGGTGCCGACCTGGCTGCAGTTGGCGGCTCTGCTGTTGCTGGTCCTGCTCTCGGTGCGCTTGACGGTGCTGCTCAGCTATCAGAGCAATGACCTCTACAGCTCGCTGCAGACGGCGTTCGAGGGCACCGCTTTGGGCAACGAGCGCGTCAAACAGTCTGGGATACATGGCTTTTGGATGTCGCTCGCGCACTTCAGTGTGCTGGCGACGCTGTTTATCGTCCGGCTTCTGGTCGACATCTACCTGACGCAGCGGTTCATCATCGCCTGGCGTATCTGGCTGACGGGTCATCTCACCGACGACTGGCTGGCCGGGCGGGCCTACTACCGAGACCTGTTCATCGACCACACCATCGACAACCCCGACCAGCGAATCCAGCAGGACGTCGACATCTTCACCACCGGCGCCGGCGGCACGCCGAACATCCCGTCCAACGAAACCGCCAACACGCTGCTGTTCGGCGCGGTGCGTGCGGTGGTGTCGGTGGTGTCGTTCGCCGCGATCCTCTGGCACCTGTCTGGCCGGCTGGACATCTTCGGCCTCGACGTCCCCCGTGCGATGTTCTGGATCGTCGTGATCTACGTGCTGATCGCCACCGGCGTCGCGTTCAAGCTCGGGCGTCCACTGATCTGGCTGAGCTTCAACAACGAAAAGCTCAACGCCGCATTCCGTTACGCGCTGGTTCGACTGCGCGATGCTGCCGAGGCCGTTGGCTTCTATCGCGGCGAGCAGGTCGAGCGGACCCAGCTGGCGGGCCGTTTCAACCCGATCATCGGCAACTATCGGGGCTTCGTCCGCCGGACGATCGTGTTCAACGGCTGGAACTGGTCGATGTCGCAGGCAATTGTGCCGCTGCCGTGGATCATTCAGGCGCCCCGGCTGTTCGCCGGGCAGATCGCTTTCGGCGACGTCGGGCAGACGGCCACGGCCTTCGGTGAGATCCACGATTCGCTGTCGTTCTTCCGCAACAACTATGACGCCTTCGCGGCCTTCCGCGCGTCGATCATCCGTCTGCACGGATTGGTCGACGCCAACGCCAAGGGGCGCGACCTGCCCGCGGTGCTGACCCGGCCCACCGCCGACGGTTCGGTCGAATTCGACGGCGTCGAGGTGCGCACGCCCGACGGCGACCCGTTGGTCGACGCGCTGGACGTGCGGCTGGAATCCGGTCAGTCGCTGGTGATCACGGGGCAGTCGGGCGCCGGCAAGACCACGCTGCTGCGCAGCCTGGCCGAACTGTGGCCGTATGCGTCGGGGACGCTGCGATGCCCTGACGGCGACAACGCGACGTTGTTCCTGTCGCAGCTGCCCTATGTGCCGCTGGGCACGTTGCGGACCGTGGTGTGTTACCCGAATTCGCCCGCTGACATCTCGGACCAGACGCTGCGCGAGACGCTGACCAAGGTCGCGCTCGCACCACTTGACCGAACGGCTCGACGAAGTGCGTGACTGGGCCAAGGTGCTCTCCCCCGGTGAGCAACAACGGGCGGCCTTCGCGCGCATCCTGCTCACCAAACCCAAAGCGGTCTTCCTCGACGAGAGCACGTCAGCGCTCGACGAAGGACTCGAGCACGCGCTGTATCAGTTGCTGCACAACGAATTACCGGACTGCGTCGTGGTCAGCGTCAGTCACCGGCCCGCGGTCGAGCAGTTCCACGATCGACACCTCGAGCTGCTCGGCGGCGGCCCGTGGCGGTTGGGTGAGGTGGAAAAGGAACCGACGCCGGTCTAGCCGCCGCGTTCGGCTGGGCTCAAAGCGCCTGCGCGCCCACGGCTGCCGCGGGCTCAAAGCGCCTGCGCGCCCACGGCCGTGGCGGCCGCGTGCGCTCCGGCGCGGCGCCCGAAGAACGAGCCCTCCCCGAGCTGGGTACCGCTGGCGTAACCCTTGCCGTCCTGGGCGATGTTGGACGCACACGCCCCCACCGCATACAGACCCGGGACGACGGTGTCGTCGCTGCGCTGTACCTGGCCGTCGACGGTGACCGCCAAACCGCCCATCGTGAACCCGGAGTACATCGCCCGACCAAGCGACAGGTCGAACACGGCCCACGGTCCGTTATCCTGCGGCGCAACATATTCCGATTGCTTGTGAAAATCGGGGTCCTCGCCGTTGGCGGCAAACTCGTTGTAGCGGTCCAGCGTCGCCGCGACGCTGCCCGCAGGAATCTCGAGTGCCTGCTCTAGTTCGGCGATCGTCTCGTAGCCGTCGAGGAACTTGATCAGCGGCATCGCGGGCATCTCGGTGTGCGCTTCGTCGACGATCAGATACGCGGTTTGCTCCGGCTGCTCGAGCACGAAAGCCGATGTGCGCGAATGGTAGGAGTCCTCGGCGACGAAGCGTTTGCCCTCCTTGTTGACGATCACCCCCGTCAGCAGCACTTCGGGTGGATACGCAGCCGCGGTGATGAACTTCTCGGCCATGTTCTCGGCAACGCCTCCCGCCGACATGCCCATCCGCAGGCCCAGCCCGTCGTCGTTGGGGTTGCCCAAGATGTAGGGCGCGACGAGCCCGTGGTGTTTCGTGCGCCGCGGCTGGCCCAGCTCGGGAGTGTGTTCGGCGACCATGTCGGGGTTCATCGCAAAGCCGCCCGCCGCGATGATGACCGACTTGGCTTTCACCGCACCGGTTTCGGTGAAGTGTTTCCACGCGACCCCGACCACCGCGCCGTCTGAATCCAGGATCAGGTTGGTTGCGCCGGTCTCGTAGCGGAATTGGACGCCTAGTTCATCGGCACGTTTGACCAGCAGATCGATCACCATGGATGCACCGCCCAGCTCACCCGGCACAGGCACGGAGTGCCCGCGCGGCGACGGTACCGCTTTCTCGCAGAAGGGCCATACTTTCTCGTTGCCGGTGTAGCTCAAACCCTCGGTGCCCGGCGGGACGACCACCTTGCCCGGATAGAAACTTCGCTCGAACTGAAAACCCAAGTCTTCCAACCAGTTGAAGTGCTCGACGCTGCCGTCGCAATACGCGCGGATCTTCTCATGGTCTGGTTCACGCGACACCGCGACCAGGTACTTGTACATCTCCTCGGCGGAGTCGGGATGGCCGGTCGCTTCCTGAACCGCCGTGCCGCCGCCGAGGTAAAAGTGCCCGCCGGCAAGCGAAGTCGTGCCACCGGCCGCGGCAGCCCGCTCGAGCACCAGCACCCGCGCGCCTGCGGCCGCGGCACTGACTGCCGCGCACCCGCCCCCGATGCCGAAGCCGAGTACCACGACGTCCACCTCATCCGACCATGACGTGACGTCGTCGACGCTCAAAGTCGCGGGGATGTCAGTAGTGCTCACAGTTGCTCCTGCTTGATGTAGTCGAAGAACTGACGCATCTCGGGCGAGAAGTGCGCGATCTCCACAAACGGAACCCCGTAGTGCGGGGCGGACAGATAGGCGAATTGCAAGCCGCCGGGCATCACGCCCTGCGCTGGCACGGAGGCTCCTTGCTCAGCGGCTGAGGCCAGCGCGGCATCGAAGTTCTCCGAGGTCTCGGCCTCGACGCAGATGTGGTGCAGACCCGCTCCGCTGTCCCGCAAAAAGTCACTATAGATGTTAGGCTCCGCTGACCGGCTCGATCAGTTCGAGCTGCATCTCGCCTAGGTAGCTCAGTGAAATGCTGGCGACGAAATCCGCCGGTGCGCCGCGGTAGGTGCAAGTCGTCCGGGGCGAAGTGGACGTCGGGCAGGCGAACCCACTTCTTCACCCCTAACAGGCCGGTGAGAGCCTTTTCCGTGCGGTCGAGGTCGTGGGTCACCCAGGCGGTCTGGACCGGCGATCCGAAGGTGTGGCTCATCGTCTCGCAGAATAACCCAGCGTCGGTCAGCTCCGGAAACGCCGGTTCGATGTGGCCGCCGACGGATGCGCAAGAGGTTCGGTGCGGCCGATGAACACGTTCTAATTCGGTGGTGCGACGCTGAACGGGGCCGGATCGACATCGGGGTGGGTCAGCAACGAGATCAGCAGGCGCACCTGGGTGTCGAACACTGTCTGGGTGTCGCTCAGCGTGTCGGCGCCGTACTGCCCGAACACCTCGAGGCTGATGGCGCCGACCACGCCGGCCCAGATCGTGAAGCACTTGGCGATGACGGCGTCGTCGCCGGCGAAGCCGAATTCCTGCCGTAGTCGCTCGAAGTCATTCGATATCGGTTGCGGCGCACGGTGATTGCTCAGCTTGATGTCACCTGTCGCGATGCCGGCCGCGACGGCGTCGAACATCGCGCCGATCACCCGCGTCCCAGGGCCGACGGTTCGCTCGGCCGGCGCGTGATAGCCCGGTACCGGACTGCCGTACAGCAGTGCCCAGCTGGCCGGGTGGGCGACCGCCCAGCCATGTGCCGCCCGGGCGATCGCGACAACATCGTCGCTCCACGCGTCCGGCACCGCCTCGCGGGCGCGATCGACCACGTCGGCCAGCTCGGAGTAAGCGTCGACGACCAGCAGCGTCAGCAACTCGTCGCGGCTGGAGACGTACCGATACACCGCGGAGGACACCATGCCCAGATCGCGGGCGATCGCGCGCAGAGACAGTCCGGCCGCGCCGTGCTCGACCAGATGGCGCCGGCCGAGCTCGACGATCTGCGCTTCCGTGCGTTCGCGCGAGTCGCGCCGGTTCGGCATCGGGCAAGTCTCGCACAACTGAGAACAGTGCTCTTGTTTTCTGGGCGCCGCTGTGCCAGTGTCTTCTCATAGAGAGCAGTGCTCTCTACCGATCGAGAAAGGACTTGTCATGCAGGTGCGATACGACGAACCCCATGGTGCGGCGAAGGTCGCCAACACGCTGATCCGTTGGCTGGCCGAAGCCGGCGTCAGCATCGCGGGAACGCGAGCGCTGCACGTGCGTGGCCGTACGTCGGGCCAGATTCGCAGGGTGGTGGTCAACGTTTTGACGGTCGGCGATGCCGACTATCTGGTCTCACCGCGCGGCAACACCCAGTGGGCGCGCAATGTTCGGGCGGCCGGCGCGGTCGAGGTCGGACCGGGCTGGCGTCGTCGCAGGCTACGGGCGACGGAAGTGGCCGACTCCGCGAAGCCGGAGCTGATCAAAAGTTATCTAGACAGGTGGTACTGGGAGGTCAAGGGCCATATCGCCGGCCTGACGCCTGATTCTGGCGAGGACCAGCTCAGGGCTGCGGCGCCCTCGATACCGGTCTTCATGCTGGCGGCCGACGCCTAAATCGCCGGACCGCCGACGCCGACGTCCTGGCGGATCTGTTGGGTCGTCGACTGCCATGACACCGCTGCCGGGAAGTTGCCCCAGACGCTGTTGAAGATGCCGACGATCCGGGCCGGTCCGGAGCCGTTGGGGAGATAGACCGGCCCGCCTGAGTCGCCCAGCTGGCTGACCGCACCGTGCCCCATGGTGAACCAGCCGTTGTTGACGGCTTCGACGGTCCCGCAACTTTCGCCGGAGACGACGCCGAAGTGACAGATCGGTTCTCCGGGCGTGACGACCAACCCCGGGTCGGACTGCAAGATGCGTCCGCCGGGCAAGACGTCGTTCACCGTCACGTCGGGAGACAGCACGATCGACTCGTAGTCGGCGATCTCCTGGTCGGTGTTGACGAATGCACCGTTGGGTGTGTTGTCACGAAATGTGGCCACGTGGCCGATGACCTTGTTGTCCTTGTCGAATACCGGGCCGTCGCTGCGACAGTGTCCCGCGCTGAACGCCACCCGCAGTCCGGGATCGACGTATCCCAGTGTGCACAGATGGGTGCCTTGACGGATTTCCATTCCCGGGAAAACCGGAACCGGATCGGCGTGGGCGGTGACGGGAGTACACACCGCCGCGACAACAGCGCTGACCAGCGCGCCGAAAGCACGAATTGCCGAACCCCCCACCGTGACTCCGATCCCTCGCGGCCGCGCCCCACCGGCCAGCTCTTAGACTACCTAGCCAACGTCAGGCGAGGTGTCCGTTTCGAAGGGATCGATGGCGAGCACGCCGGCCGTGTTACCGGCCGACGCGCTCCCCCTCGGGATCAGGGAATGGTCAGCACCTGTCCCGGCTGGATCAGATCCGGGTTGGAGATACCACTGGCGTCGGCGATGACCTGGTATTTGTTTCCGTCGCCGTAGAACTGCTCGGCGATGGCCCACAACGTGTCTCCAGACTCCACGGTGTACGTCCTGGCCGCCGGTTCCGGCTCGGGGGCAGGAGCCGGGTCTTGCTCGGCCGCGTCCTCGGCGTGCACTTCTTCGCCGGCGGGTGCGGCGGCTTCCGGCTCGGGCGGAGGCGGAGCATCCGTCTCGGTCTTGGTCGACCATGCAGCACCGTCGGCCGAATAGAGCACCACATTGCGGTCATCCTGCAGGACAAGACGAACGTTCTTCTTGCCCTTGGTGTCGGTGTGCCAGACGGGCTTGTCGCCGGTGTAGAGAACGAAGTTGCCGTCGCTTTGGACCTCGGCCCGGACGACGTCTTCGCCGTTGGTGCCCGACGACCAGATGGCGTGGCCGCGCGCGGCCAGGACCAGGTTCCCGTCGTCCTGCAATGTCAGGGTGTAAGCCCCGTTGCTCGACGTGAGCGATTCACCTTTGACAAGTTTTTGCCCCTCGGTGAGAGTGTCTCCCACAGCAATTCCCTTCTCGTGGTCACGGCAGGCGGATACCGGCCTTTTGTCGAACTTACTGATCTTGGGTATGCCGTGGGGGGTTTCGGCTCGCTGTAATAGAAACGCCCGGTGAACATGGGCTCACCGCTTCGCCGGTGACTAGCGGGACGCTGTCAGCGGAGCGGAGGGGTCGCGCCGGACGGCGGATGCGGGCCGCCAACCCGGAGGCCCGAATACGTAGCCGAGTCGGTCGCGCAGACGCTCCGCTGAGCGGAAATCCCTGGCGATGGCTAAGTATTCGTGGGTTTGCAGTTTCCACACGTTGAAGGTGTCCACCTGTTTGGTGAGCCCGTAATGCGGCCGGAACGTCTCCTGCCGGAAGGTTCCGAACAGGCGGTCCCAGACAATGAAAATCCCGCCGTAGTTCTTGTCGAGGTATTCGGCATCCATGCCGTGGTGGACACGATGATGCGCGGGCGTGTTGAAAACGAATTCGAAAGGCGCCCACATTTTACCGATTCGCTCGGTGTGCACCCAGAACTGATAAATCAAATTGAGCGAGAAGCTACAGAACACCACCCACGGCGGAATACCCAACAGCGGCAACGGAACCCACATCAAAATCTCGCCGCTGTTGTTCCATTTCTGGCGCAGCGCGGTGGCGAAGTTGAAGTACTGGCTGGAGTGGTGTGCCTGATGGGTCGCCCACATCAGCCGGATCCGGTGTGCGCTGCGGTGATAGCAGTAGTACAGCAGGTCGACGCCGAGGATCGCGAAAACCCAGGTGTACCACCGAGTCGCGGCCAGATGCACGGGAGCCACATAGGCATAGATCGCGGCGTAGCCGAGCACGGCGATGAATTTCCAGGCCGCGGTGGTGACCACCGAAATGAGCCCCATCTGGATGCTGGCCCATGAGTCGGCTGTCAGGTAGGCGCCCGAGCCCGGCCGATCGGCGTGCGCGCCCGCTTCCCGTTCGATGCTTTCGAGCCTGCGGGCCGCCGTCCACTCCAGGATCAACAGCAGAAGGAAAAACGGGATCGCGAACAACACCGGGTCACGCATCTGATCCGGAAGTACGGATAAGAAACCGGCGATCGCAGTCACGTCACACACCTTACGACGTCGCTGACCTGTGCATCGAGACCTGGACTAGTCCGTGCGGCGCGCCCGTGGCATCGGTTCGTCCTCGTCGCCGGCGTACCAGTGCACCGCCTGAACACCCTCCTGCAGCGACAGTTCCGCAACGAGCTGCTCCAGCCGAGCGGGCGCGTGACCGTCACTGAGCAGGTACGCGGTCAACGCGACGCTGTCGTCGCTCGTTCGACCCGTACGAATGCCGCGTAATACCAGGCGATCCCCCCCACCGCCGGTGCGTTGCACGATTTGAGCGCGGGCATACTTCGCGGACTTGGGCCGACAAACCACCTGCAGCTGATACGGCTGGTCGTCCTCGTCCTCTTCCACCACGCTGTCGCCGTGATCGATCAGGTGGCCCAGCGGCCGCCCCAGCAAGTGAATCCCCACGATGGTTCCGGTGGCGATCGACGCGAATACCAGATGACCGCCGGCCGCGAGTACGCCGACCGCGGCCGAGCACCACAGCGTCGCCGCGGTGTTGAGCCCGCGCACGTTGAATCCCTCACGCAGGATCACGCCACCACCGAGGAAACCGACGCCGGACACAACGTAGGACGCCACTCGGGTGGGGCTGCTGTCGTTGGTGGCGACCGCATACAGCACGAACAGCGTCGCGCCCGTGGCCACGAGCGCGTTAGTGCGCAGGCCCGCCCGTCGTGCCTGCCATTGCCGCTCGATTCCGATCAGAGCGCCGCAGCCGACGCCCACCCCCAGCCGCAGTGCGAATTCCGCGATAGTCAGCGTCTGCATGACGCGGCTCTCCTTTCCCCCGAGCGGGGTGCCTACCAGTGTGGATGACGCCGACTTGATTGGCGTTCATAGCTCGAAATACGTTGTCGTACTTATCCGACCGCGGCCCAGGACGGGACCATCGGCGGGCGGACCAGGAACCGGTTGTCCATGATGCCGCCGGTCGCCCCGGCGCGGGCGCCGACGGCGGCACCGCTCGGCGCAACCCCGGGTACGCCGGCCGCGACCTCCGGCGCCGCTGCCGGAGGGGTGCCGCCCAGCCCCGCCACGGCCGGCGGCGACGTTGACGGCGCCGCCGCGGCCCAGTTCGGCGGCACCGACAAGGACCCGACGGATCCGCCCTGTCCGACGCCCGCCGACAGCGAGGACCCGACCGCGCCGAGCCCGGCCGCGCCTGACATTCCCGTTGGGCCCGAGCCGAGCCCTGCCGCCATGCCCAACGGTGAAATTCCGCTGATGCCTTCGGTTCCCGCCAGTGCGCCCGGGCCCAGGGAGCCGCCACCGGTGACGAGCTGTGCCGCCTGCAACGGATTGATGGCTCCGGTGGAAGTCAACGTGTTCCAGATGTTGGCGTTTGGTCCCCAGGTGCTCCAGAAGCTGTCGAGCTGGGAGTTGCCCGACGAGCCGGTCAGCAGACCCTCCAGTTCCGACAGCGCCGAGGTCGACGACGACGTGGGTGTCGCCGGCGACGCCATGCCTTGCAGCGCGTTGGGTACCGCAGAGGTCAACTGCGACAAGCTCGCCTGTGTGCTGGTGCTGGCGGCCTGAGACGTCGCGGCCGCCTGTCCGCCGAGCGCCCCGGGTGCGGTGGTCTGCGGCGCAGTGTTGAACGACGGTACCTTGGTCGCCGCCGATGACTGCGCGGCATAGCCGTACATCGCCGATGCGTCCTGTGCCCACATCTGCCCGTAGTGGGCTTCGGTAGCCGCGATTGCCGGCGCGTTCTGTCCCAGCACGTTCGTCGCCACCAACGACGCCAACTGGGTTCGGTTGGCCGCAATCACCGGCGGCGGCACGGTCATGCCGTGTGCCGCCTCGTAGGCAGCTGCGGCCGCCGTCGCCTGGCCGGCCGTCTGCTCGGCCTGTGCAGCGGTGGTGTTCATCCACGCCGTGTACGGCGCGGCCGCAGCCGCCATCGCCGTCGACGCCTGACCCTGCCAGCCTTCTCCGGTCAGGTTCGCAATGATCGAGCTGTAATTGGCTGCCTGCGAGCGTAATTCGGATGCCAGCTCATTCCAGGACGCTGCGGCGGACAGCATCGACGCCGACCCCGGACCGGCGTACATCTTTGCGGAGTTGACTTCCGGTGGGAATGCACCGAAGTCGAATACTGCAGTCATTGTGGCACTCCTCTCAGATTGCCGAGGTTGCGTTTGCGGTCTCGGTGGCGTCGTAGGAATGGGCGCCGGCGCGGAGCGTGCTGACGAACAGATCGTGCACCGTTGCGGCGTGCGCGCTCACCGCCTGATACATCGCGGCATGCGATGCGAATTGTCCGGCGGTCAGCGCCGATACCTCGTCGGCCGCTGCCGGCAGCACAGCAGATGCCGGTGCCATCCCAGCAGCGTTCTGTGCCGCCAGTTCTGAGCCGAGAACGGCCAACTGGCCGGCTGCCGCCGCGAGCATGTCGGGCTGCGTCGTCACGAAAGTCATCGGGTCCTCCTTGTGTGGGGGCAGGCTGGAGCCGCGCCTGTGCCGCGGCACGATAAGTGAATACACGCGTGAAATGTCAAGCGTGCGTGAATAATTAAGTCGGCCGTGGGCCGATTCAGTGAGTGAGGGGGACGCCGGGGCCAGGTCCGGACGAAACGATCACCGGTCTCGGATACGGACTATCACTGCGACTCATTTCGCCACACCTCCTCGCGGCCAAGGCACACGGGGGTGCCGACTCGTGCACGCGGGACGTAGCGAATACGGCCAGATGGGCCGGTCGCTGCACCCCTCTCGACAGAGCTTTGGCACTGCACGGCGTATCCGGGAGGGCCCGGAAGCCACTTGGGCTCAACCCTTAAGCCGGGAGGAGCTGTCCTGACCCTGGGCGTCTTTCGACATTTGAGGTCAGTGGCCTGTATCCGTGCAGACGCCTCACCTAGCGAGGTGCTTGCATCGGTCATAGTTACACCAAGATCGGCGCGAGTCAACTCCGACCTGGACGAACTCAAATGTGCGGCAACCCGAAATTCACATCGCGGGAGCACACTCGACTCAACGAGCGATATCGAGATGTGTTGCGGCGGTTAGCCAGCCTTGACTGCGGCACCGAAATCCACCCGGGGCTTGTAGGATGTGAAAGTGCTTGTTCTGCAAGCTATTCAACCCGCCGCTGGCGGTCGGGTGACGACGTTGGGCTTGAATCCGTAACGGGGAGCGGCAAAGCCGTAGCCGCGATTGGCAAGACCACCACCCGGTACGCCCGGCATACCGGGCGTTCCCGCCGGCGGAGCCATCTCGGCCATCCCGGCGCCAGGAGGGATGGCCCAGCCTTCCGCTGCTGCCGGCAAGGATCCAGCCGTCGAATTTGCGGCTGGAACGGCCGTGGCCCAGCCTTGCGGCACCGACATCTTCGCGACCAGGGTGGCTCGCCCGACCTCAGCCGAAACCAGGCCGGGGGAACCAGCTGCGCCGAGCGCCGGCGCAACATGACCCACAGCGCTCATCGCCGCGGGTGCGGTTGCTGCGGTGAATACGCCGGGATTCAGGCCGCCGGCGCCTTGACCGGCCACCGCCAAGAACCCGATATCGGCGAACGCGCTTGTCACCGCCGGGCTCAGGCTGGCTGGATTGAACCAGTTGCCGGAGAGAAATCCATTGGAAAGCCCGGAGGCCAGAAACGTGCCCACCGACGATTGTGTCGACCCGTCAAGTGTATTCAGCAAGCCGGCGAGGCCCGTCGTGACTGTATTCGAGCCAGGTGCAAAGGGATTGATTCCGGCTGAAGCTGACGACAATGGTGATGCGAGTTGATGCAGGGCGTTGGGGAGGGTCGAAACCACCTGCGTCAGCGCCGACTGTGCCCCGGTGCCTGCCGAGCTGGCAGTGGCTTGAGCCACCGCTCCCCCTTGACTTGCCGCCGCGGTTGGACTGGTGGTCTGCGGCGGCGGTGTGAACGGTGACACCGTCGCGGCCGCGGCCGAAGAACCTGCGTAGCCGTACATGGCGGCTGCATCCTGAGCCCACATCTCACCGTAGAGCGCGTCGGTGACCGCGATCGCGGGAGTGTTTTGACCCAACACGTTCGTTGCGACCAGGGTGGCAAGTTGGGCGCGATTAGCGGCGACGACAGCGGGCGGAACCGTCGTCGCGAATGCCGCTTCGAAGGCAGCGGTCGCCGCCTGTGCTTGGCGTGCGGTTTGTTCGGCCTGAGCGGCAACTGAAGTCAGCCACGCGACATATTGCGTGGCCGCCGCGGCCATCGAACCCGCAGCCGGTCCTCGCCAAGGACCCTCGGTCAACTCAGAGATCACCGTCGTGTACGACGATGCCGCCGAACCTAGTTCGGCGGCCAAACCGACCCAGGCGGATGCGGCCGCCAGCATCGGCCCCGAACCGGGACCGGCGTACATGCGAGCGGAATTGATTTCGGGTGGCAATGTTCCGTAATCCATTGCAGCATAACTCCTTAACTCGCGACGATCGCGAAGGTGCGAGCGCTGGCCGCAACGGCCGACGTCTCGGGCAGTGATTCACTCCTCCGACGGAGCGCCCCGGCCGGGTAACGGCGCGGCCCGCGACCTGCTGCGAGTACAACCCGCCCAATTTTTAAGGCGAAAACGGTTGTGGTGCAACCTGATTGATTTCAGCGGAGTCGCCGCTTTTCCCGAACCGGAGATGGTCATCGATCTTGGAAAGCTCTTTCAGCGGGGCTGTCCACGGCATCAATGTCTGGGTTGTACCTCCCATCACCCGATGCATCCCGGGGTGGAGGCCCGAAAAGAGGAGGTTGTTCCCGACGCGAACGGCCGGAACGCACCCCTCTCGCCGGAGCTTTGGCACTGCACGGCGTATCCGGGAGGCCCCGGAAGCCACTTGGGCTCAACCCTTAAGCCGGGAGGAGCTGTCCTGACCCTGGGCGTCTTTCGACGTTCGAGGTCAGTGGCCTGTGTCCGTGCAGACGCCTCACCTAGCGAGGTGCATGTAACGTCTGTATTAAGTCATCGTCGCAGCGGGCGCGACGACGGTCCACGTAATGCTCGTCAAGAAGTCGTAAAGATTCGCCCGTGTCGATCGGCGAACAGGCTAGTCGGGCTTCTTCTCGGCCACCGCTGCGCTCAGTCCTTCGGCGAGGTCGTCGCGGGTCAATTCCTTGAACCGGCGTAGCTGGTCGTCGCTGAACTCGTCGAAATCACTGTCCAGCACGGCGTCGAGATCATCGTCGTCGAGCCGGAAGCTGCGGTGGTCACGGGCCTTTTCCACCACGTTGCGGACGAACCCGGCGTTTCCCAACGTGTCGATACCGCGGATCAGGTCGCCGTCCGGCGAGATGGTCTCGTCCTCATAGAACCTGGTGTAGGCCGGCAGCAAACCTTCGACCGCGTCGTCGGTGATGACGTCCTCGTTTTCCTTGCCCATCAACTGGGTCAGCGCGACGAGTTCTTTGGGGTTGTAGCTGTAGAACTCGATAACGGTGGAGAACCGACGTCGCAGACCCTGGTTGACCTCCAGCATCTTGTCCATCGCCTTGGCGTACCCGGCTCCGAAGACCACCAGTTCGTCGCGGTGATTTTCCATGTACAGCAGCAGCGTGTTGATGATCGCGTTGCCGTAGGCGTCGCCAGTGGAGTAGCCGCTCTCATGCAGGTTGTGCATCTCGTCGAAGAAGACGGCTCCGCCGAGCGCCTCCTCGAGCATCTCCTCGGTGTTCTTCTCCGCATCGGCCATGTAGCGGCCCAACAACTTAGCGCGACTCGTCTCCACCACCAACGGCTTGCGCAGCACGGTCAAACCGCACAACTGCTTCGAAAATGCCCGTGCCACAGATGTTTTGCCGGTACCGGGAGGCCCGAGTAGCAACGTGTGACGCGACGTCACCGGCACCGGTAGACCCATCTTCGCGCGGGCCAGGTTCACCTTTGTGGTCGACTTGATCAGCTTGATTTCCCGCTTGGCCTGATCCATGCCGAGCATCGCGTTGAGCTCGGCATCGCCCTCGTCGAGATACTTTTTGGCCATCTCGGAATGCCGGGCGGCCTCGGCCTCCTGGCGGGTGGGTGCACTGTCCACATCCCACGGATCCGTCCGGGCTTCAATGGTTTCCGGGTCGGTCAGCACCAGCCGGTAGCTGGGGTTGTCCAACGCCTCGCGCGCCGGGGTGAATCTGGCGTCACGCGAGTAAACCCGGCGCAGGCACTCGACGGCCTCTTCTTCGCGGCCGAGGTGGCGATAGCACATTCCCTGGGTGTACATCGCGACGTTGGCCGCGCTGGGCACCCGATCCCCCTCGATCGCTTCCTGGGCGCGTCGGGTCGCCTCCTCGAACACGCCCAGCGACGCCAGTGCGGTGGTCGCCATCGCGGCCCCGGCGGCCTTGAGCTCAGGATGACGCCAACCCGCGCCGGGCGGGAATTGGATGAGCACGTCCGGCCAACGGCCGGTGCGGAAGTTCAGCAGGCCCCGCACGTATTTGACCAGTTCCTCGTCGGACGCGTGCCGCGGCGTGATCGAGTCCAGCAGTTCGGCCGCTTCGCGAAAGCGCTTCGCTTCGGTCAGGGCGGCCGCGTAGCTGGCGGTCAACGACTCGACGCTGGTGACCGCGAGCTTGAGAAACATCCCGTCGGAGACCTCGGGGCGGAACTCCAGTTCCGTCAGGCCCAGGCGGCGCATCTCCCAACCGAACGTCTTGACCGATTGCCATGCGCCGGTCAGCACTTCAATGCTCTGGTCGCCGGCCAGCAAGCGGGCCAGCCAGGCGTCGCACATCTGCGGGTCGAGGCTGGTGGCCGCGGTGAACATCCGCAGTGCCACCTGCGGATTGTGGCTGGGCTGAAGGCCGTTGACCGATATCCCAGACGCCAGCAGCCCCGCGACCATTGCGTTGCGGGAGTCCGTCGCGTTGGCCTGCGGTCGAGTCATCCTTTTATCGTAAGGCTTCGAAACCGCTCGCCTGTTGCCCAGCCACTGCGCCGACCGGAACCAGGATGTCCTCGGTGTGGCTCAGTGGGCGACTCGGCATCGGCAACGGGCGGCGTGACGTCGGCGCGGGGAGACTGGCGGCCACGGCGCCGAGCTGACGCCCGGTCAGCCGGTTCAGGCCGGTGAAAGACTTCTTTGCGGAGGCGCTTGTCACTGTGGTAGCGGACCCACACCGACACGTCGGCCTCATGCCCCTCGGCGATGATGCGGATCGTCATGACAGTGGTGTCGGCGTCGGTGAGCCACAGTTCTTCGAGCGTCTCGCTGGTGATGTCGCCGGGTGAAACCCAGAAGCTGGTCACGAAACCTTCCGGGGTCTTCAGGTAGCGCCAGAACGGGCGGACATTGGCTGGCTGAAGCCCGGCCAGAACGGCTTCGTCCACCTCGACGATTTCCTCGGCCGTCAGCGGCTTCGCCACACAGTTACGCCCGTCCAGATCGTTGGCCAGCCGCTCGGTCGCGGCGGCCAGCGTGCAGGCCACCGAATCGCGGGCAGCGACGGCGCTGACGTTGTGCTGCGGGTCCATCCGAAGCACCAGCCAGGTGTTGCGCTCTTCGATGGGGCGCCGTTCGCCGCCGAAGTCATCGCTGACGGCTGATTTGACACCCTTGGCGGCAAGACGGGTGCCGACCGAGACGATGTCGACGCTTTCGAGGCGAACGTCGAACTGCCGCAACGACGTAACCACGGCCTCCAGTGGAATGGTGGTCGCCAGCGCATCGCGGTGACGGTGCCGGCCGGCCTCTCCTATGCCGTCGACCGCGATCACCGAGATCAGCTGGCCGTCGTGCTCGCGGATACCCACGGTTTCGCGGCTGTACTGCCGCCGATGGTCGACCGCGGGCGTGCACCCAACGGTCAGCGCTTCCGGGTCGGCGTACCAGTTCCGGACCCGGGCGATCGGTGCCGACGAGACCGGCACTCCCCCATTCGTCAGAAGTGCGGCGACGGTCAGGATCACCGCAAGGCCGACACCGATCCACAAAGTGAGGTTGCGATCGGCCTGCCAGGAGTCGGGCAGATGGCTGGCAATCACCAGCAGCGCGACGTCGATGAGGAACACCGTGGTGACTCGCGCCCACGAGAGGGACAGCCCGTACTCGCGTTGTGCCTTCATTACTGTCTCCCTGCTGTTTTTCTCATCAAGACGGCTCCGCCGAAGACGAGACCGGCCAGCAGCAACGCGCCACCGAACCCGCCGGCGGCGACCCACACCGGCGCCATGTTGCGCGGAGGGGGGGCCGGCGGCAGCTTCAGCGGCTTCGCCGAATCCTTGGGCAGGACAGACCCTTCGGGCACATCCCAGGTCAGAGCGGCGACCGGATCGACGATGCCGTAGCCGATCTGGTTGTCGACACCGCGAGCCGGTGCTCGCGCAGTGCGGGTCAACCGGTTGATGATCTGGTGTGCGGACAGTGTCGGGTACTTCGCGCGCACCAGAGCAGCCACTCCGGACACGATCGCGGTCGAGAAGCTGGTTCCGGACGGCACCAGTAAGGAGTTGTCCGGACCGTCGATTGCGTTGATCAGACTGTCATCGCGCGGCGACAGCCCGATCACGTCGGTCCCGGGCGCCGCGATGGACACCCACGGTCCGGCGACGCTCAGCTTGTCCATCGGAGTGCCCGAGGAATCCACTGCGCCGACGGTCAGCACATAGTCGCTGAACCACGATGGAGTCACCACGGTGGTCACGCCGTTCCAGTCACGAGAGTCATTGGGGTGCAACGGATCGACTAACGGGTTCTCTTTGCAGTCACGTTGACTGGTGTCACCTGCGGCCGCGACGATGACGGCGTCCTTGTCGACCGCCGCATACCGGATCGCCGCTCCGAGATCGGGTTGGTCGATCAGGCTGCGCGCGCTCATGCACAGCACCTGCGAGATGTTGATCACCTGGGCGCCCATGTTGGCGGCATGCACGATCGCGTGCGCCATCGTGAAGATGGTGTCGCGCTTCTGCCGAGTCTGCGGATCCTCATCGCCGGTGTAGGCATCTTTGAGTCCAAATGCCTGGCTGGACTGACGGATTGAGATGAGGTCGACGTCAGGGGCGATGCCGCTGTAGGCGTCACTCGGAGCCGGCGCCGGTGGTGGATCCAGCGGCGGTGGCGGTGCTGCCGGTCTCGGGTAGTCCACTGAGACGACCTGCCGGTGCCCGTTTCCGGAGAAGTTCGGCAGCACTGTGTTGCCGTGGTCGTGGCTGGCAGCCCCGCCGGTCTTGTTGCCCGGGGGCACCACGGACAAGCTTGAGCCGGCTCCCCTTGCTCCCCTCCCGGCGCAGGTGGTGCCTGCGGAACCAAGGTGATGGTCTGCGGTGGCGGCGGGGCCACGCTGATTGTCTGCGGTGGCGGCGCCTGCGGCGGTGGTTCCCTGGTGGGAACGGGCGGAGGCCGTCGGGGGGCCGGCGCGCCGGGGGCCCCGGCGCTGCCTGGTGACGCAGCGATCATTGACGCCACGAGCGTTCCGTGAGCGTCGCAGTCGGAAAGTCCGTCACCGCCGCCCATTACGTAGTCGCCACCCGGAATCAGGTGCGGCAACCTCGGGTGCGGAGTCACGCCGGTGTCGATGACCGCGACCCGCACTCCGGCACCGCGCCCGAACTTCCATGCTTCGGAGAGGTTGAGCATCTCCATGTACTTCGGCTGTATCCGGAAGTCGGATCCGGGCAACACCCCAACCTCGGTGCAGTACGAGTTCTGCTTCATTGTCTGGCCGGGACCGGGCGGACTGTCCGACGGCACGGCGCCTGGGTCGATCGCCGGCGGATTGACCGCGTAGGCCGGCGATCCGGACAGCGCGATCGTCGCGACAATCAGTGTGGTTCCGGCGACTGCGGCCGCGCGAAGCGGCCGCAGCCGGCGGCTACCGGTAGCGGATCGCTGCATAGACGTTCATCAACCACAATGCCAGCGGGAAAATCGGCATCAGGCAGAGGTATTCGACCCACTCCACGAGTTTGCGGAACAACGGGCTGTAGATCGTGTTCGGAATCGTCGCCGCGGCCACGAGTCCCGCTGCGGGCAAAAGCACGGCCACGCCGGCAGTCACCGACACAGCGGCAGTCGAGGACAGCACCAGCGAATAGCGCACCACGACCGCTCCCACGATCAGGATCGATGTGACCGCGAGAGTGATGGCCTGCCAACGGTCGACATATGACCGGCCGCGCAGCATCAGGAATCCCGCAGTGCTGGCGACCAGCAGCAGAGGCAGCCAGCGGTCGGGCGTGCGGGGGTCAGATACCCCGGCCAGCGAAACGATCGTCAGAACGCCGAGACCGACCAGGAGTCCGGTCAGGAACGAGCGCGCACGCTCGGCCCGCAGTACCACGTCCTGAATGGAGGCGGGGCCTTCCAGGGTCGGACGACCGCCGTCGACGCCGTGCGCCACGGTGGTCGGCAGGTCGGGACGGGCCTCGAACACCCAGCGGCTGGTGGCTGAAGGAAAGACCGGCAACCGAATGCCGGACAGCCAGCGAGACATCGCCGGAGCGCTGTGGTAGCCGAACACGCAGACCAGCAGGATGGTGGTCAGCAGGGTGACCGCTCCGGTGTCGAACGCCATCCGGCAAAGGCTGGCGACGGTCGCGACCAAGGTGACAGTCACAATCGCGGTACCGGTACCCAGCCGGCGGCCGGTGAAGCGCATGATCAGCAGCGCGGCAACGGTGATGACGGCGAAACCCAGCAGCGCGTGCGGGGAGCCGACCGGTCCGGGAGCCGCGGACGCCGCCGATACCGCCAGGGGCGCGAGTCCGCTCCAGAGCAACATGTCGCCGGCGCGACGGTTCTGCACGGTGTGGGAGCGGCCCAGGATGAGCATCGCCACGGTAAACACGAGGACCGAGATCACGGCGGCGTAGGGTGCCGGGACCCAGGAGTCGTGGTGCCACCGGAACCAGCCGAGCAGCAGTGATGCCAGCACGACGCCGGATCCGACCATTGCCGCGCCGACCTGGATGGCGACGGTCGGATTGATCGAGGAGAAACGCTTGCTGAGGTTGACCGAGACGGCCGTCGAGATGTGCTCGATGACCTGCGAGCGGTGCTCGGTGTCGTCGACGAAACGCAGCCACAACCGGTCGCCGTCGAAGACATCCTGCTCGGTGAGAGACTGGGTGGGCCGCAGCGGCGTGCCGTCAACCAGGCACAAAGCCCACCGGCCGCGCTGCTTGGCTTCCAGCGCCGCAAGGCCCAATTCCCGCAGTCGGACGTTGACGACCTTCAGCAGTGGGTCGACCATCACCGACACCGGGGCGTTGGCGTCCAGCAGTACGCCGATCTGCACGCCCTCGCCGGCAATGATGCCGATCACCGCCGATTGAGGCGACGAAAGGGCCTCTGTGCCCGGCTGTGGCGCCTCAGCTACTGCGGTCATCGCTGCACCCCTCTGTCGGAGAATTGTGGGTCCATCTGTGTTGCCTCGCTAGGTGGAATTGTGACGTCGCGTCACATTCGTTGAGCAGATTCTAAGAGCATTTCGCGGCATCCGCATCTTTGCTAAATGCTGCCCTGAAAATCTTTGGCGTGCGCGCTAACTGCGTAACGAATAGTTAAACTCTGCTGTGCGTCTTCCACTCCCCGTAAGGGAGTGTCTCCAAGACGGTCTTCACGCCGACCTGTACCAGCTGGGGCGTGGCCGGGCAGATGGCGAGCCAGGCCTCGTTGGAGCCCGCGGTCCGCGCTTGCTGATACATGGCGATCCGGCCGCCCGAACCGTCTTTGAGTGAGAGCACCGAGGCGCTGGGCGCCTTGTCGTCATCGCGGTACTGGCGGGCATAGACCGCAGCTTCAGCGGCCGGGTCTGACAGAGCCTGGCCGAGGGCGGCCACGGTTGCTGCGCTGATACCCAGCCGGCGCAGATCTCCGCCCGAGAAGACGTTAAATCCGGAACTCTGCCAGGCTTTCGTGATTTCTAGCATTTCATCGAGTGGCACGTTCACCGCGTTGATCGCGGCCGGCTCGGCGTGGTGAATCGACTCGAGCGCGTCGAACACCAGGGTCGCGATCGATGTGGTGTCCGCGATGGCGACGTCGTCGACGGTGATCTCGTCGCCGACTCGGACAGCCGAGACCCAGTGCTGGCCGCGACGCGCCAGCAGCACACGAAATTCGTTGTCCGGAATGTCGCGCGAGCCCACTTGCTCCTCGGCGCCACCTTCTTCTTTTTCCTTGACCCCGTAGAGCAGTTTGCCGCGGGACAGCAATGCGACGAGTTCCAGGTCGGGCGCTGCCAAAACGCGCATCCGGGCAGCTACTGCTTCATTGACTGTCTCGCCTTCCACGATGCCCTGTTCGCGCATGACTGCCATGCCCGGGTGCTCGTTGAGCCAATCCATGGAATCCGTGGAGACGAATGGTCGACATCGCAATTCGGGTGCCACGTGGCGAATGTCCAGCAATGCTTGCAGCATCCAGAAACCCTCGACATTGACGGTGATGTCCGTGCGTGTGCTCTGGTCCATTCGCTTCTCTCGTCTCGGTGTTTAGCTGTTACCGCACGACGCGGCAGCACACCTGTATCGGTGTGCTGCCGCGCCCTGCGTTGACTACTGTCAGGCCCAGCTGGAGCCGACAGCGGAGTCGGTGCTCGACATGTTGTTGCCGGCGGTCTGCACCTTCTGGCCGTGGCTGTTGGCCTGCTCGTAGATCGTCTGGAAGTTACGACCCAACTGGGTGATGAACTCCTGGCAAGCTACCGAACCCGAACCGCCCCAGAAGTCACCGGCAGCCAGCACATCGCGAACGATGGCCTGGTGCTCGGCCTCCAGGGAAGCGGCCTGGGAACGGATCATCGCGCCGTGGGCGTCGACATCACCGAACTGGTAACTGATCGACATCTATCTGTCCTCCTGTTTGTGAGAGTTTACGCTGCGAGCGGAGTTAGCTGCTCAGGATCTGCTGAGAGCCCTGCTCTTGGGCCTCGTAGTTGTTGGCGTCACGGATCAGACCGTCACGCACACCGTGCAGCATGTTGACGATGTTGCGGAACGCGGTGTTCATCTGGCCCATGGTGTCGTAGGAGGTGGCCTGAGCGGTACCGCTCCAGCCGGCTCCGGCGATGTTCTGGCTCGACGCCCACATCTTGCGGGCCTCGTCCTCCACCGTCTGCGCGTGCACGTCGAAACGGCCCGCCATCGACCGCATCTCGTGCGGGTCAGTCATAAAACGTGTAGGCACTTACTTATCTCCTTGCTTGGGTAGTGATTTCGATTGGAACGAACGTGCTAGTCGGACCGGTTACCGGAGGTAACCGCCGACTTGGAACACACGGCTGACCCCCCCTTTCCCGCTAACTGGTGACCACTGGGAGTGGCACCACAGTGGGACGGTCTTCATCGACGACACACTCAGCCGGCAGCGGCTGCGTTAGCAGCCTCGGCGGCTGAGTAGGAACCAGCGCTGGTGCCCAATGTGTTGACGAAGGCTTCGTGGATTGCCGCCGCTTGGGCACTGACCGCCTGGTAAAGCTGCGCGTGCGCGGCGAACTGAGCCGCGGTCAGAGCCGAAACCTCATCGGCTGCAGCCGGAACCACACCCGTCGTGGGGGCCGCCGCAGCCGCGTTCTGCGCGTTCAGTCCTGCGCCGATCCCTTGGAGGCTGGTCGCCGCTGCCGACAGGGCCTCCGGCTGGGTGGTCACGAATGACATTTCGGCGTCCTCCCGGTTGGTTTGCCGATCTTTCCGTGCATGAGAATAGACGCGGGTTTCGCTCTGCGCTGCGGTCAAAGCCGGGTGTTTGCAACTGTTCACCCGGGAGCAACAACTGTTCATCTGCGGTAACAGCCAAGTAACAGCCTCGGCTCCGCGGCCGCCGGCCAGCGCCTCGAACGGGCCCCTGAAGTGCTCAAATGCTGTTTGTCGGGGACAGAGCACCGGCCACCGCATCCTCATCGGCGCTGTCGCCTGTCGCGGGATGGCGGGGCGCGGCATCCCGGCGAATCGAAAAAATCTAACCGCGAATAACGCCGCGCCGCCCGCTTTGCTCACGCGCCGCCCGGACTTTACAGCGCTTCGAACGGCCCCTGGCGATCGCGAACCGCGCGCCGCCTGGCCGACCTGCAGCTGCGCGGCGTGGCTCAGCCGAAACGAAGCGGCAACTCCTTGAGCGCGAAAGTCTTGCTGGGGAACTTGATTTCGGGCTGATAGTCAGGCGCCAGCTCAAATTCAGGGATTCTCTTGAGCCATTCGTCGACGATCACGGTCAGCTCCATGCGCGCCAGATGAGAACCCAGGCAGCGGTGCGGTCCCCCGCCAAATCCCCAGTGCCGGTGCACTTTACCGTCCATGGTGAGTTCGTCGGTGGAGATCGACATCGCTGCCGTCCCGGTTGATCAAAGCCATGCACAGGAACACCGAAGAGCCCGCAGGCAACGTCATGCCACCGACGACGACGTTCTCGGTCAGTACCCGGGGCGCCACTGGCGCGGAGGGCTCCAACCGCACGATCTCTTCGATGAAGACCCTGATCTGCCTTGGATTATCGCGGAGCTGTTCGCGCAGCTCTGGTCTGCGCGCCAACTCCAGCAGGGCGAAGCCGATCGCCGCGGTCACGGTGTCCAGCCCCGCCAGGATCAGCAGATGACTCATGCCCAGCAACTCGAGGTCCGTGAAATCGCCGTTGCTCTGCATCACGGTGGACAACATGTCCGAGCCCGGATTTGCCCGACGATATTGGATTGCGTCCGTCAGGTATTTGTACATCGCCTGCGCCGCCGGCGCGATCTCCGCCATCGAGCCATAGGCATCTGTCGGACAGGACGGCGTCTTTCCAGGCGATCAGTTGGTCCCGGTCCTCCAACGGCAGACCGTAGAGGTCCAGGAACACCTGGTAGGGGTAGGTCCTCGCCAAGTCCCCCATCACCTCGCATTCGCCGCGGTCGGCGATGGCGTCGATCATCTCGGCGGCGTGACGAACCAGCACCGGTCGCGACTTACTCAACCCGTGCGGGCTGAAAAACGGCTGCAGAATTTTGCGGTATCGAGTGTGCTCGGGCGGGTCGAACCCCAACGGGATCACCGGGATTGGGCTTCCCGGTGGCTGAAGCGCCAGTCGCGCAGAGAAAACATTGGGACTGCGCAACGCTGCCAGCACATCCTCACGGCGGGTGAGGTAGTAGTAGCCGTTCATGAACACCACCGGCCCGGCATCGCGCAAAACCTTCCACCCGGCACCCCGATCAGCGGCCATCGGCAGGGCGAAGTAGTCAAGCCGCGGAAGGTGAAAGCCTTTGCCGTACAGGCTTTCATCAATGGAGCTCATGTACGTGATCTCTCGTTGTCGGTTCGTCCACTTTCGCCGGCGCCGTGGCGGGCCGGCGACAGTAGACATGGTATGTGGCCCGCCGTGGTTCGGTCGCGTCGTCGCCGCGCCAGCGGGTGCCGATTTGAGTGACGATGGTCGAAATGTCTTTTAGACTCGGCCGTGTGAAGGTTCGTGTGGAGCAGTCGAGGTGCGTTGGTCACGCCCAGTGTTATGCGGTTGACCCCGAGATTTTTCCGATCGACGATTCTGGCTACTCCACTCTCGAAGAGCACGAGGTTGCAGCGGAGGACGCGCAGGCCACTCGTGACGGGGTGGCGTCCTGTCCGGAGATGGCGCTGATCCTGGACGAGGATTGACAGCGAAGGCTAGAGTTCACGCCGGCTATCGGTCACCGTCTGGCGCGGAGTGCGGGAATCGCCTTTGCAACGTCCGCAGCAGGCCATGGACTTCGTCGATGCGAGCGTGTATCGCCGCCAGCTCGTTCAGACGCCCGCGACTCGTCTGGCTCGGGTCGCTGATCGCTATCTCCGGCTATGCGATTCGCAAGCTCCTGTAATTCGGCGCCTTCGGCCTGTAGAAGCCGCTCAAATACGCGCGCCTGAGCTATCTCAGCGGGCTGGAGCGGGGCGGCGCGGCAGAACGCTGGCTGCACTGTACGGCGGCGAACCGCTGATGGTCCTCGGGTGTGTGTGGGCGGCGTCCCGGGGTCTCCGTGACAGCGCCAGCGAGCCGGATGCCTCGGCGTGTTTTGCCATGCATCCCCTCCTGCCCTGATCCGCGATGTTCACCTTCGGCAACCTACGCCACGGCTCTCGCGAGCTTCCCAATACGCCCCAAATGTTCATGTTTAAGCCATATTTGAGACATCGGTGGTTCACCTTTGCTAGAGGCGCCGGGCCGGCGCCTTGCGCTTGGCTAGCACAACACTTCTGGGGTGTCACGCCGCGACGTGACACCCCAGGAGGCTTGACGCTTTCGGCTTTAGCCGGCCGACGGTGGACGACCCATCACCGTGGGTTTGAACCCATAACGCGGGCCCGAGCCGAAGCCGCCGGCTCTGGTACCGGCCAGCGGCATGCCGCCGACCAGGTTCCCGTTACCGCCGGCACCGGCCGCCTCCGGGGCGGCGACCACATGGCTGACCATCTGAACTCCCTGCGGGGCCACCTGCGGAGCTGCACCGACCCACGACGCCGGCACCGCCAGTTTGCCAATCGAACCGGCGCCACCCGTGATGGCGGACACGGAATGCGCGCCCCGCGCCGGCAGCACCGCCGCCGAGACCGGCTCCGAGACCACTCAAGCCGTGAAGTGCCGGGGCAGCCGCCGCAGGCGCAGCCCCACCCAGCAGTCCTGCGCTCTTTGCGATCTGAACGCCGAAGTTGCCCATACCAACGCTGAAGTACGGCAGACCCTCGGTGTTGTAGAACAGGCTGGCATACGGCGAATAGTTGGTGACCAACGCCGAGAGGTTCGTGGGCAGCACGCTCGTTCCGAACAAGAAGCTGTACAGCGATTGAAGCGGCGTCAAGGTGGCCGCCGAGCTGGCCGCAGGCGATGCAAGGCTCTGCAGCGAGCTCGGCATCGACTGGGTCAACTGCGACAGCACCGACTGGCTGCTGGTGGCAGCAGAGGTAGCGGTCGCCTGGCTGACGGCAGCGGCTTGCGTAGCCGTGCCGCCGGGATTGGTGGTCGCGGCCGGCGTGGCCAACGGCGTCACCTTGGCGGCTGCCGCAGATTGCCCCGCGTAGCCGTACATGGCCGCGGCGTCCTGTGCCCACATCTGGCCGTACTGGGCCTCGAGTTGCGCGATCAACGCGGTGTACTGGCCGAAAACGTTGGCCTGCGTCGCCGCAGCCGTCTCTGCGCGGTTGGCGGCGATCAACGGCGGCGGCACCGTCGCCGCGAACGCCTGCTCGAATGCCGCAGCGGCCGTGCGGGCTTGAGTCGCGGCCTGCTCGGCCGCGCCGGCCGTTTCTTGCAACCAGCTCACGTACGGCTGCGCGGCACTGGCCATCGCCGCGGAGGCCGGCCCATTCCACTGATCGTTCGCGAGTTGCGTGATCGTCGTCTCGTAGCCTTGTGCGGCCGACTGCAGCTCGGCGGCAAGGCCGTTCCACGCCGACGCGGCAGCTTGCAACGACGACGAACCCGGGCCCGTATACATCCGGGCCGAGTTGACCTCCGGCGGTAACGCCCCGAAATCCACCATGAAAAAGCCTCCTAGCCCGCCGCAGCCGCGTTGGCGGCCTCGGTGGCTGCGTAGGTACCGGCGCTGGTGCCCAATGTGTTGACGAAAGCTTCGTGAATCGCCGCCGCCTGTTGGCTGACGGCCTGGTACAGCTGGGCGTGCGCGACGAACTGCGCCGCCGTCAGCGCCGAAACTTCGTCAGCTGCAGCGGGAACCACTCCCGTGGTCGGAGCCGCTGCCGCCGCGTTCTGGGCGTTCAGTCCAGACCCGATTCCCTGCAGGCTGGTGGCCGCCGCCGATAATGCTTCCGGCTGTGTGGTCACGAACGACATCCGGTCTCCTCCTCAATAAGCTTGCGCGTCTACGACCTTGGGCAAGGTCGTTCGGTTGAAAGGTTAGATGGTCACGCTCGGATAAAGCCCCTGCCGACCTAACTGTTCACGCCTGGACGGAGAGTATTCACCCCCCGATATCGGCTGTTCACCTCGAATTCGGCAAACCTTCCGCCTGCGGTAACGCCGCGATTCCGACGGGCCGCGGGATCCCCCGCCGACCCGAGTTCTTCTGCTACCGCCCAGCCGGTCGTGGCTGTGCCGGAGATCGTCCGCGGCGGACTTTGTGCACACCTGTTTTCGGCACGACGCCGGCCACCCGACGCCACGAGCCCGTCGTGGCTCACGCGCAGATCGGACGCGACGTCACGGCCCGGCTGGGCTCTGTGCCAACGACCATCGCCAGGTGGTTTTGAACCCGATGTCATCACGTGTACGGGGAAGGCTGGGCAGCCAATCACGAGAATATTCAACAGCTTTGGCGCCACGGAGCTCCCGGCATCGAAGCGCCGCCGGTACGTTTACTGCAGCAGCTCGACCGCACCACCGAACGTGATCGCGGAGGCACCCCGATCGGGTGGGTGGACTTCCTCGTCGAGGTCATGATGCCCGGGCAGCCGATCGAGATGGTCTCGATCGGGCGGGTCGGTCACAAGGCAGTATTGCCGCGAACACCGGATCGCTGAACTCCGATGTCTGGCCGCGGCGCGCGAGATTCTATCGGGCGGCCCACCGGGCGACAAGGGCGACGAATTGATCTGCCGCCGTCACTGCTAACCCCCTGCGGGCCCCTTGGGCATGACGGCGTGCTTGATTCCGTACTTCACCATGTACCCGCCGCCGCGACGTCCAGCACCGGCGCCGAGGCCGGCGTTGCCCGACATGGGAACACCGTTGAGCACCCCATTGGACTGCGGTGCGACCGAGTTCGCGGCGCTGACCAACCTGGCCTCTTCGACGGCCGCCGGCGACGCCCCTTGCCAACTCGCGGGCACCGACAGTCGCCCGAGACTGCTGGCCTCGCCCATTTGGGCCGACACACTGCTGGCTGTGAACGGTGCGCCGCTCACGCCTGCGGTGCCGCCCAACGGCGTGAGGGCCGGCGCCGGCACCAAGGCACCGGCAGCACCCGGGTTGAAGAGTGCCGTGGCCTGAGCGGGGGTGATCAGCTGCTGCCCGATGCCGTAGCCGAAGTTTGCCAGACCGACTGCGAAGTAGGCCTGGAAGATCTGCCTCAACGAGTTCAGGTTGGCGTTGGTGAAGCCCAGGCCCAGCCCGCCATTCGGGAATTGCGTGACGGTGTTCTGGTAGAGCTGTGTGAGCCAATCGATCAGCGTGGTCGGGGGGGTCGCCGCGGGTACCGCGGCGGCGTTGGCGGCCGTCTGAGCGCTCGTGGTGGGCGCCGACGACACCGCGTTCTGCGCCACCGTCGCGGCCTGGCTGGCCGGGGTAGCCGCGGCCTTGGCAACCGCATCAGCCTGGCTGTTGGCCCCGTTATCGGTGGTGGTCTGCGGGGGCTCCGCGAACGGTGTCACCTGCGCGGCAGCCAGTGAGGCGCCGGTGTAGCCGTACATCGCCGCGGCGTCCTGTGCCCACATTTCGGCGTAAAGGGCTTCGGTGATCATGATCGCGGGGGTGTTCTGGCCGAAGAAGTTGGTGGCGACCAGGGCGGCCAGCAGCGCGCGGTTGGCCGCGATCACCGGCGGCGGCACCGTCATGGCGAAGGCTGCCTCGTACGCGGCCACCGCTGCCCGAGCTTGGTTGGCGGTCTCCTCGGCTTGCGCGCCAGTCGAGGTCAGCCAGCTGATGTACGGCGTGACGGCCGACATCATCGCCACCGACGTGGGGCCTACCCAAGCGTTGCTCGTCAATTCCGCTAGCGCGGATCCGTAACCGCTGGCCGCGAAGCCCAACTCCGCGGCCAGGCTGTCCCAGGCCTCCGAGGCCGCCAGCAGCGGCCCGGGTCCGGGACCCGAATACATCCGACCCGAATTGACCTCCGGCGGCAACAGGGCGAAGTCAAGCACGAGAAACCTCCGTCAACATGCCAAGAATGCGTCTGCCTGTCACCCGCCGCGCGGAAGCGGCGAGGTGCGGCGTGGTCTTGAACTGGTCAGCAATCGGCGGGACCTGGTGGAATACCGCCTGATCGATGTCGATGTGCGGAACGCGGTGTGTGGCCACAGACGAAATGCGCTTTCTTTCCTCGGTAACCTTCAGCGTCAACAACATTGAGCGTCGATGTTCACCACTGAACAGTCGCTGGCTGAGACATTAGATGGCCGCGCGCGCGATCCGCGACGACGAAGCCGACTATTCATTCCTGATCAAGCAGTGTTCATCCGCGATCGACTGTTGTTCAGCAAATGTTCGGCTGCGGGCTACCGGATGGCCGCAATGCAGCCGCTAGCCAGCTGCCGGGGTGAAGGGGACCACAGTCGAGCGAAGCTCGAATCGCGTCGGTGTCACCGCGCCCTGGCGCCCGCCCATGTTGGCCACCGGCATCATCGGCGGCATGGCTGCTTGGGTGCCCGTCGGCGCGGTCGCGAGGGACGGGGCGCCACCGAGGTGCATCGCCGTTCCGGCGGTCGACACCGACGGCGTTGCGCCGGTCCAGGCGGACGGCACCGACAGCGCGCCCACCGTCGTAGCCCGGCCCATACCCGCCGAGAGCGAGGGGACGCCGGCGCCGAGGCCCGAGGAACCAAGTGCTCCGGGACTCGACGCCAGCCCGACCGCGTGGGCTGCGCCCAACTCGTTGGCGGCCGTGGTCGCGGCCTTGGCCGCAGTGGCCGTGCTGCCCGCCGTGAACAACTTGGACAGCATGCTCATCGGCATCGACGCGAACTTCATCGGCGTGCTGAGTTCGTTGAGCAACGAGGTCGCCGATGTCGAGGACGTCGACGTACCGGTCGTCGAAGCGACGCTGTCGAGGGCCTGCGGCGACGAGAGGGCCTGCAGGGCCTGGGGCATACCCGAAATCACTTGCGGCCCCGAGGACATGATCGTGTCGAGGTCGGTTCCACTGGACGTCCCGGCGGACTGAACGGTGGCGGCGGACTGGCTCATTGGGCCGCTGGAATTGGTGGTCTGTGGCGGCGTGGTGAACGGGTTCACCCGCGCCGCGGTGGCCGAGGCGCCGGCGTAGCCGTACATCGCGGCAGCGTCCTGGGCCCACATCTCTGTGTAGAGCGCCTCTGTCGCAGCGATCGCCGGGGTGTTCTGCCCGAGGACGTTTGTCGCCACGAGCGCCGCCAGCAAGCTCCGGTTGGCCTCGATCATCGGCGGCGGAACCGTTGCGGCAAAAGCACTCTCGTAAGCGCTGGCCGCCGCGGTGGCTTGCGCGGCGGCCTGCTGGGCCTGATCGCCGGTCGCCGTCAGCCACGTGACGTACGGGGCGGCCGCTGCGGCCATCGATGCCGAACTAGCCCCGGTCCATGCTCCCCCTGACAGGCTGGACACGACCGAACCGTAACCGGACGCCGCGAAGGTCAACTCTTCGGCCAGCGACTGCCAGGCGGCTGCGGCGGCCAGCATCGAGCCCGATCCTGGGCCGGTGTACATGCGAGCCGAGTTGATCTCCGGCGGCAGGGCTCCGAAATCCAGCACGGTGCAGCGCCTAACCGGCCGCGGCGGCGTTCGCGGCCTCGGTGGCTGCGTACGAACTGGCGCTGACGCCCAGCGTGTTGACGAACATGTCGTGGATGGCCGCGGCCTGCGCGCTGATCGCCTGGTACATCTCGGCATGGGTGGTGAACTGGGCGGCGGTCAACGCAGAGACCTCGTCCGCCGCCGCGGGCAGCACACCCGTGATCGGAGCGGCGGCGGCGGCATTCTGCGCTGCCAGGCTCGAACCGATGACCTGCAGATTACCTGCGGCCGAGGTCAATTCGGCCGTCTGTGCATTCACGAATGACACTGGCACTCCTCTCACAACAAAACCCACCTGTCACTAGTTAGAGACGTTAACTAGGAAAGATGGGCTGCCGGCATGCCGAAGCTATGTGCCTGCTATGAAACATCTGGCAGCGCGTTCGGGCCGCCGGCCGCTCCCCTGCGCGCCACGAAAAAGTCCCCCTGCCCAGATCGGCAGGGGGACTTTTTCGCAGATACAGCTATCGACGCAGCTCTGTGGCAGCGACCTGGACGAACACCCCGGTGTCCTCGGCCATCAGCAGACCACGACCGCGGGGCAGCGGGCCACCCTTCATCTTGCCGCGGATGAAACCCTCGTCGGGGTCGGCGTCCATCACCAGCAGCGGTGCGTTGGCTTGTGCCAGTGCCCGCAGCATCGGGTCGCTGCCGGCCGACGACCATCCACCGAAGGTGCGGGTGACGATCACGTGTAGGCCGACGTCGGCTGCCCGGGTGACCCACGGTGCCGCCTTGTGCAGCGGCGAGTCGAATCCCGGCGGCAGCTGCTGCACGTCGTCGATGATCAGGAAAATCTCCGGCCCGGTCCACCATGCCCGGGACAGCAGCTCTTCGGCCGACAAGCCCGGCGGGGGCTCGCGACGGGCCAGTACCTGACCCAGCTCGTCCATCATGGCCGCGACGCCGTCGAGGTTGTAGGCGAACTTCTCGACGTAGTCGGTGCCCAGCGTGGTCAGCAGCTGACGGCGCGGGTCGACCAGCCACACCTGTGCCGACGGCCGTGAGGTCGGTTGCGCAATGCTCGCTCCCGGCTCATAGACTCGCCCGATCTCGGACATGATGGTTGCCAGCGTGGTGGTACGACCACATTCGCGTCGGCCGGTCACCATCAGGTGCGCGTTCTCGGCGAAATTGAGGTACACCGGCTGCAGGTCCAATTCGTTGATGGCCCAAGCAATTCCACCGGCTCCGACGTTCTGGCGCCGATCTGCCTGTGCCAGCGTCCGGACCTGCTCCAGGCCGAACTTCGCGGGAAGGCGGCGGACCGGGGGTGCGTTGCCGACCGCGATCTGGCTGATCGCCGCCCCGACGCCCTCGGAGGAGAAGACGTTGTCCGGGGTGTCGGCCAGGGCAGGCCTGGCCACCAGTGTGTGCAGCCCGGACTGCGGATCGCTGTCCAGTCGCACGTAGTTGACCGCGACCATGCCGCGGCCCGGCTTGACCGGAACATCCTTGGCGAACCGTGAGCGCACCAGCTTGGCGTCCTCGACCGCGGCCAGACGTAGCTCGATCCGGGATCCGAAACCGCTGCGCACCGGCGGCCGCAACTCCGATTCGCGGTCGGCGGTGGCCATCACGTGGATACCGAACGACGGACCCTGGTTGATGATCGCGTTGATCTGCTCGATGAGCACCTCGTTCTCTTCGGCGAGCGCCCGGTAGTTGTCGATCACCAGGAAGACGTCACCGAAGCCGTCGTTGGGTACCCGGCCCGGCTCGCCACCGAACTTGCGTCGCCGGAAGACCTCCATCGACGGCACGTCGTACTCAAGGAAGGTGTGCTTGCGTTCGCGGAGCAGCGCCAGCAGCTCGGCCACCGTGCGGCGAACGCCGTACGGGTCGGTCGGACCCACCACCTCACCGACGTGCGGCAGGCTGGACACCGTCGTCAGCGCGGTGCTGCTGTAGGCCAGCACGTAGAACTGGACCTGCTCGGGCGTGTGGGTCAGCGCGGCCGAGGTGATCAGCGTCTGCAAGGCAGTGGTCTTGCCCGATCCACCGGCGCCCAGGATCAACACGTTGGAGCCGGGTCCCGAGGTGTCCACCGTCCACGGCGGCTGGTCGTGTTTGAACGGCCGGTCGATGATCCCGACCGGGAACACCAGGTCCGTTCTGGTTCCGTACTGCTCCTGCCACGGCCGATCCAGGAAACGGTTGACCAGTTCCTCGATCGCGACCGGCTTCTCCAGCGGAGGCTGCCACAACCGGTAAGGCTGGAAGTCGATCCGTCGAAGCTGATCGATGATCACGGTGCCGACCTTCGGCGTCCTGATCGCTTCTTCTTCCTCTTCCTCCTCCACCACGTCGGCTCCGAAGCCGCTGAAGGCATCGCCGTTGCTGTCACCGTTGGTCAGGGCGTTGAACTCGTCCGGCCCGGTCACGTCGACCTCGATCGGTGTGAACCCGGTCGTAAACAGTTGCGGCCGAATGTAATCGACGGAGTGGGTCAGCATCGCCGGCCCGTGGTCGTCGAGTGAGACGCCGCGGCGATAGTCGCGCCACAGGAACTCAGCCTGGAACCGGACGATCTCGTCGAGGCTCTTACGGAAGTAGCCCAGACCGGCCTGCGCAGGCAGGTTGACGGCGTTGGGCACACCGGCCGCCTGTGCCGCACCGGCGGTACGGGCTTTCAGCACCAGCCGGTAGCCCATGTTCTCCATGAGCTTTTCGGCCCGGCTCTCGATGGTCTGCGAGGCCATCATCAGGTGGATCCAGTAGGCACGACCCTGCCGGCCGATGGAGTCCAGCACGTCAACCGCGGTCGGCATGATCCGGAACCACTCGTAGAACTCGTCGATGACGACCACCAGCATCGGCAGCGGCGGAATGTCCTGACCGCGCGCGCGCATCCGGGAGCGCATCTCGTTGTATTCCTTGGCGTCATCGACACCGGCGTTGTCGCAGACTGACTTTCGACGGGCGATCTCACCCCACAGCGAGTCCAGGAACCGCTCCATGAGGGCCTGGTCTTCTTCGAGGTCGGTGATGATGCGCGACACGTGCGGCACGCCGCCGAACGGCTTGACCGCGGACCCACCCTTGAGGTCGGCAAGCACGAACTGCAGCTCATCCGGCGGATGCGAGAGCATCAACGATTCGAGGACGGTACGCACCAGGGTCGACTTACCGGAACCGGTCGTTCCCGACATGACGCCGTGCGGGCCGTCGCCACCCTCGTCGAGGGACTTCATGTCGAGGAACAGCAGCTCGCCGTTGTCGGAGCGATTACCGAACGGGATCCGCAGTCGGGAGCGGCTGGTCAGCGCGTCGCGCCGACTGCTCCACAGGCTCTCGAAATCGATCTCCGAAGGATCGTCGATTCCGTAGTAGGACAGGATGTCCCGGGCGCCGATCTGGGCGACCCGCTGACCGATCTCCTCGTAGGCCTCGGCCAGCCGCCAGCGGGCGACTCGCTGCGCGAACTGCTCGGCATCAGCCTCGGTGACATGGTCGGCGAGCGCGAAGAACCATCGGTTGTCGTCGATCACCATCCAGGTGTCGCGGTCGCGGGGCAGCGCCTCGATCACGCCGATGTCGTTGGTGAATTTCAGCACCCGCTCGGGGTTGTCGGTCCACAGCGCGGAACCGGTCAGGTCGAAGAACGTGACGCCGTCGACGCCGTCGACGCTGATGACGTACTCCCACTGCGGGTCGTCGACGTCGGCGATGATCAGGTGATGCGGCGTCGGTGTCTCGGCCGACGAGCTTGCGTGCCGAGGCGTGAAAGATCCACGCCCAGCGAATAATTCGGCCTGGTCGGCGGCGAATTCTCGGACAGAACCGTAGACCATCCGCGCGTTGCCGGCGGCGTCGCGGCGACGCGGGTCGCCGAAGTGCGGCAGCCACTTGACCCAGTCCCACTTACTCATGTCGGACGTGACCACGATCATCTGGAGGTGGTCCGGGCCGTGTGAGAACGCCAACTGCAAAATGATGGCCCGCATGATGCCCAGCGTCTGCTCGCGGTTGCCGATGAGCGAGTACCACGGCTCGACGAGCAGCGACACCATCTTGGGCAGGTTGTAGACGACGCTCTGGTAGCGGCCGAACTCCTGCAGTGCCTTGCCGGTCACCGGCTCGAGTTCGATGTCGGTCGGCATGTTCTGCGGCTCGCCCCAGGTCACCTCGGGGCGGGTCATACCCACGCCGACGCGGGCGATGCCGAAGTTGAGGTCCTTGCCGTCCGGCTTGCGCTCCCACATCCGGGGCGAACCGACCGCGGCGGCGAGTGTCGTCGGCTCCGGGTGGAACCACCGGTAGTTGGCGTCCATGCTGTCGGCGGACTCGTTCGCGGTTTCCCGCAGCATGTCCAGCATCAGCATGAACTGGGCGCGCATCGCGTCCAGCTTCGGCCGACTCATCTGCTGCTGACCACCGAAACGGCCGCCGAACATCATCATTGCCACGCCGCCGATCATGAAGATCGGGAAGATCGAACCGGCGCCCAGGAACATCCGGGAGCCATTGGCCACGGTCATACCGACCATGCCGACCAGCAGACCGACCACCAGCACGCCGACCACGATCAGCCACCACGGCTTGCCTTCGGGCGGCGGGACACTCAGCGGCGTCGGAAGGACGATGTTCTCCGGCCGGACGGCAGGCGCCCGCTCGGGCGTAGGACGCGCAAAACCTTGCTTCACCTGGGCACCACTAACTCTGCGGGGTTCATATCGGTTGGGAGGGTGTCGTGCCGCACCAACGCATCGGCACGCGATAGCGCGGGACCCGGCGCGAGTAGCCGCAGGGCAACCCACGGCGCCGGAGACGGCTCAGTGGTCAGACCCAGTGCGGAACGGGAATCGCGGGTGTTCTCGACACCGAAGCGCGCACCAGAACTGGTGAGCCACCAGAGCGATTCGGCGGTGCTCGACCCGGGGTCGTTGCCGGTGACCACCACCCAGTTACCGGATTCGGGCCCGAAGTAGACCTTGTCGGCTTCCCGGCCGGACGTGTCTGCCTTCACCAGCGACACGACTTTGTCGGTGGAGCCGTTGGGTACCGGGATCGTCGGCCCGGAAATCACCTGGATGCGGGCGCGTTCCTCACCGGCGGTTTTCTGCCACCACCAGCACGTCGCGGGATTTTCTTTCAGATCCACCGGGCTCAGCGGCGCGTCGGGGTAGGCCGACAGGTCCAAGCCGTTGACCACCGGCATCTTCGCCAGCGACGCGGGGGCCACCACCACCGGTGAGTTGCCGGCCGGGGTGCCGGCGTTCTGCAGGATCTGGGCGACCACCGGGTTGACCGTCTGCACACCGTCACCCAAGACCACCGAATACTGTTGCGGTCCACTGATTTGCGGCGTCACGATCACTGTTCCGATCGGCCCGGGTGCACCGGCGAACTCGGCCGGCTTGCCGGCGTCGGGCACCTTCGGCACCGTCAGCTCGGGCCCGACGGGCAACGCGTCGTACAGCGCCCGGCTCATCGGGTGTGCCTGGCTCACGTTTTCCGGAGTCAAGCCCAGCGGCAGCAACACTGCACGGTTCGTCGAGTCGATACGCGACCGCCGGCTCTGCCGGATGACGTAGGTGTCCTTCTCGTACCTGAGCACCACGGCGTCGGATCCGTTCAGCACGCGGCGGCGGTTCGACAGGTCCGGCGTGCCGTCGATCACGGTGACCGTCACCGGTGATACCGCACCTACGCCGACCGTCGGCGTCACGGAGTCGCACACCAGCCAGGAAGACGTTGCCGGCGTGCTCGGGGAGAACTCCGACGGTGCGCCGGGGATACCCACCAGGGGGCCGTGCGGCTGCTGGGCGATCTGGCTTCCGCGCACCTTGTGCGGGTTGTCCGCGCGGCCGGCGATCAGCCGCGCCGACGCCAGGTTCAGCGCGGGATAAATCTTGTCGCCCACCTTGACGTAGAGCGCCCCGGAGTCACGGTCGGCGATGATCGGCGACTCGTTCAGCTGGCCCGACGGGCTGATGAAGGAGTACAGCAAGGCGCCCAGGCAGCACACCAAGGCCGCGGAAACCGACGCCACCACGGCCAGCGTCTGACGCCGGCCGGGTTCGATCTCCATCCGCACCCGCCAGCGCGTCAACGCCATAGCGGTGCGGCGGGCCAGGAACTGGTAACCCGTTACCTGGGTCCGGGTGGACAGCCCGAGGCCGTAGCCCGAACCCCGCTGCTGGTCACCGGCCATGTTTGCTCACACTCCAGGCAGACGCAGCGACGAGCCGCGATGTAGTCCCACAATTCACAGGGCTAACGGTAGGGCACCCCGCGTGACCTCGCCACGCGAACGTTCGAGCGCGGACGGAGTTCACGTTCGTGCCGGCTGTGGTTTGCGCCACAGTGCTTTCACCTGCCCATTGATAGTAAGGAAACTCGAGGAATCGTCACTGCGTATCGTACGTCCACCAGTAAACCGAGCCCGCCTTAACGACGACGTCGAAGTGAACACTCGGGTCGCGTTCGCGTCATCTGGCCAAGCAAGATGTCGGTATGAGCCCCATGGCGCCGTCGTTGGTCGAACTCGCGGGTCGATTCGGGATCTCCACCTCGTACGACGACTGGAGTGGTCGCCGGATCGACGTCCCGGAAACCACGCTGGTGGCCGTGCTGGCCGCGCTGGGCGTCGCTGCGGCCGACGAGGCGGAGCGCAATGCGGCCCTGACCGCGCATCAGCGAGCCCACTGGTCGCGTGCCCTGCCGCCGACCATCGTGGGGCAAGCCGGCGCGCAGACGAAGTTCTGGGTGCATGTCACCCACGGACAGCCCGCTGAGGTGTCGGTATTGCTCGAAGACGGGACCGTCCGCACCGGAATACGGCAGGTCGACAACTTCACTCCGCCGTTCGACCTGGACGGCCGCCGGGTGGGAGAGGCCAGCTTCGTGCTGCCCGACGATCTGCCGCTGGGCTATCACCGTGTACTTCTGCGCTCCGGGGGTGACGAGGCCAGCGCCGCGCTGATCGTCACGCCCGCCTGGCTCGGAGTTCCAGAACGCCTCGGCGCCCGGCGCACCTGGGGGCTGGCCGCTCAGCTGTACAGCGTTCGTTCGCGACAGTCCTGGGGTGTCGGCGACCTCACCGACCTCGTCGACCTCGCGGTCTGGTCGGCATCGCTTCATGGAGCCGGGTACATCCTGGTCAATCCGTTGCATGCGGCGGAGCCGACCTCCCCGATGGAGCCCTCGCCCTATCTGCCGACCTCGCGCCGGTTCGTCAACCCGCTGTACCTGCGAGTAGAAGCCATCCCGGAGTACGCGCAACTGCCGAAGCGCGGCCGGGTTCGGCGGCTGCGTGACGGCGTCCGGAAGCGGGCGGCGGCGCTGGACTCGATCGACCGCGACGCCGCGTGGGCGGCCAAACGGGAAGCGCTGGAGTTGGTCTACGCCGTCACGCGCACTGCGGGTCGCGACCTGGCGTTTGCGGCGTATCGGGCCCGGGAAGGTGCAGCGCTGGACGACTTCGCCACCTGGTGCGCGTTGGCCGAGAAGTACGGCAGCGATTGGCGTCAGTGGCCGGCAGGGGTGCGCCACCCCAACGCCGACGGCGTGCCGAAGTTCGTCCAAAAGCATTCGGCGACAGTTGATTTCCATCGATGGCTGCAATGGCAACTCGACGAGCAGTTGGCTGCTGCGCAGACCCAGGCGGTGTCGGCCGGGATGTCGCTGGGCATCGTGCACGATCTCGCCGTCGGCGTTCACCCCGATGGAGCCGATTCATGGGCCCTGCAGGACGCGCTGGCGCTCGGCGTTTCAGCGGGTGCGCCGCCGGACGAGTTCAACCAGTTGGGGCAGGACTGGTCGCAGCCGCCGTGGCGTCCGGACCGGCTCGACGAGCTGGAGTATCGGCCGTTTCGCGCCCTGATCCGCGGCGTGCTGCGGCACGCCGGCGGCGTGCGGATCGACCACATCATCGGCTTGTTCCGGCTGTGGTGGATCCCGCAGGGCGAGGCGCCGACCCGGGGCACGTATGTGCGCTACAGCCATGAGGCGATGATCGGCATCGTCGCGCTGGAGGCGTATCGCGCGGCGGCGCTGGTGGTCGGCGAAGACCTCGGCACGGTCGAGCCGTGGGTCCGCGACTATCTGCGCGCACGTGGCGTACTGGGTACCTCGATTCTGTGGTTCGAACTAGACCGCGAGGGATCCGGCGGCCCGCTGCCGGCCGAGCGGTGGCGTGAATACTGCCTGTCGTCGGTGACCACTCACGACCTGCCTCCGACTGCCGGCTATCTGGCCAACGAGCATGTGCGCCTTCGGGATTCGCTCGGACTGTTGACACGCCCGGTCGACCAGGAGCTGGTGGCCGCCGAGGCCGAGCGGGCCTCGTGGCTGGCCGAGTTGCGCCGAGTCGGCCTGCTGTCGAAACATGCCGATGAGGAGCAGACCGTCCTGGCCCTGCACCAATATCTGGGCAGAACACCGTCGCGACTGCTCGGACTGGCGCTGACCGACGCGGTCGGTGACAAGCGCACCCAGAATCAGCCCGGCACCACCGACGAATACCCCAACTGGCGCGTCCCGCTCAGTGGACCCGACGGCCGCCCGATCTTGCTCGAAGACGTATTCACCGATCATCGGGCGATCGCGCTGGCCGAGGCCCTCCGGACGCAGACGGGCGGCGCTGTCACCGAGGCGACCTGTTAGCTTCGACTTGTCATGAAGCCATTGACATTCGGCGTGGTCGCTCCCGTTGCCACCGGGGTCACCGCAGACCCGTATTGGATGGCGTCTTTTGCGCGCCACCTCGAGGCTTGCGGTTTCGAATCCATCGTCGCCGTCGAGCACACTGTTCTTGCGACTCGGTACGAAAGTGTCTATCCATACGACCCGTCCGGGCGGGTGGAGTTGGCGTCGGACTGTCCGGTCCCCGATCCCCTTGACCTGCTGTCGTTTCTGGCCGGCCACACCGAGCGGCTCGGGTTGGCGACCGGGGTGCTGGTGCTGCCCAACCATCATCCGGTGGTGCTCGCCAAACGGGCGGCGACGGTAGACGCGTTGTCGCGCGGCCGGCTGCGGTTGTGCGTCGGGGTCGGCTGGCTGCGAGAAGAGATCGAGGCCTGCGGCACAGAATTCACCAGCCGGGGCCGCCGCGCTGACGAGCAGTTGACGGTGCTGCGGGCACTGTGGGATCAGCAACCCGGCGGCGTCACCCACAGTGGCGAGTTCTTTCGATTCGGCGATGTGGTCTGCAGCCCCAAACCTGTTATGGGAAAATATCTTCCGGTACACATCGGTGGGCACAGCAAGGCGGCGGCCCGACGGGCCGGGCGGTTCGGCGACGGATTCCAGCCGTTGGGTGTGGCCGGTGCGCAGCTGGCAGACCTGCTCACCCTGATGCGGGCTGAAGCAATTGCTGCCGGACGTGATCCGGCCGAAATCGAACTGACGCTGGGTCATTCGGTTAGCAAGATCGATCCCGAACGCGCGGAGCGACTTGCCGCCCAGGGTGCCGACCGAGTCGTACTGGCGATGCCGCCGATCGCCGATCTAGAGCAGGCCAAGGACGAGTTGTCGGCTTGTGCCCAACGACTGTCCCTGTCGAGATGACGCTCAGCGCAGACGATCGGGTCGCCTTGAGCGACCTTGTGCACCGCTACGCCGCAAGAGTCGATGACCGGCAATTCGACTTGGCCGCAGATCTTTTCATGCCCGACGCGGAACTTGTCTTGCCAGATCCGCCCGCGATCTTAGAGCCGGTACGCCAGCAGCACGGTCGCGTCGCGATCGGTGCGGCGATTGCCACCGTCGCATCCACGCTCCGGACTCAGCACGCCATCGTGGGCCAGGTGTTCGACGCTGATCCCCGCCCCGGTATTGCCCGCGGCCGCATCGCCTGTGTCGCGCACCACTGGGTGCGACACGAAGAACAGACCCGTGACGTGACATGGTATCTGCGGTACGAGGATGAGTATCAGAGCACCGCGGGTGCGCAGTGGCGAATTCGACGCCGGGCGTTGATGATCGAGGCAATCGACACCCGGCCGATCCGCCAGGTCCGGCCCGACGCCTGAGGCTGTGTCAGGTCGGGGCGCTTGTCGCGGCCTGTTCAAGCAGGTCGGCGGCACGGTTCAGGCTCGCGACTGGCGGCGTCATCTGCGGGGCGACAGCTTTGGCCCGGAGTGCGTACTGCGGGCTCAGGATCGCCCCCAGGTCCGCGACGAGGGAATCCAGGGTCGACTCCGAAAAGCGGCGGCCGAAACCGACTTCCAAATGCGCGACGGACGCTGCCCACACGGGCTGATCCAGCCCGCTCCAGAGCACCAGGTGCGGGATCCCGGCCCGCAAACCCGCCGCGGTGGTTCCTGCGCCACCGTGGTGCACGACGGCGAGGCAGGCGGCAAACACAGCAGCGTGGTTGACCTCGGGTACGACTTTGACCCGATCGGAAGTCGGCACTCCGTCAATGTAATTCGGACCCAAAGATATCAACGCGCGAACGTCGACCTGCGCACATGCCGCACTGATCACCGCGACCATGTCGGTCGGTCCAGGGATCGGCATGCTTCCGAAGCCGAAATACACCGGTGGTGGCCCACCCGAAATCCAGGACAGCACGTCCTGGTCGGTGTCCGTCGGTGACTGCAGTGTCAGCGCGCCGACGAACGGCCGTCGCTCGGCACTGTCGGTCCATCCGGCCGCCAGTCCGGGCATGCAGATGTCGTCGTACGCCTGAATCTCGAGCGCTCGATTGGAACGTGGGGGCTCGTCCGGCAGACCCAGCGCACGGCGTTGCGCCAGATCAGACTGCGTAGCCGCGCCCGCCCGGGGAGATCCGTGGTGCAGGATCTGAGGTGGGAAAAAGTGCAGTGCCGCCAGGGGGATGCGGTAGTACTCGGCGACCCTGGCGACCGCCTCCTGCTCGGTCATGCCAGCCACCAGGAGATCGGCGCCGTCTGCCATGGACACCAAGGTCGCAGTCTTCTCGGCGACGACCTGGGCCGCATACTCGACTGCTTGCGGGATGGCGCCCATCGGATCGCGCATCATCCGGGTGAAGTCCTCGTCGCCCAAGAGTTCCCGCCAGTCCCGCCCGTAGGGCTCGGTCACCAGGGCCGCCGACTCGACGTGTGCACGCAGATCAGGTGGGACCGTGACAGCCATCCGCACGTCGTGACCCCGGCGTTGCAACTCCCCCGCCACGGCGATACACGGTTCGGTGTCGCCACGACTGCCGTAGGCGGCGAGGACGAACTTCACCGGCACAACGTAACCCGCGATGAGGCGACTCGTCCGCGGCGGTGTCGAAGGCTCGTCTCAGCCGGTTTTCGGCAGGGGTATGCCCTCGCTGGTGGAGAATTCGGCGTCGTCCTGTGCCGAGAGCCCGAGTGACACCACCGACCGGGCGAACAGTGCGTCGGTCAGGTATGCGAGTGTGACCGCCCAGCGGTTGACACCTCGCGGGATGGCATACAAGTGGTATGCCCGGGTGACGACCTTGGCCGGAAAACCGGACAACGGTATTTTCAGCGGGTTTGCCACCGCTCGGTGCGGTCCAAGGTCGACCACCAAACCCATGTCGTGGTGTTTGTATTCGCGCGCCTTGCCGTGTCCGAGGCTGGCGGCGACGTTTCTGGCGAGCGTCTTGCCTTGACGGGTTGCGTGTTGCGCTGTTGGCGGGGTGATTTCGCCCGGCTGGGTCACATCGGGCACCGCGGCCGCATCGCCGGCGGCGAAAACGTCGGGGTGTCCGGGAACCGTGAGATCGGTCTGCACCTTCAACCGGCCCCCTTCGGTGGGTAGCCCGAGCGCCTCGATCAGCGGCGCGGCGGTCACGCCGGTCACCCATGCGACGGTGTGGGCGTTCACCCGCGAGTCGTCACTGAGGATGACGTGGCCTGGATGAACTTCGTTGAGAGTCAACCCCAATCGGACGTCGACTCCGCGTTGTCGCAAGACCTTCTGCGCGCGTGCTCCCAACTTCTCACCGACCTCGGGCATCACTTGTTCGGCCAAGTCGAGCAGCACAAACTTGACTGAAGCCGGGTCGAATTTCATCTGCTTGGCAGCCGCGTGGGCCAGTGCGCGGAGCTGCAGGACGAGTTCCGTGCCGGAGTAAGACGCGCCGACCACCACGATGGTGCGCCGCGCCTGCGCAAGCTCGACATCTTCTTCCAAGCAGGAGAGCTCCAGCTGCTCGAGGACGTGGTCACGCAGATACAGCGCCTCGGCAACCGATTTCAAACCCCTTGCGTACTGGGACAATCCGGGAATGTCGAACAGCCGGGTCACCGAACCGGGAGTCAGCACCAGTCGATCCCAGGACAATTCGCGGCTGCGTTGTTCGAGATCGACGTATTGCAGTCGGTGCCGATCCAAGTCGACGCTGTCCACCCGGCCGCGAATCGCGCGCACCCCCTTGAGCGTTCCGGCCAGCGGGATGGCGACGAATCGCGCGTCCACGACTCCCCCGGCCACATCGGGCAGTAGCGGGGTGTAGAGCATGTAGTCGACGGGAGAGATGATCGTCACGTCGACATCAGCTCTGCGCAGCCGGCGGGCCAGCCGCCGCGCACACTCGAATCCGGTAAACCCGCTGCCCACGACTACAACTGACGTCACCACGTCCATGTATCCGCTAGATAGGGCGCACAAACCGATTTCGATCGAGGATCCTCTGCGTGCCTCCGACGTGCGCGGCGCCGTTTCCCTGTTGGCGAATCGGGTAGCCGAGTCCCATGGCGAATACGGTCACCGACCACCACCCCGTCGCACAGCCACTGACCGGTGACGGCGGTCACCACGACCGCCAAGCGTTCCAGCTTGCTTCTCGTTGCGGTGGCGGTCGTTGCGTTCGTGTTCTGCGTGGCCAGCTTCGGCAACAGGCAGATCGACATGGGCGTAGGGGCCGCGAGTGTTTCGCTGCTCGCCGCCGGTGCATCGTTGGCGTGCCGATCCGCGGAAGTGCGACGGGTCCGCCAGGTTCAGCGCGAACGGGATGGTGCCCACAGCGTCGCGCACTGAGCTGGCGTATCGCGTCCCAGGTTCACTCGAGGGCGGCCAGGTTGCACACCGACTTACGCACGTCGGACTTGATGATCCTGGCCACCAGCTTGCCCAGCGGCCCGTTCAGCAGGCCGCCGCTCAAGTTGGAGGACAGCTCAAAGGTCGAGCCCGGTTTGGTGTCAGTGACCCGCATGGCGACCGTGATGTGGATGCCACCGCGACCCTCGCCGGCCAGTTCGATCTCCGTGGGTTCGTCGTATCGGGTGACCTCCCAATGGATGACGTTGCGGAATCCCTTGACTTTGATCAGTGACGACACCCGAGTGCCGCGTTCGATCGTTGACGGCACCTCGCCCCGCCAGCCACCAAAAATCGTCATCCAATCGCCGAATCGACTCAGATCCGACGCCAGCTTCCACGCCGATGCGGGCGAAAGGTCCGACGTTGTCGAGACGTCCACTCGTGCCACGTCTTCTCACTCTCTGCTGACATGGAGATCCCGGCTCATACGCCGGCTGTACATACCCTGACGCGCCGGCGCGGTAAACCGGGAAGCGCTGATCAGATGCCGGTCCAGGTCTGATCAAGCTGCTCGGCCACGTCGATGACCTGCGCGGCCTGCGATTCAGGCGCGTCGATTTCGTCGTTGACGTATTGGGCAATGAAGCGGCGAATTTCGGCGTCAACGCCGCCGATGATTCGTAGCAGCTCTCCGCGAATGCTTTTCGACGACACGTGGACCGCGATGTCGGAGGGCCGTGGCTTGGCGACATCAACAATAAGGAGTAGGGGTTCGGCCGCCCGCGCGGTCGCGCTGAGCGCGATGTCGCCGTCGACGGTGAACCGTTGCTTATCGATCCGGAGGTCGACGAGCAGGTCGATCAACAACGGAATGTGGATGTCAAAAGTGATGGTGTCGGCGACATTACGCGTGACCTTCGGTTGTTTGATCGTGACCGCCGCGCTGACTCTGGCGATCTTGCCCGGACCCTGAGCCATCGGCGGCATCTCGAACTGGCTACCGGCGATCGCCGCGAATGCGGCGCCGACACGCTCCTCGGTCACAGCCACCTCGAAGAAGCGCCGTCCAAACGTCTCGTAGCTGACGTACTCAAAGCCCTGCATGACTGAATACCGTCTCACGTCGTCTCCCGAGACGACGACTGATCGCGTCGTGTCGGCCGGCCCGCATCACAGCCGGTTAGGCAAACGCCGCCGCCGGGTACACCGGTGCCGATGATTACGCAGCTATCTCCGGTCGGCGCGGGCCTGGCGACGTGAGGCTGCGCAAGAGCACGGTCAACGGGCCCGGCCTTGGTCGCGTTCGCCGCGGACGCGGGTTCTCCTACATCGACGTCGACCGCGATCGCGTCGACGATCCCGAAGTGGTGGCGCGAATCGAGGCGCTTGTCATACCGCCGGCGTGGAAAAACGTGTGGATCTCGCCGTACCCCAATGGGCACATTCAGGCCGTCGGGACCGACGTCGCGGGCCGCCGCCAGTACCTATATCACGAGCGATGGCAAGCTGAGCGGTCCGAAGAGAAGTACGACCGGGCAGTAAGCCTGGCCAGGCAGCTGCCGGATTGGCGTCTGCACCTGCTCACCGACCTGAAGGGCCGCGGCGTCGGTCGCGCTCGCGTACTTGCGCTGGCGCAGCACCTGATCGACCACGGCTACTTCCGGGCCGGCGGCGAGGAGTACGTCGAGGAGAACGGCAGCTACGGCCTCTCAACCCTGCTGCGTGACCACGTTCGATTGCGCCGGGATGGCGTTGACTTCGACTACCCTGCCAAAAGCGGTGTGCGCCGTACAGTTTCGCTAGAAGACCCGTTGGTGCTGAGCGCGGTCCGATCGTTGTTGCGTGCCGACACATCGACGGACCGGCTGCTGGCTTACCGAACCTCGGACGGCTGGTCCGAAGTCCACGCCGACGATCTCAATTCGCGTTTCCGGGAGTTGGTGGGTGCAGAATTCAGCGTCAAGGATCTGCGCACGTGGCATGGCACGGTGCTCGCCGCCGAAGCGTTCGCCATTGCCCGCGAGCCGAATTCCAAGACAGCTCGTCGACGTGAAGAAGCTGCCGTGATGCGCGCGGTCTCTGAGCAGTTGGGCAACACGCCGGCGGTGGCGCGGCGCTCCTATGTTGATCCGCGCGTGGTGTCGGCCTACGAGCAGGGGCTCACGATTGCGCCTGCACTGCAGCGGGCCAAGGGTCAGCGGACGCCGGAGGCCCGGCGCGAAACCATCGAGCGTGCGACTGCCCGATTGATTCGACGCACCAAGCACAGCTGACGATCGACCGCGCAACCGCGCACCCGGCGGCGCGTGTGCGAGAATTTCGCCATCGCACCGGCGCGATCCGGACCGGCGATTCTGCGGGCCACCTGTCCCGCGACAAAGCCGGCCATTTACTCGATGTCCCTCGGCCGTGTCCTGACAAGGCAATTCTCGGAGGTGTCTGATCCAATGTGCGCCTACCACGTCACCGCACCGCAAGCCTCCGGCTCGTCAGCCGGGTCGTGGCTCACCTGGGTCGGCGGCGGTGAGCGCCACCAGCTGCACGAGCGCCACGAGCGTTCTGCGCATGCTGTCGGCGGCGTCGTCGTGCTCGCCACTGTCGCATTGACATGGTTGGCGACGACCTTCGCCGTAGTGCAGGCAACACGGCTCTCGGGGTTCGCCGTTGCACCTTTCGCTCTGATATTCGCACTGCTGGTGGGCGCGATCAGCCGGATGACCGCCACCCGCTCGGCTGCCCGGGGTGCGGCCAAACGCGGAGCGGTGGCGGTCAGCCTGGTCTTATGCGCGGTGGCGGGCGAATTCGCCTCACTTGCAATACTTTCCGGCCCGATCGACGAATACCTGCAACAACAGGTCGTACGGAACATTGGATCGGCTCCGGCTGTCGTACAAGCATCGAGCAGCCTGCAGCGGATGCGCGACGCGCGTGTCGCACTAGACCACACGGTCGACATAGCGAGCAGTCGTCGCGACGAGGCTCTGGTCGTCGCCCGCTGCGAATACCACCCGACGACGCCATGTCCGCAAACCCGCATCACAGGCGTGCCCGGTTCGGGGCCCGAAACCCGAACGGCCAATCAGATTCTCGCGGACTCTCAGCAAGAACTGGACGAAGCCGTGGCCGCACGCGACCGCCGGGCCCCCGATCTAGACGCTCATATCATCAACGAGGAGCGGGTACTCGCCCAGACCCGAGAAGGTGCGTTCGCGGAGGCGGATCATGGTCTAGGCATGCGGTGGGTCACGATGCAGCGCTTGACCTCCGTCAGCGTGAGTTTTTTTGTCCTGCAACTGCTTACGGTTGGTTTCTTTGCACTATTGGCCGTGCTACCGACGATCCTGCGGCAATGGCGAGGCGAAACGACTCAGGAGCGCCATGCTCGAGCCCGCACAGAGCGTGAGCGCGCCGAGCTGGCAGCCGATACCGCGATAGCCGTCAAGCGAGCTGAAATGCGTGCGGCCACCGAAATCATGCGGGAGGAAGAACGATTCGCACACGCCCGGCTCGCTGTCGAAGCACAGACTGAGATCGAACGAGCGCAGCTCCGTCATCAGGTACAGGCCGCGATCGAGGCCAGGCGACCGGCATCGGCACCGGCGGTTGACGACGTTTACTTGCCAATCGCCGCCGCGGCGGAGGCCGCGAGCCGGGTAACGACGCAGTCGAACGCTGAAGCGAGAAACCTGCCCGCGGTCGCTGAGCGGCGCAATAGTCCTGCTGTACCGACGATTCCGTCCATCCCCGATGTCACCAGAGCTGCTGCTCGCTGGATCAGCCCACTGGTGCCCGGGTTCGTGGCCCGCGCAATCGATACCTCGACCCATCCGTTGCGTACCGCGCGCCAGGTGATCGAGGAGGTTGAGGAGATCACCTTCTCGTTCAAGCGCACCCACAAGCTCAGTGTCCACGTGGAGGAATGCTCCGATTTCACGCCCCCTGACGGGTCGACCCAGTACACCTCGGCTGACGACAGCGAGGCGCCTTCACAGCGCCTGCGGCCCAACCACTCCCGCGACATCACCGGTCGCAGGACCGGAACATCACGTCGTTGATGTCGAACCCGAGTGCATCGCCACGTCAATTGACCAGCCACGACGGACCCGCCGAGTTGGGTGCCAATGACGGTCCGCGACCGTTGCCGCCGGCCTAGAGTTCATGCGCGCCAGGCGGTCGAAAAGCGCTGTGGAATGGTCATATTGATCACAGCGATAGATAACTCTTTGCTAAAGGCCGCTTTTGGCCTAAAGTTGCTGCATCTGGGCCTGAAGTCAAAGCCTTTGGGGCGTTGAATCGCGAAAAGTCAAGAAACGGTTGCTGTTCCACGCATGTAAAATTGGCCTTCCGTAAACCCTTATCTACCAGGCCTTTTTGGCCGCAAATGAGACGCACGTCATCTCCGATACGCACAAGTGATGGCATCCACAAAGTTTGGTTGTCTATTGATCTTGTCAGTACCGTCCCGGCCCATGTTTGTTTTAGCAACGCTGATGGGTCTGCTCAACCAGATGTCAGGCACTCCCTACGTCACGGGTGGACACTCACCCGCAGGCGTCGACTGCTCGGGTCTGGCTTCGCTGGTATCGAACGTGGCCACCGACCGGCCCGCGTTCGGCGAGAGGTTCAACACCGGTAACGAGGAGTCGGCCCTCCTGGCGCGCGGATTCAAATACGGCACCGCGCCCGGTGCACTGGTGATCGGCTGGAACGGCGGACACACCGCGGTGACGCTGCCCGACGGCACACCCGTCTCCAGCGGCGAAGGCGGTGGCGTGCGGATCGGCGGCGGCGGCGCCTACCAACCCCAGTTCAACCATCACATGTACTTGCCAGTGGATGGCGACGCGCCGGCCGACCCGGCGCCCGTCCTGGTCAACGTGATCGCTCCGGAGCCGCCGCCCCCGGGTCCTGATCCGGCGGAGTCCGCACCGCCGCTGCCCCCGCCGGCCCCGGACGCTGCTCCGGCCGGTGATAACGCCAACGACGCACCCGTACCGCCGGCAGCGGCGTGAGCGTCCGTCAGACTGAAAACCGCTCGGAATAGCGAGCGAACCGGACGGGCAGGTCGCGCTCGTCGAGTCCGAACATTTTGGCCGACGTCGCGATCCTGCCCAGCCGGCCTCGCTGGTGGTTGTCCAGGTAGTGGGTCATCGCCGCGCGTGCCGCGCCGGTGAGCGGCTCCCCGGCGAGCGCGTAGATTTGCTCGACGGCACCGATTTCGTCAGCCATGAAGTCGTCGAAACGAACGTCGGTCGATCGCTCTTCCGGGATGAGATCCCGGTCTCTTAGCAACGCATGCAGCATCAACTGCAGGCGGTCGGCCCATGAGGCCGCAATCTCGGTGACCGGCACCGGAGAGCGGTGCATTCGAGCCGTGTAGGTCAGCATGGCGAGCATGGACAGCACCACTGGTACCGGGTCGCGATGGGTGAACACCACGACGACACCGGGGAACACGATGTCCAGCACCGGCAGCTGCTCGAGGTGCTGCGGCGACTTCAGCAGCCACCGGCGGCCACCCCGAAGGAACTGCAGTGCCTTCAGCTGAAGCTTCAGATGCTCATACGACGACGTCTGGTCGTGTGACAGATAGTAGTCCCGCCAGCGCGGTACATGGGCGAGCGTTTCGAAGAGCATCGTGGAGAAGTCGTTGGCCAGTAACTGGATCTCTTCGTGGACATGCTCGGTGGTCATCTCATGCATGAGCGCAAAGTGCGGCATCGCGGCGTTGATGAACTCGACGGCCGCATCCATCCGGGCCTTGCGTGGATCCGGCTCGATATCCCGCTCGGCCGGCAACGGAAACGGCTCCACACTCTCCCAGTACGGAAGGGCGCGAAAGGTGTGCCCGGCCGCCAGCAGGTTGTGCAGGTGGGTGGTGCCGGTGCGGGGCAGTCCCGCGATGACCACGGGCGGCAACACGTCGATCTCGTGAATTTCGGGATGGCGGGTCAGCAGGTCGGTGAGCAGCAGCCGGTTTTTGAGCGACTGCAGCACCTGCGCGTGAAAGTTGACGGTCCCGGCGGGCTGCAGGCCGTCGATCTCTTGCAGGGCGGCGAGCAACACCTCGAGACGCTCCCGGTAGTCGTCGGGTCCGAAGTCGGTCAGCCCTGTCTCGGCCACGGCCTTGGCGTGCAACACGTCGGCGTCGAGCGGGCACTGCGCCGCCATCGTGGCCATGAGGTCGCGGATCTGGTGTATGCCGGGGCTGAACCGCGGCAAGGCCAGGTCGTCGAGATGTACGGGCAAGGGCGCGGCATCCGTCACGACGAATTATGTTACTCTGAGTTTCGTAATGACGACAGAGCTGGGCCGCCCCCGCGATAAGCGCATCGACAGCGCGGTGCTGCACTCCACCGTCGAGCTGCTCGCCGAGACGGGCTACGCCGATTTGTCGGTGGACGCGATCGCCCGGCAGGCGGGCACCAGCAAACCCGCGATCTACCGTCGCTGGGCCAGCAAGGCGCACCTCGTGCACGAAGCGGTCTTTCCGATCGGCGCCGCCACCGACTTGCCGGACACCGGGTCGCTGGCCGGAGACGTTCGCGAGATGGTCAGCCGCACTGCAGCGGTACTGACCACGCCTGCTGCGCGCGCGGCGCTGCCCGGACTGGTCGGTGAGATGGCCGCCGATCTGACCCTGCACGCGACACTGCTGGAACGCTTCGGCGACATCTTGTCTCGCGGGCTGACCGATCGCCTCGCCGACGCCGTCGCACGCGGCGAGGCCCGGTCTGACGTCACCGCGGCCGAGATCATCGAGGTCGTCGCCGGTACCACCTTCCTGGCCCTGCTCACCCGCGGCGACACGCTCGACACCTCCTGGGTGGAGCGCACAGCAATACTGATAACGACGGGTATACGCGGATGACCAGCATCAAGCACGAGTCCACCGCCGCCTGGCGCGAACTGCTGGACACGCTGCGCGGCCTGGACCGGTCGTTCCTCGACGGGGACCGCGCCGTCGCCGACGACCGACAGATCGGCGACGGCTACCGAATGCTGGCCACCACCCTGGGCGTCGCATTCGACACCTATTTGTTCGGTGACCCAGGCCGGCCCCTGTTCGTGGCGGTCAATACGCCCTTTCGGCGGGACCGCCGATGGGGCGGCGACAACACCGACGCCTACTACTACATCTGCCCGGTCGATCCCCTTCGCCGCTATCGCATCAGCGGAAACCGCGGTGACAGCGTCTACTTCTCGCTGACCGCGTACAACGAACCGTCGCCAGGTGCCTGGTCGGACCGCATCGTGGCCATCGTGCGCGACGACGATCTCGATATCGACGCCGAGGGCAACTTCTCTTTCGAGCTGGGGCCGACGCCGGAAGCCGCCGTCCTGATGACCCGTGATTATCAGGCAGACCCGCAGACCGGCCGCCGGGTGCACTGGAGAATCGAATCGCTCGACCAGCCTGACCCTGTAAGGCACGGCGACAGCGAGACCGCGGCAAAGCTGCGGTCCGTCGCGGCCTGGATGCGCACGATGTTTGCCATCGTCCCGCTGGCCGTTGGGGCGAGGGTGGATCAGCCGCACACGCTCGGCCACGAGATCGCGCACTCAGCAAACCAATTCGCCGACCCCTACCAGGTGCCGGACGCCAACTTCGGTTGGTCGGCCCGCGACGCGTGCTACTCCTACGGCAGCTTTGTGCTCGACGACGACGAGGCTCTGGTCATCACCCACCGACCCCCGGGGTGCCGGTTTTGGAACCTGGTGGTCTGGAATCAGTTCATGGCCACACACGGTGTCACCGATGCCCGCTGCTCGGTCAACGGCCACAGCGCGTTACCCAATCCGGACGGGTCGGTGACAGTGGTGCTTTCTCGAGGATTGACATCGCATCCGAATTCCCTGACCACGCTTGGCTATCCCCGCGGCAACCTCGCCTTCCGGTGGTTTCTCGCCGACGCGGTGCCCGCACTTCCGGTGGTCCAACTGGTGAAAGTGGCTGACGCACCTAGCAGCATCGACACCTCGCATTGAATCATTCTGCCGCCACACTCAACTGGCGACAGGCGAGTTCGGCCGCTGACGGCTACGATTGACCGCAGGGTATTCAGGCGATGCCCAGGCAGCTCTTAGTTTGGACAACCATCAGTAGGGGAACCTTCAGCGTCATGATTGCGCGTCAACTAACTCGTCTCACCGGTGCCGCGGCCGCCGCGGCGTGCTCGCTCGGAATTTCCGCACTTCCGATCGCCACCGCTCCGTCCGCCGCCGCCCAGCCATGTCCCGATACGCAGGTGGTGTTCGCGCGCGGCACTGGCGAGGAACCCGGGGTCGGGCCGACGGGGCAGGCCTTCGTCGACGCCCTCCGCTCCCGTTTGGGCGGGAAGTCGATGGATGTCTATGCGGTGAACTATCCGGCCAGCGACCAGTGGTCGACCGGTCTGGACGGCATCAGGGACGCCGGCGCACACGTCGTCAACGAGGCGACGACATGCCCCAACACCAAGATGGTGCTCGGCGGTTACTCGCAGGGCGCGGCAGTCGCGGGCTTCATCACCTCTCCCGCCGTCCCGGACTCGGTGCCTGCAGATGTCGACCCCGCAACCATCCCGAAGCCGCTGGACCCCTCTGTGGCCAACCATGTCGCGGCCGTGGTGCTGTTCGGAACACCCAACGTGCGGGCGATGAACTTTTTGGGTCAGCCGCAACTGGTGATCGGGCCGCTGTACCAGGCCAAGACCATCCAGGTGTGCGCTGTCGAGGACCCGGTCTGCTCGGACGGGATGAACTTCTCCGCCCACAACAGCTACGTCGACGACGGCAGCGTGATCGCACAGGGAGCGGACTTCGCGGCGAGCCACCTGCAAGGTGGCGGCGCCCCGTCCCAGGCATCGGCGTCGCACTTCGGCAACTGACAATCTGACGACTCCGTTCACCTGCGGTCGAGCAGCCGAGGAGGCGCGGCGACTTGCCGCGCCTCCTTTGGCTCGTGGACTAGCGTCGAGGGCGGTCTGTCGCCCACATCACGGAGGTCCGCTATGGCGATCCGAGTCGCCCACGTCGGTACGGGAAACGTCGGTCGACTGGCGTTGATCGAGTTGGCCACCAATCCGCAGTTCGAACTCGCCGGCGTGTGCGTTTCGACGCCGGAGAAGGTCGGCAAGGATGCCGGTGAGCTCGCCGGTCTGGGCATCTCCACCGGGATTGTGGCGGTCAACGACCTCGACGCACTGATCGCCATCCGTCCGGACTGTGTGGTGTACTGCGCGATGGGCGACACTCGCCTGCCGGAGGCGATGGGCGACGTGATGCGCATCCTCGCCGCCGGCATCAACGTTGTCGGGTCGTCGCCGGGATTGCTGCAGTACCCCTGGGGGGTGATGCCGGACAAGTACATCAAGCGCGTCGAAGATGCTGCACTTGAAGGCAATTCGAGTCTTTTCATCAGCGGTGTCGACCCGGGGTTCGTCAATGACCTGATCCCGCTGGCGCTTGCCGGCACGTGTCAGCGCATCGAACAGGTGCGTTGCATGGAGATCCACGATTATGCGTCATACGACGGCGCGGAAGTCATGCACTACATGGGGTTCGCGCGGCCACTGGATGAGATTCCGATGCTGCTCCAACCGGGCGTGCTCAGCATTGCCTGGGGTACCGCGATCCGACAACTCGCGGCGGGTCTGGGCATCGAGGTGGACGAGATCACCGAGTCCTACCAGCGCGAACCGGCGCCCGAGGACTTCGACATCGCGGTCGGACACGTCGCCAAGGGAACCCTGGCGGTCCTGCAGTTCGAGATCCGCGGCATGGTCGACGGGCACCCCGCGATCGTCATCGAACACATCACCAGGTTGCGGCCGGATCTGCGGCCGGACCTGCCTCAGCCCGCGGCGGGTGGCGGTTCTTATCGGGTCGAGATCACCGGGGAGCCGTCGTATGCGGTGGACATCGTCCCGAGCAGCCGCTACGGCGACCACAATCAGGCAGCGATCTGCGGCGCCGCCGGCCGGATTGTGAACGCCATTCCGGCCGTGATCGCGGCCTCCCCCGGCATCAGGACGACACTCGATTTGCCGCTCGTCACGGGGAGCGGGTTGTACGCACGCGAACAGGTTCCAGCGAGTTAGACGCGCGAAACCTACTGTGATGCGGAATATTCCGCAGACATGAGTATGTTGCCCGGATGCGCGACGTTTCGCGTGGTGGGGCCGCGGTCCAGAAGTTCTGCCCGAGGCTGTCGATGAGATACGGTTTCCGTTATCCCATATAAAGGAGCACGGTCGATGAAGATTCCCCTGACAGCGATAGCCACGACGGCGATCGCGGCCACGCTGGTGGGAGTGTCGGCCTGCGGCAGCGATTCGAAAACGGCGACGCCGTCTTCAGGATCCAGCACCACCCCGCACCCGGCGATCAGCGACTACACCACACTTCTGATCAAGGCCACCGACATCAAAGCACCCGATCCTTTCACCGCCGGGCCGCCGACCAAAGACCCGAATGGTCAACAGGGCGCAACGATCACGTTCACTGACCAAGATCACAGCCATGCGATCATCGACACCATTCAAATTCTGCCGGACATCGAAGCCGCGGCCAGTGCGCTCGACTCGGCGAAGGCGACTCACCGTGAAACTCTTCTCGCAAAGTCGTTGAACGCCGAAGTCGGGGTGGGCGGTTCGACGATATCGGGTCTGTCGCCGGACCACACCAAAGGTGTGACAGTGCTGGTGTTCACCGAGGGCAAGGCGATGGTCACGTTGGAATTCGACGGCCCCTCTTTCGCGCTGGCGCCACCGGAATTCATCACCGACGTCGGACAAAAGCAGGATGACGCAATCAAAAAGGGTCTCGGCAGCTGACCAGACTTCGTCAGATTCATTGCCGGTTAACGGTTTTCGGACGCGCACCCGAGATCGGCAGCGAGATGGACGATTTCGACTGTGGGCGCGCCGCAGACGCTGAGCATCAATGCCGGGCGCTCCATTCGCCGCCCCCCGGCCTAGCTACCCACCATGGCCAGGCCGCCGTCAACGGGAATGAGCTGGCCGGTGATGAATCTGGCTCCGGGGCCGGCAAGAAACACCAGCACCGGGCCCAGGTCATCGGCGGGATCGCCGAGCTTGCCGCCTATCGGGATGGACAATTTCATCTGCTGATCGATATAGGCGGCCGCGTCGGGCCCGAGGAACTCTCGGAACCGGTCCGCACCCGGTGTCTGCACCGCCGGCGCAAGCGCATTGACGGTGACCCGCTGTGCGCCCCACGCTTTGGCCGCTGAACGGGTCCAGGCTTGAACGGCCCCTTTGCTGGCGGCGTACACCGCTGCGATCGGGCTGCCCAGCACTGCTTCGGCGGACCCGAAATTGAGGATCTGTCCGCCCTTTTCGCGCATCACAGCGTAAGCAGCCTGATTGGTCAGGACCGTGGCCTTGACGTTGGTCGCCAGCAGAAAGTCGATCTCATCGCTGGTGATGTACCCCGGCACTCCCGATTGCCACAATCCGGCGGCGTTGACCAGCACGTCCAGTCCGCCGAGTTCGGCCACCGCCTCGCCGAACGCGGCGTCGACCGAGTCGGCGTCACGAACATCGCACTGCAGCCAACGCACGGCCGGAGCGTCGTCTGCCGGGGCGGTGCGGTGATACGTGGCAGCCAGGTGTGCGCCGGCCGCGTGCAGGACACGCACTGCCGCAGCACCGATTCCGGTTGCTGCGCCAGTGACCAGGATGCGCCGGCCTTCCAGTGATGGTTGCAGTACCGTCATGGCCGCGAAGTCTATTCGTCCCCCGACAACGAAGTCAGGGATGGGTCGGGCCTTCGAAGCGTTTCGACATCCGGGCGCCCGCCTTCGGTGCGCCGGACGTAGACCAGGCCTGGCGGGAAATAGGTGAGCATCGGCTGCCCGCCGGGCACGCCTACGCGGAGTGGAACTCCGGCGATCAGAACGCCTCCGGATCTTGCTGCACGTCGACTGGCACCGCATGGTTGTACAGCTGTGACGCGTTCTCCCAGGTGAACTTTCGGATCAGGTGCGGCGGCAGGTCACCGATCTGCTCGTGCACGGTCTCCTGAGTGTGCGGCCACGTCGAGTCGCAGTGCGGGTAGTCGGCTTCCAGCATGATGTTGTCGACGCCGATCCGATCGTGTTGCACGAACGACGACTTGTCCTCTACGGCACAGAACCAGAAGTTGCGAGTGAATACCTCGGCTGGAGTCAGGCTCTCCCCCAATGCCGCCCAGGTCCCGTACATTTGGTGATAGCTGAGCATGTGGTCGAGTCGATCCAATAGTCCGGCGACCCAGCCGATTCCGCCCTCGGACAAGCAGATCTTCAGATCCGGGAATCTGCTCGGCAGTCCGGAGTACAGCCAGTCGACGGCCGCCGATATGGCGTAGGCGAAGAACAGCACACCCTGCACATCCGGCGGCGCGTCGTCTGTCGTCGACGGCGAGGACCCGGACGACCCGATGTGCAGGTTCACCACGGTCCCGGTCTCCGCGCACGCGGCCATCATCGGATCCCAGTGACCCGAGTGGATGCTCGGCAGTCCGAGCATCGAGGGGTTCTCGCTGAACGTGACGGCATGGAAGCCCCGCTCGGCGTTCTCGCGGATCATCAGTGCGCCGAGTTCAGGATCCAGCAGCCAGGGCAACTGGCAGGGAATGATCCGGCCGGGTAGGAGCCGGCCCACACGTCGTGATGCCAGTCGTTCCATGCTCGAACCGAGGCCAGCGCCAGATCGTGGTCCTTGGTCACTTGTTGCAGTCGCTGGCCGGCAAAGCCCGGAAGAAACGAAGGAAAGTTCAGTGACGCGTAGACACCGTTGAGATCCATGTCCTTGACGCGCTCGTGAATATCCCATGCTCCCCTGCGCATCTCGTCGAAGCGCACCGGCTCGAAGCCGTACTCCGACACCGGCCGGCCGACGACGGCGTTGAAACCGACATTCGGCAACACCTGGTCGTCATAGACCCAGGCCTGGCCGCCGTCGGCGGTATCGACCACCTTCGGAGCCCGGTCGGCAAACTGTCGCGGCAGCCGTCCGGTGAACGTATCCGGCGGCTCGACGATGTGGTCGTCGACGGAGATCAGTGTGTAGCGGCGCGACGCCCGGGGCGGATCGGGCAGCAACGTGACCGATCGTTCCTCACCGGTCTTGGCGGTGGTGAAACTCAGGTTGGTGGAAAGTTCGTCGATCGATTTCATCGCATCCGCTCAGCTCAGCACTGCAGGATCGGCCCTGATGGTCAGACGGGCGGCACCCGCCCAGTAGACGTCCGCCGCCCGTTCGATCAGCGACCGCTGCATGCCTGCCATGGCCCGCCAATTCATCCGCGCCGGCTCCTTGCCCGTGACCATCACGTCATAGGCCAGCTTGCACACCCGCTCGATGGATGCGGCCCGGTAAACCGCTTGGGCCAGATTGCGACCGGTGGCGATCACGCCGTGATTGGCCAGGATGGTCAGGTTCGCTGTTCCGATGCGATGCGCGAGATCAGCTGCGCGCGTTGCGCTGTCGATCTCACCGTCGTATGTGTCGACCAGGCAGAGGTCATCCAGAAACAGCGAGCCGGTCTGATGGAGCAATTCCGGCAGCCTGCCCAGTGCGGCGAGCACGCACACGTAATACGGGTGGTTGTGGACGACTATTCGAGCGTCGTCACGAACGCGATGCAGTTCGGTGTGGATGTGGATGGCCGGTGTGACATCCCAACGGCCGTTGACGACCCGCGCATCCGCGTCGACCACACAGATATCCGAGGCGGTGATCTCCTGCCACCACAGTCCCCAAGGATTGACGAACATGTCGGTCTGTCCTTCAGGTTGCCAGGTGATGTGACCGGCCAGGTTCTCGGCAAACCCGATTCCTGCCAGGTGCCGGAACGCGATCGCGAGCGACTGCTCGCTGGACAGGTCGACGCCGATCGGCGGAACCACCGACGGCGCCCACACTTCCAGGCCACCTCTGCGAGCCTCAGGGGCGTTCATGATCGGCCTCCATCCTGGCGTGAATATCCGCACGAAGCGGGCCTTTGGCGATCTTGCCGCCCGACGATCTCGGCAATTCGTCGACAACGACGAGTCGTTCGGGCAGCAGTTCCTTGGAAACACCCGCGGCCACCAGGTACTGGGCCAGACTCGGGAGGTCGATCGTCGTCGAATCCACGACTTCGGCATAGAGACAGACCTTTTCGCCGAACACCGGATCGGGCATTGCCACCGCGGCGGCGACCGCGATGGCGGGATGCGTAGTCGCCGCGTCCTCGACGTGGGCCGCGCTGATGTTCTTTCCGCCGCGCAGGATGAAATCCGAGGTGCGGCCCGTGACAGTCAGGTAGCCCTCGGCGTCGATCTCGCAAATGTCGCCCATCCGCATCCAGCCGTCGCGAGTGAACAACGTGTCGTGGTCGGTGCCGCCGAGGTAGCCGAGGCTGGTAGCCGGGCCTCGGCACGCGGGCTGGCCGCGGCCGGCCTTCGTGACGTCCCGGTCGCCGTCGAACAGACGCACCGACATCTCGGGCACGATCCGGCCACCCGTACGCAGCCGCCGCGATTGTGAGTCGAGCACCGTCGTGGCGCTGAGCAGGCCGGTCTCGTTGGAGCCGTAGAACTGCAGAATCGTTGCGCCGGTGAGCTCCTCGAACTCCGCCGCCGGCCGGTACGGGAGCGACTCCCCGCCGGTGAACACGACGCGCAATGAACTCAGGTCGTACTCCCGGGACGCGCCGTCGGCGATCAGCATGGTCAATTGCGTGCTGACACAACACAGTACAGTGACCCGGTGCTCTGCGATCGCCTCACACGTCGCTCGCGGGCTGAAGCGGTCCAAGATCACCGTCGTGGCGCCCAGAAAGATCGGTGTGGTGTGACTGGTCCAGATCCCGAACCCGAACGGAGTGGGGATAACCGGCAGAACAATGTCTTCCGGCGTCAGCTGCCCGTTGGCGACCGCTTTCTGATGAAAGTAAAACCAGCGGTTCTGGGTGTGCACCACGCACTTGGGCAACCCGGTGGTGCCGGACGTCGAGTTGATCAAGAACACGTCGTCGGATCCAAGCGGACGGCCTGCCCGCAACGCCGTCGGCGCGGCTTGGAGATCCAGTCGCAGTCCCCCAGCGCCCTGTGCCAGCACCACGACCGGCACTAAGAGATCAGCGACCCCCGCAGTCGCCCGGACGGCGTCATCGGCGCGCGCACGATCGCTGACCAGCATCGTCGGTTGTGAGTTCTGCAGTATTGCGGCAACCTCACGGGTGCCTGCCCGCGCGCCGATGCCGACGACGATCGCCCCGCAGCGCTCGATGGCGACGAAGAGGGCGTGTATGGCGGCCGAGTCGCCGTGCCACACCGCGACGCGATCACCGCGTGCTATGCCGGCTCCGGTCAAATGCTCCGCCAAAGTAGTTGCGGTATGGTCGAATTGGCGCCACGTCAACGACGAGCCGTGGTGGTCGATGTAGCCGAGACGATCTGGGGACTGCTCGGCGTTGCGGGTCAGCGCGTGCGACAGAGTCAGGTCCGACCACCACCCCGCGGCGCGGTAGCGCGCCGCTTCCTCGTCGGTGAAGGCCGGTGAAACCACAGTGTCCTGGCCGCCGGTGCGCATCAGCCGATGATATGGCGAAGCGCCGCAAGCGTGACCGGCATTCGACGATCAGCTCGGCTGACGCAGCGGCAGACCGGCCGCACGGTAGATCGCATCGATCACGGTCATGTTTTCAATCGCATCCTCGGGCCCGGTTTTGACCGGCTCACCTCGCAGGACCGCCGCTGCAAAGGCGTCGAGCTGGTACGCGTAAGACGGACGGCGGGAAAAGTGTTCCACGCGTGTTCCATCGGGCGTTCGAACGGCGAGCCGGTTGATCAAGTGCGGCGTCACCGGGTTGAACAGCCTCAACTCGCCCTGATCGCCCACAACTCGGGTGCTGATCTCGAGCAGCCGCGTCGACCACATCGAGCAGCGGATCCGGCCGGTGTGGCCTTCGGCGAATTTCACCTCGGCAGTCATCGCACGGTCGATCTGCGGATCACGCAGTTTGGCGTGGGCCGAGACTACTTCCGGTGTGGACCCGCCGAAGGTGCGGACCATGTGGACGGCATAACAGCCGGCGTCCATCAAAGCGCCGCCGGCAAGCGCGTAGTTGTAGCGAATATCGGAGAATCTCGGCAGCGGGAAGCACAACGCGGCCTCCACCCGCTTGAGTCTGCCCAGGGCGCCGGAGGCGATTATCTGCTCGGTTCGCAGGGCCAGCGGATGGTAGCGGTAATGAAAGGCCTCCATCACGACGCGGTCCGAGCTCGCCGCCGCGTCGGCAATCGCGTGGGCCTCGGCTGCGTTGGCGGTAAACGGCTTCTCGCACAGCACGTGCTTGCCGGCATCGAGTGCGGCGCGAGTCCATTTGCCGTGCAGGCCGTTCGGTAACGGGTTGTAGATCGCGTCCAGGTGGGGGTCGGCGATCAGTGCCTCGTAACTGTCGTGCACTCGCGGGATATCGTGTTTGGCAGCAAATGCCTGAGCCCGGGTGCGGTCGCGTGCGGCTATCGCGGTCACCACGACATCAGGATTGTCCTTCGCGGGTTTGATGAGCGCCGATGGGGCGATGCGTGCCGCACCCAGCACGCCGATGCGTAGTGGCTCTCCGCTTACAGGCACGCACCGAAGCTAACACCTTGCTCAACCGTCAGCGCGCGAAACATAGCAATGCTCAGTTTCTTTCACGAAGCCGGCACCACGCCGGCCGACTTTTCTCAGGGAGTCCATCTCATTTATTAATGCCGCACGCAGGGATGGCGCTTACGTTTCCCTCTATGTCCGCGATCGGTGAACTGGTGCAGTTCCCATCGACACGACGTCAGCCGCCGCTGCGCTGTCCCCGCGGCCATCTGATGCGAGTGGAACGGACCGTAATCAGTACTGCGAGGTGCTCGTGCGGCCGACACCAGACCTGGCGATGTCATTGCGGCACAATGACTTATGTCCCGGCGTTAACTAGCCAATGCGATCTGCCGGCGCAGCCTCACGTGTGTGTGACCGACGAGTTCCGGCGGACGTGACCGATGCGCGGGACGTCTCGGGCGGTGACCGCAGTCGACCCGTGCGCCAGAAAACTTGGGGCCGTAGACGAGATGTCAGAGCCCCGTAAAAAAGCCCTTGGGCATCTCGCTTCTTGGGCGCCCGATTGCGTAGCTTCGTTGCATCTGATTGTCGGGCCCGCGGCCCGCCCTGCCCGAGGGGGAATGTGATGGTCCCAGTCCAGTCGCTCGAAAAAGAATTGCGCAACTGCGCCGTTGAGTTGCGGCAACTCGCGTACACACTCCAAGACGGGATCGGCGAACACGACCTGCTTCGACTGTCGGAGCGGATGCGCGCCGTGGCCGACGATGTTTTTCGCGGTCCGCGTCTAGCTGGAGGGTGATTTCGGAGAGTTGTCGTCGCTGGGCAGGTATTTCGGGCAGTAGCCCTTGGCCGCGACCAACATGAACTTCTTCGCGCCGTTGCCGGCGAGTGACGCATTTTGCGACTGCAGGTTTTTCTCGATATCGGTTTCGGGCGTTGATTTGTCGAGCAGATCGCACACGGACTTGGCGACCGTGACGGTTTGAGTCGGGTCCTTGTACGTGAGCCCAGCCGCGTTGACCTCCTTGAGGAAATCCGCGTCTTTGTCGGTAGGCGGGTCGGCGTACGCCGGCACAGCCAAGATGATCATGGTGGGGACGCTAAGCAGCATCAGCAGACGTCTCATGTGCGCGAGTCTTCCAAAGTTGAGCCCACGATGCAGCCTGCCTCCGGACATCTGGGCTGGTGGCCGATACGAATTCAGGAAGTGTTAACGCCGATGTGGCTTTGCGGGGATGCTGGCATCACGCAGGGTCCTCGTCGTGCTCGGCGTCAGCCACCGTCAAGGGCAGCGCGAGTTCTTCGAGCGGTCGTTGCTCGGCGTCGATTCCGAGCCACAGTTCGACCAAGCCTGACGTAGCCATGACGGCCGCCCCGATGAGAAATGACCACATGACCTCGGCGCGCTGGCCGGATTCGATCAGTTGCCCGAACAGCAGTGGCCCACTGATGCCGCCGATGCCGGTGCCGACGGCATAGAAGAACGCGATGGCCAGAGCCCTGGTCTCCATCGGGAAAATTTCGCTCACGGTGAGGTAAGCGGCGCTCGCACCGGCAGACGCCAGGAAGAACGTGGCAGCGAGCACGCCGATGAAGGCCCACACCCCACCGGTCTGGGTGACGAAGAGGACTGCCAGAACTACCGCCGCCACCGCAGAGCCGATATAGGTCGCGGTGATCATCGTTTTGCGGCCGATGGTGTCGAAAAATCGACCAAGCACGAGGGGACCGATGAAGTTGCTCAGTGCCCACAACACGTAGAACTGCGGAACCTTCGCGGCGTCGACGGTGTAGAAGCTGCTCAACAGGGTGCCCAGATTGAACGTGACGCCGTTATACAGAAACGCCTGCCCGATGAACAGCGCCAATCCGAGGACGGCGCGCCGCGGGTAGAGCAAAAAAGCCACTTTCGCGATCTCGAGGAATGAAATCGTCTCGCGCTGGCGGATTTTCAGTGGCCGGCCGGGTGGCTCTGGAAGCGTCTGCCCCGTCTCCCCTCAATGCCGGCCTCGATCTCGCCGACGATCCGCTCGGCTTCCTGATCGCGTCCATGGATGAACAGCCAGCGTGGGCTCTCCGGGACATTGCGCCGGACGAGAAGGACGAATATTCCGAAGATGGCGCCGATGCCGAAGGCCAAGCGCCACCCGAGGTCGGGCGGAAAGTTCGAGGTGTCCAGAAGAAAAAGCGCCCCGCCCGCCCCGGCTGCCGATCCCAGCCAGTAGGTCCCGTTGATGATGAGGTCGACCCGACCGCGCACCCGGGCCGGTATCAGTTCGTCGATGGCTGAGTTGATCGCCGCATATTCGCCGCCGATGCCGGCGCCGGTGAAGAACCGGGTGAGAAAGAAGTACCAGGGTGCGAACGCGAATGCCGTCGCGACAGTCGCGACCAGATACAGCGCGAGAGTGAGGATGAACAGATTGCGCCGTCCGAAGCGGTCCGTCAGATGGCCGAAGAACAACGCGCCCAGGCACGCTCCGGCGATGTAAAACGCCGCGGCTGTGCCGATGTCCGCGGCGGTGAGCACGATCCCGCTGCCCTTTTCCGTCAGGCGCGACGACACATTGCCGACCATCGTCACCTCGAGGCCGTCGAGCACCCACACGCCGCCGAGACCGATGACGACTTGCCAGTGAAACCGCGACCACGGCAGCCGATCCAGACGTGCCGGGACGTGGGTTGTGATGGTTCCGGTTAGCGCGCCGTCGCTCACGTTTCTCCGTCTCTCGTCAGATCCGATAGGCGTTCACTTGATCACTCCGGGCGGATCGGTGCTGTCGGCAGGACCCGGCAGATCGAGTTGCATCCAGGCGACGTCGTGCCAACGGTCGTGCTTCCATTCAACGCGGCGATACAGACCGACGTCGTGGAACCCCATCGATCGATGAAATCCGTTGCTGGCTTCGTTGGGTTGCGTGATACCGGCAAACGCGCGTCGGTATCCGCGCTCACCGAGGCGGTCCAACAGTTGCGTGTACAGCCTGCGGCCTGCCCCGCGACGATGATGATCGTCGGCGACATAGAGGCCGGTCTCTACCGACCACTGATGGCTGGGAAGACGATTCAACGCGTGTCCATAGGCGAATCCGACTGTCCGGTCTTCGCTTTCGAGCACCAGCCACTCGTGCATCTCGCAGGCCGCGGTAATCCTCGCCGCCATCTCGTCGACGGTCGGGACGTCGAGTTCCCAACTGACCGCGGTGTTCTCGACGTAGGGGCGGTAGATCGTGACGCATCCGACGGCGTCTTGCGGGCCGGCTTGGCGCACACGGGTGTTGATGACGGGCATGCGGTCAGTCTTGCAGTCCCAGTGTCGAAGCCGCAGGCCCTCGGCGAACGGCCGGATCCCGCTGGTGGTGTTAGGTTCAAACGGCAGAGCGAAGGAGTGGCATGTGAGTACGTTTTTCTGGGGTCTGCTCGCGTTGATCGCCCTGGCAGTGACATTTCTGCTGTTGTCGATTGGTACCTTCTACGCGCGGCGGTTGGAGGCCGAACCCACGCTGCCGTTCAGCGAGGAAATCGGGGCCGCGCCGCGCGTCATCAAGAAGCTGCGCAAACGCGAGACCATGACGCGCGAAGAGTTCGAATACGCGGAGCGCATTGTCGCCATACGCGGCAATCCGATGGCCTTCTGCATCCCCTTCACCCTGTTCGCGCTGTCGACCTACTACGTCTTCGGGTGTCTGGAGTACCTACAGGGTGCCACCCCGTCCGAGCGGTCGTTCCTCGGCGTGATTCCCATGTTCACCTCGACGAACCTCGCGATTCAACTGCTGCGAGCCAAGCGACTCAAGGGTTGTTTGCGAACGACCCAAGTGGTGGGCTGAGTCCCCGGTTGCCTGCGCTGCCGGGTGCGCGGGCAGGTGATAACGTTCCGCAAGTTGTAGTCGTTCCCGTTCTGTACTGGTAACGTCATAACGGGCATATGTCAACCTGATTGATATATCTCGCCGACGACGGAGCCGGCTCAAGAACACGAGGTCCGGGGAAGCGCGTTCCGAAAGGTGATCGAGTGAGTCCTCGTCCAAACGGGCGGGCTGTCCTGTCAAGATTCTGGATGCCGCTGGTTGCCGTCATCGCCGTGAGCGTCGGCTTGGTGTGCATGTACAAAGTGCACCAATTCTCCGAGCCGGAGCCGGTCATCACGGTCAACGGTCCGCAGGCGCCAGAGGAATTCAACGTCAAAAGGCTTACATATCAGGTTTTCGGCCCCGCCGGAAAAAAGGCGAAGATCGTTTATGTCGACATCGACGGGCATCCGCATCCGGTCGACATCACTTTCACGAACGAGCCCTGGACCCACGACGAGACCACCACACTGACGGTGGCATCGGGCGCCATTTCAGTGCACGTCCACGGTGGTCCGCTGCGCTGCCGCATGCTGGTGAATGGCGTGCCGCCACCCCCGGAGTCCGGCGTCCCCGAGGCTTCAGATGACCACCCCGACGCCGACGTCCAGTGCAGGGTGAAATCCGCATGAGCGAACACCGACTGGACGAGCCTCGCGCCAAACGCCCGTTCCTTCCCAGGATGGTGCGCAGGTTCGCGATTCCACTCATATTCTTCTGGGGTTTTTCCGCGGTCACGATGACTGCGTTCACGCCCAAGGTCGAGGACGTCGCCGAAGAACTCGCCGGCCCGATGGTTCCGCACTACGCGCCCTCGCAGCGGGCGCTGCTGCACATCGGTGAAAAGTTCCACGAGTCCAATTCGACGAACCTGACCATGGTGGTGTTCGAGGCGCAGAACCGACGACTGGGCGACCAGGACCACGCGTACTACGACGACCTGATGAAGCGCTTCAAGCGCGACACCAAGCACGTGCAGTACGTGATGGATCTCTGGGGCCAACCGTTCACCGCGGCCGGGGCCCAAAGCGTGGACGGCAAGTGCACCTACACGCTGCTACGTCTGGCCGGCGACATCGGCCAGATGGAGGCCAACGACTCGGTCAACACGGTCCGCGACATCATCGCCAAAGACCCACCACCGCCGGGGCTCAAGGCTTTCGTGAGCGGCGCGGCGCCCCTGGCCTCGGATACGTTGAGCATCGCCAACTCGAGCTTGAACAACGTCACGATCATCACGATCCTCCTCATCCTGGTGATGTTGATGTTCGTCTATCGCTCACCACCGACGCTGCTGCCCGTTTTGCTCGGTGTCCTCATCGAAATGCTGTTCGCCAAGGGGCTCATCTCATTGCTCGGACATCACGGATGGCTCGAGTTGTCCTCGTTCGCCGTGAACATCGTCATCGCACTGACTTTGGGAGCCGGGACCGACTACGGCATTTTCCTGATGGGTCGCTACCACGAGGCGCGCCAAGCCGGAGAGAGCCGAGAAGACAGCTTCTACATCGCCTACAAGGGGGTCACCCCGATCATCGTCGGTTCGGGGCTGACGATCGCCGGTGCGTGTTACTGCCTGACGTTTGCCCGTTTGAACTACTTCCACACCATGGGTCCCGCGGTCGCGCTCACCATGCTGTTCACCATCGCCGCGGCGCTGACCCTCGGTCCGGCGATTTTGACGGTAGGCAGCCTGTTCGGGATGTTCGATCCGCGTCAGGCCGCCAAGGCGCACGTGTATCGGCGAATCGGCGCGAGCGTGGTCCGCTGGCCGGTGCCGATCCTGGTGGCCAGTTCGGCCATCGTGATGTTGGGTGCGATCTTCGTGCCGAGCTACCGACAGAACTACGACGACCGGCAGTACCAGCCGCACAGTTCGAAGTCGAACCTGGGTTTCCAAGCCGCCGACCGACATTTCCCCAAGAGCAAATTGTTCTCCGAAATGTTAATGGTGGAAACCGACCACGACATGCGCAACTCGGCGGACTTCATCTCGTTGGACCGGGTCGCTCGGGCTCTGATCCGCCTGCATGGTGTGGCGATGGTGCAGGGCATGACCAGGCCCTTGGGGCGGCCACTCGAACACGCGAGCATTCCCTACTTGTTCACCACTCAGGGCAGCGGCAACGGTCAACAGCTGCCGTTCAACCGGGAGCAGAACACCAACACCGATATGCAGGCCGAGATCCAGTCGCACTCCGTCGAGGTGCTGCGCAAGGAGATCGTGTTCTTCCAGAAGGTGTCCGACGAGCTGCACCAGACGGCCCTCACCATCGCGGATCTGCAAAAGGTCAGCGAAGACGTGCGGGACGACGTATCCAATCTTGACGATTTCTTCCGCCCGATCAAAAGCTATTTCTATTGGGAGAAGCACTGTTTCGACATCCCGATCTGTTGGACCTTCAGATCGGTGTTCGACACGATCGACCAGATCGACAAGTTGGCCGAGGACATCAACTTCGCCAGAATCTCCATCGAGGAGGTCGACAAAACCTTCCCGAAGATCATCGCGCAGCTGAAGGCCACGGCCGACGACACTGAGGCTTTGAAGGCAAAGTTGGTCAACTCCTACGGTTCCGCCGACCTTCAATCCCTGGCGACCGAGCAGACATTCGATGACTCGATCAACGTCGGAAACGACTGGGACAAGTCCCGCAGTGATGATTTCTTCTACATCCCGCACGAAGGTTTCGACAATGAAGACGTCAAAACCGGCGAGAAATTGATGATGTCACCGGACGGCAAGGCAGCCCGGTTCATCGTCACCCACGAAGGTGACGCGATGGGCCCCGAAGGGGTGGAACATGTCGAAATGTTCCCCGATGCAATCAAGACGATTCTGAAAGAGACATCGCTGGCGGGCGCCCGGGTCTACATCGGTGGCTCCGGAGCCACCGACAAGGACATCAAGGGATATGCCGCATCGGATCTGCTCATCGCGGCCATCGCTGCCTTCGTGCTGATCTTCTTGATCATGATGTTCATCACGCGAAGTCTGGTGGCGGCCTTGGTAATTCCCGCCACGGTGGCGTTCTCCTATGCCGGTGCGTTCGGGTTGTCGATCCTGCTCTGGCAGCACCTGATCGGGCTGCCGTTGCACTGGCTGATATTGCCGCTGACGTTCATCATCCTGGTGGCGGTGGGATCGGACTACAACCTGCTGCTGATCAACCGGGTCAAGGAAGAACTTCACGGTGGAATACACACCGGTCTGATCCGTGCACTGGGCAGCACCGGCGGAGTGGTGACATCGGCCGGTCTGGTGTTCGCGTTCACCATGCTGGCCATGCTCACAAGTGGTCTGCGAACCATCGGTCAGATGGGTTCGACCGTCTGCATAGGCTTGCTACTCGACACGCTGATCGTGCGTTCGTTTGTCGTGCCGTCGATTCTCGCCATCCTGGGCCCTTGGTTCTGGTGGCCGACGGTCGTGCCCCGTCGCCCGCTTCCGCAGCCAGCTCACCACTAGCCGTCATCTGCTCGTAAGAATTGCTGGGCAGAATTGGAGGCTATGACGACGCCATCAAGCCGGGTGCTCCAATTGCGGGCAGTCGACCTCACCAACCGCTTGCCGGGTTACCAGCTCCGTGAGCATGGTGAAGGTGACGCCGCGTGGAAACGGGTCAAGACACGAGTTGTCTCGGAATTGTCACCGCACGATGGCAGTTTCCTGCCGGAAATATGCACAGTGAAGTTCACCGACGGTACAGAGCGATATTTCAATCCCGATGACCTGGTGGAAATCAGACCCTGATCTCCTCAGTCGGGAATCGTGACGGCATAAAGGGTATGCGTGCCTTGCAGGCCCTTGAGTCCGGCCTCGCGAGGTGCGCCCACCTCGATACCGGCTGCGCCGACGACGACTTCGCGCGCCGCGTCGCTGATCAAGACTTCGCCGCCGCCGGCCTGGCCCGCGATTCGGGCGGCCATCGCGACATTTCGGCCGAAAAGATCGTCTCCGCGCCGTACTGACGGTCCGATGTGAATACCGATTCGGACGCGGATTCCGCCCCAGTGCTCCGCGTCTTTGAGTAATTCTCGTTGGACGCCGATTCCCCACCGCACAGCCTGTTCGGCGTCGGCGAAAGCAATCATGAAGCCGTCACCCTGGGTCTTGATGACGTGCCCGCCGTGATCGACGACGAGTTTCTCGAGGAGTCGGTTGTGTCGCTCCAGGAGCTTCACCCAGTCTCTGTCCCCGAGCTCTTCGTTGTGGACCGTGGAGTCCTCGATGTCGGAGAAGGCGATCACCACGTCGCCGTCGGCGGTCAGCCGCGCGAGGTCGGGCCGTTCCACCTGCGCCCAGCCGGCCAGATCTTCGATGGAGTTACGGAACGTGGCCCCAATGCCTTTGGTGATCAGCGAGTCGGCGGTCCGCCACGCCGTCCTGATGGCGAAAGGCGCAAGCCCCGGACGCCGCCGCCGCCGATCAGGCCTCGTCTGGCGGCTGCGCTCCAGTAGGGTGCGCGCTTCCTTCAGCTGGTGCCGGGCGACGATGAGCAACACCCCCAGCGCGATGAGCCCGCCGAGCTCGACGACCGCGAGGCCGCTCGTCAAGGCCACCGTGTTCATCGGAGGCCCGCGCCGGCCGACGGTGTTGTCACCGGTCGAGTATGACGGTCCGGGTGAGCGACTCACGCACCTGTGCGGCCGAACTGGATTTCCTATCGCAGCCATTGCCGGCCCAGCGGCATTCCTGGGTTCTCTGACCGAGATCGCCGTGATGACCGCGCTTGTCCAACTGCCACCTCGAAGTAAGGTGACCTTGCCTGACCGCCGTCGAGATAACGAGGATTGACCCATGACCCGTGCCCGCCTTCTGATTGTCGCCGGCGCCGTCCTGCTCGCGTCGTCCTTGTTCGTGCACGTGCCACTGCACGGGGTGCTCGGTATGGCGGTTACCGCGGCGGTGTCGATGGCGCTGCTGGTTGCGGGGGTCGCGGCTGTCGCGAACGGGGTGGTTGAGTTGCGGCGCTTCAAAGGTCGTTGAGCGGTGGTGTGATCAGTTCTGCCTGTCGTTACCACTAGGCGCAGGTTGCACCGTCGCTATCGCGCTCAGGCCGGTGATCGACAGCACCCGCATCAAAAAAGGATGGACGATGAGATGCAGGCGGTCGATCTCGTCGGCGTGTTTGAAGAGCGCATTGATGCCGGCGCTGTCCAGATACTTGACTGCGCTCATGTCGACGAGGATCGGTCTGCTGCTGCCCTCACTGGCCAGCGTCAACGCCTCGGCGAAAACGTGGATGTTGCTGACGTCGATTTCGCCCGCCGCAACCACCCGCGGCGTCCCATCGACGCCACGGTCAGTGTTAAGGGTGAGCGGGGTCATCATTACGTGATTCTTGCGTACATATGAACTGTAGTACCGGCATCGCTGGAATGGATGCTCAAGTCCTGCACCAAACATCGCATCAGTGAAAGACCGCGGCCGCGATGCTCACTGGGTATAGGGTGCGGTATTTTCCAGACGCCGGTGTCGATGACGCTGACGTGAAGCCCGTCGACGACGGCCGTCGCACGTAGCGAGATGATGCCGTCGGGGTGACTACGGTGGCCGTGTTCGATCGCATTGGCGACAGCTTCACCGGTAGCGATGAGCATGTCCTGAATCTGGTCGGGCTCGACCCCCGCCTCGCTCAGCCAACTCCGCAGGGCTGCCCGGCTCGGAGCCAGGTGACGGACGTCTGCGGGGAAGTCCATCGCCAGCGGGGCCGGCTGCCGGTACAGCAATATGGCTACGTCGTCCGGGTAGCCGCCGGTAGGTTCCAATCCGGCCATCAGCGCGTCAGCGACGTCATCAAGTTCACGCGAGCGTCCGCCCCCGACGAGATCGGCTGCGCGAGCCATGCCGTCTTCGATGGAGTCGCCGCGGCGTTCCACCAGCCCGTCGGTGTACAGCAACAGCGTCGAGCGCGCCGGCATGATGACACGGGCTTCTGGTCGGGTGAGTTCTGATCGCACCGTCAGGGGAAACCCCTGCCCGCTTTCCAGCATCTGGGTGCCGCCGTCGGCAAGAACCATGATCGCCGGCGGATGCCCTGCGCTCGAGTACACCAGTTCGCCGGTCGCAAGCGTGAGCACAGCGCAGAATGCTGTGGTGCAGTCGGCGCCGGGTAGCCGCGCGGCGAAACGGTCAAGTCCTGCGAGAACGGAGCTCGGACTGGACTTTTCGAGAAGCAGCGCCCGGCATGCGCTGCGCAGTTGCCCCATCACGGTGGCCGCGGCCAGCCCGTGCCCGACACAGTCACCGACGATCAGTGCGACCCGACCCGCGTCGAGATTGACTACGTCGTACCAGTCGCCACCGACCTGCAAGGGTCGACTTGCAGGCAGATACCGCACCGCAAAGCCTCCGGGCAGCGTGGCAGGGCCGAGCATCGCATGTTGGAGTGCCACCGCGGTTTCACGCTGCTCGTCGATCTCGTGGACCCGCTGTAAGCCCTGACCGAGGCGCCCCGCCAGCACCGTCAACAACGTGTGGTCTTCGGCGGTGAAAGGGCGTTCCTCGGTCAACTCGACCCACAGCACCGACACTCCGCGAAGGTGGCGCACCGCGATCCCCGCCGTGCCCGGTTCCTCCGCCACGACGGTCAGTGGATCGCCGTCGCGCAACGACGTGATCACCTGCCGCTCCCGCGGTGTCAATTCCGACCAGTCCAGTGGCTCCCCCGCGTACACCACGCCGGGCGCGGTGGCATCGTCGCCGCCGGAGAACGTGACGACGACGACGCGCCGCGCCTGCCATACATGGCGCAACTCCTCAGCCGCTCCGCGAAAGGCGCCGTCCACCGTATCTGCTTGAGCCAGCTGCTGATTGAGCCCCGCCAGTGCGGTCTGGCGTTGCACCTGGTAGTGCTCGGCGGTGACATCGCGCATCGTCCCGACCATGATCTGGCGGCCGGTCTCGGGATCGTCGGCATGGTTGAAATTGGCCGCAACCCAGACCCGATGCCCGTCCCGGTGATCGACCGGAACGGTGAAGCTACCGTGCGTGTTGCCCAGCATGTCTTCGAAAGCCGCCTCGACCAGTCGATGAGCCTCGGGGTCGGCGTCGGGGTCAGGCCACCAGGGGTGGGTCGCCGGATACGGCAAGTGTTCGGGGCCGTACCCGAGGATCTCGGTGAATGCGTTGTTGATTTCGACGACGGCGCCGTTCTCATCGCAGACGAAAAACGCCTCTTGCAAGGAGTCGACCATTGCAGTGCGCCACCGGGCCTGATAATTGCGTAGTCGGGCCAGCTCGATGTTGGCGCGGACTCTGGCCAGCAGCTCGGCCGCTGCGAAGGGTTTGACGAGGTAATCGTCGGCGCCGGCCTGCAGACCCTCGATCGACGCCTCCTGCCCCGCACGAGCGGACAACAGCAGAATCGGAATGGCTGCGGTGCGTGGCTCGGACCGCAGGGCCGCCACCAACTGAAGTCCGTCCAGTCCGGGCATCATCACGTCGCTGACGACCAGGTCAGGCACTTCGGCCCGAATCTTCTCCAATGCCTCGTGGCCGTCGACGGCCTCACTGATCTGGTAGCCAGAGTTCCGGAGAAGATTGGCCAGGTATTCGCGCATGTCGGTGTTGTCGTCAGCGATCAACACTCGCGCCCGATCGCCGTCGCCCCCGGCGGGAGTGACGCCCGTGGTGGTAGGCCTCGCGGAGGTTCTGGTTCCGGTGTCAGAAGGCAACCACCGCAACGCTTCTTGCACATAGGGGTCGGCGATGACACCGGAGACCGCACGCGAGGAGACCGGCGTCTGCACGAGTTCGTCGGCGGGCAGGTGGGCCACGCCGAAAGGCAGGCACACCGTGAAGGTCGTACCGGCTCCCTCCCGGCTGTCGGCGCCGATTGTGCCGCCGTGGATGCCGACGAGTTCTTTGACCAGAGCCAGACCGATCCCGCTACCCTCTGTGGACCGGGCGCGTGCCGACTCGATTCGGTGGAATCGTTCGAACAGCTGCGGCATCTCGGCGGCGGATATTCCAATACCGGTATCCGTGACGGTCACGACCGCTGCCGTGTCGTCGCCGCGCACCCGCACCGTGACCGAGCCCTCGAAGGTGTACTTCAGCGCATTGGACAGCAGGTTGAGCATCACCTTCTCCCACATCTCGCGGTCGACGTAGACCGGTTGATCCAGCGGCGGGCAATCAACCGTGAAGGCCAGGCCCGCGCGATCGAATGCGGAGCGAAAGACGCTGGCCAGCTCGGCGGTCAAAACCGACAGGTCTGCCGGTTCGAAGCGAGCGTGCATACGCCCCGCTTGGATGCGCGAGAAGTCCAGCAAGGTGTTGACCAGCTTGGCCAGTCGCAACCCGTTGCGCTGGATGAGCTCGAGTTCGCGCCGTTCGCGTTCGCCGACGCCCGTCTGGCCCAGCAGCTCATTGACGGGCCCGAGGATGAGGGTGAGCGGGGTGCGGAACTCGTGGCTGACACTGGAGAAGAACGTCGTCTTGGCCTGGTCGAGTTCGGCCAGCGCTTCGGCGCGTTGTTGTTGGGCCTGGTAGCTGCGCGCGCTGCCCACCCCTGCGGCGATGTGGCTTGCCACCACCTCGATAAACCCGCGATAGCCGTCGTCGAACCGGCGATGCCTGTTCAGTCCGGCCACGAACAGCCCGAGTGGCGCTCCGGGCTGCTGCAGAATCGGCACCATGAGCGCCTGAACGGGTGGCTCACGCCAGGCTCCGGTCGGCAGGTCCAAGGCGTGGCTGTCGAGGTCGAGGAGTTCGGATTCGCCTTGCAGGGCCTTGCCGGCGGGCCATATCGAGGGGCTGCCGCTGGGAAGGGTCTGCGGTGCTGCGGGGTGTCCAGGAGCGATCCCGCTCGCCCCGGCCAGCCGGGCGTCGCCATTTTCACCGAATAGGTAGGTGAGAGTGAACGGCAGGTCGTACGGGTTTCGCGAAAGCTGATCGGCGGCGAAGTCCAGCATCTGGCGCTCGGTGCGCACCACGCTCGGGTCGGATCCCAGTTCGCGCAGCGTCGCCATCCGCCGTTCCGCGACCACACGCTCGGTGTCCTCGCTGACCACACACAACATGCCGACTACCGCCGAACCGTCGTCGCGCAGAGGGCTGTAAGAGAAGGTGTGGTAGGACTCTTCGGTGTAGCCGGACCGTTCCAGTAGCAGCATCAAGGCCACGTCCCACGTTGCCTCCCCGGTCGACAAGACGTGCTCGATCCGCGGGCTGACGTCGGGCCAGATCTCGGTCCAGACCTCGCGAGCCGGGCGGCCCAGCGCCCAGGGGTATTTCAGGCCCAGGGTGTCGCGGCGGTAGGCGGCATTGCAGAAGAACGTCAATTCCGGGCCCCATGCCATCCACATCGGGAACCGCGACGCCAGCAGAATGTTCACCGTTGTCCGCAGGCTTTGCGGCCAACCCTCCACCGGACCCAGTGGAGTCGCCGCCCAATCGACAGCGGCTAGGTCACGTCCAATCTCTTGGTCTGCCCGGAAGACCACTGACATCCTTTCGAACTGCGACGAGTTAGCGTCGTTGTGCCTAGAAACTCATTCACCGAGTTCCTGGCGCCAGCTCTGGTCGGCAGACATTTGCTCGCTACCGCGAAGGTCAGCCACTGGCGCGTGGGTCATCGGCGAATCGATCACGGTTTCCCTTTTTTCCCGGGATCCAAGCGAGCCGGATTGGACCGCCCTGGTTTTGGTGCCGGTGATCAGGGCAATCTCAGAGTCGGGCGGCGAGGAGGGCGGGCGGGGCGTGGCCGGTGACGGTGTTGAGGTGTTGGTGATCGGCGCCGGGTTGGCTGGATTGCGGTGCGCCGGGGTGCTGGCGGCCGCGGGCCGCGACGTACGGGTGTGGGAGCAAGACGACGACGTTGGTGGCCGCGTGCGCACCGATGCATTCGATGGTTTCCTGTGCGATCGCGGCTTCCAGGTCCTGAATCCGGCTTACCCGGAGCTCCCGCGCGCGGTCGACGTCACCGCGCTCGATCTGCAGCCGTTCGGTGCGGGGGTCGCGGTGCGTCGCCAGTCCACCTCAACTGTGCTGGCTCATCCTCTGCGCGAACCCAGGCTGGTGCCGAAGATGTTGACGTCAGGTGTTGTTCGGCCGGCCGATGTCGTCTCGGTAGCGCGGTGGGCTCTTCCCGCGCTGCGACCCAATGCCCTCAAGTCGCATGCGGGCAGGGACATCACACTGAGATCGGCGTTGGACAACAAGGGTGTGCGCGGTGAGCTGCGCCGCGTGATCGACCGCTTCCTTGCCGGAGTCCTACTCGAGGACACCGGCAACAGCTCCAATACCTTCGCGCTGCTGCTGGCGCGGATGTTTCTGCTTGGTGTGCCCGCCCTCCCGGCCGCCGGTATGCAGGCACTTCCGCGGCTGATGGCCGGGTCGCTGAGCGGGTTGATCAGCCTGAATCATTCGGTGACTCGCATCGAGCGCGACGGGACGGGCTGGCACGTCTCAGGCCCGGACGCGAGCGTGCGCGCGAACGGTGTCGTGGTGGCCACCGATCCCACGACAGCGGCGACGTTGACCGGTTCGCCTCCCCCGCCCACCCACGGCGTCGTCACCGACTGGTGGTCCACCGATGAAATGCCGGCGGCGCGACCGATGCTGTGGGTCGACGCCCGGCGCGATCCGCCCGGGCCGGTGCTCAACACCGCGGTCATCAGCGCCGCAGCGCCCGGCTATGCCCCTGCGGGGCAGCATCTGATTGCAGCGTCCGCACTGCTGGATGCCAACCGGGAAGCGCCGCCGGACAGCCTTACCCGCCGCCACGCCGCTGACATCATGGGTGTCGACGGTGGCTCGTGGAAGCTGTTGACACGAAGCATCATCCGGCACGCACTGCCGGCCCAGCGCGCCCCGCTGCGACTACGCCGGCCGGTGGCCGTCAGTGATGGGCTTTGGTGGTGCGGCGACCACCGCGACACCGCCTCGATACAGGGAGCACTTGTGAGTGGGCGGCGCGCCGCGGAGGAGATTCTGCGGACCCGTCCCTGATCAGTCCCGGTCCGACCACCGGAAAACGGCGAGGCAGGCAATAAGACCACCGATCGCCCAGGCGGCGAGGACCAAGAATATGTGCCAGTGTTCCCAGTTGCCGGCCGGTTCGAATGCGGCCATTTTCGAAGGCAGCAGCACCGACCGAAAACCTTGAGCCATCCACTTGACCGGAAAGACGGAGCCGACGACCAACATCCACGTCGGCAGCACGATGAGCGGCACGTAAGTGCCCGACACGAACTGTAAGCCGACCGCCGGCCCGTTGGTGACGACGGCGGCCGCGACCGCGTTGCTGGCGAAATTGCTGATGAAGATGCCAAGAAGCGAGCAGCTGACGGTCCCCAGTACAAACACCCATGCCAGGGTGAACCATCCGAAAGTCGTTGCCGGTAACTGTAGTTCGAAGAAAAGCAGGCCGACCGACACCAGCACGACCGCCTCGGCAAAGCTGACGATCGCGACGAGACAAATCTTGCCGATGAAGTACGACAGGGCCGTGGTCGGTGTGCCGCGGAGACGTCGCAGGGCGCCGGTGTCGCGATCGGCGGCGATGCTGATGCCCAAGTTGATGAATGACGTCGAAAGAATGCCGTAGGCGAGCATGCTCGCCGCGATCACGGCGCCCGTGCTGGTCTCGGTGTCGGGCAGTTTCGTGGAGAAGATGGAACCCAGCAGGACGCAGATGACCGCCGGTAACGAGAATGTCAGCACCATCTGCTCGGGACGGCGGTAAAACATCTTCAGCTCGGGCACGACCCGCGACATGCCGATGCGCAGCGGTGACGGTAGCGCGGGGCGCGTCTCCGTCAGTCGCTGATTCACGTCGGCGTCAGCCATGTGGTCGGTGTTCATCAGCTCAGGCCGATCAAACGCAGGTAGGCGTCTTCGAGCGTAGGCCGAGAAACGGTCAGGTCAGCCAACTCGGCACCATCGGCCGACAATGATCTGATCAGGTCGGTGGGTTGCTCGGTTTCGACCTCGTGCTGATGGTCTCCCGTCTTCCACCGAACTGTTGCGGTGGCGCTCGCGTAGTGGATCAGGTTCTGCGGCGAGTCGACGGCCACTACCTGGCCGCCGGTGATGACGGCGACGCGGTCTGCCAGGGCCGCCGCCTCCTCGAGGTAGTGGGTGGTCAGCAAAATCGTCGTGCCGGCGTTGGCCAGCAGCCGGATCAGGTCCCAAAACCGCAGTCGCGCTTCGGGATCGAAACCGGTGGTCGGTTCGTCGAGAAAAAGCAGCTCCGGCAGATTGATGATGCCGAGGGCGACATCGAGCCGGCGGCGCTGTCCCCCCGAGAGCGTCCGAACTTTCGACCCGGACACCGAGGCGAGCCCGACGAGTTCGAGCACCTCACCGGGGACACGCGCCGCCCCATAGCATCGTGCAAACATGGACACCGTTTCAGAGACGGTCAGCATCCCGGCGTCGCTGACCTCTTGGAGCACGATGCCGATTTTGGCGCGCCAGCTTCGGCCCGCCGTCCCGGGGTCTTCACCCAACACGCTGACATGTCCGGAATCACGCGCGCGGTGACCTTCGAGGATCTCGATGGTTGTCGACTTACCTGCTCCGTTGGGCCCGAGGATCGCGAATACTTCGCCGTAGCCGACATCGAGGTCCATATTCCGCACCGCCGGCAACTGCCCGTAGGACTTGGACAGACCTCGAACCTGCACCGCGGAAGTCACGCGTGCGCCTCGCCTTGGCCCTCGAGGGCAGCCAACACCTCGCGTAGCTCGGTCTCGGAAAGCTGCTCGATCAACCGGTCGACATCGTCCTCGGCGGCACCGGCCGCCGGTGTCTCGTCGGCCGGCGGCGCTGCGGCGTCTGTCAAGTGCAGGTCGGCCAGGATTCGGTCGGCCAGCGAATTCACGCTCACGCCGCGCAGTAGCTCGAGCAGTGGCAGGTCGATCGTGAACATCGCGTTGACCCGGAGCCTGAAATCCATTGCCATCAAAGAGTCCATGCCGATGTCGTCGAGACCGTCATCGGGTCCGATATCGGTGGCGGCGATCTCGAAAACCGCAGCGGCGATCTGTCGAACCTGGCCGGCGATCATCTCGAACCTTTCGGCTGCCGGGCGTGTTGACAGGAGATCGAGTATCGATGACTCTGAATCGCCTGCATCGGAAGATGCCTCCGCGCTACCCAATTCGGAAAATATGGCCGGAATCCGACCGCCGACCGCGGCGCGGCGCGCCTGCTCCCAGTCGGCGCCGATCGCGATCACGTTGGGGAGTTTCTGGTTGATGAGTCGATCAAGGACGCGGGTGCCTGCCGCGGGTGTGATCAGCTCGATCCCGCGTTGCAGGTAAATCTTCTCCAGCTTGAGTTCTTCGACCATCCCCACTGACCACGGGCCCCAACCGATTGTGATAGCCGGCAGGCCCTGTGCCTGCCGGTAGTGCGCGAACGCGTCCAGTACCGCGTTGGCGGCGGCGTAGTTACCTTGACCCGGCGATGTGATGACCGACCCGGCCGAACCGAACATTACGAAAAACTCCAGATCGCTTCCGTGGAAAGCGTTGTGCAGCACACGGGCGCCGGTGACTTTGGGTGCCATCACCTTGGTGAAACCTTCCTCGGTCATGTTCACCAGAAGACGGTCATCGACAGTGCCTGCGGCGTGGACGATTCCGCGCACCGGTCGGCCTCCACCGCGAAGGTGATCGCTGAGCCAGTTGTCCACCTCGTCGGTGTCGGTGATGTCGACACTGGCGGTCGTGACTCGCGCACCGAGGTCCTCGATCTTGCGGATCGTTTCGATGGTGGCGTGGTGGCGGTGGTCGTCGGGTAGTAGGGGCCATTGGTCCCTCGGCGGAATGTTGCTGCGGGATAACAGCGCAATGTGGCGTGCGCCGCGTTCGGCCAGATACGTGGCGACGATCCGACCGAGGGCTCCCCCGCCTCCCGTCACCACGTAGGTCGCGCCGGGGGTGAGTTTGGTGGGGAAGGCTTGTGTCAGGCTCGTACTCTGGCGAAGGCGAGGTACGAGCACCGCGCCGCCCCTGATGGCAATTTGATCCTCGGCACCCTCGACGAGGATGTGCTCGCAGATGCGCGACGCGGTCGTGGTGTGGTCGTCGGCGTCGTCGATGTCGATCAGGCCGCCCCATCGGGTGGCGAACTCCTGTTGGCCGAATACCCGACCGAGGCCCCAGACGGCGGCCTGTTCGACGGCAAGCCGCTCTGTTCCCGGAGCGGGTTGCGCGTTGGAGGTCAGCAGGTAGAGCCGCGCCGCGATACAGTCGTGCTCGGCGAAGGCTTTCGCCAGGTGCAGAACGGTGAAAACCCCGAGATGGTGGTTCATTTCACCGAGGGTGTCGCAGTGATGACCGTCGGGTTCGGCGGAGATGTCCAACGGCCAACAGTCGATGATGCCGTTGAGGTCACCGTCGCTTTCCAGGTGAGTCGCCATCAACTGATGCAGTTGCTCGGGCTGCTGGGGATTCAGCGCGTAACCACCGTCGACTTTCCTCAGCGTGTCGACCGGCTGGCGCATCGCCACCCGGACGCGGTGCCCGTAGCGGCGAAGTTGGTCGGCGAGTGCTGTCCCGACGCCTTGGCTGTCGAGGAAAATCAGCCACGACCGGCTGTCCGGTGAGATCGGTGGTCCGCTCGCATCGTCTCCGATCTCGGTGCGCGCAATCCATTCGATCTCGTACAGGCCCTTGTCAATCCGTTCGGGCGACATGCTCGATGACGCGCTCAGTGCCTGCAAGGTGAAGCCGGTGAACACGGCCAGCGGACCTCCGTCGCTGCCGAGGAGCGTGATGTCGCTTTCGATCTCGTCTTTGGTTGCCGACACCACCGAGATCTGGGCGGTCATGTGGTGCTCAGGCGCGCCATAGATGGCGCTGCGCCGGATCCGCGTGGGGAGGTAGCCGTCTTCGTCGGTGCCGCGTCCGAGAACAGTTGTGCCGATTAGTGTCTGGAAGGCTGCGTCGATCAGCGCCGGGTGGAACCGGTATCGATCGATGTCGTGTGCGATCTGCGCGGGCGTGATGATGTCGGCTGTCGCCCAGCCGTCTCCGGACGTGATACCGGAGATGGTCTGAAATGCGTCACCGTAGTCGAAGCCGACGAGTCGGGCGCGGGTGTAGAAGTCGTCGTGGTCGATAGTGGTGACGGACTTCGCGTGCCGAGGTGTCGTGGCCAGTTCGGGCGGGCAGACAAGCGCGCTGAGTTCCGCGGTCGCTGTGATCGTCCACTTGACGTCGCCTCCCGCTGTAGCGGTGAATGCGGCGAATTCCAAAGTTCCGGTGTCGCGGTTGAGGGTGGTCCGCAGCACGGGATCGCAGGTGTCGTCGAGGATCACCGCGCGCAACAGAGCCAGGTTGTCCACACTGTATTCAGTGGACCCGTAGGTGAGGTTGGCTGCCGCCAAAGCCATTTCGATGTACGCGGCCCCGGGCACCAGTGTGCTTCCCTGCACCTGATGATCAGCAAGGAACGGGGTCGTGATGGTGCTCAGCTCGACTTCCCAGGACGGATGAATTCCGCTCACCGGCTGCCCCAGCAGTGGGTGCACCGGCTTGTAATGTAGATCCTCGGCCGCTTCCTGAGTTTCATTCCAGTAGCGCTTGGACTGCCAGGGGTACGGAGGAAGTTTGACCAGTCGCGCGGCCTGTCTGGGATAAAGCGCGTCCCACGCGATCGGGTAGCCGTGACAGTGCAGTGTCCCAACGCAATTCATCAGGGTGCGGCCGTCGTCCTCGTTGCGCCGCTGAGCCGCCAGGACGACGGTCTCCGTTTCGTGAGCTCCGGCTATCTCGAACAGGGACGCTGCGAGGACCGGGTGTGGGCCCAGCTCGACGAAATGCGTGTAGCTGTCATCGAGCATCCGCCGGGTCGCAGGTTCGAAAAGGACCGTGGCACGGGTGTTTTGCCACCAGTAGGCGGCTCCGTCGGAATAGCGGTCCAGTCGCTCGCCGGTCACGGTCGAGTACAGCGGAATTGTCGCCACGCCCGGCGTCAACTCGTCGAACGCTTTGAGGAGCTCTTCTTTGATGGTGTCCATGTAATGCGTGTGATACGGCACTTTCCCATGGAGAAGCCGGTTGAAGATCGCGAGCTCGTCGAGTTGTCGGGCGATGTCGCCGAGGACGTCGCTGTCGCCGGCGAGGGTGACTGTCGACGGGCCGTTGATCGCCGCGATCGACACCCGCTGTCCGATCGCGTCGCGAGTGCGGGCGTCGATCTTCTGCATGAACGATTCCGCGCTGAGACCGACCGCGAGCATGCGGCCCAGCCCGCTGGTGCGCTGCTGCAGGCGACTGCGGTGGTAGATCACCTGAATCGCCTGCTCGAAAGTGAGGATTCCCGCGAGGTGGTGGGCGGCCACTTCGCCGGCGCTGTGGCCGATCACCGCGTCCGGGGTGATCCCGAACTGCTTCAGTTGCGCGGCGAGCGCTATCTGAATCGCGAAGTTGGCGGGTTGCGCGACCTCGGTCTCGGCCATCCGAGAACGGGTTTCGTCCGCGCGAAGCTCCTCGATCAACGACCACTCCGCGTAACGGGACAGCTCGCGATCGCTTCGCCGAATGCTCTCGGTGAAGGCGGGATACACATCGAGCAGACCGCGGCACATCTTCCACCACTGCGGCCCCATGCCGGTACAGACGAATGCCAGCCGCGGCGCCGTCGGGCCAGTGCGGGTCGCTGAGATCTGTCCACCGTCGGCAAGGGCTTGAAGTTGTTGATGGGCATCGGCAATGCCGTCGGCGACCAGGGTCCGGCGGTAGTTCAGATGCGAGCGGCGCCGACTGAGGGTGTATCCGAGATCGAGCAGTTCGAGGTCGTCGTGTGCACCCATATGTTCGGCCAGCAGGCGGGCCGTGGCTATGAGGGCTTCCTCGGTGCGCGCCGATATCGGGAGGACGGCCAGCGGCGGCGGGTGGGCGTGGCCGGAGCCGTTGACGTCGAGCGGTCCGGGCGGTTCCGCGAGCACCACGTGGGCGTTGGTGCCGCCGAAGCCGAACGAGTTGACCCCGGCCACCCGCCGCTTGCCGCCGGGGAACGGTCGACCGGTTCGCGGTACGTCGATTCCCAGCTCGCCCCAAGGGATCTGGTCGCTGGGGTTGCCGAGATGCAAGTTCGCCGGGATGAAGCCGTGCTTGAGCACCAACGCTGCTTTGATCAGCCCGGCTACACCGGCGCCGGCTTCGAGGTGCCCGATGTTGGTTTTCACCGACCCGATCAACAGCGGACTCGTCGCTGGACGCTGCGCGGCGAGCGCCTGTGAGAGGGCGCGGGCCTCGATCGGGTCCCCGACAGGAGTGCCGGTGCCGTGTGCCTCGACATAGCCCACGTCGTTGGGGTGCAGACCGGCTCGCCGGACGGCTGCCGTGATCGCAGCTTCCTGAGCTTGCGCGCTCGGCACGGTGATGCCGTCGGTGCGCCCGTCTTGGGACACCGCGGTGCCGAGGATCTGCGCGTAAATTTCGTCTCCGTCGCGCAGCGCCTGATCCAGGGGCTTGATGACGACGACAGCGCCACCCTCACCCCGGGCGTACCCGTCGGCGGACTGATCGAAGGCCTTGCACCGTCCGTCCGGCGCGAGGAACCCGCTCTTGGATTCAGCGATCGCGGTGTTGGGTCCAATCATGATATTGACGCCGCCGGCAAGTGCCAGATCACATTCACCGTTCCAAATGCTCAGCGCCGCAAGGTGCACCGCGACGAGCGAGCTCGAACACGCGGTATCGATGGTCATGCTGGGCCCGCGGAAGTCGAAGGCGAACGAGATCCGGTTCGCCAGCATCGTCATCATCATCCCGGTGGCGGAATGCGTCTTGAAGCGGTAACGGCTGGTGCGACCCTGATTCTGCAGGAGCTGATAGTCGAGGGTGAACCCGCCGACGAACACACCGACATCGGTGCCGGCCAGACGGTCTGCGGATATGCCGCCGTCTTCCAGTGCCTCCCAGGTTGTCCGCAACAGAAGGCGCTGCTGAGGGTCGACCAGGTTCGCTTCCCGAGGTGAGATGCCGAAGAATTGAGGATCGAATTGATCGATCTCACTGAGAAACCCGCCACGGCGGGTGACCATCTTTCCGACCTTCTTCGGGTTCGGATCGTGGTATTTGTCGGCATTCCAGCGTGTTTCGGGCACCTCACCTGTCGCGTCGGTGCCACTGCGCATCAAGTCCCAGTAGAGGTCCGGGGTGTGAGCACCGCCCGGAAAGTGGCAGCCGATCCCGACGATCGCCAGGGGCTTGTTGATGCCGTGTTCGGCAAGCGTATTCATCGTGAAGACCTAACAACCTGTGGTGACATGACACCCGGAAGGTCGATCGGAGCCGATCCGGCTTCGGTTCAACTGAATTCGAGTGCGGGAGCGGTTCGGACTATCCATTGCTGGCTGAGTGGGTCGGCGCCCTGCTCCCGGCGATACGCTGACCTGAGTTCGCGCAGAAAGGTGTCCCGCTGCCACGCCTGGACCTGCTGCACGACATCGTCGTCGGAAAATTCGCCAGATTTCTCCGAGAGAATGGTTTCGATCAGCTGACCTGCGAGTCGGCGTAACAGCTGTATGTTCGCGTCGAATTGTGCCGCGAAGTCAGAGGCCTCCCCCATCATCGCGGTATGCAGCGTCACCATGAAGTTGTGCGCTGAGTACAAGTCGACGAACTGCGCGGTGGGAACTTCACGCTCGACCGCTGCCCACTCGCGAAAGAACACCTGCATGCGGTTGCTGAGCTCGATAAGTCCCTCCAGGTGCGGGACCACCCCGGGATCGTCGGCGACACTGACGAATCGGCCGTTGCTGTACATCAGGCCCAGGAAGCCCCAGTAGAAGGCGATGTCCCAGATCACCTTGGCCGTCATCACCGCCGGCGAGCCCATGAGCTTGTATTGGTTGCAGTAGATGTTGAGCCACATGTCGGTGAGCGACCGAAACAGCGAGTCGTTGATGCCCGCACGCGCGACGACATTTTCGCCGTCGAGTTCGCGGCTGATCATGTCGGTGATGAGGCCGTTGCCGATTGCGACGAGGTCCAGCCCAGACGAGTACAAGGGATCGAGGAAGACGCCGGAGTCGCCGGTGAGGCACCAACGATTCGGTCCGTCATAGACTTTCGACGATTTGTGACTGTACTTCTTCATCACTCTGAAGTCTTTGATCAGGTGCTCGTGCCGTGCCAGGACGGCAGCGCACTGCGGTTCGTGCTCGGCGAGCCACGATCGGGCTTTGGCAAGGGTGTTGAACTCGCTGAATGCGTGGAAGGCGGGGTCGGCGACGATGCCGACGCTGGTGGCTCCAGACGCAAGTCGGATCAACCACACCCAATAGCCTTCGCCCATCAAGTGATTGGTGGACATCGCCCGGTCTCCCTCGACGAGGCGCGCCTGCCAGCCCGGATCGTCGCTCCACTGGCCGATGTCGATCTCGGTGGCAACACGCAGCCATACGGCATTGCAGTGATGCTCGTTGGCGCGCTTCAATTCCAGCTGGCGAGGCAGCGCTCGATTGCGCCCCGACGCGTCCACCACCCAACGCGCGGTGGTGGAGTCGATGCTGTCACCCTGCTGAAGGGAAAGGGTGTGTGGGTGATCTCCAAGGCCGAGCTCTACGGAAGTCACCCGGCCGGAGGTGATCTCGACGCCTTCAGACAGACATCGTCGATGGAGTTCGTTCTCCAGCCTGGCGCGGTCGATCTGATACGTGACCTGGGGGGTGAACGAGGAGCTGCCGAGTTCCATACGTTGGACGATGTCAGCATTGCCATCATGCGAGAAGAACATTCGTAGCCCCATCTTTCTGAGCTGCGAGGTGTTCAGGTGGTCGGCCAGTCCGAGGCGATCGCGAAGATACTGCGCGGCGATCTCCACTGTCGACTCACCAACCGTGTGGGTGATTTCTGGAACCGGGTGAGCGTGCGGCTCGATGATCAGAATTCGGGTGTCGGGCCGTGCGCGGCGAAGCTCGAGCGCGAGGGTGAGCGCTGCGACTCCCCCTCCGATGATGGCGAGGTCGTGATCGGTCTGGACGCTGTGATCGGACACCAGGCGTGTTTTGATCTTCCGCATCAGTGCCGCCCGTGCCTCCGGGCTCAGCTGTGACAGCTGCGTGTGTACGTCCACAAGTCCCCTCCCACCGTTTGGATAGGACAGTTACTTAACATTTAAGAAGCTACACTAACGCCGGTCACTGGCAAGCGGAGAAATGACCAGTCAGGCAAACCCGAGGACGTATCCCATGCCCGCAGCTATTGCCATTCATTTCTTCCTCGAACTGGCGGTCATTCTCGTCGCCTGCCGGGTCGTAGGTCTTGCTTCGCAGCGCCTCGGTCAGCCGCAAGTCGTCGGAGAAATGGTTGCCGGCGTGCTGCTCGGGCCATCGTTGCTGGGCCGGGTCGCTCCCGACGTCCAGCACCACCTTTTCCCGCCGGGACCCGCAAACGTCGTGCTCTACACTGCGGCTCAGATCGGGCTGGTGCTCTACATGTTTCTGATCGGCCTCAATTTCGACGTCAACCTCATCAAGCATCGGGTCGGCACCGCGGTCGCGGTCTCCGCCGCAGGTATCGTCACGCCGCTGCTTTTGGGAGCGTTGATCGCCGCGCCTCTGCTGGCGAGCGGAACTTACTTCGACAAGAGCGTCACGCTTGTGATGGCAATGATGTTTCTCGGTGCGTCGATCGCCACAACCGCTTTCCCCATGCTGGCTCGAATCATTTACGAACGGCGACTGTCCGGAACGCCCCTGGGAACACTCGCATTGGCGTGCGGCGCGACCGACGACGCGCTCTCCTGGTGCATTCTGGCGACGGTGCTCGCGATACATCGCGGCAGCGTGGCCGTCGCTGCCACCGCGATCATCGGTGGCATCGCGTACACGTTGGTGCTCTTGACATTTGGGCGCAGGGTCTTGCGCGGACTCGGGACGGTGTCTGAACGCCACAACGCAATCACCGCTCCGGTGTTGAGCACTGTCTTGATCCTGCTGATGGCGTGCGCCTGGTTCACCGACGCGGTCGGCATCTACGCCATCTTCGGCGCCTTCATCCTCGGCGTCGCCATGCCCTCGGGGTTTTTCGCAGAGCGCCTGACCGCCGACCTCGAGCCGCTCGTCACCACATTTCTGCTGCCGCTGTTCTTCGTCTATTCCGGGCTGAACACCCAGATCGGCTTGTTGAACAGCCCGAAACTATGGGCGGTGACGCTCGGAATCCTCGCCATCTCGATCGCCGGCAAGGGAATCGCGTGCACGGCGGCCGCCCGGCTGAGAAAAGTTCCGTTCCGAGAGGCCGCCGCGCTGGGCTCGCTGATGAATGCCCGCGGACTGATCGAGCTCATCCTGCTCAACATCGGACTTCAGGCCGGCATCATCACGCCGACGCTCTTCACCATTCTCGTCCTGGTTGCGGTCGTCACCACACTGATGGCCACACCGGTGTTCGAGTGGGTCTACGGACGACACCGCGAGACTCTGGCGAGCCACGAACCCGAATCCGTCCACGTGGAGACCATCGCTCGTGCAACTCCGTGACATGCCATCTGCCTGGAACCCCGGCATTCAGTGAACACTTGTCCCATTTTGTGATAGGCAATGTCTGCGCGAAAGGCCGCCGCGGCGCATCGCTATCGATGGGAGCAGAACGTGACGGATTACAAGGTTGTCCTGGTTGGAACCGATGGATCCGAGACATCTCTTCGCGCGGTCGACGAAGCGGCGGCCGTCGCAGCGAAGTCGGGCGCGAAACTGATCGTGGCGTCGGCCTTCCAGGACGCGGGCTCGCATAGTGGCGGGGTTGATCCCGACCAAGCCTCCGGCGAGGGGTACCGCACCGAAGGAAATGCGCCGGTCTACGCGATGCTTCGCGACGCGAGCGCCCGGGCCAGGGAGGCCGGTGCGCGCGATGTCGAGGAGAAAGCCATCGAAGGCGCCCCGGTGGATGCACTGCTGAAGCTGGCCGACAGCGCCGGTGCCGATCTCATCGTGGTCGGCAGTGTCGGATTTAACTCGGTGGTCGGTCGCCTGATCGGATCGGTCCCACGCGCCATCCGTTCCCGGGCCAAAACCGAGGTGTTGGTCGTCGACACGAAGTAGGAAACTCCACGCGTCGGTCAACCGGCAACCGATCGCGCAGACCCCGCCGCCTCGGCGGCGATAGGCACAGCCGGCACTCCGCGCCGGGCCAGGTGGCCGCCTCGCGTCGCTAACCCGGTAGCGGCAAGCCCGCGCCCACCAATGCGACCCCCGCGGATGCGGCGGCGAGCAGCGTCACAACGATCCCGCGCCGTAGGATCAGCAGCAACCCGACAGCAGCCGCCAAGACGGCGAATTGCCATGGCTGAGAAAGGGTTCGCGCCAGGGTTACCGCCGACCCGAGGATGGCGCCGATCGCGGCAGGTCCTGCGCCATCCAGGAAACCACGGGCAATTGGACTTCTCCGTAGGAGATCGAAGTGCCGGGCGCCGATGAGGACCAGCGCAAACGACGGGCTGAACGCGATGACCGCGGCCAGAACGCCTCCGCCCAGGCCGCCGGCCGCGTACCCGACGACTGCGACGGTCTGCACCACGGGCCCTGGCGTAATCTGGCCCAGCGCAACGGCGTTGAGGAACTGAGCCCCGGTCATCCAGCCGTAGACGTTGACTGCGTCGTTCTGCATCAGCGGGATGATGACGAATCCGCCGCCGTAGGACAGGGCGCCCACCTTGAACGCCACCCAACTCAGCGAGGCCAGGGTCCCTATCCCCGCAGAACCGCTCGCCAGCAACGGTATTGGTGCGACAGACCACGGGCCTGAACGAAATCGGCTGGAACGCAAGCCGAGTTCGACTACCCCGCATGACAGCAAGACCAGCACCAGCCACGGACCAAGCGTGACTGCACCCGCGATACCGGCAACCAGGTAGAGCACCCAGCGCAACCCACTGCCGAGGGGGTCGTCACCCGCGCGATGCCAGCTCGTCGGCACCAGCGAGCTGGCAGTGTGTACCGCGACCGCGGCCACCGCTGAGCCCGCTCCCGCTCCCGCGGCCAGCACCAGTGTTGGGGGGCTGCCTAAAAACAGTGCGGCCAGCCCCAGGATCAAGGTCAAGCCGGGAACGATGAAGGCGGCACCCCCCACCAACGCACCGACTGGTCCGCGCACCCGCCACGCGCAAAAGATCGCCAGCTGAGTCGATGCGGGGCCGGGCAGCAGATTGCAGGCGGCGACGGCGTCTTCGAATTCGACCGGCGACAACCATTGCTCGCGCGTGACACACACGTCGCGCAACAGCTTGATATGGGTCGGTGGTCCGCCGAAGCCGATACATCCAATGCGGCCCCACTCCCGAAGTACCGCAGGCAAACTCGGACGTGCCATCATCATCCAAGCGCGGTGCCGAAGAGATGGCCTACGCCGTAGGTGAGCGCCAGACCGGCGGCCCCGCCGAGCACGACCCGCAGCACGGCCCGCCCCTTGCGCGCGCGACCGATCCTGGCGCTCACGGCACCGGTCACGGCCAGCGCCGCGAGTACAGCGCCGAACGTGACCGGTACACGCCACGAGGCAGGGGGCAGGAGGATGGCGGCGAACGGCAGCAGCGCCCCGACAATGAATGAGGCTGCCGATGCTGCTGCTGCCTGCCATGGGTTGGACAGTTCATCGGGATCGATGTTGAGTTCGGCGTGAGCGTGTGCACTGAGTGCGTCGTGTGCGGTGAGTTCTCGAGCGACTTGGGCTGCGGTTTGGCGGGACAGGCCGCGACGCTGATAAATTCCGGTGAGTTCTGCCAGTTCGGCGTCGGGCATGTGCTGCAACTCCCGCCGCTCCATCGCCAGCTGCGCGCTTTCGCTGTCGCGCTGGCTCGAGACTGACACGAATTCACCGAGTGCCATCGACACCGCGCCGGCCACCAGAGCCGCCAGCCCCGCCGTGAAGATCGGGCCGCGCGTTGTGGACGCCCCGGCGACCCCGACCACGACGCCGGCAACGGAGATGATGCCGTCGTTGGCGCCTAAAACGGCTGCGCGCAACCAATTCAGTTGCTGCGATAGACGACCGCCGTGCGGTTCGGCGGAATGGTTCACGTCGTCACCGTGTGGCGAAGGTTCGCTGGTGTCCGTTCCGACTGACGGGATTGGTGTGCTCGATGACCGGCCATGCCGGTTAGTCAACTGCATCGCCGTCTGGCCCGCCAGCAAGGACAGCCTTGTCAAAGGTACTGCGCGCGATCACAAGCAACCTCGGCTAACTGGGGATTCCGGCCAGTTCGCCCGCCACCGCGTCGAATGCGCGCAGCGCGTCCAACATATGCGGCTCGTGAGAGTGCGCCTGAGCCGAAAGCTTCGCGGCGACCATTTCCGCAGTGCGATTGACATAGATCATCTGACCGCACATGCCCAGACACAGCACGACGTTGTTGCCGGGGTAAGGCAACCACACTTGGTTGCGGTACATCCCGCCGGGCAATTCGGTGTCATCGGGGCTGTCGGCGAACGCCTGACGCGAGTCAGCGCCGCCGTCAAGGGTGTCGGCGATCCACGCCGCAGGTATCACCTGCTGGTCGGTCAACGAGACACCGTCGCGCAGGAACAACGACCCGAACCGGATCATGTCGACAAGGCAGGCACTGATGCCGCCGTCGTAAAAGCCGGTCCCCACCGCATCTAGGGCGATGGTGGCGTCACATTGGGCACCGATGCGGCTCCACAACAGTTCTGACATCAGTTCGGGCATCCGCTGTCCGCCGGCGACCTCGCAGATCAACCCGAGTACATCGGTTTCACACGAGCGATATTCGAACGGGCCGCCGTGAGCAGATTTCCGCTGCAAGGTCAGCAGAAATTCCGGCAGCGTCGTGGGGACATCCGGGCTTTTCCTCGGCGCCCACCCGATGGCCTGGTCCAGCACGTGTATCTCCGCGGCCGGGTCGCCGTAATCCTCGGAGAAGGCGATCCCTGACCTCATGTCGAGTAGCTGGCGCACCGTCGCACCGGCGTAGCCGCAGTGCGCCAACGCGGGCAGGAATGCCGTGACCGGCGCATCGAGCTCGATCGCACGTGCGCCGTGCAGCGCACCGACGACGGCTGCCACCAGCGTCTTACTCACCGAAAACAACAGGTGCCGGCTGTCGGCACCCAAACTGTTGCAGTACTCCTCGGCTACCACTGACCCGCGGTGACTTACGGCCCAACCGTCGGTGGCGGTGGCAGCCATGACCGCTCCTACCGTGCTGGTGGCTCCATCAGTAGTGGTGACCGGGATCCCGGCGACCGCAGCATGGGCGTTGGGCAACGCTGCGACCGGCCCGATCCCGCGCAAGATCACCGCGGTCGGCACAAAATCTTCAACGTGCTGAAATGACCACTGCGCGTAAGGCTCTGACAGCCAGTTGTGTAATGAGATACCGGCCGGGAGGCGACCAGTTTCGCCGCTGCTCACGCTCGCGCGACAAGCCGCGAGACAATCGGCGTGGCGGGCGCCAGGGGTGTCGAGGCAAACTTTGCCTTGAAGCCACTCACCCACCGCCGGCAGCGCTCGGTGAGCTGGTAGTCGCCGGTCTGCAGGTGCCCGCGGGTGATGAGGACGCCGAGTTGGGCTCCCTCGCAGCGTAAGTCGCCAGGTGCCGCGACTCTCATGTAGAAGGCTTCGCACTCGTCGATCAACGAGGCCGAGTCGTTGGCGGGGCGGGCAAAGGAGACGTGTCCACTGTCGTCGATGCGCCACACACCGGTTCGGGGCGTCGCGGTGAAGAGTTCGACATCCGGTGAGGTCTCGGTGATTATCACCTGACCCCAGACCTCGTCCTCGCCGTAACCTCGCTCCCAGCGCGAGTTGATCTCCTCGACGTCGAGCTCGTATTTCACGTCCATGTACTCGAGCAGATGGAAGAGGAACAGCGGCACGTCGGCGTAGGCCTCGGTGGTCAGGTTCGTCATCGGGCTGGCGCCGCTCAGGCGCGGATTCACCTCACCGAGGTAGAGCTCGTCGGAGTCCAGGTCGTGCAGCAGGTCGACCTCGAAATAACCGCGGTACCCCTCGCGGCTCAGGATGTCACCCAACTTTCGCACCATTTCTCGCGCGGCGTGTGTCTGTGCGGGTGGCAGTGCCTCACGCCAGATGTCATTGCCGCACCAACTGCCTTGGTTCGGAGTCAGCTCCGAATAGCCGACGAGACTGGTCATTGCCGGGCCGATCACGGTGCCGTGCCGGGTCACGGCGCCCTCGATGCACACCTCCACATTGCGAATTCGCTTCATCACCTTAACTTCTCGCTGCGCGGTGAGATCAGCGGCATGCGCGTCCCAATCACGCTGGCCGCGCACGAAGAACGTCGCGCTACCGGCATTGCCGTAAGCGGCCTCGATGACGAGGTCCTCCCCCAGCCCGGCGTCGCGGGCCAGCGACGCCAGCTCGTCGTAGGAGCCGACGTGCCCGATGGCGTGAGGCACGCTCGGCACGCCAGCCTCGTCGGCCAGACGTGTCATCACGATCTTGGAGCCCAGACGTTGACGCAGCTCTGCCGGCGGGTGTATGACGTTGAGCCCGGCCTGGTGGGCGAGCGCATCGGTTTGCTCGTCGAGCATGACGAAGCAGGCGTGGCCCCCGGGCCCTCGTTGCCCGATGAAGTCGAGTGTCTCGGGATCGCACAGGAGGTGGTTGCACACATCACCCATGGAGCCGAAGTCGACGCGGTCCCGCCGCCGGGGCACGAACACGCGGGGATGCACGCCCTCGAAAGAGTCAAAGTAGTTCAGGTAGAAGAAGTTCCGTACCCAGCGGTCGATGCCCAGCAGATTGAACGGGGTCGGCGAGACGAAATACACTGGGACTGTGTTGGTGTGAAAGAACGCGCGTACGTCGGAGAGCCCTCTCAACGGGCCGCGCGGCTCGCGACCAGGCCCACTGGCGGGCACGATCACGCCGGCCGGGTCGAGGTGGACGCCTGAACTCGGCGCGAGGACCACGACGCGGGCACGGGCGCTTCGTTGGACGCGGCAGCGATGACATGACACTCCATTCCGCCAGTGTGCGCTCCGCCCTCGGCTCTGTCGAAGTACCGATACGGATTCCAGTGGGTTCCGATCCGGACGGCGACGGTCGATCGCCGCCCATCAGCAGTCACTTGGCTGTGCCATCATGCGGGCGTGACGCTACGTGCTCGGGCCGCTTCCGCGTGGCGCATCATGGGGCCGGGCTTCGTCACCGGATCGTCCGACGACGACCCGTCGGGCATCCAGACCTACAGCCAGACCGGCGCACAGTTCGGCTACTCCCAACTTTGGCTGGCATTGTGGACCTACCCGTTCATGGCAGCAATCCAAGAGATTTGCGGACGGATCGGCATGGTCACCGGCCGCGGCCTGGCGTCGGTGTTGCGCGAGCACTACTCCCGTCCGCTGCTGCACGTGGCCGTATTACTGCTGTTGATCGCCAACACGGTTAATGTCGGGGCCGACCTCGGCGCCATGGCCGCGACCGGCCAACTGCTCGTTCACCTGCCATTCCTGGCGTGGCTGGCGGCGATCGTCGGGGTCTCGCTGGCACTGCAGATTTGCGTGCCGTATCCCGCGTACGCCCGGTTCCTGAAATACGCGTGTCTCACGCTTCTGGCGTACGTCGCGGCCGCGTTCGTCGTGCACCATCCGTGGTGGCCGACCGTCGCGTTGAGCGCATTCATCCCGCACGTCGAATGGTCGGGCGCCTACGTGCTCAACATCGTGGCGATACTCGGCACCACCATCACGCCCTATTGCTTCTTCTGGCAGGCCGACCAGGAGGCCGAGGAGGACTTCGCCCGCGGCCGGATGAAGTTCTACGGCAAAGGCGTGCCGGTGCTGCTCGACAAAGACATCCGCAACATGCGCACCGACACCGCAGTCGGGATGGGATTCTCCAATATCGTGCAGTTCTTCATCATTTTGACCTGCGCTTCAACCCTGCACGCGGCCGGTATCCACACCGTGGACACGCCCGACCAAGCGGCGCTGGCGCTGCGGCCCCTCGTCGGTGATCTGGCCTATCTGATGTTCGCGATGGGAATCATCGGCGTCGGCTTCCTGGCGGTGCCCACGCTGGCCGGTTCAGCCTCCTACGCGCTATCGGAGGCGCTGGGCTGGAAGGCCGGCCTGGGCTACTCCTTCCGCGAGGCGCGGGCCTTCTATGTGGTGATCGCAGTGGCAACGCTTGTGGGCGCGAGCCTGAATTTTGTGGGGATCCCGCCGTTTCGGTTGCTCTACTACGCCGCAGCGGTCAACGGCGTGCTCGCTCCGCCCTTGATGGCCATGATCACGCTGGTCGGTAACAACCGGGCGATCATGGGTCCGCACGTCAATAGTCGGTTCGCCAACCTCATGGGTTGGGCGATCGTCGCGATCATGGGAGTGTGTGCGCTAGCTCTGCTCTGGTCGCTGGTCTCTGACCTCTAAGGCAGACGACCGGGCGTGGCGGCCTGAGTGCGCGGTTCGGCCCCCCAGGTCCAGCCGGCGATCTGCGGGTCATCTTCGCCGTGTTCGCGGGTGTACCGCCGGGCCGCGAGGCGCGCATCGGCCATCCGCTGACGCAGTACGGCGGCCCGGGGGGCCAGACCGTCGACCCGGTCGATGACGTCCATGACCAAGTGGAATCGATCCAGGTCGTTGAGCATCACCATGTCGAACGGCGTCGTGGTCGTGCCGCGGTCCTTGAACCCCCGCACGTGCATGCCGGTGTGATTGGTCCGGCTGTACGTCAACCGGTGTATCAGCCACGGATAGCCGTGATAGGCGAAAATCACCGGCTTGTCGGTGGTGAAAATCGCGTCGAATTCCCTGTCCGGCAAGCCGTGCGGGTGCTCGGAGTCCGGCTGCAAGCGCATGAGATCGACGACGTTGACCACCCGCACCCGAAGCGCAGGCAATTCACTGCGCAGGATGTCGGCAGCCGCCAGCGTCTCCAGCGTCGGGACGTCTCCGGCGCAGGCCAGCACCACATCGGGCTCGTCAGTCGAAGAGCTCGCCCACTCCCAGATGCCCAGTCCGCGGCTGCAGTGCGAGATCGCGGAATCGATATCGAGATAGTCCAATTCGGGCTGTTTGCCGGCAACGATGACGTTGACGTAATCGCGGCTGCGCAGGCAATGATCTGCCACCGATAGCAGCGTGTTCGCATCCGGCGGCAAGTAGATGCGCACCACCTCGGCGCGCTTGTTGGCGACCAGGTCGATGAACCCAGGATCCTGATGAGAGGCGCCGTTGTGGTCTTGACGCCACACATGTGAGCTCAAGAGGTAGTTCAGTGAGGCGATCGGCCGCCGCCATGGCAGTTCGCGACTGGTGGACAACCATTTCGCGTGCTGGTTGAACATCGAGTCGACGATGTGCACAAACGCTTCGTAGCAGTTGAACAGTCCATGCCGCCCGGTGAGCAGATAACCTTCCAGCCAGCCTTGGCACAGGTGCTCGGAGAGCACTTCCATCACCTGACCGGAAGCCGAAAGGTGTTCATCGACAGCCAACGTCTCCGATAGCCATACCTTGTCGGTCGACTCATAAACCGCGTCAAGGCGATTCGACGCGGTCTCATCGGGGCCCATCAGCCGGAATCGATCGCGATTCCGTGCGATGACGTCCCGTAGGAACGTACCCAGCACCCGGGTTGCCTCGTGGGTTTGGCTGCCCGGTTGAGCCACGGCGACGGCGTAGTCGCGAAAGTCGGGCAGGTCCAGCTCGTGCAGCAGCAGACCTCCGTTGGCGTGCGGGTTGGCGCTCATCCGGCGGTCACCCTCCGGTGCCAGGGCGCGCACGTCCGCACGGAGCCTGCCGTTGTCGTCGAACAGGTCCTCGGGTGCATAGCTGCGCATCCACTCTTCGAGCTGCGCGCGGTGGGCCGGGTTGGTCCGCGTCTCGGCAAGCGGTACCTGGTGCGCCCGCCAGGTGCCCTCGACCTGTTTTCCGTCGACCTCTCGGGGCCCGGTCCAACCCTTCGGTGTGCGCAGCACGATCATCGGCCATACCGGCCGTTCGGTGGCGGCGCCCCGGCGCGCGGTCTGCTGGATTGACGCGATGTCGTCGAATGCGTCGTCGAGAGCGGCCGCGAGATGTTGGTGCACGTCGGCGGGATCGTCGCCGGCGACAGTAATCGGCCGGTAGCCGTAGCCGCGCAGCAGCGACTCCAGTTCGTGATGCGGAATACGCGCCAGCACAGTCGGATTGGCGATCTTGTAACCGTTGAGGTGAAGGATGGGCAGTACTGCGCCGTCGGCAACCGGGTTGAGGAATTTGTTGGAATGCCAGCCGGCGGCCAGCGGTCCCGTTTCGGCCTCGCCGTCACCGACGACGCAAGCGACAACCAGGTCGGGGTTGTCGAGCGCAGCGCCGTAGGCATGCACCAGCGAATAACCGAGTTCGCCTCCTTCGTGAATGGAGCCCGGTGTCTGCGCGGCCACATGGCTGGGGATGCCGCCGGGAAATGAGAACTGCCGGAACAATTTCCGGAGGCCTTCGGCATCCTGCTCGATGCCGGTGTAGATCTCGCTGTAGGTGCCTTCCAGATACGCATTGGCGACCAATCCCGGTCCGCCGTGGCCTGGTCCGGTCACAAAGATGACATTGGCGTCGCGGTCGGCGATGATGCGATTGAGGTGCGCGTACAGCAGATTCAGCCCCGGCGTCGTCCCCCAGTGCCCCAACAACCGCGGCTTGACGTGTGCGGGGTCCAGCGGCTTGCGCAGCAGCGGGTTGTCCAGTAGGTAGATCTGACCCACCGACAGATAGTTGGCAGCTCGCCAGTAGGCATCAATAAGCCGCAGTTGGTCTTCGGACAGCGGTCCCGATGCGAGCGAGGTCCCATTACCGGGGTGTAGGTCGGTCATAGAACCATTCTCGCCGCTCTGAGTGAACATCGGGAGTCGCGAGGAGAGTCTGTCGTGTGTAGGGGCTCTCGAGCTACGAGCACGGAGCAATTGGTGTGGGCGAGCACCGACAAGGCGTGTGGACCCACCAGGTCCATCACCTGGCGGCCGTCCTCGCTGCCGATGACCACGAGTTGCAGTGCGCCGACGAACCCCTCCAGGTAGCGAATCGCACTCATGCGCGTGGTTGCGATCTCCACCGACACGTCCGGATAGCGTTGCAACCAATGATCGAGTCGCTGATCGAATCGTTCGTCGTCGCTGTCGAAGAGTGGCCACGGCCGGCTGGCCAGCGCGAGCACCGGGGCTCGGCGTAGCCGAGCCTCCTCCATGGCCCACCGCATCGCCGCCTCGCTGCCAGAGCTGCCGTCAAGCACGACAGCGATGAAACCGGCTGCCGGAGGGGGCCGATCACGAGTGCGTCGAATGATCGCGACGGGGCACCGGGCTCGCTCGGCCACGTTCGCTGCAGTCGATCCGAGTACCGCGGCAGCGATGCGACCGATGCCGGTGGATCCCAGGCAGATAAGCGTTGCGCCGCTGGACTCTTCGATGAGCGTGGAATCGATCTCGCCACGTAGGATCGCGGTGTCGACTACCAGAGGGACGTCAAGCGCCGTTACCGCTGAACAAGCAGCGCGCAAGCAGGTTGCGGCGTACTCGTCGTCAATTGACTGTGCGTTGGCGAGTCCGGTCGCGCCGCCAGGGACGTGGATGACGTGAACGAGCCGAAGCCGAACCGCATGATGCAGAGCTTCCTTGGCTGCCCACTCGGCGGCGTTGACTGCCGCGTTCGATCCGTCCACGGCTACGACGACCGGTCCGGGTGATTGTGGATTGTTCATGATCTGCTCCTGAGCCGGCGTGGACATCGACGACGCTATCCGCGCGTCGACTGGCTGAGTAGGAGGCGTAGGACCCTGCATCCGTGGACGTTGGGCCCTACGGGTCACGTTGTCGAATTGCCATGCTGTCGGCAGGACCGCACATCATCTGAGGTGAATTGCCATGGACAGCTTTGTCATCCGGCCCACTGCATGGCCGATTGTTCGGGTCTTTAGCCGAAATCCGCTGATACGGATGAGCGACCGTATCGATGCGGCAGTCGCGCCGCTGGCCGTCCTTTTGGTCGTCATCGCTCTCGCATGCGCTGGTGTAATCGGCACACTGGCCCACGATGCTGAATCGCGCAGGTACCTGGAAGAAGCGAAAACCCGTCACACGGTCACCGCAACGGCGGTCGAGGACAGCAGGCCAGGGGCCACTCCCGGGTCGGCGGCCGTTAAAGCGCTGGTCCGGTGGCAGGCGAACGGCGCCGAGCACACCGATCTGATCGCCTGGGACCAACCGGTCAAAGCCGGTGCAGCTCTGACTATTTGGCTGGACAGCGAGGGTAACCGAGTCGAAGCACCAACACCGCCTGCGCTGGCCGGCGCGAATGCAGTACTTGCAGCGGCCGTAGCCTGGTGGGTCATGTTCGTGATTGCAGAACTCAGCGTAAGTGCGGTACGGGCTCACACGGCTCGGATGCGGGATGATCAGTGGGAGAGAGAGATTCGGTGCCTTGTCGATGATGAGGACGGCCGTACCAACCATTCCCAGTGATCAAATTTTCACAAAGGGGTACAAATGAGGCCCGTCACGCCTGAACGCTCAGCGCGCCGAGAAATTGTCGTCGCGGTCGATGGATCATCGCCGTCCGACCAAGCGGTACGGTGGGCTGCCCGTGCGGCGCGAACGCGCAACATCCCACTCACTTTGGTCCACATCATCGCTTCGCCTCCGTGGAGCCTGTCGAGCTTGAGCGGAGGGCCGCTCGCGCCGCTCGCGGGAACTCATGGCTGGCCGAAGACAGAAGGCGCGGAGATCATCTCGGCGGCGGTGAAGATCGCCGAAGAGAGCGGCCAAGAGGGGACGTGTCCTCGACTTGATGCGGAAGTGTATTTCGCGGCCACTGTTCCCGCGCTCGTCGATCTGTCCAAGGACGCACGGATGCTTGTCATGGGCTGCCGCGGGCACAGCATGCTGGGTCGCGTGCTGCTGGGGTCCGTGAGCAGTGGCGTCGTTCATCACGCGCGTTGTCCGGTTGCGGTGATCCACAACGAAGCGCCGGCCCGGGCGCTAGAGGGGGCGCAACTGCCGGTGGTGGTCGGTATCGACGGGTCGCCGGCATCAGAGTTGGCGACAGCAATCGCATTCGACGAAGCGTCCTGGCGCGGTGTGCGTCTGATCGCCCTGCACGCTTGCTCGCACGCGGACCTCGCTCATGTCACGAGCATGGAAGAGTCGGCCCAACGACAGGTCGCCGAGGACACCCTCGCCGAACGGTTGGCCGGGTGGCGGGAGCGATACCCCGACGTCAATGTCGAACGGCGGGTTGTGTTCGACAGTCCGGCCCACTGCCTGCTCGAGGAAGCTGACTCATCTCAGCTCGTCGTGGTGGGCAGCCACGGCCGCGGCGGTTTCGCTGGCATGCTGCTCGGCTCGGTGAGCACCGCGGTGGTACACGCCGCCAGAGTGCCTGTCATCGTTGCCCGATAAAACTGTCTGATTCCGAAATCATGTTGTAATTCAACATGATTCGGCCCGGCAACGACCGCTGGCTCAGTCACCGAGATGATTAGGGCGACGACCCCGGGTGGGGTCGTCGCCCTTGAAGAGCTCGAGCGCGGTTCAAGCCGCCGGCCAGATCTCCGACGTTGGTGTCACTTTGGATGTTGGACGGCCCTGTTGTGGGATCCACCCGACGTATGTCAGATAGATGCCGGCAAGCACGTAGACGAGCGCGCCGCTTTGCCACCAGCCCACTGCATCGATGGCGGAGTCGGCGATCCCGAAGTAGCTGCGGGGCAACGCCACAAGCATCAGACCCTTAGCCGCGACCAGCCAGCCCACGACCGAAACGATGGCCGCCGCTGCACCGCGCCAGTACGGATGAAGGGCAATCGTGACAAGCCCGAGCAGTAAGATGAAGGAACCAGTCACCCAGCCCCACAGAGGATTTGCCTCGTAGAGTGAGAGCATCGCCTTCATGTCCGCGGGCCGCAGCGCAGCAGCGGTCGCGATAACGATCAGGTATGGGCCCACGACTCGGGCGAACATGCGGGTCCGGTACTGAAGTTGTTGTGAAGAAGGGTTCATTGCTGTGCCTCCGTCTCAGGCCGTCACCCGGCTGATGACAGCCACCCTGCCGTGGAGATGTCTTGATCTCCCTTCTGGCATCCGACCATCGCAGGGGCGAACTGTCACAGTGCAGGAAGTCCCCTCCCTGAAGGACATTGGTCGGCGCATTCTGCGGACAGGGCTTCACCATGAGTACGCCGGGCGAGCCGACCTGACGGCCCGACGGCAGTTGCATCGAGGACCAATTACCCTCCCGGTCGCGGCGACGAAGGCGGAGCATTGGTGGTCGGGTGGGTGAGACGCGGAGGTCGAAAGATGCCTGAGATCACGGCAGCAGACAACGTGATTGAGGATGCGGTCGGCGCGGCGTGCCGCGCTCCATCGCTGCACAACAGCCAACCGTGGCAGTGGGTGCACAGCCGCGGGGAACTGCAATTGTTCCTGGACCCGAGTCGAGTGATGGTTACTGACGAGAAGGCGCGAGAAGCCATCATCGGATGCGGGGCCGCGCTCGACCACCTCCGAGTGGCGATGGCCGCTGCCGGTTGGAAGTCGCATGTCGATAGATTTCCGAATCCGGCAAATCCGAACCACTTGGCAACAATCACGTTCACTCCGCTGGCGTATGTGAGCGAACGCGATCAGGCTCGAGCGAGGGCTATCTGGTCGCGTCACACCGACAGGCTCCCGTTCAGCGGGGTTGCCGATTGGGGGGCGTTCGAATCAAGGTTGGGCAGTAGCCACGATGGTCTGAGTGTCCATCTGGACGTTCTCGCCGAGGAGTTGCGGCCCCAACTCGCCCAAGCCGCCGAACTCGCCGACTCGCTACGGTTGTACAACACCGCATACAACGACGAACTAAACTGGTGGACAGCCCCTTTCGAGCCGTCAGAAGGCATTCCGTACAGTGCGCTCGTCTCGGCTACCGAGGGTCATCGAGTTGGCATCGGCCGGGCGTTCCCTGCCCCCAATCGGACCGAGCGTCGTAGCGAAATCCCCGAGGACCACGCCAAGGTTTTGATGCTGTCCACCGATGATGACGAGCGCGCCGATGCGCTGGCTTGCGGGGAAGCTCTTTCTGCGGTGTTGCTGGAATGCACCATCGCCGGCTTGGCCACCTGCCCGGTGACTCACCTGACCGAGGTGCATGTTGCGCGCGAGCTGATTCAGTCCCTCACCCGCCGCGACACCTTTCCCCAGGTTCTGATCCGGGTCGGCATGGTGCCAGTGAGTGAGAAAGCCCCCCCGCCCACACCGCGGCGACGGTTGTCCGAAGTGTTGCGGGCACAGCGATGAAGGAGCCTGTGATGCGTGATGCGGATACCCGGAAACCGCCCGTCGTCGTGGGCATCGACGGCTCCCAAGCCGCGATCCAGGCCGCGGAATGGGCGGCCGACGAAGCTGTCGGCCGGGAGGTGCCGCTGCGGCTGATCTATGCGATCCCCGAAAACGCTGAGCCGGCCCCATTTGCCGCTGTTGGCAACGAGCGGATGGAGCACGAATACGGGGAGACCGCGCTGAGGATTGCCGCTGCTGCGGTGGAGGCCACCGGCAAGAAAGCCAAGGTCGAAACGGTGCTGCTGCATGGTGATCCGGCCGCTCACCTTGTGACGGAGTCCCGCAACGCCGCCATGCTCTGCATTGGCTCTACGGGGATCGGGCGCATCGCGAAGCTGTTTCTGGGTTCCACCGCAACAGAGGTCGCTGAAGCCGCGCACTGCTCGGTCGCGATCATCCGCAGCCAAAGCAGCCGGCATGTGCCGGGGAGACTGTTGATCGCAGTCGCAGTTGACGATTGCCCCGGCAACGACATCGTGGTCAAGCTGGCGATGCAGGAGGCTCAGCTACGTCGTATCCCGTTGCTGGCCCTCAAGGCCTGGCGAAACGATGGCGGCGAGATACCTGCGGACGAACTGAACCGGCGGATGCAGGTGTGGGGCGATCGCTATCCCGACGTCGAAGTGCATACGGCCAGCACCCGTAGCGATGTCGCCGATTTCCTTGCGGTGATCGACAGGCAGATTTACCTGACCGTGCTGGGGAGCAACGACACAGATCAGATTCCACGCCTTGTCGGGCCGCATCATCATCCGATCTCAGGAAACGCAGAGTGCTCGGTGCTGATCGCCCGCCCACCCTGCGCTGACATCAGGGACACAGCATGTGGATGACCAAAAACCGAAAAGACATTTCGGCCCGGGCATTTGCCGCAAAGCTGGCGGACGGTGCCTGGGTGGTGATCCGGCACCTCGAACCAGCGGATGCCGACGCCGTCGTGGCACTGTACGACTCGCTGAGTCAGCGGGAACGCTACCTGCGGTTCTTCACGATGCAGCCGGTGCGGTGCAAAGATCTGGCCAGCCGGCTGACAGACGGCCATGGCGACGACTTTGCCGTGGGCGCCTTCGAGTCCGGCACATTGATCGGCGTGGCGAACTACTCGATCTGCGGTAAGCCGGCGACTGCGGAGGTCGCCGTGGTGGTAGCCCACGACGACCAATTGCGCGGAGTAGGCACGGCTATGCTTCGGCGGCTAGCTCAGATAGCTCGCGCCAAGGGAATTCAGCACCTGGTCGCAGACGTCTTGACCACTAACCATGTGCTGTTCACAGTGTTACGCGATGCGGGACTGCAGCCGCGCCGAGTGCGCGCCCTCAGCGGCGTCATGCATCTCGACGTGGACCTGTCGGAGATCACGAATCTACTCGGCGAAAGCTGATCCATCTACGTATTTGACCGCCTCCCTGAGAGGGCGGCGCGGCGTTGCGGGCAACGAGTCGGTGTCGACAGGCGCCCAGCCAACCCGCAACAACATCTGCGGGCAGCCGCTATCGCCGAATACCTCGGCGCGCACTAAGTCGCGCGTTTCGGCGATCTCCAATGGTTCCGTGATCGGGCAGGTCGACAGACCGAGCGCCGTTGCGCTCAGCAGCACCACGCTGGTGGCTTCGCCCGCCCGTAGCCTTGGCAGCAGACCGTCATACCTTGTGCCGAGCGCCAACACGACGGCGTTGTCCTCACCTGACGTGCCAGGAGGCGACTGCGTGAGTGCGGGACCCGCGAATATCCGTTGCGACACATCGGCGGCCAGGCCGGCAGGAGGCGTATTGCGAGCGGGAACGCCGGCCACCGATGCGTAACGCCCACTCCAGGTGGTGAGTTCGGTCAAGTAGTCCGAATTGGAAGCATGTTGCCGCGCCGCTTGCGCGACGATCTCTTGTAGTCGTGGCAATGACTCGACTTGGCGCAGCATCACCCCGGCGCGCGCCGCGCGCGCACCCATCTGGGCGATGTAGCCGGCAGGTACCTGCCACGGGCTGTAGGGGCGTCTATCGGTGCGGCGGTGTGGTATCGCGGCGGCCAACGTTACGTCAACGTCGCTGGGAGGCTGGCGGTAAACCTCAATGGCGGCAAGGTGTTCGGGATCATCGGGGGTTGGCCGACGATGCACTTTCGTTTGCCACCCGAGCGCAGCCAGGGCAACCACACAATGATGCAACGAAGCACCGCAGCTCACAAGAAGATCACGACCATCGGGGTCGGTGTTGAGCAAATGTAAGCCGCGATCGGCGTAGAGGTGAAGGCGGTCGGAACCCACGCGCCAGCGCCATGGTTGCGTGTTGTGCACCGAAGGTGCCCGGGTGGCCAGCGACAGGACTGCTCGGATGGTCGCGTGATCCGGGAAAAGGGTGCTCATACGGGTCACCGCTTTCTTATTGACAGATTCCTACATCCAGAATCGCTCGACGGCTCAGCGGACCCTAGAGTCGAAAGGCTCCGATTCGAGTGACGTTCCCGGATTACGACAGTGGCGCCGACCAGCGCAGCACCGTTCCCCCAGCTTTAGGAGTCTCAATATTGAAGGTGCCGTTGGCTTTTTGAGCGCGATAGCGAATATTCATCAAGCCGCTGCGCTTGGTGCGTTCGGAGATTCCGCGACCGTCGTCCTCGACCTCGATGGACAAGTCATCATCGACCTTGACCGTGACGTGCAGCTTACTGGCGTGAGCATGTTGCACTGCATTGCTGACCGCATCGCGCACAACGGATTCAGCGTGGCCGGCCAAGGTGTCACCGACCACCGACAGTGGCCCACTGAACTGGGTGGTGATGTGCAAGGCCTCGTTGGAATACTGGGCGATCACCTCGTCGAGTCGCTGCCGCAACCTTGCCGGTCTGGTAGCCGGTCCATGAAGGTCGAATATGGTCGTCCGAATTTCCGCGATGACGGATTGGAGGTCATCGACATAATCCGACAGCCGTTGTTGGACATCTGACGTTCGCGCGCGTGGAATCGTCGCCTGCAACGCAAGACCGATAGCGAAAAGACGTTGTATCACGTGGTCGTGCAAGTCGCGAGCGATGCGGTCCCGGTCCGCGACAACATCCAGTTCGCGCGCTTTGCGCTGTGAGGTGGCCAGCTGCCAGGCAAGCGCCGACTGGTCGGCGAAGGCGGCCATCATTTCTTCTTGGTTTGGGCTGAACGGCGTTGCGTGCGCGGGCCGCACCATGACAAGCACGCCGGCGACGCTGCCGGTGGCACGCAAGGGCAGAACTAACGCGGGTCCGGGGCCGACCTCGATGTCGCCGATTGTGAGCTCCAGCCTGTCGAGTCGCAGCGGAGTGCGGTCCCGAAAAGCTTCCCCTACCGGCGTCCCGCTGAGGAGAAGCGTCGGCGGTTGGGTGAACTCGGGCACCATTCCAGCCACGTCCGTCACAAGCAGTTCGCCTGCAGCACGAGACTGCGCGTCCTCAACCGGCACAGCAACCAACGTCAACTGAGCATCAGACAATTTCAGCGCTTCGTCGGCGACCAGCCGGAAGACTGTCGCCGGATCAGTGCCGGCCAGCAGCTCGGTTGCGATGTCACGGGTCGCTTCGATCCATGCCTGCCGCGCCGTAGATTGTTCGTACAAACGAGCATTGTGGATGGCGATCCCAGCGGCTGCGGCCAGCGCTTCGACCAGCAGCTCGTCGTCTTCGCTGAACGGTTGACCGTTGACTTTTTCCGTCAGATAGAGATTGCCGAACACCTCGTCGCGGATCCGGACGGGCACACCGAGAAAGCCCCGCATCGGCGGGTGATCGGGCGGAAAACCCACCGAGGACGGGTGGTGCCCGATGTCGTCCAATCGAATTGGTTTGGGGTCATCGATCAAGACGCCGAGGACACCGCGGCCTTCGGGCAAATGCCCGATCCGCGCGCGGGTCTCGTCATCGATTCCCTCGTAGATGAACGCCGCCAAGTCGGGTCCGCTCCCCCGCACGCCGAGCGCGCCATAGCGGGCCTCGACCAGATCGATGGCTGTACGCACGATCGTGCGTAGCGTGGTGTCCAGGTCCAGATCCGATGTGACCACCAGCATGGCCTCGACCAAGCCGTCAAGCCGTTCGCGCCCTTCGATGACCTCGGCAATACGTTCCTGTACTTCCGCTAGCAACTCTCGTAATCGAAGCTGCGACAACGTATTCCGCAACGGGTAGGTCGCCCGAGCTGAGTCAGGTCTTTCGGTCACAGCACTGCGGTGGCAGTAGCGAGGCTTGGGGTCCGCTCATCGTGTCGGCCGGTCGGTAGTGCCGAGTTTCGATGCGAAGACCGCCGCTTGGGTTCGCCGCTCCATTCCCAGCTTGGCCAGCAAGCGTGAGACATAGTTCTTCACTGTCTTCTCCGCGAGGAACATGCGAGCGGCGATCTGCTTGTTCGTCAACCCCTCGCTGAGCAGGCTCAGCAACGTGCGCTCCTGGTCGGTCAGACCGTCCAGCGGGTCGGCCCGCTCGGCGGCACCACGAAGTTTCGCCATCAACGCCGCTGCGGCCCGGTTGTCCAGAAGAGATTTTCCGGCGCCGACATCCTTGATCGCCTGCGCCAGTTCCATACCCTTGATGTCCTTGACGACATAACCACTCGCGCCGGCCAATATGGCATCCAGCATCGCTTCGTCGGACGTAAACGATGTCAACATCAGGCACCGCAGGTCGGCGATGTCCGACAACAGATCTCGGCACAGTTCGATACCGCTGCCGTCGGGCAACCGGACATCCAGCACGGCAACGTCGGGTTGGACAGCTGCTATCCGGGTCATCGCTTCGGCGACCGAACCGGCTTCACCTACGACTTCCAATTCTGGGTCGGCGCCGAGCAAATCTACAATCCCACGGCGGACGACCTCGTGATCATCGACGAGAAAAACCTTTACAACCACGCGAACCCCTCCATGCGATCGTTGCCATCAGCTTCAGGCATCGGTTGGTGGTAATCATCATGCTCGCTGTGCCTCACAGGTGCTGATGATCGACGATTAACACGGTGCAATCCGCGCAGCTGAGCGCGGAATTACCTGCGGGTCCGGCAACGTCGCGCACATGACCGGGGCCGCGTGCACTCACGATCAGCATCTGCAGCGCTCCAGCATGTGTCGTCACGTACTGGGAGAGGTTGCCGTGCACGGCAACCGGTTCTACGCGGACGCCGGGGTGTGCGCGCCGCCACCGGGCCAACCGGCGATCGAGCTGCGCCCGTATCTGTCGATCACCCTCTCGTGTGGTGTCGGGGTCCGCGTGCGGCGGTTGCCAGCAGGTGATCACCCTGAGCGGTGCGGCGCGCAGCGCTGCCTCGCGGACGGCGGTCTCCAGCAGGACCCCATCATCCGGCGATTCGTCAGTGGCTACCAGAATCATGTTGGCGCGGACCCTTGTTGGCGAAGGCGCTCCATGGACGATCGCGACCGCGCAGTGCGCCACGCCGGCCACCGCGGCGGCGGTCGAGCCAATCTGGCCATGACGATGCGGGTTCGATCCGACCGCGCCGAGGCACACCATCGCGGCCTGGCGCGAGAGGCGGATCAGCGTGCCAGCGGCCCGCCCGCTGAGGATTTCGCTTTCAACTTTCACCGGTTTTTCGGTGGCCTCGACGGCTCCGATCGCGCGACGGATCGCGCTCTCGGCGTCGAGCCGCTTCTCAGCAGTGTTGACCGGATCGGAGTCCTTGCCCTCCAGAATGTGCACCAGCCGCATCGGGATGTCACGGCTGAGGGCCTCGTCGACAGCCCACACAGCCGCGTGCCGGGCTGCTGCCGAGCCGTCGACGCCGACGACGATCGCCGGCTGTACTGGCGAGCTGCTCATCGACGTCTCCGGCTTCTGCCCGTGCCGGTTGGTAGGAGCCGACACTCTTGCGGAACGCTATCCGTTTCGCGCCGCGTCGTCAGGGGCCGTAAGTCCTCGATTCGGTGGCCTTTGGGCCAGGGGTCGGCCTGCCGCGTCCCTCGGCGTTGCCGCGGGTGGCCGATCCACGACCACAATGACTTTGCGATCAGGTACGACTGCAGCCGCAGGACCTGCCGACGTTCGGGGACCTGGGTTATCGCCAACTCGTCGTGTCGCATATCTGCGATGGTCGTTCGTCGTGGGGTATCCGGGTAGGGCACTAGGTCTTCAGCTAGCAGGACCGGTAGTCCCCCACCTTGCCGACGGCGGATCAGTGCCGATGGTCCCTGCGAAAGCGGCCCATATGCTCCATCGCCGTGGCGGCGCTGGGAAATAAGCTTCGCTGCATGACCTACGTGATCGGCAGTGCCTGCGTCGACGTGATGGACAAATCCTGCGTGCAAGAATGCCCGGTGGATTGCATCTACGAAGGGGCACGCTCGCTCTACATCAACCCGGACGAGTGCGTGGATTGCGGTGCCTGCAAGTCGATCTGCCGCTTGGGTGCGATCCACTACGAGACGGATCTGCCCGAGGATCAGCAGCAGCATCTTGGCGACAACGCTGCCTTCTTTTGCACTGCCCTGCCGTCCCACGACCACCCCCTGGGATCGCCCGGCGGCGCCTCCGCGCTCGGACGGGTAGGGGCGGACACGCCGTTGGTCGCTGCCTTGCCGCGTAAACGTTGTAAGTGAGCGGCTGTGACAGGCCGGAAACAAAAGGTGAGCAAATGTTCTTGCAGGCAACGAAATACGGGATTTTAGTGGGTGTCGACGGTTCGGCCCAGTCGGATGCCGCCGTCACCTTCGCCACGCGTGAATCAGCGATGCGCGACGTCCCGCTCACCTTGATGCACGTCATCGAGCCGGTCCCCGACTGGGCCTCCCCCGCTGAGCAGTCGAGGCTCGCCCAAGCGTGGGAAGCTGACGGTCGCGACGTTATCGAGCACGCCCGTAAGACGGCATTGGCATGCGTGACGGTCCCGGCATCGCTCGATCTGCGCACCGAAGTCGTCTGTTCGCCAGTGGTCCCCATGTTCGTCGTCGCGTCGACCGACGCACACATGGTCGTACTCGGCAGCCGCGGCATGACCCCGCTGGGCCGTCTTCTGCTGGGCTCAGTCAGCAGAAGCGCGATACACCATGCGCACTGCCCGGTCGCAGTCATTCACGACGACGACACGGCGAAGGGAGCGGGTCCGGTGTTGGTCGGCGTCGACGGGTCCCCGGCCTCGGACGCTGCTATCGCGTTCGCCTTCGACGAAGCGTCGCACCGCAAGGTGGACCTTGTTGCCTTACACGCGTGGAGCGACGTCGCCGTGTTCCCCATCCTCGGCATGGACTGGCGGGAATACGAAGCCAAGGGCGCGGAAATCCTGGTCGGACGGCTGGCCGGTCACCAACAGGACTACCCCGACGTGAAGGTGCGGCGGCGGCTCGTATGCGACAAGCCGGCTCGCTGGCTGATCGAGGAGTCCCGAGACGCGCAACTGGTCATCGTCGGCAGCCACGGACGCGGGGGGTTTCCCGGCATGGTGCTGGGTTCGGTGAGCTCCGCTTTGGCCCAGTCGTCGCGCGCGCCTCTGATCGTGGTTCGCTAAACCTGTTGCCGGACCTTCGATTGCGGTGTACGGGTCAGGCAAAGGTGGATTCGCGCTCGGGTTCGGGACCGAACCGGAAACGGCGGCCGGTGACAGAGATCGGCATAACGCGAATGTAATGCTGCTTCAGCGTCGCCGTCCACGGCAGTAGCTGCGCGAATTCGGCCTCCTCCAGCTCCTCGAGGGTCCGCAGCATCCGCGCTGTACCTTTCACCACGACGCTCCATCCTTGGCTGGCATCGTGATCGTCGGCCTCGAAAAGGACATGGTTGTTGACGGCGGCGCTGACCAGCTTTGTGCCCTCTGCGGTGCGGAAAAGCACTGTGCGCCTTTGGACAACGAAGTTCACCGGAAATATCTCTGGCTGACCCGAGACACTGGTGACGAGACGCCCGAGTGACATGCCTGCGAGCAGGTTCCAGCTTTCACTGGCCGATAGCACGGAGGTGGGTTCAGTGGTCGTCATCTTGACCACGATAGAACGGTGCCGAATCGCCTGACAGCGGAAAATGTCCTTGCCGGGAGGGACTTTTGACTCTGCTCGCGATCAACGTCAGCGAATTTCGAGCACTTTGTCCAGTGGCAGCCGCGGCGTCGCCGCCGGAAGGTCCTCTATCGGCGGTGCTGTTCCGACCCGGATCAGCACCTGTGGTTCGCGCCCCGGGCCGACGAGACTTCTGATGATGTCACGGCTTTCGGGCAACTCGATGAGATGGGTCAACGTGCAGGTCGCCATACCCGCGACCGTGCATTCCAGGAGGACGGTAGAGAGCACTTCGCCGCAGTGCAGTACCTCTGAACGATTGTCGGTCCCGGTAGAGAGCACCAAAATCGTCGACCAGTCCACTCCGAGTCCACTGCGCCGCTCTGTTTCGTCCGCGGCAGGAAAGTCCCGCGCGACGTCAACGCGGAGCGCTTCGGCCGCAGATGGGAGCGCATCCGGAGAGATACCCGTCGACAACGCGAATGGGGCTGTCCACCATTGCAGTTCGGCTTGGTAGCTGGGGTCGTGGGAACGCACGACCTTGGTTGAGACGGAAGCCGATGCCAGCTGGGGTCGCACCTCGTTGGAAAGCACGTCGACCATCACGCTGCCGCCGTCACCGACGGTCTTGCGCAGTTCGGGCACAAACCACGTCCAGAACTTGGGCGGCCGAAGCGGAAGTCGGTCGGTACGGCGTTCCAGGATCGCGTCAGCGCGTCTGTATTGCACTTCGCTGACGAATTCGAGCGGCCGGAATCCGATTGTGGCCAGAAGATCCCGGTTGTCCGAGTCGGGAAACCGTTCGGTAACCGTTTGCCAACCCAACGCGGCCATCGCGACTCGGAGGTGATCAAGCGCTGTGCCACAACTCATAATGGCTTCCCTGCCAGAACTGTCCGCAACGTCGACCAGGCGCACTCGATCGACGAACAGTTGCAGTGCAGACCCGTCGAGCACCCAGTGCCAGGGCTGGCTGTTATGTATCGACGGCGCTCTGCAGGCCAGCTTCAACCCGCTCTTGATGGTCCCGACGTCGGGCATCGTCTGCTGCATGACGGATCCTTCGCTTTTCATGGAGAACGGGACGTTACTGAGCTCGTCTTCTTGGTGCCTAGAGTCATTAGTCCCGCTCGCACGAATCACTCGGCACCGGGACCTTTGGCCCTGCTGGCGGTGACCTTTCACCCCGACGGTGATGGCCTCCGCCGCTACGGCGGAACGTCACATCGGCACATGATCAAAGACATGGAACTGGGCGGGACAGGCACTGCGCCTCGCGCCGAGGTGCGTGAGACGCATACCGGAATTGTGGTGCTCGCCGGCGACAAGGCCTACAAGGCGAAGAAACCCGTCGCCACCGATTTTCTCGATTTCAGCACGATCGACCGCCGCGAGCGGGTCTGTGCCCGGGAGGTTCTCCTCAACAGCCGGCTGGCGCCGGCGGCTTACCTCGGGGTAGCACACTTCAAACTCGATTGCGATGATGTCGCAGAGCCCATCGTTGTGATGCGTCGCTATCCCGACTCACATCGTCTAGCCACCATGCTGAAGCCAGGGCCAACGGCGCGGGGTGAACTCGCGAAGATCGCAGAAGTGTTGGCGGGCTTTCACTGTCGGGCGCATCGCTCGCAGGCGGTTGACTCACAAGCGACGCCGGAGGCCATCAGTGCCCGCTGGTCCGAAAATTTGGCTGAACTGCACCACGTCGGCGGGGCGCTGGCGCAGGCAGACGTTCTAGAGACCATCGACATGGCAGCAACTAGATACATCACCGGTCGTTCGGCGCTGTTTGCGGAGCGCATCACCGATAAGCGGATCGTCGACGGGCACGGTGATTTACTCGCCGACGACATATTCTGCATGGACACCGGCCCGGTGCTGCTGGATTGCCTGGAGTTTGATGACCGCCTCCGCTGTGTCGATGGCGTGGACGATGCGGCGTTTCTAGCCATGGATGTCGAGTTTCTCGGGCGTCGGGACCTTGCCGAGCATTTCCTCGACGCCTACAGTTATTCGGCCAATGACCACGCGCCGATCTCGTTGCGACACTTCTATATCGCCTACCGTGCGGTGGTGCGGGCCAAGGTCGACTGCATGCGTTCGGCACAGGGTGACGCCGATGCGACGGCCGACGCGCCTCGCCATCTGTCGCTCGCGCTGGAGCATCTGAGATCAGGAACGGTCCGGCTCGTACTCGTCGGGGGTGCACCGGGCACTGGGAAGACAACCCTCGCTCACGCGCTCGCTGAACGGGTTGACGCCGAGGTCATCTCCACCGACGAAGTACGGCGCGAACTGCGGCACTGCGGGACGATTCAGGGAGAGGCCGGGCTCCTTGATGCCGGCCTCTATGAGGCCGACAAGGTGGAAACCGTATATCGCGAGACCATCGCTCGTGCAAAAGACTTCCTCGCTCGCGGACAGTCGGTGATCCTCGATGCAACCTGGCGAGATCCACATCGGCGACACCTGGCCGAACAGCTGGCCACCGAGACGATGTCGGTATTTGTCGAGATCGCTTGCTGGACATCGGCCGACGTAGCGCTCGAGCGTGTCACAAAGCGGGGCCTGAAAGGCGCTTCCGAGGCGACCCCGATGATCGCGAAAGAAATGACCCTGCGCGACGACGCCTGGGAGACCGCGCATCTCGTCGACACTGCGCACGCACTTCCGGACTGCATCGATCACGCTGAAAAGATCTGGTGCGAAGCGTTTTAACTAATCACCTCGTGACGACGACGAAGGAGTGCACAATGTCACCAGCTGCTCGCAACGGCATCGTGGTCGGAGTCGACGGATCGGCGGCGTCGCACGCGGCTATCGCCTGGGCGACGCGCGATGCGGTCATGCGCCATATTCCGCTGACCCTTGTGCATGCCATCAATCTGTTCGCCGCGACTTGGCCTGAGTCGCCAGAGGTAGAAGAGGTCGCGATATGGCAGGAAGACGCTGGACGCCGAATCCTCAATGATGCGTTCAAGATAGCCAATGACAGCATGCAGGGCGGTCGCGCGATTCCCGTCGAACGTGAATTGATCTTTTCGCGCGCCGTACCAACGCTCGTCGACTTGTCGAGACAGTCCGAACTCTTGGTTGTGGGCAATCGCGGGCGGGGCGCATTGGTCCGCAGCGTACTTGGATCGGTCAGTACGAGCCTGGTCCGCCATGCGCACTGCCCAGTGGCGGTTGTCCGTGACCCTGAAGTAGACACGCAACTGCACGCTCCTGTGCTGCTCGGGGTCGACGGGTCACCGGCCTCCGAGCTGGCGACCGCGGTCGCTTTCGATGAAGCGTCGCGGCGCCGGGCCGCACTAGTTGCCGTGCATGCCTGGACTGACATCGTCATTCAGCAGTTGCCCGGATTGGATTGGTCAGCGGTCAAAACCGAAGCACAGCGCAGCCTGGCAGAACGTCTGGCCGGCTGGCAAGAGCGTTATCCCGATGTCAAAGTGCGCAGTCACCTGGTCTGCGGTCGCGCGGCTCATGTCATCGTTGCGCAGTCGGAATCTGCTCAGCTTGTCGTGCTGGGCAGTCACGGGCGCGGTGCCGCGGGCCGAACGTTGATGGGTTCGGTGAGCAACGCTGTCCTTCAGTCTGTCCAGGTCCCGGTCATCATTGCGCGTCCCTGAGCGGCGGACGACGCTGTCCGAAAAGGCCATTTGGCGGTGCCTGTGGGACTTCTGGCCGCTGACTGGTCAGAGCGGGAGGTTCTAGCCTGAGTTTTGTGGCCGCTCGTCATTCTGGCGCCGCCCGATAGAAGGGGATCGCCGTGGACCGAAACGCGTTGTACGTGATAGCTTCTGCCGCCGTTGTGATTGCGTTGTCACTGGTCGCCGCGATCCGCGTGGTGTGGGAATACGAGCGAGGCGTTCACTTCCGCCTCGGCCGGGTGGTCGGAGTTCGCGAACCGGGTCTGCGGCTGATCGTTCCGATCATCGACAGCATGCAGAAAGTCTCGATGCGGATCGTGACCATGCCCATCCAATCGCAAGGCATCATCACCCGCGACAACGTCAGCGTGGATATCGCCGCTGTTGCATACTTCCGCATCATCGATGCCCGTAAAGCCGTCGTCGTCATCGAAAACGTCCATGCCGCAATTGATCAGATTGCACAAACCACGCTGCGCAACGTCGTGGGACAACATTCGCTGGACGAGGTGCTCGCCAAGACCGAGAAGATAAACGGGAGCATCCGACAGATTCTTGACACCACCACGGTGGAATGGGGGGTGGAGGTGACGTTGGTGGAGCTCAAAGACATTCAGCTTCCCGACAGCATGAAACGCGCGATGGCCCGCGAGGCCGAGGCCGAGCGCGAGAAGCGAGCCAAGATCATTGCCGCCGAGGGCGAAGCGCGAGCAGCGGCAGCGCTCGGCGACGCCTCCGACATCATGATGCAACATCCACTGGCGTTGCAATTGCGCAATCTGCAGACGCTGGTCGAGCTCGGCGTAGAAAAAAACACCACCGTGGTCTTCCCCGCGCCGCTGATGAGCGCTATCGGCGAACTCACCGGTTTTCTGGCGCGCGAATCGGCCGCATCGTCGCACGTCGGATGCAACGGCGCTGCTCAACCGGGGTTAGCCGTCGCCGCGACGACGCATTGAGCCCCGATGGACGCCGCCGACATCGCGGAGAGTGGCGCCGAGGAGCGCGTCATGATCAGCGCCGACTCGCGGCAGGCGCACATCATCAGCCGGCTGCTAGTAGCGTGTGCCGTCGGCTGGTTGGTTCTGATTCTTCGTGACCACCGCAGTGCCGACTGGCACTCCCCGGGGAACGCGACCTGGTCGTTGTCGCTGATCATTGCAGTCGTGGTGGTCGCGCGAGGCCTCTTTCAGGGCCGGTCGGTGACCTCGTCGCATGTGATCACTGCAGTATTTGTGTTGCTGACCGGCGTTGGCGCGCACCTGTTTTCCTTCGAGCTGCTGCGAGATGCATTGACCGTGTCAGCGGGCGTGATACTGGTGTGGCCGGTGCCCTCGCGTACCGACCCGCATCAGCTTCCGCGGGTGTCAGAACTCGTCGCTGCGACCCACGGTGATCCACTCGCACCCTTCGCGATGCAGTCGATGAAAAGCTACTACTTCAATGCAGAAGGCACCGCCGCGATTGCTTATCGAGCCCGGTGGGGCTACGCAGTGGTCAGCGGCGACCCCATCGGGCAGCGCGACCGATTTCCCCAACTCGCAGTCGGATTCGTCGCATTGTGTAAGCGCCGCGGCTGGCACGTCATCGTCCTCGCCTGCAGCGCGCCGCAACTCGGACTCTGGCGTGATGCCGATCTGATCGGAAAGTCGCTGCGGCCGATACCGATCGGCCGGGATGTTGTACTCGATCTTGACAAGTTCAGCCTGACGGGTCGCACCTACCGCAACTTGCGCCAGGCCGTGCAGCGCACCCATAACGCGGGCGTCACCACAGCGGTGGTAAGCGAGCAGGAACTCGACCCAGCAGTGAAACACGAGCTCACGGAGCTACTTCACGCCGGCCATCGCGCAGCGCACGTCGAGCGAGGCTTCTCGATGATCCTTGACCACGTACTCGAAGGCCGCTACCCAGGCATCAAGCTGATCATTGCGCGAGACCGCGCCGGCCGAGTGCAAGGATTTCACCGTTACGCGGTGGCGGGCGGTGGCAGTGACGTGACGCTGGATCTGCCGTGGCGCCGTCCCGACGCGCCCAACGGCATCGATGAACGACTGACTGTCGACATGATCGACGATTGCAGGAAGTCGGGCGGGCAGCGGCTTTCGCTGGCGTTCGCCGCGTTCCCCGAACTTTTCGACAATAAGCATCGCGGGTGGATCGACAGCGGCTACTACTTCCTCATTCATCTCGGCGATTCGCTGATCAGACTTGAGTCGCTGTACCGCTACCTGCGCAAGTTCCATGCCTTCGGCCAGCGCCGCTATGTACTTCTCTCGATGCGGCACATCCCAGCCGCGTTCGTGATTTTGCTGTCGCTGGAATTCATGCCGCGTCCGCGGCGATGACCGGCAACAGCAAGCAGCAGCGTCGGGCCGATCCCGCCCAAATCTCACTCTAGGCCTCAAAGATGTTGGCCCCGAACGACGATCACCGAAAAGTCGCTGTACCCCGCTGCCTTCGACCTGATGAATTCCACCAGTTTCAAGACCTCAGAGTCATGACAAGCGCCGAGGACCACCGACTTGACCGACATCTCGCGCTCGGCGACATACCGCAGTAGCTGGTCGGTGTGCTCAAGCTGCACATCGAGATGGGGATGACATTGCATCCAGCTGATCAACAACTCGTCCACCACGGCGGTTGCCGGCGTGGTCATCAGGATATCCAACGGGAGCCCTCGAAGCTCCGCTTCCTCCATGGCCAGCTGCAGCACGTCGTAGTCGATTGAGGAGGGCTCCAATAGTGTGACGACGCGGCTGTTTCGGTGCACCACGGGCGCCGCGGTCGCCGGCACGACAGCTACCGTGCAATCGGCGTGGCCAGCCAAGTTTGCGGCCAACGAATCGAATGGCCCGTGCGGATTTGCCTTCGGGGCCCCGACACACAGCAACGCCGCCGACCGTGACTCCTCGATGAGGACGGTGCCCGGATCGCCACACACGGTGTCCATTTCGACTTTGACGGGCCTCTGCATTGCCTCCACAGCAACGTACGCATCCTGCAGCGCGGCGTCCGCCACGAGGTGCTGCGCTCTCATGACGCTCGGCGTCACAGCCCTGTCGCGGTCGATGACGTACAGCAGCTTGAGAGCGACGTCGTGCTGAAGCGCTTCGGCGGCGCCCCACACGGCCGCTCGCACTGCAGCCTTCGAGCCATCTACGCCTACCACGATCGGCTTTGCGCCACGATCCGCAATCACGTTGTCTCCATTTGGTTTCTCTGGGTTGGCCTGGTGCCGCCGGACCGGAAAGGCCCATGTGTCAGCCCACTGGGCTGACTGGCCCGTGTTTACCCATACGTCTTGACTACGCCGCGACCGGCTCGATCCGTAGGGCCCAAAGTCACCCGGGTGGAGGCCGACGGTCAGGCAGTAGCAGACCTGCGCGGCAGCCGGTGCGCGCCCGGCTGCGTCCAGGGATCTGTGTGGACGTCTGTGGGGCGTACGATCATCGCGAGACAGGGGCCGCCGGTGACCAATGCTGACAACGAATCTTCATCCGCCCGCTGGGGCCACGGGGCGTCGGTCGGCCGTCTACCCGTAGAGCTCGACAAGCTGCTTGCGGCCCGCGACCAGACAGAGCATCTGCTCCGTGCGATCTTCCACATCGGATCCGGCCACGACCTCGACTCGACACTGCATCACGTCGTCGGCGCGGCGCTGGGACTGACCGGGTGCCGCCATTGCGCGTTGGCGACCTGCGATGCGGACGGCAAGCTGACGTCGATGGTTCACGCGGGAGTGTCGGCGGACACGGTCGCCCGGATCGACGGCCCTCCCCCGGGCAACGGCATCCTCGAAGCCGTCTTGGACCGGGAATCCCCCCTTTGCCTGGTCGATCTCACGACGCATCCGGCAGGAGGCGGATTTCCGGAAGGTTACCCTCTGGTGCGCGGGTTTATGGGCATGCCAATCACGATCCGCGGCACTGTGTTCGGAGCTCTGTATCTCACCGATGACCGGCCGGGTTGGACTTTCAACGAGTCCGACGCGGTCGCGGTTCAGGTGTTCGCGTCCGCGGCGGCGGTAGCCATCGACAACGCGCAGCTGGTCGAACACAGCCAGCGGCGAGCGGAGGGGATGAAAGCCAGTCGTGAGATCATCACCGAACTGCTTTCGGGTAGCGACGCAACCCGGCGGCCATTGCAGTTGATCGCTGAGCAGGTGCAGAAGCTGGCGGACGCTGAGCAAGCGATCGTGCTGACTCCGCTCAATGCCGACGAGCCGCCTGAGGATATCGCCGCGCTCGTGGTTTCCGCCGCTGTCGGCGTGCACGCCGACGAAGTGGTCGGGCAAGAGGTTCCTGTCGACGGGTCGACGACGGGCCAGGTCTTTCGCTCTGGTGCGCCTCTGATCACCGAAGCGTTCCGGTACCCGATCCCGGCGTTCACTGACGCCGGCGAACGCTCCGCGATCGTGATGCCACTGCGCTACGAAGGGGTGGTGAGAGGAATAATCGCCGTCGCCCGCGGCACGGATCAAGCGCCGTTCGACGCCAGTTACCTCGATCTGGTGGGTGACTTCGCCAGCCAGGCCGCCCTCGCGCTGGCGCTCGCCACCAACAGTGAAAACGCGCGCGGACTCTCGATTCTCGCGGACCGGGAGCGCATCGCGCACGACCTCCACGATTACGTCATACAGCGACTGTTCGCCGTCGGCCTGGACATCCAGGGCACCATCGCCCGAACCCGATCGCCCGACATCGTCGCCCGGCTCAACCGCACGATCGATGATTTGCAGAACACCATCGAAGACATCCGCAACACGATCTTCGAGCTGCAACCCTCGACCACTGGCGGCGGTGGCTTCCGGAGGCGGATCCAAGACGCGGTCGCCGACCTCACCGAGAACCGTGACATCGTCACCACGCTCCACATGTCGGGACCGATGATCGCCGTCGGTCCCGACCTGGCTCAGCACGCCGAAGCCGCCGTGGTGGAAGCTGTCAGCAATGCGGTAAGGCATTCCGGTGCAACCCATTTGAACATCGAGGTGACGGTCGGCGATGAACTCAGGATCGACATCATCGATGACGGCTGCGGCATCCCGGCGGACAACCAGCGACAGAGCGGGCTTGCGAATCTGAGGCGGCGGGCCGAGCAGGCCGGCGGCGTGTGCCGCTTTTCTTCGCCGTCGGCAGGCGGAACCGTTGTCCAATGGACCGCGCCGCTCATCGATCTCTGAGTAGTAGCTGGTCTGCATGATGATTCGATGCTGCTGCGATAGTCCCACACTCGTATGGGGGCCATAGAGATCCGCCGCTGAGGACTAAAGCCTCCTTCCCGGCCACCGCGTCACCCCGTAGCGTCGACATCGAATACGAGGACTCGACCGTGGCGCCAAGCCTTGAGGCGCGGCCGGGAAGGACACCAAATGAGCGGCTCTGGCAAGCATCTCGGCATCGTCGTCGGCGTTGACGGGTCAGGCAACTCCAACGCGGCGGTCCGATGGGCTGCCCGCGAAGCGGCTATGCGCCAAACGAGCCTCACGTTGGTGCACGCGATCGACATGCCGAACCCGCTATGGGCTGCAGCGGAATTGCGCGAACTCTACGAAGCCGACGCCTACGGGATACTCGACGATGCGGTCGCAGATGTCACTGACGTCAGCAACGGCGACGGCCCGCGAGAGGTCAACCGGCAGACTTATTACGCGCGGCCTGCGCCAACACTGATCGACATGTCGAAAGACGCGGACCTGGTGGTAGCGGGGGCTCGCGGGCTGGGCACCGTAGCTCGCTTGCTGTTGGGATCGGTCTGCACCGCGCTGGTCCATCATGCCCACTGCCCGGTGTCGGTGATCCCCCAAGACACGGCGCTACCCGCCGAGTCTGTCAAATCGCCGGTGCTGCTGGGTACCGACGGGTCGGTGGCATCCGAGCTTGCGACTGAGATCGCTTTTCGTGAGGCGTCTCTGCGGGATGTGGACTTGGTAGTGCTTCACGCTGCAAGCGATGCCGATATGTCGCAGCTTCTGAATACGACATACTCGGCTGGACTGGCGGAGGTCGGCGACATGCTGACCGAGCGCCTGGGGCGGTATCAGCACCGCCACCCCGACGTCCACGTTCAGCGGGTCGTGATGGACGACCGGCCGACCACTCACCTGCTCAACCTCTCCGAAATGGCACAACTCGTCGTCGTAGGCAGTCACGGCCGAGGCGGATTCGCAGGCCTGGCGCTCGGATCTGTCAGCACCGCCGTGGCGCACGCGTCGCGCACACCCGTGATCGTCGCGAGGAGTCAGTAGCCGGGCCGCCGATCCCCCGACTCTGCCGTTGCCGACCCGAGTGCGTTGGCGCAGCCGGCCTCAATCGTTGGCGCAGAGCCGCAATTCGGAATATTGATTGCGGTCGGGCAGGTGATGGGTGGCGACCACGACAGTCCGATCCGCGGCGATCAGGCCACCCTGCGGGTCTAGCAGACGCCGCAAGATGGGTTGGGCGTCGGCGGCGTCGAGGTGTTCTGTCGGCTCGTCGAGGAGTGCGATCCGCGCCGGTGAGATGATCGCGCGTGCCAATAGCAGTCTCCTGCGCTGGCCCGCTGACAGCGCGTCCGGCCCGGCTGCCAAGACGGTACCCAGACCGTCCGGTAGACCGGCCAGCCAGGCGTCCAAGCCGACCTTCTTCAGCGCCACAGCCAATTCGCGGTCTGGGCAATTACCGTCTGCGACCAGCAGATTGTCTCGGACAGACGTCGCAAAGATGTGTGCATCCTCTGCGAAAAAGCCAACGGCACAGCGCAGTTCGGTCTCGTCGATCAGTTGCAGTGGTATCCCACCCAACGTCACCTCGCCCCGCTTGGGTGTCAACAAGCCGGCCAGCGTCATCAAGAGGGTCGTTTTGCCCGACCCACTGGGCCCCGTGACTGCCAGCCTTGCACCCGGCTCCATCTCCACCGTCACATCGGTGTCCCGAACGCCGCGGGGGTCGATGGGCACGTCGTGCGCGCTCAGGGCAGCGGTGGCTGCCGGACCAGGACGGGCTGAAGCAGTCGCGGTAGCGCGATGAGGATGCGCAGCGGCCACGCAGTGTTCCTCCGGAATCAAGTCGAGCAGGTGCCGTGCGGCTATCTGCGCGCGCGTCCACTGAACGGCAGCGGCGGCCAACGGCGTCGTCGCCTCGAAGGCAGACAGCGGCAACAGCATCAAGATGGCCACGGTGGTCGGCGCAACCGTGCCTGAGAGCCCGATCGCGGTCACCATGGCGCCCAGAACGCCGGCTCCGATCGCCGCGGTGGGAATTGCTGCCGCGACTGCGGCGGGTCGGGCGGCGGCGTCGAGGGCGTCGCTCCAATCGCGTTGCCGTCGTTGTGAATCCAGCACAATGTTCGGAAGTCTGCCTCCGACTCGTAGTTCGGCCGCGTGCTCCAGCGCCAGCATCGCCGCCACGTCACGACCGGAATGATGTTGACGCGCCACTGCTTCCTGCGCGGCAGCTGCTTTCGCAGCTAACCACGGAGCAACGATCCCGGCGATCACGAAGCAGATCGCCAGCAACGCCGCCGCCGGCGGTGAGATGATCCCGATGGTCATGGTCGCGGCTGACGCGAGCGCTACCGCGACGCCGAACGGCAGCACGGAGCGGACCAGCACATCGGCCACCTGATCGACATCGGCGCCCACTCGTGCGACCAGTTCCCCGCTCGGTAATCGAGTCGCAAAGTCAGCCGGTCCGCGGGCCAGCCGGACAAAGATCTGCGCACGGGCGGTGCCCGCGGCCCGTAACGCGGTGTCGTGGGCAACTAGACGCTCGCAATAATGCAGCACGCCACGGGATATGGCGAATGCGCGTACGCCCACCACCGCGACCGACAGATCCAGTACGGGCGGCATCTGCCAGGCGCGGGTGATGAGCCACGCCGACAGTCCTGCCAGTGCCAGTGCGCTGCTGAGTGATGACGCCCCGAGAACGATCCCGAGCAACAAGCGCGGCAGACGCGGGCGCAGCAGCGGCATCGCGGCGAGTAACGCGTCAGACGCCGGCACGGTCGACCTCCGCGGCCGCGCTCACGTCGACGACCTCATCACCGATCCGGAGGACCTGCTCGCGGTGGCCGACCACCACGACGGTGTCACCGGCGCGCGCCCGCTCGACGATCGCGCGCAGCACTCGGGCTTCGGTCGCGGCATCCAGATGTGCGGTGGGCTCGTCGAGAAGCAGTATCGGTGCGCGTGATCCAAGTGCTCGGGCCAAACCGAGGCGCTGTCGCTGACCCAGGGACAGCCCGACACCGCCGCGCCCGATCACCGTTCGCATTCCATCCGGCAACTGTGCCAAGACCTGCTTGAAACCAGCCGCTTCACAAGCACTTTCGATATCTCCCAGCGCACCGAAGAGCGACAGGTTCTCGGCGACGGTTCCGGGGACCAGTACCGGGCGCTGCGGCAGCCAACACACTTGTTGCCACCAGGCATTCGGTTCGAGATCCGCGATATCGATCCCCGCCACGGTGGCTCGACCCCGGGTGGCCGCGGTGAGCCCGGCGATGGCCTGCAAAGCGGTGCTCTTCCCTGCGCCGTTGCGGCCGGTGAGCACGGTCACCCGGCCCGGGTAGATGACCGCGCTGAGATCGTTCGGGCAGCACCCGTCGCGGCCCGCGACGCTCAGCCGGTCAAGGGCGATCTGGGCGCCGCGCGCTGAGACCACGCGTGAACCCGGGGCGGCGTGCGCTTCGGACTCGATCAGCTCGAAGGCTTTGTCGGCGGCAGCCCGGCCATCTTGCGCTGCGTGGTATTCCACCCCAATTCGGCGCAGCGGCAAGTAGACGTCGGGTGCAAGCAACAGCACGGTCAAGCCCGTACTCAAACTGATCTCACCGTAAACCAGTCGAAGGCCGATACTGACCGCGACCACGGCGACACCGAGGGTCGCAAGGAGTTCCAACACCAACGCAGAAAGAAACGCGATGCGTAGCGTCGCCATCGCCGAGCGTCGGTGGGCGGCGCCCAGCTCGGCGATTCGATGCTGGGGGCCGTCGGCGCGACCCAGAGCCCGCAACGTCGGGATTCCGGCGATCAAGTCCAGTAATCGAGCCTGCAATGTGGCCATTGCTGTCAGTGCCGCCGCGGAACGCTCTGCGGTCGCCAGGCCGATCAACACCATGAAGAGCGGTATCAGCGGCAGCGTGATCACCACGATCAGAGCCGATTCGAGGTCGTACAGACCGATTACCACGGCGCTCATCGGAGTGAGGATCACCGCGAGCAGCACGGCCGGCAGATAAGCGGTGAAATATGGTCGCAGCGCGTCGAGCCCGCGAGTCACCACTACTGCGGCGTCGTCGCGCAGTGCCGCCAGATCCCTGGGTTGCCGTGCCGTGACAGCGACCAACACTCGCGTGCTGAGGTCGGCGATAGCAGCGCTGGCGCCGCGTTGGCCCAGGCGTGCCTGAAGCCAGTGCGCGACGGTGCGTACCGCCCACACCGAAAGCAGCACCGTCAGCGTCGGCGCCCACTGAGCCAAGGTACGTGCCGAGGGTTCGCTGATGACGCGAGAAGCAATGTGTGCCAGAAGAATCGCCGACGCGATCGCACAACCGGAGATCACGACGCCGCACACCACCGTCGCCGCCAAAAAACGGCGCAGCGTCGTGGATGTCCGAACCAGACGCGGATCCACCGGACTTCGACTGTTCAGGGTGTTCGCCTTGCCAGACCGATTGAGGCTGGTATTCGGTCAGCCGAAATACGCTGACGGAACACCCAATACGTCCAACTCTGGTACGCCACCACCAGTGGCGCGAAAATGGCGGCGGCCCAGGTCATGATCTTCAAGGTGTAGGCGCTCGAGGATGCGTTGCTGACCGTCAAGCTCCACTGTGAATCGAGCGTCGACGGAACCAGATTGGGATACATCGCCCCGAACAGCAGCACGACGACGGCGGTGATCACCACCGCGCTGCAGACGAATGCCCAACCCTCGTGCCTGCGGGTGAATACCAGTGCGACGGCGGCCAGCTGCGCCACCACGGCGACGCCCAACGCCAGCCACGTCCACGTCTTGCCATGTGCGACCTGGGTCCACCCGCCGAACCCGGCCACGAGCGCGGTGACCGGTAGGGTCAGCCAAGCAGCGACCCGCAACGCGTCGTCACGGACCGGCCCAGATGTCTTCAGCGCAACGAAGATCGCCCCGTAGAGCAGAAACAGTCCGGAGGTGGCCAGGCCGCCCAGCAACGTGAAGGGGTTCAGCACGTCGCTGATCGACAGGTGGACCTGATGGTCGGCGTCGACCGGAAGGCCGCGGATCAAGATGGCGAAGGTCACCCCCCACAGCACCGCAGGCAACCAGGACCCGGCCGCAATGCCGAAATCGGCCCAACCGCGCCACTTTTGGTCATCAATCTTGCCGCGCCATTCGATGGATACCGCACGGACGATCATGCCGAACAGGATCGCCAACAACGGTAGGTAGAGCGTGGAGAAGACGGTCGCGTACATGGCCGGGAACGCGGCGAACATCGCGCCGCCGGCAGTGAGCAGCCACACCTCGTTGCCGTCCCACACCGGACCGATCGTGTTGAGCACCGCCCGGCGACGTGGCTCCCGGTCGCCGGTGCCCATCCGGGCGAGGGGTTCCATCAGCATGCCGACGCCGAAATCGAAGCCCTCGAGGATGAGAAAGCCGAGGAACAAGGCCGCCAGAAGGCCGAACCACACATTGTGAAGTGCCATCGAAAGCTCCTTCCTGCCGGGTAAACAGCTGTCAATAGGCGAATGACAACGGCGCGACCTCGTCGGCGCCGGGCGGTGCCGGCGCGGCAGGCTCCGCGTCGTGTTCCAGTGGTCCTTCCACGACATAGCGTTTCAACAGCCAGAACCAGACGACGGCAAGAACCGCGTAGGTCAGGGTGAATGTCACGAGGGAGACGACCACCAACGCGGGCGCATGGTGCGACACGCCTTCGGCGACGACCAGGTGGACCTTCGGGTCACCGGTCGGGTTGGGTGCCACGATCCATGGCTGGCGACCCATCTCGGTGAAGACCCAGCCGGCACTGCTGGCCAGAATTGGCGTCGGCAGCGTCAACAAGGCCAGCCGGGACAACCACCGGCGGTTGGGGACGCGCCCCCCACGAGTCAGCCACAGTGCAACAAGCGCGAACAACACTGGTACCAGCAAGAATCCAATCATCGCGCGGAAAGACCAATAGGTCACGAACAGGTTCGGGCGGTAATCTCCCGCGCCGAATCGTTGTTGGTCGTCACGCTGGATGTCGCGCACACCCTGCAGCGTCACGTCATCGAACCGCCCCTTGGCCAAAAACGGCAGAACATAAGGTACTTCGACGACGCGGGTGAGGCCGTCGCAGTTGTTCTGCCTGCCGACGGTCAGAATGGAGAACTCGGGATCAGTTTGCGTGTCGCACAACGATTCAGCCGACGCCATCTTCATCGGCTGCTGCTGAAACATCAGTTTGCCCTGGACATCTCCGCTGAAGAACAAAGCGACGGTGGCTGCCAGCGCGACCCAGCAGCCCAGGATGGTGGCAGGACGGTACATGCTGCGAGCGTCGCTGTCGTCTACCTGGCTGTGTGAACGGACCATCCACCACGTGCTCACCGCGGCGATGAATGTGCCACCGGCCAGCAGGGAAGCGACGACCGTGTGCCCGAACGCGGCCAAACCGGTGTTGTTCGTGAAGAGCGCCGAGATACTGTTCAGCTCAGCGCGTTTGGTTGCCGGATTGTAGTGGGCGCCGACCGGGTGCTGCATGAACGAGTTCGCCGCGACGATGAAGAACGCGGACATGTTCACCGCGACGGCGACGATCCAGATGCACGCAAGGTGAACGGCCCGGGGAAGCCGACTCCAACCGAAGATCCACAGCCCGAGGAAGGTGGATTCGAAAAAGAATGCGGCCAGGCCTTCCATGGCCAGCGGAGCGCCGAATACATCGCCGACGAAGCGCGAATACTCACTCCAATTCATCCCGAACTGGAATTCCTGCACGATGCCGGTGGCAACGCCCAGCGCAAAATTGATCAGAAACAGCTTGCCGAAGAACTTGGTCAGTCGATACCACGCGACGTTGTCGGTGAGCACCCAGAGGGTCTGCATGACGGCGATCAGCGGCGCCAGGCCGATGGTGAGCGGCACGAAGATGAAGTGGTAGACGGTGGTGATGCCGAATTGCCAGCGTGACACGTCGACGACATTCATCTTGCCAGCTCCCGCCAGTGAAACGTATCCCTACGACACAGTGTAGTAGATCGTCGCTCACATGAATCTATCTCCGTCTATCGGCGTTGTGCCAGGGGCAAAAGACCCGTGCGGCGGCGCCCCGGGCCGAGGTGGCTAGGCACGCCCGGCGCAACCACGGTTACGACTCAGCGACTTACTCGTACGGCGGAAGCTCGCCTTTATGACTGGGGCAATAGACGTCCACCGAGGCTGTGATGAACCTGATCACGGTTCGTCTGACGCGGTCGGAAAGTAGATGTAGGCGCGGATTCTCCTCGTACCCGCGATTCATCTCTTCGTTGACCAGGGCGTCGATCGGTGTGCCGCCATTGAGTTGGCCGCAAATGTAATGGGCTCGGGCGACGACGCCGACCACCTCACCGTCGTCGGTGGGCGGAATCTGTTCTTGTTCGAGCAGCGCCAGAAACTGATCTTGCTGGCTGGGGTCGGCGCCTGCCGCGCCGGCGCATGTGACTGTGGCGGCCAGCACCATCGAGGCACCGACCAGAGCGTGCATCAGGCCCGCGATGCCGGTGCGCACAGCAGTCACCAGGCCATGATGTTTGCGGCGGCGCCACGCCAGGCGTGGTCCCGAGCCTCGGGTCGCAGCCGCGGGCCGTGGACGGGAATCTGCTGCATCATGATCAACCCTCCTGTGAAGCTCCGACCGAATCCAGCCACGCCGCCTCTCGGCTTCGACTCGATTATCATGGTCGCCCGGCCCAGGATGGCTGCGTCCGGCTGGGCGCACCGCACTACAGCCGGAAACGGCGCGGCCCCGGATCCGTCCGAGAACGCCTCTGGGCTGCGAAATCTATGGTCGGGCTGACAGGATTTGAACCTGCGACCACTTGACCCCCAGTCAAGTGCGCTACCAAACTGCGCCACAGCCCGGTGCCGGTGATGTCACCGGCAGCAGGGACAGAGCCTACCGTAGACGGCGCCGGCCGCCCCAACCCCAGCCGTCAGGTCGACGTCGGCTCGCTCAACTTGACCAGCATCTTGCCGATGTTGGCCCCGGTGAACAGTCCGTTGAGCGCGTCGACGCATGACTCCACGCCCTCAAAGATGGTTTGACGGGCGTTGATTCGGCCCTCGTGCCCCCACTTTCGAAGCGCGGCCGAGGCCTCGTCGAACCTCCCCCACTGGTCGAGCGCATTGAACCCCTGCATCGTCGCGGTCTTCGACAGCAGGTTGACGTAATTGACCGGTCCGGGGTGATCACCGCTGAGGTAGCTGGAGATGATCCCGCAGAGCACGACCCGGGCGTTCATGGCCAACCGGCCGAGCACCGCATCGAGTATGGGTCCGCCGACATTGTCGAAGTAGACGTTCACCCGATCTGGGCAATGGTGTTTGAGGGCAGAGGGCAAATCGTCATTTTTGTAGTCGATGCACGCGTCGAAGCCGAAGTCCTCAACCACCGCACGGCATTTCTCCGGGCCGCCGGCGATACCGACCACGCGCGCGCCGGCGATCTTCGCGATCTGGCCGGCGATCGACCCGGTGGCACCCGCGGCCGCTGATACAACGACGGTGTCGCCGGCTCGCGGCTTGCCGACGTCGGTCATGCCGATATAGGCCGTCGCTCCGGTCGGGCCGTAGACCGACATGATCGCCAGTTGATCGCTTTCGCCGGGGATGGGCGTGCTGAACACGTCGTCGCGGATGATCACGTACTCCTGAAAGCCGGTCAGCGTGGTAACCACATCGCCGACCGCAAACGCGGCACACCGCGACGCCACAACTTCGCCGATCCCGGCCGCGCGGATCACCTCGCCCAACTGCACGGGCGGGAGGTAGCCCGGCTGGTCGTTGAGCCAGGTCCGCACCGCGGCGTCGAGACCGACGTACGTGGTGCGGACCAGCGCCTCGCCCTCGGCCGGCTCGGGAGCCGGCGTCGTCACCAGTTCGGTGTCGCCGGGCTGAATCAGCCCACTGGGACGTCGGCGCAGCACGATCTGACGGTTGGCTGATTCGGACACGATGCAAAAGCTACCGAATGCGAATGACCGGGTAGCAGTGTTCTTCGTATGCGAGCATCGGTAAATGAACTCCGAGGATGATCCGGAAGCCCGTATCCGGGAGCTGGAGCAGCCCTTGGCCGACGCGGCGCGCGCTTCCGAAGCCGCGGTCAATCCGTCGCCCGGCAAATGGGCTCCCCCACCCGGCCCCCCTGTGCCGCCCTCCGGTCCGCCCACGCCACCGGTGTCCGGTCCCCCATTCTCGCCACTGCCGCCGCTGCCCTACAGCGACTCGTTCTCGAGCCCGCCGAGGCGCTCCCAGGGTCGAATTCTCTGGATCGCGATCGCGGTCTTCGTCGTCGGCATGATCGCCCTGCCGGTAGGCATCTTTCTCTTTACCGCACATCAAGTTTCGCGTAGCGGTCTGCCCAGCATGTTTCCCGTCCCGAGCTTTCCCTCGCTCAACCCCACCCCGTCCGGCACGACGCCGCACGCACCCGGTGCCGCGCCATCGACATCGTCCGCGGCGACGGGTGACAACGTCACGGTCTCCGGCATCAGCGAAGTACGGACGATCGCGTGCGATGGCGGAAGCGTCAGCGTCAGCGGAATCACCAACAACGTCGTCATCACTGGCCACTGCGCACGCGTGATTGTGTCCGGCATCCAAAACCAGGTCACCGTCGACACGGCCGACACGATCCAAGCCTCAGGATCCGAAAACCACATCACCTACCACACTGGATCCCCGACGATCGGGAATTCTGGTTTAGGCAACCTCGTCCAAAAGGGCTGACGCCCTAGGCCGCCACCAGCCGGTAGAGCCCGATCACACCGACCACCACGATCGTGGCGCGCAGCGCATTCGGCGACAGGCGACGGCCGTAGTGCGCCCCCAGCCAGCCGCCGATGAGCGAGCCGCCCGCGATGAGGCCGGCCGCTGCCCAACTGACCCGGTCGAACGCCACCAGCGTATAGGCTAGCGCCGCAACGATATTGACGAGCAACGCCAGCAAGTTCTTCGCCGCGTTGGTGCGCTGGACCGATTCGGGCAGCAGCGCGCCCATCGCGCCGACGAGCATGATTCCCTGCGCCGCAGTGAAGTAGCCGCCGTAGATGCCGATCGCGAAGGTGCTTGCCACCAACGCGGCCATCCGGCGCGGTGACACCTCTTCGGCCGATCGCCCCGAGTCCTCGGCTCGCCGACGCGCCCAGGTCTGAATCCGCGGCCCAACCACCACCAACGCCAACGCCGCAATGAGCAGCACCGGAATCACTCGCGCGAAGACCTTGTCCGGCAGATGCAGCAGCAGCCAGGCGCCCAGCACGGCACCCAGGACCGACGCCGGAATCTGCCACCGCAGCCGGTCCCACTGGCCGCGCAGTTCTCGGCGGTAACCCCAGGTTCCCGACACGCTGCCCGCCACCAGGCCCACCGCATTCGACATCGTCGCGGTCACCGGTGGGTAGCCCATTGCGACCAGGGTCGGGAAGGTGATCAGCGTGCCTGATCCGACGACAGCGTTGATTGCGCCCGCCCCCAGACCGGCGAAGACGATCAGGATCGCGTGATACGAGGACACCGAAAAGACCTTAGCTGCCGTGGTTTCGGCATCGGCTTCACCGTCAGTGCGACCGGGGTTTGCGTTTCTCGCGCACCCTCACATTGATGCGGATCGGGCTGCCTTGAAAGCCGAATGTCTCGCGTAGCCGTCGCTCCAGGAACCGGCGATAACCCGCCTCCAAGAAGCCGCTGGTGAACAGCACGAAGGTCGGCGGTCGCGCGGCAGCCTGCGTGGCGAACAGGATTCGCGGCTGTTTGCCGCCTCGCACGGGAGGCGGAGTCGCCGCCACGACTTCTTTGATCCACGTGTTCAACCGGCCCGTTCCGATTCGGGCATCCCACGACGCCAACGCGTTCTCCAGCGCCGGCACCAATTTCTGCACCGCGCGGCCGGTCTTGGCGGAGATGTTGACGCGCTCCGCCCACCGCAGTTGCACCAGCTCGCGGTCGATCTCGTTGTCCAACTGGTAGCGACGTTCTTCGTCGACCAGGTCCCACTTGTTGTACGCCAGAACCAGCGCTCGCCCCGACTCGACGACCATGGACAGCACCCGCTGATCCTGCTCGGTCAGCGGCACCGAACCGTCGATCAGCACGATGACCACCTCGGCGGCGTCGATCGCGCCGTGAGTGCGGACCGAGGCGTAGAACTCGTGGCCACTAGCCTGCCCGACTTTGCGTCGCAGACCCGCAGTGTCGACGAATCGCCAAATCTTGCCGTCCAATTCGATCAGCGAGTCGACCGGATCCACGGTGGTGCCGGCGACGTCGTGTACCACCGAACGCTCATCGCCGGCCAGCCGGTTCAGCAGCGAACTCTTGCCGACGTTGGGCTTGCCGACCAGCGCGACCCGTCGCGGACCGCCTTGGCTGGAGCCCAATTCCGCAACCTCAGGCAGCACGGCGACGAGCGCGTCGAGCAGATCGGCGACCCCGCGGCCGTGGATCGCGCTGACCGGATAAGGCTCCCCGACACCCAGCGACCACAACGCGGCCGCGTCGGATTCACCCTTCTCGCTGTCGACTTTGTTGGCCGCCAGAAACACTGGCTTGCCCGAGCGACGCAAGATACGTGCGGCCGCCTCGTCACCAGCTGTCGCGCCGACGACGGCATCCACCACCAGGATGATGGCATCGGCGGTACGCATGGCCACTGCCGCCTGTTCGGCCACCAGTCGCTGCAGGCCCTTGGCGTCAGGCTCCCATCCCCCGGTGTCCTGCACCACGAAGCGGCGACCGGTCCACAACGCGTCGTAGGAGACGCGGTCACGGGTCACTCCCGGCACGTCCTGGACCACCGCTTCGCGCCGACCCAGTATCCGGTTGACCAATGTCGACTTACCGACGTTCGGCCGGCCGACTATCGCCACCACGGGCGGCGGGCCGCTTAGCTCATCGTCGATCGATTCGATGAATCCGGTTGATTCCCAGTCACTTTCGTCCGTCCAGGTGCCGTCGTCACTCACGAGCTCGCTCCCGGCTTCGCCGCCATCACCGTCGCGTTCGGGCGTCACCGGGTTGCCTCGCTTCTCTGCCTGACCACATTTACGAGATGGTCGATTACTTCGGATTCGGTCATCTCGCTGGTATCGACGACCACCGCATCCGCGGCGGCGCGCAGCGGCGATACCGCTCGCGTCGAGTCCAGGTGGTCGCGGCGGCGCACATCGGCCAGCACGCTGTCGTAGTCGTCGGGCAGGCCGGCCGCGACATTCTGGTCGTTGCGGCGGCGCGCGCGCGTTTCGGCCGATGCGGTCAGAAAGATTTTGACGTCGGCGTCCGGCAAGACCACCGTGCCGATGTCGCGGCCTTCGACCACGACGCTGTCCGGCCCGGCGGTCAGGCCACGCTGCAGGTCGACCAGCCGGGTGCGGACCGCGGCGACCGACGACACGGCCGAGACTGCCTTGGTGACCTCATTGCCGCGGATCTCCGACGAAACATCCTCGTCGTCAAGGTAACTGCGGTCCGTGTCGGGGTCGTGGCCCACCGAGAGGTTCGCCGCAGCCGCAGCCGCCTGCACGGCGTCCTGATCGGTCGGGTCGACTCCGGCGCGCAGCACGGCCAGGGTGGCGATCCGGTACATCGCACCGGTGTCGAGGTAGCGGGCGTGCAGTACGCGTGCCAATCCTCGTGATACCGAAGATTTTCCGGTGCCAGCTGGGCCGTCGACGGCGACGACCGTTCTACTCACAGGCCTACCGCTTTATAGAGTTCGCCGATCTCATTGCGGCGCAACGCCCGAATGCTGCCCGGCCGCTGCTCGCCCAGGGTTACCGCGCCGAGGTCGGTACGGACCAGCGTCTGCACCGGAAAGCCGACAGCGGCCAGCATCCGGCGCACAATCCGCTTGCGTCCCTCGTGCAGCGTGACCCGGATCAGCGTCTTGCCGGGGATGGAATCCACTACCGCGAAATCGTCGACAGCGATCGGCCCGTCATCCAATTCGATTCCGGCGCGCAACTTCTTGCCCAGCCCACGGGGTACCGCTCCGTTCACGGTGGCCAGGTACGTCTTGGGAATCTGGTAGGACGGGTGCATCAGGCGGTGCGCCAATTCACCGTCGTTGGTCAGCAGGATCAGACCTTCGGTGTCGGCGTCGAGGCGCCCGACGTGAAACAGCTTCTTGTTGCCCCGGACCCGCTGCTCGACCAGGTCGCCGATACACGGTCGGCCGCGATCGTCTGACATCGTCGAGTGCATGCCGTGCGGCTTGTTCAGCGCCAGGTACACCAGCGACTCGTCCAGGATCACCCGCGCGCCGTCCACCCGGATCTCGGAGGTATCGGTGTCGACCCGGGTGCCCAGCTCCGTCACCACCCGGCCGTCGATTTGCACACGGCCATCGATGATCATCCGCTCGGCAACCCGCCGGGACGCAATTCCGGCCTGCGACAACACTTTCTGCAGGCGAACCCCGTCGGACTCGTTGGCGGCGGCCATCAGTCGTGATCCACGTCGAACGACAACGACGGATCGGTGGAGGCCGGGCCGCCGGCGAGCTTCACGAAACGTGGCTCGTCGTCCAGGGATTCGCTGAGGTCGTCGATGGTGTCGACATCGGGGAGCAGCGGCGCGATGTCGGGAAGATCGGTCAGCGATGACAGCCCGAGGCGTTCCAGGAACAGCTCCGTGGTGGCGAACGTCACCGCGCCGGTGTCGGCGTCGGTGCCCGCTTCGGTGATCAGGCCACGCGCCACCAGGGTGCGTATCACCGCGTCGACGTTGACGCCGCGGACCGCGCTCACTCGCGCTCGCGTCACCGGCTGCCGATAGGCCACCACAGCCAACGTCTCCAGGGCGGCCCGGGTGAGCTTCGAACGCGACCCGTCCAGCAGTAGCCGCTCCACGTAGGGCGCGAACCGGGCCCGGGTGTAGAGCCGCCATCCCCCGCCGGCCTCGCGCAGATCGATGCCGCTGTCTTGCGCGGTGAGCTCATCGGCCATCCCTCGCAGCTTGTCGGCTACCCGGTAGGCCGGTTGTTCGGTGGCGGCGGCCAGCGCCTCCACGGTGACCGGGGTGTCGACCACCAACAGCAGGGCTTCCAGCACCGCACCCAGCTCGGCGTCCTCGAGTTCGGGTGCTGTGGCGACGTCGATGCCCAGATTCACATCGGCGTCGAGATCGGATGGGTCGACGGGCACGTCGGTTTCGGGCGCGTCGATGCCCACATCGGCATCGAACGGTTGGCTCATGAGTATTCGTCCCGCAATTCTGCGCTGGTCGGCTGTTCTCCGGTCCACGAAACCTGGAGCACACCAAGCGGTTCTGACTGGTCGAATGCTACCGCCCGGGAGCGAAACAGCTCGAGCAGAGCCAGGAAGCGGCCGACGATCTCGATGGGCTCGCAATCGGCGACGAGGTCGGAAAACGACGCCCACTGCCCTATCCCGCGCTGCTCCAGGAACCACAGCAGCCGCTTGGCTTGCTCTGGAACCGACACATAGACCTGGTGTAGATGTTCGGTGCCCACCGTCGGCACCGGGCGCGGGGTGAAGGCGGTCGCGGCGATCTGCGCGAAGGCGTGTGCGTCCACTCCCAGCATCACTTCGGGCAGCAGGTCGGCGAACTGGTCCTCCAGGGACACCGCGCGGGGATAGCTTCGCAGCGCAGCCGCCTCCAGTTCAGCGAACATCACGGCGACGTGTTTGAACGCGCGGTACTGGAGTAGCCGCGCAAACAGCAGGTCGCGGACTTCCAGCAGCGCGAGATCTTCCTCGTCGTCGACCCGGCCGGACGGGAGCAACCGAGCGGCTTTGAGGTCGAGCAGCGTCGCGGCGACGACGAGGAATGCGGTGGTCTCCTCGAGTCCCAGCTCAGAACCGATGGCGCGGGTGTAGGCGATGAAATCATCGGTGACCTGGTGCAGCGCCACCTCGGTCACGTCGAGGCGGTGCGCGAAAATCAGTTGCAGCAGTAAGTCGAACGGGCCCTCGAAATTGGTCAGCCTGACCTGGAAGCCGTTCTGGGGTGATGCCTCACAGGTCGCGCGAGCGTTCACGCGCCGAACCGGTCGATCACCTCGCGGGCCAACGCGCGGTAGGCGGCCGCGCCGCCCGACTTCGGGGCCCACGAGGTGATCGGTTCGCCGGCGACGCTGGTCTCCGGAAAGCGGACAGTACGGGTGATGACGGTGTCGAACACCAGGTCGCCGAACCGCTCCACCACGCGCGCCATCACCTCGCGGGAGTTCACCGTCCGCGTGTCGTAACGCGTGATCAGGATGCCGCTGATGTCCAGCTTCGGGTTGAGTCGGTCGCGCACCTTCTCGACGGTGTCGGTCAGCAAGGCCAGTCCGCGCAGCGAGAAGAACTCGCATTCGGTCGGGATGATGACGCCGTCGGAGCAGGCCAGGCCGTTGACGGTGAGCAGACCCAGCGAGGGCTGGCAGTCGATCAGGACGTAGTCGTAGCGGTCCAGCACCGGATGCAGCGCCCGGGCCAGCGTCTGCTCGCGGCCCACCTCGTTGACGAGCTGAATCTCCGCCGCGGACAAGTCGATGTTGCTGGGCACCAGGTCCAGATTCTTGACCCGGGTGTGGATCAACACGTGGTCCAGCGACACCCGCGGCTCGACCAGCAGGTTGTGGATGGTGTGTTCCAGGTCGTAATGCGGCACACCCAGGCCCGCCGACAACGCGCCCTGCGGGTCGAGGTCCACCAGCAAAACCCGGCGGCCGCATTCGGCGAGCGCGGCACCCAGGTTGATCGTCGACGTGGTCTTTCCCACCCCGCCCTTCTGGTTGCACATCGCCACGACCTTGGCCGGCCCGTGCGAGGTGCGCGGCTTGGGTTCGGGGATCGCCCGAGGTGGGCGCCCGGTCAGGCCGACTTCTGTGCCGCTGTCGGCGTCGTCGGTCATACCCGGCTGCAGCTCGGCAGCATGGGTCGCCACAGCGTGCGCGGCGGTCGGGAAATGGCGGACATCGCAGCAGAGTCTAACGGGTATACGCGCCCGTGCCAGAAGACCCGCAACAACGTCACCAGCGAATTTGGGCCGCCCCGGTCGGGTCGCCCAGCGGGCTAGGGTGGCGACCATGAGCCTCAAGCAGCGCATCCCCCTGCTGCGGTGGTCGTTCTGGCGGATGGCGACCGGCGCGCGCAACCTCACCACCACGGGTCAGATCGGCGACGGGCGTGAAGCCGCCGCGGTCGAGTACGTGCTCGCCCACGCGCGGGCCGGCGATATCGACGACGTCATCGCGACCATCGACCGGTTCGCCTACGAGAAGTCGATGCTGATCAACGTCGGCGACGAGAAGGGCGCGCTGCTCGACGCAGCCGTCCGGCGGGCCGACCCGAAGCTGGCCCTCGAACTCGGCACCTACTGCGGTTACGGGGCGCTGCGCATCGCCCGCGCGGCGCCGGGGGCCCAGGTGTACTCCGTAGAACTTGCCGACGCCAACGCCGCCAACGCCCGCCGGATCTGGGCGCATGCCGGTGTCGCTGACCGGATCACCTGCGTGGTGGGCACCATCGGCGACGGCGGCCGCACCCTCGATGCGCTGGCCCAGGATCACGGCTTCGGTTCTCGTGCATTGGATTTCGTGTTCCTCGACCACGACAAGGACGCCTACCTGGTCGATCTGCTGAGCATTCTCGACCGCGGCTGGCTGCACACCGGTTCGATCGCGGTGGCCGACAACGTCCGGATCCCGGGCGCGCCCAAGTACCGCGAATACATGCGTCAGCAGCAGGGCACGCTGTGGAACACCGCCGAACACAAGGCGCACCTGGAGTACCAGAGCATGGTCACGGATCTGGTGTTGGAGTCGGAGTACCTCGGCGGCTAGCGCGCCCGCGGGTGGGCTTCGGCCCAGACTTCGCGTAGCGCGTGCACGGTGACCATCGTGTAGATCTGCGTGGTGGTCACCGATGCGTGTCCCAGGAGTTCCTGCACGACGCGGACATCGGCCCCGCCTTCGAGCAGATGAGTCGCGAACGAATGCCGCAACGTGTGCGGCGACACACCGGAGGTGATGCCGGCCCGCTCCGCGGCGTCCTGCAACACCTGCCACGCGCTCTGGCGCGACAGCCGCCCACCGCGGGCGTTGAGGAAGATCGCCGGGGTGCCTCGGCCGCGCCGCGCCAACTCCGAACGCCCGCGGACCATGTAGGCATCCAACGCCTGGACCGCGGGCCGTCCGATTGGAACCAGCCGCTGCTTACCGCCCTTGCCGCGCAGCAGCACCGAACGCGCGTGGGTGTCGATGTCGTCGACGTCGAGTCCGACGGCTTCGGAGATTCGTGCGCCGGTGGAGTACAGCAATTCGAGCAACGCGCGATTCCGCAGGGTCAACGGGCCGTCCGACGGACTGTCACCGCCGGCGCCGGCCAGCAGTGCGAGCACCTGATCGAGGCTGAGGCTCTTGGGCAGTCGACGACCCGGCGTCGGCGGCTTGACGGCCTGAGCGACATCGACTGCGGCCAGTCCCTCCGCAGCGGCGAAACGGTGGAATCCCCGCACCGCAATGAGGGTCCGTGCGGCAGAGACCGCCGACAACGGTAGGACACCGGAGTCCGGATCTCCGCGGCGCAGTG
>CAVWEO010000006.1:0-244413 GCA_963753995.1 uncultured Actinomycetota bacterium | reverse complement strand
CGCAGCCAGCTGCTTGTCGGCCGACTGCTCGACCAGCGGCCCGTAAGCGGCGTAATCGAACGATCGCAGCACGCCGGCCACGTCCCGCAACGGGGAGTCCGGCGCACGCCGCTCGTCCAGCGGTTGGCCCGGCTCGCCTTCGAAATCGATCAGGATCCAGGACTCCGGCGTGCGCAACACCTGGCCCAGATGCAGATCGCCGTGCACCCGCTGCACCGTGATGGTCTGTTCGGTCAGCTTCTGAAACCGCAACTCGATCGCCGGGACGTACTGCTCGAGTTCGGACACCGCTGCCGCCGCCGACGACAACCGGGCCAGCATGGAGTCGACCGGGAACGGGATCTGCGAGGTGCCCAGCGCTTCGGCGAGCCCCGCATGCACCGATGCGACGGATTCGCCCAGGCGATAGGACTCGCCGGCGAAGTCGCCTCCGACCTCGTAGGCGTACAGGTCGCCTTCGGCGAACAGGTCGCGGACGCTGGCGGTGGCCATCGCCCAGCCCTCGGCCGCGTTGCCCTCGTACTCCGTCGTCATGCCCAGCGGCCAGCTGCTGTCGGTATCCGGCGTGGTCAGCTCATAGGTACCCAGCAGGCGCGCCACATGCGGATTTCCGGCCCGCCCGAGGACCCGGTTGAGCTCGATGTCGGGGTTGATGCCCGGGCTGACGCGCCGGAACACCTTCAAGATCGCGTCGCGGTCGAAGATCACGCTGGTGTTGCTCTGCTCGGCATCCGAGACCCGCGGGTAGGCATTCAGCGGCAGGGTGACGTTCGGCTCCTTGCCGAACGACACGCCTTCCCGGGTGGCTGACGAGTCGACCAGCGACAGAAGATACGCCGCCGCGTCGGGGTCATACAGCGCATCGAAGCCGACCCGATCGCCGTCGGCGCCGATGGTGGCGACGGTGTTGAACTCGGAGGGCGGCTCGGAATCCCAGCCGACGATCACCTGATAGCGCTCGGCCGAGCCGTCGGTGTATGTGACGTCCACCAGTGTGAGATCCAGATTTTCGCGCAGGCCTACCACCAGGCCCGGCTCGGCGGTCGCCAATTCGCGACTGCGGCCGGCATACCAGCGCTGCTGGGGCAGCCATTCTGACCACGGCAGATTCATTGCGACTCCTCCGACCCGCACAACTGGAACCAGTAGAACCCGTGTCCCGGCAGTGTCAGCATGTAGGGCAGGTGGCCGATCCGCGGAAACTCAACATGGCCGGTGAGCTCGATCGGTGTGTGGCCACTCCAATGTTGCAGGTTCAATTCGAGAGGCTGCGGGAAACGCGACAGGTTGTTGACGCACAGCACGGTGTCGCCGTCGTCGGGTAGCTGGCGCAAAAAAGCCAGCACCGACGGGTTGGAGCCGCCGAGTTCCTCGAAGCTCCCGACGGCGAATGCCTCGTGCCGGCGGCGCACCGCGAGCATCATCCGGGTGAAGTTCAGCAGCGACGTCGAGGTGTCACGCTGCGCTTCGACGTTGACGGCCTGATACCCGTAGACCGAGTCCTGGCTGGCCGGCAGGTACAGCCGACCGGGATTGGCTTTGGAGAAGCCGGCGTTGCGGTCCGGCGTCCACTGCATCGGTGTCCGAACTCCGTCGCGGTCACCGAGCCAGATCACGTCGCCCATCCCGATCTCGTCGCCGTAGTACAGCACCGGCGATCCGGGCAGCGACAGCAGCAGGGCGGTGAACAATTCGATCTGGTTGCGGTCGTTGTCCAGCAGCGGCGCCAGACGGCGGCGGATCCCGACGTTGGCCTTCATCCGCGGGTCTTTGGCGTACTCGGAGTACATGTAGTCGCGCTCTTCGTCGCTGACCATCTCCAGGGTCAGCTCGTCGTGGTTGCGCAGGAAGATCCCCCACTGCGCCATGTCCGGAATCTGCGGCGTCTGCCCGAGAATCTCCGAGATCGGGAACCGTGACTCACGTCGGACCGCCATGAAGATCCGCGGCATCAGCGGGAAGTGGAAGGCCATGTGGCACTCGTCGCCACCGGTGCTGGCATCGCCGAAGTATTCGACGACGTCCGCGGGCCACTGGTTGGCCTCGGCCAGCAACACCCGGCCGGGGAACTCGTCGTCGACGACCTTGCGGACCCGTTTGAGGAAGGCATGCGTCTCGGGCAGGTTCTCGCAGTTGGTGCCTTCACGCTCGAACAGGTAGGGCACCGCGTCCAGGCGGAACCCGTCGATCCCGAGGTCGAGCCAGAAGCGCAGCACGTCGATCATCGCTTCCTGCACGGCCGGGTTGTCGTAGTTCAGGTCGGGTTGGTGGGAAAAGAATCGGTGCCAGTAGAACTGCTTGCGCACCGGGTCGAAGGTCCAGTTCGACTCTTCGGTGTCGATGAAGATGATCCGCGCGTCGGTGTACTTCTCGCTGGTGTCGCTCCAGACGTAGAAGTCGCCGTACGGGCCTTCGGGGTCGTGCCGCGACTCCTGGAACCAGGGGTGTGAATCCGAGGTGTGGTTCATCACCAGATCGGTGATGACCCGGATGCCACGCTCATGCGCGGCGTTGAGCAACGCCACGAAATCTTCGACGGCACCGAACTCGGGGAGCACCTTGTAGAAGTCGCGGATGTCATAGCCGCCGTCACGAAGCGGGGAGTCGTAAAACGGCGGCAACCAGATGCAGTCGATACCGAGCCATTGCAGATAGTCCAGCCGCTGCAGCAGTCCCCGAAGGTCACCGGAGCCGTCCGCGTCGGCGTCCAGGAACGCCCGGACCAAGACCTCGTAGAACACCGCGTGCTTGAACCAAGTCGGATCGGCGGGCAGCGATTTGGCCTCGGTGAACTCGTCGGCGTTGGGATGTTCGACCACGCCGCCTTCGACGTGGCTTCCCTCCGCGGGGTCGTGCTCGGACGAGTCGTCTCTGTCCCTGGTCAAGTCCACGACACTACACGTACCCGAGGGGCGGCATCGAAAACCTTATGCGCCAAACGAATTGAGTACAGCCGCTGAGCTGGATGCCGGATCAGCCCGGCGGACCGTCTCCGAGCGTGACATCGATGGTCCGGCCCTGCAACCCCACGCTGACGTGGTCGCCGGGGTGATGCTGGTCGAGAATGTTTGTCAGCGCGGTGGCCGAGTTGACCGGCTGGCCGTTGATCGAGTTGACCACGTCGCCCGGGGCCAGCCCGGCGCCCGCGGCCGGGCCGGTCGGAATCACCTGCCGGACGACCGCGCCCGAGCCACCCGGGGCGTCGTTGACTCCGACGCCGAGGAATGCGGTGGGCCCGATGTGCACGGTCGGCGACGAGGCGCCGGAGCGGATCTGGCCCGCGATGGCCATCGCCTCGTTGATCGGGATGGCGAAGCCCTGGCCGCGGCCGAGGTGGAAGTTCTGCGATGCGGCGGTGTTCATGCCGATCACCTGGTTGGCGGAGTTGACCGTCGGGCCACCGGAGTCGCCCGGACGGATGTTCGCATCGATCTGGATCAACCCGACCAGGGTTTCGGTGCTGCCGGTCAGCGCGTCGTTCGCCGACACGGTCTGATTCAGGGCCGCGATGCGGCCGGGCTCCACACTCGGCGCTCCGCCGACACCACCGGCGTTGCCCAGTGACACCACCGGCTCGCCCACGCTCACGCCGTCAGAGTTGCCGATGTTGGCCACCGGCAGGCCGCCGCCCGCGAGTTGCAGGACCGCGATGTCGTGCTGGCGGTCGAAACCGATCACGTTGGCCGGATAGACCTGACCGTTGGCGATCGATCTCGCCGAGAGATCGGTTGCGCCGGCGACCACGTGGTTGTTGGTGAGGATCACGCTGGGATCGATCACGATGCCGGTCCCGGCGCCCACGGCGCTCTGGAATCCGAGCTTGGCGTCGATGTCCACGATCTGCGGGCCCACCTGCGCGGCCGCTGAGCTGGCATCCCGCGGTAGGGGCGGCAAGGCGGGCGACGCGTTCGCGGGCACCGTGGCCAGGCCAAGTCCTGCCGCTGCCAACAGACTGAGCAAGCTCAGCGACCTCCGCGGTTTGCGGCGGTGCGATCCGCTCATCCCGTCACCTCCTGCGTGAGTTACAGCCCCGGATCAAACCAGAAATGCCGTCACGCATGAGTGACGACAGAACTTTGTTTATCTAACCGTAGCGTGCGTCGCCGAGTCGGGCATATCGACGACTGGTCTTCGGGAGCTAGATCCGTGACCGCGGTTTCGCCGGCTCTGTTTCGGCCGGCGTGCCGGTGGGCGGTAGCTTCAAGGCTTTGGCTGGGCGCCAACTCGACGGCAAAGGTGTTTTTCCAATGAGCGTTCTCGATTCATTCCGACTCGACGACAAAGTGGTGATCGTGACCGGCGCTTCGTCCGGTCTGGGCGTGTCATTTGCCCAGGTGTTCGCCGAGGCCGGCGCCGACGTCGTGCTGGGGGCGCGCCGGGTCGACCGGCTGGCTGACACGGCGGCGCTCGTCGAGGCCGGCGGCCGCAAGGCGCTCACGGTCGCAACCGATGTCAGCGTGCCCGAGCAGAGTCAGGCATTGGTCGACGCCGCGATGCAGACGTTCGGCCGCGTCGACGTGTTGATCAACAACGCCGGCATCGGCACCGCCCACCCGGCTACCCGGGAGACACCCGAGGAATTCCGGTCGGTAATCGACGTCAACCTCAACGGCGCGTACTGGGTGGCGCAGGCCTGCGGGCGGGTGATGCAGCCCGGAAGCTCGATCATCAACATCGCCAGCATCCTCGGGATCACCACTGCGGGCCTTCCGCAGGCGGCCTACAGCGCGAGCAAGGCCGCCATCATCGGGCTCACCCGGGATCTGGCGCAGCAGTGGGGCTCGCGCAAGGGGATTCGGGTCAATGCGCTGGCTCCGGGATTCTTCAAGACCGAGATGACCGACGAGTACCCGCCCGAGTACCTGGAGAGCCAGTCGCATCGCCTGGTCCTGGGCCGCCTCGGCGACGACCGCGAACTGGCCGCCACCGCGGTATGGCTGGCATCGGCCGCCGGCGGGTACGTCACCGGTCAAACGATCGTCGTCGACGGCGGCTTGTCGATCAACTAGGGCCCTTCACCATTTAGATATGACCGACTTCGACCCCGAGGCCCGCTTCGCGCAAGCGGCGGTAGCCCGATTGGCCACCGCCGCTCCAGACGGACGCCCCCACCTGGTGCCGGTGGTGTTCGCCCTGGACAACGGGGTCGTCTACACCGCGGTGGACGCCAAACCGAAGACCACGCAGCGGCTGCGCCGGCTGACCAACATCGAGCGCAATCCGCAGGTGAGCCTCCTCGTCGACCATTACGAGCGGGACTGGACGCAGTTGTGGTGGGTCCGCGCCGACGGGATCGCCACCATCCATCACGACGGCAGCACCATGGAAGAGGGGCGGGAGCTGCTGCGCGCGAAATATGCCCAGTATCAATCGGTTTCATTGATCGGCCCGGTGATCGCCGTCGCCGTGCGGCACTGGAGCAGCTGGCACGGCTGAGGCCGGCCGACATGCTTGCCAACTCGCGGTCAGCGTAAGCGCCAGTCGCCCTACAAGCTCGCGCAAATACGCCGTTCAGCAGCACGTATGCCCTGTAAGATGATTCTCTAATTGCGACGTGCGCAACCTATGTCCCCTTTGCTGAGCGGGACATGAGGCATATTGGAGATGTGCGATGCGGGCGGGGGTCCCGGATCGTCTCGGAGGGTGGACACGGTGGGTAAAGCGATTCGCCTCGGCGGGCTCGCGTCGTTGATCGCGGCGCTGACCATGATGGGCCCGGCCGCCCCCGGCATGGCGGCGATTTCTCCGCCGGTCCCGTCCGGCACCGTCGCATCGATCCTGCCGGCCAACGGCGCGGTGGTCGGGGTGGCCCACCCGGTGATCGTCACATTCACCGGCCCGGTCGCCAACCGCGCAGCAGCCGAGCGGGCGATCAAAGTCATTGCGCCCAACCACGTGCCGGGCACGTTCGAATGGCCCGAACCGAACGTCGTCCAGTGGAAGCCGAACGGCTACTGGCCCGCGCACAGCCACGTCGGCGTCCGAGTGCACGCATTGTCGACGGGTTTCGAGACGGGCGACGAAATCGTCGGTACTGCAAGCATTTCCGCGCACACCTTCACGGTCACCCAGAACGGCGAAGTGCTTCGCACAATGCCGGCATCGATGGGCAAGGCCACGCGCCCGACCCCGATCGGCAATTTCTCCGCGCTCTCGAAAGAGCGCACGGTCGTGATGGATTCGCGCACCATCGGCATCCCACTCGAATCGTCGGAAGGCTACAAGATCACTGCGCAGTACGCCGTCCGCGTCACCTGGGGTGGCGTCTACGTCCACTCGGCTCCGTGGTCGGTGGACTCCCAGGGCTATGCAAACGTCAGCCACGGCTGCATCAATCTCAGCCCGGACAATGCCGCGTGGTACTTCGACACGGTTCACATCGGCGATCCGATCAACGTGGTGGCCTAGGAATACATCCGCCTGAGGTCGAGTTGCCGCCTGCATGGCAAGCACACAGACGCGAGCGGTTCGGTTCGACGGTTACGGCGGTCCTGAGGTCCTGTACGTCACCGATATCCAGCGGCCCCGACCCGGGGCCGGTGAGGTGCTGGTCGAGGTTCGAGCGGCCGGCATCAATCCTGGTGAAGCAGGCATCCGGACCGGCGCCCTGCACGAACAATTCCCGGCTACCTTTCCCTCCGGCCAGGGCAGCGACTTGGCCGGCGTCGTTGTCGAAGTCGGCGACGGTGTCAGCGATTTCGCCGTCGGCGACGACGTGCTCGGGTTCAGCTTCCAGCGGTCGAGCCATGCCACCCACGCGAGCGTCCCGGCTGATCAGCTGATTCACAAACCGGCCGAATTGAGTTGGGAAGTAGCGGGTTCGCTCTACGTGGTCGCTGCCACGGCGTATGCCGCGGTTCGCGCGGTCGCGCCGCAGGCAGGTGAGACCGTGGCCGTCTCGGCGGCCGCCGGTGGAGTCGGCAGTCTTGTGGTGCAACTTCTCGCGCAGCGAGGTGTCCGGGTGCTGGGCATCGCGTCGTCGGCCAACGCGGAGTGGCTCCGCGCACACGGCGTCGAGCCCGTCGAGTACGGCAACGGGCTGGCTGACCGACTGCGCCAGGCCGCACCTGACGGCGTCGATGCCTTCATCGACTTGTTCGGGCCGGAGTATCTGCAGCTCGCTGTCGATCTCGGTGTGCCGCGGGAGCGCATCAACACCATCATCTCGTTTGCCAAGGCCGCCGAAGTCGGCGCGAAAACCGAAGGCAGTGCCGAGGCTTCGACGCCTGCTGTGCTGCAGGACGTCGCCGATCTGATCGTCTCCGGCGCGCTGGACTTCGACGTTGCCGGCACCTATCCGCTGGATCGGGTGGTCGACGCCTTCAAAGAACTCGAGCAACGCCATACCCACGGCAAAATCGTGCTGCTGCCGCAGTCGGCCGGGTGACGTAAGTGCCCGCCAGCGTTCATTAACGCCTAGGCTCGACAACATGGTTACCACTACACTGCAAGACTCCCGGGTCGCCGACACGCTGCACCGGATGTATGCCGAGGCGCAGGAACAGATGTCGACGCTACGTGCGCGGGGCCCCAACCTGTCCGCGTCGGCAACCGTCAAGGAACGTGCCGACGCGATGAGCGAGTTCTACATCCCGGTCACGCCGGAATCCGGCCGGCTGCTGTACTCGCTGGTGCGGGCGACCAAACCGGCCACCATCGTGGAATTCGGTATGTCGTTTGGTATTTCGGCACTGCACCTCGCGGCCGCGGTGCGAGACAACGGCACCGGGCGGGTGGTGACGACGGAGATCAGCGAAACCAAGATCGCAGCCGCCAAGCAGACGTTCGCCGACACCGGCCTCGATGACCTGATCACCGTTCTCGAAGGCGACGCCCTGTCCACGCTCGCCGAACTGGACGGGCCGGTCGACTTCGTCCTGCTGGACGGGTGGAAAGAGCTGTACCTGCCGGTGATCGAGCTGTTGGAGCCGAGGCTGTCGCCGGGCGCGCTCGTCGTCGCCGACAACACCGAGAGCCCGGACACCCGGTCCTACCTGGACTACGTCCACGGTAGCGAAAGTGGCTACGTGAGTTTCAATTTCGCTGTCCGCGACAGCGACAGCATGGAACTCAGCTGCTACGCCGCCACCTAGCGCGGTTTCAGTGACTGCTCGAGCCAGGGCGTCATCCACTGCACGCCCTCCTCGGTCAGGTGCACCCCGTCACTGCGCACGTGGATGCCGTCCACGTCGGCCGTATACGTTCCCTGCGGGCACAGCTTCTTCTTGAGATCGAGGATGTGAACGTCCGGGCGATTGCCGATCGTCTTGCCCAGCATGGTGTTCCATTCGTCCACCCGCTCGGGCTGATCCTCGGGATACAGGCTGCCGTCCGGCCGCTCACCGCGTCTGCTGTAGGGCAGGTTCGCGACGGTTAGGGGCGCGCCGCTGAAGCTGAGGATGTCGACCGCACGCCGCAACTCGGCGCTGATGTAGGAGTCGAAGGCCGGATCCCCGATGTGGGTCCACCGGCCCTCGTTGACCCGGTCCACGGTTTCCCAGCGCCCGATGACCAACAGGACGGCGTCGGGTTGGTCGGCGGCGATCTGCGAGGTCCATCTACCCGGCCATGATTCGCACTCGCTCTTCTGGTCCAGGGCCTGGCCGAGATAGCTGTACGGCCCGCCGCGTACCAGGCTGCAACCGATCACGGTGTGGTCGACGAACTGGAATCCCGGCGTCGCCGGCAGGAAGTGCATCATCGTCCAGCCGATCGAGTCGCCGAACACCGACACTGTGAACGGACGCCGCGGATCTCGCTTGGTGATCGCCCGCGCCGGCCGCACGCCTTCCGCAGGCGACGGTGAGACCACCGCGACCGGTGACACCCCCGGCGGAAGGCTGGCGTCGAGTGCGCTGACACCGGCCTTCGGAACAACCGGAACCACCAACAACGTCACTGCCGCCGCGGTCGCCGCGGTGGCGCCGGCCAGCGGTAGCAGCGGCACCCGCATCGGTCGCCACTTCCGGACCGGCTGCTCGATCGCCCACCACGACACCACCGAGATCGCCAGCGTCGCGGCGCAGCGCAGGGCGAACAGCGACAGGCCGTGCCATCCGGTTCGCTGGCCGTTGAGAACCAGGAAGATCGGCCAGTGCCACAGGTAGATGCCGTAGGAAATGCCACCGAGCCAGGCCAGCGGAGCCCAGGCCAGCGCGGTGGCGACCGGCCCGCCCTGATCCAGTGCCACCGGGGCGATCACCAGCACCGCCGCGACGGCGACCGCGATCAAGAGCCCGCCGCGAAACTCGCGGGCGCTCCCGGTGGCGAAGTGCACGGCCGCTCCGAGTAACGCCAAGCCGATCACCGGAAGCAACCGGGCGATCCATTTGGCCGTCCGGGAGCGGATCAGCGACCATCCGCGATTGAGGGCGGGCCAGTCACCCACCAGCAGTGCGGACGCCGCGGCACCCACCAGCAGCGCCTGCGCCCGGGTGTCGGTGCCGAAGTAGACCCGGTCGCGGGTCGAGTCGGATGCGAGCAGGATCGCGGCCGCGGCGGATGCCAGCGCCCCGAACGTGGCGAGCAGGAACACCGTCAGGCGGACCGCGCCGACGGTGGCCCGCTTCTTCCGCCGGCGTGCGCGCGCCGCGAGCCCCACGGCCACCGCGACCAGGACAAGCGGCCAGACGATGTAGTACTGCTCTTCCACCCCCAGTGACCAGGCGTGCTGCAGCGGCGACGGCGGAGACCCCTGGGCGAAGTAGCCGGTCTTGTCCGCGACGAACATCCAGTTGGCCACCCAGAAGAAGGCGGCAACAGCATCGTCACGCAGGCTGGCGACCGCCTCGGGAGAAAACAGCTGACGCCCGACGGCCACCGTCAGCACCATCAAGACCAGCGCCGGAAGCAGCCGGCGGGCCCGCCGAATCCAGAAGTTGACCAGGTCGACACGACCGGTGCGGCCCAGTTCGTCCAGCAGCAGCGACGTGATCAGGAAACCGCTGAGCACGAAGAACACGTCGACACCGAGGAATCCGCCGGCCATGCCAGGGATGCCGCCGTGGTCAGCGAGGACCAGTCCGACGGCCAGCGCGCGCAGGCCATCCAGCGCGCGGATGCCCGGGCGGCGGTCGCTGTCGGCGCTCGGCGTGCGGTTGGCGGGCCGAGTCGGCGGCGGTGGAGCGACCCATCGAGGCTGGCGAGCAGAATGAACCGGCACGGGGTATGCCCCGGCCGGTTCTCTGTTCACCTCTCCAGCGCGTCGACCGGTGTCCTGGTCGGCGGCTTTTTTGGCGCCGATACTCGGGTGCCCCTCCCTGCTTGATGCAGGCGCCAGTTTAGGTGCGGGCAGAGCGCATCGGCGGCAGACACGGCGCGGCGGCCACGCGAAATATGCTGCCGCGCGGCAACTCCGCGCGTGGCCGGAGGTGCGTCGCCGGTGGGGTATGGCTTGCGTTTCGCGCCGCTATCCGCGGTTTGATCGCGGGTGCAGCGGGGGTCGAACATGGCACCGTTGGCATGCTCGACCACCTGAACGATGCCATGGTTTCGAATACGACGACTTCTACTTCCCGACTTTCGGATACGCCCCGGCCGGTTTGCTGCTCAGAGAACGATTTCAACTGCCGGCAAAATCGATGAGGCCGCGAATATTGCGGCCCTCGCGCAGGTCCACGAACGCCTCGTTGATCTGGTCAAGCTGATAGTGGCGGGTGACCAGCTCATCGAGTTTCAATGCACCCGCCTGATACATCGACAACAGCAACGGCACGCTGGTGCGCGGATTCATCCCGCCGTAGAGCGCTCCCTTGAGTTGTTTGGACGACAGCACCATCTCTTGCAGGATCAGCGGAACCACCGGCTCGGTATAGGGGGTGATGCCGGTGAGCACGCAGGTCCCACCTTTGCGCAGCAACCTCATGGCCAACGGGATCAACTCCACGTGCACCACGCCGGCGGTCACAACGACGCGGTCGGCCATCACGCCGGCGGTGATCTCTGCCACCAGCGGTATCGCCTCCTCGGCGGAGACCGCGCTGTGGGTGGCGCCGAAGATCTTGGCCCAATCCCGCTTGGACTCGATCGGGTCCACTGCAACGACAGAGGTCGCGCCTGCCGCGCGCGCCCCTTGCAGGGCATTCATCCCGACACCTCCGGTACCGATGACGACGACGGTGTCACCGGGCTCGGTGCCGGCCGAAACCGTTGCGGAGCCCCAGCCGGTGCTGACGCCGCACGACACCAGGGAGGCAGCATGGAAGGGAATTGTGTGGTCGATCTTGATGACGGACCTGTCCGTCAGCACCGCATATTCGGCGAACGTGCCGAGTTGTCCGTAGGCCATCAGGTTTTCGTCGCCGAGATGCCGGCGACAGGTTCCGTCGGTAGGCATCTCCCTCGAGAACAAACTCGCGCCGGCATCGCAGATGTAGCTCTGGCCGTTCACACAGAACCGGCAACTGCCGCACGCGGGAATGAAGGACATCGCCACGTGGTCGCCCGGCTGCACCGACGTCACACCCGGCCCGACTTCTTCGACGACACCAGCACCCTCGTGGCCACCGAGCATCGGAAACCAATCCGGCTCAGGGATGCCGGTCGAGGCCCGCACCTCGGGGGTCGGCAATACGTCGCCGGTGACGAGGTGGTCATCGGAGTGGCAGATACCGGCAACGGCCATCCGCACCAGGACTTCGCCGGCGTGGGGTGGATCGAGATCGACCTCGCGGATCTCCCAGTCCTGACCGACCCCGCGCAGCACTGCGGCGCGACATTTCATTGCAACCTCCCTGATGGTCGGCCGGAGCCGGCGGGTGACCTTACGGTGCGTAGCCCAGAATGCTCTTGACTTCCAAGTACTCGTGGAACCCGAACTCGCCCCACTCCCGACCGTTGCCGCTGCGCTTGTAGCCGCCGAACGGCGTGTTCATGTCGAATGCGTGGTTGATCGTCACCCAGCCGGCGCGGATCTTGCGGGCAATGTCACGCGCCTGGTCGAGGTCGGCCCCGGAGACAAAGCCCGCGAGGCCGTACTCGGTGTCGTTGGCGATCTCGACGGCCTGGTCGATGTCGTCGTAGCCGAGGATGCACAGCACCGGCCCGAAGATCTCCTCGCGCGCTATCGTCATGTCGTTGGTGACGTGACCGAAGACGGTCGGTTTGACGTAGTAACCCTTGTCCAACCCCGCCGGCCGGCCCGGACCTCCCACCACCACGGTCGCGCCCTCGTCCACGCCCTTCTGAATCAGGCGCTGAACCTTGTCGAACTGAGCCTTGGAGGCCACCGGTCCGATCGTCGTCCCTGCGTCGGGAGGGCCGACGGTGACCTGCTCGGCTGCCTCCCGCGCTATGGAGATGGCCTCGGCCATCCGGGAATTCGGGACCAACATCCGCGTGGGCGCATTACAGCTCTGCCCCGAGTTCGGCATCATGTTGGCCACGCCGGCGCTGACGCCCTCGGCGAAGCCGCTGTCGTCGAGGACGATGTTCGGGCTCTTGCCGCCGAGCTCCTGGGTCACCCGCTTCACGGTCGGGGCAGCGAGCTTGGCCACCTCGACACCGGCGCGGGTGGAGCCGGTGAACGAAACCAAGTCGATGTCGGGATGGCTCGCCAATGCCGTGCCCACGCCCGCGCCGTCACCGTTGACCAGGTTGAAAACTCCGGCCGGCACGCCCGCGGCGTCCAAGATCTCGGCGAAGATGTAGGGCGAATACGGTGCTACCTCAGAGGGTTTCAGAACGACGGTGCAGCCGGTCGCCAAGGCCGGGTAGACCTTCACCGCGACCTGGTTGATCGGCCAGTTCCAGGGCGTGATCAACCCGCAGACACCGATGGGCTCCTTGGTGATCAGGCTTTCCCCTTTGTGTTCCTCGAACGAGAAGTTCTTCAGCACGTCGATGGCCGTCATCAGGTGCCCGATCCCGAGGAAGACCTGCGGCCCTGCGGCCAACGACGCGGGCGCCCCGATTTCCTCGGTGACCGCCTCTGCGAGATCGTCCGCGCGCTTCTGGTATTCGGCGAGGATGGCCTGCAACAGATCCAAGCGCTGTTCGCGGGTGCTTTGCGACCAACTCGCGAAGGCTCGCCGCGCGGCGTGGACCGCCACGTCGACATCGGCGGCCGAGCCTAGCGAAATTCTCCCCGAAACCTGCTCGGTCGCCGGGTTTTCCACGTCGAAAGGATTAGGCCGCACCGGGTCGACCCACTGTCCGTCGATGTAAAACTTCAGGTATTCGCGCATCGGGTCGATCCCTTTCTTACTGCGTGGGCTTACTGGGTGCCTTCGGCATACCAGGTACGGAATTCGTCGTACTTGGGCATCTCCTCGGAATTGGCCTTCGGATCGATGCAGACGTGAACGACGGCGACTTTGCCGCTCGCGTAGGCCCGCTGGATCGCCGGTCCGATCTCGTCCTCCTTCTCGACGTACTCGCCGTGGCAGCCGAAGCCCTCGGCAACCTTGTCGAGGCGGACGTCCTTGCTCCAGTGCACGCCGGGCTGCGGCGACGGCTGGGGGAAGGTGCGCTTGTAGACGCCCACCTCGAGTCCCCACTGGTGGTCGACACCCACTACGCATACCAGCGGAAGACTCAAGCGCGCAGCGGTTTCCAATTCCGCGATGTGGAAGAGGAATGCCGAATCGCTGGTCAACAACATCACCGGACGTTTGCCACCCTCGGCGACCGATGCTCCGACCGCATATGGCAAGCCGGTGCCGAGATGGCCGAAGTTCTGATTCCAGATGACATCGTGCGGTTTGGCCTGCGAGTAGGTCCAACCGAAGATGACGGTCGCGCCCCCGTCGCGGACCATGATGCCGTCCTTCGGAAAAGCTCGAGTGGCCTCGACGACGAACCGCGCCGGGTGAACCGGCGTCCGGCCCGTAGGTGCGTTCTCGGCGAGCTGCGCCAACTCCGCTGCGTCGTCGGAGATCCAGCGGTCCAGGTCGACCGACGCCTCTCGTGGCGTATCCCGCAGCGCATTTACCAACTGAGGCACCACCCCGCGCAGGTCGCCGACCAGCGGGACGTCGATGGGACGGTTGACGCCGATGGCCACCGGATCCTGTTCGACCAGAATCCATTTGCGCTGTGCGTCGTTCTCGGCCCAGTGCCGGGTCCTGCCGTAGTGGCTCGGTTCGCCGAGTTCGGTGCCCAGTGCGACGCACAGATCGGACTTCACCACCGCCTCCACGGCCGCCGGCGAGAATCCGTACGCGAAGGTGCGGTCCTCGAGACCCTCGATGAACGAGGTACCGCCGGAGGTCTGGATCACCGGGCACTGCATGAGGTCGGCCAACTCTCGGACCGCCGCACCGCTGCGTGACGTGTGGACTCCGTGCCCCACCAACAGGATTGGGCTCTCCGAGGCCCGGATCAGCTTTGCCGCTTCGGCCACCTCACGCTCACCCGCATTCTGGTTGACCAGCCGATACCGGTTGGGCGGCAACGGATCCGGCACGTCGAGTTCCTCGAGAATGACGTGCGACGGGTACTCGATGTAAGCCGGCCCGGGCGTGCCGGACATCACCCGGCGGATCGCCTCGTGGATGATCTCGTCGGTCTGGTCGGCGTACTCGATGGATGCGCTGTACTTCACCGACGGTGCGAAGAGTGGTTCCTGCCGGACGAATTGGATGCGACCGCGCCGGACCCGGCGCTCGGTGATACGGGCCCGCTGACCGCCGAGGAAGATCACCGGCGAGTTCTCCACCTTCGCGCACTGGATCGCTCCCGCGATGTTGGCCATGCCCGGGCCGAGCGTGCCAATGCACAGGCCCGGCCTACCCGTCATTCGCGATGCCGCCTCGGCCATGAATCCCGCGCTCAGTTCGTGGTGCGGTGCGACCACCGACCACCCGCGCGCGTCGGCCTCGGCGAACATGTGCACGAAGTTCGGGTCCGGGATACCGAACAGCGTGTTCACACCCTCGGCCTCGAACAGGTCGAGGATACGTTTGTAGACGGGCACCGACATAAGGGGAAGCTCCTTCATTTGCAATACATTTCGTTGAGTACCGCTATCCCGAGCCGGACATCGGATTCGTGTCGAGGGCCAGGCCTAGCTCGGCGAGCACTGCGGCGGTGTGGGCGCCGAGCTCCGGCGCCGGGCCTGCGACGCGCCCAGGTGTCCTGGAGAACCACGTTGGTACGCCCGGGAAGCGCACCGATCCATGCGAGGTCTCCACCGTCTCGAACATGCCGACGGCATTCAGATGCGGATCGTCGAACAGGGCGCCGGGTGTGTTCAACGGCGCGGCGGGTATCTCGAGTTCGCGCAGCAACGCCAACCACTCGGCGGTGGTCCGCTCTTTCATCGTTTCGGCGACCAGGCCGTAGATCGTGTCGATCTCGGGGGTGCGCAGTTCCAGCGTCGAATACTGCTCGCTGGCCCACGGTGGCTGCACGGCCTTCATGAACGCGTTCCAGTGCTTGTCGTTGTAGATCAACGCTGAGATGTGGCCATCGCTGGTGCGGTACGGGCGGCGGTTGGGCGCGACGGTGCGCGGATAAAACGCGGGACCCAGGGGCGGATCGAACAGGGCGCCGTTGGCGTGTTCGACAAGGACGAAGGAGGCCATCGTCTCAAACATGGCAACCTCGACCTCTTGTCCGTCGCCGGTGCGCTCACGATGAAACAACGCCATCATCGTTGCGTAGAGTGCCGTCAAACCGGCGACCTTGTCGGCCATGATGGTGCCGACGTAATCAGCCTGGCCGGTCAATTGCTCTTGCACCGCCGGCAGACCGCATTCGGCCTGGATCGTGTCGTCATAGGCCGGTCGGTCATGATCGGGCCCCCGCCGGCCGTATCCGTAACAATTGGTATAGACGATTGTCGGGATTGATCGCTGCGACGTCGGCGTAACCGAAGCCGAGCTTGGCGATTGCCTTGGCGCGCATCGAGTGGATGAACACGTCGGCGGTTCCGACGAGGGCCCGTAGCGCACGCGTTCCCGCATCGGTCTGCAGATCCAGAACGATGCTGCGCTTGCCCCGGTTGACGTTGACGAATACCCCGCTCATGCCCGGCGCTGGACCTACCGAGATGTAGCGAGTGTTATCTCCCTGCGGCGGCTCGACTTTGATGACATCGGCGCCGAGGTCGGCCATGATCTGCGTGCAATACGGTCCCATCACCATCGCGGTCAAATCGACTACGCGCACATCGGCCATCGGCCCCATTCGGCTAGCCATGAAGGGCTCCTTGGTCGTTCGAGCGGCGAGCCGCATCGAAACTGTAGACGAATGTGCTCGTCATGTCCATCCGGGACCACCGGAAAAATGAGTGGTGCCCGCACGTCACGGATCGCCTCGAGATGGCCGCCGACGTCCTCGATCGTCCAACCGGACCGGAACACGCCGTGGCTTTCCGCAATCACCGCCCGCGCAACGCGACCTGCCAGTGCGACGAACAGCTCACCAGTCACCGAGCAGGATTCGTGGGCTAACCAACCCACCACCGGCGCAACGAGATCCGCACCCATCGGTGGATATGCGGAGGTATCGATGCCGTCCGCCATACGTGTCACCGCGGCCGGCACGATCACGTTGCACCGCACGCCGTCGGCGGCACCTTCGAGCGCGGCGACGTTGGACAACCCGATCACGCCCGCCTTGGCGGCCGCGTAGTTGGCCACGCTGTGGTTCCCGTACAGACCGCCGATCGAAGACGTCAGCACTATGCGGCCATAGCCTGCCTCGCACATGATCGGAAACGCCGGCCGAAGCACGTGGAACGCACCGCGCAAATGCACGTCGAGCACGGCGTCGAAGTCCTCATAACTCATGTCCTTGAGCGAGGCGCGACGGACGTTGCCCGCGTTGTGAACCAGAATGTCGATGGAGCCGTAGTGCTCGAGCGCGGTATCGATGATCGCCGCTCCGCCTTCGCGGGTCGCAACGGACGCGCTGCATGCGACCGCCTTGCCCCCGGCGGCGGTAATCTCGGCGGCCACCAGCTCGGCCGGAGCGCTGTCCATCCCGTCGCCGTCGAGGGCTGCCCCCGACGTCGTTGACGACCACCTTCGCCCCGCGCGCGGCAAGCAGTTGCGCGTAGGCGCGCCCCAACCCCCGGCCGGCTCCGGTCACCACGGCAACGCGGTCGTCGAATCGCAGTTGCGGCGAACGGGTTTCGTTCAAGCGCCAAGCACCAGCCCTTCCAGGTCGCCCTTTTCGCGCCATATCCGCAACAAGTCCTCGAAGGCGTAGAAGCCCGGACCATACGGCTCGCCCAGGTGCGATCGGATTCCCTCTCCCCCGCCACCGCCTTCGTTGTTGTAATAGCCAGGCGTGCACTGGGCGTCGAAGGCCGAATTGTCGATCGCGGTTTCCCGAATCGTCGCGCACCACTGCTCCTGCGCCTCTTGGCTGGGCTCCACGCGTGGTCACGCCCCGTTTCAGCGCCTCGGCGATGATGTAGGCGATGTGCTCGCCCTGCAGCTCGTAATTGGCGGCGATGTTGGCCGAGATACCGACCTGGGTGAAGCCGGTGTAGAACTGGTTCGGGAAGCCGCGAGCTCGTCATGCCGTGCAACGTCTTGTAGCCGTCCTGCCAGTAGTCGAACAGCGACAGCCCGTCGCGGCCCTCGATCGTCTCGATCGAATAGCGGCGGCTGATCTCGGTGGTGATTTCGAATCCGCTGGCGTAGATGATGCAGTCGACCTCGTATTCGACGCCGTTGGCGATCAGCCCCTTCTCGGTGGCCCGCTCGACGCCCTTGCTCGACGACACGTCGACCAGCGTGACGTTCGGGCGGTTGAAAGAAGCTAGGTAGTCATCGTTGGAACATGGCCGCTTGCACAGGAATCGGTAATAGGGCTTGAGCGCCTCGGCGGTGGCGCCGTCCTCGATCAGCGTGTCGATGCGGCGCCGCAGCCGCTCCATGATCTTGTAATCTTCCTCTTCCCGGATCGCCATGAACTGCTCCGGCGTCATCGACGCCGGGTCATCGAGAGCCAGCACCCGAGCCGCGGTGTTGCGCCCGAGCTCGGTCCAGAAGTCGCACACCAGGTCCGGCTGGCCCAGCGCCATACCCTCGAAAGTCCAGCTGTGGAAGTTGCGCTGACGTTCCCGTTGCCAGCCCGGTTGCAGTGTCTTGACCCATTCCGGGTCGGTTGGGGTGTTGTTACGCGCGTCGACGGTGGACGGGGTGCGCTGAAAGACGTACAGGTGCTTGGCGTCGCGGGCCAGGAACGGCACGATCTGAATCCCGGTGGCGCCGGTGCCGACCACCGCGACGCGCTTGTCGGCCAGCTTGTCCAGACCCCCGGTGATGTCGCCTCCGGTGTAGTCGTAGTCCCAGCGTGAGGAATGGAAGCTGTGTCCGGCAAAGCTTTTGATGCCGGGTATGCCGGGCAATTTCGGCCGGTGGAACGGCCCCGACGCCAGGACCACGAATCGGGCGCGAATATCGTCGTCGCGATTGGTGCTGATCCGCCAGCGTTTGATCTCTTCGTCCCACCGCAAATCGTGTACCTGGGTGGAGAAGATCGCAGAATCGTAGAGCCCGAAATGCTTGCCGATGTTCCGGCAGTGCTGGTAGATCTCGGCGCCGTCGGCGAACTTCTTCGAGGGCATGAAGCCGAGCTCTTCGAGAAGTGGTATGTAGCAGTAGGATTCGTTGTCACACTGGATACCGGGATAGCGGTTCCAGTACCAAACCCCGCCGAAGTCGCCACCGAGTTCGATGATACGAACATCGTCGACGCCCGCCTTCTTCAGATGGGCACCGGCCAGCAGGCCGGCGAAGCCGCCACCGAGCACCGCCACGTCGATGTCCTCGGTAATCGGGGCGCGCGGTGTCACCGGCGTGTAGGGATCGACTTCGTAATAGCCGGCGAAGTCATCCTCTAATTCGATGTACTGCTTGGAACCTTCCCTTCGCAGCCGCTTTTCCCGTTCCAGCCGGTACTTCTCCCGCAGCGCTGCCACGTCGACGTCGTCGGGCGTCTGGCTCGGCCCGCAGCTGTCTTGGTACATCGTCATGCGTGCGGCTGCTCCTTGTTCGGAACTTCCCGCGGCGCACCGGTACCCATGTATTCGGCGAGGTTGCGATGCAGGTTTACGGTGCTGCGTTCCATGTAGGGGTTGGGCTTGGTGCCGGTGAAACCCAGCGATTTCATGCCTTGCTGTACGGCGGCCATGTTGGAAAAATCCTGCGGGAACACGGTGCGCCAGTCGGGGTCGTCGGCCTCCAGGTACACCCACTCGGTCTGCGGCTCTCGGCCGTCGGGGTAGAGCTCGTAGCAAGCCGCCTCGAAGATGCAGCTGTTGGGGTCGTAGCCGTTGGGCCGCGCGCTGTAGCACAGCGCCGTCGTCAGGCCCTGCCCGATCTGGAAATTCGGGAAAATCTGCCAGGCGGTGCCACTTTGGGCCAAGTGCTCGGGATCGATTACCGGCCAGATCACGCCGCGCGCGGCGTCGTCGCTTCGCGCGGCGGCCAGCCAATGGCTGAGCACCTGGTCCGGCGGGGTGTCCTCCGGCAGCTCGTCGGCCAGTCGCTTCGCCGCGTCCACCAGTGTCTTGGTGGTGGTCGCGTTGGTTTCCTCCAACGTGTACACCTGCATCTCGGCCGTCGAGATCCGCGGATCTCCGGTACCGAGCCGGATCTTGGACTTGGTCTCGCTCAGATCTTTGGGCGCGTCGTAACCGATGTTGCTGTGCTTGCCCTGCGCTTTCGCCCAACCGCGGAAGGTGCCGAACTTGTTGAACTGCGGGTGGGTGGTGGCGACATGGTAGGTCTCGTTGAAAGCCTCGATCGCTACCTTCCAATTACATTGGAAAGTCAGCCATTTGCGCCACTTCACCCGCATGTTCTGCAGGCCGAACGGCTCGAGCATGGTGGCGGCCGGCTCGAGATAGTCACGCAGCGGCTCGCAATGGGGATCCAGGTTGATGAAGATCCAGCCGCCCCAGGTGTCGACGTGCACCGGGGCGAGGTGGGTGTTGTGCGGCGTCAGCGAGCCTTGCCAGTCCTGTTGCTCCGGAATGTGGGTGCAGGCGCCGTCCAGACCGTAGGTCCAGCCGTGAAACCCGCACACGAACGACTTCTTGTGCCCGCACGCGCTTTTCGTCCGCTCGGGAGTGTCGACCAGGCGACGGCCGCGGTGCATGCACACGTTGTGGTGCGCCGTCAAGGTATCCGGACCCGTGCGCACCACGATCACGGAGTCGTCGAGGATGTCGTAGGTGAGGAAGCTACCGGTCTTGGGCAGGTCTTCGACCCGACCGACCTGTTGCCATACCTTGCGCCACAGCTTGTCGCGCTCGTCGCGGGCGTAGTCCTCGGACAGGTAGGCCTCGACGCCGATCGTCACCGGAGCGGAAAGCTGCTCGGGTGTTTCAATCTCGACGGCTTCGATTTCAATGTCGGTCATTCCGTGCTCCTTATCGCCGCTCGGAAGGAGTCGTCCTTGAGGAAGAGTGAGGTGTTGTCGGCGCCGAGGTGTGTCCACTTGAGGTCCAGCCCGCCGTCGACCAGCAAAGTTTGCCCGGTGATGTAGCTGGACAGATCGGACAACAGGAACAGGATGGCGCCGGCGATTTCTTCGGGGCGGCCGCGCCGGCCCATCGCGATCGCTTGGCGATCCCGGTCGGCATCGTCGTCGACGTAGGTGAGCGACGCCGGGGTCGCGGTGACGCCGGGAGCTACCGCGTTCACCCGAATCTCGTCGACGGCCAGTTCGACGGCCATGGTGCGCGTCATCGCCGTGATCGCCGCCTTGGCCGTGCCGTAGGCGATGTGGAACGGCGCGGTGTTCATTCCGCTGATCGAGGAGATCGACACGATCGATCCTGGGCGACGGCCGGCCTTCAATTCCGCGGCCACCGCCTGGCTCATGAAGAACGCGGTCTCCAGGTTCTGGGCGAACAGGTCGCGCCAGTCGTCGCGGGTCACCCGGGTTGACGGCATCCACGTCGCCGGCGCTGCGCCACCCGCCACATTGACCAGGCCGTGCAGGTCGCCGTCGGCGCGCAGCGCCTGCTCGATCGCGATCGCCACGCCGTCCCCGGTGGCGACGTCGGCAGCGACGGGAACGATCGGCAGTCCGCGTTCGACCAGCGGAGAGATGTGGGTGTCGAGGTTGTCCTTTCCTCGGCTGACCGCGATGACGGTGGCGCCCGCCTCGGCGACCATGCTGGCCACGGTGGTGCCGATGCCGCCGCCGGCGGCGCCGGCGACGATGACCACGCGTCCCTGCAGATCGAGCAGATTATCGACCACTATGAGAATTCGCCTACGTATTGTCCGGACAAAATATCGAGATGCGCATAATTGAGAATATGATTCTCTGCAAATGGCTGGGCGTCAAGTGGCCGTGGTGGTATTCAGGCGCGCTATTGTCTGGACCAGACTCGGTTGCTAACGTCACCGGCTGTAACAGCCGCCAAAGTTTTTGCCACCCAGGTCCTACGGGAGTCGTCACCGATGTCGCTGCACGAAGGTCGTTCCGGCATACCGGGGTCGCCGACACTCGCGGCGGGATGGCGCATGGAGCGGCTCACGGCGCCCAGCAGGCTGTTCGGTGCCAACGGCCTGCGGACCGGGCCCGATGGCCGCATCTACATCGCCCAGGTGACCGGGAGCCAGATCAGCGCCTTCGACGTCGGCACCGGTCAACTGGAGACCATCAGCGCCAAGGGTGGGGACATCATCGCGCCCGACGATGTGGCATTCGGTCCGCACGGTGACCTTTTCGCCACCGAAGTGATGGACGGCCGGGTCAGCGTGCGCGGCGCCGACGGCCACACCCGCGTGCTGCGGGCAGACATCCCCTCGGCCAACGGCATCACCGTTCACCAGGGCCGGTTGTTCATCGGCGAATGCCGGGAGGGCGGAAGGCTTCTCGAGTTGGACCTCGACGGGGGCGCGCCCCGGGTGCTTGCGGAGAACGTCCCGTCGCCCAACGCGATGGAAGTCGGACCGGACGGCATGCTGTACTTCCCGGTGATGGGCGCCAACGAGATCTGGCGCATCGGTCTCGACGGGGGTGAACCCGAGACGGTCGCGTCCGGCCTCGGCGTCCCGGACTCGGTGAAATTCGACTCGGCCGGCCTCATCGTCTCGACTCAGGTGCACAGCGGCCAGGTGTTGCGCATCGACCCGCGCACCGGCTCGCAGACCGTTCTGGCGAACCTCAGTCCGGGGCTGGACAATTCGACCTTCGTCGGCGACCGGCTGTTCGTCTCGAACTTCACCGGTGAGATCACCGAGGTCCTCGCCGACGGCTCGACCGAGGCCCTGCTGCCGGGCGGGCTGAACTGGCCGCTGGATCTGGCCGTCGGCGCTGACGGCAGGCTCTATGTCGCCGACGGCACCTACTTCTACGTTCTGGATCCCGACCACACCCTGCGCACGGTCGCCATGCTGTTCACGCCGGGATACCCGGGTTTCCTTCGCGGACTCGCCGCCGCCGGACCGGGCGAGTTCGTCGTCACCACATCGGGCGGCCAGATCTCGCGCTACCGGCCTGCCGACGGCGAAAGCGACGTGCTGGCGGAGGGGTTCGATCAGCTTTACGGGCTGGCGATTGACGCCGACGGGACGATCGCAGCTGCCGAACTCGGGACGGGCCGGGTGGTGTCGATCAGCAGCGGACGGGTCGAGGTGATCGCGTCCGGATTGGCCGATCCGGTCGGGCTGGCGGTCGCGCCCGACGGCGGGTGGCTGGTGTCGGAGGCCGGCGGGGGCAAAGTGGTCGCGCTCACGGGGTCCGGTACAGAAACCTTGGCCGCCGAATTCGCATGTCCGCAGGGCATTCTGGTCGACGGCAATCGGCTGTACGTCGTCGACGCCGGTGCCAGAGAACTGGTCGAGGTGGATCTCGACGGCGGGTCACGGCGCACCATCGCCTCCGGCTTGCCGCTCGGCGCGGCACCCGGTGTGGTGCCCAAGCCGCTGAAGGGCATGCCGCCGTTCTCCGGGCCGCAGGGACCGTTCGCCGGCATCACCGCCGGGCCCGACGGCACGCTGTATGTGTCGGCCGATGCGGACGGTAGCCTGCTGGCGTTTCGGCAGGGCGGTCACGATGACTGACACCACCGACCACCGCTACCTGCAGGTCGCGCGTGCGCTGCGGAAAGAAATCGTCGACGGCGTCTACCCGGTCGGGTCTCAGCTGCCCACTGAACATCAACTGTGCGAGCGCTTTTCGGTCAGCAGGTATACCGTCCGTGAGGCGCTGCGGCGATTGCGCGACGACAACCTCGTCGCGTCGCGGCCGCGGGCCGGCACGCTCGTGGTACCGCGTCCGTCGTCAGACTCGTACGTCCAGGACGTCGTCTCGATCAACGACCTGCTGGCCTTCGCCACCGGAGCGCAATTCGCAATCGATTCCACCGGGATGACGGTCATCGACGACGAGTTGGCTGCCCGGACGGGACTCGCCAGCGGCGAAGAGTGGTTGGCCGTCAAGGGTTTTCGCCGGATAGACGGGGCCGAGTACCCGGTCTGCCGGACCGAGTACTACATCAACCGGGCATTCGCCGGGGTCGGTCGACTGCTGCCACGACACACCGGTCCGATCTTTCCCCTCGTCGAAGACATCTTCGGGCTGAGCATCGTCGAGGTCCGACAGGAGATCGCCGCCGTGCTGATCTCGCCGGCGCTGGCCGAGCAGCTCAGCGTCGACGTCGGCAGCCCCGGGCTTGAAGTGCACCGCACGTATGCGACCTCCGACGGTGAAGTCGCGCAGCTGACCATCAACACCCATCCCGCGTCCCGTTTCCGTCACACGATGACGATGCGACGGGTCCGCGGCTAACCTCAGATGCGGCGATGTCGAACACCAAACTGATCGGTGGACGAACGGTCCGCTGGGACGACGAGCGGGCCGCGGAAGCCTATGCGCGGAGCTGGTGGGTACCCGAGACCTTGGCTGATTCACTCGCCGACGCCGCCCGACGCACCCCGCAGCGGGTCGTACTGATCGACGATGGCCACGAGGTCGACTGCCAGAGCCTGCGTCATCAGGCGACAGCGCTGGCTGCGGTGATGCTGGACCAAATGCCGATCGGCAGCGTCGTGTCCTTCATGCTGCCCAATTGGCATGAGGCCGCGGTCATCTACCTCGCGGCGACGCTGGCCGGAATGGTGGTCAACCCCATCCTGCCCTCGTTGCGGGATCACGAGCTGCTGTTCATCCTGAGCGATGCGAACACCCGGATGATCTTCGTGCCGTCGGTATTCGGGCAGTACGACTACGCGGCGATGCTGACCCGGGTCATCGCGCAGATGGCGGACCCGCCCGAGGTCGTCGTGGTGCGCGATGGCACATCGTTGCCCACAGCGAACTCATCGTCGACACTCGACCTGCCCGCGCTGGATCCGGATGCGGTCCGGATGATTCTGTACACATCGGGCACCACCGGCCGTCCGAAAGGCGTTCTGCACAGTCATAACTCAATGCACGCGTTGATCACCCAACTCCGTGAACACTGGCAAGTACGACCCGGTGACCGGTTCCTGGTGCCGTCGCCGATCGCTCACATCGGCGGAAGTATCTATGCATTCGAATGTCCGCTGCTGCTCGGCACGTCGGCCGTGCTGATGGACCGCTGGGATGCCGCCGCGGCCGTCGAGCTCATCGGGCGACAGAAGTGCACTCATATCGCCGGTGCGACACCGTTTCTGGAGCAGTTGCTGGTGGCAGCCGAACACGCCGGCACCCGGCTGCCTGAACTGAAGCTGTTCGTCTGCGGTGGCGCGTCGGTGTCACCGTCGCTGATTCGCAGGGCCGCAGAGTATTTCGACGGTGCCGCCGTCACCCGGGTGTACGGCTCCACCGAGGTTCCGGTGACTACGGTCGGCGCGCCACTGGATCCCGACCATGCCGCCGACACCGATGGACGGCCCGGATTCGCGCAAGTCACGTTGCGTGGTGGCAGCGGCGAGATTCACGCCCGCGGTCCGCAGATGCTGGTGGGGTATCTCCATGCTGCCGACGACGCCGAATCCTTCGACGCGGAAGGCTATTTCCGCACCGGCGATCTGGCCCGCTGGGTCGACCACGACTACCTCGTCATCACCGGCCGGGCCAAGGACATCATCATCCGCAATGGTGAGAACATCGCACCCAAAGAGATCGAAGACATTCTGATCAACCATCCCGGTGTCGCGGAGATCGCCGTCGTCGGCCTACCCCATGCCCGCACCGGCGAGCGGGCCTGTGCCGTCGTGGTGCCCAACGATGAACCACATCCCGACGTGGCCGGCCTGCGCGCCTTCCTGCAATCCCACGGCGTCGCCGTCTTCAAAGCGCCCGAGCAGGTGGTCATCTGGGCGGCATTACCGAGAAACGACGCCGGCAAGGTGCTCAAACACCGAATCCAAGCGGCCCTGACAACGACGGACGGATGACATGCAGGTAGCGATTGTGACCGGCGCAAGCGGCGGCATCGGATTCGGGTGTGCGACCAAGCTCGCCGATGCCGGGATGGCAGTGCTGGCCACCGGCCGCAACGAAGCGAAGCTGGCCGAGTTGGCCGCGGCCATCGGTGATCCCGACCGCGTCCTTGCGGTGGCGGTCGACGTGACCGATGACGATGGGCCCGCGCGCATCGTCTCGGCTGCGGTCAAGCGCTGGGGCCACGTGGATTTTTTGATCAACAATGCCGGAGTCGGCAGCCCGACCCCGCTGCACGGCACCGACGACGAGACGCTGGACAACTTTCTCAACGTGATGTTGCGTGCACCGTTTCGGCTCGCTCGAGATGTGTTGCCGCACATGCAGGCCGGTTCGGCGATCATCAACATCACGTCGACGTTCGCGGTGGTGGGCGGGCTGCGCGGTGGTCCGTATTCGGCAGCCAAAGGCGGCTTGACGGCACTGACCACCCATATCGCCTGCCAGTACGGGGCACACGGCATCCGCTGCAACGCCGTGGCCCCCGGTGTGATTCAGACGCCGATGACCGAGGAGCGGTTACAGGATCCCCGATTTCGCCGGATGCAGGTCGAGATGACCCCGCACCAGCGGCTGGGCACTGTCGACGACGTGGCGAGCACTGTGGCGTTCTTGTGTTCGCCGGGTGGCAGTTTCATCAATGGGCAGACCATCGTGGTCGACGGCGGATGGAGTTCGACGAAGTATCTGTCGAACTACGCGCTGACATCGGAGTGGACGGCGCAGTGAACCTGTTTGCGTTGCTGGACCAAGCCGCGCAACGCTTTCCCGATCACGGCGCGGTGTACCACGGCCGGCGGCGCTGCTGTACCTGGAGCGAACTGCGCGGGCGCGCGCTGTGTCTGGCCGGCTCGATCCGCCGCCAGTACCCGCCGGGTGCGCGGATCGCGATCGCCAGCGAGAACCGCCCGGAGATTGTCGAGTTGCTGTTCGGCATTTGGGCCGCCGAGTGCGTAGCGGTGCCGATCAACTACAAGTTGCATCCCCGGGAGATGACGCAGATCCTCGATGACGCCGAGGCCTCACACGTCTTCGCCTCGTCATCGATCGCCGCTCACCTGGATTCCAGCTATCCGGTGGATATCGTTGACTCAGAACAGTATTCACGACGGCTACGCGCCGAACCGGCGTCGGCGCCGAGCACCGAACCGTCGACGCTGGCCTGGTTGTTCTACACCAGCGGAACGACCGGCAGGTCCAAGGGCGCGATGCTCAGCCATCGCAACCTGATGGCGATGACGGTGGCGCATCTGGCCGACATGGACAACCCCGACCACAAAAGCAGCCTGGTGCATGCCGCACCGATGTCGCACGGCTCCGGCCTCTACATCCCGGCCTATGTCTTGCGCGCCGCCCGCCAAGTGATCTCGGAGCGTGGCGGGTTCGAGCCGGCCGAATTCCTCGATCTGTGCGAACACCACCCGGGTTGTAGCGCGTTCCTGGCGCCGACCATGGTGCAGCGGGTGGTCGAGACGGGGCGTGCGCGTCCGGGACAGCTGCGGACCATCATCTACGGCGGCGGCCCGATGTACGTGGACAGCATCAAGAAAGCGCTGGCGGCGTTCGGCCCGGTATTCGCGCAGATTTACGGGCAGGGCGAATCACCGATGACGATCACCGGTCTGCGCCGCGCCGACCACGAGTCGGCCGACGATGCCGTCCTTGGCTCGGTCGGCTACCAGCGCTCGGGCACCGAAGTCGCGGTGCTCCGCGCCGACGGCATGTCTGCAGCGGTCGGAGAGATCGGCGAGATCGTCTGCCGTGGCGATGTGGTGATGAGCGGCTACTGGCGCAATCCCGTGGCCACCGACGAGACCCTGCGGGGCGGCTGGCTACGCACCGGCGATCTGGGCTCCTTCGATGTGCGCGGCTACCTGACGTTGCACGACCGCTCGAAGGACGTCGTGATCAGCGGCGGCTCCAACATCTATCCACGCGAGGTGGAAGAAGCGCTGCTCGAGCACCCTCAGGTGAGCGAAGCGTGTGTGGTCGGCGCCCCCGACCAGGAGTGGGGTGAGGTCGTGGTGGCCTTCATCGTCGTCGTGGCCGTCGAGCAGATCAACACGGCTGACCTCGACGCGCATTTGCTGGCGCGTATTGCCCGATTCAAACGCCCGAAGCGCTACGTAGTGGTGGACTCGCTACCGAAGAACAGTTACGGCAAGGTACTGAAGAAGAACCTGCGCCGGCAACTGGTTTGACGCTCAACGCTTTTCGAAGTGGCCGCGGATGCCGGCCAACATGACGGTGTGCGCATCCACCGCTTCGCGCTGCGTCACCGCGGCAAGTAGCCGGGGAGCGGCGATCCGCAGCCGCTCGGTCAGACGGGTGCCTGCTTCGGTCGGCCGGAAGCTCACCACCCCGTTGAGCCGCACCTTCGGGAATTGACGCGCCTCAGTGATCACGTCACCGTCGGCCGGGACCTGGATCTGCGCCCAATAGGTGATGGGCATCGTCAACGGCCCCAGTGCAATGCGGTCGCGCACCCGATAGGTTTTCCGGTAGCCCCCGCCGGCCCGGCTGTGCGCCAAGACCTGGACCGAAACCACCAGCGGATGAAACTTCTTGATGTTGTCCAAGTCCACGTAGAAGTCGCGCACCACGTCCGGCGGAGCGGGTATTTCTTCGCTGATTGTCCGCTCGGCGTGGGCGATCCAGAAGCTCACGACGCTTCTTCCTCAGCGGCCGCGGGTCAGCGACTCGAGGAATCCGGCGATCCGTTCGCGGGTCTCCTCGGAGATCCAGCTGGCCCGCACGTCGGCGTCGGCCTCGGCGCCGGCATCGATCGCGGCCCGAACCGGCTTGTGCAACTGGGCTTTGGTGGCGGCGTAGGCGGCCGGCGAATACTGGCCGAGCTCACGGGCGGTGTCCAACGCCTGGGGAAGCAGGTCGTCCTTGGCGACCACCGCATCGAGCCAACCCCGGGCCAGCGCGGTGTCAGCATCGATTGTCTTGGCCTGCAACGCTGCTCGGCCCGCTGATACCCCCATGCCATCGCGGCATATCTCGAGGGCGGCCACCGGGAAGGGGACGCCGACGGAGAGTTCGGTGAGTCCAATCGTGCCACCCGACATCAGTCGCACGTCGGCGCACATGGCCAGTACGCAGCCACCGGCGATCGCGTGTCCGTTGATCGCCGCGACAACCGGCGCGGGGTGGTCGTAGATGGCGAGGAACGCCTCCGACAATGCCGCGACAAAACGCTCGGCGTAGTCGGCGCCGCCGTCGCTGAGGGCACGCAGGTCGACCCCGGCGGAGAAAGCCCGGCCGGCGCCGGTGAGGACGACCGGACCCTGCACGCTTCGCATCGAGGCGATGATGACCTCGAGCAAGCCCAGGTCCAGGGCATTCACCGGTGCGTTGTCGAACCGGACGATGGTGACGCCGTCGACGGTCTCCAGATCTGCCACACGCCCTCCTTGCCGCGAGCCGGACGTCACGGTCGTGACGCTGTGATTCTTACAGCCCGGTGTTCTGCGTCGGCACAGACGGGTCGCCGGCCGTTGACAATCTTGGGGATCCGCTGTGTAGTGGTCAAACACTAAACGAAAATGATGTTCTCATTTAAGGCTAGGTATGCACCCAGGGCGCTGGAACGGCCACGGCGACGGCGCCGCGTGACCGCTCCCCGTACGCGGCGCCGCAGCAAGCTGGCACCCGACCCGGACGTCCACCGCTCCATCGTGTCCGCCGCCGCAGAAGCACTGCGGGAGAACGGTGTTCGGGCGTTCAGCGTTGCGGCCGTCCTCGACCGCGCCGAGCTGAGCACCCGAGCTTTCTACCGGCATTTCGAGTCGAAGGACCAGGTCGTCGCCGCGGTTTTTCTCGAGATGGCCCGGGCCGAAAAGCGCCGCCTGCAACGGAAAATGTCGAAGGCCACCGGGCCGGTCGAGGCGGTCGCCGCCTGGATCGACGGCCGACTCGATCTGGCCTTCGACGAGAACATCAAATCGGACCTGCGCCGACTGTCGATGGAGGCACAGTCGCAGATCTTCGCCGCACCCGAGTTGATTCAGCCCGCGTTCGAAGAAATGCTCAAACCGCTGATCGAGCAGCTCAGCCGTGGGCTGAGCTGCGGAGGGTTTCACGGCATCGATCCGGCGAGCGAAGCGCAGGCCATCCACGGCGTGGTGTGGGCCAGCACTGAACGGCATTGGGCCGCAGGCGATTGCGCGCGTACCGAGGTCCGCGACCGCGCTCTGCGGTTCTGCCTGCGCGGACTCGGGGTGAAAGACCCCACCATCGACCAGATCACCACCCGCGAACGACTTTAAGGAGCAGCAATGGACCTGGGACTGACTGGATCGACGGCCGTTGTCACCGGCGGCAGCAAGGGCATGGGTCTGGCGATCGCCCAGACCCTGGCGGCCGAGGGTGCCAGCGTTGCCGTGATGGCGCGCGGCCAGGCGGCGCTGGACGCCGCGGTCGACTCATTGCGCGCGGCCGGCGCACCCGACGCCATCGGGATCAGCGTGGACATGACCGACGCTGCATCGATCGCGGGCGGCTTCGACGAGGTGTCCACACGGTGGGGCCGGCTGAACAGCCTGGTCCACACGATCGGTCCGGGTGACGGTTTTTTCGAGCAGATGGACGACGCCGACTGGGACGCGGCCTTCACCCTGGGCACCATGTCCGGCGTCCGTTCCGTGCGCGCGGCGTTGCCGTTGCTGCGCGCCGCGGAGTGGGCCCGCATCGTCACGCTGTCAGCGCACTCCATCCAGCGGCAGAGTCCGCGGATCGTGGCGTACACGGCGTCGAAGGCCGCGCTGTCCAGCGTCACCAAGAATCTGTCGAAAAGCCTTGCCAAGGACGGCATCCTGGTGAACTGCGTGTGCCCGGGCACCATCGTGACCGCGAGCTTCACCGAGAACCTGAAGGACATCCTCGCCGCCGACGGGCTCGACGCGTCCGACCCGCACGACGTCATGACCTGGATCGAAAACAACTTCCACCAGCCGTGCGACCTCGGTCGCGCCGGGCTCCCCGAGGAGATCGCGTCGATCACCACCTACCTGGCGTCCAAGCGGAACGGCTATGTCACCGGCGCCACGGTCAACGTCGACGGTGGATCGGACTTCGTCTAGGTACGTTGCGCCGAGGCAGTCGCGAAGAATAGCATTCTCCTATTCTGCGAATGAGTGTTCCAGGGCTCGCAACGGAGGGAGCTCGATTGACCGCGACCGAGACGCTGAGCGTGCAGCGGCCATCCGACGGCGTGGTCGTGCTGCACCTGAACAGGCCCGAGCGGCTGAACGCGATCAACGAGGTCATGGTGGACGAGCTCACCCACACGCTCGCCGGCCTGGGCGCCGACGCCACGGTCAACGCCGTCGTGATCAGCGGCGCGGGACGCGGTTTCTGCTCGGGCATCGACATGCGCGACTTCGGTCCTCGGCTGCCCGAAGCCACTGATCCCGCGATCGACCGCTTACGTTTCCAGGAGACAATGGCGACGCTGCCGCAAGCGATCCGCGACGTCCCGCAGCCGGTGATCGCCGCGGTCAATGGTCCATGCGTCGGTGCCGGCTTGGCGCTGTGCCTGGCCGCTGACATCCGAATCTGTTCGACCGCAGCGACGTTCGGCAATGGAGCAATCCTGCTCGGCCTCTCCGGCGCCGAGATGGGAATGAGCTACTTCCTGCCTCGGATTGTCGGGACCAGCGTGGCCGCCGATTGGATGCTGACCGCCCGCATGGTCTCCGCACACGAGGCCGACCGACGCGGATTGGTCAGCGAGATCACCGAACCGGAGGAACTCGCTGACCGTGCACTCGAAATCGCCACGCAGATCGCCGAACTGACGCCGTTGGGCGTCCAACTGACGAAGCGGGCACTGCAGGTCAACGTCGACGCCGCCGGCCTCGGCCCTGCTCTCGAACTGGAGAACCGCAACCAGGTGCTCAGCCACGCGACCGAGGAAGCGGCGGCGCGCCGGCAATCGTGGTCATCATGACCGGTCCCCTGCACGGAGTCCGAGTGGTGATGATGGGAGGCCTTGGGCCCGGCCCTTTTTGCGGCATGCTACTGGGCGATCTCGGTGCCGAGGTGGTACGCGTGGACCAGGTTCGCGAGGTCGACTCGGGGGTGCCCATCGACTTCACCGTCCGGCGTAATCAGCGCTCGATCGCGGTCAACATGAAAGACGCACGCGGGCCTGAACTGGTGTGCCGGCTCGTTGCCGATGCCGACGCATTCGTCGACGTGTACCGACCGGGCGTGGCCGAACGACTCGGCATCGGACCGGAAGTGTTACTCGCCGCCAACCCGCGGCTGGTCTACGCCCGGATGACCGGCTATGGGCAGGACGGGCCTTACGCCGACCGGGCCGGCCACGACATCAACTACATCGCGTTGACCGGCGCGCTGCACAGCATCGGCACCACCGAAACCCCAGTCCCGCCATTGAATCTCATTGGTGACTACGGCGGCGGTGGCATGCTGCTGGCCGTCGGATTGCTCAGCGGAATCTTGGAGGCACGCCAGTCCGGCCAGGGCCAGGTGCTCGACGTCGCGATGGTCGACGGGGCGGCGGCCATGATGGCGCCCTATTACGGCATGGTGCACGCCGGCACCTGGCACGATTGTCGAGGAGACAACATTCTGGACGGCGCGGCGCACTTCTACGGTGTCTATCGGACCGCCGACGACAAGCACGTCGCGGTGGGCGCGATCGAACCGCAGTTCTACGCCGAGCTGTGTAGGGGTCTCGATGTGGACGTACCCCACGATGTGAGTGCGCCGTCCGCCTGGCACGAGCACAGGGAAGTGCTGGCTGCCTGCATTCGGCAGAAGACCCGTGCGGAGTGGGAACAGTTGCTCGGGTCGCCCGGAACCTGCGCCGCACCTGTGCTGAGCATCGCCGAGGCGCCGGATCACCCGCATCACGTCGCGCGGCGGACGTTCATCGAGGTCGACGGCGTGCCGCAGCAGGCCCCGGCGCCGCGCTTCTCCCGAACCGTTGCCGCGCAGCCGAAGTCGCCGGCCTTGCCCGGGGATCATACGAACGCGGTGTTGGCCGGACTGGGCCTCGGCCAGCAAGCCGTGACCGACCTCGTCGATGCCGGCGTGGTCCGGCAAAGCACAGCGACGGCAATTGAATAGCGGAAGGAGAATCGGTGGCTTGGGACTTCTCAACCGACCCGGAGTGGGCGGCGCAACTGAAATGGGTGGACGAGTTCGTGCGATCGGAGTGCGAACCCATCGACCTGATCGTCAAGGAGTCGCATGACCTCGACGACCCGATACGCCAGGCACTGATTCCGCCGCTGCAGACGATTGTCAAGCAGCGCGGGCTGTGGGCCACCCACTTGGGACCGCACCTCGGCGGACCCGGCTACGGTCAGGTCAAACTCGCGTTGCTCAACGAGATCCTGGGCCGATCCGAATGTGCGCCGATCGTTTTCGGTTCCCAGGCACCGGATTCGGGCAACAGCGAGATCCTGGCCCACTACGGCACGCCCGAACTCAAGCAGCGATACCTGGAACCGTTGCTGGACAACCGGATCATCTCCTGCTTCTCGATGACCGAACCACAGGGGGGCGCCGACCCGAAGGTGTTCACCACCACGGCCACGCAGGACGGCGATCACTGGGTGATCAACGGCGAGAAGTGGTATTCGTCCTTCGCTTCGATGGCGTCGTTCATCATCGTGATGGCGATGACCGACCCGGAAGCTTCCCCGTACCAACGGTATTCGATGTTCGTGCTACCCGGCGGCACTCCGGGCGTCAACGTCCTGCGCGACGTCGGACTCGGCTATCAGCCGCTTGGCGGAGGCCGCGAAGGCTACGTCCGGTACGAGAACGTGCGAGTACCCAACGACCACATGCTGGGCCCTCGCGGTGGCGCGTTCGCGGTGGCACAAACCCGGCTCGGTGGTGGACGCATCCACCACGCCATGCGCACGGTGGGATTGGTGCGCCGCATCTACGACATGATCTGCGAGCGCGCGGTTTCCCGGTACACGCAGGGCAGCGTGCTGGCCGACAAGCAGATGGTGCAGGAAATGATCGCCGACTCGTGGATGGAGATCGAGGCATTCCGGCTGCTGACTCTTCAGACCGCCTGGAAGATCGATCAATTCAACGATTATCAGGCGGTGCGAGGCGATATCTCGGCGGTCAAGGCGATGATGCAAAAGGTGCTCCACGACGTGTCCGCGCGGGCGCTGCAGATCCACGGCTCACTGGGGACGTCGCACGAGATGCCGTTCGTGCAGTACCTCACCGAGTCGTTTGTTCTGGGATTGGCCGACGGCCCGACCGAAGTGCACAAGGTGACGCTCGCGCGGCTGCTACTCAAAAATGTCGAGCCCGCCCCCGACACCTTCCCGTCCGAGCACATCCTGCGGCTTCGACAGGCGGCCGAGGAGAAATTCGCGGACAGGCTGGCCGGGTTGCCGCGGGGTTAGCTGAGAGTGGTGTCCCCTGGAAAATCGGCGGCTAATGTGCGACCGTGACCACACTTCGTCTCCGCTCGGCGTCACCCATGGTCGCGACGGTGATGACGGCAGCGCTACTGGGACCGTTCGGTGCGGCTATTCAGACCGTTCGCGCCGACCCCATCGACGACAGATTCCTGGCGGCACTGCAATCGCAGAGCATCACCTACCGCTCGCCGGACGCTGCCATTGCCGCGGCTCATCTGGTGTGCGACAGACTCGATCAGGGCGCTGACAAAGCTCAGGTCGCCCAAGAGGTCATGGACAACAGTGACCTCGACCCCTACCACGCCGGGTACTTCGTCGGCGCCAGCGTGGGTGCTTACTGCCCGCAGTATGCGGGGGGTTGACGGCGGATTATTTGGACGCGATGCTCCAGCGGCCGTGGCGGGTACGATCGGGACATCCATCTTGGGAGAACCTTCATGATCAGAAAATTGCTCGCTACCGCCGGCATCGCGCTGTTCGCAAGCGCGGCGATGGCGGTGCCCGCGTCCGCTGATCCCGCTTCGTTCGGCGACATCTCGTGCGCCTGCCCCGCACCGGTCCAGCAACCAGCCCCGTCGCTGCTCGGCCCGTTTCTTCACGACCCGGTCGATCAGGGAATTCAGCAAGGCTTGCTGGACACGAACCCCGAGGCGATTGCGCGCTAGCCGAGCAATTCGCCTGCCCGCGAGAGTAACTGCGACAGCACCGGCGCCATCGATTCCAGTTCCGGGTTCGGTGCGCTCCGCCGACGATTGTGCTTGACGATCAGTGACCAGGTGGCCGTCGACTTGAAGCACGCCAATGCGCAGAACCAATCCAGCGCGGGCAGTGCCGTGTCCACCGCTTGACGGTAGACGGTTGCGAGCTCGTCGAGTCGGGGCACGGCTGCGGAGTAGCGGGTGGGCCGCTGATATGTACGCGGGTCGCAGTTGATCAGAAACCATCCGGCGTCCACCCGCGGATCCCCGACCGACCAGATCTCCCAGTCGATGACAGCGGTGACCCGGTTACCGTCGGCCAGCAGATTGCCGAGCCGGAAGTCGCCGTGCACGATCGCCGGCGGTAGTGCCGCAGGTGCGCCGGCGCGCAACGCGGCGGCGACCTCGCGCCACCCCGGGGCCAGTGCGGGATCGACCGTGTCCAAAGTGCGGCACCAGCGTTCGACTTCCTCGAGTGGCCCACTCACCGGCTCCGCGGCCAGCCCCACGCCGCCCGGATCCAGGCTGTGCAGCTGGGCCAACGTCACTGCCGCCTGGCGAAATCGCTCTGCGACGACGTCTTCGGGGCCTCCGTCGCAATCGTCGAACAGCGGCTCGCAGCTGACTCCGTCGAGGAAGGACATCACGAACAGCGGCGGCACGTCGGGCGGATCACCTGGGTCCTCGAAGAGAAGACGGGGCACCGGCACCGGCGTGGGACCCAGAGCTCTGATGATGCGTGCCTGCCGCAATACGTCGCGGTGGGCGACGGGTGGGACTCCCGGCGGAGCGACCTTGACGACGACACGCCGATCCCCGCTCTTTCCCGCGAAGGTGAGGCTTGACGCCCCGCCGGCCAGCGGTCTCAGCTCGACAATGCATTGCGGCGCAAGTCTTTCCGCGATGTGGTCCAGTAGCCGGTCGGTCAGTGCAACCACCCGATTTCACGCAGGAAGGGCTGCGTGTGGGCGATCCGTCCGGTCATTGTGCTGGGGTCTGCGGTGACAAGCGTGAGTGCGGTCTCGGTGATGAGTTCGATGTCTTCGGTGTCGTGCTTGGCCAAATCGAGCGCACCGGCACCTTCCGTGGCTACCGGGTTGGACGGCGCCGCGGCATTTACCGCGATGCCATCGGCATAAAGCTCTGCCGCAAAGCTTTTGGTGAGCCTGTTCAGCGCCGCCTTCACGGTGCCGTAGACCCCGAAGCCGGCCGTGCGGTCGAACTCGGCGAACGGCGGGCCCTCGGGCAGGTCGCCGCCAACCGACGTCACATTGAGAATCCACCCGCGACCGCGCTCGCGCATCGCCGGGATCGCGAGTTGGATCAGATGCATCGGGGCCAGCACGTGCATGTCGATCATCAGCCGCGCCCGGCGTTCGGGAAACTCGTCGAGGGGGCGCAGGAATGTCACGGCGGCATTGTTCACCAGAATGTCTGGCGCGCCGGCTTTTTCGACGAGTTCCGTGAACAGGCGTTCTCGGTCACCGGATTGCGACAGATCGGCCTGGATCGCGACCGCCGAGCCGCCGGCGGCGTTGATCTCGTCGAGCGTCTGCCGCAACGATCCGTGGTACTTGGGATCGGGCTCCATGGTGCGCGCGATGAGGCCGACCGTGGCGCCTTCACGAGCCAGTCGCTGCGCGATCGCCTTGCCCAACCCGCGGCTGGCGCCCGTCACCAGAGCGACCTTGCCGTCGCACGCTGCCGCCATCGCTCGACCCACTTTCTCCGGCCGGAAACAGCTTCTCCGTCGATGAGAATGCAATTTCCGCGTACGTGAAGTATATGGCTCGCTCAGGCTCGAAACGGCGTCTTCTGTGCTGAGCGTGACCTGAGTGCTGTTGTGGATCGACTCAGACTGTGGGCCTTGGGTAATGCCGGATCAAGCGTCCAATGCGTCGGATCTCAAGCGCTTGAACTGCAGCTCCAGCCCTGTTGACAGGCTGTCAATAGTCTGGCAACTTCCTGCCAACCTGAGAGTAGCCCAAGATTTTGTATTGACTTTCTATATTACCGCTGAGTAGCGTGCCGTGACGTTACTCACAAGTAACAACACGCCCGCCCTGCATCACACACTCAACCAGGTAGGAGAAAGACCTATGCACAATCGTTTGATACTGGCCGGTCTGGCGGCCACCGGCGGGCTGTTGACGACCGCGTTTCTGCAGGTGGCCGTGGCCGCTGCGGACACCGGCGCCGCGGCCGACGTGGTCAGCGCGACGGGCGCCGACGCCTTCACCATCGGTGGCTCCACGTTTGACCCGTTCCTCTCGGGCGGAGTCGAGGGCTGGGAGCCGGTCCTCCAGCTCAGCAGCGCTCCACCCCTACTGGAGCTTGGTGGCGGATTCATCACCCTCTTCGGCTTTCCGCTGCCGCAGGCAACGCAGGACTTCGAGGTTTTCAACCCGAGCACCGGTGCCGACCTCGGCAGCATCGAAGGCAACGAGACCGTGGCAAATCTCTTTGGTCTGACGAACGCCGAGTTCACCGTGGAGAGCGGTACCCCGGCCGACGGCGCGACCACTGCGCTACCCACCGACGGCTCGGTGTACGACGTGTTCAACTTGGGCAACGGGTACGAGAACGTCTACACCGACCTGGTGAGTAGCACCGGCGGAGCCGACACCGTCTCCGACGAGCTGATCACGCCGTTTGGTAACTACAACCTGGACTCGCTGTTCGGCGGCATCGACGCCGCAGCAGGACTGCCGGTTGGCGACGCCTTCACCGGTCTCGCCGTGAGCACCGTCGCCGGGGCCAAAGATGCCTTCGACATCGGCGGCTTCACCCTCGACCCGATCACCTCGTCCGGAGCTGAAGGCTACGACCCGGTTGCAGCAATCGCGACCGCTCCGCCGCTGCTGGACATCGGCGGCGGACAGGCGCTCGGTGCCGACTTCGCTCCTCAAACATTCGATGTCTACGGCGGTACCGGAACCACTCCGGTTGAGGTCGGAAGCATTGCGACGAACGAGGATGTGACGCAACTGCTGGGCTTCACCAACACCGAGCTCACGGTCACCGGCACCACTGTGTTGCCCGCGGGAACTGCCGGGGAGCTTCCGACGGTCGGATCGATCTACGACGCGTTCAACTTCGGTAACGGATACGAGAACGTGTACACCGCGATTCCGGGTGTCGATGGCGCGAACGACACCGTCACCGACACACTGGTGACGCCGTTCGGCAACGTCAACCTCGACTCGCTGTTCGGCAGCATCGACGCCCTGCAGTCGCTGCAACCGGGTGACGCATTCACGGGCCTCGAGACCGCCAACATCGCTGGCGCTACCGACGCCTTCACCATCGACGGGACGACCTTCGACCCGACGCTTGCAGGCGGCGCCGAGGGCTTCACCCCGGTCGACCCGCTCATCGGCGCTCCACCATTCCTGGAGATCGGCGGCGGAACACCCAACCTCGATGGCATCTCGCTTGGTGTGGCCCCTCAGGACTTCACCATCTACGACAGCACGGGAACCGACGTCGGCAGCGTCGCCAGCTCCGAGGACGTGACCAATTTGCTGGGTCTGACCAACACCGAGATCACAATCGGCACCGTCACCGCAGCGGCCGGTGATTCGGGCTCGTCGGCATTGCCGGTAGAGGGATCGGTTTACGACGTCTTCAACATCGGCGGCGGGATCGAAAACGTCTATACCGCGATCCCGGGAGCAACTGGCGACACGGTTACCGACACCTTGGTGACGCCGTTCGGAAATCTCGACCTGAGCGATCTGTTCGGCGGCGTCGACGCGGCCACGACGTTGAACCCCGGCGACGCCTTCACCGCTGGTCTCGAGGCGTTGACCTCTGGGCTCAGCGAAGCGGGCGCAGGCGCGGCCACCGCGATCGACCCGCTGGCGTTCCTCGGCCTGTAGGTCTAGCCAGCACAAACCAGACGTCCCAGGTCCTATCAGGGCCTGGGACGTTTGGTATCAAAGCTCACTGCGGCAAAAAGCGTTGCGCCACTTTGGCTCCGACATTGCGGAGACGCTTCGAAACACGCAGCGAGAAAACCGGGTTGAAGATGTCTTCCCGGAGCCGGGTGAGTTTCGACGTCTTGATCCGCCACTGCCCGTCGACCTTTTCGTAGGTCTCGTGGTAATGGCCGTAGCCGTTTAGATTCAGGCCGGGCGCGAGGCGCACCACATCCTCGAGAGCCCACACACCGCGAGCCGCCGTCTTTGACAACAGTTCGATCTCCGGCGCATGCACCTGATGCACCGTGGGCTGAGACGGCTTTCCGAGCGCCTTGCGAATGTAGGCCACAAATTCGTCGGCCCCGACCACTACCTGGCCGCCCGACTCCGACGTGTCGCTGACGAAGTCGTCGGTGAAGATGGTGCGCCACGCCGACCAATCCTTGGCATCCAGGTACCGGCAATAGCGGGCCTTCAGTTGTTTGATCGCCTCGATCTCGCGCAATTCGTCGGCGGCATCCATGTCCGGCCCTCCTCAGCTGCCGGCACCCATGGCGACGGCTTGGGCCTGAGTGATGAGGTTGACCGCTTCGTTGCGGGTCAGGGATGCCAGCATCGGCGCGACGCTGCGCATCATCTCTCCGACCATCAATGTTGGTCCGTTGCCGAGGTTTTCGAAGGCCTCGGTGATCACCTGGTCGACGCTGTCGGCGTCCGTCGGTGCCGCGTCTTCGGATTTCAGCGTCCCGCGACTGTGTTCGAGACGGCGCAGTGCGGGCGTGTCGGTCTTGCCGAGAATGAGGCCGAGCACGTCGACACCTTTGTCATGTAGCTCGCTCCACAGCGCTTCGGTGAACACCATGTCGAACGCCTTGGTGGCGCCGTAGGCCACCATGTTCGGGCCGCCGGCTAGTCCGGCGCCGGACCCCAAGATCACGATTCCACCCCGTCCGCGCGCAACCATCGCCGGAGCGAAGTGGTGGCACAGTTGCATCGGCACGATGCAGTTGCGCTGGACCATCGCCTCGGCGATCTCGATCGAATTGGCCAGGAAGGGCTCGAAGTTCGGGTCGGCGCCGGCGCAGTAGACCAGGGAGCCGATCTCGAGGTCGGCGGTGGCGGCAGCCACCTGCGCCGAGGCATCAGGGCCTGCGAGATCGATTGCCAGCGTGCGGGTTTCAGCCCCGGTGCGCTCGGTGATCCCAGCCGCGACCGCGTCGAGCACAGCTTGCCGACGCGCGAGCAGCACGACGTTGACGCCACGCCGGGCCAGCCCGTCGGCGAATGCAGCACCCACCCCATCGGAGGCGCCGGCCACCAGCGCCCACGGACCGTACCGGGTGGCGAACGTCATGACGGCCGGCCTACCGGAACGACGCGCACCTGGACGAACTGGCGACGGGCCACCCGCCACCCCTCGTCGCCACGGACCAGCTCGTCGTCGTAGAAGCCGGCGGCGTTGACCCCGGAGTCGCCCTCGCCCACCAGGATCAGCGCGTCGACGTAGGTTCGCGACTCGGCCTTGTCACCGTCGACGGTGATCACCTGATTGGTCAACCGGTGCATGGTGTGGCCGGCCATCTCATGGGCCCGCTGCATGAACTCGGTGATCGCGTCGACGCCGTGCCAGGAACCGACTTCGCCGTAATTCAGCTCGCAGTCGTCGGTGAACACCGTGCGGAACAACGGCCAGTCCCGCCGGTCGATGCCTGTCGCGTACCGCAGCAGGACTTCAGCGATGTCTTGACGATCTTCGCGTTCGCTCACGTCACGTCTCCGTTCGGATGGACGACGATTCGGCTGGGCCGGTTGAACTTTCGGGCCGAGTCAAGCGCGTCGGGCACCTCGTCGAAGCTGACGACCGCTTCGACGCGGGGCAGCGGATCGAGCCGGCCGGCGGCGCATCAGCGCACCCCTTGGTGGTGCGGTATTCTCGATTATTCGAGATAGCATCTCGATAATCAGAGGCTCAGATTAGGAAGCTCAGCGGAGGGAAGTCAAGCCATTCCACCGTCGCCCCCGACTGCGCGCGCCCTCGACGTCATTGAATTGCTCGCCGGCTCAGGTGACGCCCGGCTCCGGTTTTCCGACGTGGTGCGCGAACTCGGACTGACCCAGGCGACCGCCCACGCCATCCTCGCCACGCTGTGTGACCGCGGCTGGGTCAGTCGCGATCCGGTCGACAAGACCTACTCGTCGGGTCCGGCGCTGGCGGTAGTGGCGAGGCGGGTTGAGACGGCCCGGCCGATGGCACACGCCGCCCGAACGGCGGCGCTCGATCTTGCCAACGAATTCGGCTACCCCAGTTCGGTTGTCGAACGAGTTGGCGATTCGCTGGTGATCACGTCGTTCGAGGACGCCGGCCAGCGGTCCATCGGCGCACCCGGCGAGCGGATTCGCTATGCCCCACCCTTCGGCGTCGCGTTCGCGGCGTGGGATACCGACGAGGAGCAGCGTGCCTGGATCGACCGCAGCGCGGCCACCAACCCCACCCTCACCGGTCGCCTGCAGGAGGTCCTGGCCCGCACCCGGCGGCGCGGATTCGACGTGGATTGCACCACGCCGGCGTTGACGCAGGCAGCCCGCGTCATGGGGACGTTACCCAGCGACGGGCTGCCCGATCACGTCCGAGACATCACTGATCAATTGCTGATGGAGTTCACCACGATCGGCTTCTTGCCCGACGACGACACTGCAACTGGCGAGCGTCCGGTCGCGACCATCGCGGCGCCGGTCCTCGATCACCGTGGCCGGGTGCCGATGATCGTTGCCGTCCACCCTCTGCAGGCGCTGTCGGGTCGCCGGATCGGCGATGTCGGCCGCCGCGTCGCCCAGGTCACGGCCGCGATCCGCAGCCAAAGTTGATAGGTCAGCTAAATACTTGTTATGCTAACTAAATACTGTCCCGACTAACCGAGGAGCACGCGATGCCGCGCACCGACAACGACACCTGGGACCTCGCCACGAGCGTAGGAGCCACCGCGACGATGGTGGCCGCGGCCCGGGCCGTCGCCACCAAGGCCGATAACCCGATCATCCACGACCAGTTCGCCGAGCCCCTCGTGCGCGCCGTCGGCGTCGATTTCCTCACCCGCTGGGCCTCCGGGGATCTGGATGCCGCCGACGTCGACGCCAAGGATTCCACCTGGAAGCTTCAGCAGATGCCGGACGCGATGGCCGCCCGTACACGGTTCTTCGACGCATTCTTCGCCGACGCGACCCAGTCCGGCATTCGCCAAGCGGTCATCCTGGCCTCCGGTCTCGATGCCCGCGCCTACCGACTGGCCTGGCCGACCGACACCACCGTGTTCGAGGTCGATCAGCCCGAGGTGATCGCGTTCAAAACTCAGACGTTGTCCGACCTGGGCGCCAGCCCGACCACCGACCGCCGTACGGTCGCCATCGACCTGCGCAACGACTGGCCGGCCGCGCTGGTCGAAGCCGGTTTCGACCGGACGCAGCCGACCGCCTGGATCGCCGAGGGACTACTCGGCTATCTGCCACCCGAGGCACAGGATCGCCTGCTGGACAACATCGCCGCGCTCAGCGCCGACGGCAGCCGGCTGGCCACCGAGGCCATTCCGAACATGCCCGAGGTCGATCAGGACAAGGCGCGCGAGTTGATGCAGCAGGCCACCGATCAGTGGCGGGCCCACGGCTTCGACCTCAACTTCGAGGAACTCGGCTACCAGGGTGACCGCAACGACGTCGCGGAGTACCTGAACGGTCTGGGCTGGCGCTCGACCGGACAGCAGATGAGCCAGTTGCTGGCCGAGCATGGTCTGCCGCCGGTCCCGCAGACCAGCGACTCGGTGTCGATGGCCGACACGATCTACTACACCTCGGTGAAGTGACGCAGCAGACGCCGCAACGTCGCGGTTTCAACGACGTCGTCACACGGTTCTGGGGCGTAGCCGCCCCCGCCTACAACCTGCCGTTCCTACAGCAGTGGGTCTACCGCCCGGCGCACGACGAGGTGGTCGCGCAACTGCGCGACCACCAGTCCGCCCGGGTGGCCGATATCGCTTGTGGCACAGGGATTCTGGCTGATCGCATCCAGCGAGACCTGCATCCCGCGGAGATCTACGGCGTGGACATGTCCGAGGGCATGCTCAAACAGGCCCAATCCCGATCGAGCGAAGTCGACTGGCGGCGCGGCCCGGCTGAGCAGTTGCCTTTCGACGATGGCGCACTGGACGCGGTCGTGACGACCTCGGCCTTCCACTTCTTCGACCAGCCGGCCGCGCTACGCGAATTTCATCGCGTGCTGGCGCCCGGCGGGTTGGTCGCCGTATCGACGATGAGCGCACGGCAGCAACTGCTGCCGGGCAGCAGTTGGACGCCGGCCCACAATCCGACGGCCGACGAAATGCGGGAGATGTTCGAAGACGCCGGGTTCGCCATCGTCGAACAGCACCGAGTGCGACGGCCGCTATGGACTCGGCCGATCTCCGACCTGTTCACGGCCGGCGCCAAAGCCTGAAGCCTGCAGAGCCTCGCCGAGGGTCCAGACCGCGACACCGAGTAGTACCACGTCTTTCAGCAGAAACTGCCCGGGCATCGCCGAGAGCACCGGGACAGGGCCGGCGAATCGGCTGATCACCCCCGGCGTGGTGAACAGGAAACTCAAAGTCCCACAAAAGAGCACGATCGCCAGTGCGCTGCCGATCGCAGACAGCCGCGCCGAGACCGGTCGCGTGACGATCAGAATCGCGGCTACGATTTCCAACGTCCCGAGACCGCGCGCCACGGTGTTCACGCTGAACACGTCATAGACCCAACTCATCAACGGGCTGTGCTCGATCAGCACCCGGCTTTCCATCTTGATGTACTTGCCGAACCCAATCCAGGCCAAAACCAGAGCCAGCCCGTACCTACTGATCCGCTGTCCGATACCGCCCACGCGTGCCCTCCGTTGTGTTGACGAAAGTCCCGTCCATGGACATCACGCGTGGCGGGGCCGGCCGGTTCATCCCGGCCGGCGCGCGACCTCGTCCCAGTGGTCGACATTGACCACTTCACTCAACGGTCTGCGCCGAACCGGTCCGTGCCGACCCTTGGGCCAGCCAATCACGATGTGCCCGGCCAGTATCCAGTCGTCTGGGACGCCGACGGCGTCCCGAAGTATTTGTTCGCCGCCGTACGCGCCCCAACTGGTCAGGCACGCGCCCAGCCCCTGAGCGCGGGCGGCCAGCAGGAAATTCTGCATGGCCGGAAAGATCGACCCGCCCAGCAGCAGCTCAGAGGCGGTCGGGAAGTGCTTCTGCGCGAACAGAATTGATGTGTATTCACCAGCCCGGTCGTGTAGCTCGTAGGTCGCGCGATTCGTACGGGCACGCCGACTGTTGTCGTCCTCGGACGGCCGGCTCATTCCGTAGACCGGTTCGATGACCTCCAGGGCGCGGGACGCGGCCTTGGCCACCACCGCCCGCTGCTCGGGGGAACGCAGCACGACGAAACGCCATGCCTGGGCGTTGGCGCCCGAGGGCGCCCACATCGCCGCTTGCAGACAACGCTCCAAGGTCGCGTCGTCGACCGGCTCGTCGGTGAACCGGCGGATCGTCCGCGCGGTAGACATCGCCTCCCAGACGTCGCTGGTCGGTCCAGGCATGGCAACTCCATTTCCGTCCCTGCTGGATCCCTGTCCGGAAGAATTTACTGCCGACGAGTCCGCCGCCTGCTGTCAGCTGCGCGATGGCCGCGGGTCGTCGGGATCGTTCGGGTCAGGGTCCCCGAACCACCGCGACGGTGCATGCTCGTCGTAGGCATCGTGCCAGTCCCACCATTCATACGGCGGAGTCTGCGGGTAACCCTGCGGTGAGTCTTCCCAGTCCTCCTGCCGGCCGAGTGCGGTCAGGTCGAGGAAGCTCCAGGTGTTGCCCAGCACTTCGTCGCCGCGACCGTTGATGAAGTAGGTGCGGTACACCCGGTCACCGTCGCGCATGAACACGTTGGTGCCGTGCCACTCGTCGACTCCGAAATCGGAGTCGAAGCTGTCGGTGATCGGAGTACCACGGCATCCGCCAGCCCATCCGCTCTTTGAGGCGCGCGATGCCCGGCTGAGGGGCGCGCGAGACGAATGCCACGGTGACGTCGCGGGCATTCAGGTGGGCCAGGTTGCCGATGTGGTCGGCGATCATCGAGCAGCCGCGGCAACCGTGATCCGGCCAGCCGTCGATGTCGGGTCCGACGAAGGCCCGGTAGACCAGCAGCTGACGCCGGCCCTCAAACAGGTCCAGCAGGCCGACCTTGCCGTCGGGTCCGTCGAACTCGTACTTCTTCTCGACCGCCAGCCACGGCATCCGTCGTCGCCGCGCCGCCAGCGCGTCGTGCGCCCGCATCACGTCTTTCTCGGTCACCAGCAGTTCTTGCCGCGCCGCCTCCCACTCCTGCGCCGACACGATCGGGGGTGTGTTCATGTGTTGTCCGCCTTGTGATTTCCGTTTTTATGTTCGAGGGGGAACCTGTTGTCAGCCCGGCAGCGACCGGGGCAGCCCGAACCGAGGGAGCATGTCGTTGTCGAAGCGAGTCAGGGCGCCGATCTTCTCGCCGGTGAGGGTGAGGACGAGCAGGCCGGCACCGTGCCGGATGCCGCCGGTGGGCGCGCAGAGGTAGGCGCCGAATGCCTGTTGACCGTTGGCTCGAGTGGGCACCAGCTCGTATGCCCGGCCGGCGCCGAAGATGCTGGCGTAGAAGCGGGCAACGACATCGCGGCCTTGGTATTCGAGCGGAATCGGCGGCATGGAGACGCTGACGTCGGCGGTCAGCAGATCGACCAGCGCATCGACATTGCCGGACTGGTAGGCACGGACGAACTTCGCCACCAGCTCCTGCTCGGCGGGTGAGCCGGGGGCCGGCGCCGGCCCGTCCTCGCCCGGGACCGGCATTCGGCGCTGCAGGCTGGCGCGCGCTCGTTTGAGCGCACTGTTGACCGATTCGACGGTCGAGTCGAGCATGTCGGCCACTTCGTCGGCGTGGTATCCGAGCACCTCGCGCAAGATGAGTACTGCGCGCTGGCGGGCCGGCAGGACCTGCAGCGCTGTCACAAAGGCCAGCGAGATGGCTTCGGTCTGTTCGTAGCGCGCCGCAGGATCCAGCGGCAGCGCGGCCTCGATAAGGGCATCGGGATATGGCTCGAGCCAGACGATTTCGCCGAGCCGAGTCGGCTCAGGCAGGTCAATCGGCATGTGTCCACTCCTTGGCCGGGCGTCGACGGGCCGAGCGAAGAACGCTGAGGCACCGGTTGGTCGCTATCCGGTAGAGCCACGTGCGCACCGAGGCCCGCTCCTGAAATCCGTCGAGTCCTTGCCACGCGGCCAGCAGGGTGTCTTGCAAGGCGTCCTCGGCATCGTGCAGGGATCCCAGCATCCGATAGCAGTGCACCTGAAGCTCGCGCCGGTGTGGCTCGGTCAGCTCTCGAAACGCCTCTCCGTCCCCGGCCCGCGCTCTCACAATCAGATCGGTCGTCACCACGTGTCACCTCTTTCCCCTCGCGCGTCTCACCTTCCAATACCGACGCCGGCCGGGCCAGGAACTGGGCGCACATCCTGAGCCCAATTTCTCGACATTGCGGCATCTGTATTGCCGAGACAGTCGAAACCCACGAGCGAGGAGGCGATGTGATCGTCGCAGGAAAATCATTCTTGGTGACCGGGGCCAATCGGGGCATCGGGCAGGCGCTGGTCCAGGAAGCTCTGCGCCGCGGCGCGATGCGGGTGTATGCGGGTTCGCGCCAGATCGTGAGTCACCCGGATCAGCGCGTCACGCCCGTTGCCCTGGACGTGACCGACGCCGCGCAGATACGAGCGGCCGCACAGCGCGTGGAGTCGCTGGACGTTCTGATCAACAACGCCGGCGTGGCACTCTACGACGACCTGACCGATCCGGCTGTGCTCGAAGCGCACTCTGCGGGTCAACCTGTTCGGGCCGTATGCCATGACCCGGGCGTTCCTGCCCACTGTTGACGCGTTCGCGCGGAGCGCTCGTCAACAATCTGTCGGTCAACGCGCTTGCTCCGTTGCCGTTCATCCCGGCGTATTCGGTGTCCAAGGCGGCTGCGTTCAACATGACGCAATCGTTGCGGGTGCTGCTGGCCGAAAGCGGGGTGTGACCGTGCACGCCGTGTTGACCGGCCCGGTGGACACCGACATGACTCGCGGTCTGGACATTCCGAAGGCCGCTCCGGAGTCGGTGGCGCGCGCCGTCTTCGAGGGTTGGAGAACGGGCAAGAGGACATCTTCCCCGATCCCTTGTCGCAGTCCATCGCGCACAACTGGGGCAGCGGCGCCGCCAAGTTGCTGGAGCGCCAGTACGCGGCGCTGGCACAACCGCAGCCCGCCACCTAACACCCCATCAAAACGAAAGAGCGCAATCATGAGTGACTTATCAAGCAGCACAACGATTGTCGTCGGCGCGAGCCGCGGATTGGGGCGCGGCATCGCCGTCGCGTTCGCCGACGCCGGCGCGCCGGTGGTCGCGGTGGCCCGGACCGGCCCGGCGCTTGCCGAACTGGCCGGCGCCAGCCCGAACATCACGCCCGAGGTTGCCGATGCGGCCGACCCGGCGACGGCGTGGAGCCTGCTGGACCACTATCGAGCCGCAGGTTGTCATCCTGGTCGCCGGCGCCAACCCGGTGATGCGTCCGCTGCAGCACCAGACCTGGGAGACGTTCTCAGTCAACTGGCACACCGACGTCAAGATCGCGTTCACCTGGTTGCGCGAGGCGCTACTCCAGCCGCTGCAACCCGGCAGCAGAGTGGTGGTGATCAGCAGCGGAGCCGCTATCAACGGATCCCCGGCCAGCGGCGGATACGCCGGCGTCTAAAGGCCACCCAGCGGTTCATCGCCGGGTACGCCCAGGAGGAGTCGCGCCGCGCCGAACTGGGCATCACCGTCACCGCGGTGATGCCGAGGATGACGCCGTTCGGCGACGTGGGCCGGCGCGGTGTTCGTGCCTATGCGGCCCGCAGCGGCCAGACCGACGAGGCATACCTCGAGCAGTTGGGCGAGGTCTTGACCCCTGAGCGGGCCGGGTCCGCGCTGGTGGAGCTGATCCGCGCCGACCCGGCGAGTGTCGCCCCCGGATATCTGCTCACCGGCGCTGGGCTGCAGAAGTTGCCATAGCAGCCGGGCCCCGGCGGACAACGTCGAAAAGTCAACTCGGAGAACACAACTGCCGCTCGGCGGCGAACGGAGCAACATGATGTTGCCAAGGCACGCAACGTTCGACCACGCTGGTGGAACTCGCCGAAGCGGCTGCGTTCGTGGCCTCAGATCCGGCCTTCGCAATGACCGGCACCGTCATCAATCTGACCGGCGGAGTCTTCGTCGACCAGCCAGGGTGATTTCCGGGCCGGCGGGCGGTTCGGCCTGCCACCGACACGCTGATCCAGATTGGTTCAATCCAGCAGAGCGGTAGGCGGTTTCTGTTTAGCTCTAACCGGGGGACGGCCCATCGATTGCCGCACGAAGGAGCCAGTGTGTCCCTTTCGGAATTCATCTCGCGTCGGGTGATCGTCGGCGTCATCGGCGCCGGGACGTTGCTGGTCCGGTGCCGCCGGCTCAAGCCGCGGCCGACCCGACGCCGCGGCCACCCAACTGCTCAGCCGCCGACGTCGCCGGCGTCGCGGCCGGTGTCGCGACAGTCGCTGACGACCTACCTGTTCACCCACCCGGACGTCAACGGCTTCTACACCGGCCTTCAGGATCAGCCCAAGGATCAGATCGGCGGCGAGGTGCAGAACTACTTCGGCGCCAACCCTCAGGAAGAAGCCGAGCTCGAAGGCATCCGGCAGCCGCTGACCGACATCAGGGAGCGTTGCCATTGGACGCCGCTGCTCGGGCAGGGCGCCGCATGATCCGGAAACGATCGCGGTCGTGGCTCGCCGCGGGAGCAGCGATGACGGCCGTCTCGTCGGGTTGCCTCGTCTGCCCGCAGGTGTGGCCAACGCCGACGTGTGCGCCAGCGTCGGCAGGCGTATTTCGGTGAGCGGATGCACCAACGTGGCCGACACGGTCAACGGCTACGTCCCGCCGCCGGGCGACTACGCGCCGCTGCCGGGGGACTTTCCGCCGCCACCTCCGCCACCGCCGCCGGTCAGCGTCTGCGTCGGTGCCGGCCGGCGGATCCACGTCAGCGGGTGCACCTGAGCCCCTGGTAGCGACTTCTTCGCACGGCTGGACGCCGACGTAACACGTACGCTCGTCTACTAACGGGGGACGCCAGCCTTCTCCCCATTTCGTCGAAGGCCGCCGCGTCGCCCAGGCGGCACTGATCGACAAAGCAGACGTGTGAAGGGTGAGTGATGAGGGTTCCAGGTGTAACCGCCTTGGTCGGCGGTGTCGCCGGTGGAGCAGTACAGGTGTTGCAAGCCGGCGTGCAGGGCGTGGCGACTGCCGCCGACGCGGTGCAGACGCTGACCGCCCCGGTGCTGGACACGGTGAGCCATTCGACGGCGCGCGTTCTGGGCACCGGCCGACCCGGCCAACGGCAGCAGGGACGCGCTCGGCAACCGTGCGCTGGCAGAGCGGGCGACGGGTGCACCTGGATCTGGACCCGCTGCTGCCGTTCCCGCGCTGGCACGAACACGCCGCGGTCGTCGAAGAGCCGGTCCGCGCGCATCGCCGGCGTCGCCAGCGCCCACGTCGAAGGCGCGCTGGGTCGTCTGGTGGTCGAGCTCGACGACGACGCCGACGCCGACGTCGTGCTGGAAACCGTCCGCGATGTGGTGAACTCCGCGGCGTCCGACCTGTTCGCCGCGGGACGCGAGCCGCAGATCCGGATCGCGCCGTTCGCCGACCCCGGCAACCCGCTGGCGGTTCTGGTGCCGCTGACCGCGGCCGCCTTCGACGCCGTGGCTATCGGCGCCGCAGTGACCGGTTGGGTCGTCAACCTGCCCGCCGCGCCGAAGACCACCCGGGCCGCCGCCGCCCTGCTGAAAGATCAGCCGCGGGTAGTGGCGGTGCTCGAATCGCGGCTGGGCCGGGTCGGCACCGACCTTGCGCTCGCGGCAACCACGGCAGCGGCCAACGGGCTGACCCAGGCGGTCGGCACGCCGCTGCTGAACCTGGTCGAACGCGTCCTGCAGATCTCCGAAGCCGAGGCGCACCGCCGCCGCTGGCGGGACCGGGAGCCGCAGCTGGCCTCACCCAGCCGGCCGCAAGCTCCCGTCGTCCCCGTCATCTCCTCGACCGGAGTCGCCAAAGTACAAGCGCCGCAGCATAATTGGGCGGCAGCGGCGGCCGGTGAGGCATCACACGTGGTGGTCGACGGATCGATCGACGCCGCCATCGACACCGCCAAGGGATCGATGGCCGGACCGATCGAGGAGTACGTCGACTCGGCCGCCAACGGCTCGCTGATCGCGGCGGCCAGCGCGCTGGTCGCCGGCGGCGGCCCCGAAGACGCGGCCGGCGCGGTGCTGGCCGGGATCCCGAAGGCCGCGCACATGGGCCGGCAATCGTTTGCCGCGGTGCTGGGCCGCGGACTGGCCGACGACGGGCAGATGATCCTCGACCCCGGCGCCCTGCGCCGGCTGGACCGGGTGAAGGTCGTCGTCATCGACGGCGCCGCCCTGCGCGGCGACCACCGCGCGGTGCTGCTCGCCCGCGGTGACGTCCAGGGCTGGGACGACGACCGGGTGTACGAGGTCGCCGACGCGCTGCTGCACTCGGAGCAGCCGCCGGAGCCCGACCCCGACGAGCTGCCGGCCAACACGGCGCGGCTGCGCTGGTTGCGGCCGCAGGGGCCCTCGGCCACCCCCGCACAGGGCCTCGAACACGCCGACCTCGTCGTCGACGGCGAGATCGTCGGCCACGTCGAGGTCGGCTGGGAGGTCGATCCGTTCGCCATTCCCCTGCTCCAGATCGCCAACCGCACCGGCGCCCGCGTGGTCCTGCGTCACGTGGCAGGCACGCAGGACCTGGCGGCCAGCGTCGCCGCCAGCCATCCGAGCGGCACGCCGCTGCTCAAGTTGGTCCGCGACCTGCGCGCCGACCGCGGGCCGGTGCTGCTGATCACCGCGCTGCACCGCGACTTCGCCTCGACCGACACCCTGGCCGCACTGGCGATTGCCGACGTCGGTGTCGCGCTGGACGACCCGAAAGCCGCGACCCCGTGGAGCGCCGACATCATCACCGGCACCGACCTGGCCGCCGCGGTGCGGATCCTGTCGGCGTTGCCGGCCGCTCGACAGGCCAGCGAGTCCGCGGTCAACCTCGCCAAGGGCGGCACCACGCTGGCCGGGCTGCTGCTGGTCACCGGCAATCCGGCCGGGCCGACCAACCCGATGGCGCTGCGGCGCTGGCTCAACCCGGTCAACGCCGCAGCGGCCAGCGCGCTGATGTCCGGGGCGTTCGCCGCCGCCAGGGTGCTGCGCCAGCCCGACCCCACGCCACAACCGCTGACCGCCTGGCACGCCCTCGACCCGGACATCGTCTACGCGCGGTTGGCCGGGCGGGTTTCGCCGCTGGCGATCGAGCCCGGCTTGCCGGGCTGGCGCCGCGTCCTGTCTGACCTGTCCGACAGCCCGATCGTGTCGCCGCTGCGGGGACCGGCCCGTCAGGCCGGCAAGCTGCTGTCCGCGACCCGGGCCGAACTGTCTGATCCGCTCACCCCGATCCTGGCCGTCGGCGCCGCCGCCTCGGCGATCCTGGGCAGCAACGTGGACGCGCTGCTGGTCGGCGGTGTGATGGCCGTCAATGCGGTGATCGGTGGATCCCAACGGCTGCGCGCCGAGGCGGCAGCTGCCGAACTCTTCGCCGAGCAGGACCAGTTCGCCCGCCGGGTGGTCATCCCGACCGTGGCGACCGCGCGACGCCGGCTGGAGGCGGCCCGAAAAGCGGAGCGTCTGGTCACCGTGACCGCCAGCGCCTTGCGTCCCGGCGACGTCATTGACCTGGCGGCGCCCGACGTGGTGCCCGCCGATGCCCGACTGCTGGTGGCTGAGGATCTCGAGGTTGACGAGTCGCTGCTGACCGGCGAGTCGCTGCCGGTCGACAAGCAAGTCGATCCGGTTGCCGCCGCCGACACCGAGCGGGCCAGCATGCTGTTCGAGGGCAGCACGATCGTCGCGGGCCACGCCCGGGCCATCGTGGTCGCGACGGGGGTTGGCACCGCCGCGCACCGCGCCATCTCGGCGGTCATCGACGTCGAGTCGTCGGCCGGAGTGCAGGCGCGGTTGCGTGAACTGACGTCCAAGGTGCTGCCGCTGACCCTGGCCGGCGGCGCCGCGGTGACGGGCCTGGCACTGCTGCGACGTGCCACCCTGCGGCAGGCCGTTGCCGACGGCGTCGCCATCGCCGTTGCCGCCGTGCCGGAAGGTCTGCCGTTGGTGGCGACGCTGTCCCAACTGGCCGCTGCGCAGCGGCTCTCGACGCGCGGCGTGCTGGTTCGGGCTCCGCGGACGATCGAGGCGCTGGGCCGCGTGGACACCATCTGCTTCGACAAGACCGGCACGCTCACCGAAAATCGCCTGCGCCTGGTTCTCTCGGTGCCGGCCGCCACCAGCCCACAAGGACCGTTCCCCGGTGTCGCCGACCCGGAGGCCACCCGGGTGCTGCGGGCCGCCGGGCGCGCCTCGTCCCAGCCGCACGAGTCGCAGGGGCACGCGCACGCCACCGACGAGGCCATCCTCAAGGCCGCGGAATCCTATGCCGGCAGCAGCGATGCCGAATGGGACCTGCTCGCCGAGGTCCCGTTCGAGTCCAGCCGCGGTTTCGCCGCCTCGATCGGCACGCTCAAGGCAGACCCCACCCAGCCCGTGCTGATGCTCAAGGGAGCTCCAGAAGTCGTCCTGCCGCGCTGCCGGTTCGACGACCCGCAGGCCGATCTGGATCACGCGGAGTCGCTGGTGCACAACCTCGCCGAGCAGGGTCTGCGGGTGCTGGCCGTCGCGCAGCGCAAATGGAAGCACGCCACCGACGACGACGGCACCGATGCCGACGCCGTCGACGCCGCGGCACAGGATCTGGAATTGATCGGCTACGTCGGGCTGGCGGACACCGCACGCCCGTCGTCGCGCCCGCTGATCGAAGCGCTGGTCGACGCCGGCCGCGACGTCGTGCTGATCACCGGCGACCACCCGGTGACCGCGCGGGCGATCGCTCGCCAACTGGGGCTGCCCGACGATGCGCGGGTGATCACCGGATCTGAACTGATCGGCCTCGACGAGGACGCCGCCGCCAAGCTCGTCGCTGACGTGCAGGTGTTCGCCCGGGTCAGCCCGGAACAGAAGGTTCAGATCGTCGGAGCGCTGCAGCGGTGTGGGCGGGTGACCGCGATGGTCGGCGACGGGGCCAACGACGCCGCCGCGATCCGGATGGCCGACGTCGGCATCGGGGTGAGCGGTCGGGGCTCGTCAGCCGCCCGCGGCGCGGCCGACATCGTGTTGACCGACGACGACCTGGGGGTCCTGCTCGACACGCTCGTCGAGGGCCGCGGCATGTGGGGTGGGGTGCGCGACGCGGTCACCATCCTGGTCGGCGGAAACGTCGGCGAGGTGCTGTTCACCATCATCGGCACGGCCCTGGGCAGCGGACGGGCGCCGGTAGGCACCCGCCAGCTGCTGCTGGTGAACCTGTTGACCGACATGTTCCCGGCGCTCGCGGTCGCCGTCACGCCGCAATTCGAAGAACCCGACCCCGACGAATACGAGACCGACGAAGAGGCCCTCGCCGCCCGCCGCGCCTATCAGCGCTCGGTGCTGACCGGACCGACGCCGTCGCTGGATGTTGAGCTGATGCGCCAGATCGTCACCCGCGGTGCGGTCACAGCCATCGGTGCCACCTCAGCCTGGGCCATCGGGCGTTGGACGCCGGGCACCGAACGGCGAACCTCGACCATGGGATTGACCGCTCTGGTGATGACCCAGCTGGCGCAGACGCTGCTGACCCGGCGGCACAGCCCGCTGGTGGTGGCGACGGCGCTGGGCAGTTCAGCGGTGCTGGTGGCGATCGTGCAGACGCCTGGTGTCAGCCACTTCTTCGGCTGCACACCACTCGGGCCGGTCGCCTGGACGGGCGTCGTGGGAGCAACCGCAGGAGCCACCGGGCTGTCGGTGCTCGCGCCCAACTGGCTGGCCAAAACCGCGGGATTTGTGCAGCCCGAGCTGGCCGCGGCCGCGGCGGACGCGTAATCGGACAGCAAATTTACGTTTTGGCCTGCCGGAGGCGGGCACTCCCAGCAAGATCAAACACGACGACCGCAAGCGCGGCAGGTCGTCGTGCCGAGATCCTTTGGCAACGTTGCCGAGAGCAAAAGGAATACCGATGAGCCAGACCAGTGCTACCCCGACCCACGCGGCCAATCTGGCGCAGCTGTTCCTGCAGCGCGTCGAGAAGTCCGGCGACAAAGAGGCCTTCCGCATCCCGGAGAACGGCGATTGGACGTCGATCACCTGGAAACAGGCGGCTGACCGGGTCGAGCCGCTGGCGGCCGGACTGCTGTCACTCGGTGTAGAGCCCGAGGACAGGGTCGGTATCGCCTCGACCACCCGGCTCGAATGGATTTTGGCGGACCTGGCGATCCTGTGCTCGGGCGCCGCGACGACGACCGTCTACCCGAGCACGAACTCCGAGGACACCGCCTACATCCTCGCCGACTCCGACTCCAAGATCGTCTTCGCCGAGGACGAAAGCCAGCTCGAAAAGCTCAACGAGCAGCGCAGCGAGCTGCCCAATCTGGCCAAAGTCGTGCTGTTCGACGGTAATTCGGACGACGACTGGGTGATCACCCTGGACGATTTGGCCGACCAGGGAGCGAAATACCTGGCCGAGCACGCCGACTGCGTCAGCAAGGTTGCCGAGGAGACCAAGCCGGACCAGTTGGCGACGCTGATCTACACCTCGGGAACCACCGGCAAGCCGAAAGGTGTGCGCCTACGCCACCAAGCCTGGGTGTACGACGGCGCCGTCATCGAAAGCATGGGGCTTCTCAGCGAGGACGACGTCCAGCTGCTCTGGCTGCCGCTGGCGCACGCATTCGGCAAAGTGCTGATCTCGACCCAGTTGGCGTGTGGCTTCGCCAGCGCGATCGACGGCCGGGTGGACAAGATCGTCGAGAACACCGGGGTGGTCAAGCCGACTTTCATGGGCGCCGCCCCGCGTATCTTCGAAAAGGCCTACTCCAAGATCATCACGCAGCAAAAGGGTGCCAAAGCCGTCCTGTTCGGGTGGGCGTTCGCGGTCGGCAAAGAGGTCGCCCGCCGCAAACGCGAGGGCAAATTCGTGTGGCCGCACCTGGTGCTGCAGCAGAAATTGTTCGACCGGCTGGTCTTCTCGAAGATCCGCGATGTGTTCGGCGGCCGGATCCGGTTCTTCATCTCCGGTTCCGCCCCGCTGAACCGCGACATCGCCGAATGGTTCGAAGCAGCCGGCGTACTGATCCTGGAAGGCTACGGGCTGACCGAGTCGTCCGGCGCGGGCTTCATCAACCGGCCGGACAACTACAAGCTCGGCACCGTCGGCCTGCCCTTCGAGGGCACCGAGGTCCGGATCAGCGACGCCGGCGAGGTCCAGTTCCGCGGTGACTGCGTGATGGCCGGCTACCACCACTTGGACGACGCCACCGCCGACGCTCTCAAAGACGGCTGGCTGTCCACCGGCGACCAGGGCAAGCTCGACGACGACGGCTTCCTGACGATCACCGGCCGGATCAAGGAATTGTTCAAGCTGTCTAACGGCAAGTACGTCGCGCCCCCGGCGATCGAGGCGAAGTTCGCGACGCTGTGCCCGTATGCCAGTCAGTTCATGGTGTTCGGCGAAGGAAAGAACTTCGCCGTCGCGCTGGTCACCCTGGACGAGGATTCGATCGGCGGGTGGGCCAAGGACCACGGCCTGAGCGGCAAGGGCTACGAGGAGCTCACGAAGTCTGACGCAGTGCACGACATGATCGAAGAAGACATCAAGAAGCTCAACGCCAGCCTGAACCGCTGGGAGACGATCAAGAAGTGGGCTGTGCTGGACCATGACCTCTCGGTCGAGGGCGGCCAGTTGACACCGTCGCTGAAGGTGAAGCGCGGGGTGGTCGCTGACCAAAACAAGGAGACTCTGGATGGCTTCTATTCCTGAGCCGGTCGCCGAGGAGTCGGCTCACATTCCCGACGCCGCCAACGCGGCACCACCGGGACACCTGCTCCGCACGCTCGAGTGGCGCACCGGCCTGGAGTACCTTTCCGCGCGGCTGGCGATGCGGCGTATCGCGGGCTGGCAATCCGGTGACGGCCATCCCGTCCTGGTGTTGCCCGGATTCCTGGCCGGTGCCCTGTCGACCGATCTGCTGCGAAATGTGCTGCGCCAGTTGGATTATCGGGTCTACGACTGGGGGCTGGGTACCAACATGGGCTACCGCGCCAGCATGAAGGAATCGCTGCCCGCGCGCCTGCATCACATCCGCGAACGCAACGACGGACAACGGGTGAGCTTGATCGGATGGAGCGCGGGCGGCATCTACGCCCGCGAACTGGCCCGGGGCCTGCCCGACGACGTCCGGTCGGTGATCACGTTGGGCTCACCCTTCCGCGGTAACCACCAGGCCAGCACCGCCTGGAGGGTCTGGCGGCTGGTGAACCGCGGCGCGGACGCCACCGAGTCCGTCTCCCAGCAGTCCCTGGAACGTCGCGCCGAACCCCTGTCGGTCCCGACGACCTGCATCTACAGCAAGTCCGACGGCATCGTGGCCTGGCAGTGCTGCACCAGCGTGCCGGCTCCGCGGACCGAGAACATCGAAGTGCGCAGCAGCCACCTCGGCTACGGGCACAACGTGCAGACTCTGTCGGTGATCGCCGACCGGCTCGCTCAGCCGGTAGACGGCTGGCAGCCGTACCGGGGCTGACCTGCTCGGCGAGATGTCCGGGTAGCGAACGACTTGGCTACAACCGGTTAATAACATGCGAAAACCGTTCTTGGTTAAGCTGATTCGTGGGATGGCGTTTGCCCAGTCGATCCTGCCTGCGACATGATCGGACCCGTGGGCGACATCGATTTCTCGCTGCTGGACGTGCCGAGATCACAACCGGTGGGCGACCCGGAGGCTTACCTGCGTGCGGCAGTCGCCTGGCACTTCGGCGAAGATACCGGCAGCGTCTTCTGGTTGCGGGCGGCCCAGACGTTGCCGTTCGACCCGCTCACCGACGTCACGACCTTCGACGACCTGCGACTGTTCCCCAATCTGCTCAGCGAGCTACGAACCGAGCCGGTCGAGAACCTGATTCCGCGCGGGTACGGATCACCGGCGCCGGTGCCCCAGATCTTCGAATCCGGCGGCACCACGGGTGCACCGAAAAGGACTGTGCAGCTGCCGGATTGGGTTGCCCAGGTGGTGCAGTGGCAGACCGAGGACTTCGCCGGCGGCGGCTTCGTGCGGGGCCGCGGCTTTCTCTGCATGATGCCGAGCGGGCCGCACGGCGTGGGCTACTTCTCGCGGTTGGTCTCCGAGCGACTCGGATCGACCTTCCACGCCATCGACCTGGACCCCCGCTGGGTGAAGAAACTGGTCGCCCGCAATGCCGCCGCCGAGATGACGGGATATGTCGACCACCTCGTCGAGCAGGCGGTCCACGTGCTGCAGACGCAGCACATCGCCAACCTGCACACCACTCCGCCGCTGCTCGAGGCCATCGCCCGTGACGACAACGTGGTCTCCCTGGTCAACGAGAAGATCCGTTACATGTTGCTCAGCGGCGCGCACGTCGACGCCGACACGCTGGACCTGCTCGGCGGGATCTTCCCGAACACGACGATCACCATGGCCTTCGGCAGCACGATGATCCTTTCCCAGGCGATCACCAAGCGCATCGATGGCGACGGACCGTTCGTCTTCCATCCGCGCAGCCCCTATGCGTCGTTCTGGGTGGTCGACCCCGACACCGGCGACGACGTGCCGTACGGGCAGCGCGGCCAAGTGATCATGAACCACATCAGCAAGGGAATGTTCCTGCCGAACAACCTAGAGCGCGACAGCGCCATCCGGCTCCCTGGACTGCGCGACCAGGCCGGTGATTCGCTCAGCGAGGTACGGCCGGTCGCCGCATTCGAGGGCGAGCCGGTCATCGAAGGCGTCTACTGAAATGACCTCCGACGCAGCCGATCTGATCACCATCGATGCACTCGGGCCTGACGGGGCTTATCGCACCCGCGGCCGAGAGCCCGTCAGCACCACCGACGGCGTCACCGTCGCCGAGGTCAGTCTTGTTCCGCCGCTGTACGTCTCGCGCGCGATCGGCGCTCAACGCGGTGCCCGGCCGCTGCCTGCCCATGAGCGGGAGGCCGCGCTCGCCAAGGCCGCCGATGCGTTCGCCCACGGAGTGATCGCCGGGCTCGACTTCGATGCCTACACCGACCTGGCCAGCCGGATTTCCGGGGTGCCGATCTCGGTGACCCGCGCCGGGGCGCGCGCCGTAGTCGACAGTGTCGCATCGGCTTTCGCTTCGGTGCAGCCGGCACGGCCGACGGGCGCGGTGCTCGACTGGCACGCCGGCGATGTCCGAGCGGGGGGCGCGGTTTGGGCCCGGCGGGGCAACGTGTTCGCCGTCCTCGCCTCCGGCAACGGCCCGGGCGTGCACGGCCTGTGGCCCCAAGCGCTGGCCCTGGGATACCGGGTCGCCGTTCGACCGTCACGCCGCGAGCCGCTGACGGCCCACCGCCTGATCCAGGCGTTGCGCCAGTCCGGATTTCGCCCGCACGACGCCGTCTACCTGCCCACCGATCATCGCGGGGCCGACGAGATGATCCGGTCGACCGATCTCGCCATGGTCTACGGCGGCCAGGACGTCGTCGACAAATACGCCGGCGACGCGAGGGTCTTCGTCAACGGACCCGGGCGGGCGAAGATCCTGATCACCGCCGACCACGACTGGCGCGACTACCTCGACACCATCGTCGATTCCATCGCCGACTTGGGCGGGGTGGCATGCGTCAACACCACCGCCGTGCTCTACGAAGGCGACGCCGCGCCGTTGGCTGCGGCGATAGCCGAACGCCTGTCAACCATCGACGCGCTACCGACGGGCGATGAGCGGGCGATCCTGCCGACTCAGAACCTCTCCGCCGCAACGGCTTTGGCGGACTACCTGGCCGGTGTAGCCGCTGGCAGCACTGCATTTCTGGGCGCTGATCAGGTTGTCGCCGCACTCGGCGACGGCTACGCGGCGCTGCGCCCGGCCGTACACCTGCTGGCCACGCCCGACACAGCGAAGCTCAACGTCGAGTTGCCGTTCCCGTGTGTCTGGGTGGCGCCGTGGTCGCGCGCTGACGGGCTGGCGCCGCTGCGACATTCGTTGGTGATCAGCGCGATCACCGACGACGCCGACTTGATCGACGATCTGCTGACCGAGCCGACCATCGCCAACGTGTACGGCGGTCACCACCCGACCCACCACACGGCGCCGGAGATTCCGCACGACGGTTTCCTGGCCGATTTCCTGATGCGGAACAAGGGATTTATCCGCGACTGAGGTTGCCCGATCAGCACATTCACAGCACTCACAGGCTGCGCGCCGGCGATCGCGCCTCAGTCGGCGTCCGCGGCCATCCGCTCGTTGAGGATCGGATACACCTTGTCGAAGGTCCCGTTGCGCTCGGCGAACCGGAAAGCTTTGGCGTCCTCGACGACGATCTCCTCGGCGTCGGGGGTGGTCTGCAGCAGTGCCATCGTCTCGGCGATGTACTCCTCGAGCGGCATCCCGCGCGGGTCGAAACCACGCTCGCCCTGCAACGCCGTCTGCACTCGCGGCGGGATGATCTCGATGACCTGGACCGAGGTGTCACGCAGCTGATAGCGCAGTGACTGCGTGTAGGAGTGCAGCGCCGCCTTGCTCGCGCAGTACGTGGGCGTGAGCGCGCTGGGAATGAACGCAAGGGCGGAGGTCACGTTCAGGATGGTGGCGTGCGGCTTGCCGAGTAACTGGTGCAGCACGGCCGAGGTGAGCCGAATGGGTCCGAGCAGGTTGATGGCGAGGGTCAGCTCCGCTGTCCCGGGGCCGCCGCTGGTGATGTCCTCGACGCGCTGGATGCCGGCGTTGTTGACCAGAACGTTGACGTCGGGATGGTGGTCCTTGAGCTCGATGGCGAATCGCCGGATGTCGGCCGCGTCGCCCTGGTCCAGCGACAGGTATTCCATGCCTGGATTGGCGTCGGCAACCTTCTTCAGCAGTTCGACGCGCCGGCCCACGATGACGACCTTGTTGCCCGAGCGGTGAAAGGCCTCGGCCAGGCCCCGTCCGATTCCGGTGCCCCCTCCGGTGACCAGGACGGTGTTCCCCGTCAACTGCATGCGTTGTTCCTCTCGTCGCTGTCTGATACCTGCATACTCGTGGCCGCGCGGCCAGGAAGCGACTACCGCGGAAGAACCACCAAACGTGTCGGTTTCCTGCTCTAACCTGTAACCGTGGCGCAGTTTCCGCGGACTCGCTACGCCAGTTGCAGCGAGGTCGACATCGCTTACCAGGTCCTCGGCGATGGTCCGACCGACCTGCTGGTGCTGCCCGGGCCGTCCATCCCCATCGACACGGTCGATACCGAACCGTCGATGTACCGCTTTCACCGCAGGTTGGCGTCGTTCGCGCGGGTGATCCGGCTCGACCAGCGCGGTATCGGGATGTCGTCACGGGTCCCGTCACTGGACATGATCGGGCCGAAGTTCTGGGCCGCAGACGCCATTTCGGTGATGGACGCGATCGGTTGCGAGCGGGCGACCATCCTGGCCCCCTATTTCGCGTCGATGACCGGACTGGTCCTGGCGGCCGATTATCCCGAGCGGGTCAGCAGCCTGGTGATCATCAACGGGGCAGCCCGCACGCTGCGCGCCGACGACTATCCGATCGGCTACGAGATCGCCGAGACCGATCCGTTCGCCACGGTCGCGATGGAGCCCGACGCCGTCGACCAGGGTGTCGACATCCTGGGTGTCATCGCGCCGAGCGTCGCCGGCGATGCCGCGTTCCGATCCTGGTGGGACATGGCGGGCAACCGCGCCGCCTCACCCAGCATGGCCCGGGCGGTCATCGAGACCGTGCGCCAGTCTGACGTCCGCGACACCCTGACCCGTATCACCGCGCCGACGCTGATCCTGCATCGCGACAACCCCGATTTCACCCCGATTGCCAACGGGCGTTATCTCGCCGAGCACATCGCCGGATCCCGCTTCGTCGAACTGCCGGGTGGCGACGCCCTGTACTGGGTCGGCGACACAGCACCGATGCTCGACGAGATCGAAGAGTTCATCACCGGAGTGCGCGGCGGTTTCGGCGCCGAGCGGGTGTTGACCACGATCATGTTCACCGACATCGTGGGCTCGACGGAACGCGCCGCGAGTCTGGGTGACGACCGGTGGCGGGATCTGCTCGACAACCATGACAGCATCGTCCGCCACGAACTCGAGCGCTTCGGCGGACGCGAAGTCAACACGGCCGGTGACGGATTCGTCGCGACGTTCATCAGCCCCAGTGCCGCGATCTCTTGCGCCGACGCCGTCATCGACGCGGTCCGGGTGCTGGGCATCGAGGTGCGGGTCGGCATTCACGCCGGCGAGGTTGAAGTGCGTGGCGCCTCGAAGAAAGACGTCGCCGGCATGGCCGTGCACATCGGTGCACGCGTCGCGGCCCTGGCCGGTGCCAGCGAAGTGCTGGTGTCATCGACGGTCCGCGACATCGTCACCGGCTCGCGCCACCGGTTCGCCGATCGCGGCGAGTACGAGCTCAGGGGCGTGCCGGGCATCTGGCAGCTGTGTGCGCTCCTACGGGTGCACGCAGCCGTCAGGCAGTAGTGCGAAAACCCGCACTGCGCGCGTAGTTGCGGACCGGGACTGAGTGCGAGACGACACCGATACCCATGCCCATGATGGGCCAGACCGGCCAGAAGTACCAGGCGCCCACCGACACCGCAACCGCCAGCCAGATGCCGATCATCAGCAGTGACGCCGCCAGGTACGCGGTGAGATGAATCCGCACGCCGCGGCGCGCAGCCGCGGCCCTGGCCGCGTACCGCTGGGGGTCGTCGCGCGCGATCCGGCCGACCGGGAGGTCACTGAGAACCTGGTGCAGCGCGCCCGCGGTCTGCGCTTCGAAGGCCCGATCGAGTCGGGTCTCGTAGTCGGGTATCGAGAGATATCCCTGGGTGAACGCCTGACCGAGGCGGGAGACGACCTTCTCCCGCTCGCGGTCGCCGACCCGGACGCTGGGATCGACGTTGGCCGGGGCCTGTGATCGTTGCGCTGCGACTGCATTCGCGACTAGGCAATGCATCCGTTCCTCCTCAACGTTGTTTGACACTGTCAAACGCTTCTGCAACCAACCATCTCAGACCTGTTTGACACTGTCAAGATAAATCGGCGAGAATCCTGCTCATGGCACCCGCCCGAGCACAGGTACGCGAGGCTCTCCTGGCTGCCGCACGCGCGGAACTCGTCGAGCACGGTCGTGCCGCGATCAGCCTGCGCGCCGTCGCCCGGCGTGCCGGCCTGTCGCACGCCTCCCCCAAGTACCACTTCGGCGACCGGTCCGGGCTGCTTACCGCGATCGCAACGGAGGGGTTTCATGGGCTTGCGCGCATCCTGTCCGTGGTGGACGAATCAGTCGCCCGACAGCAACTTGCGGGACTCGGACGCGCCTACATCGACTACGGCCTGTCCCACCCGGCACTTTTCGAGTTGATGTTCACGCCCGGCGAATTGCACACCGACGACCCGGAACTCATCGCTGCACAGCAGCGGGCCATCGGTGCCCTGACCGCCGCGGTGAGTCGGCTCGCAGGCATCGACTCGACGGCATCGGAGATTCCTCCGGACCTGGCCCTGATCAGTTGGGCGCTTGTGCACGGCCTCGTGGTGTTGACCCGCGACGGCGCACTGCAGGCGGCGGCCACAGCGCCGGGCACCGATTCCGCCGAACTTGCGCACACGCTGGCCGAGCTGTTCACCCGGTACGTCGCCGACGACCTCGCGAGCGCAAAGGTTGAAGTTCCCCCGAAATCCGGTGTGCGGTAAGCACTCCTCACAGCCAGGTCACAAGTTGCCCCGATATCGTCGACGGCATGCCGCCGCGACTGAATCTGCACACTAATCGTCAGCGCGCCAATTCATTTGGTGGTGCAGCAGAAAACTACGACGCCTTTCGTCCGCGCTATCCCGACCAGTTGATCGACGACGTGCTGGCACCCCGCGCCCACCGCGTCCTCGAGGGCGGCGCCGGAACCGGGATTGCCTCGATGCAGCTGATCGAACGAGGTGCCGACCTGCTTGCCGTCGAACCCGACGCCCGGATGGCCGCCGTCGCCCGGTCGAAAGGCGTTCCCGTCGAACTCGCGACGTTCGAAGACTGGGACCCGGCCGGCAGACGGTTCGACCTGGTGGTGTTCGCCGCGTCATTCCACTGGGTGGATCCGGCTGTGGCCCTGCCGAAGATTCGCGGGATCCTCGACGACGGCGGAAAGCTCGCGCTGATCTGGAACCGGTTGCGGCCCACTAATCCGACCCGCGCGGAGTTCGAGGAGATCTACTCCGACTACATGGACGTCGAAACCCGCAGCGGCAACGGCAGTCCCGGCGAGGTGGTCGACATGATCGCCGCCTCCGGATTCACCGTGACACAGCGCAAGTACCCGCACGATCTGCACTACTCCGCACAGCAGTGGGTCGACATCGCGTTCACGTTCTCCAATCAGCTGCTGGTCCCCGCTGACAAAGCCGATGAACTGCGGGCACGGCTGATCGAGCGAATCGGCGCGGCCGGCGTATCGGTGGGCGGAGACGCGGTGGCGATTTTCGCCACTCCGAATTAATCAGACGGACGACGTTGTGCCGGTTTCTTTTTCGCCGAATTCGAAGACTTTGCGGGCAATTTCGTAATCGGTCGCAAGCGCCGAGCGGCCGATGAGCACCGGGCCGCCTCTGAGGCCGAGACGTCCGTCGACACCGACATAGCTGCCCGGCGGGATCGGCTCGCTGATGCAATACAACGTCGGGGCGGCGCCCTGTTCGATGTCGTTGCCGAATCTGTCCGCCAGCGCCGCAACCACGTGGTGAAAGCCCGCCATCAATCGCTTGTCCGACACGTTCGACAAGTTCGACGACACCCAGCCAGGGTGGGTGAGCTGGGCGATCACCGGCGAGTGCGCGGCCCGCAGCCGACGGTCGAGTTCGAGGGTCCAGAGCATCACGGCCAACTTCGAGCGCGCATACGCCGGGTAGGCCGCCCACTTGTGCGAGCGCAGGTGCATGTCGTCGAGAAGCAGGGTGGCCGACTTGTGAGCGTCGGATCCGACGTTGATGATCTGCGAACGCACCCGGCCCAGCAGCAGGTTGGTCAACGCGAACGGGCCCAAAAAGTTTGTGCCCATTGTCATTTCGAAGCCGTCGACTGTGTCGGTGCGATGCTGGCTCAAGCCCCCGGCGTTGTTGATCAAGATGTCGACGTCGCCGTCGAACTGGTCCGGAAATGCCCGAACCGACGCAAGATCGGCGAGGTCGAGTTTGGCGATCGAGGTCGACCCGCCGATCTCGGCGGCACGCTGAGCCCCCAATTCGATGTTACGGACGGCAAGGATCACGTGCGCTCCAGCGCGGGCCAACAGGCGTGCGGTACCCAGGCCCACCCCGTTGGTCGCTCCGGTCACGATGATGCGCTTGCCGGACAGGTTGCCGAGTCGGCTCGGCGACCAGGATGTAGTCACCGTTGGAGGTTAGCCCGACCGCCGGGACTGCGACCTCGGCGGGTGGAGAGGATCGGCGGCCCGGCGTAGGCTGTGGACGGAAGCACGGGCTTCACGAATTGCGGTTGCCAATGCGTAAACGCCTGTGGAACTTGGGATTTCACTGAAGGAAGACCGATGACTGAGCTGAAAACGTCGCTGCCGCCGGCATTGCGCAGAGCGCTGGACCTGCTCGCCGACCCGCCCGCCGAGCCGGATGTCAGCAACGGTTACCTGGATTTGCTGGGCGCTGCCGCCGACGACGGCGTCGCCAAGAACAACGGCGTCATCCAGGCAGCCTGGGCATCGCCGATCGGGTCGTTCATCTACGACAACGCGCAGGCGCTGACTCGACGCTTCATTGCTGCCATGCAGCTCCCGATCGACTGGCTGGACATCCCCGAAGGCGGCATCGCTCTGGACGTCGGGGCGGGCCCCGGATCCGTCACCACTTCGCTGGCTCACGCGGCCGGTCCGGAAGGGCTGGCGCTGGGCATCGACATCTCCGAGCCGATGCTGGCTCGCGCGGCGCGCGCCGCGGCGGGCCCGCAGGTCGGCTTCCTGCGCGCCGACGCTCAGAAACTTCCTTTCCGCGACGAGAGCTTCGATGCGGCGATTTCGCTCGCGGTACTGCAGCTGATCCCCGATCCCGCAGCCGCGCTGGGCGAGATCGCGCGCGTGCTGAAGCCCGGTGGCCGACTGGCGGTGATGGTTCCCACCCTGCGTCCCCCGGTCGACCTGTGGCGCGCGCTGCCCACCGGCGGAGCGCGCATCTTCGGCGAAGACGAAGTCGGCGACATTTTCGAGGGCCACGGCTTCACCAGCGTGCGGGTCAAAAGCGTCGGCACGTTTCAGTGGGTGCGCGGCAAGCGCTCCTGACTGTCCGGCCTTCAGAACGGAGGCCGGTTTTCCCGCACCCCGCCGTACATGCCCCGGCGCACGACCAACGGCATCACCAACCGTTCGACGGGCCACGACGGTAAGCGGAACGCCTGGCCGGTGGGCAGGAAGACCTCCAACCCGTCGGGCTGGATGCCCAGGACCGAGCCCCACCGGCGGCCGGGTGCCCGATAAGTCCCCGAACGGCCGCGGGCCAGCGCGGCGCGGACGTTGCGCGCGACCAGCGCGTCGCCACGATTGCGGGCAGAGCTGCGCAGCGGGTCGGTGGCCGCCACATCACCGGCCGCGAATACGTCCGGGTGGCCGGGCGTCCGCAGCTCGGGAGTGACGCGGACAAAGCCGCCGTCGTCGAGTAGCTCGCGCGGTAGCCAGTCGGTGTTGGGCTGCACGCGCCCGATCGCCCAGAGCACGGCGTCGGCCGAAGCCGCCGGCTGTCCGGTGCTCCAGTCGACGCCCCCCGTGGTGATCTCGTCGCCCGCGAAGCCGTTGGTCAGCGCGGCTCGATGGCCCGGGTGCAGGCCGACCCCGAGCCCGGCCAGTCGGCGCTGGATGCGCTGCCAGATCCGCGGGTGATAGTCGCCGAGGGCGCGATCGCCGGGAAAATACAGGTCGATCCGCTTGTCCGGCCAGGTGGTTGCGAGGTTCACCGCGCTGGTCACCGCGGCGGCTCCACCACCGACGACGATCACGGATGTGGCGGCGGCCAGGCGATCGTGTGCGGCGTGCAGATCGGCGCCGACGTCGGCGGCCGACTGCAGGGTCGGCCGGCGCCAGAATCCGTTGCTGACTCCGGTCGAGATGACCAGCGCGTCGTATCCCTCGGCGAACGGCGTGCCGTCCTCACCATGGCCGGACACCGTCCGCGCTGCCAAGTCCACGCCGGTCAGCGCGCCCTGGATGATCCGCACCCGGTCCAGGCGACGGAAGCGGTCGAAAGGAATCCAGTAATCGCGCGCCCAGTCCCGCGGGCGGGCCAGCCGGACCCCGAGCTCCTGGCCGCTGACCAGGCCCGGTTTGACCGAGATGCCGACGACGTCGAAATGCTTGGCGAGCCGGATCGCGGCGAGAACGCCCACATCGCCCAAACCCGCGACGACGACGCGCTTGCGGCTCATGCCGAAAAACTGTAACAGGTTCTAGTTAGCGGCAACCGAGATCGGCTGCGCGGACCGGCCGCCCCAGTCGGGATGAAATTCCGTCGCCGCAATGGCCGCGAAGCTACCGAAATCCGACCGCCGCTGGCTACACTTCGGCGTGTGATGACGCCGTCGGGCCCCTGGGGGAACGAGCGCAGTCAGTGGTTGCGACTGAGCCATCATCTCGCCGGCCGCCGTGAAGCTCGACGACTGAGCCGGCGCTTCGCCCGGGTCGGCGTAACCGCTTCGCCCGATCGGCTCCGGCACATGCTGGCCGGTTCGCCCGATGACTGCGCCGAGGTCGCCGACTTCAAGTTCGCGCTGATTGCGACGCAGTTCAAACGAGACCAATTCAGCGCGAAAGTCCGGCGCCTCAAGCGCCGCGGCACCCGCTCACTGCTCGTGGTCGGCATGGTTCTCGTCACGCTGAATTTCTTGTTCTGCTTGGCGTACGCCCTGTTCAGCCTGACGCTCGAGACTGCGCCGCTCTGACGTCGCTTACGCCGGGAACGTCGCGGCGGCCAGATCGAGAATCTCCGTGCGGTCCGCGGGCAACAAAAAGCCCAGTTTGATCGCCGAGTCGAGTGACGCGGCGAAGCGTGTCAGGTAGTCCGCCACCCCGTCCGGATAAAGCTGCTGGAGCGTTGCGGCATCGAACAGCTCGCCGGAGCCGAAGATCGACGACATCGTGGTCTCTTGACCCCCGAAGCCGGATGTCCGCGCGACCGGCACGTCGACCCACGGCGTCCGCACACCACCGCGTACCAGGCCATGCGAGTCGAGCGCCGGCTGATCACCGGTCACGTCGATCGGTGCCCCGCTGGGCGCGGCCAGTCCGGTGCTCACCCAGCCGTTCAACTCCGCCAGAGCCGCCTGCAGGACGTAGTGATGCTGGGGTGCGAAATTGATGCAGTGGTCCAGTTCCTGACCCATCAGCATGTTCGTCGGCGCGTAGGCCGTGACCACGTCCGCCAGTGCCGCAGATCCGCTGTCAATCGGCGCCACCTGAATCGTGTAGTTGTCGGCGTGTGCGGTGCCGGCGATCTCCCACACCCGAAGTCGTTCATTGTCAGGCTGTCTCGCGCGGTGATACCCCAACCGCCGGCCGCTGAAGAGGTCGGTTTCGGTGATGATCGTCAGCAACGGGACGCGTAGGTCGGGACGAAACCTCACCGCCTGCGACGAGTCGCTGTCCAACACATCGAAGATCGAGCTGCCGTCGAGCGGGGCGGCCGACCCGAAGCGGGAGTGCACCAAGAAGCCGTCATACACACCGGCGATGGGGTCGACAGCGTTGATGTAGGTCGTCAGGAACAACGCCGACTGCGACTCGCCGAGCGCCAGGACGCGGTCGGGATGCAGCCCGCCCAGGAGTTCTTCGTCTCTGGCCAGCCGGCCGGCCTGGGAGAAGATGTCATAGGAGTACGCGTCACCCGGATGGTGCAGCGGCGAATACCGTTCCGCGTCCTGACTTTTCAGCGACATGTCGATGCCCATGAGATTCGCCCCGCCCTCGACGCCGACGCGTTGCACCGACACCGCGACGTAGGCGTAGCCGGAGCGCAGCATCTCGCGGTGCGCCATCATCCACACTGCGGGTGCGTCGATGCCGCCGCTCACGTTGAGCCACTCGACCAGGACCGTGCCGTTGAAGCGGGACTGATCTGGCGTCAACACCACGATCCGGGTGGTGTAGTCAGCGGACGCTCCCGGCGACACACTCCAGCAGCCGTCGGAGCCGAGGTCGGCCGCAGGGTGAAAGGAGCGGGCCGATCCCGAGACGAAGAACTCCGCTGCGACATATCCCACATCGGCGATGTCGAAGGCGCCCAACAGGAGTGCGGGTTTGCCGGGTACCGGCACATACACCGCCGCATCGCCGCTGGTTGCCACGTGCGGATCATAGATCCGGAGCTCGACTCCGCGGGCCGCATCAGCATCGCAGCGACCGTTCGCCGCACGGAATATCGAGTTAATTGCGTTGCGATCACCGTCCGGCCGGGAATAACTTTCCAGGCGTCTTGGTCGTGATTGATCGCGTCTACGAGGAGAAATGGGATTCCATGATCGCGCCGGAAGGAGCAACGGCCCTGTTGCCGGGGCCGCGCCCGCGCGCGGGTGACGGATCCGGCCGCCAGTTCGGGGCCGTGCTGGCTGTCCTGCTGGTCACCGGCTGGGTCGCCAATCATTTCGTCGCGCTGATGCCCAGCATCAGCGACCGTCAGCATCTGAGCACGACGACACTCGATGCGATCTTCGGGATCTACGCGGTGGGATTGCTGCCCGGCCTGCTGATCGGCGGCCGGGTCTCGGATGCGCTCGGCCGCCAGGCGGTGGCATTGGCGGGTTCGGCGACCGCGGTGATCGGCACGCTCGCGATGCTGCTGTCCCAGCAGCCCGACGTGTTGTTGGTGGGACGCCTGGTCGTGGGCGCCGGCGTGGGGCTGGCGATGACATCGGGCACGGCGTGGGCGTCCGACCTGCGCGGTCCCGCCGGGGCAGCCACCGCCGGAGCGGTGCTGATCACCGGGTTCGCCATCGGGCCATTCGCCGGCGGGCTGATCGCCGGCACCGGAGACTCCGGTGTCGAAGTGTCGTTCGCGCTGGCCGCGGTCCTGGTTGTGATCGCGATGGTGGTGGTGGTCATGGCGGCGCGGCGTGCCGTGGCGCCGTCGACTTCTACCGCTGCGAAACAGTCCGTTGCAGAAGGCCTTTCGGCTATGCGCGCGTTGGGCTGGGCCATGCCGCTGGCACCGTGGGTGTTCGCGTCGGCGACGCTGGGGTTCATTACCATTCCCGCCCGGGTGCACACCGGCCTCGCGGCACCTACCGCCGCGGGCATCGCGGCGTTGATCGTCAACGGCTCCAGCGGCGTCATTCAGGTCATCGCTCGCGCGGGCTCTTGGGGCCCGCGGGCCGGTACGGTCGGCGCGGCGCTGGCCGCGCTCGCCTATGTGCTCATCGCGGTGGCACCGCCGACGATGACCCTCACGCTGGCGTTGCCGCTGCTGCTGATCCTTGGCTGCGCGAGTGGCCTTTCGCTACGCGAGGGCCTGATCGACCTGGAAGCAGCGGCGCCACAACATGTCCGGGGCGCGTTGACCGGAGCGTTCTACGCGCTGACCTACATCGGCTTCGGCTTACCGCTGCTGCTGACCACCGTCGGGTTCGGCGGAGCGTCCATCATCCTCGCCGCCATGGCGGCGCTTGCGGCGTCGGCCGCTATCTTCAGGACAATACGGCTACGACGAGACAGCCACCGGCAGAGCTGATTAAGCGGCAACGACCTTGCGTGGCCGAATGCCGGTAACCGGGATCGGGCCGTTGCCCACCACGCTCAACCCGGCCAGGCGACGCCAGGAACGAATCGCGTTGCGCGTGACCTCGACAATCCGCGCAGCCCCGGCGTCGCCGTTGGCCAGCCGGTGCGCGCGTAGCGCGTTGCCGGTGACCGCGTCGAGGGTGTCCCAGTCGTCGGTCTCGACCAGCGACGTGGACTGGCAGGCGGCCCGCAGCGCGTACAACTCGGCGCCTTCGGATGCCTCGGCGGCGGCGCGGCCGGCGCGTGCGGCGCCGTCCCAGTTGACAATGGACGGCACGTCACCGGGCGCGAACGTGCGATGCAGGTCCGCGATATCGGCAATGGCCCTGGCCGCTGCCTCACCGGCATATCTGAGGACGCCCCACGGCGGGCTGGTCAGCAGTTTGGTCACCCAGATGTGCATGATCGCGTCGGCGACGTCGGCGGTCCCGACGGTCAGCCAGCCGAGATCGAGCACCAACACGCTGTTCTGCGGCGACAGATAGCCGTCCGGCTCGGCCAGCATGTCGTTGCACAACTGCACGAACGATGCCAACGGACGAGCCGATGTTGCCGGGAAGTCGGTGATCTGCTCGTCGCCGTTGATGTAGGAGATCACGTTCATCGCGCACCCTCTACCGGATCCGGGCTGATGCGATCCCCTCGCCAGTCGCAGCGGGTGGGTGATGCGGTCGACGTCCATTTGAGTTAATTCCTAAAAGCTTTCGAGCTCAGCGAGCTTGAGACCGCGATCGTATGACGGATCAGGCCGACGGCGGTGGCGACACGACGAACGACAGCATGCTCGAAAGCGAAAACCGCGGGGATTTACAGCTCGCCGGAGAAATCCGCGGTGATCCAGCGGTCAGGGCGAATTGTGAACAGGATTCCCGGCTGATCCGCCATTCCCTGGACGAATGCGCGGCCGCCTTCCTCTCCGAGGTAGCGGATCGCGATGGCCTCGCGGACGTCCAGCGGGGCGGGCGTGGTGGTGTCGACGACGGTGCCCTCGACGACCACGTACTGGTATGGCGGGTCCTCGCGCTGCACCACCAGGGTCACCACCCCCGCGGTTTCGATGAGCTTGGTCTTACGCGCCGTGACGCCGGTATTGACCAGGATGTTCCCGCCCGGGGTGTATCCGTACCAGATGGGGACGCTGGCCGGCGGACGGCCGTCGGTTGCGGTCACGGACAGCACCGCAACATGCTTGCCGGCAAGGAACTCTTCACGCTGGGTCTCGGTAAAGGCAGCCATGCCCTCTTGCAACCAGTTCGCGCAGCCGGGCTATTCCGCCAACTCGAGGATCAGCTTGCCGGTGTTTTCGCCGCGGAACAGCTTGAGCAGGGTGTCGGGGAAGGCGCCGACACCGCCGCGCTCGATCTGCTCGTGTGATTGCAGTTCACCGCTGTGTAGCCATTTCGCCAGTTGCGCAATACCTTCCGGATATCGCTCGGCGTAGTCGAAGATGACGAACCCGGTCATGGAAGCGCGCGCCACCAGCAGTTGCATGTAGTTGGACGGGCCCCTCGGAGTGTCGTTGTACTGCGACACCGCCCCACACAGAACGATCCGGGCGCCGTGAGCGAGCCGGTTCAGGGCGGCCTCCAGCGTTGCTCCGCCGACGTTGTCGAAATAGACGTCGATGCCGTCCGGGGCGTGGGTCTTGAGCTCTTTGCGCAGGTCGGCGCTCTTGTAGTCGATCGCGGCGTCGAATCCGACGTCCTCGACCAGCCAGCGGCATTTGTCCGCACCACCGGCGACGCCGACCACGCGGCACCCCTTGATTCGGGCAATCTGTCCCACGATGCTGCCCACCGAGCCGGCCGCTCCGGAGACCAGCACGGTCTGCCCCGGCTCGGGCCGGCCGACGTCGAGCAGGCCGAAATACGCGGTCAGACCGCTGATACCGAGGGCACTGAGATACACCGGCGTGGGCGCCAATGTGGTGTCGATCTTGTTGACCTCGGTGCCGTCAGACACGGCGTAATTTTGGACGCCGAATATCCCCGACACCTCGTCTCCGACCGCGAAGCCGGGATGCCGCGATTCGACGACGTGACCGACGCCGAGCGCCCGCATCACCTCACCGATCTCGACCGGCGGGACGTAGCTGCGGCCGGCGTTCAGCCAGGTGCGCATGGCCGGGTCGATGGACAGGTAGTCGACGTGGACGACGAACTGCCCTTCGGCGGCAACAGGTTTGGGTTCCTCGACGATCGTCCAGTTGCTTGCCGTGAGCATTTCGGTCGGGCGCGCGGCAAGTCGGCACTGGGTGTTTACGGTGGTCATGAGGCGGTCTCCTGAGCTGACGAGATGGAGCGGGAAATGTCTGCGACACAGCCGAGAGTGATCCGGCCGGCCGGGTCTTCGGCGGTCACGGGTATCACCGCGACGGTGTCGGCGCCGGCATCCAGGTAGCTCCGGATCCGGTCAGCGACCTGATCCGGTCTACCCAGAGCGGCCAGCTGCTGGGCCAGTTCGAGCGGAATCGCCGCGGCTAGGTCCGCCCGCCGTGCACCCGCGCGGGCCCGTTCCACGAGATCGGCGAATCCGAGTTCGCAGAACATCTCACCGTATCCGGGCGGGGCGAGGTACACCGCGACTTGCCCGGCCAGCTGACGCAACGCCGCTGCACCGGGTTGCACCGCAACCGGAACCCACGCCGTGATGTGCGGCGGCCACCGGCCCGCCTCGGCAGCGTCGCGCTCGATCTGTTCGCGGACCCGCGCGACGCGCTGCGGTGAAACCAGATTCAGCACCACCTCGTCGGCGAACTGTGCCGAGAGCTTCATCATCGACGGACCGAATGCACCGACGCCGATACGGCTGTCCGGCAACGGGTTCCGCAGCCGAAACCCTTGACAGCGGACGTATCGGCCGACGTAGTCGCTGCGCTCACCGCGCAAAATCGGCCGCAGGCATTCGATGGTCTCCCGCATCCGGGCGGGGCCGTGCGACCAGTCCCGGTCGTGCCACCCAGAAACGATGAAAGGGCTCGAGGCGCCCAGCGCGACGTCGACCTGAGCACCGGTGATCGCGGCAACTGAACTGGCGCCCAACGCGATCGAGGCCGGTGTCCGCACGCTGATCGGCAACGGTCCGACCCGCAGCCGCACACCCGGCGCGCGAATGCCGACGGCGGTCGCCAGCGCGAACGCGTCGAACGTCGCCATCTCGCCGATCCACAACCCGCCGATTCCGGCGGCGTCGACGGCCTCGGCGATCTCCATCGCCTCCAGATCGGGCCGGTCCAACCAGAACGGCAGGACCGCTTCGATCGGTGACCTCACAACATCGCCGCCTCGCTGGGCTGACCCAGCAGGATGCGGCCGGGCAGTTCCCGCGACGCCTCGTTCACCTGGAAGTGGGCGGTGGCGGTGAAGGCGTCTCGGAGGCGCCGCTGCAGGGGTGCGCCGTCGTAAATGGCGCTGCCCCCGGCGAGGTCGTACATCGATCGGACGACATCGGCCGAGACCCGCGCGCCGTGGGTCGCGGCGAGCCGCAGCCGAGTGCGCGCCGCCAGCGGCACCGATGGTCCGTCTTCTGCTGCCTGCCATGCGCTTTCGATGGCCTGGTAGTAACCGGCTCGCGCGGCTTCCAGTGCCGCCTCGGCCGTGGCGACGGCCACCTGAATGGTCGACCGCTGGGCAAGCGTGCGGCTGGCAGCCACCCCTTTCTTGGTCCCGGCCAGGGCGATGAAGTCGTCGATCGCGGCCCGCGCGTTACCCATCGCCGCCGCCGTGATGCAGGCCGCAAAGAACCCGAACGGCGGAAAGCGGTACAGCGGACGGTCGATCACCGGTCCGTCGAAGATCGAGAGCACCCGCTCGTCGGGGACGAAGACATCCTCGGCGACGGTGTCGTGGCTGCCGGTGCCGCGCAGACCGAGGGTGTGCCAGGTGTCCAGGATCTGCAGTTGCTCGGTGGGCAGCGCCACCACCGCGGGTTTTTCGTCCAGCATGCAGCCGGCGAACAACACGTCGGCGTGGGTGATGCCGCTGCAGAACGCCCACCGGCCAGAAACCACGACGCCGCCGGGAACCCGCGTGGCCTTGCCCTGGGGAGCCCACACCCCGGCAGCCAGACCGCGGCCGCCGCCGAACAGTTCGTCACGGCTCTGCGGCGGCAGGTAAGCGACCAGCAGGGTGGCGGTGATCCCGATCGACACGCACCAACCGGCCGATGCGTCACCGCGCGCCACCTCCTCGGCGCACCGCAACGCGGTGCCCGCGGGCAGCTCCAGGGCGCCGACCTCTCGCGGGGCACCTGCCCGTAACAACCCTGAATCACGCAGTGCTTCAACGAGTTCCGGTGGCAGCCTGCGGGTGGAGTCGATGCCATCGGCCATGCCGCGGGCCAGTTCGGCGATCTCCCGCGCGCGGGCCAGAGCAGGCGCGGTCAAGACGTCGGTGTCCATACGTTCTCGCTTCGCACGACGGGAGTGTTTCCGCCACGTTAGCAGTACCGGTTTAGTTTTTGAACCGGTACATTGGCTGAACCATGGAGTACTCGGATCTGTCCCATCGCTTCGAGGGCGAATCGGTCGCGCGCACCCTGGAGATCGTCGGCGAGCGGTGGACTCTGCTGATCCTGCGCGAGGCGTTCTTCGGGGTGCGGCGCTTCGCACAGTTGGCGCGCAACCTTCAGATTCCGCGGCCCACGCTGTCCACCCGGCTGCGGACCCTTGTCGAGAAGGGCTTGCTGGACAGGGTGCTCTACGCGAGCGATCCCGACCGTCACGAGTATCGGCTGACCGACAGCGGTCGAGACCTGTTCTCGGCCATCGTCGTGCTGATGCAGTGGGGCGACCGGCATCTCCCGCATCCCCAGGGGCCGCCGATCGTGCTGTATCACCAACCCTGTGATCAGACCGCCGAGCCGATGCTGGTCTGTGCGCACTGCCGGCAGGAGATCACCGCACACAACGTCACCCCGGAACCCGGCCCCGGCTTCCGGGAGCCTGCGCTGACGAAGGGTCAGACGGCCCGCTAAGGGCATTGAAATCGACGCTAGCGTGGACAGTTCTCGACAAACTTCGCGCCAGCGTGGATCTCGCGGCAGCCGGCCTCGCACCGATTCTGCGGCAACGCATTCCGAGTCGCCCGCTCCTTGCGCAGACGTCCCGCCGCGTCACTTCCAGGCGAAGACCGGCTGCTCCAGCTCGTCGACCGGATCGTCGCGGCCATCCAGACAGAGCCAGCGCAGCTGCAACAGCACGGCGCCGGTCGGGGCGTGGATGAGGTCGTTGCCGAGCGGTATCTGGACGACCGGCCGTGGACTCTCCGGGATGGTTATGAATCGCGGTGAGTCTGGTCGTTGCAGCTGATGGATCCCGACGCGGTAGACCGCCACGACTTCGTCGGGCGCCGGCTGCGGGTCGAGCCGTCCGCCGCCCCAGATCACCACCGGGGTGATCACATATCCCGAGCGGGTCGGATAGTCGTCGAGCAGACCCAACACGTTGGACGGAGCGAGTCTGATCCCGACCTCTTCGTCCAGTTCCCGAAGGGCCGCGTCGACCGCGTCCTCCCCCGGATCGAGACGACCACCCGGTAGCGCCCACTGCGCGGGGTGGGAGCTGAGGCGCGAGGTTCTGCGGCACAACAGGAATGCGGCACCGCCGGAGACGTCGACCATCCGGCCGTCGAGCGTTTCCGGCATCGGGCGTCCCGCGATCCAATCGTCGACGGGCGCGGGATCGATCTTGTCCTCGCCGACGTCGGAGTCCACCAGTACCACTGCGACGGCCGCGTGCCGTTTGGTCGGGTCGGCCACCACGCGACGGTCATGAGCGCTGAGCCGATCCCGGATCTGCTCGCGCAGCCGATGGTCGTAGCGGATGGTCATGACCGCGAGCGTAGTGATCTATTCAACTCAGGTACCGGTATCCCGCCGACCATCGCCTAAGTATTGTTGACTATATCCAGCGATTGGGCGTGCGGGGTGTCCTCGTCGCTCGAACTCAACCACGAGGCAGGCGTGACGACCACGCAGTTACCGGCAGCGCGGCCGACCGCCACCATGCTCGTCGTGTCTGCCGCAGCGTTTCTGGCCAGCTTGGATCTGTTCATCGTCAACATCGCCTTTCCCGATATCCGGCAAGCTTTCGGCACGGCGGGCCTCGGCGCGATGTCGTGGGTCTTGAACGCCTATACGCTGGTTTTCGCGGCCTTCATGAATCCCGCGGGCCGACTGGGCGACCGGTACGGCCACCGCCGGATTTTTCTCGGCGGCGTGCTCGTGTTCACGGTGGGGTCGGCCGCGTGCGGACTGTCCGGGTCCTTTGTCGCGCTTGTCGTTTCCCGTGCCGTGCAGGCGCTGGGCGCCGCGATGCTCATGCCGAGTTCACTCGCACTCCTGCTCGCGGCCGTCCCGGCTTCGCGGCGCACCGTTGCGGTCAGCACGTGGTCGGCCGTGGGTGCGATGGCTGCCGCCCTCGGCCCGCCGGTCGGCGGCCTGTTGGTCCAATTGTCCTGGCGATGGATCTTTTTCGTCAACGTCCCGGTCGGATTACTGACGGTCGTCGCGGGCGGCTTCGTGCTGTCGAAAGCCGCCGGAACCGGCACCGGCATACCCGATCTGTTCGGTGCACTGAGCCTGGTGGTCGGCGTCGGCGCGCTGGTGTGGGCACTGATCGAACTGCCTGTAGCCGGTCACAGTGCAACCGCGATAGTGGTCGCCGCCGTCGGTGCCGGTTGCGCAATGGCTTTTGCGGTGTGGCGTTCGCTGCGCCATCCCTCGCCGGCCGTGGACCTGGCCGCGGTGCGCATACTGCCGATGTGGTCGAGTTGCCTTGCGCTGCTGGTGTTTTGCGCCGCGCACGGCGCGATGCTGCTGAGCGGCGTCTTGTTGCTGACCACGGTGTGGGGTATGCCGCCTGCGGTTGCCGGTCTGTGCCTGGCACCGGGGCCCATCGTAGTTGCAGTCGTCTCACTGACGGCGGCCGGCCGGCTGATCGGTAAGGCCGGCATCGGCGTGGTTGCCGCTGTCGGTGCGGCGTCCTACGCGGTCGGCATCGGGATCTGGTTGTCCACGATCGGGCCGGTACCGCACTACCTCACCGCGTACCTTCCTGCTCAGCTGTTCACCGGCATTGGTGTCGGGTTGGTGATGCCGAGCCTGTCCGCGGTCACCGGTGTCGCGCTGCCGGCCCACCGGTGGGGGGCCGGATCGGCGGTCACCAACACCGCCCGGCAGATGGGCATGGTGCTGGGCACCACCGCGCTGACGATGATTTACCAGTCCGGCGTTGACCTCGCCGCGGTCCGGCGCGGCTGGGTGTTCGTCGCATCAGCCGCCGGCACGGCCGCGCTCATCGCCGCGGTGTTGGCGATCTACTGGAAGCCTGCCGCCGACGAGGCCCTACTCAACCCGCGGTAGCTCCGGGGAGCCAGGTCCGCTGCTCCACGGCGACGGACCGGGCGACGATGAACAACAGGTCGGACAGGCGGTTGAGGTACCGGACGATTTCCGGGTTCAGATGGTCGACGGATACCGCTCGCCGCTCCGCGCGGCGACACACGGTGCGGGCCACGTGGAGCTCCGCCGAGGCCAGGCCGCCGCCGGGCAGCACGAACGACGCCGGCGGAGAAAGCTGCGCGTTGGCCTCGTCGCAGCGCTTCTCCAGCCGGTCGACGTACCCGGCGTCGATCCGCAGCCCCGCATCCTCGCCCGGGCGGCACAGGTCGGCGCCGAGATCGAAAAGCTCGTTCTGGATCTCACGGAGCCACCCGGCGAACGGCTGCTCGCGCAGACCAGCCAGAACCACTCCGAGCTGGGCATTGAGCTCGTCGACGTCACCGCCGGCCTCGATCCTCGGGTCGTCTTTCGGGACGCGTTCCCTGCCGCCGGTCGAGGTCTCGCCCCGGTCGCCGCGGCGGGTGTAGATCGTCGTCAGATTCACCTTCACTGTCGCCTCCGTTGCTCGAAATATCGCGTCAGTCGCCGCGTGGGGCGACGAGTCGAGTGCCGTCAGCAGGCGCTCGAGCCGGTGATTCAGCTCCGAGGTCTCCTGTAGCCGGTTGCGCACCTGCTGGAGATGGAGCCGGACGACGTCCGGTAGGCCCTCGCCGCCGTCGAGCGCCCGCCGAATCTCGTCGAGGTCGAAGCCAAGACTGCGCATCGCGGTGATCTCGTAGAGCCGCTCCGCCTGCTCGGCCCGGTACCGACGATGGCCCGCGGCCGTCCGCGCCGCCGGCGCGAGCAGCCCGACCTGGTCATAGTGGTGAAGCGTCCGCACGGTAACGCCCGCAGCATCGGCGAGTTCGCCGACGCTCCATTCCCGGGTCCGGCTTCCGGATTCCGATTCCGTCATCGCCGTGAACCTACGACCTGACGTTGCGTGAGGTGCAAGCGTGGGGCGCGCTCACCGCACTGCTGATTTACTGGAGGCAATGGCTGACATCACCATGCTGATCCTCGACGACCACAACTGGTTTCGCGAACAGTTCGCCAAGCTCGACGAACTGCAGGCGCAGACGCCCGTCGACCTGCGCGCTCTCGAACGGGTCTGGCGTCCACTCGCGGACAAACTCGACGTGCACGCCTACATCGAGGAGAAGATTTTCTACCCGCAGCTGCTCACCCGTGGCGGCGACGACGCCGAGGGCGAGACACTCGACGCGATCGGTGACCACAACGACATTCGCGATGGTGTCCGTGACGCCGGCGCCGCGGAATTAGCCACCGACGAGTGGTGGGCGGCGGTCGGCCGGACCAGGGTGGCCAATGACGAGCACATGGCAGAAGAAGAGCGCGAAGGCCTTGCCGACTTTCGCCGCAACGCCCCCATCGGACTCCGCGAGGCGCTCGGGCTCCAGTACCGCGAGTTCACGAACCAACACCCGACCACACGCGGGCTGAAGATCGTGGACCGCGACCCGGAGGACTACGTCGCACAGCAACAGGGAACGACCCCGAAGCGTGCCGACTCTTCACTCGGTATCGGCAGCCTCAAGGGCCAGTAGCGACCTGTTGAGACGACTCATGCGGCCTGGCGTGACCAGGCCGCACGAGTCATTGCTCGGGTTGTGCGGGTCAGCCGTGGCCGGAGCCGCAGCCGACACCGGGAAGACATCCGTTACCGCCCGGGAGGCCTCCCGGCCCGGCAAATTGGCCGCCAGACCCACAAATTCCGTTCACGCAGCCCGTACCGCCGGGACCGCCGTTGGGCCCACCATTCTGGCCGCCGGAACCACAGGCGTTCCCGCTACAGCCACCGCCGCCCGGATCCTGCTTGACGATCACGTGAGTGGGAGCGGCGCCGGTAAGACCTGCACTCGCTTCTGCTGCTGCCACAGGCATTACAGCCATCGCTGCGGCAACCGCGCTACCAACAACAACCGGTTTCAACACACTGAAAATGGACATGTCAGATTTTCTACCCCTTCAACACATGCCCAAAACATCGATTTTCAGTCGTGGTGACTCACGATGTTGACGATGTTGCCGTCGGGGGCCCGGACGAAGAAACGCCGCAGGCCCCAGGCTTCTGTGGTCAGCGGATGAACGATGTCGTAGCCTAATTCTTGCGCCTCCGCGTAGGCGGTGTCGATGTCGTCGGTGCAGACCGAGATCACCGAGTCTTCGCTGGCAGTGCGGTCATTGGTGACGAGCTGCAACCTCGCCTCGGCGTCCGGTGATGAAAACCGAGCCACCCAGCCCAGGTTGAATTCTTCGTCGGCGAGACCGAGGTAGCCGGTGTAGAAACCCTTGGCCGCCTCGATATCCGCGACTCGCAGGTTGGCGAATATTTTCGTGGCTTGCATGTGTCTCTCCTCACGATGCGCGGTTGCAGTCAGTCCGGAAGTGGCTCACCGCGGTAGTCGCCGAAGGACCACAGATTGCCCTCGGGATCGCGAACAGCGAATTCGTTGGCGCCGTAGTCGGTTTCGGCCAGCGGCCGGATGACGTCGGCTCTATGCGCCCGGACCCGCTCGTACAGCGCATTGGGATCCGCGGTCACGATGTATCCGCCGGCGGTACCGGGCTCGCGGCACCAGGCGGCCCCGGGCCGGTAGCTGCCGAGCATGATGCCGCCGCCGCCTTCGGGCCACAGCAGTTGGGCGTGGTCGACGTTTTCACCCTCGCCGTAGCGCGCAGCGAGCACCATGCCGAATGTGTCGACGTAGTAGTCGATGAGCTTCGGCGCGTCGTGGGCCTGCAACGTCGGCCAGACGGTGGGATTAGAAGCAGTCATGCTCGCAGTCTGCGCCGAAAGTATGGCCGCCGGCTTGAATGTTTCGGAACTCCTCGGTGATCCAACGACCTGGCGGCACACCAGCGAATCGGGCGAATTCGCGGGTCAAATGGGCTTGGTCGCTATATCCGGTGCACGCGGCGACCGCGGCGAGATCGACAGTCGTACTGCGCCGCACCGAATCCGAGATCTGAGCAGTCGCCCGCTCGAACCGCATCAACATCGCGACGGTCTTCGGCGAGCGGCCGACCTCGCGGTGAAACAGGGTCGTCAAATGCCGCCCGGTCACGCCGACACGATCAGACACCGCTCCTACCGAAGCCCGCCCGCCACTGCGCGCCAACAATTGCCAGGCGTGCGCCACCTCGGGACGCACTCCTTCGCCGTCTCGTTGCCTACCCGCCCGCGACAGATACCCGGCGATCCGGCCGAATGCATCGCCCCAATCCTGCGCCTCGCTCACCCGGTCGCGCAGGCGGATTCCGCTGCGGCCCAACACCGCAGTCGCATCCCACTCAGCCGCGTTCAACTCCGCACTGGGCAGTCCGAAAAGCGCGCGGGCGGCGAGCGGATGCACCGCAAGCTGCACACCGGCTTGACCGTGTCGCTGCCGTATCTGCGCGGCCCGCACGTGGAGTCCCCCGAGCAACAAGGGATTGGGCCGTGCCGCCGGTAGCGCCTCGGCCGTCTCGGCGGCCTCCACGCCTTCGTCCAGGCTGACGATGAAGGTCAGCGTCGACGACGGCATCCCGCGATGCAGTTCAACCGGATTGGCCAAAGCGCGGTACCCGACCATCGACATCACGCCGGGGGCGATTCGTGGCGGCGCGACGGCGAAATCCCAGGCCCGATCCTGCTCGGTCACGACATCCACGCTAGCGGCCCGGCCGTGCCGTGGTCGACGTTTAACCTGGTGCCGTGAGCAGTAACCGGGTCCCTGGCGGGGTTGTCCACCAGCTTCCCGGGGACCTGCGTGCGGCGCTTCTGGAAAACTCCACGGCGCTGGCGGCCTGGAAAGACATCACACCGTTGGCGCGCAACGAATTCATCTGCTGGGTCGATGACGCCAAGCAACAGGCCACCCGTGAACGTCGCATCCGCCGCACCCAGGAAGAACTCGAAGAAGGTATGCGCAGGCCGTGTTGCTGGCCGGGCTGCAAGCACCGCGAGCGCGTCGGCAGATAAGTCCCGGCAGACTCTTTACGACCGTCGCAATGAGTACTACGCTCCGTGGTACTACGAACGATAGTAGATGCTCGGCTGGCCGCGGCGCAGCGGCTTCAGCCGCGAGGGGATGTGTGCCATGAACCTCCGATCGACGAATACCGCGGTGCGCACGGCCTTCAGCGCCGACTCCCGATATCACCACTCAGCGGCCCTCCGGCGGCAACTCAACAAAGTCTTCCCCACGCACTGGTCGTTCCTGCTCGGGGAGATCGCGTTGTACAGCTTCGTCGCTCTGCTGATCACCGGCGTCTACCTCACGCTGTTCTTCGAGCCGTCCATGACCGAAGTCACCTACCGCGGCGTGTATCAGCCGTTGCGCGGGGTAGAGATGTCGCGCGCCTACGAGTCGGCGCTCGCCATCTCGTTCGAGGTACGAGGTGGGCTGTTCGTGCGACAGGTACACCATTGGGCCGCGCTGCTTTTCGCCGCGTCGATCATGGTGCACCTGGCCCGCGTCTTCTTCACCGGCGCCTTCCGCCGGCCGCGTGAAGCAAACTGGGTCATCGGTTCACTGCTGCTGATTCTGGCCATGTTCGAGGGTTACTTCGGGTATTCGCTGCCCGACGATCTCTTGTCCGGCATAGGTCTGCGCTGCGCACTCTCGTCAATCATGCTGGGATTCCCCGTGATCGGCACCTGGCTGCACTGGGCCTTTTTCGGCGGCGACTTCCCTGGCACCACGCTGATCCCTCGGCTTTACGCGCTGCACGTTCTGGTGCTGCCCGCGATCATTCTCGCGCTGATCGGCGCACACCTGGCGATGGTCTGGTTTCAGAAGCACACCCAGTTCCCCGGCCCAGGACGGACCGAGCGTAACGTCGTCGGCGTCCGGGTGATGCCGGTCTTCGCCGTCAAGTCCGGGGCCTTTTTCGCACTGACCACCGGTGTACTCGGCATGATGGGCGGGTTGCTGCAGATCAACCCCATCTGGAATTTGGGGCCCTACATGCCATCTCACGTGTCGGCGGGATCGCAGCCGGACTTCTACATGATGTGGACCGAAGGCCTGCAGCGATTGTGGCCGGCATGGGAGATCTACATCGGCCGCCACACCGTGCCCGCAGCCGTCGGCGCCGCGATGGTCATGGGCATCGTCTTCATTCTGCTGACCATGTATCCGTTCCTGGAGAAGCGGTTCAGCGGCGACTACGCCTACCACAACTTGTTGCAGCGTCCACGGGACGTGCCGGTGCGCACCGGTATTGGGGCCATGGCGATCGCCTTTTACCTGGTGCTGACCCTGGGAGCGATGAACGACATCATTGCCTTGAAGTTCAACGTTTCGCTCAATGCGACCACCTGGATCGGGCGCATCGGCATGGCCGTGCTACCGCCCATCATCTACTTGGTCACCTACCGATGGTGCGTGGGACTCCAGCGCAGCGACCGCGCCGTCCTCGAGCACGGCATCGAGACCGGCATCATCAAGCGTCTTCCGCACGGCGCCTACGTCGAGGTGCACCAGCCACTTGGACCGTTGCCGCTGAATTACCAAGGTGCTCCGGTCCCGGGCAAGATGAACAAGCTCGGCGCGGCCGGATCTCCGGGCTCGGGCAGCTTCCTGCATGCCGACCCGGCCGTCGAGGACGCCGCGCTCGTCGGACATGGCCGCTCCGGTTCTTTCCGGAGACGAACCGCTACGGGTGCGATAACAGGTCGCTGAGCCCCGGCATGCCGGCTTGTGTGCTGATTCCGGGACCCCGCCAGCCGCCAGGGTGCACCTGTCGTGCATCTCGAACAATTCCCGCCGGGTGCCGGACCCGGCAGCGTCTGCGCGTTTCGACGCGACATGATGGCGGGGTGACCTCCGAGATTCGCGTCCTCGACAGTGCGGACGACCTGATCGCTGCCGCAAACGTGTTCCGTACTGCCATGATCGGGTTCCCGCGTCTGGCGGAACTCGCGCCGGGACAGATTGTCCAGTTACTCGAACCGGGCCGCACCATCGGCGCCTTCCTCGACGACCAACTGGTCGGCACCGCGGACGCCGTGACGAGCAGGCTCACCCTGCCGGGCGGGTCCCTGGTCGGCCACGCCGCCGTGACACACATCGGTGTGTTGCCGTCCTTCACCCGAAAGGGCGTGGCCACGGACCTCGTTCGCCACCAGTTGCACGACATCGCCGCGCGCGGCGAGGCGGTTGCGACCCTTCGTGCGTCGGAGGCAACCATCTACGAGCGGTACGGCTACGGCGTGGCGAGTGTGTCGCAGACCGTCGAGGTGCAGACTGCGCGTGCGGCGCTGCGCCCGGGCGTCGGTGCGGGTGGTCCGGTGCGGCTGTTGGATCCCGCCGACGTGTGGGATGTGTTGCCGCGCATCTACGCCGACCACCGGCCGTCTCGCCCCGGAACGATCGACCGCCCAGATGTCTGGTGGTACGGTGCGCGACTGCGTACTGAATCAAGCCCTGGCCCTTGGTATGTCGCGGCTCACGGCATCCTCGGATCCGAGAACGGGTTCGCCCGCTACCGTCCGATCGACACTGACAAATGGTTCGTCAGCGATCAGCGCACCATCGTGGTGGAAGACTTCTTCGCACCCGACGTCGACTCGTATCTCGGTCTGCTGCGTTTCCTCCTCGGACTCGACCTGATCGATCGGGTCACGTTCTGGATGCTTCCCCTCGACGATCCACTGCCATGGTTGCTGCTCGATCAGCGCGCGGCGCGGGTGACCGCCACCCACGACGAAACCTGGCTCCGCATCGTCGATGTCGAAAAGACATTGGCGGCAAGACAATACGTGGGTGACGGGAGGGTGGCCATTGCCGTCGACGACCCGTTGCTACCGGACAATTCCATCACCGTGGCGATCACCCGAGGCGGTGCCGAACGAACCGGACAGCGACCGCAACTGCGCATCGGTATCGCCGGACTCGCTGCGGTGTTGCTCGGTGGCGCGACGTGGCGCAGTCTGGCCATCGCGGGAGTGGCCGGCGCCGATGACCCGGCGCATCTCGCGGTGGCCGATCAACTGTTCACGACGCAGGACGCGCCGTACGCAGGATTCTTCTTCTGACGACGCGAGAGACGGTTCTGTCACCTCACCGCCGTTGAGACACGCCGCCGGGTGTCGGGCTGATCCCGATCGATTCCGCCAGTTGCGCAGCCGAATAGCCCACTGGCCCAAGCCCGTTGCGCACCGCACTCACGCGATATTCGTGCCAACGCGGCGTTGATCGGCGCGTTGGTGCCGTGGCGGTTCGCGATCCGCACGATCTCGCCGTTGAAGAAAGTCGGTTTCGACGTTGCCGGTGTTGCGGCTCAGCGACTGCCAGGTCGAATTGCTCGGCTCCGGTGTCGCATCCTGGAACCGGCCCGCGGCGTCGGACCGTTCGCCCGCGCCGCGGTGGACACCTCGAATGAGACGAATTCGATTCCAGCAGAACGCAATACCTTCTCGCCCTCGGCACGCAGGGCCGCCGTCACAGCACTGAAGTCGGCGCCCTCAGCGGACAGTGCGCCCACCGCGTTGCGCGAGATTGCTCAGCAGCTTGTTGTACTTCCAGGGTGCGACGTCCTCGACGGCGTTCACCCGGATGCCCGCCGGCGCTCCACGCCTGAGCCAGACTGCTGCAGGAATTCGTCGTCGGCCTCGGTGCGCAGCGGCGCCGGCCACCGTCCGATGTGGAACTGTCCGACCACCGGCCATGACCGCACGATCACTTCGCCCGGTTCGAGGTGCACGGCCGGCAACCAGACGCAGACGCCGAACACCCGCCGGAAGTAGCGCAGCGCTTTCTATTCGGCGGCAACACCATTGAGCGCGGTCAGCGCCGGCAACAGGTCACCCGCGGTGCCGACGACGCCGTCGTGGCCGTGCACCGGCTGATCCACCCACTGCTGCAAGGCCACGTCGAGTTGCTGGGTCTTGGTGGTGAACACCAGGACATCGTCGGGAGTCAGCCGCAGTTGCTCGGCCCGCGACACCGCGGTGACCGGTGTGTGGAAAATCCCGTCGGGCGTGCGCAGCGTCAGGCCGTCGGTCGCCAGTGTCTCGGCGTGTCGACCCCGGGCGACCAGCACCGTGGAAATGCCGGCCCGCGCCAGCACGCCGCCCACAGTGCCGCCGATCGCACCCGCGCCGACGATCACGTACCGGGGCTCGCCCTCACGCAAGGAATCCAATGTCATTGGGCGAGAGTACGTCTGCCGCTCACTCCTGCCGGGTTCAGACCAGGTAGTAGTAGTGCTTGGCATCTCCGTTGGTGCCGACGGCAGTAGCAGCCGGCACCGCCTCGCCCGGATTCGTCGAAGCCTCGCAGGGCATGGGCGTAGCGCACCGCCTTCAGCGTCGCCGAGAATTCCTCCTCTTCCTCGGGGAAGACCCGCTCGGACGGGAACCACTTGTCGAACCCGACGTTCGTCAGCAGCGTCCACAAGTCGTCCTGCACGCCGGCGAGCAGGACCGTGACGCCGCGGTCGGTTTCCTCCCGAACGAACTTCTCGATCCGCTGAATCACGACGGCGTCCGGATGGCGCACCCGCTTGACCCGCAGGATGAGGTACTTGATGTCGTCGTCTTTGATGCGCCGGCCCAGCGCTTCCAGATACTGCTCGAGGTCGGGTGCGGCGCCGAAGAACAGTTCGCCTTCGAAGTCGTAGATGAGCGTCGACGGATCGGACGGATCGGACGGCACCCGCTCGCGGACCACCCGCTCGGGTGCGACGACCAATTCCCGTGCTTTGAGCTTGGCCGCCCGCGGCACGAACAGCAGGATCGACAGGGCGACTCCGAGCAGCACCGCGGTGTCCAGGTCGACGAAAACGCCGACGAGCGCGGTGATGATCACCAACCCCGCGTCGTAGCGGGACGCCTTGATGGCGTAGCTCAACCGCTTGATGTCGATCAGCCGCGCGGCGGTGATCAGCAGCAGTCCCGCCAGCGCGGCCCGGGGCATGTAGTGCAGCAGCGGCGCGAACAACAGCACGATGACCGCTACGCCGACGGAAGCGATCACGCCGGAGAACCGGGTCACCGCGCCGGCCTGGTAGTTGATCGGCGAGCGCGTCACCGAACCGGAGCCCGGCACGGCCTGGAAGAAGCCACCGGTGAGGTTCGCCAGGCCTTCGGCGATGATCTGCCGGTTGTAGTCGATCTTCTGCCCGCTCTGGTAGGCGATGGCCTTGGCGATCGACAGCGCCTCGAGCAGTCCGATGAATGCGATGGCCAATGCGCCCGGTGCCAACTGGGTCACTTCGTTGAGTTGCACGGACGGGATGTGCGGGTGCGGCAGGCTCTGCGGGATCTTCGCGGTCAGCTTGATCGCGGTGTTGCCGGTGTGATCTTCGGTCGCCCATCCGGCCAGATACGCGATCAGGGCCGCAAAGATCAGCGTCGCCAGCAGGTCGAGTTGGGGCAGCCCGAAGCGTTTCACCACCCGCCGCAGCACGACGGCGAGGACGATGGTCGCGACGCTGATGATCAACGCGCGGTAGTTGAAGGCCTCGCCGTGGAACAGGGTGAGGTAGGTACGTTTGATCACCGACTGCCGGGCGTTGCCTTGGTCTTTCACCCCCAGCGCATTGCCGAGTTGACCCAGCGCGATCAGAACGGCCGCGGACAACAGAAAGCCGAGGATCACCGATTCGGAGATGTAGCGGGTCAGATCACCGAGCCTGAACACCGCAATCAAAATCTGGAAGGTGCCGACCAGAACGCCGAGCAGGAACAGCGCTTCGAACAGAACCGTCCGGTTCTCCGGGTCGATGAACGCCAGCGAACTGAACACCAGCAGCGAGATGGCACTCGTCGGGCCGTTCACCAGATGTGACGACGACTGGAAAACCGATGCGACAAAGGTCACCACGATCGCCGAGTAGACACCGAATTTGGGGTCGACTCCGGCGACCAGCGCGTAGGTGATGCCCTGCGGCAGCGATACCGCAGCGACGGTGAGCCCCGCTATCAGGTCGCTGCGCAGCTTGTCCCTGCCGTAGTTCAGGCTTTTCAGTGTGTGCACAATGCTTTCATCGCGTCTGCGCCTTTCACCGCGAGTAGGCCGACGCGACTCTGGCCGGAGCCGCGGAGACCACGTCGTAGATGCCGTTACTGCCGAAGAACTTCTCCTGCGCGTCGTACCAGCTCTTGGCGACCGCAGTGATGGGGAACAGGTTGATCGGCGGCAACCGATCCGCGTGCTTGGCCAAGATGTCCGGCTTCAGCGGGCGGTAGCCGTACTGAGCGACGGTTTCCTGCGCGGCGTCGGTGTAGAGGTACTCCAGGTAAGCCTTGGCGTAGGACGCCAGCTTTTTGTCCTTGAGATTCGCGTCGACCCAGGTGACCGCCGGTTCGGCGAGGATGCTGACCGGCGGATAGACGATTTCGAACTGGTCGTTGTTCTCCGCCACTTCCCGCAGGGCTTCGTTCTCCCAGGTCAAGTGGACGTCGCCGATTTTTTCGGTGGAAAAGGTGGTGGCGGCGCCACGCGCTCCGCTGTCCGCGACCTTGACGTGGCTCAACAACGCCCGGACGTAGTCGCCGGCCTGCTGTTCGCTGCCGCCGCGCGTGGTCACCGAACCCCAGGCCGCGAGAACGGTGAGCTTTCCGTTGCCCGAGGTGCGGGGATTGGGATTGATGATGTCGACGCCGTCTTTGATCAGATCCGGCCAGTCGTGGATACCAAGCGGATTGTCTTTCTGGACAACGAAAACGATCGTCGAGGTGTAGGGAACCGAATGGTTCGGCAGCCGGTTCTGCCAGTCGGACGCGATGAGGCCGCGCTTGCGCAGGGCGTCGACGTCACTGGGCAATGCCAGCGAGACGACGTCGGCCTTCTCGTGCCCCTTGATCACTTCAGTGGCTTGGCGGCCCGAACCACCGTGCGACTGCTTGACTTCCACGGTGACGCCGGTCTTCTTCCGGAAATCGTCGACGAATGTCTTGTCGATCGCGGCGTAGAGCTCCCGGGTCGGGTCGTAGGAGACGTTGAGGATCTGATTCGGTGAATTGTCGTGATGCAGGTTGTGGACAGCGATCAGGCTCGCCGCGGCGACGATCGCGGCGATGCCCAGCGCATTGATTCGCGATAGTGCAAATGGCAACTTGATGCGGCGGTTTTTCGGCTGCGCCGGCTCCGGCATTGCCGCCTCCTAGTCTCGGATTCGTTGGGGATTGCCGGTCCCGGCGATGAACCGCTTTGCGCGCTGACTGTTCTCACCGGCTACAAGCTTCGGAGCGTAGCCAGCGCATCCCTGAAAGACAGCTGTGTAAATCAGCCTGATCGCAATGAGCGGTTCGCCGGACGTTTACTCTGCTACGGCGAATCAGACCTTGGTCGGGACAGACAGCGCGGCCTACCTAGACCGTCGCCACTCCAGAAGCCTTCGCACTGGCCGCAACTGCTGGTCGTCGCGCCCCGGCGCCCACAATCCGATCAGGACGGCGCTGACGGCGATCAGGATGCCAAGCACCAATAGCGACGAGTGCATCGCGTCGATGAACGCCATCTTGCTGACGTCGGCTAACCGGGCGCCCGCAGGTCCCAGTCGTCGCGCGACCTCCAACGCCTGGCCCAGCGATGTGGAGGCGGCGTCACCGACAGCTTTCGGGAAGCCGATCAGGTTGGGCGCCAACGTCTTCGTATACTGGCCGGCCAACATCGACCCGGCCAGGGCGATACCGAGCGCCGCCCCGATTTCCCGGCTGGCGTCGTTGACCGCCGAGGCAACCCCCTGCTTGTCGTCGGGAGCCGTCGTCATGATCACCGACGTCGTCGGCGCCGTGCACAACCCGATACCGACGCTCATCACCAACATCGGCCAGGCCGCCCGCCAATAGGGTGAACCCGATGTGATGCCGAGCAGGCAGATCGTGCCGGCCGCGATCAACAGCAGTCCGCTGCACACCACCGCGCGCAGGCCGAGCCGGGGCAGATACCAAAACGACAACACCGACAGCACCAGCATCGGGCCCATGATGGGACTCAGCGCTAGCGCGGTCTTGTTGGGGCTGTAGCCGAGGATCAGCTGCATGTACTGCATGAGCAGGAACATGTAGCCGAACATCGAGAGGAAGAACACCGTGATGGTGGCGGCGCCGGTCGCGAAAGCGGGAACCAGAAACAGCCGCACATCCAACAGCGGATAACGCTGCCGCACTTCGACAAAGCCGAAAGCCACGCCCAGTAGCAGTCCGACCCCGATGCTGCTCACCACCAACGGGTGGGTCCATCCACGCGCCGGCGCCTCCAGAATTCCGAAAACCAGTGTTGCCACGGCGCCGCCGATGACCAGTGCGCCCCGCCAGTCCAGTGGATGCGCGTCGGAATCTCGCGAACTCGCGATGGTCAGCGTCAGCACGAAGATGGTCAGCGCCGCGCCGGCGAACACCCAGAAGATCGAGTGCCAGGACCAAAAGTTCAGCAGCGCACCCGATCCGAGCATCCCGATGACGGCGCCCGATCCGGCCACCCCGGCCCAGATGCCAACGGCCTTGTTGCGCTGATCTTTCGGATAGGCTGCCGTGATCAACGACAGCGTGGCAGGCATGATCAGGGCCGCACCCGCTCCGGCGACTCCGCGGGAAACGATGACGAACATCGGGTTCGACAGCACGGCCGACACCAGCGATGCCGCGCCGAATACCGCCAGACCGACCAGCATCGCGCCGCGTCGACCGTAGCGGTCGCCCAGTGCGCCGGCCGGTAGCAGCAGGCAGGCCAGCACCAGCGTGTAGCTGTCGACGATCCAGGTGAGCTGAGTTTGAGTGGCCGAGGTGGCAATCGCAATGTCGGGCAGCGCGGTGTTCAGCGCCACCATCGAGGAGATCACCAGCAGCACACCGAAGCAGGCGACGGTGAGAAGCCAGCCACGGGCGCGCGTCGAGAGGCCGGACAGCGCGAAGTCGCGGTCGGGCTTCGGGTGGGTCACGGTGTCGACCACAAGCCACCCCCTCCAGCGAAGCTGCACTTCTGCGCAACCGATAGTCTACGAGACTAACAGTCTCGTTTCTCTCCGGCTATGGGACGATCCGGGTACCGAGGCCGCGTCTGGGCTGGTTGAGGAGCAGGCTCGCCCGCGACGGCCTCCGGCGGTGGCCTCAGACCTGGTTGAATCCGCCGTCGGCGGTGACGGTGGAACCGGTGGTGAAGCTGGACAGGTCGCTGGCCAGAAACACTGCCGCGTTGGCGATTTCGACGGGCTCGGCGAAGCGCCCCAACGGGATCGTCGAGACGCGAGCGGCACGGAACTCCTCGATCGAGGAGTCGGGGTTGGTCTGGGCAGCCAAGTTGTCGCTTCCCGGTGTCGCGGTCGAGCCTGCGATCAGGACGTTGACCCGGATACCGCGGTCGGCGAGTTCGTTGGCCCAGGCACGCGCCAGTGATCGCACGGCGGCCTTGGACGCGGCATAGATACTCAGGCCGGGACGGCCGCGGTCGGCGGTGGTGGATCCGATCAGGATGACGGAGGCGCCGTCGTTGAGCAGCGGCAGCGCTTTCTGGACGGTGTACACCACACCCTTGACGTTCGTCGTCAGCAACGTGTCGAGGTCGTCGTCGCTGATCTCACCCAGTCGCGCAACTCGCGTCGAACCGGCGTTGGCGACGACGACGTCGAGGCCCTGCCCGGCCGCGGCGACCTCGGCATAGAGCCGATCCAGGTCCGCAGGTATTCCCACGTCGCCGGGGACCGGGACTGCTCGGGGTCCCAATTGAGCTGCGGCGGAACTGAGTTCGGGTTGCCGACGGCCGGTGATGAACACCCTTTCGGCGCCCTCGGCAATGAATCGCTCGGCGGTGGCCAGCCCGATGCCGGAGTTGGCACCGGTCACGACCGCGGTCTTGTGGTCGAGTAGCCCCATCAGCACCTGACTCTAATAATTGTTACTTAGCGGCCACTAGAGTAGCACCGCCAAACCCCGGCTGGCCGGGCGCTGGGTCGCCAAACCCCGGCTGGCCGGGCGCTGGGTCGTCAGACCCTAGGCGACCAGCGGTGCGGGAGTGTCCACAATCGAATAGTCGCTGGCATCGCCGGAGACCACGCGGCTGTGTTCGCCGCGGACGCTGACCGGTATGTCGCCGGCGAGTGTGATGCGACGTACCTCGCGGCGCTGATTGCCGAAGTCGGAGACGGCGTAGTGCTGGGTCGCGCGGTTGTCCCAGATGGCGACGTCACCGAGTTGCCAGCTCCACCGAATGGTGTTCTCCAGCCAGGTGATCCGATCCTGGAAGAGCCGGTACAACGTCTGGAATTCTGCGCCGCTGAGCCCGACGAAGGACTTGGCGAATGACCCCAGCAGCAGCGACTTCTCGCCCGATTCCGGGTGTACCCGGACCACCGGATGCTGCGTCTCGTAGTGGGTCGAGTGGAATTGGGCCGCGTACGTCACGATCGCCTCGGGGTCGGCTTCCGCCGCCGCCAGTTTGGCGGGGTCGATCTGGGCGTAGTCGAACGCGTTGTTGTGCACGGCCCACAGGTTTTCCGCCAGTTCCTTCAAGGGCTGCGGAAGCTGTTGGTATGCCGCGACAGTGGAAGCCCACGTGGTGGTGCCGCCGTAGGGCGGAAGCTCGACGGCGCGCAGGATGGAGGCTTTCGGCGGGCGGTCGACGAACGTGACATCGGTGTGCCACTGATTCGCGCCGCCACCTCCGATGGCCTCCAGTTTCATCACGCGGCTTCCGTCGAATTTCAGCGTCGGGTGTGGCGTGGTGGGAACGCCCAGGCTTTCGGCGAACTCGTAGTGCGAGTCGTCGTCGAGATGTTCCTGACCGCGGAAGAAAATCACCTTGTGGGCGACCAGCGCCTGGTTGATCGCCGCCGCCGTCTCGGTATCGACAGCGCCCAGGCGTACTCCATCGATGCGCGCCCCGATGTTTTCACCTAGCTGCACCACACGTATGTCACTACTCACCGCTGCTCCCTTGTCGACGTTCTCGATGTAGGCAGGTGTCTACACAGGCCGTTGTGGGATACCGTACACAGATGGCTACAGCGGAGGCAACGGTTTCGACCACGGCGAAGCCAATTGGCAAAGACGAGGTCAGCGCGGCTGTTATCGACGCGGCCGCTCAGTTGTTCGCCGAGAAAGGCCCGGCCGCCACCTCGATCCGGGAAGTCGCCGCCCGAGCGGGCGTCAACCATGGCCTCCTGCACCGTCACTTCGGCAGCAAGCGCCAACTGCTGGCGGCGACGTTGCAGCACCTCGCTGACGACGCGGCCGCTCTGCGCGCATCCGGAGCCTCGCAGTCGCAACTGGAAGCTGCGTATGAATTCCAGGCGCGCGTCATGGTGCGTTCGACCCTCGACGGCTTTCCGGTGGAAGAACTGCAGCAGCGCTTTCCGGGGATGGAAGCTTTTCTGGAGCAGGTGCGCGCGGACCACAGCGACGATCGAACCGCGCGACTCTTGGCCGCACACGGGATGGCCCTGCAGGTTGGATGGGGCCTGCTGGGACCGACTCTGCGGGTCGCGTTCGGGCTGCAGGATCTCGACGACGGCGAGATCCGCGCGGCTGTCGCCGAGCAGATCGCCAAAATCGTTGCCGCCGAGTAGCCGCTCACGGACAGACCCCTCTGTCTAGGCGTGCTATTTTAGTCGCTGTGCAGACCGCAGAAGCCAAGGCGGCACGGCCTGCCGACCGGCTGCTCGCCGCGGCGACGGACCTGTTCGGTAAGTACGGGATCCGAGCGGTCGGCATCGACCGCATCTTGCGCGAAGCCGACTGCGCAAAAGCCAGTCTCTACAGCTCATTTGGATCCAAAGACGCATTGGTTATCGCGTACCTGACGGAATTGGACGCGGCCGACCGGGACCGATTCGCGCAGGCCATCGAAGGGATCACCGATCCCGTTGCGCAGGCACTGACGTTCTTCGACCTGGCACACGCCAAAGGCGTACGGCACGACTTTCCCGGCTGCCTCTACACCAGCGCCGCTTCCGAATTTCCCGGTGTGCGCTTCGAGCCCATCGACGAACACCGTCGCTGGGTGCGCTCCACGTTGAGCGGTCGGATCAAAGCGGCGGGTATCCGGCGACCCTCTCCATTGGCCCGTCAGATCCAGCTGCTGTACGACGGCGCATTGGTGGCGTCCAAGGTCGAGCAGTCCGCAGACCCGATTCGCTTCGGGCGCAGCCTCGCCGAGGATGCCATCGACAGGGCACGCGCCGCTCACTCCTGACGCTGCGGCGTTCAAATCACCGCGATTCGATCGTGCGGGACACTCTCCGCGGCGCGCGCCGCGCAGGCAGACTGCTACAACCTCCCACCGAACTGCCGGTGAATGTGCAGGTCACACGCCGTCACCCAGCTGCCGATATCAACCTCCCACATCGTGACGGCCGCTTCCGACGCGCTCGCGACCCGGGTGTGGATGCATAGACAGAGTGGTCTGTCTATGCGACCTTGTGATCAGCTACCGCCGAACTTCAAGGAGCCAGCAACATGACCACTTTCTCTGGCCAAGCCCTCACGATCGACGCCGCCGGGCTGGACAAACTTTCCTGTAACGCGAAGGCCGATCCGGCCACCGGAAAGAAGACCCTCAAGGCAAAAACCGTGTGCGAATCCAACTTTCGCAACCGCACCTACGTGCGTGATCTGGCGCCGATGCTGGTCGGTGAGCCGCCGGCCCTCCTTGGTGACGACGCGGCACCCAACCCGTCGGAAACCGTTCTTGCGGCGCTGGGCTCATGTATCGCGGTCGGCCTGTTGGCCAACGCCACTCACCGGGGCGTCGCACTGACCAAGATCGAGGTGAGCATGGAAGGCGACATCGACATTTCCGCGGTCTGGGGCGTCGGTGACACCACCGACGACAAGGTACCCGGCTTCACCGCAATTCGCAGCCAGGTGGTGCTGGCCGGCGATGCCGACGCTGCCGTCCTGCAGGAAATCCACGACAACGCCATCCACTGGTCGCCCGTGGTGAACACGTTGCGCCGGCCGGCATCAGTCGATGCCACCTTGACCGTCGAATAACGCGGCTCGAGGACAACGATGACCACCGAACTCGATCACAGCGAGGCCCGCCCAGCGATCCTGACGTCCGATGTCGCCAGCCAGATCGCGGACAATGCAACCGATCTGGACCAGGGCGATCGTGACACACGGGAAAACGTGGGACTGCTGGCCCGCAACGGGCTGCTCGGACTGGGAGCTCCCGGCAATCATGACCATGCGCTCCCCGCGATGGCCGCGGTGATCGCCGAAGTCGCGGGCCACTGCTTGTCCACTGCGTTCTCGGTGTGGGCGCATCGCATGACCGTCGAGTATCTGACCGCGGCGGCCACGCCGTGGTCGCTCAGCACCGCCGCCAACCTGACCGGCACCGGGGCATTGGGCGTGACGGGCATGGCCTCGGCCTTCAAGGACGCCGCCGGCTGCGGCTCGCTGGATCTGGTGGCGACACCCGCCGGCGGTGGTTACCGGCTCACCGGCACATTACGCTGGGCCAGCAACCTCTATCCGGATTCCGTCATCGTCACCGCGGCGCAGACCGAATCCGGTGAAAAGCTCGTTGTCGCACTGCCGCTCGCAACCGACGGTGTCGCGATCGGTAGTCACTTCGAGCTGCTCGCACTCGGCAGCACGGCATCATCTTTCCTCACACTCGACAACGTCTACATCGCCGAAGCCCAGATCCTCAGTCGCGATATCGAGTCGTTTCTGAGTCAGGTACGCCCGACGTTCTTGGTACTGCAGTCAGCGATGTGCGTCGGGCTGGCCCGCCGATGCCTCGACGAGGTGGCGTCCAGTCTCGGTGGCGTCAACTCGTCCTTCTCGGCTGAATTCGATTCTTTGACAGCTGAATTGACTGCAGCCGAGTCGCGAGTGGCCTCTTTCGCCGCAGCAGTCGGCGGGGCGTCGACGCCCACCAGGCGTGATCTGCTGACGCTGAGACTAGCCGCCGCCGACACCGTCAGCGCGGCAGCCGCCCTGGAAATCCGGACCGCCGGAGGCAAAGGCTACGCGCGCCGCACCGATGCCAGCCGCCGTTTTCGCGAGGCCGCGTTCATACCGGTGCAATCCCCATCAGAAGCCCAGCTCCGCTGGGAACTTCGCACTATCCGCTGAGTCCAGCCGACTTTCACTGGGAGACAACCATGTCCGCACCAACACTCACCAACAACGGCGTCGAGCCGCTGGCCGAGAGTTCGCACTCGTCGGCTGAACGCGATCCGTTCGAACTGTTCACCGTCGACGAGATGACCACGCGGGTCGCCGAGATCGCCGTCGAAAAGGCCGCTCACCCTGGAAGTTTTCTGGTCCGCTCGCTGGTCGGCGGCGCGATGGTCTCGTTCGGTGTGCTGCTCTCCCTGGTGGTCAGCACCGGGGTCTCGTCACCGGGCATCGCAAGCCTGCTGATGGGACTGGCGTTCGGGATGTCGTTCGCCTTGATCTTGGTGTCGGGCATGTCGCTGATCACCGCCGACATGGCGGCCGGAGCCATGGCGATTATGCAACACCGGATGTCGCTTCTCGGCTACCTCCGACTGCTGCTGATCGGCCTAATCGGAAACTGCGTCGGCGCTTTGACTTTCGTTGCCGTGTGCGCCGCCGCCGGCGGACCTTATCTGGGTGCGTTCGCGCAGCGCGCCGCCATTGTCGCAACCGCCAAGACCTCGCAGCCGATGCCGACCGCCATCTTGCTGGCCGTGGTGTGCACCTGGTTCCTGCAGACGTCGATGTGCCTGTTCTTCAAGGCCCGAACCGACGTTGCAAGAATAGGATTCGCCTTCTATGGCCCTTTTGCGTTCGTCATTGGCGCAACCCAGCACGTCATCGCCAACATCGGCTTCCTCGGATTGCCCCTGCTGCTGTCGGAGTTTCACCCGGAAGCTCCGCACACTGCGCTGACGTGGGGACTGGGCGCGCATGGACTGCTCACCAATATCGCGATCACCACGGTGGGCAACCTCATCGGCGGCACGCTGTTTGTCGCGCTGCCCTTCCAGTTGGTCACCAAGCTGCAGAAGCAGGGACGCTAGGTCGCGACTCGCACCGCAGCGCACGGCCGGCTGTACCGAAGATGTCGCTCTGTGACCTGACCGTGGCCAAGACGTACCCGTTGCTCAGCTACGTTTACCTCGCGGCTGATCGACAGCACGCCTGACGACAACAGGGCCGAGAACCGATGACGGGCAAGGAGTTTTATGGACTTCGAGGGTGAATACGCCCGCGAACTCATGTCGCTGGCTCACCAGGCTCTACGAGGCGAAGACTTTGACAAGGGGCCGCTGTGTGCGGCCGCGATCAGGGTCATTGACAACCCACCTCGAGACGGCATCTTGCGCAGCCTCGCTGACCATGTCTGCCAAGCCGTCTTCGACTGGGCTTGCTTCGACGGCTCGACCGCACGGTTGGAGGGCGTCGTCACAGGCTACGAGACAGCGGCACACGCTCTGCAGGCACTCCAGGTGGAAGACAGGTTGAACATGCTGCGCCACTGAGTGGATTCATTGTCGCTCAAGCATATTGGCGCAGAAACGCCGCCAGAGCCGGGTTGACTTGGTCGGCGTGCGTCAGACTCGGCGTATGACTGGCGCCTGGCACCACGACCAGACCCACGGCGTGGGGCAGGGCGTCTCGGAGCATCTGCCCGAGCTGTAGAGGCACGGGCTCATCGGCCTCCCCATGCACGACCAACGCCGGCTGGGAGATCTCGTCGAGCCGGGCGGCGATGTCGTCGACGCCCATCAGCACCTTCACCGCATCCGCCAGACGACGATTGGGTTGCTGATGCCAGGACCTGAGCCAGTCGTCGTGAATGTCCGGATCGCCGAGCAGCATATCGAGAAGGCCCGCAGCGACGGCATCTGGTCCGCCGGTACGGAATCCGTCACTGATGTCCTGCATTTGAGCCAAGGCTTCCGGCGGCCAAGACACCCCCGCGGTGTCGATCAGAACCAGTGCCGTGACCCGCTCGGGTGCGAGCAGGGCCGCCCGAAGCGACAGAAATCCGCCCTGCGAATGCCCGACCAACGCGGCGCGTTCGATATCAAGATGATCCATCAGGCCCAGCAGATCGGCGGCCGAATCCCAGTAGGTGTACAAGCCGTGGTCGTCTTCGGTGTTTCCGTGGAGACGCTCATCCCATACCAGGCAACGGAACTCGGTGCGCAATGCTTCGATCTGCGGAGCCCACATCCAGCGGTTCATCAGGTTGCCGTGGCTGAAGACAACCGCCGGTTTGTCGCCGCCGCCGTCCTCGAAGAACAGCCTTTGGCCATTGACGGGTGCGAACGGCATGCGCCTATCCTGTCAGCGAACCATCGAGTACTGCCGCATTTCCGCACCGAGCGTCGGCTCGTGCAGCACCCGCCGATCGTCGCCGAAAGTGCTCTCGGCGAGCGTTGCCGCCGTCATCAGCGCGATATGCCCGCCCGCGCTGTGTCCCCACCGCAAGGGCCGACCGGACGTCGATGATCGGAGCCGGCCATGGAGCCTGAGCGAGCAGGCGGTATTGCATCTGGATCACGGTGTATCCGCGCGGTGCCGTACCGGGCCGGTCCGGCAGGCCCGTAACCTCATCGGGCCCGTCGCCCGACGGGCGGCGACGAATTCGTCGTCTCAACCCAGAGCGGCTGTCAGGTAACCAGATCCACGCCCGAAAGATGCCAGCTCGTCGCTGGGTACCTCGAAACCGTTGGCGGCGTATGCCTGTTCGGTCGTCTTGATGTCCGTTCGCCAGCCGCGGGATCCGAGGTAGTCGGCGGCCGGGTTGCGGTCACCGGTATAGAACAATTCGGCCAGATCGATGTTCGAACCGATCCGCTTCGAACGCTCGGTGAGCCGCTCGGCCCAGTCGGCGGGAACATCCCGCATATCCATGTGCTCGGTGGCAATTCGGCTACCGGGGGCCGAAAGTGCGGCGATGTTGTCAAACAACCGGTCTTGGGCTTCGGGCGGCAAGTACACCAGCAGACCTTCGGCACTCCATGCCGTCGGTTGCCCCGGGTCGAATCCTGCTTCGATGAGCGCCGCAGGCCAGTCCTCGCGCAAATCGATGGCGACCGTGGTCCGTTCTGCGGTCGGTTCAGCACCGAGGTCTGCCAACGTCCGGGTCTTGAAGGAAATGACCTCGGGCTGGTCGATTTCGAAAACGGTGGTGCCGCTGGGCCACGGCAAGCGGTAAGCGCGGGTGTCCAAACCCGATGCGAGGATCACGGCCTGACGGATACCCGCCTCGGTCGCCTGCACGAAGAAGTCGTCGAAGAATCGGGTGCGCACCGTGATCTGCTCGTTCATGGCACTGCGGTTCAGCAGCGGATCGTCACCCTGCTCGAGCTGTCCGTCGATGAGCTTGACGAAAGTGTCGATGCCGACCGCGCGAACCAGCGGGTCCGCCCAGGGGTCGTTCAACAGCGCATCGGGATTCTGTGAGGCCATCGCGCGTGATGCGGCTACCGCGGTAGCAGTCGCGCCGACGCTGGACGCCAGATCCCACGAGTCTTTGTCAGTACGAGCCATTTTCGGGGGCTCCTTTCTGCGTGAAAATTACTTAGCTTAGTTAAGCATATCACGCAGCCACGCCCGACCTGAAAGCTAGCTCAGCTTGGCATATTCCGCATGCAGGGCGTCGAGACGGCGTAGCGACTCGTCGCGGGGCTGGGTCGGCAACTCGACGGTGACGTGCTCAATGCCGAGGGCGCGATAACCCGCCAGCACGTCAGCGGTGACCTTTCCGACGTGAGATGCGATCACCGGCACCTCGGGGCCGGCGACCTCGCGTAGCTCGGCCAGATCGCCGGCGAGCGCGTCGGCGGAGGGACTCAGTGACAACCAGCCGGCGCCGAGATCGGCGATGCGCGCGAAGTTCGCCGGACCACCGCCGATGTACAGCGGAGTGTGTGGCTTCGTCAGCGGCTTGGGCCAACTGTAGATCGGGCCGAAGTCGACGTATTTGCCGTGGAACTCGGCCTCGTCCTTGGTCCAGATGTCGATGATGGCGCGCAGCCGCTCGTCCATGACGCGACCACGCACCCGCGGATCGACACCGTGGTTGGCGATCTCCTCGCGCAACCAGCCCACGCCCACACCGAACAAGAAGCGGCCCTGCGACACCAGATCCAGTGAGGCGACCTCTTTGGCCGTGTGGATGGGGTCCCGTTGGGTGACCAATGCGATGCCGGTGCCCACGAGCAGCGACTCGGTGGCTACCGCGGCAGCGGTCAACGACACGAACGGGTCCAGCGTTCGGTAATACTGCGGCGGAATCGGGCCGCCCATCGGGTAGGGCGTCTTCGCGCCGACCGGGATGTGGGAATGCTCGGCAACGAAGAGCGACCCGAACCCGCGCGTCTCGAGTGCGACCGCGAGGTCAACCGGGCCTATGCCTGAGGCATTGAAGAAAGTGAACACACCTAAACGCATCGTTGCTTCCCTCCGCACACGACAGCCGACCGATCTTCCACAGCGCGGAGCAGTGCAACTGTGCCGACCGGCGATCTTATTCCGTAGGCTGCGGGCTGTGGTGATTCGCGATCATGGCGATGTCGGAGATGCGCCGTCGGTGCCGCCGCCGCTGCAACCGGTGTCCATAGCCACCCAGCCATCGGCAGCAGAGCAGGCCCGCACCATCGCGGCCGGCTCCAATGCCTCGACGCTGGCAACCCTGACCGCCGACGGCGACCCGTGGGCGTCACTGGTTGCGTACGGACTGGTGGGTGGCGCACCTGTGCTGTGCGTGTCGAATCTCGCCGAGCACGGCCGCAATCTGGCCAATGACCCGCGGGCCAGCCTGTCGATCGTGACGGCAAGCAGTGACTCCGACCCGCTGGCAACCGGCAGGGTCACGCTCGCCGGCGTGGTCGCAGCACCGGTCGGCGCCGATCGGGACGCGGCGCGAGCGGCTTATCTGGCAGCGGTGCCCGCTGCGCGCTTCTACATCGAATACAGCGACTTCACCCTGTGGGTGCTGCGGGTCGATCGGGTGCGCTGGGTTGGCGGATACGGCCGGATGGACTCGGCGACGGGCGCGAACTACCTTGCCGCCGAGCCTGATCCGGTGACTCACGCCGCAGCACGCGCGATCGCGCACCTCAACGCCGATCACTCCGACGCACTGGTGTCGATGGCCCAGGCCTTCGGCGGTTATCCCGATGCCGAGGGCGCGGTGTGTACCGGCATCGACCGCTACGGCCTCGACGTGCGGGTCCACACCCCGCGCGGAGTCGCCTACACGCGCGTCGGCTTCCCCGAGCCGCTGCGTTCCGCTGATCAATTACGCTCTGTCACCGCGGATTTGGCTCACGCGGCCGACGCAGCGCGGTAGGCGGTAGCGGGTGGCGAGGAGTTGCTACCCACGGCCGAGCTTACGAACCGGCCCTCTCGGTGCTGCGGCGGCCGCGAGCGCGCAGCCGAGCGATCGCCGCCCGCCAGGGTGACTTGCGGGGCGCGGTTTGTTCGTAGCGACTGGTCGCCTGACCTGTCCTTTTGGCTTGGTACATGGCCAGATCCGCGTCGCGCAGAATCTCTTCGGCGCTCCGGTCGTCGTCGGGGCGGACGCTGACCAAGCCGATGCTGGCGCTGATCCAGACGTAACGTGTCGCGGGGGAATCGATGTGGTGATCGACCTCGATGGGCTCCGCCAGCGCGGCGTGCAGTCGCCTGGCCATGTCGTCGATCTCTGCCGGTTGCAAGGGTGCGGCCAACAGCGAGACGAACTCGTCGCCACCGACACGTCCGACTACGTCGCCGGGACGCAACGCCCGGTCGAGACGTTGGGCCGCGATCTGCAGGACGGTGTCGCCGGCGTGGTGCCCCAGTGCGTCGTTGATCGCCTTGAAGTTGTCGAAGTCGATGAAAAGTACCGCGCCCAAACGGTGTTGAGTGGCTTCGACCGACTCGGTCGTCAAGGTGAGTATCCGGGCGCGGTTGGGCAGCCCGGTCAGCAGATCATGGGTGGCCTGGTGCAGGAGTCGCTGGTGGACGTTGTGGCGTTCGGTGATGTCGACGAAGGACACCAGCACTGACGAACGAACGGAATCAGTGGGGTCCAGGAGCGACCAATTCACCGAGACCCAGATCCGCTGGCCGTCGGAAAGCCGGTCGACGCCGTAGATGGTGGCGTAGCGCGGGCTGGCGGTGAGGGTTTCCAACACAGGGTGTTGATCGGCACTCAGAAGTGCGCCGTCACCGTCGTAGATCGGCACCGCCGCAAGCTTGGCGAACTCGATGGCGTCGATTCCGGTCTCTGGAACTCCCATGATTCGCAGAGCGGCGGGATTGACAAATTCCACCTCTCCGCCCGACCCGATGACGACCACGCCTTCCTCAAGCGAGTGCACGACCGTCTGGAAATGCTGTTCCGCCCGCCGCAACGCGGTTTGGTCGGCGCACAGCACGACGTACCCGTCGCTCATCGCCGAAACCGACACCCGCATGGTCAGCGCGGAACCGTCGGCGGCGCGGTGAATGGTGTGTTCGACTCCGCCACGGGCGACAATGCTCGCCGGATCCAGGGCGGCGTCCACCACCTCGCTGATCGGCAGCCCTAACGCATGCGCCGCGGGGCTGCCGTAGATGGCTTCCGCGGCGGGATTCCAGCTGGTCACTACGCCGTGCTCGGTCGTAGCGATGATGGCATCACTGACATGCGCCACCAGCGCAGCCTGAAAACGCAGCCCGGCTTCAACGGCCTTCTGCTGGCTCAGATCACGAAAGATCACCTTGTGAGCCGGCTTGCCTTCCCAGCGCGTGCGAACACCCAGTGCCTCGACGGTGAGGGTCGTGCCGTCCAGCGGTAGGACGGTGATTTCCAGAGCCGGGGTCGTGTCGCCTTCGTGCCGTCGCTCGGCGATGAAGTTGCGCACCGCGCTCTGCGACTCCGGATGTAGGAAGTCCGCGACTCGGCGCCCCAACAGCTGATCGGCGGACTCGGCCGCCATGCTCTTCACCAGCGCCTCGTTGACGTAGACATAGCGCCCGTCGACATGGACGCAGATACCGACGGGGCTGTGATCGAGTAGCCACCGGTAGTGCTGTTCCGCGTCGGACGTTCGTGACGCGTCGGAATAGCCGGACGCGTCGTCAACTCGCCCGGCGACTGGCTCCGCGCTGAGTTGGTTGTCCATCCGTCACGGCCTTCAATCGGCAGCATTAAACAGCAGCTGCTGCTCACTGCAGATTATGACGTCAGGGCAGGCCCGTCGCGCCGAAAGTATATTTTCTTAAATTTATGGCAAGGTGGCCGGCCGCGGATCTTTCAGCAATGCGCACGCAGTCGAACTCAGGGACTACCGCCCGAACGATCGGGCTGACAACCTCACGTTGCAGCCGGAAATCAAAGTGCGTCAGACGATAAGGAACGAAGCCGGTCTTTATTTCACGATTGCTTGTCGTGAATGGCCCGCGCCCGAATAGCCATTCGTTGCCGAAAGTGATTAATCCGTCGATCGTTGAGAAGCGCCAATCATCGCATCGATCTCGCGGCTTCGCGCCGATCCTTCGCTTTCACCTGGGTCGAACAACAATGCGTCATGTCGCAGTGGTACCGGTCGCTGCAATACTGAGAACAATAACTTGATGCGGCCGGAAGCCACTCCGGATCGGACAGGTCACGCCATCGATCGTTCGGATCGAACGCGTGGCCGCAATGTGCGCAAATCTTGACCTTGGTCTTGGTCGCCATACCGGTCTAGTTTACGCGCAATGGCCCTAATCGTCGCCGTTTTTCAAGGTGGCAGCGAACCATCAGCGCCCTGACAAAACACCCTGGCGTGCAATCGGCGTGACATCGATTGCCGCCCGAATTAATTACCTTCCGAAACTAACTCAGCGATTCTCGTTATCGCCGTGCAATGGATGCCCGCGGCATTCCGGGTGCCGGCAGAGCGCAGGTGCGGCGGCGGCGCGGGCCACGCTGACGGCCGGTGGCGCGCTTCCGACGCGACGGAGCGCCGCTGGAATGAACTCGGCCACTGTGGCGTTCGGCTTGCGGTGGCGCACGCGAAGAGATGCCTTAATAATCAGCAGTCGAGTATTCCTGAAGCAGGGGGCACAGTGTTGAGACTTCTCAAGCGGGCATGGGTTCCGCTGGTCGTGCTCGTGGCACTGGTCATCGGCGGCGTTGCCGTGGGCCGACTCAACGGCGTCTTTCCCGGACCCGGACTGCCCAAGCCGGATCCCCGGGATGCGACCCCGCCGTACGCGGTCAAGACCGCCACTTACGAAATCATCGGACCGCCCGGAACGACCGGCGTCGTGAACTGGATGGATGCGGAGTCACTGCCGCAGAAGGCCGACTTCACCACGCTGCCCTGGTCGAAGACGATCGTCGCCGCGATGCCCGGGATCTTCGCCTATGTCGTCGCCCAGGGTGACGGCCCCTCGATCGGCTGCCGGATCACCGTCGACGGCAAATTGGTTGATCAACAGCAGGCCAATACGCGGGACGCGCAGGTCTCCTGCTTGGACAAGTCCGCGTGAGCGACGAGCACGAGCGACACGGACAAAATACCCGTCGCGCAGCGCAGCGAAGTCGAGCACAAACCGCGCATAGCCCGCACGATCCGCGCCCTGGCGCTGCCGATCGTCATCTTCTGGGTGCTGTTGGCGGTCGGCCTCAACGTCTTCGTCCCACAGTTGGAGAAGGTCGCCGAGGAGATCTCGGTACCTCTGTCGCCGTCAGATGCACCGTCGGTGACCGGGATGAAGCACATCGGCGAGAAGTTCAAGGAGTACGACTCCGACAACCTCGTCCTGGTGACTCTGGTCGGAGACCAACCAGCTCGGGCCGGACGCCCACAAGTTCTACGACGAACTGGTCAAGAAGATCCAGGCTGACCACGAACACGTCGAGCATGCGCTGAACTTCTGGGGCCAGCGATTCACGTCCTCGGGTGTCGAGAGCTACGACCACAAGGCCGCCTACGTTCAGGTCAACCTGAGGGGTGACCAGGGTGGTGCCGAAGGCGACAAATCTGTTGCCGCCGTTCGCAAAATCGTCGCGGACTCCAAGCCGCCGGCGGGGGTGAAGGCCTACGTCGCCGGCCAGGGGGCCCTGACCGCCGACGTGATCGTTGTCGGTGACAAGAGCCTGGCCAAGATCACGATCATCACCGTCGTCATCATCGCGCTCATGCTGATGTTCGTTTACCGGTCCATCAGCACCGTGTTGCTGACCATGGTGATCCTCTTCGTGGGACTCGCGGCCGGCCGCGGCGTGGTTTCGCTGCTGGGCGAAACCGGCGTCATGGGGTTGTCGACCTTCGCCGTGAACCTGCTGACCTCACTCGCGATCGCGGCGGGTACCGATTACGCGATTTTCATGGTCGGCCGCTACCAGGAGGGCCGTGAACGGGGCTTGGACCGTGAAGCCGCCTACTACGACACCTTCGCCGGCGTCAGCAAGGTGGTCCTGGGCTCCGGTCTGACCATTGTCGGGGCGCTGGCCTGCTTGAAGTTCACCCGGCTGCCCTACTTCAGTTCGCTGGCGTTCCCGTGCGCAGTGGGACTGCTGGTGGTGGTGGCGGCTGGGGTCACGCTGACGCCCGCTCTCATCGTATTCGCCAGTGGCTTCGGTCTTTTCGATCCGAAGCGCAAGTTCAACTACACCCGCTGGCGCCGCCTGGCGACCGCCATCGTGCGGTGGCCGGCGCCCATCCTCGCCATCTCGGTCATCATGGCGATCGTCGGCGCCCTGGGCTTGGCGGGATTCACCCCGCGCTACAACGACCTCTACTATCTGCCGCACAGTGCCCAGTCGGTGCAGGCGTACGACGCGGCCGACCAACACTTCACCCAGGCCCGCCTGAACCCCGACCTGCTGATGATCGAGTCGGACCACGATCTGCGTAATCCCCGAGACATGCTGGTGCTGGACAAGGTCGCCGGAGCCATCTTCCGGGTGCCCGGCATCGAACGGGTGCAGAGCATCACCCGACCGCTCGGCCCACCGATCGAAGACGGATCCATTCCGTTCCAGCTCAGCGTGCAGAGTGCCCCGATCCGCGACAACCTCAGTTATCTGAAGGCCCGGGTCGGCGACATCAAGAAGATCACCGGTTTCCTCGACACCCAGATCGCCCTGCTGGAGAAGCAGTACGCGGTGACCCAGAAGCTCGCGAACGCGGCGGACGACAGCTCGAAAACCACGGCGGAGACGGCTGCCATCACCGACGAGATCCGAGACCACATCGCGGATTTCGACGACTTCTGGAGGCCGATTCGCAGCTACTTCTACTGGGAGAAGCACTGCTACGACATCCCGATCTGCTTGTCGCTGCGATCGCTCTTCGACGCGTTGGACGGTTTCGACAAGCTGGCCGAGAAGTTCCACGCCCTGACCACCGACCTCACCAACACGGCGTCGGCCACCCGCGAATTGCTGGCGATCATTCCCGAGAACATCGCCGTCTCGAAGGCGATCCGGGACACGACGCTGACCATTTACAGCTCGTTCGACAGCCTGATCGATCAGTTCGACCGGCTGACCGACACCAACGCCGTGATGGGCAAGTCGTTCAACGACGCTCGGGTGGAGAGCCTGTTCTACCTGCCGCCCGAGATCTTCCAGAACTCCGATTTCCAGTTCGGGTTGAGCCTGATGGTGTCGCCGGACGGAAAGGCCGCGCGGTTCATCATCACCCACGCCGTGGATCCGGCGACCGCAGAGGGAATCAAGTCCGTCGAGCAGGAGCGCAACGCGGCCAAGGAGGCGCTGAAACTCACCTCGCTGGAGAACGCGGATATCTACCTCGGCGGCACCGCCGCGACGTTCAATGACATCGCCACCGGCGCCTGGTACGACCTGCTGATCGCCGCGGTGGCGTCGATCGTGCTGATCTTCATCATCATGGTGCTCGTCACCCGCGCTCTCGTCGCCGCGGGAGTCATCGTCGGCACGATCGTGCTATCGCTAGGCGCGGCGTTCGGATTCTCGACGCTGATCTGGCAGCATCTGGGCCATTTCCAGTTGCACTGGGTGGCAACGGAATTCGCGTTGATCGTGCTGCTGGCTGTGGGGTCCGACTACAACCTGATGCTGGTGTCCCGAATCGAGGAAGAGATCGGCGCCGGCCTGAACACCGGGCTCATCCGCGGCGTGGGCGTGACCGGCCCAGTGGTGTCCGCAGCCGGTGTGGTGTTCGCCGTCACGATGGCCGCGATGCTCAGCAGCGACCTGCGGGCGATCGGTCAGTTCGGGTCCACGATCGGCATCGGCCTGATGTTCGACACCTTCGTCGTTCGCACGCTGATCACGCCGTCGATCATGACGTTGATGGGACGCTGGTTCTGGTGGCCGAAGCGGGTACGGGTCCGCCCGGCCAGCCAGATGCTTCGGTCGGTCGGGCCGCGCCCGCTGGTTCGCGCACTGCTGTACCAGCCGCGGCAGACGGTCCCGCCGGATCCGAGACTAGCTATCGGTCGCTCGGCACGTGGCATCCTCGCCGATGAGATCGCGCGTACTCGCGGCAGGCTATTGCGTCATCAGGCACTCGGTGACGGAGAACGGTGATATGGCGACGACCTCAGTACGACCACCTGCTGGCCGCTGGCGCATGCCGAGCGCGCCGCGCTGGCCGACGACCTGTCCGGCCTCAGCGCTGGATCAGTGGCAGCAGGGCACCCTGTGCGGGGAGTGGACTGTCGAAGGACGTCGTGGCGCATCTCGACCGCGGCGGCGAGTCTGAACCAGTGGAAGTGGTTGCGCAGCATGCTCGCTGCGCGCTTTCGCCCACCGTGCACAACCAGCGACGGCTGGCCGAGCACCGTGGCGACGACCCAGCCGAAACCCTCGACCGGTTTCGGGCCATCATCGACAGCACCACGTCGCCCTCGGTCACGTCCCGGCCTACCTCGGTGAGGTCGTGGTGCACGCCCAGGACATTCGCCAACCGCTGGGACTGACGCGCACACCCAGCCTCGACGCATTGACCCCGGTGGCCGACTTCTTTGCCCGGCGCAACTTCGCAGTGCCCAGCAGCAGCCGGGTTGCCGATCTGCAGTTGCGGGCAGACGACGGGCCGTTCGCCGCGGGAAGCGGTCCCCTGGTCACCGGATCGACCCTGGCTCTGGTCATGAGCATGGCCGGTCGCAGCCATATGTCGACGAGCTCGACGGACCCGGCGTGCAACTCCTCCGAACCCGACTGCACTCCTTGACCGATGGACCACTACACCCACAACGGACTGACCTTCGACGTCCGCGATGCCGGCCCCGCTGACGGACCCGTCGTGGTGCTGCTGCACGGCTTTCCACAACACAACGACAGCTGGGACGCCGTCATCGATCGCCTCACCGCGCAGGGCTATCGCTGTCTGGCGCCCAACCAGCGGGGATACTCGCCGGGTGCCCGCCCACGCCGTCGCCGCGACTACCGCATCCCCGAGCTCGTCGGCGATCTCGGCGCTCTGATCGACGCCAGCGGTGCGCAACAGGTGCATCTGGTCGGACATGACTGGGGCGCCGCGGTGGCGTGGGCCGCGGCCGCGGAGATGCCCGAGCGGCTGAAGACCGTCTCGCCGATCTCCGTGCCGCATCCCGGCCGCGTTCATCAAGTCGTTCGCCAACAGTCGACAAGGTCTGGCGTCGTGGTACATGTACTTCTTCCAGTTGCCGCGTGTACCGGAATGGTCGATGTAGTGGCGCAACGGCGCCTGATGTCCAAGCTGCTGCAGCAGGCCGGGCAGACACCGGCCGTGGCCGCGCGAGACGCGCAGGCGATGCGCGAACCCGGAGCCCTGACCGCCGCGATCAACTGGTACCGCGCGATGCCGCTGTCGAATCCGCGCGCGATCAACCAAAAGATCTCCGTGCCAACGCTTTACGTGTGGAGCGACGGGGATACCGCGCTGATGCCGAAATCGGCCCACAACACCGCCCGATACGTGGACGGGGAATACCGGTTCGAGATCATGCCCGGAGTTTCGCACTGGATACCCGACGAACAGCCCGACAAGTTGGCCGATCTGCTACTCGAGTGGTTCGCCGCTCACTGACCCAGTCGAGATCGGCTGTCGCTCAAGGCTTTCTCGATCTCCGACCAGGTTTGCTTGACGATCTGCGACGCCGGCTGCAGCTCGGTGATCCGCGAGGACACCTGGCCGGTGTTGGCGACGCTGGCGTCCATGTCGCCGTCGAAGTACAGGTCGGTGATCCGGCCGAGCAGCTGTAGCCCGGGCTCGGCGGCCGCAGCACGGGCTGCGAGGCCGGTTCGCAGCACCCGCATCGTCGGGTTGCCGGGAAGGTCCAGCATCACGGTGCCGTCGTCGCCGGCCGCGATGATTTCGTTCTTGAAGTTGGCGTGCACGGCGGCCTCGTGGCTGGCAAGCATCCGGGTGCCCATCTGCACACCCTCGGCGCCGAGCACGACGGCGGCCGCGGCGGACCGCGCGTCGCAGATCCCTCCTGCCGCGATGATCGGGAGGTCGACGCTGTCGGCGACGAGTGGAAGCAGGACCAAGGTCGAAGCACCCAGGGCCGACTTGAAACCGCCGCCCTCCACTCCCTCGACGACCAGCGCGTCCACGCCCGCGTCGACAGCCTTCTTCGCGCCCTTCAGCGATCCGATGACGTGAATGACGGTCATGCCGGCGTCATGCAGTCGTGCCGTGAACAGCGCTGGGTCGCCCGCGGAGGTGAACACGTGGCGAACCTCGGCGGCCGACCAGTTCGTCGATGATCGACGGGTCTCGCTTCCAACCCTGGATCATCAGGTTGGCCGCGACCGGGCGATCGGTCAGCTCATGCACCCTGCGCAGGTCAGCGCGACCTTCGGGGGTCAGCGTCTCGATCATCCCCAGACCGCCGCCCTGGGAGACGGCGGCAGCCAGTTCGGCCCTGGCGATGTAGGTCATCGGCGCCTGGACGACGGGATACTCGACGCCGAGGAGCGCTTGGATGCGGTTGGTCACGTCTTGATTCTCTGCCAGACCGCGGCCGAGACGGGGGCCGGATTGGCGCTCAGCGGGTCAGCGCACTAATTTTTTCACGTGGTGTCCTCAGCAATGGGCGTGCTCGCCCGGTGGATCGTTCCTTTTCTCACTGTCGCCGGCGTGGCTGTGCTCGGCGTCTCGACGCAGACCGCCATCGCCCCGGGGGTGCGCCTCGTCGATGCGGCGAACCCGTTGGCCGGACAGCCCTTCTTCGTCGATCCCACGTCGCCGGCCATGGCGGCCGCGCACAAGGCAAATCCGCCGAGTCCCGAGCTCGACTCGATCGCCAACACGCCACAGGCGCACTGGGTCGACCCGGGGGTGTCTTCCGCTGCGGTCGCCGGGTACGTCGGAGCCGCCCAGGCAGCCGGCAGCATGCCGGTGCTGGCACTGTACGCAATTCCGCATCGCGACTGCGGCAGCTTCGCTGCGGGTGGATTCGGATCGGCCGACGCCTATCGCCAGTGGATCGACGGCATCGCAGGCGCTGTGGGGGCCTCGCCGGTGGCTGTGATCGTCGAACCCGACGCACTCGACATGGCCGACTGCCTCTCGGCCGGCCAACGCGACGAACGCTTCGGTCTGATCCGCTACGCCGTTGACACCCTGACCCGCGATCCGGCCGCCGCCGTGTACATCGACGGCGGGCACTCACGGTGGTTGAAGGCCGAGGAAATCGCCAACCGGCTCAACCAAGCCGGCGTAGACCACGCCCGGGGCTTTAGCCTCAACACCTCCAATTTCTTCACCACCGATGAGGAAATCGGTTACGGCGAGGCGATTTCGGGGCTCACAAAAGGCGCGCACTACGTTATCGACACCTCGCGCAACGGCGCCGGGCCCGCGCCCGACGGCCCGCTCAATTGGTGCAATCCCAGCGGCCGGGCACTCGGCGTCCCGCCCACGACAGCTACCGCGGGCGCGCATGCCGACGCCTACCTATGGATCAAACGCCCCGGTGATTCCGACGGAGCATGCGGGCGCGGCGATCCCGGGCCGGGCCACTTCGTCAACCAGTACGCCGTCGACCTGGCCCGCGCCGCGCACCACTAGGAGCGTCTCCAGATCAACCGAGCAGGGCACGCGTTTCATCGCTGCGGCACCCGCGCGTTAGTGTCTTTCGGTCGGCTTCAGCGAACAAGTCGACAGAAAAGTTGAGCATTCATGACTGCACCAGCAGAAGCATCGACACTCGAAGCGCGGGTCGGCCACCACTACCAGATGAACTCCACGTACCTGGTGGGCCGTGAAAAGCTACGGGAATACGCCCGTGCGGTGCAGGACTATCACCCCGCCCACTGGGACGTCGACGCCGCCGGTGAACTGGGTTACCCCGACCTGGTCGCACCGCTGACATTCACCTCGACCCCCGGCATGACCTGCAACCGCCGGATGTTCGAGCAGATCGTCGTCGGCTACGACACCTACATGCAGACCGAGGAATTGTTCGAGCAGCACCGCCCGATCGTGGCCGGCGACGAACTCACCGTGGACGTCGAGCTCACATCGGTCCGCCGGATGGCCGGCCGCGACCTGATCACCGTGACCAACACCTTCACCGACGCGGCGGGCGAACGGGTTCACACCCTGCACACCACCGTCGTCGGTGTCACCGCCGCGGACATCGATCCAGCGATCAAGACGGCGGTGCAAAACGCGATGATGCACGACGTCGACATCTTCGGGATCGGCGAAGACGACTATCAGAAGACGGTTCGCCCCGAGGGTGCGATTCGGATCGCCGACGGAAGTCTCACCCGCACGCCGGGAACCGCGTCATTCGACGACGTGAAGGTCGGCGACGAACTACCGGTGCGTCACGCCCGACTCACCCGCGGCGATCTGGTGAACTACGCCGGTGTGGCCGGCGACGCCAACCCCATTCACTGGGACGAGGACATCGCCAAGCTGGCCAACCTGCCCGACGTGATAGCGCACGGGATGCTCACCATGGGTCTGGGCGCCGGGTTCGCCTCGACTTGGACTGGCGACCCTGGTGCGGTCACCCGCTACGCGGTGCGGCTGTCGGCTCCGGCCATCGTGTCGGCCAAAGAGGGCTGCGACATCGAATTCGGCGGCAAGGTCAAGTCTTTGGACCCGGAGACCCGCTCTGGCGTCGTGATCGTCACCGCGAAGTCGGCCGGTAAGAAGATCTTCGGTATGGCCACCTTGGGTGTTCGCTTCAGCTGAGGCCGCGCAACCCTCTAGAAATGGGTAAACCGCTGGTCTCATCGGCAGAGGTCGCCGCGACGCGCGAGTGCGCGCCGGGCGTAGTAGGCGAAGTAGGCCGGCCAGGCAGCTGCGGCAGCGGAGGAGCGCAGGTGGGTCGACGCAGGCTGGCAGCCGTCACACTGTGCGCGCTGATCGTCATCGTCGGCGGATGGATGCTGGTCCGCACCGATCACCCCGAACCGGCGCAGGATGTGGGCGGCGGAGTCGGTGAACCCACCTGCCCGATCGCCACTCTGCCGCACGAGGCGGTCGACACCGTCAGACGCATCCACGCGGGCGGTCCGTTTCCGTTTCCGCGCAGCGACGGTGCGGTGTTCACCAACCACGAGGGCCATCTGCCCAAACAGCGCAGCGGCTACTACCACGAATACACCGTGATCACGCCGCACGCCCGAGATCGGTCCGTGCGACGCATCGTCACCGGCGGAGCACCCCTGGCCGATCCCAACCAGTACTTCTACACCGGCGACCACTACGACTCGTTCTGTCTGATCACTGACGCGGGAGGGCAGCGATGACGCGGGAGCCTACCGAGAGTCCGCCGGTCGTCTACCGCATCGACGGCCGAAAGATCAAGTCCGGCAGTGACTTCTACCGCGAGATCGGGTCGGCCGTCAACGGCCCCGGCGGATACTTCGGGCGCAATCTCGACGCGTTGGCTGATTGCCTGAGGGGCGGATTCGGCACCCCCGAGCACCGGCCGTTCGAATTCGAATGGCAACACAGCGCGCTGTCACGCCCCTACCTCGGCACGATGCGGCCCGGGAACCGGACCTTGTTCGATGCGATACGCGAGGTCTTCCGCGACGCGGGCGTACCGTTGAACACCAAGTGACACCACCTCGAGAAAGCTCGCCATGAACCGCGACACGCTCACCGACGCCACCGCCAGACTGATGAACCTGGGCCACCGGCTGATCCTTAAAGTCAGCGGTAACCGCCTGCTGGCCAACCCATTTGGAATGCCTGCGGTCGAGTTGCACACCACGGGACGCAAATCAGGGCTCCCTCGGTCCTGCTATCTGACCGCGCCGGTGCACGACTCCCACCGTGTAGTGCTAGTCGCCTCTAAAGGAGGTGACGATCGGAATCCGGACTGGTACCGAAACCTCCAGTCGCATCCCGATGCCGAGTTGGTGATCCATGGCGAGCGCCACAAGATTCGCGCCCGGACGGCCGACGCCGCGGAAAAGGCCGAACTATGGCCGAAGATCGTTGCCGCATACCGGGGTTACGCCGGCTATCAGCAGCGCACCGATCGCGACATTCCGGTAGTGATCTGCGAGTTTCAAACCTGAGTTAGGTGCACAACGTGGGAGCGTCGCAGACGTTTCCGGGACAGTAGGTCTTGTGTGCCGCGTCGACCAGCGTCCCGACATCCAGCAATGTCACGCCTCGCTTGTTCAGGTGGTCATGAATGTCATCGGCGATCACCTGAGGCTGCCAACCCCACGTGAGGTCGTAGCAGACGAGGTGCGCCTCGCCGATCAGCGCCTCTTCGGTACTCGGCGGCCACGTCAAGCCGACGGCCCTGAGTTGCGCCAGATAGGCGTCATCTTGCGGAGTAGTGGCGTTCGCAATTCCGGTGCTACTCAGCACTGCAGAACCAGCCATGACGATAAAGGCGAGTCTGGTCAGCGCGCGACGTGTGGTCATCTGGGTTCGCTTTCTCGAAAGAACTGACGCGTAGCTCCGGAACTTCTCGTGTGCAGAATAAACGCGGGTCCGCTTTGACGCCGCCCAATTCGGTGGTAATTCCACGTCTATTCACTTTCGATGGCAGACCTCAGCAGCGCGCCGATGCCGTTCATCGCGGACAACACCGCGTCCCGGGGTTCGACGTCCGACGCATCCCAGTTGGCTATCACCGCGTAGGCATACCGGCAAGCACCCCGGCTGATCGTTCCGACATCCGCCCTGACGCCCGGGTCGGCACCAGTTTTGTTACGGATCAGGAAGTTTCGATCGATGAGCACATGCGCCAGCGGGTCAAGACCGAATGCCGACGCGACCATGGACAGGTCCACTCCCGTTGCCAGCCAGGTGTTCACCTGCTCGGACACAATCGGGGACAGCAGCTCTCTGCGTGAGAGCTGACTCATCAGGCGCGACAATTCCGACGCCGACCCGGTCGACAACATCGGCGGATGGTCCGGTCCGCGGTGGTCGCGGACGTAGTCGAGTAGGCCGGTGCGGACGAGCCCGAGTGATTCGACCAGGGCGCGAAGTGACTGCAAGCCAACCTGTTTGAGGACGGCATTCGTCGCTACGTTGTCGCTCACGCTCGCGATCAGGACGCAGAGATCATCCACGCACAGGGTCTCGACCTGAAGGTGTTGCCAGAGACCGGAATCGGCGACCAGAAGCTCGGGCTCCCGACGCAACAAGGCGGCACCGCTGAGCTCACCTGCCTCGCGTTGCCGGGCGACCTCGATGAGCAGCAGAAGCTTGCCGACGCTCGCCGTTCCCATCGCACGATCGGCGTTGCGGTGGGCCAACTCGCGGCCTGATGTCTCGCGAATAGAGATCGCCCACTCGACGTCGGCGCTCTCACCTATGACGTCGTCGATCGATTGCTGGAGCACATCTCGCCCTTGAGCTGGTCGAACGTAATTGCGGGCTTCGACAGTACCGCGTGCGGAAATGCAAACCGCGCGCCGCACTGAGCGCCGCTATGTGTCGCGCAGGAACAACGCGGCAAGCGCCGCCGCGGTGCCGACGCACGCCGCGATCGTCGCGGCAACCGCCGTCCAGCCGTGGGCGTCGAAGGCCAGTCCTCCCATCCATCCGATGGCGCTGGAGCCGCCGTAGTAGAAGAGGTTGTACAGCGAAGACGCTTGGGCTTTACCGACAGGTGCAGCTTGGCCTGTCCAGCCGGACGCGGTGGAGTGCGCCCCGAAGAACCCGGCGGTGGCGACGACGAGTCCGATCAAAACGGCAATCACGTTGCTGCTCAGCGTCATTACGATTCCTGTCAGCATGATCGACACCGATACGAGCAACACCCGTCTACGGCCGAAGCGAGTGACTTCGGCGCCCGCCCGCGACGATGCCCACGTGCCGGCCAGATAGGCCAGGAACATCAGGCTCACCACCGAAGGAGCCAGATGAAAGGGCGCGCGAGTCAGATAGAAACCGAGGAAGTTGTAGAGCGCCACGAATCCGCCCATCAGCAGGAATCCTTCGGCGAACAACACCAGCTGCCGCGGTGAGCGCAAATTGGCGACGAGGCGGTGGCCAAGGCTGCCTTCAGGATTGGCGTCGTGCCGCAACACCGGCGTGAATCCGCGCGGGTCGGGTGCCAGCCTGACGAAACCCATTGCCGCGATTCCGCAGATCACCGCGACCGTGAAGACGCCGACTCGCCAGCCGGCCAGCTCCGCTACTGGACTGGACACGATGCGGCCGAGTAGTCCGCCAATCGTCGTACCGCCGACGAATACGCCTGCCGCCCTCGCGGCGTGTGCGGGATCTACTTCTTCGGTCAAATAGGCGACCGCGATCGCCGGCACACCACCGACCATCAGACCCTCGACAAAGCGTCCGGCAAGCAGCGACGAAAACGTCGGAGCGAAGGGCACCAACATTCCCACCAGGGTGGCGACGGTCACCGACATCGAGATCGCCTTCACCCGGCCGATGCGGTCGGCCAGCGCAGACCAGGGGATGACACCGATCGCGAGCCCCACCGTCGATGCCGAGATCACTAGCGCGGCACTTGCCGCTCCGACGTCTAAATCCGATGAGATCAAAGGTAATACGGCTTGGGGCGAGTACAGCTGCGCAAATGTCGCGATGCCCGCGCAGAACAGCGCCGCGAGCAACCGCCCATAGGCCGCGGACCCACGGGTATGACCAGTCCACGCGCGCTCCACGTCGGTCACGCTGTGAACGTTAAGAAACGGCCGCGTCGCGTGTCCAATACAGCAGGCATGACATCGCTCACCGTCGGCCGGTCTTTTCAGTCTCCGCCGATCCGGCCCTGCCGGCTGTAGGCATTCAGCTGATTGATCGACAATTAACTCTGGCCCCTTCCCGCACCTGGCTCAGATCTAGTAAATTTCAGGGCGGCTGGTAAACAAGCCGGACCGGGTAAGGGTTCCGCCGCGAGGAAATGGCCGCGGGACTTCAGGGGCGCCGCCCCACGACCCGGCGTTCACGGTGACCGACCCCCCACGGATCACGGATGAGCCCTCCATTTAATTCTTCACGGCAGCCGGCTAAAGGTCCTGCCGCGCGGAGCAACGGCATCGAGCGCCGCACGGAACGCCGCCGGCGCTCCCGGCCGACCAGCCCGGACGAGTACCTTCGTGCGCTCCCCGCGTCGGTGTTGCTGGACCGAATACCGGTGCCCATGATCGCTACCGGACTCGACGGGGTTGTTCTGTACCACAACCCCGCTTTCGCCACCATGCTCGGCCACGGCGCCGACGTCACGCTGACCGGATATGGCCTTCCCGCGCTGCTGGACGGGCATTCGGCAACCCCGCCATCGGATTGCGTCGCCACGCTGCGCGCTGCCAATAACGTCCTGATCGACTGGCATCACGCCGAAGGCTTTCCGGTGCGCACGGTGATCTCCGAATCGCTCTATATTCGCGCTACCGACCAGATACTTCTGTTCGGCGTCACCGACATAACCGAACTGATCTGGATGTACCCACCCGAATCACGCTGAGGCGCATGGTTATTCGCCTACAGGTGACTTGCGCCGGACGTTGCCGGTGACGCCACCGCGCCACGCGACGCAAGTTTCCTGCCACACTGGGTACCCTCCGACGAGGTCGAACAAGGGGATGTGGCATGGCTCGGATCATGACGGTGTCGGACACGGTCGATGTCGGTGCGGACGCGGACACGCTTTACAGCCTGATCAGCGACCCCACCCGGATGCCTGAATGGAGCCCGGAGAACCTCGGCGCAACGATCTTGAATCCGGCGGACGACGGAGCGGCATTCGTCGGTATGACATTCGAGGGACGCAACAGGCGCGGCAGGGCCTCCTGGATCACTCGGTGTACGGTCACCGCTGCCGACCCCGGACAGCGCTTTGCCTTCACGGTTCACACGATCGGGGTGAAGAAGCCGCGCCTGCGCGGGTCGAACGCATCGTGGGAGTACCGCTTCGAACCGACCGAACCGGGCAGGACCAGGGTCACCGAAACCTGGAACGACGACCGCTCATCGTGGCCTGACCCGCTGGTCGCGGTGTTCGACCGGGTGGTCACCTCGGGCATGTCGTTTCCGGAGTTCCAGCGGATCAACATCCGCAAGACATTGGACGCGCTCAAACGGGCAGCCGAAGGTACAGCGGTCTAGCCGTTCGGTTTACCCCACCCGCCACCGGGTACGCGACGCGCATGGTCAAAGCATTCGGATACAGCAGCAATGGCGGTCCTGACGTGCAGGAGTTCCTCGACCTCCCGATGCCGACCCCGATGCCGGGCGAGCTTCTCGTCGAGGTCCGCAGCGCTGGCGTGAACCCCGTCGACTGGAAGATTCGGTCCGGACTGCTCGGTGCTGCCGCCGCTGGCGATCTGCCGGCTGTACTCGGTCAGGAGGTTTCGGGCGTGGTCCGCGAAGTCGGCAAAGACGTCGAAGGTTTCGCCGAGAACGACGAGATCTTCGGCTCGGTGGCGCCGGGTTCGGGCGGCTACACCGAGTACACCCTCGTCACCGCGACCGCCGCCGCACCCAAACCGCCTCAGGTCTCGTTCAACGACGCCGCGACGCTGCCGGTCGCGGCCGCCACCGCCTACGACGGCGTCACCCAACTGGACCTGAAGGAAGGCCAGACGCTGCTGATCAACGGAATCGGTGGCGGCGTGGGCGTCGCTGCCGCGCAGATCGCGAGAGACCTTGGTATCAACGTGATCGGAACCGCGAGTGAGGACAAGCGCGCTTTGGTGGAGACCCTCGGGGCCACCCTGGTGCCCTACGGCGATGGGGTCGACCAGCGCATCAAGCAGATCCTCCCCGACGGCGTCGATGCCATCCTCGACCTGGCCGGCGGCGACGGCCTTCGGGCGGTGGCGAGCCTGGTCACCGACCGCGGCAAGCTGATCAGCGCCGGCGACCCTACGGTCGCGGAGCTGGGCGGACACATGATCGAACGCGACGGAACCAGCCGGGTGCTCGAGATCGTCGGAGCCCTTGTCGCGGAAGGCAAACTCGACCCCCACGTCGAGGACGTGCGACCGCTCGACGAGGCTGCGGATGCGCTCGCCGCGGTCGAGATCGGCCACGCGCGGGGCAAGGTCGTCATCGAGGTCGGCTGAGTTGTTGTAGCCGCAGGGAAAACGGCGACCTTCGACCTCGTCGACGCGGGACGGCGACGGATCAGCCGATCAGTCGAGGTTGGCCGCGCTGGCCGAGGAAATAGTGAAGCGCCGGCGAAATTGACCGCGAGATCGACGATTTCGACACATACGAAGGTGCGGCCCCGCGCTCACTCCTCTGCTGCGTCGTCGAACTCTTCTTCCTCGTCGTCGAGGTCTTCGTCGTCGTACTCATCGTCTTCCTCTTCGAAGATCGAGTCCAGGTCCAGCGGGTCATGAGTTCTCGGGTCGACCACATACTGCTGCCAGTAGCCGCCGGCGAAATGGATGGTGTCCGGGTGGTCGGGGTCCTCACCAACCTGAACCCAGAGATCACCGTCGTTACGGCCGTATCCGAACGCGTCGGTGTAGACGACACCGCCATCAACGGTTTTGATGTGAATTTCGTGAGCCACGAGCGGCAGTCTTCCATTGCAGCCGCCGCGCACCGAATCCGCCAGCCCGCCTCACTCAGAGACCGATGTAGACCGCCTTGGTGTTGAAGTAGGCCTCGATGCCCTTCCTGCCGCGCTCACCGCCCCATCCCGACTGCTTGTGGCCGCTGATCGGCATCGAGGGATCTGCCGCCAGTGAGGAATTCACCCAGATCTGGCCTGCGCGAAGCTCATTCACGACGCGGTGGGCCCGGCTGAGGTTCTCGGTCCAGATGGAGCCGGCCAGCCCGTAGTGGGTGTCGTTCGCCGCGGTCAACACCTCGTCCTCGTCGTCGAACGGGATCACACAGCCGACCGGTCCGAAGATCTCCTCTTTGATGAGCCGCATGTCGGGGGTGGTGTCGGTGACGATCGTCGCTTCGTAGAAATACCCCTTACGGTCCATCGGCTTGCCGCCGGTGATCACTTTTGCCCCGCCGGCTACACCGTCGTTCACGATGCCCTCCACGCGGGTGCGCTGCTTGTCGCTGATCAGCGGCCCGAGAACCGAATTGGGATCTTCGCTGCCGCCCATCGGCAGCATCTGGGCGAAGGCGGCGAGGCCTTCGACCACCCGGTCGTAGATGCCGCGCTGGACGTAGATCCGGGAGGTGCACGAACAGTTCTGTCCGGAGCCGGCGAGCAGGCCCATCCCGGCACCCACGATCGCCTTGTCGAGGTTGGCGTCGTCGAACATGATCAGCGGTGACTTGCCGCCGAGCTCGAGAGTCAGGCGCTTGAGGTTGCCCGCGGCAGCTTTGACGATCAGTCGGCCGACCTCCGTCGACCCGGTGAAAGAAATCTTGTCGACGTCCGGGTGCGCGGTCAGGGCCGCGCCAGTGGTCTCGCCGTAGCCGGTGATGACGTTCAGCACACCGTCGGGCAGGCCGGCCTCGCGGAAGATCTCCTCCAGCTTCAGCGCGGTGAGCGGCGTCTCCTCGGCCGGTTTCAGCACGGCGCTGCAACCCGCGGCGAGGGCGGGTGCAACCTTGAGCATCGCGACGAAGAAGGGTCCGTTCCACGGGATGATCAGACCGACGACGCCGACCGGTTCGAGCTGGGTGAAAGTGTGGTAGGTCTCCCAGGTGCCGAGCAGCCCGTCGGACACGAGGTTCGCGGATTCGCCGTGGATTTTGCCGACCCATCCTGCGTAGTACTTCAGCATGTCGACCGACACCGGGATGATGTGCTTCGCGGCGGTCGTGTTCATGCCATTGTCCTGGGCTTCGAGCTCAGCGAGCTCATCGGCCCGCTCTTCGATGATGCGCGCGGCGCGGAACAGCACGTTCGCGCGGTGCGTTGCCGGCGCCTTGCGCCACACACCCGATTCGAAGGTTTCCCGCGCCCGGGCCACCGCCGCGTCGACGGCCGCCTGGTCGGAATCAGGGACCTCTGCGATCTGCTCCTCGTTGGACGGGTTGAAGACCGCAATGGAGCTACTCAATGTCCCTCATCCTTTCACCCTGGCCGTACAATCAGGACAACCTACTCTATTAATTTAGAGTAGGTTCTGGCGGCTGGGTAGAGACCAGGAAAATTCGCTCGGCACCCATCACACTCAGCGTGAGATCCCAACGCAGCCAAACAATTTGCCTGGTGGATGAGAATCTGCGACAAGGCGGCTACGCGGTTGATGTGCCGTTCGGTGAGACACCGTGAAGTGCAGTTGACACGGTTGGGTATATCGCCAACAGGTCGTCGATCCCCAACAGTTGCATGGACTTGACGGTCACCGGCCCGTGCGCCACCACGCGAAGCGAAATGGCCAGTTCGTTGCTCTTGCGGTCGGCCTCCATGAGAACGCTCATCCCGGCCGTCGCCAGGAACGTGACCTCGCTGAGGTCGACCACCAGCACCGCGGGTCGCTGTCGCAGGATCGCGCGGATCCGATCGGTCAGAGCCGGGGCAGCGGCCATATCCACAATGCCCTTGGCGGAAAGCACTACCGCGTCGCCTTCGCGTCGCTCGGACAGCGTCAGCAGGGAGGACTTGTCGTGCATCGCGCGCACACTCCTCCCGCTTCGATGCGACGGAGATCAGGCCACCGAATGGCCCGCTGATCAACCAGAAAGATTCCCACTCCGGGCGCCGTTTAATCGCCCCTCGGCCGGCTTCGTCGGGCCAGAACCATTGGTCGATGCGCGGGCGACAGCGCTTGCTTGGTCGGTCGTTGTGCGCCGGCGCCATATTCGACTACCGATCGCCACCACGGTGACGATGCCGCCGATCGTAATGACGGGCCAAAAGATCGCCTGGAGCAACCAGATGCGGCGCTGGACCTTCGCGACCCGCACTGACGCATGCCGCACCCGAGCCACGTTGTCCATATCCGCCTTCCGCGCCTGATCGCCCGGGGCCGCGACAACGCCGCCCCGCTGGGGATGTACCCCGGCACCCCGTCCGGAAACCCCACGAACTAGCCCTGAACCGCGGTCTGAACATGCCGGTCGTGTCGAGATGCCGCGATGATGGAGGCCGTGAGTCTGCATTTAGGCCTGGGGTTGCTCTTGCTCGCTGTCGCCGTGATCGTGGCGGTGCACTGGATTGCGGAACGTACCGGATTGCCCAGTGCGGCGCTGCTGGCCCTAGGCGGTATCGCCTATGCGTTCCTTCCGGGACCCAACATCACGCTTCGCCCTGAACCCGCGCTGTACTGCATCCTGCCCCCGCTGCTCTACTACGCGGCGCTGGAGTCATCGCTCGTCGAAATTCGGCGCAACCTGCGCGCGGTGATCAGTCTGTCGGTGGCTCTCGTTCTGCTGACTGCGTGTTCGGTCGGCATCGCGTTCGCCCTGCTGGTCGGCGGCGCCACGTTCGCAGTCGGCACCGTGCTCGGCGCGGCGGTGGCGCCCCCTGATCCGGTGGCAGCACTCGCCGTCGCGCGCAAGGTCGGACTCCCGGCCAACATCATCACCCTGATCGAAGGCGAGGGTTTGCTCAACGACGCGACGGCGCTCACCACATTGTCCGTCGCCGTCGCTGCGGCCAGCGGTGGCGGCTTCTCCGCGCCATGGGCGGCCGGGCAATTCCTGCTGGCGACTGCCGGCGGTTTCGCGGTGGGCGTGGCGATCGCCGTCTTCCGGCGTCAGATCAACCGCTGGACATCCGACATCTTGACGGCCAACGCGATATCGCTCGCCACACCCTTCGTGGCCTACCTGGCGGCCGAGGAAATCTCAGCCTCCGGTGTGCTGGCGGTGGTGGTCTGCGGCCTGAGCGTCGGACACGATCTGCCACGCTCGGAGTCCAGCGCGAGCCGGTTGCAGACGCGCGCGGTCTGGCGGCTGACCAACTTCCTGCTCGAGGGCTTCGTGTTCTTGCTCATCGGTCAGCAACTACCACGAATTCTTCAAGGCCTCGACGCTTTCTCGACGTCGACCATCCTGACGGCTGCCGGTGTCACCCTCGCGGTAGTGCTGTTGGTGCGCCCGCTGTGGCTACTGATCACTCAGATACTGCCCCGACCGCTGCACACCCGCCTGGGTGACGTCTCCGGTCCTGATCTCGACGACTCGCCTGCCTCCGTCGCCATCCGCCCGTCGCGCGACCACGACGTGCAGCGCCTCAGCGCCCGAGAGGTGTTTGTGCTGAGTTGGGCCGGCACCCGGGGGGTCGTGAGCCTGGCCGCCATTTTCACGGTGCCACTGGTGACCGAAACCGGCGCGCCCTTCCCCTTCCGAGATCTGCTGCTGTTCTGCACGTTGGTGGTTGTGCTGGTGACTCTGATCGGACAAGGACTGACATTCGCCCCCTTGGCTCGCGCCCTGGGTATCCGCGCCAAGCCTGCCGACGAGTCGCGGTTGCGCAAACTGGCTGGCGTCGCCGCAATTCAGGCCGCCATCGACAGAATGGGAGCGCTGAAGCAGCAGACCCACAACACGATTGAGCAACAAGCTATCGACACCGTGCGCGCCCAACTCGAGGCTCGGCTCAAGTCTCGACAACAACAACTCGACGTCCTCGACGTTACGGACACCGACGACATCCCCGCTTTTCCTCACGACGAGGCACTCCTGGAAATGCGTCGAGCGGCCATCGCTGCCCAGCGTGACGAACTCGTGCGCTGGCGCGACGCCGGCATGCTTCCCGATCAGGGTCTGCGCGCACTTGGGCGGGCGCTTGACCACGAAGAGGGCATGTTGACCTTCAGCAGGCCGTGACACACGTCAGGTAGCGCGATGAAAATCGCAGAAGATGGCCGGGCTGCGTGGTCGCTGCCACAATTGCTTCATGTCTCGAACGCACTCCTCTTGGGCGCCCGGGTCCAACGACGGACACCCCTTAGCACTTTCGGAGCTCGATGGCCTTCGCTCGCTTGGCGACAAGGAGTTCGATGCCTTACATGTGTTGTGCCGTTCCCTGCATGTCGAGGAAGCCGACCTCGAGGGCACACTGGTCGCAATACTCACTGCAGCCACCACGGCGATCAATGGTGCTGACGAGGCCGGACTGAACCTGTACGTCGGCGGGAAGTTCAAGCCTCAAGCGACGACCGGTCAGGCCCCGCCCCAACTCGACGCGCTTCAGCAACGCACCGGGCGCGGACCGTGCATCGACGCCTCACGCAAGCAGGTCAGCATCCACATCGACGACCTTTCCGTCGACCAACGATGGCCCGAATTCGCGCCGGCGGCGTTGGAGTTGGGGATCCACGCCATGTTGTGCGTCCCGCTGTGGGTCGATGACCGTCGCCTGGGCTCGCTGAGCCTCTACGCCCGCTCACCCGGAGCGTTCGACGACTCGGCGAAGCGGTTCGCCGACCTGTATGCCACGCACGGGGCCCTGGCCCTGCTGGAGGCACAGCGCGCTGACCAGTTGCACCGCGCGATCGCCAGCCGGGATGTCATCGGTCAGGCCAAAGGCATTCTCATGGAGCGCCACCGCGTCACCGCCGAGCAGGCGTTCGCGCTCCTGAAGGGCGCCTCGCAGCGGCTCAACCGGAAAGTCGCCGAAGTCGCCGAACTTCTGGCTGCCACCGGCGACTTGCCACTCGTCGACGGCGCAATTCCGGACCGGTAACGCGGCCGGTTCTCCAGGGCGTAAGACAGCCTCACAACCCTGGCGTGCGGCGCGCCGCCGGGTTGGATCCACGCGAAGCGGGTACCTACACCAGGTTGCAACGCACCACGCCAGCCCCGCGGGTGACCAGTGACGGAATTCGGAGTTACTCCAATGCCCCCTGCCCGTAAGCCAGACCAATCTGCACCGTCGAAAGTCAGCCCCACCGGTGCGACGATCGTCGATTCGGACGTCGATCCGCGCGCCCAGCAGGGCGAGTACCTGACAACCGCCCAGGGGCTGCGTTTACCGGACACCGACCACTCACTGAAGGCCGGTAGCCGCGGGCCGTCTCTGCTCGAAGACTTTCACCTCCGGGAAAAAATCACCCATTTCGATCACGAGCGCATTCCTGAGCGCGTTGTCCACGCACGCGGCGCCGCTGCGCACGGCGTTTTCGAGTCCTACGGCACAGCATCGGCGTACACGCGTGCCGCGTTCGTGGGCCGCAAGGGAACCAAGACCGACGTTTTCTGCCGCTTTTCAACGGTTCTAGGTTCACGGGGATCGGCGGACACGGTTCGCGACACCCGTGGATTTGCGGTGAAGTTCTACACCGACGAGGGCAACTTCGATCTCGTCGGCAACAACATGCCGGTTTTCTTCATCCAGGACGGCATCAAATTTCCTGATGTGATCCACGCCGGCAAGCCCCAGCCCGACCGCGAAATCCCTCAAGCACAATCCGCTCACGACACATTCTGGGACTTCGTGTCGCTGCACACCGAGGCCACCCATCACGTGATGTGGAACATGAGTGACCGCGGAATCCCGAGGTCTTACCGCACGATGGAAGGCTTCGGAGTTCACACTTTCCGGCTGGCCAACCGCCGTGGCAAGACATTCCTGGCGAAGTTCCATTGGAAGCCTGTCGCGGGCGTGCATTCGCTGGTCTGGGAGGAGGCCCAGATTGCAGCCGGGTGTGATCCCGACTTTCACCGCAGGGATATGGCCGACGGGATCGAGGCGGGTGCTTTCCTCGAGTACGAGTTCGGTATTCAGGTGATGCCCGATGACGGGACCGATACCTATGAGGGAATCGACCTGCTCGATCCGACGAAGCTCGTGCCTGAGGAGCTGGTGCCGGTCGAACCGATCGGAAAGCTGACCCTGAACCGCAATCCCACCAACTATTTTGCAGAAACCGAGCAAGTCGCATTCCACACCGGCAATCTGGTGCCGGGCATCGAACCCACCAACGATCCGCTGATGCAGGCCCGACTGTTCTCCTACCTCGATACTCAGCTGACACGGCTGGGCGGGCCGAACTTTTCGCAGCTGCCCATCAACCGACCGCACTGCCCCGTCAACGACATGCTGCGAGATGGCTTCCACCAGCACGCCATTCACACCGGACAAGCCCCTTACCGGCCAAACAGCATCGATGCAGGCGAGCCGAATGTGGCCGGCGCCGATGAAGGCGGCTACGTTCAGACGCCCCGACGCGTCGATGGTCCCGTCGAGCGCTCACAACCCGCCTCGTTCGACGACCATTTCACCCAGCCGGCAATGTTCTATCGCAGCCTCAGCGACATCGAAAAGATCCACATCGTCGAAGCTTTCACTTTCGAGCTGGGCAAATGCTACGAACAGTCGATCAAGGAACGCCAGCTGGCAGTGTTGGCCAACGTCGACTCCGAACTGTGCGCCCAAGTCGCGGCGGGATTGGGCCTGCCTGCGCCGAAAGGGAACCCGCCCAAAGACGTCACACTGTCGCCGGTGCTGTCGCAGGTCTACACCGAGCCCGGACCCGTCGCGGGTCGCAAGGTGGGGATCTTCGCCGGCCCCGGATCCGATCTGGCCGGCGTGGGAAAGCTCATCAAAGCACTGCTCGAGCATGACGTCGTGCCGCTGCTGACCGCTCCGGTTGGGGGCGTCCTGAAATCGGGTCGGCGATCGGAGATCGTCGAGCGCACCTTGGTCACGGCGCGATCCATCGAATACGATGCGGTGATCGTCGCGGCCGGCACTGTGCCGGGCGATTCCAGGCAGAAGTCGTTGCTGCAGGAAACCTTTCGGCACTGCAAGCCGATAGCTGCGTGGGGCGACGGCCGTCTCGTCGTCGAAGGTTCCGGCATCGAGGCCGATGCTCCGGGTGTGCTGTTCGGCGATTCCGTCGACAAGGGCTTCGTCAAGGAATTCATCGGCGCGTTGGGCCTACATCGGGTGTGGGATCGTGCACTGGCCGAGCATGATTCGATCGCCCGGCGCTGAATCGTCGAGGCTTCCCGTGTCGAACGCGCGAACATTCACCCACAAGGAGAACGGAACCGAGGAGTCCACCTGGCTTCTCGACTCCAGATGGGATGGCGTTCCTCGGCTCGGGCTCAAAGACCTGCTCGAACCACATCCCAATGTCGTGCTTTTGGCGCCCCACCCCGATGATGAAACGTTGGCCCTGGGCGGGACTTTGGCCGATCTCGCCGACCGTGCCGCCACGGTCACAGTCGTCGTGGCTACCCACGGCGGCAGTGGACCCGGTTCTACCGAGCGCCGGATCGAAGCAGAGCGCGCCATTGCGATCTTGGGCGCACACATCAAAACGGTCTGGTGGAACCTGCCCGACGGGGATCTGCACAACTCAGTCGCTGAGATGACAGAGCGGCTCCTCGAACTCGTCGACGCTCAGACCCTGCTACTCGCACCGATCGAATGTGACGGCCACTCCGATCACGAGGCGCTGGCCGCGGCGGCAGAGGCGGTGGCGCGTGACCGTGACGCCGCACTGCTGCAATACCCGATCTGGCTGTGGCACTGGGCCACACCCGACGACATCGACTGGACTCGGCTACGCACGGTCGCACCGTCGCTGCGGGCACTGATCGCCAAGGGCGCCGCAATCGACTGTTACACCAGCCAGCTCGCATCCCCCGACGGCTATCCCGTCATCGGGCCGGCAGTTTACGCCCGTGCCCGCCGGGTGATGGAGACCGTTTTTGTGCCGTTGCCGAGTGCCCTCGCCACCCGCGTCGCGACTCACCTCGAGCCGCACCGGTCGCGAGCCGACATCGCCGTACCCTTCGACTCAATGCTCGACGACGGAGTCAGGGACCCCTGGCGCCTCGACTCATCGGAGTATGAAATGCGAAGGCTCGCACTGACACTGGCCTGCCTGGGTCGCCCGCGCTATGCGAGGGTCCTGGAGATCGGTTGTTCCACGGGCCAACTGTCTGCACAGCTCAGTGATCGCGCGGACCACGTCATCGGGATGGATGCCAGCCAGCCGGCACTCGACGTGGCTCGAGCACGAACCGACGCTGTCGAGTGGCTGCTCGGAGCCGCCCCGGCAGATATTCCGGACTCCGAGTTCGACCTGGTTGTCCTTTCCGAAATCACGTATTTCCTCGACGGCCCCGAGCTTTTGGCCACTTTGCGCGCCGTGCGTCGCCGTCTGCGGCCTCGCGGCGAAGTCCTTATCGCGAACTGGTCCGCCCCCACTGAGAACATCCCCCTGGACGGGCCCACCGCGCACGCTCAGGCGGCCGCGGTATTCGACTTACCGTTGCGGGCTCGCTATCACGACACCGATCTCACCATTCAGGTGTGGGGCGAACCGCAATCGGTCTACTACGGATACGCAGACACAGCATGAGACCGCTACGACACATCGCCGTTGTGGTGCCGGCCTGCAATGAAGAGGACCGCATTGCAGCCTGCCTTCGGAGTATTCGCGCATCGACCCGTCAGCTTCAGCGCGAATATCCCAGTGTCTCTTATGATGTCGTCGTCGTACTGGACAACTGCACCGACCGGACCGGCGCCTTGGTCGCCGGCTGCGGTGACCGGGCCATCACAAGCACTGTCGGACGCGTCGGTGCGGCACGCCACCTGGGAGCCGTGGATGTCCTCACCCGCGCTCGCCTGAGCGGCATTCCTGACGACCAGGTTTGGCTGGCCAACACCGATGCCGACACCAAGGTGCCCGACACGTGGCTCGTCACCCAACTCGAGCTTGCGAATGCAGGTTTCGACGCTGTCATCGGAACTGTCACGCCCGATGGACTCGACCCAAGGATCGATCGAATCTGGCGGCAACGACACGAATTGGCTGAGGGCCATGATCACGTACACGGAGCCAACCTTGGTGTTCGGTCCGACACCTACATGCAGGCAGGTGGTTTCGCAGCGGTATCGCTGGATGAGGACCTCGACCTGGTCAACCGCGTCAAAGCCCACACCCCACGGTGGATAACGACACACCGGACGAACGTGAAAACGTCGGCACGCATCCAGTCGCGGGTAGAAGGTGGATTCGCCAGCTACCTGGCGGATCTCGGCCCCGGAGAGCGCCCGTGACGGCTGAGCTCGTCCAGAAATGGCTCGGGTCCGGGCGGCTCGAGTCGCCCTTGCCTGCCTCAGGCCGCACCGCCGAACGCTGGCAATTACTCACATCACTCGCTGAGGAAGATGTTGTAGCGGCCCGGATCGCCGAGGCGCACCTCGATGCCGTCGCAATTCTCGACGAGTTGGGCGGCAAGCCGCCGGGCACCACTCAACTGTGGGGTGTGTGGGCGGCTGAGTCCCGCGACAGTTCGGTCGTTGCCACCCAATCCGACGACGCCTTCGTACTCAACGGTCTCAAGGAGTGGTGCTCCGGCGCCGGCCTGTGCAGCCACGCACTCGTCACAGCCTCCCTCGATGGCTCAGTGCAGACCCGGCGCGGTCTATTCGCGGTCGCCACCGACAGTTCCGCTGTCACCGCTCTGCCCACTACGTGGCGCAACACCGGGATGGCCGGAAGCGATACTCGCGCGGTGCGTTTCGCCGGTGCGCGGGCGGTCGCCATTGGCGCTCCCGGCGATTACCTAGCGCGGCCCGGCTTCTGGTACGGCGCGATCGGTGTGGCTGCTTGCTGGCTCGGCGGAGCCAGGCGGGTGGCCGAGCCGCTCTATCGTCGTGCCGCCGACGATGCCGCCGACCCGCACACGCTCGCACATCTCGGCGCCGTCGACGCCGCGCTTGCTGCTGCCGAGTCGGTGATGGCCGTGGCCGCGGCACAGATTGACCGGGACCCATTCGATCGTGCTGGGAACGCACAGCTGTTGGCTCGACGAGTCCGGGCCGCGGTCGAGCACGCGGCCGACGAGGCCATTGCTCGCACCGGCCGTGCGCTGGGACCCGGCCCGCTATGTCAGGACCGCGACCATGCCCAACGGGTCGCTGACCTGACGGTCTATCTTCGCCAGAGCCACGCCGAAAAAGACCTGGCCGAGTTGGGCCGGCTGACGGCGACCCGCGGCTTCACGACGACACCAGCCCCGCCCCGATAGGGTCCCGGCGTCCGCTATTGAGCGCTTCGTTCACCGTGGGATAGACGTCGATGATGCGGTCGATCCCGATGAAACGCATGGGCCTGCTCGTCGCTGATCCGTCGGCCGCGACGCACACCGTCGTCGTGGTGAGCGCGGTCAGTCGTTGTGTCTCGACCAGAAGGCTCATACCGGCCGACGACATGAACTCGACCATGGTGAGATCGACGACAAGCAAGGGTGGCTCCTCGACCAGGGCCACATCAAGATGGGTGGCCAGTGATGGCGCGGTCACTTCGTCGACGGCGCCGCTGACCTGCAGCACAATTGCGTCGCGTTCGCTGCGACGGGTCACGGCGAAGCGCGTGCTCGCGTTCACTGCGGAGTCCTGAGATTTTTCTCCGTGCCTGAAAACATGTCGCTCGATCCGGATTGGGCTGAAGTGCATGCTGTGCCTGTAGGCCGCACGAACACTGGCAGACACAGTGCTGGCCACCGGTCGATCCCGGTGGCCAGCGCGGTTGGCCGTCAGTTCTTGAATGCGTCTTTTACCTTTTCACCGGCGTCTTTGAGGCTCGATTTCGCCTGATCGATCTTGCCTTCGTTCTTGGTGCTGTCGTCTCCGGTCACTTTGCCCGCGGCTTCTTTAGCCTTGCCGCCGAGGTCGTCGATCTTGTTGCTCACTTTGTCTTCGGCGCCCATACGGTCGCTCCCTTCGCTGTCGTGTTCGTGACTGGCCCACGAGTTGTCCCCGGTCTGCGGACCGCTCAAACCGCGTTCACTCGCCGGGGCAGAGCCTCGAGCCACGAATCGAATCGTTCGGTGCTGGCTACTCAACATCGTTTAGCGCCGAGGCCCTGCCTTGTCGGAAATACCCGTTGTGCGCGATAAATATCAGCAGGAGGATTGCCCAATCAGTCTGGCGGTAGACCCGAGACCGCGGCCGCGGCGCACACCGAGGGCACGGCACGTCAGAATCGATTGCGCTGAAACCTCTTTGGAACGCTGTGACCCCGGCACTGGCTGCTCACGACGGCTCCGTCACGAGCGGGCAACCTTGCGAGGTCGTCCCGCATCGTCGCGCTCGATCAACCCGGCTTGTTCGAAACCGGTCAACCAGCCGTTCATCGGCCACCACCCCCAACGCCGGTGGAAGATCCGAGCGTTTCGCACGATGTCATCGACATGCTCGACGGGCGGGTCACTGGCCGGGTGGAACTGGTGGAACGCATGCGCACCACCCACCCAATGCATCGGGACACCCTGCGCTGCAGCGCATTGCGCGAAGTCGGTGTCTTCGCCACCGTAACCCCGATACCGCTCGCAGAAGCCTCCGATCCTGGTCCATGTGGTTGAGGTGACCGCAAAAGACAGTGACCAGAACAGGGCGTAGTCGGTGGTAGCTATGATCTCGTCGTCGGATGGGTTGGGCCGAGCCGGGTGCGGGTCGGCCCGGGCGCGCAGTTCGTCGAGCAGATACCCGCCCGGTCCCGGCGGGGCAGATACGTCACTGGTCCGCAGAGCATTGCGTCGCCGTACCGCGACTGCTGCGGCCACGTCGTGGTACCGAGCGATCAACTCGGTGTCAGGAATGCAGTCGACGTCGAGGAACACCAGTAGCTCCGCCGACCTGGGAAGCGCAGCCGCCGCACCTCGATTGCGGCCAAGCGCAATCGGCAGGGGCTCAGCGACGTTCAGATCGATAACCGAGGCCGGTGCGCCCTCGTCGGCGACGATATCGCCGACGCGCAGATCATCGAGCGCCACAACGACGTGAATGTCCGGCTGTCGGGTGTTGCGCGCCAATCCCTGCAGCTGACGCCGCAAGTGTGGGCCCCGGCCCGCGGACAGTCGTGATAACCGCTGTTCTCACGAGGCACTCGCCATGGCACAACGTCGCGCGGTTGCCTCGATCGCACGCGCCGCGCGAGACGCTGCGCCCGGCACCTCCCAGCGACTCCACTTTTCCGGATCACTCGCCAGGGCTTGCGTGATCAGTCCGGGCCAAGCCCGCGCATCCGGCCAACCTCGCGCAACGGTCGCCAGCCGTGCCGGCGCAATACCGTCGCCGTCGCGGGCTGCTCGTCGAACGGGCGCGGCTGGGCAATCACCACGGCTCGCCGTCGCGCCGCCGCGACGTCGGCGATGGCGCTCTGGCCGGCGTGGGTGACGACCACGTCGGCAGCGCAGATCTGCGGCCACGGGTCGTCGACCCAGCGACCTCGGTCGCCACCGATCGCAGTCCATCTCGTTCCCGGACACGCCGCCGCACAGTCGCCGAGCTGGTCACCGAAATCATCATCCGCTCCGGCAAGAACGAGCACCCGCGCGTCCTGCCGAACGGCGTCGCCCGCGGCGGTCTTGCAGCGCACCTGGCCGCCCGTCGAACCGGCTGATGCCACCGACGAAACTGGTCTTGTCCGCGTGCGGTTGCAGCCATGGCGGGCGTACAACTCGCTGCGGCCACGCCGCGATGATGTGATCGGCGAGTCGATGGACCAGCGCGTGCGGGGCGTCGAAGCGCTTGCCCGGCAACGCCACCACGATGACCGGCACGCCCAGCAGCCGAGCGAATGTCGCGATCTCCACCGACACGTCTGTCACGAAAGCGGCCGGCCGCACTGTCGGCAACCCAATTCGACAGCGCATGTCATCCGGTCCCGAAACCCGCTGTGGTGGTGGGGTGCCCAGTGCAGAGCACCGTGCGCGGTGGGCTCCATCACCCGGTCTCCTTGATCGTCACGCGGTAGCTTCACGACCGCGGCGAACGGGTGCGGCGCGGGAATGTCCATCGAACTCAGCGCCGTCACGGGGCTCGCAGCTGCTCGCAGATGCTCATCGCTCGCGCCAGATGCCCGAATCCCTGATGGTGGATGTAATAGCCGATCATGCCTGTCCTCGCGGTGCTCGATCATTTCCCGGTACAGCTCCAGGTACGCGCGCAGCATCGCCTCCGATGAGCAATGCCGAAGCGCATGGTCGCGCACCTCGGCACGCGACAGCCTGACGGCGTCCGGAATCGCATCGGCCATCTCCCGCGACCTCTCCGGGAGCCACCAGCCGACCCGACTGCGGCACAACGAGTTCCGGGATTCCGCCGCGGGCGAACGCTACCACCGGCGTACCACAGCACATCGCTTCGGCAACGACCAGTCCGTAGGGTTCATCCCACATCGGAGTCACCAGCACCGCCGACGCCCGGCCGACCATGTCGGCCAAGTCGGCTCTGGTTCAGATGACCGGCGTATCGGATGCCGCCGCCGAGTTCTGGCTTGACCTGCTCGTCGAAGTACTGCGGGTCCGATATCGGGCCAGCCAGCACCAGGGGCCAGCCGGCGCGCCGGGCCGCCGCGATCGCGAGGTGAGGCGCCTTCTCCGCGGTGATCCGGCCGAACCACAGCAGCGGTCCACCTCCGGCACCCAACGGCCAGCGGTCGCAGTCGATCCCGTTTGGCACGACGGTGATATGCCGAATGGCACTTGCGCCACAGTCCGCGCGGTATGCGCGGAGACGGCCGCGAATCGAGTTCCGACCCCGCCGGAGGCGTCGATCGCCGACTCCAACCAGGGTGTCGGAGGTGTGTGCACGGTCGTCAACATCGGGACGGACAGCGAGGACGCCATGGCAACCGGGAGGTAATGCAGGCTGTGGTTGTGGATTATGTCGAAATCGTCTCGGCCAGAGGCGGAGAGTTGCAACATCAGTGTCAGATAAGCGTGGTGGTCTGTCATGAACGATTCCGCCGTCATCGACGCATCCGCTCGTGCCGACGCTGACATCTGCAGAGTCGCACAGCGAGAGTGCGGCAGCCGAGGTCGCGGTCGGTGCCAGGGGCGGCGAATACCGAGACCTGGTGGCCGCGTCCCGCCAGCGCCCGGGACAGATGCCAGACGTGCGCTTCCAGGCCGCCGGCGAACGGCTGGCTTATCGGAAAGCGGCTTGAGGCGATCAACGCGATTCGAAGCTTCGAGCTCATCGCAGTGCGTTTTCGTACAGGCGTCGGTGCGCCGCAGCAACTTCGATCCGTTCAGCCCGTCGCCCCGGCCAGCGTCGCCCTCGGAGCCGGTCGGCCCGCCTCCCAGCGCCGGTAGGCATCGTCCACCGCGCGCCGCAACGACTCCGCGTCGAATGAGTCTTCGGTGAATTCGAATACGCCGCAGGGCCGTTGCTGGTCGTAAAAGCCGCAGCTCGGCGCGATGACGGCGGTGCCGAGATCGAAGCAAGCTTCCAGCCAGCCCGAATGGCTGCCGAACCGGTAGGGCAACAGCGACACCGTGAGCGACGCCAGGTAGTCCCATAGTTCGTCGTCGGAGAAGTAGGGGTGCACGCGCACGCGCACGCTGGTCGTGCCGGTCGTAGTTCAGCAACGCCTTTCCGGCGTCCGGTGCGAACCAGTAATTGGCAGGATCGAAGATTTCGTCGTGAACGTCGATTTGGAGGAGGGCCTTCGGTAACGCCGAGACGATGTCGGTGAGCTCATCGAGGACCGGCAGCGGATCCATGTTGGCGCGCAGACTTTTAGCGTGCACCCCGATGACGAACTGGGAGCTGGGCTGGCGGGCCCGGTCGATCCGGTCGCGCTCGAGGACATGCGGGTGCGGCAGCACATGGCAGGACCGCCCCCACCGGCGCCGGATCTCCTGGGCGGCGCCGGGCGTCAAGGTGATCAAGTCGTCGGCCGCCGCGACGAGGATGTCCTGCTAGCGCTGAGTGCGCTCGCGGGTCGGGATGGTGTGGGTTGCGCAGGTCGTGCATCGTGTACAGCAGTGGCTTACCGTGCTCTTTGAGTTCCTGCATCACGTCGGACAGCGCACTGGGTTCGATCGCGTCGAACCCGAAATGCACATGAAACACGTCGAACCGATCGTGGTTGTCGCTCACCCACCCCGGTTCGAGCATCAGCGGCGGCCACCAGCCCCCAGGTACGGTCCGTCCGTCCTTCGGAGCCGGATCCTGCCAGCCGCACTACGTCATTGGATCCTTCCGGCTCGGACAAGTGCCGCACGTAGACGTGAGACGCCGGCACCGAAGCAACACGCAACGACCGTCTCCTTCAGCAAGTTCCGTTTGGGTGCGACGCAGAGGGACGATCATTACCTTGACGTCCGCGGTTCGATTCCTGCGGGCTGAAGAACGCGTCGGGTGTTTGATACCCCGCGCCGACCCTTGTTAATCGGACTGCGCCCGCCCGGTCAGCCGCAATCAGGACCCAAACTCGGTGCGTCCTTTTCGTCGTCGCGGGTACCCCATGTCATCGATGCCGGGCGACTACGACTTTGGACAGGAGAATTACTCATGACTGTGACCCGAGACATCGCTGCGAGCCGTCAGCGGGTGTGGGACGTGCTGGCCAACGGCTGGACGTATTCGGGCTGGGTGGTCGGCAACAGCCGGATCCGCGCGGTGGATGCGGCTTGGCCGGCCCCGGGCACCCGCATCCTGCATTCCATCGGAACGTGGCCGGCGGTGATCGACGACGAGACGGTCGTTGCGAGCTGTACACCGGGCGAGGAGCTTGTGTTGCTGGCGAAGGTAAGGCCGGCGGCGAAGGCGCAAATCACGCTGCGGCTCCGTGATCTCGACGGAGGCGGATGCCGTGTCGAGATGACTGAGCTGGCCATCAGCCGTCCGCTGCGCTGGGTGCCAGACGGTGTGCAGTTGCTGGGAGTCGCGCCGCGCAACCGGGAGTGCACCTGGCGGCTGGCCATGATCGCGGAACAAAATGTGCCCGATGCACTCGGGTAGGAACATCAATCGCCCCGCGCCGGTAGGTCGAGGATTGACCCATCATCGCGCATCCCGAATCGTCGAAGCTACCTGGTGACGCCCACCACGGTTTCTCCCGCCGCACCCTTCCCGCCTGAACCGGAACCGGTAACGCTATGGACTCCGGCTCGCGTGCTGGTGACCCGGTCAGCGTTCCAATGGCCGCTCGGGGCAGGCATTGTCGCGCGATGCGAAGCTGCCGGTGTCACCGATATCCGTCTGCTGGCCGGCGATCGTTTGCCGCCGCTGGGCGCGGACACCGATCGCGCGGCCTATGCCCTCGCCAAACGCACGCTCGCTGTGGTTGTCGCGCCGCCGAGCAAGCGCCGCCTCCAGCCGATACCGCCGAGTGCGGATTGGCGCATCGACCTCGCCCAGGGGTGCCCCGCACATTGCCAGTACTGCTATCTCGCCGGGTCGCTGTCCGGGCCGCCGATCACCCGCGTTTACGCGAACCTGCCCGAGATACTCGCAGAGATGGACGGCCACGTCGGTCGTGGAACCATCACCTCGGCTTCCGCTGAAAGAGTCGATGAGGGAACCACCTTCGAGGCATCGTGCTACACCGATCCGCTAGCGCTGGAGCACGTGACCGGCTCGTTGTCCGCGACGATCACACACGTTGGCACTCATCGGTGGACGGCACCGGTCGGCTTACGCTTCACCACGAAATTCGACGACGTCGCACCACTCCTCGGTCTCCCGCATGCCGGCCGTACCCGGGTGCGCATGTCGGTCAATGCCGACGAGGTCGCCCGACGATTCGAAGGAGGCACCGCTCGGCTACCGCGACGGGTCGCAGCGCTGCGCAGGCTGGCACTCGCCGGATACCCCATCGGTTTGACCATCGCTCCGATCATGCCGATCCCCCGATGGCGAGAGGGCTACCGAGCCTTGCTGCAGCAGGTCGCCGATGCCGTCACCGACATCCCGGACCTGGACCTCACCGTCGAATGCATCACGCACCGCTTCACGCCGGCCAGCAAGGACGTGCTGCTGGGGTGGTATCCGCGCACCAAGCTCGACCTTGATGAGTCTGCCCGGACGCGCAAGTTCGGCAAATACGGCTCTGCTAAATACGTGTATCCCAAGCAGACGATGTCCGAGTTGCGCTCGTGGTTCGCGACCGAACTCGCAAAAACGCTGCCCGCGGCGCGAACGCTCTACTGGACCTGACGCTGATCCGACATCTGAAACCACCTCGTTCGTGGGGTAATTCGACGCCGCCGCGTGGTGTCGTCGCTGCCAGCCGGGGTAATCCTCACGCCATGAAAGATATGACGCAGCAGTTTGTCGCCGCCCTCGACCAGTTGCACCACCGGCGCGACGTCGGCGCGCTCGTCGAGCTCTTCGCCGAAGACGCAACCCTCGACAAGGCGGGGGTGCCCCACGGCGAGCTCGGCAAGGAAGGGGCCAGAAACTTCTGGGAGCAGTACCGCGCGGTGTTCGATGACATCGAGGCGTCGTTTCGACACCGAATCGACGGAGACGAGATCGCATTTCTGGAGTGGACATCGAAGGGCACGCTCCGCGGTGGCACCCCGTTCAGCTATGCAGGCGTCAGCGTCCTCGAGTCGCACGGCGACAGCATCAATGCATTTCGCACCTACTATGACACCGCAGCTTTCCTGCGCTAGCGAAGCTCACCCATACGTTGGGCGCAACGGCGCGTTCAGCACGGTGAGGCGGTGCACTGCTGCGATTGACAACTGCCCAGCCAAAAGGTTTGCTCGAGATGTTGACCAAACAGCCGGCCTGGGGTCGGTGCCGCCGTCATCCCTGGGCCCGCGGCACGGATTGCTCGTTACGCCGCCCAGTATTGACATGGCTCTGCCGACACCGAATGTCACCGCGCATGCCAGTTTCGTATCCACCGTTTTGTAGCGCGTGCATCAGGCACGCCGCTCGCATTAGTTCGACAGCTGCATTTCCCGCCGTTCCCGACCGCTCCGACACCAGCAGTATCGGGCAACCGACCCAGTCGTCATCGGCCGGGAAATGTCAGCTGTGCAATGCATTTGGGACTCGATCACGCGGGCTGGCGTCCCTGGGCAGCGACACAGTGTCGACGCCGATCGAGCCCTGACGCCAAACGACCCACCACAACATCGTGGCGGGTCGTTTGAAGCAGAATCAACCGGCCATGAACTCCTGGTACGCCGATTCGAGATTCGACGGCAGCGCAGTGACGTTGCACTGCCGTTCGGTGTCGCCAATCGGAGCCAGTACGCCACGCAGGTCGTAGTACTCGTTTGGGTGCGCGGTGAAATAGTTGCGAAGGTCGGATGCGGCTTGCGGCCGTGGCTCGCCGTAGGCGGCCATGACGACCTGGTTGGCGCCCGGATGCGCGGCGAGATACTGCTGTGCCGCGCCTGTTGCCGAGGACACTGTGGTGTTCACTCCGGCTGGGCTGCAGTCAGGTGCGGCGAGCGCCGACGGCGCCGCGGCGATGCCCGCGGCCACGGTCCCGGCGACAACGCCCGCGCCGATCCCCGCAGTATGGAGGCGCGCAACGATACGACTGATGTGTGTCATCAGCATTCCTTCTGATTGATTGTCAATTGATCGCGGAGGACACTGCTCGCCTCCGAAACCCAAAGTAGCTCAAGCGAGGACGGCAGTGCTGGTCGAGAAGTCGACGATCGGGCCGGCGGGGCGGTGCCCGGGAGCCTGTTTTGTGCAATGTGGGACAGAAGTTACGGCGTCTCTTATGAACATGATGCTTCTCTTAGGAATCCGCGCAGGAGATCGTGACGAATCCGTGACGTCCGGCTATGCGGCGACGGCTACTTCGCGGTCAGACTCCCGACACTCGTTGCGGCGCGTTCGTCGTTTCAACGATAAAGTTTCGGCGATCTCATATCGGGTACTACAACTCCGCACGCTGAGTCTTCCTCCGCGATGTTTCGCCGGGACTAGAACAAACTGGTCCGCGAATCCTGTTTCTCAAACCCTTATCTGGCGCTATGCCAACGTTTGGAGCACTCATGAACAAGACCGTCGCGGTAATTTCAGCCACTGGAGCACTACTGTTCGGTGGCGCGGGCGTTGCTGACGCCGCCGTCAATGGCGCACCTGCACCCTCTTCGACGTCAACGTCTCTGGCGGACAACACCAATGGTGACACCCACCATGACAGCGGCGATAACGGCAAGTGGGGCATGTTCGGCTTGCTGGGGCTCTTCGGGCTCGCCGGATTGAAGCGGCGCAACTCGACTGACGCCGTCGTCGACGCGGGACCCGCGAACCGCGGGCGCGTCTAATACCTGCTTTGCTTTCGCAGCCCCCGCCGGTATTTCGCTACGGCGGGGGCTGCTCCAACTCTCACGGGAAAGGAAAACCATGGACGCGTTGACTTTTCTGCGTCAGGACCACAAAAGCGTTTTGGGCATGCTCGAAATTCTCGAAGACGCTCCGACAGGTTCCGGCGCCCAACTCAGCGGATTAGACACGCTGGTAACCAACCTCGTCATCGCCGAATCCCAGCATGAAGCGATCGAGGAGCAGTTCTTTTGGCCGGCGGTACGCGCATCACTCGACGACGGGGATGCCCTCGCCGACGAAGCGATTTCGCAGGAACAAGAAGGTAAGCAACTGTTGCAGCTGCTCAATGATGCTCAACCGGGCGATCCGAAATTTCACCAGGCGCTAAAGGATTTCGTCAAGCTTGCTCGCGAGCACATTGCTCACGAGCAAGACATAGTCTTCCCGCGGTTCGAGGCGGCGGTGAGCCGTGAACAGCTCGAAAAGCTCGGCGCACGACTGGAAAGCGCCAAAAAGATTGCGCCTACCCGCCCGCATCCTGGCACCCCGCCGAGCCCCGCGGTGCTCAAGACGGTGGGAATGGTCTCCGCGACGATCGACCACGTGCGTGATGCATTCACCGGCCGCGCAGCCGACAATCCGCCGGACCCTCAGATTCACTGACTCACAGCAGATTGGCCGGCGTCGAACTTTCTCGACGCCGGCCAATCTTTATCGTGAATTATGCTGTGGGAGTGTGTTGTTCGTGAGTGAACACCTTCTCGCCCGCGACATCCGGCGAACCAGTCGGGTTCTGCTCCGCGCCGATATTCTGGCGGATGGCAGTTCCCAGCCACTGCTCTTCAGGCTTCTCAACGTAGTCCCACTCCGTACCCTCGGGCCACGGTCCTTGGCCTTCGTTCCATGGCCCACGAACTGAGCCGCCGCCATTGGACATGTTGAACGCGACATTCTGGAAGCGCGGGTCCCCAGGCAGTTTTCCGGGAGGGAAGTTCACCGGAAGCTCGTTGAGCGCGGCGGTGAACTGCTGGTAGTGGGCAACCTCTCGAGTCATCAAGAACGTCAGCGAATCCTGAACACCTGGATCGTCGGTGAACTGTTTGAGGTACTCGTAGACAACTTTCGCCCGGGACTCCGACGCGAGGTTGCTGCGCAGATCCACTGCCGGGTCACCGTTCGCGTTGATGAAAGTGCTTGTCCAGGGGTTGCCGGCCGAGTCTTTGACGTCCGGTCCACCTCCGCTGAGGGTCAAGAACAGCGGGCTGACCGCAACCTGATGGATGGCTTGTTCACGGCCGTCCTGCGAGGCCACCGCCGGCATCCAGTCGCACTTTTGGTTGGCCACCTTCAGATCGTCGTTGAGGCCATCCAACAACATGGTGATCATCGAACCCACCATCTCGAGATGGCTGAGTTCCTCGGTGGCGATATCCATGAAGAGGTCGTACATCTTCGGATTCTTCTCCCGCAGCACAAAGGCCTGGGTGAAGTATTGCAACGCAGCGGTGAGTTCGCCGTTTGCGCCACCGAACTGCTCCAACATCAGCGATGCGAAACGTGGATCGGGCTGGCTGACCCGAACTTCGAACTGAAGACTTTTGTTGTGCACAAACATTTTGCGCCTCCTGGGCGACGTCGAGGACGTTGACTTCGGGAAAAGGGGAGTCGGTGATCGAACCAGGGGCTGCGGTTCGTCTGATGAGTGCGGCTGGTAGGGCTGTCGCCTCCGCTCCGCGTGCTCTGCGTACCCCTGCTGTAGCGGGTTAAACGGGGCGGTGAACTCAGTTGCACGACCCCGCTATTCATCGTGCGGTTCCAGGCCGGCCGAGTTGGTGCGTCGCTGGCGAACGAAGGCGTCGAGAAGTTGAAGAATGGCTGGTCGAAGCTGCTACGAGCAACCGAACAGCAGGTGAGCTCCGTGACGAAATAGTCCGGCTGTCAACATATTCGACTATGGGCTTGTCAACGCGAGGCGGTCAGATCGCGAGTAGCAGGCCCCTCGAGCAGCGTGCCATCTGGCGCGAAGCGAGATCCATGCAACGGGCATTCCCAGGCTTTGTCGGCGTCATTCCAGTTGACGATTCCCCCCAAGTGCGGGCATACCGGCGAGACGCGATGTTCGACTCCCGCTACCCGGCATCTCGCTTCCAGATGCCACGGGGGGCCACTCACCACGCCGCCCTCGTCCCCGGTAGGGCTGCGGCGGCCGGTGCGAATCGACGGGGTGACCCATCCCTTGGTCAGATTGAATCCGACCTCGAGATTAGACTGCATCGCTGTTCGCAGCCCGGCAAGTTCGTGTGTGCTCCAGCTGGCGAACGCACTCGACCAGTCCATCCGGCCGCCGAGCACGCGGCTCGACAAGGCCAAGGCAGCGGCGGGCCCGTTCGTCATTCCCCATTTGTTGAAACCCGTTGCCACCAAGATGCTCTCGTTGCCCGGCAGGATGGGCCCAACGTAGGGCAGCTCGTCTATCGGCGTGTAGTCCTGGGCCGACCAGAAATGCGTCTGTTCCGCCCCGGGATAGTGCCGGCGCGTCCAGGCGGACAGCTCCTCGAGCGCAATCGACGGGCTCTTCTCCCGTCCGACGGTGTGGCTGGCGCCGCCGACGATCAGTCGCTCTCCGTCCGAGACCGGTGCGTAACGCACTGAACGCGTGGGCGAATCGGTGGAAATCATCATAGGCCGGGTGATCTCCCCAGGAACTTTGAAGGCGAGACAGTAGGACCGGCTCGGCTTGACCCGCGCAAAGTAGCCACCACGATCGAGGATCGGAATACCGGTGGCCAATATCAGTTGTGCGGCCGTGAATTCCGTCTCGCGCTGGGTTGCGTCGTCGACGTGCACGCGCAAATTCGTTCCGTGACCGGATACGCGACGCACGCGGGTGTGCTCGGCCAACCGCCCGCCGAGGCCGAGTAACTCGACCGCCAAAGCGTCCAAGAACGACATTGGATCGAACTGAGCCTGCTCGGCTAGGCGCACGCCGCCGCAGTACGGAAACGGGACGGGGGCATCGTCTTCCCACGTAACGGGCAAACCGACCGCTCGGCATGCGTCGAACTCGGCCCGAGCGGTTGCCACGCCGTCGCCGGACTGCGCGTAGGTGTAGGCATCTTCGCGTTGCACCGCCACATCGTGTAGTGCGCAATAGTTCAGCACCCAGCTTTGGCCTTCGCGATTGCCGTCTAGGTAAGCGCGGGAGACAGTCTCGCCGTGCTTCGACAGGATCTTCGAAAGATGGCTGCCCTGAAGCAAACTGATCTTCGCGGTGGTGTTTCCGGTGGCACAGGCGCCGACCGTACGGGCCTCCAGCACCACCACGTCTTTGCCCGCGCGGGCGAGTAGTACCGCGGTCATCAGGCCGGTGATCCCAGCGCCCACCACGATAACGTCGGCGCGCCTGGCAGCGTCGCCTAGCTCACTTGCGGCCCACGGCTGGCCGACTCGGTCGCTGAGCCATAAAGAAGTCATGCGTCGAGAAATACCCCGGCGGTACTGCAAGGAAACGGCATATCACGGTCCCGTCGCCGCGACATGCTGTTGACTTGCGCGACCACAACTCTCACTCCGTGGGCGGCTCGAAGAGCTGAAGGTCGTTTCCTTCGGAATCTTTGAATGAAGCAATGCGGCCCCACGGGTGCGTGCTGACCTCGTCGACGAACTCGACGCCAGCCTCCGTCAGTCGGGCGACCTCGTTGAACAGGTCACCGTCGGGCTGGAAGGTCAGAACCGCTCCGCCGGTGCCTCCCCTGTGTGTTTCCTCACGAGCGTTCAGCCCGATCGTGACGCCGTCGGCGTCCAGCTCCGACCATTCGTCACTCTCGCTCTTGACCGAAAGCCCAAGAGTTTGGCCGTAAAACCGAACCGCTCGATTCATGTCCTCCACAGGCAGCCAGACCGTTGCGACACCACTTGCCATGATCACTCCTCAAGGATTCGTTGTTCGACTAGTGCGCGGTTACCCGCAATCCGACCGTTCATACCGCAGATTTGCAGCGTTTTTGCATCGTTTGATGTGTCATCCGGACCGAACGCGGGTAGACCACTCCCAACGAATCCGGCCCATGCGGGCCACCGAACGGAGATCCCATGACATTTATCGACCAAGCCAAGCGCAAGGCCGGTCAACTGGTCGAGAAAGTGAAGGACAGGGCGGTATCCCACGACACGCGGGAAGCCGATGTCACGTCAGACCCCCACGTCGCCAATTCGCGCGAGGGCAAGGACGGCGAGGTCGGCAGCTACGTAGGACGCACATTTCCCGATACGCCTTTCGATGTCGGGCAGAGCGGTGCCGAGGCGCGCAGTGAGGAGAAAAGGCACCGCGTGAAGCGGGAGCAAGCCTGAAGCGTGACTTGTCTCAACCACCTCATCATTCGACCAGCCAAGAAAGAGCGCGCATGACCGCACGTCAGAACCCGACCGATCACGCTCGAACCACCCACCAACGCGCCGGTGAGTGGTTCAAAAATTCGCGCGACGCGCTGGGTCTGCTGCTACTGGCGGTCGGCGTCGCAGCAATGGTCGTCTGCCTGGCGGCCGCCGCCCACGGCAACACGGGATGGTCATTGTTGATGGGAGGCGTCGCCGGCGGCGCCGGAGCCGCCGGCGCTGCATGGCTGCTCATCGAAGGGCGCCGCCTCCGCCGAGTCGAAGCCAACCGCTCAGCTGCGCTAGATCTGTGAGGTTGCCACCCCAGACGGTACTTCGAACTCTGCGGCGCGGCAGGGCTTTCCGTCTGCGTCCGGTCCGACCGCCCCAATATCCCCTCAGCTGGTCGGCGGTGTCCTAGACTTGTCGCCGTCGTTTGCAAGGCGCTCTTGCCGGGGCGGGACGAGGAATAGGTAGCCGCTTGAACCAGCGCGACAGTGGCCACGGGCAGCGCGTTGCTCTGCCCGCAGGCGCTGTCGACGAGCCGTCGCAACCTCGATATACCGTACGAGCGGCCGCACAGCGACTGGGTGTGCCGACCGCAACGCTTCGTAGTTGGAGCCACCGCTACGGTGTTGGCCCCCTTGGCCATTCGCCGGGCCGGCACCGCCTCTACACCGACACCGACATCACCGTCTTGCGGCACATGAGCAGGTTGATCGCCAAGGGTGTCGACGCGCGCAGCGCCGCGACCGCCGCGATGCAAGCTCTAGTCCCCGAGCCGGCGCAAGCAGCAGCGCTCCTGGCCGCCCTGTTCGCACTGGAGGAAATCACCGCGGCGCGTCTCATCGAACGTCACCTCAGTCACTACGGGGTGCTCGATACGTGGGACTCGTTGATTCGGCCCGCCTTTGCCGAGATTGCCAGCCAGCAAGCCGGCGGTGAGCGCTGTATCGACGTGGAACACCTGTTGTCCTGGACGGTGATGAGCTGTCTGCAGCGAATCCCCATGGCGCCCAACGGTACGGCCGAGTCCGCGCTTCTGGCCTGCGCGCAAGGCGACAGCCACACCCTGGCCCTGGAAGCGGTTCGTGCCGCTTTGTCCGAGCGCGGTCACGCCGCATTGATGCTGGGCGCCGCGGTTCCGACCGCCGCGATCATGGATGCCCTGGCGCGCCGAGCGAAGCCGGTCACCGTTTTGCTTTGGGCGCAAACCGAGCGCACCGCCGAGGTGGCCGCCGTACAGGCGCTGCGCAGAGCACGCCCTCGCCCGCATGTGCTGGTCGCCGGTCCGGGCTGGGAATCGGTGCGGTTGCCGGCGGCGGTGACGTACCTACAGTCGCTCAGCGACGCCGTCGAACGCTTGACGGCTCCTGGCCCCTCATGAAGCTGGTTCCACCCGTACCGCGATTTCGTTGCGGCGCAACAGCGGGAGAGTCCACGGCGGGTCGTAGAACCACGCGGCCGGCACACCGATGGCCTCGAAGCCTGTCTCCTTCAAGGCCTGCCTCAACTGGGCAGTCTCGCGCGCGACGGCCCTGGAGCTGGTACTGCCGGAGAAACGGCGTACCGCAACGGTCTCTGCCGGGACGGTCACGAGTTGTACCGCTGGATCGTTGGGCTTCGGTAGCGATTCCAACGGCTTTCCGGCCGGCATGAAAAACTGGATCAGCCATTCGCTCTTACCGGTAGCGCTTTGTGAGACTGGCGCAGTCATCGGGATTCTCTCGCCGCGAAAAGCGCCGCCCTGCTGCGCAACGGGTGCTGTCATCGCGATTTTCTCCCGGACTTGATTGCCCCCGAAGATGTAGCCCGCCAGCCGCCGGAAGCCATCACTGCGTGCCGCGACTTCGTCGGCGGTGACTGTTGTTTCCGCGGCCACCCGTGGGCCATAGTGCCGGATCTCCACCCGCGAGGTCACCTGCTCGGCGGTGTACGTCGGTTCCTCGGTGCCATGGCGCACGCCGACGATCGCACCGACCGCCCCGGCCAATCCTCGGGTCAATCCCGCGAGACCATCCAACATGTTTCGGCTCCCCTTGTCGTCTTGGACATCCCACCGGCGACGTCCCACGCCTACCCCTGTGTGTACCCGTTTGGGCGCGGCACAGTTGGGTATGAGCTACCGTGCCTCCGCGTCGACGTGGCCGCCGGCCGATGTTCCGAAGCCAATGGAAGCGACATGACGAAACCTGAAAAAGATGACCCGCTGAGTCGGGCGGACGAGTTGGAAAACATTGTCGATGAGCTTGACGACAAGATTGCCGACGAACGCGAGGCGGAAGGCGTTCCCGGTAAACCCAGCGATCGCGAAGACGTCACTGTCCGCGTCTCGGACAACGAGCCACCCGACTAGCTAGCCGCTCTTGGGGGGTTCGGATGCACGCCCACTGTCAAGCGGCGGTGTGGCGGGCTCGGGATCCTCCGGGTATTGCTCCGGGCTGTAACTACCGACATCATCCGACTTGTCGGCGGCACGCCCGGCTTGGTCGCGGTTGTTCGCGTCGTCACTTTCGTTGTCGTGCGCAGACATCATTGCCTCTCTGAGATTTCGTGCCACGGCGCGGTCGGCCTGGTAGCGCCGGTTACCCGCTGGGGACAGTCGACAATCCTGCCCCGTCCGATTCCCGGAGGTCGCCCGGCGGTCGCTGTGCGTTTCTTCGTTGGACGTAACGACGACCTTTGCACATGTGCGAATCGCCGTCGGTCTCTCAGACGTCGTCCCTCGCGATCCCGCTCACGCCCTCGTAGAAATGGGCGTTTTGACCCGCCCCAGACAGGGAAGGCGCAGCCCATGTCGCTGCGCATCGCCATCACGGGGCCTACCGGTGAGATCGGCATCTCGACCATTGAGGCGCTCGAAAGCCATCCCGAGGTTGAGCGGATCGTCGGTATGGCGCGGCGGCCATTTGACCCAGCAGAACGAGGCTGGTCGAAAACTGAATACCGGCAAGGCGACATCCTCGACCGCGACGCCGTCGACGCACTCGTCGCCGACGTCGACGTCGTTGTGCATCTGGCCTTCATCATCATGGGCTCACGCGAAGACAGTGCTCGAATAAATCTGGCCGGCACCCGCAACGTGTTCGAGGCGACCGTCGCGGCGCAGCGGCCCCGGCGGCTGGTGTACACGTCATCGGTTGCCGCGTACGGCTACCACGCTGACAACCCGACTCCCATCACCGAGGACACTCCGCCGCAGGGCTCACCCGAGCACTACTACTCTGAGCAGAAGGCGGCGTGTGAAGCCGCATTGAGCGACATCACAGCGGACACATCGCTCGAAGTCTTCGTGCTGAGGCCGTGCATCGTCGCCGGACCCGAGGCGCCACTGCTGGCCGACGCCATGCCGTGGAATCAATTGCCCGATTCCATCCGCCGACTGACGCAGTCACTGCCGCTGCCCAGACCGGTTCTTCCGGATCCAGGCATACCGTTGCAGCTCGTTCATCACGACGACGTTGCGAGCGCCGTGGCGTTGGCCGCGACGACGACGTCAGCCCCTGCCGGCGCCTACAACATCGCCGGCGACGGAGTGGTGTCGATCTCGGACATCGCTGACGCGTTCGGCGCGCGGCCGATCAAAGTTCCTCGTGCCGCGGCGGTGGCGACGTCCAAAGTCATCACTCGACTCCCCTTCGTGCCGTCGGCGTTGGAGTGGCTGCACGCGGGTCGAACATCCGTGGTGATGGATATCAGCAAAGCCAAACAGCAGCTGGGCTGGCAGCCGAAATACACTGCGGCGCAAACACTTTCCGTGCTTGCCAGCAGCATCGGCCAGTAATCGAGTGGAATTGGTCGGCGCTGATCCCGCCACCGCGCGTGCCGATTTCGGTACTGACAGTGCCGCAGTGACGGGTTCGCCACACAACCATGTAGACCTTGGCTCTCGATCCAGCTCGCGGCAGTGCCGGTCACCACCGCGACTGGGCCGCCATGGACCACTGCGTAATCTATTGACGTGGATATCAATGGAGCTAGCGCTGTCGTCACCGGCGGCGCGTCAGGAATCGGCGCGGCGACGGCCCGCCAGTTGGCCGCCAAGGGTGCCCGGGTCGTCGTAGCCGACCTGCAGGCCGACAAGGGAGAAGCCCTCGCCGACGAGATCGGCGGCGTCTTCGTCACCGTCGACGTCACCAAGACCGACCAGATCATCGATGCGGTCAAAACCGCCGCGGACCTTGGCCCGCTCCGTGCGCTGGTGAACTCCGCCGGTATCGGCTGGGCCCAGCGCACCATCGGCAAGGACGGCGAGTTCGCCTCCGCGCACGACCTCGGCGCTTACAAGAAGGTTCTCGAGATCAACCTCGTCGGCACCTTCGACTGCATCCGCATCGCGGCCACCCAGATGAGCAAGAACGAGCTGACCGAGACCGGTGAGCGCGGCGCGATCGTCAACATGACCAGCGTGGCTGCCTTCGACGGTCAAATCGGCCAGGCGGCCTACTCGTCGTCCAAAGGCGGCGTCGTGGGTCTGACCCTGCCGGTCGCTCGCGACCTGTCAGCGGTCGGTATCCGCGTGAACACCGTTGCCCCCGGCCTGATCGACACCCCGATCTACGGCGAGGGTGAGGCCTCCGAGGCGTTCAAGGCCAAGCTCGGCGAGTCCGTGCTGTATCCGCACCGCCTAGGCAAGCCCGATGAGCTGGCCTCGATGGTGGTCGAGTTGCTCACCAACTCCTACATGAACGCCGAAGTGGTCCGGGTGGACGGCGGAATCCGGATGCCACCGAAGTAGACGGGGGCGCCAATAGCCTTCCAGCCCATACCTTTGCCGTGCTGATTACACGGCGGCATCGGGATCCGGCCACAGCGGCCGGGACCTGGGCAGGAACCCGACGCAAATCGGCCCGCGAGGCTACCCGGCTAACACCAGCCACATTGTTAACATCGCGCGATGGAGAACTCGCGCGCGGTGTCCCGCCGTGACGCACTGCGTTACGGCGGCGCACTGTCGGCGCTGGCCGGGCTGGGTGCGGCATCAATCAGTGCCGCCACCCCCGCGGCGGCAGCCGCTCCTACGCTGATCGACTTCGCCATGCGCCAGATTCCCGCCCAGGACATCAAGGCTGCGGGCCACTCCGGGGTGGTCAACTATGTCTCGCTGTCACGTCCCGGCTCGTCCTTTGGGGCCAAGCCGATCACCCGGCCTTACGCCGAGTCTCTGGCCGCGGCCGGGCTCGCGATCGTCAGCAATTACCAATACGGCAAGCCCGGGGGTTCGGCACCGTCGGACTTCACCCGCGGGTTCGCCGGCGGTGTCTCCGACGCCCGCACCGCCTGGCAGCTGCATACCGCGGCGGGTGGTGGCCAGAGCGCACCGGTCTTTTTCACCGTCGACGACGACATCAATCGCGACACCTGGAACAACGTTGCGCTGCAGTGGTTTCGCGGGATCAACTCGGTGCTCGGCGTGCAACGAACCGGCGTCTACGGCGGGATCAACGTGTGCCAGTGGGCCGCCTCCGACGGTGTCATCGGGAACTCGCACACGCCCGGCAAGCGGTGGGCCTGGCAGACCCGGTCCTGGTCACACGGCCAGGTCGATCCCGCCGCTGTTCTCTACCAACGCATTGTGAGCACCGCGTCGACACCGGGCCCGGTGGTCGGCGGACTCGAAGTCGACGTCAGCGACGCCCTGGCCCAGGATTGCGGCCAGTGGCAGCTACATCCGTAGGAATGTGTCTCCGCGGCCTCAAACACGTTCCCCCACAGCTTGAATCGCACGATAGATCCGCTGCTCGCTGATCGGGCGCGGGGTGCCGAGTTGCTGCGCCCACAGGCTGACCCGCAACTCCTCGATCTGGCGTGCAATATCGCCGACGTCGGCCGCTGCTCTGCGCGCAGGAGGCAGCGCGCCGACCAGGTTCTGGTAACTGTTCTCGACCGCATGCACCCGTGCCATGCGTTCCCGATCGGCGCTGGTTGCGCGTGGTAACTGCTCCAGGCGCCGCTGGACTGCGGTCAGATAGCGGACCAGGTCCAGTAGATGTGCAGCACCGGTACGGGTGACAAAACGTTGCGGCAGCAGGCGATCGAGTTGCGTGCGAACATCGTCGATCGCCTCGGCTTGTGCGCCGTTGGGCTGGGCGGACAGCAGCAGTTGCACCTCTTGCGCGACAGCCAGCACCTTCTCGACGCGGCTCACCACGTCGAGGGTCATCGAGACGAGAGACTTTGCGACCCCGTCCCGCAGCGCGACGAAAGCGTCACGCGTCCACACCGGTTCGGTCACCACAGCGGCCACAGCAGCGTCCGCGCAGTCATCGAGCAGGGCAGCGAGGGAGCCGTCGGGGTTGGTAGCCAGGACAAGACGAGTGCGTTGATCAAGTTGTCGCTCAATCGCTTTCACTGGCGACGGCACACTCAGGCGCAATAGTCGACCAATTCCGGGACCCGACGCCTGCTGCTGTTGACTCGGCGTCGCAAACACCCGCAGCTCGACGGTCTTCCCCGCGTCAACGAACGCCGGGTATCCGCGCACTTCGCGTCGGTCGACAGTGCGTTCGATGCTTTTCGGCAACCTCTCGAGGTCCTCTGGCCAACTTCGTAAACCGGTGCGTTCCAGTTCGCCGGCGACGGTATCGGCTACCGCGCGACGGGCCGGCGCTGCCAGTTTCTGTTGAAGCGCCGGCAAGTCCTTGCCGCGTGCGATTTCGGCGCCTGCCGGCGATTCCACCGCAAAGGTGACCCGCAGATGAGGTGGCAACTTGTCCAGGTCGAAAGCCTCAATGGGTACTGAAATGCCTGTGCGGAGCCTTAATTGACGCTGCAGAGCCGCCAGCAGCGGCTCGTCCTCCGTGTCGATCCCCGCGAGCACCGCGCGGGCGGTGTCCGGTGCTGGAACGAAATTGCGGCGCAGGTCTTTCGGCAGTGAGCGGATGAGCGCGGTCACCAGTTCCTCACGCAACGCCGGTACCTGCCAGGCGAATTCGTCGCCGCCCAGCCGTGCGAGCACATCGATCGGCACGTGGACCGTGACGCCGTCGTCCGTGGCGCCAGGGTCGAAGCGGTAGGTCAGTGGCAACGTCACGTCGGCTGCGTGCCAGGTGTCGGGCCGGTCGGCGTCGTTGGTGTCCGGGGTGCGCAGCAGATCCTCGCGGGTGAGGGTCAGCAAATCCGGTGTCACATGCCGCTGCTTACGCCACCACGCGTTGAAGTGTTGAGCTGAAACAACATCGGCGGGCACCCGCGCGTCGTAGAACTGATACACCTCGTCGTCGCCGACGAGCAGATCTCTGCGGCGGGCCCGCTCTTCCAATTCCTCGAGTTCGGCCCGCAGCCGGGCGTTGTCGTCGAAGAAATGATGTCGGGTGGCCCAGTCACCCTCGACCAGCGCGTGCCTGAGGAAGAGTTCCCGCGCGACCCTGGGCTCGATGCGCGCGTAGCCGACACGGCGGCGCGCAACGAGCGGTAGTCCGTACAGCGTCACCCGTTCGAAGGCCATCACTTCGCCTCGTTTGCCATCCCAGTGCGGTTCGCTGTAGGCGCGCTGAACGCGGTCGCCCGCGACCCGTTCGACAACCTCCGGCTGAATGCGGGCCGCGGTACGGCCGTACAGGCGGCTTGTCTCGACCAGCTCCGCCACCATCACCCAACGCGGTGGCCGCTTGGACAGAGCCGAGCCGGGGGCGATCAGGAAGTGCGAATTGCGGGCTCCCAGATACTCCTTCGCGTCTTCTCGACGCATGCCGATGTGTGACAGCAGTCCGGCCAACAGTGCCGCATGGACGCGGGCCTCGGTGGCCGGCTCGTCAGCTTCGTTGATGCCGAGTTCGCGGGTGATGCCGCGCAGCTGCCCGACCAGGTCCTGCCACTCGCGGATGCGCAGGTAGTGCAGGAACTCGTTGCGACACATACGCCGGAAAGCATTGCCTGACAGGGTATGCCGCTGCTCGCGCAGATAGCGCCAAAGGTTCAGGTAGGACATGAAGTCTGAGTGCTCGTCGGCGAATCGTGCGTGGCTCTGGCGTGCCGCCTCCTCGCGCTCGGCGGGCCGCTCGCGAGGATCGGGAATGGTCAGCGCCGCGGCCACCACCAAGACCTCACGCACACACGCCTCGTGTTCGGCGGCCAGGATTATCCGCCCCAGCCTGGGGTCGACGGGCAGACGCGCCAGGCGTCGCCCGAGGTCGGTGATCCCGCCGTGCGGGTCGAACGCGCCGAGTTCCTGCAGCAGCTGCACACCATCGCGGACACTGCGCCGGTCCGGAGGGTCCAGGAACGGAAACTTCTCCACGTCACCCAGCTCCAGCGCAGCCATCTGCAGCAGCACCGCGGCCAGATTCGTCCGCAGAATCTCGGGCTCGGTGAAGCGCGGCCGAGCCGCGTAATCCGCTTCGGCATACAGGCGGATGCACACACCCGGCGCCACGCGACCACACCTGCCGGCCCGTTGCGCGGCCGAGGCCTGGGAGATCGGCTCGATCGGCAGCCGTTGAACTTTCAAACGGCGGCTGTAACGCGAGATGCGGGCAGTCCCGGGGTCGACCACGTAACGGATACCGGGAACGGTCAGCGATGTCTCGGCGACGTTGGTTGCCAACACGACGCGGCGTCCGCTGTGCGCGGCGAAGACCTTGTGCTGTTCCGCTGTCGGCAGCCGGGCGTACAGCGGCAACACCTCGGTGTTCGTGAGGTCGCTCAAAGCCTCTGCGGTGTCCCGGATTTCGCGTTCACCGGACAGGAACACCAGAACGTCGCCGGGCGGCTCGGCCTCTAGTTCGGCGACGGCGTCGACGATCGCCTCGACTTCGTCGCGGATCTCGGTGCGCACCACCTCGTGGTCCGGGTCGTCCGGGTCATCGCGAGCAGCGGCGGACACCGCCATTTCGAGCGGTCTGTACCTGATCTCCACCGGATAGGCCCGGCCGGACACCTCGATGATCGGTGCACCACCGAAGTGTGCTGCGAAGCGTTGTGGCTCAATGGTCGCCGACGTGATGATCACCTTCAGCTCCGGGCGGCGGGGCAGCAGCTCGTGGAGGTATCCGAGTAAGAAGTCGACGTTCAGGCTGCGTTCGTGGGCTTCATCGATGATGAGGGTGTCGTAGCGCATCAGCCGGCGATCGCGCTGAATCTCGGCCAGCAGAATGCCATCGGTCATCAATTTGACCAGCGTGCGCTCGCTGACGTGATCGTTGAATCGCACCGAGTAGCCGACGGCATCGCCGAGCGGACTTCCCAATTCGTCGGCGATGCGTTGGGCGACCGTGCGGGCGGCAAGCCGTCGGGGCTGCGTATGGCCGATCAACCCGCGAACGCCGCGACCCATCTCCAGGCAGATCTTCGGTAGCTGGGTCGTCTTGCCCGACCCGGTCTCACCGGCCACCACGACGACCTGATGCGACCGGATCGCATCGGCGAGCTCATGACGGCGATCGCTGACCGGCAGGTCTGGATAGGTGACCCGCGGGACGGCGGCTTGCCGCGCTGCGACAAGTGTTTCGGCTGCGGCGATCTGGTCGGCCAGCTGCCGGAGCTTTTCCGGCTTCGCGCCACGGAGACTCTTCAGCCGTCGGCCGAAGCGGGCGGCGTCCCGCAGCGTCAGGCCGTCAAGCCGGTTCCGCAAGTCCGCGACGGACGTTTCAGCCACCCCGGCCACAATAGGCGTGACCGCACATCGACGAGCTCCCGCGAACCGTTGGTGCTCGCCTCAGCTGTGCACGTTCGACCGGGCCGGTGTGCGCAGTCGCCCCTAGGTGCACAGATACTGCCGGTTGAGCTGACAATTCGACGGTGGCGAATAGGATCCGGTCAGCACGCCCCGGAGGCCACCTGTGGCGGAGCCACCGGGTGCAATAGTTCGATTCCAATTCGCTGGGGTGAGCACATAGTGCGTGCCGTACTGCGCGAGGGTGCTGTTCCACGTGTGCGAGACAGATTGTCCTGCCGGCATGTCGAACTCAAGCTTCCAATCCGTGAGGGGCGCCGTGCTCGAGTTGGTGATGGCGAAACGGGCGATGAAACCGGTTTGCCACGTGTGATCCACCGACAATGTCGCCGTGACCGCCGCGGCATCAGCTGCGGGGGCGGTGGCCGCAAGTCCGAGGATGGCAATCATTCCTGCCGACACGATGACGTGCAACGCTGTGCGCCAGCGCTTCACGTATTTGTCTGGTGCGGCCATAACAGCCAACCCTAAAACCCGACAGGCGATGTCAGCACGTGCATCGCGGGGGCGCTGCAGTACCTTTGCTCAACTGAAACCGTCACGAGATTTCAGTCCCGAACGAGCCGATTTCGGGTTTTGACGGCTATCCAGACCTGCTAACGCGCACTCCCGCCCTCGCGGCGCCGTACGCCGGCCAGCACTTCGACGTCGGCGCGGAACTGCAGACGGCGCACCTGCCCGGCCTCGACAGTGAAATCGAAGACGACCTTGACCTCGCCTCGGTGAATCCAGGCAGCTGCTGGACGATTCTCGACGAAGACTGCGAAGGACCCCGCAGCTGCGCCGTTGAAGAAGCCGGCCACCTCCTCGGGACCCTTCAGGTGTGTCGGCGTGCCGAGCGCACTCGCGGCCGCGTCGGCCGAGACCACCACGTCGGGGGCGAGTAATTCCAGCAGCCGGGTGAAGTCGCCCTCGCGCGCCGCGGCCATGAAGGCGTCCACGACCTCCCAGTCGGCGAGGGCATCCTCGGACGCAGCCAGGCGAACTTTGGCGCGTGCCCGTGAGGCCAACTTGCGCGACGCGACCGGCGTGGTGTCGAGCATCGAGGCGATCGAATCGAAGTCGACGCCGAAGCTGTCGTGCAGCACAAACGCCACTCGCTCGGCGGGGTTCAGGCGGTCGAGCACAACGTGCAACGCGATGCCGACGGTGTCGGCCAGCACCACGTCGTCGGCCGGGTCGAGAGCCGTCGTCTCAACCTCTATCGACTCCGTGGGCACTGGCGTGCGAGCCCGCAGCCGGTCGAGACACAGCCGCGAGGTCACCGTGGTGAGCCAGCCGGGGAGATTGCCGATCGGCTCGTCAACGGCATGCAGCCTCAGCCACGCCTGCTGCAGGACATCCTGCGCCGCGTCGGCATCGCCCAGGATCCGCGCGGCGATGCGCTGCAGGCGAGGTCGCTCGGCCTCGAAGCCGTCGCTGAGCTGATCGTCGCTCACCATGGCGGTCACACTTTCGTCGTCGGCTGCGTCACCATCCTGACGCACCCGGACCGCCCGGTGTGACCAGAGAATGGAGGATCCCTGTGAAGACCATGACCTGCCAAGACCTTGGTGGACCCTGCGACCTCACGCACTGCGGTGAGAGCGCCGACGAGATCATCAAGGCGCAGGACCAACACCTCAAGGAACTCGTGCAGGCCGGTGATCGCGCCCACGTGCCGGCCCGCGAAGACATGAAAGGCCGCTGGCGCCACCCGCTCAAGTCGATCAGCTGGTACGCAGACGTCAAGAAGCGGTTCGCCGAGCTGCCGGAGCGGTGACGCCACCGTCGGGTCAGCTCGGCCATTGCCGCCCGCGGGCTAGATCACGTAAGGTCAAAGCAGCTGGAAATCAAGCTGGTTCGAGTACGAGTGCCGCCGTCGGATGACAATCGCCGCAGGGCTCGAGGCGCGTCGCGTCGCCACTCGAGTTTTACGGTGACCCGACACGACGGATTCACTATGAGCACGCCACCTGGCTTCGATGAGTATCAAACGGCCCAGCCAGCCGAGCATCCGCACAACGGCGTGATCGCCGGTAGCAATCACGGCACGTTGGTGGCGGAGGCGGTGCGCAGCGAAAGGCGCCGCGGCGCCCGACCGGACAGCCCCGAAGAACACCTGCACGCGCTGCCCGCGCTGATCCTGCTGGACCGCCTGCCCATCCCCGTGCTCGCGACCGGGCTCGACGGCGTCATCGTCTACACCAACCCCGCCTTCGCCACCATGCTCGGCCACCACCCCGAGACCATCACGTTGATCGGCAAACGGCTCCCGGAACTGCTGGCCGGACAGTCGGAGACTTCACCGCCTGACTGTGTCACCGCGTTGCGCGCCAACGACAACGTCGTCGTCGAGTGGGTACACGCGGAAGGGTTCCCGGTCCGCAGCGTGATATCCACGACCCTCTTTGAACGCGCCAATGACCAGATACTGCTGATAAGCACCACCGACATCACCGAACTGATTTGGACAAACCCACCCGAATCGCACTGAGCCGGTCCCCCGAATTGTGCTTTGAGACAATGCATTCAGCGGAAGCCACCGGCGCCTTGTGGTCCGAGCGCGGGTGGCACGGATCGTTACCGGCGGCGGCCGACGTCAGTTCGACCAGGGGTATGCAAACAGCGGCCCGGTGACTGAGGTCGTGAGCAGCCACACCAGACCGCACGCGATCAGAACCCAGATCGCCCGAGCGAAGAGTCGCAACGGATTTGCCGAGGCCAGCTCGAACCGGATGGCGGTGTTCAGTCGGTCGAGATCGCCGGCACTCAGGAACACGATCCCGGTTCCGACCCTCAGCATGTAGCCGCGAGTTCCGTCAGCCCGATTCAAGCGTGAGAGGACGAGCCGATCCCCGGCACGGTCTCGCAGGCCGATGAGGCTGGTTAGCTCAGGTTGTCGCACGGCATTCCCCTAGGTTGGGTTGGGACTTCCTGCGCTTGGTGCGCTCACACTACTCGCCACGACTTTGTCTCACAAGCGATTTCGTACCGTCGCGATACACCGGCGTTCTCCCGTTGGCGAGCACCTTGTCCTCTGGTCCTGGCTCGCTCTGCCGATTCGCCCGAGCGTGCTGGTTGTCGCGTGGGGCACCTTTTAGCCGGTTCGGCCATCTGTCGCAATGACACGACTTCGAGGTGCCGTTGAGGCGCGGGGTCGAGGTCTCCGTTGGTCGTTGTGGCCCCAACTATTTTGGCCCACCCGTCTCGCACACTGCACCGACCGCTTCGGCGAGCTCCGGCCGCCGACGAAGGCGCCCTCCCCGCCGCGATCTCGGAGGGTCCGCGTCCGAGAAGCTGAAGTGCAGACGTCTTGAACATGAACTGTGGTAGCTTCCAAGATGAACAGGAAGCAAACGGGAGACCCATGATGTTCGGAAGACTGCTGCTCGGAGGCGTTGGAGCCCTCATCTCCATCGGTCTGGCCGCGCCGGCTGGCGCCGACCCGGTCACCACGGTCGGCTCGGTCGGAGCACCACAAGCCGACGGCGTCCCGAACTTCTTGGCCGCCGCACGGGCTGCCGGCGTCACCGGAGCGGATCCTGCAATGCTGGAGGACGGCTACAGCGTGTGTCGGCAACTGTGGGTTCTGCAATCCCCGGGTACGCAGGTGGCCGCGAATCTGGTCCGGGACCACCCACAGCTGACCAGCGACCAAGCGGGCCAGTTCGTGCTGGCCGCGGCCAACTCCCTGTGTCCGGTGCCCGGCGCATACGACTTTTGGGCGTACAGCACAAGCTGAACCTGGCTGGGGTGCACCAGAATCGGCGGTTCAGCTTCTCGGGCGTGGACGGACCCACGAGCCGCGCGTCACACGGGCCACACCTCGCGGCGCCACGCGGCGTCCCAGAACATCCACTCGTAACGGGCGGTGGCGGCGAAATGGGCCCGGGCGCGCGCCTCGTCGGCAGCGGACAAGTCCAGGCCGATGTTGTCGGCGAGCGCCAGCACCTCGGCAACCATGATTTGGTACTCGTCGTCGGCATAAGAGTCGATCCAGCGCTGGTAGCGCGGATCCGGCGAACCCCGCTCAACGAGTTCGGCTGCCACCTCGGCATAAATCCAGTAACACGGCAGCACTGCAGCCAGCCCGTCGGCGAAGGTGCCTCGGTAAGCAGTGGCCAACAGATAGCTCGTATAGGCGAGGGTCGTCGGCGCGACCGGGGTGGCATCGACATCCCGGATGCCCAGCTCGGTTAGCAATGACTCGTGCAGGGCGAGCTCGACCTCCGCGGTGCTGGCGGCGTGTCGGGCAAACATGCCGACACCGGTGTGTGTCGGTGCTTTGCTGCCCACCACGGTGAGCGCACGAGCAAAGTCCCGCAGATAGTGTGCGTCCTGGACGACGTAGTGGGTGAAGAGCTCCGGGTCGAGGCTGCCGTCGGCAAGGCCGGCCAGGAATGGGTGCGTCAAGATTGCCGCGTAGACGCCGGCCGCGTCGGCCCACAACCGGCCCGTCCAGCCATCTCGCTTCACGACTGCGATGATTCCAGCCCCGCAGCCCCGCTGCTCGACTGGACGTCCGTTTGCGACAGCTCAAGCAGCGAGCCCACCGCTACCGAGAACCGCGGTGATGTCTTTGGCCTCGACCTGTACTGCCAAAAGCGTTGCGGTTCAACGCTTTCATAACAAAGAGCAGGTTCGCGAGGGCTCCGGCCATCCCGTGGTCGCGGTTGCGCCGGCCCTCGGTACTTGCGTCGAATATCGGCGGCTGCGAGCATGTCGATTTGGTGAGCTGATGGGGTGTGGCGAGTGGCGTTGACCGTAGAGGATGTCGAGCGGTGGAGTGCTGAGTCGGTCCGCGAGGTGTTCCACGCGGCCGGGGCTCGTGCGCAAGCCACCTTCGGCGCATCGCGGGAGCTGAGCTCGCTGGCGGTATTCGACACCTGGGAGGGCGCAACCGCCGAGGCACGCAAGCACGCCAACGCCACGATCCGCCAAGACCTGGACGCCCACGGCAACGAGTCGATGGCTGTCGCCCGGGCAGCCGGCAAGGCCGCTGACGACATCGAGCACGTTCAATCCGAGTTGCGCTCGTTGCGCCACGACGTCACGTCGCTGCACATGAGAATCGACTCGGCGAGCAACACGATCGTTCCGGCGGAGAACATGCCGGCCATGGAGGCGCTGATCGCCGAAACGCAGCTGCAGCCCCGGCTGAACAAAATCCTGGCCGAAGCCAACGCCATCGATGCGGAGCTTGCCGCCGCAATCAACACGGCCGAGGGCAACACCCCCGCTCCTGCCGGACCGCACGAGAATCGACCCGAGATCCGGGACGCGCTGTCCAAGCCGCCACCCGAGGACCCGAAACAGTTCGGTGATCTGTGGAAGCAGCTGACACCGGAGGAAAAAGACTGGCTCTACAGCCGAGACCACAACATCGGCAACCATCCCGGCATGCCGTGGGATCCATCAGATCCACTTGATGCCGACAACTTTCATCTGGGACGAGATCACTACAACCAGATGCATCTGCCGGAACTCCAAGCGAACGCGCAAGCCAACGTGGATCGCCTGCAGGCGCAATTCGATGCCTTGGCCAAGCAGGCCTACATGGGCGATCACGACGCCGCCACGCAAGCCAGCGCCATAGCCCCGCAACTGGCCGCCGCCAAACGCAGCCTGGACGGCTTCAGGTCGGTGCGAACCACTCTCGATCGCAATGACGGGCTGCACCGCTACCTCGGGATCATCGATGATCAGGGACACGCTGCGGTGGCGATCGGCAATCCCGACTACGCCACCCGCAACGCGGTCCTGGTCCCGGGAACCGGACAGGATCTGGCCGCGTTCGAAGGCAGTGACGCGAAATCGGTGGCCATGTACAACGCCGCACACAACGCCGACCCACGCCAAACCGTCGCTGTCACAACATGGATGGGCTACGACCGTCCGATGGACCTCGGCCAGGCGGCGTGGCCTGATCGCGCCGTGGCCGGCGGCGCCGGGTTGGATGCCTTCCAAGCGGGGCAGCGCGCCTCACATGTCGGAGCTCCCTCGATCGACACCGTGATCGGGCACAGCTACGGCTCGACCGTCGTCGGGGCCGCCGGAGTCGGCGGCAACCATTTGGACGCGAACAACGTGATCGGGATCGGCAGTCCGGGAATGCTGGCCAAGCACGCCAGTGACCTCAACCTTGATCCCGGTGGCAACGTGTACGCCATGCGGGCACACAACGACATCATCGAGCTGGTGACCGATATGACGCTCGGCCGGGACCCGACCAGCAACGATTTCGGTGGCATTCATCTCGCCGCAGGCCCGGGACCCAGCACCGACCCATACGGCCTGCTTCCCAGCGTCGCCGCGCACAGCAGTTACTGGCAGCCGGGAAATCCGGCCCTGGACAACATCGGCGCCGTCATCGACGGCCTGCCACCGCCGCAGGTGGTTGGTCCGGACGGATTGGTCGTGGGGAAATGAACCACGCCGCGCCACGCACACCCGTTCTCGCGGCCCTCGGCGCCGCGGCGGTGATGATCACCGCATGCGGACACAGCGGCCTTGGTCCGCCCACACCCACTGGAGCCACGATCCTCGGAGGTCAGCCCGTGACATCAGCACCGCCACCACCGCCCGGATGGGCGTTGCGAATCGTCGTGCCTGGCAATCAGCAACAGGCACAGGACGTCGTCCTCGGTTACCTCAAGAAAACCCTGCAAGGTCTGCCGCCCGGGACGACACTCGATGCCACCGGATATGGCGCCACCAACACCCCGCCCTGCAAAGACGAAGACACCGGCACACCACCGATCTCACTCACCACGATCGGCGACCTCAAACCACCCGCCGGCACCGATCCCAATCACCTGGTCGAGAGAACCGGCGAGGTCTGGAAAAGCTGGGGCTGGTACGTCTTCGAACGCGATGACTTCCGAAAGCCCAACCGCTTCGGCTACTCCCCCGACGGCTACAGCCTCCAGATCAAAGCCAAGGCACAGCCCGGGTTTCCTCCCAGCTTGGAAGGCGTATCACCCTGCTTCCCAGGCGATCTCACCAACAATCGCGGACCATTTCCGACGATCATCACCGCGGAATAGCCGCTCCGGCGCCGATGGCGTTGTCGATGAGGACGACGGCGATGGCGGCGGCGGTGGCGAACGTTTCGGTGTTGAGGACCCGGTTGCGGGCCGAAGCACCATCCAAGAGCAGCGCCAGTTGTTCGCCAAGCTGTTCGGGGTCGGCAGCACCGGCCTCCCGCGCGGTTTCGGTGAGCCGCGCGGCGAAGGCTTTTTTGTAGTCGCGGGCACGCAGTCGCGCCGGGTGGCCCGGGTCGTTGATTTCGACGGCCGCCGCGATGAACGGGCACAGGGGCGCGTGAATGTCGAAGGCGGCCAGCAGCCTTTCGCGGGGTGTGAGATCGGTGCGGTCGAATACTTCGGGCAAGATATCGGGGTCAAAGCGGCGTAGGTGCTCGGCGATCAGCTCGTCCTTGCCGGCGAAATGTTGATAGAACGTGCGCTTGGACACCTGGGCCACCGCGCAGAGCTGGTCCAGACCGGTGCCGTTGATGCCCTGATCGCGAAACAGTTGTTGCGAAGCGCCGAGAATGCGCTCTCGCGCGCCCCTGCCGCGGCGCAGGCCACGCGGCCCTTTCTCCAACTCCGACACGAACCCAGCGTAGCCCAGGTGGGTACGGATCTGTGTACATAGCTTGCATCCGCGGCTGCCGCTCGCTACCTTAAGCACACAGAGCCGTGTACATAAGGTTGCAAACTGACGGATGGATGGAGTGATCGTGGGAAAACTCGATGGCAAGGTCGCCGTAATCACCGGCGCCACAAGCGGTATGGCGCTGGCAGGTGCTCAGTTGTTCGTTGACGAAGGAGCTCACGTCTTCATCACGGGCAGACGGAAGGACGCGGTGGCGGAAGCCGTCGACCTGATCGGCCACAACGTGACCGGCGTGCAGGGCGACTCGGCCGACCTCGCCGATCTGGACCGTCTGTTCGACACGGTCAAGCAGGAAAAGGGCGCGATCGACGTGTTGTGGGCCAGCGCCGGGACGGGCGAGCAGAGCAGGCTCGGCGAGATCACCGCGGAGAACTTCCAGGACGCATTCTGGCTGAACGCGCGCGGCACGCTGTTCGCGGTCCAAAAGGCGCTGCCGCTGTTCAACGATGGCGGCTCGATCTTCATGACCGGGTCGAACGCGTCGCTCAAGGGTTACCCCGAATGGAGCGTGTACGCGGGAAGCAAGGCCGTGCTGCCCGCCTACGCACGGGTGTGGGTGTCCGAGCTGAAAGACAGGAATATCCGGGTCAACGTGCTGACCCCGGGCCAGGTCGCCACTCCGAAGCAGGAGGAGTTGTTCGACGAAGAGACGAAGGCGCAGTTCGAATCGCTGATCCCGCGGGGGAAGATGGGCCGCCCTGAGGAGATCGCGTCGGTCGCATTGTTCCTCGCCTCAGACGACTCGAGTTATGTCAATGGCATAGAGCTCGTTGTCGACGGCGGCACCTCAGCGATCTAGCAAGAGACAGGAGTACGAATGACGACGCTCGCCCCGCACCGCGACACCGTGAAACGCTTCGTCGACTGCATGCACGCCGGCGCAGACATCGACGCACTGACCGAAATCCTCGCCGAGGACGTGGTGCTGTTCAGCCCACTCGGCGATGAGCCGGTCACCGGCCGCGGGGCAGTTGTGGAAGCGATGCAAGGGGTCGGCGCGGTGGCCGCCGACCTCACCTACCAGGAGATCCTCAGCGGCGAGACGCACCATGCTGCGTATTTCCGGCTGCAGATCGAAGACACCGCCGTCGACGGGATGGACTACATCCTGGTCGACGCGGACGGCAAGATCGCCGAGGTGACCATCTGGTGGCGCCCACTGCCATCCGGAGTCCAGATGCAACGGCAGCTTGCTGAGCTACTCGGCATGCAGCCCTGGGAACTTCGCGCCCGACCCGCGGCCCAATAGCCCGCCGGTGAATGGACGGCTATCACCGCTATACAAAGTCCTATAGCTCCGCTGTCGAAATGATGCCCGTGGACGGGACCAACGGGCTCGTCGACTCATCGCGATCGCCCACCCCGCCACCGCCACGAACTGCGCATCAACGCCCGCAAAGCCGGGCTACTGCACTGACTCAATCACCGCTACGGAAGTCCGCAGCGAGAGACGCACCCCGCCCGCCCGGCGGCTGAACGCCCACTCCTAGGGTCGGCGCTTCGTGTTTCGATAGAGTTGATAGACATTCACGCCCGCTAACACCATCACGGACAATGGAACGAATGGCGGCTTTATCCCTAGTGGTAATACGTTTGCCGGCACTTCCGGTTGCAGATGTACGTAGGTCGCAATCCCCATGTTGACTATCAGTCCAGCTGAGGCGGCGAGCAAGATCGGGCCGTAGAGCGTCGGGATCTTCTGCCTAAAGCAGGAGGCCGAAAGCAGGCCGAGGCCGATCGTCATTTCTCCCGCTTTACCCAGCGGAACGCTGATTCGTGGCAGGCCACTCTTGACTATCTGGATCTCGAACCATGTACGGAAAGGCTCGAATAATTTTAAAAATCCGAATAAGAACATGAACACGCCTAGAAAGATCGAGTTGCACTTCAAAATCTTGTTGTTCTGCGTTTGCATCACACATCCCTTTCTTCTGTCAGCCGGACTTGCGGCTGTTTTGGGGCAAACGAAAGCTCGCGAAAAAGGCATCGGCTGAACAGAAGCCGAGCGTGGACTGGGAGCAACGGCTGGCAGTGTCGCGGCGCGACGTCGGGCCCTTCCGTGATTTTGTGCGACTCGGCCATCATGCTTACTAAAAAGTGGACTGACAATTCCAATACGGATACTGTTTCGTGGTGGCGTCAGGAGAGGGTCGTTCTACCCCGCGGTTGACAGCTCGCGGAGCAGCGACCAGAGCCCGCATCGTGGATGCGGCGGCATCCCTGGTTCGCGAGCGCGGGTTGGCAGGAACGAGTCTGGACGCCGTCATGACCGCTAGCGCTACCAGCAGGTCGCAGCTGTATCACTACTTCGTTGACAAAGACGCCCTCATCGGCGAGGTAATCAAGACCCAGCTCGGCCGCGTTATCGCCGCGCAGGAGCCACGCCTGCGCGAGGTGTCGTCGTGGGATGGGCTGCGGCGGTGGTGCGATCTGCTCGTCGCCACTACCCGCGCTACGCAAGGTGTCGGCGGCTGTCCACTCGGCTCGCTGGTGAGCGAACTCGCCGACCGATCCGATTCGGCGCGATTCGAGCTCATGCGGTCCTTTGCTGAATGGCAGTCATATCTATCCAAGGGCTTTGCGGCCATGCGCGACAACGGCGAACTCACCGCCGACGCCGACGTCGACGAACTCGCGTTGACCATGATGAGCGCGCTGCAAGGCGGACTGCTCATGGCGCAGGCCACGCGTAGCGTCCGGCCACTAGAGCTGTCCCTCGACATGGCACTGGGGCACATCGCCGGATATCGGCCCAGCGAGTTCGCCTGCACGACAACTGAATCGATGGAAGTCTGGACCCACGACGAATCCGCTGCGCCGCAAAGACACTCCTGACGACAGGTGCGCGCTGCTCGAAATATGAGTTCGCCCGTTGAATCCATCGGTCAAAGCAGGCAACGGACGACATGACGTTACGTCACCGTGTGCTCGACCCACGCCATCACGTGCCGGTCCGCTTCGCCGATTTCTGGCAGCCCTGGGAGCAATAGATCACCTGCCCCCATTGCCCGCGCTGTCGCCACTTCTTGCGATTTGCGAACGGCCGCCCGCATGCCGCGCAGATCTTGACGTCTTCGTGTCGTTGCACGTTTCTGCTATACCCCGCGGGCGACGATGACCTACCTGCGATGTTCACTGATCGTGTCTAGATGATCGACGCCGCTGCACATGTCACGGGGGATATCGGAGATGTCGTTGCGGGACGGAGTCGTCGCGGACGTGAGCGCCGAGTTCCTGGACGGCATGCCCAAGGCGGAACTACACGTTCACCTCGAAGGAACACTCGAGCCCGAGATGATGCTGCGGACGGCACGGACCAACGGGGTCGACCTGCCGTGGAAATCGGTCGACGAGATTCGTGCCGCCTATCGGTTCAGCGGCCTCGAAGACTTCCTCGCAGTGTTGTTCCGGGTAGGCCAGGTGCTGCGCCGCCGGCAGGATTTCTACGACCTCACGTTGGCCTATCTGCAGCGGGCTGCCCAAGAAAACGTGCTACACAGCGAAATGTTCTTCGGCGCACAGACTTTCCTCGATCTTGGCGTCCCGATCGCCGATCAGCTCGAGGGTGTATTTCAGGCAATCGACGACGCCCGAACTCAGTGGGGCATCGACGGTCAGGTGATCTGTACGGCTCAGCGTCAGCGTTCGGAGGCAGAAGGACTGGAGCTGCTCGACCTCGTGGATCCCTGGGCCGAGCGCATCCTCGGGATAGGCCTCGGGTCGGCCGAACTCGGCCATCCGCCTGGCAAGTTCGCTCGCTATTTCGACCGGGCCCGCGCCCGCGGGTACCGGACCACGGTGCACGCAGGCGAGGGGACGCCGGCGTCCTACGTCACCGAAGCGCTGGACATCTGCCTCCCCGATCGAATCGACCACGGCGTCGCGGCCGCCGAAGACAGCGCGCTGATGCGGCGGCTCGCCGACACGAAGATCGCCCTGACCATGTGCCCGTTGTCGAATCTGGCGCTGAGGGTGGTGCGTGACCTGAGTTCGCATCCCTTGCGCCGACTACTGCATGCAGGTGTGCGGGTGACGATCAACTCCGACGATCCACCCTTCTTCGGCGGTTATGTCAACGCTAATTACCTCGCCGCTACCGAGGCGTTGGCACTCGATGTCGATGACGTGATTACGTTGGCCCACAACAGCTTCACCGCAAGCTTCGCCGACCCCAGCGATGTTGACGTATGGACTTGTCGCCTCGAGGCGTATCGAGTCGAGCACCCCGCGTCGTGAACGCCTGTTAATCTTTGCTGCATAGTCCAGGTCGATCGGTACGACCGTTGGACTCGAGGCGGTGGGGGCGCGCCCTGACGAAATGTTCCGACTGGGGAGGTCCGTGATGACGCGGTCGAACCGTCCGGCTGACGAGATCGATCCGGGCCCGGTTCAGCTGCAGGCCCGCAAGGTGCACTTCGACATCACCGATGTGCCGCTGCACTGGATTCCCGGCCACCCCGTCGCCTCGAACGTGATCGGACTCCTCAACCTGATCCTGCCTGCCGCCGAGCGGTGGTTCGTCGATACCTACAACGAGGCGCTCCCCTTGGTGAAGGACCCGAAGCTGGCCGAGGACATGCGGGGCTTCATCGGCCAGGAAGGTGCTCACGCCGAGGTCCACGAGCGGCTACTGCACGACTTCATGGAGGAACGGGGCGTCGATCCCACGCCGATGCTGGACCAGATGGACTACATCTTCACGAAGGTGCTGGCCCCGTCGACATCGGCAGACCCCAAGCGCCGGATGAACCACCTGTGCGACCGGCTGTGGTTCATCGCCGCGCTCGAGCACTACACCGCGGTGATGGGCGACTTCGCGTTGAACTGCAGCTGGGACGACTACGGCGCCGATCCGACGATGGCTGATGTGTTCCGGTGGCACGGCAGCGAGGAGGTAGAGCACCGCAGCGTTGCCCACGATGTCGCGGTCTACTTCCACGACAGCTACGTCGACCGTATCGGCGCCATGGTGATGGCAATGATCGGCATCTATTCGTTCTTCCAGCGCGGCGCCTCGTTTTTGATGCGGGCCGATCCGAACGTGGACATCGGGTGGTGGAAAACGCAGCGTCTGCGCGCCCGTGATTCCAAGCTAGGTCTGCTTCCCAAGTACCGCAAGCTTTTCGGCTCCAACACGCTGGCCTACTTCCGGCCCGGATTCACCCCGGCCCGGATGGGATCGACAGCGCAGGCGGTCGCCTACCTGGCCCGGTCGCCTGCCGCTCGCGCGGCGCACATGTGATGTCGCTTCGCGACCGCTACCGGCGGCTGCCGCCGAGCATGTCCGGACGGTTACGCCACGACGTTTTCGTCGGCCTGATCGATGCGGCCGTGTCCGGAGTGTGGTCGATGTCGGGGAACATCCGCCAGATGGCGGCTCCGCGCGAATTCGACCGCACCGTGACACTGACGGTCACGGACCGCCAGGTCGTCGCCCACGACCAACACGTGGTGGCCCTGACTCTGGCCTCTCCCGACGCCGGCCGACTGGCACCGTGGCGCGCGGGTTCGCATCTGGACATCCACCTTCCGAGCGGACTCGTGCGCCAGTACTCGCTGTGCGGCGACCCCGAGGTCACCGACGCCTACCGGATCGCGGTACGGCGGATTCCCGACGGCGGTGGTGGCTCCATCGAGGTGCACGACGCTCTGACGATCGGTGCGACGGTGACGACCAGCGGCCCACGCAACGCGTTTCCGCTGACGGTTCCGGGTTACGGCTCGCCGTCCAGGCGGCTGCGGTTCATCGCCGGCGGTATCGGCATCACGCCGATCCTGCCGATGCTGACCGTGGCGGCGCGCCTGGGCGTCGAGTGGTCGATGGTCTACGCCGGCCGCAGCCGCGACAGCCTGCCATTCGTCGATGAACTCGACCGGTTCGGCGATCGTGTCGAGATCCGCACTGACGACCGGTTCGGCATTCCCACCGCTGCGGACCTACTGGGCGACTGCCCGGACGATACGGCCGTGTACGCCTGCGGGCCGCAGCCGATGCTGACCGCGATCCGGGCAAGCCTGGCCGGCCGCGACGATGTCGAACTGCATTTCGAGCGGTTCGCCGCGCCCCCGGTGCTCGACGGCACCGAATTCGAGGTCATCGTCGCCTCGTCGGGGACGACGGTGCGGGTCGGTGCCGACGAAACGCTGCTCGCGGCGCTGCGACGCGCCGAGGTGACGCCGGCGTATTCATGTCAGCAGGGCTTCTGCGGAACGTGTCGCACCCGGGTGCTCGATGGCGAGGTCGAACACCGCGACACCCTCTTGACGATTCCGGAACGCGAAAGCGGCATGATGCTGGTCTGCATATCCAGATCCGCATCCGGTGGACCACTGACCCTCGATCTCTAGGTTGTACGACGGGATGAGGCGATCTCAGCGATCTCTCAGCGCTTCGTTCCTACGCTCGAACTTCGTGGAGAGCACGTCAGAACATGCGGATGGCAACTCGTGTTCTTCCCGAGCGCTGAGAGGCCGGCGCATGGAAGGTTTTCGCCTCGAGCAGGTCACGGTGAACCGCGGCCCGGCGACGCTTCTAGCCGAGCTGAGCGTGAGCATTCCAGCCGGCCGCTGCACCGCCGTGACGGGTGCCAGCGGGGCAGGGAAATCGACTCTGCTGCGACTGCTGAACCGGCTCGAGGAACCCACGACCGGGAGTCTCACCCTCGACGGTGTGCCCATCGCCGAGCTGGATGTCCTGGCGTTGCGGCGGCGTGTCGGGCTACTGGCGCAAGCCTCAGTTCTGCTGACCGACCGAGTGCTCGACGAGGTCCGCGTCGGCCGCCACGACCTCTCCGAGGCCGGGGTGGTCGAGCTGCTCGCGCGCGTGGGGCTAGAGCCCTCGTTCACCAAGCGCGCCACTGCGGAGTTGTCCGGTGGGGAGGCCCAACGGCTGTGTCTGGCCCGCGCTTTGGCCGTTGAACCGAACATGCTGCTGCTTGACGAGCCGACGTCGGCGCTCGATGAGGCCTCGGCGGAGGTCATCGGCGCGTTGATCGGCGACTTTGTCGGCGCCGGCGGATCCGTGGTCCTCGTCAGCCATGACCACGCTCTCATCGAAAGTGTCGCCGCGCAGGTCTTGGTACTCGAAAGAGGCCGTCTCGTTGCGTCGCGTGCGGGCGCCCCGGCGGTGTCGATCTGTTGAAACCGTCAGCGACGCACGCCGAAAAGCTCTGGCTGGAAACGATTGAGAACCTGCAGATGATCAAGAGAACAATGTGAAGGGAGCGTCCGCGATGGTGTGGCAAGGGGTTTTGGCGAAGGCGGCACCCACGGTGGTTACCGGCGTAGTCGGAATGGTTGCGTACGAGGGGCTACGCAAGGTGGCGGCGAAGAAGCCCCTGCGAGCAGCGACCGTTGCGGTGACGGCTTGGGGTCTTCGCGCTGCGCGCGAGGCCGAGGAAGGCGCCGCGCGAGCTCGGTTAGCGGTCGCCGACGTCGTCGCCGAAGCCGCGGAACGGGTCGGACACGAGGTTCCACCCTTACCGGCTCGTTCGGGAGACGACCCCGCGGAGACTGCCGATGCTGTGCACTGACGCCGGCGCCAGACCGGCGGTTCTTTCTGCGGCGGCCGGGCGAATGCGTGTGCGTGCCATCGGGTTTCGTCACAATCAAGCTTGGGCCGCCGCGATCGAGGAGACGGTCGCCGAGGTGCCCGGTGTGCGCGCGGTGCGCGCGTATCCGCGCACCGAATCCGTTGTGGTTTGGTATGCGACCGGAAACTGCGACACCGCAGCCGTCCTGTCAGCGATTGCCGGTGTGCACGACGTCCCTGCCGCGTCGGCGGGGATGCGAAATTCCCACTCCCCGGTTTCTCGCGACCGCGGTAGCGTGCTGAGCAAGATCGTCGCCGGGCTCGCCCAAACGCTGTTGAATCCACACGGTGACGCGCACGAGGCCGCACCGGAGATCGATAGGCTGCGTGCGGCGCTGGACCGTCTCGGCTATCTCGCGCCAGCCACCGCCAGCCAGCCGTCACCGGTTAAAGAGCTCAGGCGCAGCGGGATTCGCATCCGCTGGCGATGGGTGTGGCTGGCCCTGCCGGCGGGGCTGGTAGCGGTCAGACTGACCGGCCTCGGCCTGCATTCGCTAACCCGGTGGGCCGCGGTTATTGGTCCCCAGGCAGGACGATCTCGTCGCGTGCGGGTCCGGCGCCCCGCATCGCCCCTCGCCGTGATCGCCGCGGGGCTGGCCGTGCCGAGCTGGGGCGGGGTAGCCATATCGCTGCTGTTGGTCACGGCGGCAGGAGCGATCGCCTATCGGCAGCGGCTCGGTCTCACACGGGAGATCGTCGTTGCCGCCGCGCGCGCCGCGGTGCAGCTGGTCACCGCCGGCGCACTACTTCGCATCGTGTTCCAGCGGCCGAGTCTGCTGGGCCCCGCCGGCTGGTTGTTGACCATGGTGATCATCGCCGGGCAGGTCGCCGGCCGCCGCGCCCCGGGCCTGCCCCAGGCCAGGGTTGCCGCCACCGGCGGAGTGGCCGCCAGCACCGTCGGCACGCTCTTCGTCCTGCTGGCCGGACGGGTTATCGCGGCGCAGGCCCGGGTGATCATTCCGGTCGGTGGCATGATCGTCTCGTCCGCCATGCTGGCCGCCGGAAGCTCGTTACGGCGGCTCGACGAGGACGTCCGCCAATCGCGGCCAGCGATCGAAGCCCGGCTATCTCTCGGCCAATCCGGACTACAGGCGATCCTTCCGCACCAACGGTCCGCCCTACGCACCGCACTGATTCCGGCAATCGACTCCACCAAAGTCGTCGGGCTGATCAGCCTGCCCGGTGCCATGACCGGCCTGATCCTGGCCGGGATAAGTCCGCTCACCGCGATCCGCTACCAAATCGTGGTGATGTACATGCAACTGGCCGGCACCGCGATGGCCGCGCTCATCGCTGTCCGCCTCGCGGAAAAGTCGCTCTTCGATGACGCTCAACGCCTGATCCAGGTCAACCGGCCGGATGAGCTGAACTGAGCTGACCGTCACCGCTGCTACGTCGGGCTGGGTTCCTCTGCGGTGCTCGTGCCGGCCGCGTGCTCGCCGATGAACTCCACTCCCGCGCGAATAGCGGGGCGGTGACGCAAGATTCGATAATGAGCTAGTCGGCCGAGCCCGCGCGTCGTCACCAAGCGTGCGCCTTGCCATGACGCGGCCAGTCGTTCGCTGGCGGCATAAGGGCTGTCCGGGTCGTCGGGGTCATGGATGAGAAGCAGCGGCGGATAGTTGGCTCGCCGGCCGACCCGCGTCATGTTCGTCTCCTGCAACGGCATGGCGATTCGTTTTTCCAGACGCCGGTGCAGGCCCGCGCGGATCCGGCGACCGAAGCCGTGGCGGGCAGCGAAAAGGTCGAGGTAGAGCGGAAAATCGCCCATCGGGGCCAGGAAGACCAAGCGCCCTACGGGTGCGCCCTGCGCCGCCGCCAATGCGGTCGCGTTGGCTCCGAGTGAGTGAGCTACCACCGCGTAGGCGGGCCCGTGGGTTTCGATCATGGCCGCAATCGCGTCGGCGCACTCGGTGGCAGTGGTACGCCCGGGGGCGAGCGCACCCGGGTCAGATTCGTTGTGGCTGGGCAAGTCGAACGCAATAACCCGATACCCCGCCTCGACCAGCGGTTTGACGAAGACTGCCAAATGCGCGCGCTGGCCGCCCCACCCGTGCACCAGATAGATCGGCGGCCCCTCGCCCCATTCCTCACCAGCGACCCGATGCCCATCCCAATGCGCTTCGACCGGCGTGCCCGGGACCACACCCGGCGGCATGCGCAGGCTCGACTCGAGAACCGGTGGGGTGCACCACAACTCAACTGCCCACCGCGACCCCAGAAAAGGTGCCGAGCGCTCGAGCAGCCAGAATAGTCGGCGCACCCGGTCAGCGACCGGGGGAAGGATTCCGGAGCCCTCGACGTCGAGTGGGGCGACCTCGCCAGCCTGTGCCTGCGCCGACGCCGGTCCGGGCGCACCTTCGGTCATGAACCTCGATCGTAGTCTGGGGCTCCGCCGCGCAGGCCCTGTGGGACCGTCGTGCGCTCGGTCCTCGAAGTCAGCCGGCCTCGTTGGCGTCACCGGGATGGGGCACGTTGTTCTCATCGACGTAGGCGTCATGATCGGTGTCGACACCCTGGTGGTCTCGCGGACCCTCGTTGGCTCCGGCGGCCTCGATCGGATCCGCAGCGTCACTGGGCATCGTCATGTGCATGTCCTCCTACTAGTCCCGCCGGGTTGTGTCCCCCCGGAAGGTATGTCGATGGAGGTGTGCCCCGTCTGCAGAGCGCCGAACCGAAGATTCGGGGACGCATATGCCGTACGAATCACTCATGTCGTGTCACGACGCGGGTCCGCTCACGTACAGAGCGTGGGGGCGTCGCAAACGTTGCCGGGGCAGTAGATCCTGTGCGCAGCGTTGACCATGGTGGCGGCTTCCGCCCCCGTGACGCCTTGCGGGCCGAGTCGCGCCTCCAGGTCGTTGGCAATCCGCTGGGGGCGCCAACCCCAGGTGAGGTTGTAGCAGACGTCGTGTGCCTCTTGGATCAGCCCGGCCTGAGTGTCGGGTGTCCACGACAGGCCTGCGCCCCGCAACGCGGCCAGGTAGGCGTCGTCTTGCGGGCTGGCATTCGCAACTCCTGCGTTACCTATCAATGCGGCACTGACCGTCGCGAGCATGGCGAGCGTCGTTAATGAGCGGTGCGGAGTCATCGGTTCCTCTTCCCCCTTGGGTGTTGGCCTCTCGGCCTTTTCGAAGGCCGGCCCTGCGCCGGGGACCAGCGGGCGTGCCTTCGCGCACTGTCGGCGGCAGGTCCCTCAACTTTACCGGCTATACACCCCCTATTCACTCAACAGCAGCGGGTTGAAAGCAATCGCAGACCCTCTCCAGCGCCCCGTCGTGGCGTAGCGCAGCGTCCTCGCCGAGGCGATTGCGTCGATGCAGGCTTGCGCATAATCTCGCGCTATGACCTCGGTGGCTGCCGGCCGGGCGAAGACCGGCCTGATACCGGATTTCGACAACGTCCAGGCTCACTACGACCTGTCCGACGAGTTCTTCCGGCTCTTTCTCGATCCCACCCAGACCTACAGTTGCGCCTATTTCGAGTCCGACGACATGACCCTCGAGCAAGCCCAGCTCGCCAAGATCGACCTGGCTCTGGGCAAATTGGGGCTAGAACCCGGCATGACGCTGCTCGACATCGGGTGCGGCTGGGGCGCCACGCTGCGGCGTGCTGTGGAGAAATACGATGTCAACGTTGTCGGGCTGACGCTGAGCAGGAATCAGGCCATTGCCGTTGACAAGTCATTCCGCGCGATGGACAGCACGCTCAGCCGACGGGTGTATTTGGCGGGCTGGGAGGAGTTTCACGAACCGGTCGACCGAATCGTGTCGATCGGCGCATTCGAGCACTTCGGCCAGAAGCGCTACGAGAGATTTTTCTCCATGGCCTACTCCGCGCTGCCCGCCGATGGCGTGATGCTGCTGCACACCATCGTGAAAGCCAGCCCAGAGGAGAGCCGGGAACGCGGGCTACAGCTGAAGGCAAAATTGCTGCGCTTCATCTTGTTCATCATGGATGAGATCTTCCCCGGCGGTGAACTGCCCATGGTTGCCCAAGTCGAGCAGCACGCGGTCAGGGCCGGCTTCCGGGTCGAGCGTATTCAGGCGCTGCGGCCGCATTACGCCCGAACGCTCGACATCTGGGCAGCGAACTTGCAGAGCCACCGGGAGCAGGCCATCGCGGTTCAATCCGAAGAGGTCTACGAGCGCTACATGAAGTATCTCACCGGCTGCGCCGACCTATTCCGCGACGGCTACACCGACGTGTGCCAGTTCACTTTGGTCAAAGGTGGCTGAACGGTCGATCACTGACGTCGGAGGCCGACTCCAGCGCCGTGGTCTTCACGGAAGTAGCTCCACTGCTTCCGCAAGGGTGTCAGCGTCGTAGTCGTTCAGCGAGCCGTGTCCCCGTTCTGCAAACTCGAGGGCGTGGGCGCGTGCCCCTTCCCGAGCCACGGTCGGTGTTAGTCCGGTCCGGTCGCGAGGCGGAGTCGCGTTATTGCTCGTCAAGCCGCTCGCGTAGCTCTTCCCATGAGATCCTGCCGGTGATGTGCAACCTCGTCCGACTGCGGCTTCCCCGCTTGGAAACTCTGCGATGAACCCCTGCGATCAGTCGGCGAAGCACCGGTATAGCTTATTGCCGCTGCTATACCGCCGCGCTGCTCGATGGACTCAGCAATGCACGGCTGGCCACAACAGGCGTTTACGGGACAACGGTGATTTGGTGACAGCAGGATGATTGAGCAATCGACACACTGGAAGCGCCCGGGCATACCCACACCTGAAAGCGATCCGTTCTACACCAACCCGGCCGATCTCGACGGAATCCCTGCCGGGACAGTGTTGCGGTCACGGCAGGTGCAGGTGTCGTTCTTCGGTCGTCTCCGGCAGGGTGCGGCGTGGCAGCTGATGTACCGCAGTACCGACTTTCGCGGCCGCCCCGAGGCGGCGGTGACCACGGTGATAGTTCCGCGCGGGACAGAGCGGGCGAACTGTCCGGTGTTGTCCTACCAGTGCGCCATCGACGCTGTGTCGGCTCGGTGTTTCCCGTCCTACGCCCTGCGGCTGGGCGCCGAGTTGGTCGGGGCTTCGGTACAGGCCGAGTTCCTTTTCATCAACGCGGCCCTGTCTCGCGGGTGGGCGGTCAGCATCCCAGATCACGAGGGCCTCGAGGGCCTGTGGGGCGCGCCCTACGAGGCGGGATTTCGTGTTCTTGACGGTCTGCGGGCTGCCGTGAGCTTCCCCGAGTTGGGCCTTTCGCCCAGCGCTTCGATGGCGGTGTGGGGATATTCCGGCGGAGGTCTGGCCAGCGGGTGGGCCGCTGAAGCGGCCGCAACGTACGCGCCCGAGCTCGCGATCGTCGGCGCGGTGATGGGTTCGCCGGTGGTAGATCCGGAAAGCGTTGCGCGCCGGCTGAATGCGTCGCCTTGGGCAGGTCTTGCGGCCTTGATGATCGCGTCCTTGGTGCACGTGTTTCCGGAGGCGAAAAGGGTCGTCGACGAACACGCAACCGAGGATGGCAAGGCCCTGCTTGCAGAGATCGAAGGAATGTCGACTGGGGGTGCGATTCGACGCTTCCGCAATGTCGACATCGCCGATTACGTCGACCTGAGCTTTCAGGAATTGTTCGCGTTGCCCGAACTACAGCACATTTTCCAAGTGACTCGGCTCGGGCAGAAGACACCGAGCATGCCCGTTCTGCTCATCCAGGGCGTGCACGACAAGATCGTCGACGTCGCCGATGTAGACGGACTGGTCCAGACATATTCCGATGGCGGCGCCGCGGTGAGCTACCACCGCGACCCCTTTGCCGAGCATCTGTTGTTGTATCCCTTCGCGGTTCCGATGACGCTGTGGTGGCTCGCCCAACGGCTCGCCAACAACGACCGGCCGAACAGCTGGCACACCTGGCCGGCGCTGCTCGATAGCCGGACCTACGCCGGGGTGCCCGCACTCGCCGCCGCCGCATCGCGCGCCGTCGCCTCCGGTATTTCCCGGCGGCGATCGCGTCGCCGTCGAAAAAAGTAGTGGGCATCTCCTCCTGCGATTCTTAGCGCACCCGCACCGTTGACTCCGTTTCGTGTTACCGAATACCTTGCCGCCCGCGCGTTGTCCGTCATCCTCGGCAGCGTCATGTGCTGCGAGGCGGCGCGTTCGATCCTTTCCCGGCAGGCGATAGGCATCAACGCGGCCTGACTATGACTTAGCCCCGGTGTCATGACCATGCTTTGCATAGTGCAATACTCTGGGCGTGGCCGATCTCGATCGCGATGAACTATCGGAATATCTGCGCGCCGTGCGCAGTCTGGCGTTGCTGGCCGAACGCAGCGCCGAGCTAGTTGGACTGACGCTGGCGCAGATGCGTTTGCTGTTTACCGTCTCCGACTTGGGCGAGGGCTCGTGCTCCGCAGTGGCTGCGCGATTGCACGTCAGTGTGTCGTCAGTGACCAGGCTGATCGCCCGGCCGACGATGTCCGCATTGGTCTCGCGAACAGTAAGTCCGGCCAACGCCTCCGCCGTCAATTTGGCATTGACCGCCGAGGGCGCTTCGATCGTGCACCGCGTCACTGTGCACCGTGAACAGATTTTGCGCACCGCTCTTGCCGAAGTAGATCGCCAGTCGCGAACGGTCGCCGCGTCGGTACTGGCGCGGATGACCGACCGGATCAGCACGGTGGTCGCATCGTGACGGGGCGACTGGCGGATTTCGCGGTGGATCGAAGGATGCTGCTGACGGCGGCGCTCGCTGTGCCCATTGGCGCCCTCTCGGCGGGAGCCGCCTGGTGCCTGCTGCGTCTGATCGCCGTGGTGACCAATCTGGTTTTCTATCAACGCTTCAGCGTCGATTTGGTAGCACCGGGAGCCCAACACCACCCGTGGTGGCTGGTGTTGGGCGCACCGATCGCTGGAGGCCTGGTAGTTGGTGTCATGGCCCGGTTCGGCTCGGAGAAGATACGCGGCCACGGCATGCCTGAGGCCATTGAGGCGATCCTGATTCGAGGCAGCCGTATCGAGCCCAAAGTCGCACTGCTCAAACCTGTTTCGGCGGCAATCAGCATCGGCACCGGCGGGCCTTTCGGCGCCGAGGGCCCCATCATCATGACCGGCGGAGCACTGGGTTCGATTCTTGCACAGCATCTGCACCTGACCGCCGATGAACGCAAGATCCTGCTGGTGTCCGGTGCGGCGGGCGGCATGGCCGCAACCTTCAACTCTCCGCTGGCGTCTATCTTGTTGGCGGTTGAGCTGTTGCTGTTCGAGTGGCGTCCACGCAGTCTGGTGCCCGTGGCGACGTCGGTTGTCGTCGCAACCGTAGTCCGCGGGTTTATCTTGGGCGGCGCTCCGGTTTTTCCGGTTGCCGCACCCGTCACGGAGATCGCCTGGAACATCGATGTTTTGGCGCTCGTGATCGGTTTGTGCGGTGCCGCGGTCGGCATCGGTGCCACGCGACTGGTCTACCTGGCCGAAGACGGGTTTTCGCGTCTTCCGATGCACTGGATGTGGTGGCCGGCGATCGGGGGCCTTCTCATCGGATTGGGCGGACTGGTCCAACCTCGAGCCCTCGGGGTCGGTTACGACGTGATCAACGCCTTACTTACAGGTCAAGCCGGCTTGTCGCTCATCGTCGGCATCCTTATCGTCAAGACGGCTATCTGGTCGCTGTCGCTGGGCTCAGGGACCTCGGGCGGTGTGCTCGCTCCGGTGTTCATGATCGGAGGCGCCCTGGGAGCTCTCGTTGGCCACGCGTTTCCCGAAGTGTTTCCGGGCTTTTGGGCGATCCTGGGTTTGGCCTCGGTGGTCGGGGGCGTGCTGCGGTCTCCGCTGACCGGCATAGTGTTCACCCTCGAGCTGACCCATGCCTGGCCCGCGCTGCTGCCGGTCATCATCGCCGCCATCAGCGGCTACACCGTGTCGGTGCTGGCACTCGACCGCTCAATCCTGACCGAGAAGATCGCTCGGCGCGGTTTACATTTGACCAGCGATTACACCACCGATCCACTTGAGACGTTCTTTGTGAAGGACGTTGTGCGCCAGGGATTGCCACCCGTGCCAGGGGTCGGCGACGTCACAACCGAGGCGACACTGCGACACGCCGCCAACGTCTTCGCCGAGACCGGCGGCGGTCCGTTGGTCGTGCGCGGGCACGACGGCGAGACACTCGGCCACATCCTCATCCAAGACATCTTGGTGGCCCGCCTGCACGACCTCACCGAGGCAACCGATCGCTCCCGATACCTGAACACCTTCAGCCGCAACAAGCAACCGACGCGCTCGCCACTACGCCGAGCGGACAGCATTCGTCGCGAATGAAGACCACGATCAAGCGGCGTCAATCCTGACGGCTACGTCGGCCGCCCGTCGACGTCGGCAAGCCAGTCGAACCACGGCCGGGTGCAGACCGAGTGGTTCACCGACTGTGTCAGCACCGGAGTCGCGCAGACGGCCTTGAAATAAACCGTCCGCCAATAGGTAGGACGCCACCGCTACCCGCCGAGCACCCGCCTGCCGTGCCCGGGCGACGGCGTCAGGCACCGACGGAAAGCCGGAACCGTCGCGGCACGGCGCGGCGAAGGCGACCGACACCTGACTACCGACCAAAACCGACAGCATCGTCGCAGCGAACGCGATCTCTTTCTGCGCCTGTGGATCACGACTGCCGGCGGCCGCGAGAACGACGTCATCGTCGTGACGCCAACCCGCTTTGACCAGGCGGTCGAGCATTGCGTGGGTCAGCTGCCAGGACGGCCCAAGGGGGCGAGTGACCCGGACCGTTGAATGCCCCGATGCCGCAACATATCTCGGCACATCGGACCGCACGTGCCAGCCGCTGGACAGCAACGCCGGCACCACCACCGTCGGATCGTGATGCAGTGTCTGCAGCACTTCATCGGGCGACGGCCCGAGCACGTCGACGAATGAGACCAACACTGACTCGTCCAGGCTGCGCGCCATGGCCGCAGCCAGATCTTCGATCATCATGACGCCATGCGGATTTCGTGTTCCGTGCGCCACCAGCAGTGTCGCCATGTCAGCTGCGCACCGTGACCAACGCCGGCTGTTCCACAACCGAGCCGGACGGCAATCGCACATAAAACCGCAGCGTCACCAGTGCCGCGACGAGGTAGAAGCAGGCGAACTCCCAAAAGGCTGAGGTGGCTGTGCCGTGGGCGAGGTAGGAGTTGCGTAGGACGAGGTTGATAGCCACACCGCCAAGACCGCCGATCGCGCCGGTGATGCCGATCACCGCGCCCGACATCGATCGGGAGTAGTCGGCTCGGGTTTGTTCGTCAACGTTCAATGATCGTGAGGCCGCCTCGAAAATCGACGGAATCATCTTGTATACCGAGCCGTTGCCGATGCCGCTGAGCAGAAACAGCGCCACGAAACCGAAGACGTACACCGTCATCGTTGCTGCCGTGATCTGACGGCCGGCGTGGCTGGCTGCGGTCGCGAGCACACTGACGCCGGCGATCATCCCGCAGAAGGCCCACAACGTGACCACGCCACCGCCGACCCGGTCGGCAACCCGGCCGCCGTAAATACGTGCGAGAGAGCCGAGAAGGGGTCCTATGAAAGCGATTTCGGCTGCGTGCAGCGACGCCTGCGCGGCGCTCTGCCCACGTGCGGCGAACGAGATCTGCAGGACCTGACCGAACGCGAACGCGAAACCGATGAAGGAACCGAAGGTACCGACGTAGAGTAGGCTGACGAGCCAGGTGTGCCGGTGGCGCAACGCGGCCCGCATTGCGGCGGTGTCGACGGAGACGATGTCGAGATTGTCCATGAATCGCTCCGCTCCGATCGCGGCAACGATCAGAGCGACCAGATAGAACGCGCACACCCAATATGGCTGCCGGTTGCCCGCGGTCGCGATGACGAGCAGGCCGACGAGCTGGACCGCGGGAACGCCGATGTTTCCGCCGCCCGCGTTGATTCCCAATGCCCAGCCTTTGAGGCGCTGCGGGAAGAATGCGTTGATGTTGGTCATCGACGACGCGAAGTTGCCGCCGCCCAGACCGCAGAGCGCCGCGCAGGTCAGGTACACCCACAACGGCCGGCCCGGTTCGGCGAGCACAGCAACCGTTGCAACGACCGGCACCACCAGGACGCAGGCGGAAAACACCGTCCAATTGCGACCGCCGAAGCGAGCGGTCGCCATGGTGTACGGCAACCGAAGCGTTGCGCCTACCAGCGTCGCGGTGGCCGCGACCAGGAATTTATCTCCGGCCGTGAGGCCATACACCGACTGCGGCATGAACAGGATCATCACCGACCACAACGACCACACCGAGAAGCCCACGTGCTCGGCCACCACAGACCACAGCAGATTTCGTCGTGCGACGGTCTGGCCGCCGGCCTCCCACGCGGCACGGTTTTCCGGATCCCAGCCTGAGATCGTGTGCGATCGCACCACCCATTGCTCCTTCGTTCGCGCTATACCGACACGAACGTAGAGATGCCGTGTTGCCGAACGGATGCCTGCGATGTCGCCGTGGTGAAATCGCCCTCACGCTCGCGCGCAGTGCCTCGTGAGCGTCAGCATCGGGCGGCTCCTCTGTCGTACAACGGCATCCGCTGAACTAAAGTGCTGGCATGGTAGGCACGGCGGCGGCGCAAGTTGAGCCCGAGAAGTCGTTCCGATTCGACTGGGCGGAATGTGCGGGAGCCGTCGGCGATCTCGGTGTGCTGGTGCCGATTGCTGTGGCGTTGATCGTCAAAAACGGTCTGACTCCGACCGCGGTGCTGTTGCCGGCGGGGCTGTTATATGTAGTCGCCGGCCTGGTGTATCGGCTACCGGTGCCGGTGCAACCACTGAAGGCATTCGGTGCGATCGCGATCGCGCACGGCTTCGGCGCGGACGACATCGCCGCGGGCGCTTTGCTGATGGGGATGATCTTTTTGGTGCTCGGCGGGTCGGGGCTGCTGGATCGGGTCGCGAAAGTGTTCCCGCATCCGATCATCCGCGGCATTCAGCTGTCCGTGGGGCTGCTCTTCTGCCAATTGGCATGGCGGCTGGTGTCCGCAACCCCGAAAGCCTTTACCGATCACAAACATTCAGTTTGGTGGCTCACGGGCGCAACCCTCGTCGTTATCGCTGTGGCGTTGGTCTTCCGGCATCGCGAGATCACCCTGCTTCTCGTTCTCGTGGCGGTCGTGGCGATGGTGCTGGCGTTTCACGGTTCGGTCACGTTCGGCCCCTCGGCGGTGCATACCCCGCATCTGAGCCGGGCCGCATTTGCCGCCGCCGCAGTCGCTTTGGTGCTTCCACAGGTGCCGTTGTCGTTTGCCAACTCGTGTCTGGCCACCGCCGACACCGCGCGTACATACTTTGGCGACGCCGCCCACCGGGTTCGTCCCGGGCGACTGGCCATCACGATCGGTGTGGCCAATCTATTCGCCGGCGGGATCAGCGGGATGCCGGTGTGCCACGGTGCCGGCGGCATGACCGCCCACCGAGTCTTCGGCGCCCGCAGCGGGGGCGCACCGGTCATGCTCGGCAGTGTGGTGATCGCGCTGGCGTTGGCGTTAGGAGCGACGATGACCGCTGCGTTATCGGGGTTTCCGGTACCGATCCTCGCGGGTTTGCTGACTGTCGCCGGCTTGTTACACATCACGTTGCTGAAAGACCTTCGAAGCCTTGCGCATTGGGCGCTGGCGGTCGCGGTCGGAATCGTCGGCTTCCTCAGTAACCTCGCCATCGCCTTGGTGGGAGCGCTGGTGGTCTGGTGGCTGATCCGCTCGATTCAGCTAAGGCGTGCCCACCGCGCCGCCACCTAACGCCGGTGGTCGTGGCCCGCAATCTGGTCGAGTGCATGATCGATCACGTCGGCGAGCACCCCAAGGCCGTCGCGCACCCCACCCGGTGAGCCTGGCAAGTTGACCACCAGGGTGCGGCCGGCCACCCCGCAAACGCCGCGGGACAACACCGAGGTCGGAACCGTCGGCAGTCCGGAACGCCGGATCGCGTCGGCCAGGCCCGGGATCTCGTAATCGAGTAAGGCCACCGTCTGCGCCGGGGTGTCGTCGGTCGGCGAGATGCCGGTTCCGCCGGAGGTGATCACCAGGTCGGCGCCATCGGCGATCGCCTCACTCAACGCGACGCCGACCGGTTCACCATCGCCGACGACAACAGGACGGGCCGGCCAGAACCCTTGTCGGTCAAGCCATTCAACGATGACTGGTCCGCACCGGTCCTCGTAGGCTCCTTGTGATGCACGGGTCGACGCGATGATGATGCGCGCGGACCGCCTCGTCGTCATCGCACCCACGGCCCGTGTTGGCCGCCGTCCTTACGCAACACCCTGATGTCGTCGATGCGCGCGCCCGGATCCACCGCTTTGATCATGTCGTAGAGCGTCAGCGCTGCCACGCTCACCGCCGTCAGCGCCTCCATCTCTACCCCGGTGCGATCGGTGCTGCGCACCGTCGCGGCGATGTCGACATCGGAGTCACCGATCGTGAACTCGACCTCGACACCGGTCAGAGCCAGCTGATGGCACAACGGAATCAGCTCGCTGGTGCGTTTGGCGGCCAGCACACCCGCGACGCGCGCGGTAGCCAGAGCGTCTCCTTTGGCCAACCCGCCCGCCGAGATCAACTGCACCACCTCTGCGGTGGTACGAAGCGTGCCTGCGGCCACCGCGTTGCGGTGTGAGGGCGCCTTGCCGGTGACGTCGACCATGCGGGCCGCGCCGTGATCGTCGATATGCGAGAGCGGACCCGAGTCAGCCACGTGCTCCATTCTGTCAGGTGTCTAGCGCAGGTCCCATATCTCGAGCCGTTCGCCGGCCGCGATTTCGGTGACGTCGATCGGGATGTCCAGCAGACAGTTCGACGACGCCAGCCAGCGCAGGTGGTGTGATCCCGGTGGCCCCTGACTTGAGACGGTGCCCGCAGCATCATTGAAGATGCCCCGACGAAACTGCCGTTTGCCGGCCGGCGCGGTCAGCGTCTGGGTCAACACGGCGGATCGGCGCGGCCGCTGCCCATCAGGCAGCCCCATGGCGAAGCGCAGCGGGGGGCGGATGAACACCTCGAAGGACACCAGCACGCTGACCGGGTTGCCGGGCACCGTGACGATGGGCACCCCGGCGACGTGCCCGGCGCCCTGCGGCATGCCCGGCTGCATCGCCACCTTGGCGAATTCGACACCCTGGTCACCGGTTCGACCGAAGGCGTCCTTGACGACTTCGTATGCACCCGCGCTGACGCCGCCGCTGGTGATGATCAGGTCTGACTGGGCGGCGTAGCGGTCCAGCAACGCGGTGAATTCCATGATGTCGTCGCTCGCGGTCTCGACGGCGACGACCTCGGCACCCGCCTCGCGAATCGCGGCGGCCAGCATGGCGGCGTTGGACTCGTACACCTGGCCTGGCCGCAACGAGTTACCCGGGGCCACCAACTCCGTGCCGGTCGAAATCACCAGGACCTGCTGGCGCGGGATCACGCCCATCCGGGGTAATCCGAGCGCCGCGGACAGCCCGATCACGGCCGGCGTGACCACCTGCCCCGCCCGCAGGACAGTGGTGCCTGCAGCGACATCCTCGCCGGCGCGGCGGATGTGGCGGCCCTCGACGCTGGGGACGGTGATGCTCACGACGTCGGTCCGCCCGTCGGTGGCCTCCACGGGCACCACCGCGGTCGCCCCGTCCGGGATCGGCGCACCCGTCATGATCCGATGCGCTGTCTTCGGCTCGAGGGTAGGGATGTCGGTGCGACCGGCCGGAATGTCTTCGGCCACAGTCAGTTTCACGGGGGTACCGGCGGTCGCTGCGGCGACGTCCTCGGCGCGCACTGCGTAGCCGTCCATCGCGGAATTGTCGAAGACCGGCAAGTCGAGTGTCGCTGTCACGTCCTCTGCGAGCACAAGACCCTCGGCTTCACGGAGGGCGACCGTGCGGGCGGGTCGAGCTGTGATCAGCTCGGCGACAATGGCCTGATGTTCCTCAACCGACCGCATGGTGTTCGTCAATATAGTGGGTGGCGATGACGCTGGTAGTGCGTGCCGCGGTGACGGACAAACCGATCGTGCTCGCCGAACACGAAGAGCTGGTGAGCCGTCCGGCAGCAGGGGCCGTGGTCGGGTTTGTCGGCATGATCCGGGACCATGACCACGGACGCCAGGTGCTCAGGCTGGAATATTCGGCCCACCCGTCGGCCCCCGACGTCATCGCCGAGGTGGTAGCGGGGGTCGCGGCACGATTCACCGGCGTGCGCGCCGTCGCCGCCAGTCACCGGATCGGCGTGCTGGAGATCGGCGAGGCCGCCCTGGTGGTCGCGGTCGCCGCGGACCATCGCCAAGCGGCGTTCTCGTCGTGCGCGGAACTCGTCGACGCCATCAAGGCGCGGCTACCGGTATGGAAGCGGCAATTGTTCGCCGACGGCACCGACGAGTGGGTCGGCTGCGCGTGAGGCTCGACATCTAGCCACCGGCAAACGGCGGGAGCACGTCGACCGTGGTACCGCCCTGCAGCGCTTGTCCGCGGTTCCGCACCGCGATCCCGTCCAACAGGAACGAGCATCGCGACAGCACCCGGGCCAGCTCCCCATTGCGGTCGGCCAGCCCAGTGACGAGATCGTCGACCGTGGTGCCCGACCGCATGGTCAGCTGTTCGTAGTCCGATCCGACGGCGGCGCGCGCTGCCGCGAAATACCGTACGGTGACGCCGATCTCGCTCGTCACGTCAACCGCCGATCGCGCTCATCGGCCGGGTCGGCTGGACGAAGTCTGGCTCATTGATGCCGTGGCCTGCCGGCTTGTCCCACATCGCCGCCCGCCACGTTGCCTCGATTTCCGCGTCGTCGGCCCCACGGCGCAGCAGGCCTCGAAGATCGGTTTCCTCGCTAGCGAACAAACAGCTGCGTAGCTGCCCGTCGGCGGTCAGCCGGACCCGGTCGCAGGTCGAGCAGAACGGGTGCGACACCGATGCGATCAGTCCCACCGTCCCGGTGGCGCCCGTCGCAGAGTCGGTGATGTGCCACAACTCGGCCGGCGACGCACCTCGAACCCCGGGATCAGGCGTCAGCGTAAAGAAGTGCCGGCGTAGCTGGGCCAGCACCTGACTCGCGGTGACTGCCTCCGCACGGCGCCACTCGTGACCGGCATCCAGCGGCATCTGCTCGATGATGCGCAGCTGGAAGTTGTGGCGAAGGCAGTACCGGACCAGGGGAATAACGTCGTCCAGGCCGGTGCCCGGATCGAGCACGGCATTGACCTTTACCGGCCGCAAACCCGCGCCGTGGGCGGCTTCCAACCCGGACAGCACGTCGGCCAGCCGGTGGCGGCGGGTGATAGCCGCGAAATTCGCTTCCTCGACGGTGTCCAAGGAGACGTTCACCCGATCCAACCCGGCCCGTGCCAGGCCCGCTGCATGTCGGGCCAACAGAACGCCATTGGTGGTCAGCGCGATCTCGGGTCGCGGCCGCAAAGCCGCCGTGGCGGCGACAACGTCCGCCAAGTGCTTGACCAGCAATGGTTCTCCACCAGTGAAGCGCACCTTCGTGATGCCCAGCCGGGTCACCCCGAGGTGGAGCAGTCGCACGATCTCGTCGGGCCGGAGCAACTGCTCAGCGCCCAGCCACGGCAGTCCGGCGGCGGGCATGCAATACGTGCAGCGCAGATTGCAGCGATCGGTCAGCGACACTCGCAGGTCGGTCGCGATCCGCCCGTACCCGTCCACCAGCGGGCCGGCGGCCGGGGCATGCGGTGATGCGGCGCCGTCCAACCGACGCCGCACTGACGGCAACCCCAGCGTCGTGATCGTCATCGCAACAGCCAACCCCCTTGCGTGGTCTCGTGCGGCCCATTATTCCCCGCATCGTCTCAACCGGCTCGTTGTCGACTCGCGCCGACCCTGCTGCGCTGGGCAGATGACGCAGATAGCATTCAAGCGTGCCAACGATGCGCATCGGCGAGGCGGCTGAACTGTTGGGCGTCAGCGACGACACTGTTCGGCAGTGGGTCGACAGCGGCGCGCTGCCCACCAGCCAGGACGAGGCCGGCCGCGACGTGATCGCCGGACAGGTTCTCGCCGAGTTCTGGCGCAACAAGGCACAACCGCTGCCACCGAACCCGCTCGCGATCGCCAGCTCGGCGCGGAATCGATTCGTGGGTTTGGTTACCGAAGTGCTCAGCGACACGGTCATGACGCAGGTCGAGATGCAATGCGGACCGCACAAGGTCGTGTCCTTGGTGAGCACCCAGGCGGCACGCGAATTGAAACTCGAACCGGGCAGTTTGGCGGTTGCCGTGGTGAAGGCCACCACGGTGATCATCGAAACCCCCAGGGCGCCTGGGGATCCGGCGGTCGAGTGAGCCCGAAGAAGGTCGACTTCGACCGCCTCGCAGCCGCGTTGCCCGATTACCCGTTTGCCTATCTGGTGACCGTGGACGATGCCTATCGCGTGCACACCGTGACCGTCGAACCCATCCTGCGCGAGCACGTTCTGGACGTCGGACTGATCGGCAGCAAGACACACAGAAACATCGCGAGCCGCAGCGGTGTCACGCTGCTGTGGCCGCCGCCCCAGCCGGGTGGTTACTCCCTCATCGTCGACGGCCACGGCGAGGTCAGCGACTCCGCGCACCTCCAAGTCGCCCCGACCCGGGCGTTGTTGCATCGCAACGCTGCGGCGGACGCGCACGGTGATCTACACGACTGCGTCGTGTTTTCAGCTCCATAAAACGCCCTGGACCTGGCGCTTCGCCAACCTCACCGGCACGGCCAACGACGTGACAGGTCGAGTTGATCCTGGCGTTACCGCCGTCTACGGCACCGAAACAAGTCCGCACCACCATGGGCTTCGGCTGTCGCGAACAGCGGCGCGGAGCAGGAAGGTGCCATGGGCACGGTTGCCACGGTGTGCGGCTACTGCGGAGTGGGCTGCGGTATGGAGCTACACGTCGCCGACGGCACGGTGACCAAGGTGACCGGGCGCGCCGATCACCCGGCCAACCGGGGCCGGTTGTGCACGAAGGGCAACACGACGGCGGACATGCTGCGTGCCGGTGGTCGCCTGACGACTGCCTTGGTCCGCCCGGACCGGGCCGCCAAGGCCGAGCCGACCCGACTCGACGATGCCGTCAATCTGGTAGCCGACAAGCTGTCGGCGATCCGGGACGAACACGGGGCCGACGCGATCGCCCTCTACGTATCAGGACAGATGTCGATCGAGGCACAGTATCTGGCGAATAAGCTGGCCAAGGGTTACCTGCGCACCCAGTGGATCGAATCGAACTCGCGGTTGTGCATGGCCAGCGCCGGCACCGGCTACAAGCAATCACTGGGCGCCGACGGTCCACCCGGAAGCTATGACGATCTCGACACCGCGGATCTGTTCGTGGTGCTGGGCGCGAACATGGCCGACTGTCACCCGATCCTGTACCTGCGGATGATGGATCGCGTCCGCGATGGCGCCAAGCTCGTGGTGGTCGACCCTCGGCGCACCGCGACCGCGGCCAAGGCCGACGTCTACCTGCCAGTGCACCCGGGCACCGACCTGGCGTTGCTGAACGGACTGCTACGACTGGTCCGCGACGCAGGTGGCGTCGACGACGAATTCGTAGCTTCCTACACCGAAGGTTGGGAACCGCTTAATGCCCTACTCGACGACTATCCCGCGGACCTGGTCGCCGAGATCACCGGTGTCGACGAAGCCGACCTGCGCACGGTGGCCAGGCTGATTTGCGGGACCAAGAACTGGGTGAGCCTGTGGACCATGGGGCTCAACCAGTCCACCCACGGGACCTGGAACACCAACGCACTGTGCAATCTTCACCTCGCGACCGGTGCCATCTGCCGCGAGGGCGCGGGCCCGTTCTCGCTGACCGGCCAGCCGAACGCGATGGGCGGCCGGGAAATGGGTTACATGGGCCCGGGTCTGCCCGGTCAGCGGTCGGCCCTGGACCCCGCCGACCGTTCGTTTGTCGAAGACCACTGGGGTCTCGAGCGCGGGACCATTCGCGCCGAGGCCGGCAGGGGCACCGTCGAGATGTACCAGCGGATGGCCGACGGTGAGATCCGCGCGGCGTGGATCATCTGCACCAATCCTGTTGCTTCCGTGGCAAATCGGGCAACCGTCATCGCAGGCCTGCAGCGCGCCGAGTTGGTGGTGGTGCAAGACGCATTCACCGGTGTCGAGACGGCCGAATACGCCGACGTGGTGCTGCCGGCCGCGCTGTGGGCCGAGGCCGACGGGGTGATGGTCAACAGCGAACGGACGCTGACGCATTGCGCACCCGCGATGCGTCCGCCCGGTGAAGCGCTACCGGATTGGCTGCTGATCTGCCGGGTCGCGACCGCTATGGGATATTCCGGTTTCGACTTCGAGTCCGCCGCCCAGGTTTTCGACGAGCTGGCCGGTTTTCGCAACTCGCGCACCGGTTGGGATTTGCGTGGCGTGGACTACGAACGGCTGCGCCGCGGCCCCGTCCAGTGGCCCGCTGCCCCGGGATGCAACGACCGCAACCCGATCCGGTATCTCAACGACGGGGTCAGTCAGGACCTGCACACCGCCGCCGACGGCAGCGTCCCGGCGTTGGCGTTCCCGACCCCCACCCGCCGTGCCCGCTTCCTACCCCGGCCTCACCTGCCCGCCGCCGAACTGCCCGACGACGAATTCCCCCTGGTCTTCACCACCGGACGTCTTGCGCATCAATGGCACACCATGACCAAGACCGGAAAGGTGGCCAAGCTCAACAAACTCAACCCAGAACCATTCCTGCAGTTACATTCTGAAGACGGCGAACGACTTGGGATAGCCGACGGAGATCGGGTCGAAATCCGTTCTCGCCGCGGACGCGCCGTCCTTCCGGCTGCCATCGACGACGCAGTTCGGCCGGGCGTGTGCTTCGCACCCATGCACTGGGCCGACGCGTTCGGCGCCGACCTCGCGGTGAACGCGGTGACCAACGACGCAGTCGACGCCGACTCCTTGCAGCCCGAGTTCAAAGCGTGCGCCGTCGCACTCACTTTGACCGAAAACGAGCCTGCTGCAACCCAACCCACGCCGCAGGAGGCCCAGGGTCCGGTCGAGGCGCTGGACGCGGTCCTGCAGATGCTGCCGTCGTCAGCGACGCTCAGGCTCGATGAGCGGTTGTTCCTGTCCGGGTTGCTGGCAGGCCTTCGCGCCAACCCGCCCGCGGGAGCGATACCCATGCTTCCCCCGGTCACCCCGCTGTCCGCGGAGAACAGGGCATGGGTCGATGGTGTGCTCGCCGGCATCTTCTCCCGGACCGGTCAACCAATCACCGCCTCACCGGCACCCACCGTCGAGCCCGCATCCGACACACGCGCCACCGTGGTGTGGGCGTCGCAAACCGGGACCGTCGAGGAATATGCGCACACCTGCGCCGAACAGCTGAGTCACGGCGGCATTTCGGTTCGGCTTCGCGGCGCCGAAGAAGTATCGATCACCGATCTGAGCGGCACCGTGCTCTTCGTTGTCGCCACCACCGGCGACGGCGATCCACCCGACAACGGCATCGCGCTGTGGGACGCCCTGGCTGCTGCCGAACCGGGTGATCTTGACGACCTGAGGTTCACCGTGCTCGGCTTTGGTGACTCGTCCTACGCCGATTTCTGCGGCTTCGCCCGCAAACTCGATGCGCGCCTGGAACACCTGGGCGCCCGTCGCGTCGTCGACCGCGCCTTGTGCGAACCCGATTTCGAAGCAACCGCCCGTGCGTGGACCGGCCAGGTGGCCGCCTTCCTGGATTCGCCGGAGTCAGGCCAGCCTGAGACGAAACCGGCGGCTTCCCAGCACTATTCGCGGCGAAATCCACTTCGCACCACAATCGCCCGCAACGTGATGCTGTGTGGCCCCGGCTCCGACAAGGACGTCCGCAACATCGGCGTTCACCTTCCCGCGGGCACGCTCGAGTACAACGTCGGTGACGCCCTCGGTATATGGCCGCACAATCGGCCCGACACGGTGGCCGAGTTCCTCGAGCTCACCGGCCTTGACGGTTCGGCCGAAGTCGCACTGAGCGACGAGAAAATGTCGCTTGCCGACGCTTTCGAATTGCGCTTGGACATCACCCGGGTTACTCCCGACCTTGTGCGCTTCGTGCACGAACGCCATCCGGCTGACGATTTGCAGGCCGCGATCGACGATCCCGCGCATTTCGCCGAGTGGGTCTGGGGCCGCCAGACCCTCGACTTGTTGGCCCGTCACCCGGTCAGCGCGGAGCTCGACGAATGGCTCGAGGTACTGCGGCCGTTGAGTCCACGGCTGTATTCGATTTCATCGAGCCCTCTCGAGGACCCGACGCAAGTCCATGTGACTCCCGGAATCGTCTGCTTCCCGGCTGACGGAGCCCAAGACGCTCTGCGGCACGGGGTGTGTTCCGGGTACCTGGCCGATCTCGAGGTCGGTGCGCAGGTCGACGTATTCATTCAGCGCACCAAGCACTTTCGGCCTCCGCAGGATCCGAACGCATCCGTAATCATGATCGGACCTGGAACCGGCATCGCTCCCTTCCGCGGCTTTCTGCATGACAGGGCAGCGCGCGGGCACGCCGGTGGCAACTGGCTGTTCTTCGGCGAGCGCCACCAAGCCACGGGGTTCTACTATCGCGACGAGCTGGACGCCTTCGCCCGCTCGGGCGTGCTCACCCGGTTGGACACCGCATTCTCCCGTGATGGCGACAAGAAGCTCTACGTCCAGGACCGGATGCGGGAAAACGCCGCCGACCTGTGGAAGTGGATTGCCGACGGCGCCTACCTGTATGTATGCGGCGACGCATCACGGATGGCCCGCGATGTCGATGCGGCGCTGTGCGGCATCGTCGCCCAGCAGAGCGGTCGCAGCCCCAAAAGCGCGGCCGCGTACTTGCAGGCGATGTCTGCCGAACGGCGGTACGTGCGTGATGTCTACTGAAAACCGTCGACCGCTGCTGGCCATCGTCCTGGCCGGCGGCGCGTCGCGCAGGATGGGTGCCGACAAGCCCGAGCAGTACGTCGGCGGACGACGGCTGCTCGACGTCGCCCTGGCCGCGGTGGCCGAGGCAGAGACCGTCGTGGTGGTCGGCCCACCTCGCGCCGTGCCTGACGACGTCATCGTGGTGTGCGAAGAACCGGCCGGCTCGGGCCCGGTCGCTGCGATCGCCGCCGGCATCGCAGCGCTGCCCGCCGGCCCGGCCGATATCGCGGTACTGCCCGCCGATATGCCGCGGATCACACGCAATACCGTGGCCGCGCTGAGTGCGGCGCGCGGTGACGCCCCTGTCGCGGTGGCAGTCGACGCCGCGGGTCGAGTCCAGTACCTCACCGCCGTCTGGGATGCTGCGGCCCTGGCCGCGGCGCTCGCCACGAACCCGTCGCGGGCTCGCGATCTGCTTCCCGGCAGCGCTGTGGGGGTTGCGGTGGACGACGTCACCGACGTCGACACCCCCGAGCAGCTCGCCGCGGCGCGGACAGCCCTCACGCCGGGGTTTCCCGCCAAGTGAGGAAGGTGTGACGGCCAGGCAACCGGAGGCGACGCCGTCGCAATACCGAGCTTCTAGCGTCGAGGTTGGTGAGGCAACGAAGAGGAGCAGACGGTTGCGGGCACGCACGGTAGTGGTCATCGGCCACGGGATGGTCGGACACCGATTCGTGGAGGCGTTGCGATCCCGTGACGCCGATGGCGTATGGCGGGTCGTCGTCTTCGGCGATGAGGCCGATGCGGCCTATGACCGTGTCGGCCTTTCGTCGTACGTGGGCGCCTGGGACCGATCGTTGCTCGCGCTCACCGGCAACGACTACGCCGGAGACGACCTGGTCGACTTGCGACTCGGCCACGCAGTGACGGCCATCGAGCGCGATGCCAAGCGCGTCACCGTCGCCGATGGATCGACGGTGCACTACGACGCCCTCGTTCTGGCGACCGGTTCGTACCCCTTCGTCCCGCCGGTGCCGGGCAAAGACAGCAAGGGTTGCCACGTCTATCGCACGCTGGACGACTTGGACGCGATCCGGGCGAGCGCCGAGACGGCGCTGGCTCGCGACGCCGACGCGGTCGGCATCGTGGTCGGCGGCGGGTTGCTGGGCCTGGAGGCAGCCAACGCGCTGCGGTTGCTCGGAATGCGTCCGCACATAGTCGAATTCGCGTCGCGGCTGATGCCTCTCCAAGTCGACCAGGCCGGCGGTGAGCATCTGATGCGCTTGGTGCGCGACCTGGGTATCGGCGTGACCGTCGGCGCCGGTACGTCGGCCATCGAAGCGGTCGACGCAGACAATCTCCGAGTGACCCTCAGCAACGACGAGGTGATCGATGCCGCGATGCTGGTTTTCTCTGCCGGCGTCCGCCCACGCGACGAGTTGGCCCGAGCCGCCGGCCTCGAGATCGGTGAGCGCGGCGGCGTAACCTGCGATTTGGCATGCACCACAAGCGATCCCGGCATCTACGCGATCGGTGAGGTCGCCGCGATCGAGGGGCGCTGTTACGGGCTGGTCGGTCCTGGTTATACGACCGCAGAGGTGGTGGTCGATCGGTTGCTCGGCGGTGACGCGCAGTTCCCCGGCGCCGACCTGTCCACCAAACTCAAGCTGCTCGGCGTCGACGTCGCCAGTTTCGGCGACGCGCTGGCGGTCACGCCGGGGGCGCTGGAGGTCGTGGTCTCTGACCCGATCGGCGGAACCTATTCCAAGCTGGTGCTTTCCGACGACGCAAAGACCTTGCTCGGCGGCGTCCTGATCGGCGACGCGTCCAGCTATGGGGTGCTGCGGCCGCTGGTCGGTTCCCCGCTTCCCGGTGACCCCGTCGCACTGATCGCCCCGGCTGCCACCGGCGACGGACCCTCGATCGGCGTGAGTGCGTTGCCGGACAGCGCCCAAGTCTGCTCGTGCAACAACGTCACGAAAGGCACGCTGTGCTCGGCGATCGCTGACGGCTCCTGCACCGTCGCCGACTTGAAAAGCAGCACCGCCGCCGGCACGTCGTGCGGCTCTTGCGTACCTCTGCTGTCCCAGCTACTGGCCGCCGAGGGCGTCGAACTGTCAAAGGCATTGTGCGAACACTTCTCTCAGTCCCGGGCCGAGCTATTCGAGATCGTCCAGGCCAGTGGCATCCGCAGCTTCTCCGGCCTGATCAAGCGATATGGCAACGGCACCGGCTGCGACATCTGCAAGCCCGCCGTCGCCTCGATCCTTGCGTCGACAAGCTCGGAGCACATCCTCGACGGCGAACAGGCCTCGTTGCAGGACACCAACGACCATTTCCTGGCCAACCTGCAGCGCAACGGCACCTACTCGGTGGTGCCACGGGTGCCTGGTGGCGACATCACCGCGGAGCAGTTGATCCTGATCGGCGAGATCGCCCGTGACTTCGGTTTGTACACCAAGATCACCGGCGGGCAGCGCCTCGACATGTTCGGGGCCACTGTCGATCAGCTGCCGCAGATCTGGGCCCGGCTGGTCGAGGGCGGCATGGAGTCCGGTCAGGCCTACGGCAAATCGCTGCGCACCGTGAAGAGTTGCGTCGGCACCGACTGGTGCCGCTACGGGCAACAGGATTCGGTCCAGATGGCCATCGATCTGGAGTTGCGCTACCGCGGTCTGCGGGCGCCCCACAAGATCAAGATGGGTGTCTCCGGCTGTGCCCGCGAGTGTGCCGAAGCCCGCGGCAAGGACGTCGGCGTCATCGCCACGGAGTCGGGTTGGAATCTATACGTCTGCGGTAACGGCGGTATGACACCAAAGCACGCCCAACTGCTCGCATCCGATCTCGACGACGACACGCTCGTACGCTACATCGACCGCTTCCTGATGTACTACATCCGCACCGCGGATCGCTTGCAGCGCACCGCACCGTGGCTGGAAAATCTCGAGGGCGGACTAGACCACCTCCGCGAGGTTGTCATCGAAGATTCGCTATGTCTCGCTGAGGATTTCGAAGCTACGATGGCGCGCCACGTAGCTGGCTACGCATGCGAATGGAAAGCGGTCCTCGACGATCCCGAGAAGCTGTCCCGATTCGTCTCGTTCGTCAACGCGCCGGACGCACCTGACCCGACTGTCGAATTCACCCAGAAGAACGGGCGCAAGGTGCCCGTGCTCATCGGCACCCCGACCATCCGGTCCCATTGACGCAGGAGCTACACCAATGACGACATCTCTCAACGTAATTCGGTGGCGCGGAGATTGGACGCCCGCGTGCCCGTCGTCTCGGCTGCAGCCGATGCGCGGCGTGGCGGTGCTGCTGCCTGACGGCGCCCAGGTTGCATTGTTTTTGCTGGCGGACGGCAGCATCCGGGCGCTGGGCAACATCGACCCGATCGGGCGCGCCGCGGTGCTCTCTCGCGGCATAGTCGGCGACCGGGATGGCGTGCCCGTTGTGCAGTCGCCCTTGAAAAAGCAGGCGTTCAGCTTGGTCGACGGACGCTGCCTCGACGCGGAGAAGGTGTCCGTTCCGGTCTACGACACTCGCGTTGCTGTGGACGGAACAGTCTTCGTCGCCAACTCCCCCGACATCCGCTTCGGTTACCGACGAGCCGGGCGCTCAGCCTGACCGGTGTCGTCGGGCATGTAGTCGACGGCCAGGCGATATCCCCGCTTTACTGCGGTGGCCACGAGTTCTTTGATACCGAGTGCGGATCGCAGCCGTGCAATCGCTGCCTCGACCACATGCGGGTCGTCGCCGCCTAGGGCTTCCAGCAGCGTGTCGCGGGAGACGATTGCGCCGGGAGCCCGCGCCAACAGCTTGAGCAACACCAACGAGTTCGGCGAGAGATCCCGGACGTCGCCGTCGATCACGGCGCAGGTGGCGCGAACACCGAGGGTGTGTCCGGCAACCACCAGATCCGGTCGGCGGCGAGGAAGTTCGTCGGCGACGACACGGGCCAGTGCCCCCAGACGCATCCGTTCCGGCAAGACCGTTGGCACTCCGAACTTTTCCAGCGGCCGCGCGGTCACCGGCCCCACGCAGAACGGGATGACAGCGGACGTCAGTATCCGCCGCACAGCTTCAGCGAGCCCGAGCTCATCGGCACGCATCAAAAACGAAGCCGCCGCCGGCGCCGACGTAAACGTAATCGGCATCAACGTGTCCTAGCGCGACGTCCTGGATGAGACCGTCCAATGCGGTCGGGTCGGCCGGCGGCGTCCATCGATACACCGGCACCGAGACGATGGTGGCACCGCGATCGGCAAGCGTGTCCACGAAGCCCGGCACCGGATCCCAGTCGTCGGTCGCTCCGTGTAGCTGCACCGCGACGCGCTTGCCGTGAAGATCTCCAACGGTCAGATGGGCGAGCACCTCCTCGGACGACTCCGAGGCCGGCGACCACTCTTCGTGCAACCCTGCTGCCCGCAGCGCGCCGGTCGCTTTCGGCCCACGCGAGATGACCCGGCCTTTACCGAGGGCAGCCAACAGCGCCTCGGCCATGCCCCAACCTTCGGCCGCTTCGACCCAACCGCGGAATCCGATTCCGGTAGTCGCGATCAGGAGATCGGGCGGGGCCGCGATCACATCCTCGGTGGCCGCGCGCAACCGGGCGTCATCGTCGAGTGGAACCATCTGCATCGCCGCCGCAGCCACCACCTCCGCGCCGCGGCGAAGCAGCATCGTTGCAAGTTCGTCGACGCGGCGCGATGCCGTGATGGCAACCGTGAATCCCGTGAGTGACAGGGCGTCACGCCCGGTCATGCCATCGGCTCTCGTGATCGCGCCACCGTTGTCCCTACCAATTTCCGCCCATGTCCCAGAAGAACCTAGGCCCCCGATGTTGCTCCGCTTCTGTCCGCGGTGTCGACGTCGTGAAATCGGTCTCACGGCTCGCCGGAGCGCGTTGTGAGCGGGTCGGCTGCGGATTGCTCCGACGGGCTCGTCGCTGCACCGATGCTAGTCCGAAACATCTCACCGGGCCCGCTTGGCCGTTGCGAACTCGTGGTCACCGACGGCAATCGAACAGTTACTGGCAGTAATGAACTGGTGACGACAGCCTAACCCTCGAGAAAAAGCCGGATGATGAGCTTTTGCTCATGGGAATCCTTTCAGTCATGCGCAGGCGCAAGGCAATTACCCCGAGCGTGCCGACCACCATCTACGACGGTATCGGCGGGCACGAAGCGCTCGAGATCGTCGTCAACGACTTTTATACGCGTGTCCTTGCCGACAACGAATTGGCAGGATTCTTCAGTGGAACGAACATGAACCGGTTGAAAGGCAAACAGGTCGAGTTTTTTGCCGCTGCGCTCGGCAGTCCGGAGCCCTACACCGGTGCGCCGATGAAACAGGTCCATCAAGGCCGCGGAATCACGATGCGGCACTTCGGCTTGGTTGCCGGCCACTTGAAGGACTCACTAGATACTGCAGGAGTGCCGGAGGGCACAGTCAGCGACATCATCAATGCGATCGCACCGCTGGCCGCCGACATCGCATCAGATCACGCGACCGCGGAGATCTAACCCGCTCTTCCTCTTTGGTCTGAGAGTTGAAGACCCAGATTGAAACCCGCTCATCGCAGCTGCAACCGCCGACTGAATGTACTCGGGCACGACGTTGGTCGCGCCGGCGGCGAGTCGCGTAAAGCCGGTCGATCGCGCCCGGTGTGGTGGGTCGGTGGTGGTCGTGGGCCACGTTTCGCGTGCAGAAGGTGTCCGCGCTGACGTTCCTTCTCAAGCGCAGCGAAATCTCAGCGCCAATCGTGTTGTGGGGCAACAAGGCAGACAGACCGCCAGCATCTTGCGGACTCGCTAGATCGCGGATCACCTTAGGCCCGGCGTCGCGCGGTGAAAATCCATGCCACGCCCGCGACCGCACTGAGTGCAGCGACGATGCCGGCACCTACCGCCGACTGGCTATCGCCGATCGCTGCAGATTTCACGCACAGCATCACAGCTATCACCGCCAGCGCTAACAGCACCAAGCCAAGGAGATGCTAGCGGTCCTTCATCGCCAACCCGGCCCGGGGACGCGTGGTACGGAAGTGATCGATTAAATCATCGTGCTGTTCTGCCATCGGTTCCTCTCCTTGGCGTCAGGTTGTTCGGGTGCGCGATGCATGGGCGGGTTGGCACGTCGGCATGTAAGACGCTTCCCAGACACATCTGTGTTGCCGTCACGGACGGTTTGGCCGCAGGACTAGATCGTTCGAAGTAGCGTCGTCCTACCTTTCACACGAAGCCGATGAATGGTGGAGTGGCGCAACTTCTCGATGCGGGCGGCCATCTTCTCGCCCAACGCATCTAGTTCTGCGTCGCTGATCTGCACCGAAGGAGGAGCGGGAATCAGGTCGCGTTCTTCTTCGTCGGCGTGTGCCTCCAAGACCGTCTTGAAGGAGTTCCATTCGTCCTCGTATCCGGGTGCGCTCGGCGGGGTGCGCAGCAGCACGGCAAGCTGGTCGGTCACCTGGCGATGCTCGGCGTGTGCGACGGCGATCAACGTGCTGGCCGCAGCCAGGGCCGGGTAGTAGAGGTCATCTTCTATGCGAAAGTGGATGTCGAGTTCGAGCAGCATCTGATCGAGGTGGGTCTGCCGTTCGGCGGCGCCCACTGGTGTCTCGCTGATTGTGCGGCCCAGGCCTTTGAGAACTTTGTGGTGATCTTTGAGCACGTCGTAGGCGTTCACTTCGCCGCCCCCTTCCCCGCGCCGGCCGGACGGCGCCCATCGCCGCGTACTTCGATGACCCCGTCGACCACCCGGGTCTGATAGCACGGCAGAGGAGCCGCTGCCGGGCCGCGTAAAACTTCTCCGGTTTCGACTGCGAATCTCGAACCGTGCCATGGACATACAATCCGGCCGCGCTCGATCCAGCCGTCGGCCATCGGCGCAGCTAGGTGCGGACAGAACTCGCCGACTGCCGCCAGCTTCCCGTCCGCGGTCTGGCACAACACCAGTCCCACCCCGTCGACCTCGACCCGCTGCGGCTTTCCGGCGTGCAGCGACGCTACGGGCAGCACCGGCTCCCACTCGCAGGTGCGAAGCCGCTGACCGGATTGGTCGATTCCGATACCTGACTCGAAGACCAGTGCACCACCCAGATAGCCGGAACCGGCGGTGATGGCATAACCGAGCGCACTGGTGGCGATACCGCGAGTGTGCTTGCCGTGGCGGCGATCCCACCATGACAAGCCGTACAGAGTCGTCGCGATCGCGTTCAACACACCGTGGACCAGACCGATGCGGCGGTCCTCCTCGTGGGTGTGCTGCCAATCCGTCACGCCGGTGGCGGCGGAGCCGAGGTTCGCAAGAATTCCCAGCCCGAGGGCACGCGAGGCGAATCGTGATGCGTCCAGGACCTCTGATCTTGGCCGACCGGGCAACAGGCTGAGGGCATCCAGCGCCACCGTCGTCCCGATCGCTCCGGTGGTCAGCGACGCGAGCGGCGGATGCGCTGGATGGCCCAACCAGACGCCGCTCAATGCGTTGGTGACGCGATCGCGCGCACTGCCCAATGCGTTGTACGCAATGCTGAGCACGTGTTCGAACCGGTAGCTCGGCCGATCCAGCCACTCTTGGCGCCCGAGGAAGGTCAGCGCCCGCGGCCCTAACTTCCCCTCGACCTCACCGTCGACGTGCCGCGAGTGCTCAACCACGCACCAGCCCCTTTCCTGAGTTTGCCGATAACTATTTCGGCCTAGCGCAATACTGCACATCCGATCAGCACGCTACGCGCAATCATTGCGTTGTCGCAATGATCGGTCGGCAGCGCTGTGGCTCCGGCCGACGAGAAGCCCGATCTTGCACGGACTACGTAGCTGTGATCCTTGCGCCGACGCAACGGTTGCGAGTATCAAAGTAGATATGTCCGAGTTGAGCGGTGCGTCGGCGGGGCTGGTGCTGACCGGCGCTCGCGCAAGCCCTGTTGCGGTACGGTTGCCGCCCGCAGGGATCCGGCCGGGTTTCCACCGGGACGTCATCGGCGGCGGGCAGATCGGGCGCCTCGTCGATGCCTCGGTTGGACGGTCAATCGGCTGTCTTTCAGCTGACGACGGCTACCTCGTTCCACGCACGACGGTGCGCGAAAAGTTGCGGTGCAGCTTCGTTTCCCGGTTTCAACGTGTCATGGGCCACGCCAGCGTGAGTAGCTCGTCGTGCGGCTCGCCGGCCGCGGCGGCGAAGGCGATCAAATCATCGGCGAGCCGCTCACGTTGGGTGGCCGGCATCTTGCGCAGTGCCCGGGTAACTGCGGCGCGCCGGTGCTTGATTACTTTGTCGACGAGATGGCGTCCCGCGTCGGTAAGGGTGAGCGTGACGTTCCGGCGGTCGGCGGCTGAGTCGCGGCGGTCAAGTAGCCCAGCTTTGCTCAGGCGATCGCAGGCGCGGCTGGCGTTTGAAGGGTTGACCTCCAGCGCGGCCGCCAGAGCGGCCAGGTTCATCGGACCCCTGGTGTGCAGCATCACCAAAACCCGCAGTTGCGGGATCGTAACCACGTCTTCTACCTCGGCTATCGACGTCGCCGCTACACCGACCAAGGCGCGCAATGCGCACAACACCGCCTCCACTTGCCCCGCAGACGGGCGATCGGCACTCGTCCGGCTTCCTCGCGACGCACTCATCAACTGCACCGTACTACCTGCGCTGTCACAACAGTTCTCGGTGATGACGGTTGCGGACACCGATGTTCAGCCGTCGTGGTCTACCGCCAGCCTGAAGGGTGCGTAGTGGTGGCGGCGCGTCTCATACCCGGGTGGCGTGGCGGTCAGATGTATCGCATGCTGCGGCTTGGCGGCTACGTCGCCTTCGACATTCCCCGGACGGTGACCGCGCTTGCAGACCTGCTACTGCTGGGCGTTGTGGCGGCCCACGTCTACGTCTTGGTAAGGGAGCCCGGGCTGCCGCGCTACTTCGTAATCTACGCAGCGGCGCTGATAGCAGGCTCCCTTCTGGCAGTTGGCGGTAGTTGGATCAGCGTGAATCCGCTTGTGCCGCGGTTGGGCTGGCTTCTGGGGAGCCTGATATCGCTCGTGTTCATCGGTATTTACGTGGCCAGCCGCGCGGTCAGCTTGCCCGGGCTGGTGGCGATGACCGGGCGATGGGATTGTGCACCTGGGACGTTTGCGCTGGCATTCGCGGCGGGGTTCGTCGGGGTACACCTGTCGGTGTTGCTGGGCATCAACGTGGCCTACCCGCAACGGCAAGGCTGGCAGGACTGACAGGAGCTCCGGCATGACAACGCTCGACTACCCCGTGTGGCTGCGGATCGATCACTGGCTCAATGTCCTGTTTTTGACGCTGCTGCTGCGCAGCGGTATCGAGATACTCTCGACCCACCCCAAGTTGTACTGGCACGACGACAGCACACCCGGCAGTGAATGGGCCCGGTTCACCACAAAGGTCATGCCGCGCAACAGGTTGTACGACACCCTCGACGAGGAAGAGGACTATCACCCGCTGATTTCCTTGCCCGGCCACGCCCAATTGGGCATCGGCCGGCACTGGCACTTTTTCGCGGTAATCGGCTGGATCCTGGTGGGACTGTCCTATTACATCCTGCTTTTCGCGACCGGCCAATGGCACCGCTACTGGCCGTACTCGTGGTCGATCTTCACCGAGGCGTGGAACGACGTCGTCACCTATATGACGTTCAATCTGCCGCCGCTGCTGCCCGGCGAGCCGCTGGACGCCATGCAAAAGCTTGCGTATGCGGGAGTCGTTTTTGTTCTCGCACCATTTCAGATCCTCACCGGGGCGGCCCAATCGCCCGCGATCGAAGCGCGCTTTCCCTGGTATGTGCGGATGTGGGGTGGACGGCAGTGGGCACGCAGTCTGCACTTCCTCGGCCTGGTGGCGTTCCTGATCTTCATCGTCATCCACTTGTCGATGGTGTTCTTCTGGGGCTGGGGTCGGCTGACCGCGTCGATGATCTTCGGCTCGGTCCGCAATATCAACTGGGCGACGGCTCTGTCGCTGGTGATCATCGGCGCGATTGTCGCGATACATGTGGCGGCGACCGTGTGGAGCCTGCGCCGGCCATTCCAGGTGCGCCAAGTCCTGGAGGCAATCGTCAGCCCCGCTCGGCTCAAGCTATTGCGTCCGTTGAACTCCCGACAGAACTATCCGTCTCGGATGATCTCCAAAAACCATCGCGTCAACGGCAAACCCCCCACCGCCACCGCCTACAAGGTAATGGCGGTGCACAACTTCGTCGACTGGCGGCTTCGGGTCGGTGGACTTGTGGAAAATCCGGTGACCCTTGACCTTTCGGCGCTGCGTTCGATGGCCGACCGGGAATCGCAGCGGACGATGCACAATTGTGTGCAGGGGTGGACGAGCATCGGCGAGTGGAGCGGGCTCCCCTTGGCCCAACTCGCTGACCTGGTTCGCCCGCTGCCGCAGGCAAGATATATCTGCTTTCTGACAATGCAGGACAACAGTACCGACGAACCTGCCTCGCACGGCGGCGGCCAGTTCTACGAGGTGATGGATCTCGAACTCGCCTACAAGCCACAGACTCTGCTGGCCTACGAGATGAACGGCAAGCCGCTGCCGATCAAGCACGGCGCACCCTTGCGGTTGCGGGTCGAGACCCAGGTCGGCTTCAAGATGGCCAAATGGATCAACCAGATCGAGTTCATCGACGACTACTGCGAAATCGGCTTTGGGGCAGGCGGTTGGCGCGAGGACAACGTCTATTACGCCAAGGACGTGGAGATCTGAGATGACCCGCGCCGGCGACGATGCAGAGCGCAGGTTTGACGAGGAGCGGCGCTGATGACCGACGATGCACTGGTGCGGCCCGAGCTGATCAGCCTGAAACCCGATGCCCGCCAAAGGGTTTTGCAGCAGCTCAACGCCAAGGGCGGACATTGCGAAAGCTGTGGCGCGGCGGACTTCGACGTCGGAGATGCCTTATACCTCGGGTTCTTGTTCCTCGATGAGAACGACGACGCCTACCTGGTGGCGTTGACGTGCCGCAGCCCGAACTGCGCGCAACCCCGCACGGCAATCAAGCTGCGCGACAAGGACTTTCTCGATCAGGCCGAGTCCCCTATTTCAGGCCGAGGTGCTTGCGCAGCAGGTTGACGCGTCGTGGTTTGCGCCGGCTCCGGGTGTCGTCAAACACCGGGCGGGCGAGTGCGAATCTGTCGATCAGGTCGGAGACTGAATGTAATTCGTCGCACAACGAGCCGAACCGGCGCTGGTCGGCCTCGTCGAGCGATCCGAGCGAGCTGTAGTGCACCAACCGCGGCAGCCGGCCGGCAAGGGCGGTGCCCCATCTGATGCTGAGGTCGTAGACATCGTCGTCGTCGACTGTGTCCTTCTGTCCGAGTTCCTTGAGCGCTGTGATCTGTTCGGTGAGCAACTCGATGTCGTCGCTGATGCGCACCGGCGCACGATTGTCTTGTGCTGCGTTCATCGGGTCCTCCATCGGCTGTCCTTGGCCTTGTCACAGGCGCGGCTTTGCAACGCTCACCACATGCGGCGTTCCCGCCAGAGTGAGGTACACCCGGTGCGGCCCAATGGCCATTCCCGAGACCGGCGCCACCTGGGCCGCACCGGCGGGGAGGCCCGCCCGGTAGTTGGTCACCCGGATCACTGGAATGCTCTGATGGGGAAAGCCGGTGAAACTGGACGTCTCCAACGTCACCACTTCCCGATCGGTGGCGGCATAGATTCGGGTGTCGTCGGTGCCCAGATAACGGATTGCCGACGGCAGTCTGGCGCTGGCCAGCACTTGCAGGCCTTCTCCTCCTTGCCGTGAACCGACCGCGTAGAGCACGTCGTCGTTGCGGCTGGCCACATAGCTACGCGCCACTTGGGTTCCATCACCTGCCGAGACCGCGACGTCGAAGGGTAGCGAACCGTGTTCCTCGGGCGCGGAAGAAGGACCTTTGTAGTAGCGGATCCCGGACGGGCCGTACAGGTGGTAGTCGATCTCGCGTCCGCGGTTCGCACCCTCGATGGTATCGGCGCGATCTCCGGTGATGGTGGCGGTGGGCAATTTCCGGGCACCGTATTCATCCACCGGAGTTACCGACAATCCGTCCGCCGAGAGTGCAAGCAACACCCGCATGCTGGCGTTCTCCGAGAGGTACGCGGGGGCAGGACCGGCGGCCAACTCATCCACCTGCCGCAAGGCGGCGAGGTCTACAACGGCGACCCTCCCACGATTTGGCTGCGGCACGAACACCTGGCGGTCGTCCTTCTCGCTGATTTGAAGGTTGCGTCCTGCGGCCATCGGCTCGGACAGCCGCGTCCTTGAATTCGCGGCGCCAAGCGGTTCGGTGATTTCCGCTAGTCGCTGATCGTCGGTCAGGGCGACGAGGGCGTGAGTCCGATACGACCACAGCGGACTGTGCAGTACCGCGCCGACCGGACTGAGCGTGACCTCAGGCGCGGTCTCCAGCGAGGCCCCTGGGGCCGAACAACCGGTAGCCACAAGGGCACCGGCGACCGCTGCCACGCCCCAGCATCGCAACGGCCGACGCGGTCGATTCGTCATGGCAGCCATGATTGCTCACCCGGCCTTTCGCGTCACCCCCTGCCGGACGAAATACCCGGACGCGCCGCCGGCCACACCCGCGGGCGGGACCGTGTGCCAGGCACCGCCGGCCTGCCACACCGGGACCAAGGGCTCCCAGCTGGTGTCGATGACAGCTATCGCCGCGCCCGACAACGACGACCGCCAGCACCATCTGCTGTTCGGGCGGCCGACGCCGACAATCCCTTAACCTCGCGGAACCTAAAAGTAATTGTGGTTGCATCTTTGAACCAAGTGTCTTAAAGTTGAGCGCAACGCTCGTGATCATCGGCGCCGCCGCCGGCCAACGCGAAATGGCCGTCGCGTTTCAGAAACGCAAGGTAAGGAAAAGTCAAATGCCTCAGAAGTCTGTCGTCCTTGGGCTTGAGAGCCTGAAACAGTTCCGTGTTGTGGAAGAAACGCCGGGCTACTGGCGCGCCACGTTTCAGAATCCACCGGTCAATCTTTATGATCCACAAACTTTCCTCGAACTGAGAAATCTTTGGGCGAAGGTCGAGGAAACGACCGACGTCAGAGTTCTTGTCTTTGATAGCGCCGATCCTGACTACTTCATCTCTCACTATGACCTTGTCAGGGCCACCGAGGTCCCTGATAAGCCCAGCGATGACCACGTCTACGGCTGGGCGCGCCTTTTCACCCGGTTCAACAATTCGCCGGTGGTCACCATAGCCTCGATCCGCGGCGCAACCCGTGGCATCGGCAGCGAATTTGCGCTGGCTTGCGACATGCGCTTCGCAAGCCAGGAGAAAGCCCGCTTTGCGCAGGTCGAGGTCGGTTTCGGCTGTGTGCCGGGCGGCGGTGGGATCGACTGGCTGTCAGCCTATGCTGGACGTGCGCGCGCGATCGAAATCATCTGCGGCGCAGACGACTTCGATGCGGCGACAGCCGCGGCCTACGGCTGGATCAACCGCGCCTTCCCCGATGCAGACCTGGACGCCTTCGTGGATAAGCTGGCGAGGCGGATCGCGACGTTCGACCGGCAGGCGCTCGAATTGGCTAAGACGAATATCAATTCTCGGGTCACGATGCCCAGCGAAAGCGAACGCTGGTCCTCGATGCAGTCGTTCCTGTACACCACGACGTGGCCCGCGACCCAGGCGCGTTTCGCCAAGTCGCTCGACCTTGGCCTTCAGCAGCCTACCGACTTCGAACTCGATCTCGGGGCGACCGTAGTGAATTTGCGCCCAGAGTAATCGGCGCCAAGCCACCAATTACCTCGTCTGTCGTCGTGCCGTATATCCGCCGATGCAGGCTTATGCTGCCGGCCGTCGACAAAGGTCCGAGGTGGTTTTATATTAGGACCTGATGTGTCATGCGGCATGCGAAAATGCCTGAATTTGGGGACGGGCCGGTGAGGCGTAAAAGTCTGGAAAGTAGCGCGTGCGCCGTGGCGCGGTCATTGGATGTGATCGGCGACTGGTGGTCGTTGCTGATCCTACGCAACGTGTTGGCGGGCATTCGCCGCTTCAGCGACCTGCAGAAGGACCTCGGCGTATCGAAGAATATTCTGGCCGCCAGGCTTCGCCTTCTCGTGGACGAAGGCATTCTTGAGATGGCCCCGGCGTCGGATGGGAGCGCCTTCCAGGAATACGTGGCGACTCCGAAGGGAAGGGCGCTGATGCCGGTCATCGTCGCCCTGGCGGAATGGGGAAAAGACCACCTTTTCGAGGATGGCGAGCGCATCAATATGCCACTCGATATCGAACGCCGCCGCCCCCTGGGGCGATTGCAGATCGTCGCGCACGATGGGCGCAAGCTGACCATGGATGACGTGGTGCTCACCGACCAGGCCTGAGCCGCAACGGCCCGCGCTAGCACCGAACTCGGCGAGGGCCCACGCCGGATTCGCCGCCAAGAAGTGATCCCGGCAGCTCAAACGCAGCCTGTGAGTAGGAAGTAGTCGATTCCGGGGGTGTCTTCGAATGTCATCGTGAGCCATCTGGCTACTGACAACTTCGTTGTCGCGTAGCAACCCGCGCCAACTGCTTTGCCAGGTAAGGCGCCGTGCGGCTGTGTTTCGCACGTGCCACCTTCTCCGGTGGTCCCGCCGCAACGACGCGACCGCCGTCGCTGCCGGCTCCGGGTCCCAGGTCGATCACCCAGTCCGCACCCGCAACCATCCGCATGTCGTGTTCGGCCACCACCACGGTATTGCCCGCGTCGACCAGGCGGTGCAGTTGACGATCGAGCAGATCCACATCGGCGGGGTGAAGCCCGGTGGTCGGCTCGTCGAGGACGTAGAGCGTATGCCCCCGTTGAGGTCTTTGCAGTTCGGAGGCGAGCTTGATCCGCTGCGCCTCGCCGCCTGACAGCTCGGTCGCGGGTTGTCCCAGACGGAGGTATCCGAGTCCGACCATCTTCAGCGTGGTCAGACTCCGCACTGCATTGGTGATGTCGGCAAGAATCTCCGAGGCTTCGTCGACGGTCATTGCGAGCACGTCGGCGATCGTACGGTCGCGATAGCGCACCTCGAGTGTCTCGTCGGAATACCGCGCTCCGTGGCACGCCGGACATGTCGCGTATGTGCCTGGCAGGAACAACAATTCGACTGATACGAACCCCTCCCCCTGACAGGTGGGGCAACGGCCTTCGGCCACGTTGAACGAAAACCTGCCCGCGGTCCAACCGCGGCGACGAGCTTTTGGTGTCGCTGCGAATTCGCGGCGCACGGCGTCGAACAAGCCGGTGTAGGTCGCCAGCGTCGAGCGCGGCGTGCGCCCGATAGGTCGTTGGTCGACGGACACCAGCCGGTTGATCACCTCCACCCCCGCTGCCGTCACACCGACGCTCGCGTCGTGATCGAGATCGAGTATCCCGCTGTCGGCGTCGTCATCGCCGGAATCGACCGGCTCGGTAGCGCGACCCGTGCCGAGATGGCAGCTCACGACATCGCCGAGGACCTTGACGACGAGCGTCGACTTGCCGGAACCGGACACTCCGGTGACGGCGGTGTACACACCAAGTGGCAGATCCACATCAAGGTCTTTCAAATTGTGGAAGCCGATGCCGCGTAGCTGCAGCCGTCCGGATTCCTTGCGGCGCTGACGAATCGGCGGCCCCGCCTCCTCGAAAAGGTACCTACGCGTGACCGACTCCTCGATGGCGACCAGCCCCGGTACCGGCCCGCTGTAAAGGACGCTTCCGCCTAGCTCGCCCGCCCCCGGTCCGACGTCGACGATCCAATCGGCACGACGTACCACGTCCATGTCATGCTCGACCACGAACAACGAATTACCCGCGCGCCGAAGGCGATCAAGCACCTCGAGCAGCGGTTCGGCGTCCGCGGGGTGCAGCCCGGCGGACGGCTCGTCGAGCACATAGAGCACGCCGAACAAGCCGGCGCGCAGTTGGGTGGCCAGCCGCAACCGCTGCAGTTCGCCGGGTGACACCGTTGGAGTGCGGCGACTGAGCGTGAGATAACCGAGGCCGAGATCGATGAGTACCTGCAGGCGCGCAACGAGGTCGGCGGCGATCATGGTCGCCACTTCCGTCAGCTCGCCGGATTCGGTGGACTCATACGCGGCGACGGCATCGGTTCGAGAAGCAGTCGGGCGCAATGTATCAGCGAGGTTGGCTAGGGGCATCGCCGTGTAGTCGGCGATCGTGCGTCCGGCGAATGTCACCTGCAGTGCCTCCGGCCGAAGCCCGGAACCGTGACACAGTGGGCATTCGGCGCTGTCGACGAATTGCAGGACGCGGCGGCGCATCATCGCGCTGTGAGAGTTGGCCAGCGTGTGGCGGACATGGCGTTCGGCGCTGGAGAAGGTGCCGTTGTAATAGTAATCGGCCTGGACGGGGTGCTGGCTCGGGTCGATTTCGACGGTGGGCTGGTCGTCAGTGAATAGAATCCAGTTACGTTGCCGCTTAGCCAGTTTCCGCCAAGGCTTGTCGATGTCGTACCCCAGCGTGACAAGGATGTCGCGTAGGTTCTGGCCCTGCCACGCACCCGGCCACGCCGCAACGGCGCCTTCGCGGATGGTCAGCGACGGGTCGGGTACCAAGGTCTCTTCGGTCACCCGATGGATTCGTCCGAGCCCGTGGCACTCGGTGCACGAACCAACCGCGGTGTTCGGCGAGAACGCATCGGAGTCCAGTCGCTCTGTGGACCCCGGTGGGTAGGTGCCGGCGCGAGAGAACAGCATCCTCAGCAGGTTTGACAGAGTGGTGACGGTTCCGACCGTCGACCGCGACGTCGCCGAACCCCGGCGCTGCTGCAATGCGACCGCGGGTGGTAGTCCGGTGATGTCATCTACCTTCGGCGCGCCGGTTGGCAATAGCAGACGGCGGGCGTACGGGGCGACCGATTCAAAGTAGCGGCGCTGGGCCTCGGCATAGATGGTCCCGAACGCCAACGACGATTTGCCGGATCCCGAGATTCCGGTGAATGCGACCAGCGCATCACGCGGCGCTACTACGTCGATACCCCGTAGATTGTGGACCCGCGTCCCGTATACACGCACGCAAGGATCGATGTCGTCCGTGTCTCGGTGGGGCATCTGTGTCATCGCGCTCAGATGAGTACCCATGCTGAGGGACGACGAAAACTGTTGGAGACGGCCCGCTACGACCGGACTGATCCACCTCGTCGGCGACTCTCAATACCGGTCAGCGGGCCGAGCGCAGTCGCCGCGGCGGCTAGTCCAGCGGCGGTGCGATCGCGGGGCGGTATTAAGCGCACTGGGTTTGATGAGATCCTATAGCGCTAGGCGTATCAAGATTGTCTCGATCATCGACGAACATACCCGGGAATGTCGGGCCGGGATGGTTGAGCGCAGTACCACTGGCGAGCACCTCATCGCCGAGCTGGACCGTCTGGCCACCCAACCTGACACCTATCCGGCGCTGCTGCGGCGTGACAATGTCCCCGAATTAGTTTGCAGCGCAACGGCAAACTGGACAATCGGTCAGGTCGGGTTGAACTTCATCTCACCCGGTGAGCCCTGGCGCACCGGCTACGTCCATCGTTCCAACTCCCGTATCCGCGACGAATGCCTCAGCGTCAATAGCTTTTGGTCGCCGGCCCAAGCGCAGCACGACTACAACCAGTGCCGTCGCCACTCATCGCTGGGCTACCTACCCCCAGCCCGCTATGCTGCCGGCTGTACCCACCGATGAACGACTCTCGTTGGCCCGTTGACCGCGGGGGCGTGGACCTGTTGTTAGGAGAGCCCGTAGAGCAGGATGGTCACGCCGATGATGATCAGTGTTGTTGCGGTTGCTGCGATGTGGTGGCGTTGTACCCAGTGGCGGAGGCGTTCGAGGTTGGGGTCGATTCTCGATCCGAGGGCGAGGTAGGTGATGACGGGGGCGGCTACGGTCATCGTTGCTGTAGAGAGGTAATAGGCGAAGGCGATGGCAGCGGAGACAGTTGAAGGCAGCGCACTGATTTGGCCGCCTGCGACGACGCTGGCGGCGACGACTTTGGGGTTGACTAACGCCGGCAGCAATCCCAGCGCCGCTGCGGCGGGCGGCGGTATGCCGCCGATGTGGGTGTGCCACTGAGAGGTGGTGGGTGCTGATGGGCGGCGTTTCCACACCAGCGCGCCCAGGACGATGAACGCGACACCGATGGCGACCGTGACCCAGTGAGTCCAATGCGGAAGAGGTTTGTGGAGATATCCGCCGACGTGTGGAACGTTGACAGATGCCGTCACCAATAGCGCCAGCGCCGTTGATCTTCCGAGCAGATAGGCGATGCTGGAGGCTCGCGGCCGCTGGTTGTGGATGAGCAATACCAGCGCGATGACGGCGGGAATCGGTGAGAGCGCAACGGCAACCGCGGGGGCAGTGATGGCGGTGAGGGTCGCTGATGGCAGACCGAGCAATGCAACGTCTTCCCGCTGAGGTATTGGTCGGCGGTCGATGGTCCCGTTAGCGCACCGACCAAGTTCTCCTCATTGGCGCCTGCGTCGGCGCCGCGACTGGTTTGCAGATCCTTCTGCTTGCTGTCATCCGGTTGTTGACGGTTCGTGCTCCCAGGTCGCCCTCCAGTCGCGTTCTTCGTCTTGTTTGTCGTGGTGAAGTTCTTTTGAGGGTGGGCTGAGATGGATGGCCGGGTGCGGCATGGTGAAAAAGTTCCCTTTGCCCAGCGCTGACGCTCTGCCGCCGGTGTCGAGGTAGCAGTAGCCCTCGCCGGACAATGCGGTGTCGGTGTCTGTGATGCCGAGATAGTGCAGGGCGTTGAGCGCGGCGGCTTTGGCGCCGTTTCGGGCGAAGATCGCGGCTTTGGGCAGCGGTCGTCCTGACGGGGAGGTGATGACGGTGGTGTCACCGATCGCGAAGATGCCAGGGTGTTGGGTTTGCATGGTGGTGGCGTCGACACTGATCCATCCTGGCCCGTCCAGCGTCACGGCGGGCTCGTGCGGGGGTATGAATACGAGCAGGTCGAAATCGGCACTTGCGCCGTTATCGAAGTGAATCTGTCGGGTGTTGGCGTCGATATCGGCGACAGCGTGCTCGCCGAAGAATTCGATGTCGTTGGCGTTGAGCAGGGCGATGAGTTCTGGTCCGGCGAAGGGTCCCGCCGAGGGCATCGGTTGCTTTTCTGGACTGTACACTGCGATGTTTGCGTGCTCGCGTGATCCCTTGTCGCGCAAAAGATCCGCGGCGAGCAACGCACCCTCGTAGGGGGCGACGGGGCAGCGGTAGGGCTGCGAGGTGACCAGGAACACCAAGTTGCCGCCGGCGAATGTCTGCAGCGCTTGGTGTGTGCGCGCGGCGGCGTCTGTGCTGTAGTAGTGCACCGCTAGGCCGCGTTGGGCCGCGTCACGTAGTCCGGGGACGTTGTCGATGGCGTTGCGGGCACCGGTCGCGATGATTAAGGCGTCAAAGTCGATGTCGCTGCCATCGGCCAGGGCGACCTTGTGTGTCGCGGCGTCAATGGCGCGGACAGTCCCGGTCACACGGCGGACTCCAGCCAATCTGCTGTCACTGGGTCGAATCGGCACGCTGTCAGCATTTCGCCAGCCGCGCATAACCCACGGCAAGGTGAAACCGAGGAAATGTGAGAAGTCCTCATCGACGACGGTGATGTCGAGATCATCAAGATCCACACCAGATCCCATAAGTTCCTCGATGACGGTGAGCCCGCCGATGCCGGCGCCAAGGACGACCAACTTTTTCGTCATTCTTCTACCTCTTCCTATCTGAACTATTTCTGCGTTGTGGTGGTGACCGGTGCGAGGTCCACGGGTAGCGCTCACATCGCGCCGATGTGCAGTCGGCCCGAGTCGCTGAGTTCGCTATCAGTGGGTGCGCGGGCGTTCTAGTTGGGTGAACTCTGCTGTGCGCACCAGAGTTGCGACCGCCTCGAAGATCATCGATGCCTTATCCGCGGCTGGGACGGAAGTCAGGACCGGCCCGAAGACGGTGTGTCCGTCGATCGTGATCAGCGGGCTACCTGTCGCCTCACCGAGTGCGTCTTGGCTCGCCTGATGCGAAGCCTCGACCGCCCCATCCAGGCTCGCATCGGACAGTGCCGCGGCTGTCACGTTGTGTGCGCCTGCCGCTGCAAGGACGTGCTTGACGAGGTCGTCGTCGAGGGCAGCTGACTCGTCGAAGTATCGGTGTCCGAAGGCGAAGTAGGCTTTGGCGATCGCGTCGGCACCCAATTCGTCGCGCAGCGCGACCATCAGTCGCCCGACCTGCCGCGAGTCGCGCATGCGGGCCTGTTGTGGCTCCGGCAACTCACGTCCCGCGTTCAGTATCGCCAAACTCATCAGGCGCCAGTCGAGGTCGAGTCCCGCCTGCTCGGCGGCGGTGGACAACCAGCGCGCTGTGTTCCATGAGAACGGACACACCGGGTCCAGCCACAACGTCAGCGCGTCGGAGACCGCTTCAGGCGGTTGCCGGTCGATCATAGGTGCTCCTTTTCATCGAGAAAATATTGGCAGACAATATGTTTCAGCGATTGACTACCTGGAAGGTGTCGCCTTAGGGTCATACCCCCTACCGTATAGACGATGACCTAGGAGGGCAACCCACCGGGCACGACCAAGTACTGACCCTCACTGAGTAACGTATACCGCCCGGGGTATGGTAGAAAGGTCGGCATGGCGAAATCTGCTGGCAAAACATCCTTGGCGCAGCCGCGATCGGCGCACCCCAGCCAAGACATCGAAGCAACGCTGAACCGGTTGCGCAGAGCGCACGGGCAGCTCGGCGCAGTCATTTCGATGATCGAGCAGGGCCGCAGCTGTAAAGACGTCGTCACGCAGCTGGCGGCGGTGTCGCGAGCCCTGGACCGCGCCGGCTTCAAGATCATCGCGTCCGGTCTGCGCCATTGTCTGGACACCCCCGGTGAAAATGCCAGCGGCCCGGCGCCATTGACGATCGAGGAACTCGAGAAGTTGTTCTTGAGCCTCGCCTAAGGCTTCGGCCGCTGACCCCGGGCCGCGGGACGAGCTCGCTGGAAGTTATACCCTGGGGGGTATGGTGGGAATGGAGGTTCGGGCACGCGTGGCGGGATGCCGGCGTTGACCTGGACGGTCTGATGTCGGCCCTGATCGTGCGGGGCACCGCGAGGATGGGAGAACAGCGCAATGTTGGCGACACTGAAACGCGCGTGGGTGCCGATTGTCGTGATGGTGGTGGTCGCGCTCGGATCGATCGGAGTTTTCAAGCTGCGGGGGGTATTCGGTTCTGACCCCATCTTTTCGGCGACGGCGAGCCAGGCTCAGCAGCTACCCCAGATCAACGTCAAACATGTGACCTACGAAGTGTTCGGGCCCACCGGCACGGCGGGGCGCGTGAGCTATGTCGATAAGGATTCCCGGCCCGCGCAGGCGAATTTCAGCAGCTTGCCGTGGCGTTACACGATAGCGACCACGATGTCGTCGGTGATCGCCAACGTTGTGGCTCAAGGTGACAGCGACGATCTCGGCTGCCGCGTCACCGTCAACGGTGAGCTCAAAGACGAGCACCACTCCTTCGAGCATCATGCTCAAGTGTCGTGTCTGGTCAAGGCCGCATGACCGCCGGCACCCGGACTCGTCCGCGGTTGGCGCGGTTCGTGCGCCGGTTTGCGATGCCGATCATCCTGGCCTGGCTTGTGGTGACCATCGCGGTCAACGTTTTCTGGCCGCCGATTGAGTCGGCCGCGCGCAACCACGCGGTCACGATGTCGCCCCAGGACGCACCGTCGATGATCGCCTCGAAACAGATCGGTGCGACGTTTCACGAGTTCGCTTCCGACAGCGTCGCCATGGTGGTGCTGGAAAGCGACAGCACGCTCGGTGAGCAAGCGCACCGCTATTACGACGGACTGGTGCACGAGCTGCAGGGCGACCACAAGCATGTGCAGCACGTCCAAAACGTGTGGGGCAGCCCCCTGACCGCGGCCGGAGTCCAGAGCCGCGACGGCAAGGCCGCCTACGTCCAGCTCAACTTAGCCGGCAACCAGGGCAGCACACTGGGCAACGAATCGATCAGAGCGGTCCGCGTTGTCCTGGGCCGCACACCCCCGCCCGCAGGGATGCGGGTTTACCTCACCGGGCCGGCGGCGCTGACAACCGACATGAACGAGGCCGCCGACAAAAGCATGCTGACCATGATGGGCGTGACCGGCCTGGTCATCATGATCATGCTGTTCCTCACCTATCGCAAGGTGAGCACGGTGCTGCTCGTGCTGGCCATGGTCGGCCTCGAAATGGGCACCGCCCGCGGGGTCGTCGCAATCCTCGGCAACTATGACCTGCTGGGCTTTTCCACCTTCGTCGTCGCCATGCTGTCCTCGCTCGCTATTGCGGCGGGCACCGACTACGCGATCTTCCTGATCGGCCGCTACCAGGAAGCCCGCCAAGCCGGCGAAGACCGAGAAACGGCCTATTACAGCATGTTTCGCGGCACGTCTCATATCATCTTGGGTTCGGGGCTGACCATTGCCGGGGCGACCTTCTGCCTGCACCTGGCGCGCCTGGCGTATTTCAGGGCGCTGGGCATCCCGTCGGCTCTTGGTCTACTGATCGTGGTCGCCGGTGCGCTGACCGCGGCGCCGGCCATCGTCGCGGTCGCGAGCCGGTTCGGTCTGCTCGATCCGAAGCGAACCGTCAAAGTGCGCGGCTGGCGTCGCATCGCCACCGCGACGGTGCGCTGGCCCGCACCGGTATTCGCCGCCGCGCTGGCGCTCGCCCTGGTCGGTATCGCGATCATGCCGAGCATGAAAACCAGCTACGACGACCGCAACTACATTCCCTCGGAGCTGCCCTCCAATGTCGGCTATGCCGCCGCCGAACGCCATTTCAGTTCTGCCACAATGAATCCCGACATCATGATGGTCAAAAGCGACCATGACATGCGCAATTCCGGGGACATGATCATCCTGGACAGAATCGCCAAGGAGGTATTCCGCACACCCGGGATCGCCATGGTCCAAAGCATCACCCGCCCCTTGGGCGGGCCGGTCGATCACACGTCGATACCGTTTCAGATCAGCGCGCAGTCGATCCCGATACGAGAAAACCTTCAGTTCATGAAAGACCGGGCGGCAGACATGCTCACCATGAGCGGCGACCTCGGCGCCATGATCAACTCCATGGAGCGCATGTACGGCCTCGTCCAACAGATGAGCGGCGCCACCCACCACATGCTCGGCGACATGAACAACATGAAAGCGACGCTGGACGACATCCGAGATCACCTCGCTGATTTCGACGACGTCGCCAGGCCCGTCCGCAGCTACCTGTACTGGGAGCCGCACTGCCTCAACATCCCAGTCTGCTCGGCAACAAGATCGGTGTTCGAGTCGATCGACGGCATCGACAAATTCAGCGAGAACATGAAGACGCTACTGGGCGATGTCAGCAACATCGACGTGTTGATTCCACAAATGGCGCAGCAGTTTCCCCCGATCATCGCCGTCGCCACCGCGATGCAGGCAAGCCTGCAAACGATGCACAGCAGCTTCGCCGGCCTCATCGAACAGATCACCCGGATGACCGACACCGCCAGCGCCATGGGCGAAGCCTTCGACGCCTCGAAAAGCGGAGACTACTTCTACCTGCCGCCAGAAGCGTTCGACAATCCCGACTTTCAGCAAGGCCTGAAACTGTTCCTCTCACCCGACGGCCACGCCGCCCGCTTCATCATCACCCACGACACCGACCCGGCGACCCCCGCAGGTATCGCCGCGGTCACACCCGAACTCCAAGCCGCACACCAAGCCGTCAAAGGAAGCAGCCTGACTGATGCACGGTTCTACCTCGCCGGGACCGCCGCGGTGTACCGCGATATCCAGGCCGGCTCGAAATACGACCTGATGATCGTCGGACTCGCCGCACTAACTCTCATCTTTGCGGTGATGCTGATCATCACCCGAGCCGCCATCGCATCAATAGCGATCGTCGGCACCGTGCTGCTGTCACTAGGCGCCGCCTTCGGGTTGTCAGTGCTGGTGTGGCAGCACATACTCGGCCTGGAACTCAACTGGATCGCACCGGTTTTCGGGTTGATCATCCTTCTCGCGGTCGGCTCTGACTACAATCTGCTCCTGGTGTCACGGTTCCAAGAGGAAATCGGTGCGGGACTGAAAACCGGGATCATCCGGTCGATGGGAAGCACCGGCGGCGTCGTCACAGCCGCCGGTCTGGTGTTCGCGTTCACCATGATGTCCATGGCCGCCAGCGACTTGAGTTCCATCGGTCAGGCCGGCACCACCATCGGCCTCGGACTACTCTTCGACACTTTGATCGTGCGTTCGCTGATGACGCCCTCAATCGCGGCTCTATTAGGCCGGTGGTTCTGGTGGCCACAACAGACGGCGCGGCGCCCGGCAGGCCAGGCACGCCACCCCGCACCGACGTGATTCTCGAGAGGTGCTCGAAATTCGCCGAATACTCTGATCCCATGACATTCGGCCCTTGAGCTACCAACCGCTGGTCCCGCCACGCTGCCATCTGTAGACACAGATGAACGGCTCTCGTTGGCCGTCGCCCATTTCCTGGGGTCCGGTCAGGGTGTCTTCGTCGCAAGTTCGGGAGCTGATACCGGTCGAGCGTCGTCACCGCGCGGGTAGACGACCTGCGGCCACCAGAACCAACGACCCAGCGGGGCCTTCGTCTCGGCGATGCCCTTGCGGACGGCCTGCACGCCCTGGTTGGCCAGCCGCCGTGGTGACTGGCTACTCGAAACGCTCCGACGCACGGTGAACGCGGTCCTCACCGACGCTCCTGGGGTGGTTGTCGCGGTGGGCACGCAGGACACGTTCGGTCTGCAGATAAACCTGCTCCTGCAGTTGCTGTGCGCGGGACTTCGTAGAGGATTTCTTGAGTTTGGAGGGCGTGTAGTAGGCGCCGTTGCCTGTGGCCGTGGCCAGGTCAGGGTCGGTCATGATCCGCACGACTCCGCGGGAGCCTTTACTGGGGTGGCCGTATAGCGGTGCGCCGAACCGTGCCATCAGGCCGAAGATTCCGCCGGCCTTGGCGCCGAAATCCGATTTCACCGTGCCGGGGCTGACCGCGTTGACCGTGACCCCGCGGCCGTCGAGCCGGCGAGCCAAGGCATAGGTGTAGAGCAGGTTGGTCAACTTCGCGTTGAAGTAGGCCTGAGTCTGGCTGTACTTGCCCGGATAGGACCAGTCGGTCTCGACTTTCCCGCGCCCCTCGATCAACGCGGTCATGTTGGCTACCCGCGACGGTCTTCCCAAGGAATCCGCACCCGCGTGCAACAGGTCGAGGAGCCCCTCGGTCAGGGCGGCTACCGCCACGTGGTTGATGGCCATGGTCATCTCGAAGCCATCTGGGGACAGCTGCCGCTCGGCGAACCCGGCGCCGGCGTTGTTGACCAGACCGTGGATGCCCTGGGGGGCTGCATCTCGGACGGCGTCTGCGAGTTGCCAGGCGCCGGCGATCGAGCTCAGGTCGGCAGCTACCGGGACGAACCGGCCAGCTCCGTTGCCGTCAACCGTGAGGCGGCCGACGCTGGCGCCCGCTGCTTCCGGAGTGCGGCCGTGCGTCAGGACGGTGGCTCCCTCGTCACCGAGAAGGCGGGCGGTCTCGTACCCGATGCCGCCCTTGGTGGTGCCGGTGACCAGGACGATCTGGCCCCGCATCCGGCCGCTTGGGGAGGGCTGTTTGCTCATTGAGGTCTCCTGATTGTGAGGTTTTAGCGTGCGATTGCGGGCGTTGCGCCCAGGATCAGATGGGTGTGGGTCGCCGTTCACAGCACCGACTGGCGGCCACCGTCGACAGGGACGACGGCCCCGGTGATGAAGCTCGACTGCTCGCTGCACAGGTAGGCGATGGCGTTGGCGATCTCGATGGGCTGGGCGGCACGGCCCAACGGAATAGCGGCGACGAAGGTGGGCAGCATGTGTGCCATCGGATCCATCGCCGGAGTCATTGTGGGGCCCAGCGCGACGGCGTTGACGCGCACGCCCTGAGGCCCGAATTCCGCGGCCCAGGAGCGGGTTAGCGATTCCAGGGCTGCCTTGGCGGCGCCGTAGCCGGCCATACCGGCTTGGCCGCGGTCGGCGACCATCGTGGACACGTTCACAATGGCGCCGCCGCCGTTTTCCGCCATCGCCGGGGCATAGGCTGCGGTCAGCAGGAACGGCGCCTTGACATTGACTGCGAACATGGCGTCCAAACCAGCTTCGGTGGCCTCCGCGGTCGGCGCCAACTCCCAGAAGCCGGCGTTGTTGACCAGAATGTCGACGTCCCCAGCCTCCTGAATCAGTCCTCGCACGTCGTCGGAGACGGTGAGGTCGGCGGCGATGAAGCGGGCGGGTGCGCTTGCCGTGGCGAGCTCCTCGACGACGGCTTTGCCGCGACTTTCGTCGCGGCCGGTGACGATCACCGCGGCCCCATGGTGGGCGAACAGTTTCGCGGCTTCTTTCCCGACGCCGGATGTCGCACCGGTGACGAGGACGTTTTTGCCACTGAATTTCATTCTGTTCCTTATCTGCTGCGACGTTGGCTAGTTGCTGTTGAAAGGGGTCACGCTCGGCGTGCGTCCACTGGGCGAAAGGTGTGGTCGGTCCGCCGGGGACCGCCCGGACGTCACCGGTGAGGGACCCCGGGTTGCGGGGACGTCTGCGTCGTCATGCGACTACCTTCGTGTTTGGATTGTCCACTTCACAAAACACTTCTATCTTTGGAATGTCAACACCAAAAGTGATGTACCTTCGAGCCATGGCCACGTACCCGGGCCAAGCCGACCCGTGACCGGCATCCTGGACGCTTGACCGAAGTGGCATTGGCGATCTTCGGCGATACCGCTGCTGCGTTGCGATGGTCGGAATGTGGAATGTCCGCCTACACGCTACCGATATCGCTGGATTGACCCCTCCATACAGTCTCGCTGGCTTTGGAATTTCAGCACCAACATCGGCTAAACTGGAGTGATGATCACGCGAAAGGGCCAAGCCACCCGCGACCGCATCCTGGCCGCGGCCGCCGCCCTGATGTACCAGCAGGGAGTAGCTGGCACCAGCACCGAAGCCCTCCAGGCCGCCGCCGGCGTCAGCGCGTCACAGGTCTATCACTACTTCGACGACAAGCATTCCCTGACCCGCGCGGTCATCGAATACTGGAGCGACACGACCATCGGGTTTCACAAGCCCCTGCTCGCCCACCTCGACGACATCGACGGATTGCGCGACTGGGCCCAGGCCATCGTGGACACGGCGCGGGCCAATGACTTTCGGGGGGGTTGCCCGCTGGGCTCGTTGGCGAGCGAGCTCGCCGACAGCGACGACATCGCACGAGACGACGTGGTGGCCGGCTACCGGCGATGGCAGATGGTCATCCGTGACGGCCTAGCGGCGATGAAGGCCCGCGGCGCACTCGTCGACAGCGCAGACGTCGACCAACTCGCCCTGGCACTGCTGACGGCCCTGCAGGGCGGCCTGCTGCTGGCCAAGACGCAGCGCGACGGTGAGCCCCTACGAACCGCACTGAACACCACCATCGATCACATCGCCTCCTTCGCCACAACGGGATCCACTTAGGCGGCGGCGGTCGAACCAGTGGGGGGCCGAGCGCGGCTCGCCCGGAGCCAGTGTCGACGTAGCAGTAGCCTTCGCCCGACAGCGCAGTGTCGGTGTCAGTCACCCCAAGGTAGTGCAGCGCGTTCAGGGCAGCGGCTTTAGCGCCGTTTCTGGCGAAGATCGCCGCTTTGGGCAGCGGCCGCCCTGATGGGGAGGTGATGGCAGTGGTGTCCCTGATGGCGAAAATGCCGGGGTGCCGGGTTTGCATCGTAGCCACGTCGACACTGATCCATCCGGGTTCGTCCAGTGTCACGGCCGGCTCGTGGGGTGGCACGGAGACCAGTAGATCGAACGTCGTGGTGGCGCGGTTGCGGAAGTGAATCTCGTTGCGCTCGTTGTCGATACGTTCGACGGCGTGCTCGCCGTGAAACTCGATGCCGTTGTCACGGAGTAGCTGCACGAGCTCCGGCCCGGCGTAGGGCCCTGCCGAGGACATGGGTTGCTTTTCGGGGCTGTAGACCGAGATGGTCGTGTTTTGGCGACTTCCGTTGTCGTGCAGCAGATCTGCGGCCAGCAGCGAGCCTTCATAGGGCGCGACGGGGCAGCGGTAGGGCTGCGCGGTCACCAGGAAGGTCAGTGTGCCGCCGGTGAATGCGTCCGGGGCTTGGTGGGCGCGTTCGGCGGCCTCGACGCTGTAGTAATGCACCGCGGTGCCGGCCTCAACGGCCTCGGTGAGACCGGGGATCATGTCGATGTTGTTGCGGGCGTCTTGAACCACGAACGGGGCGGTAACCCGCTGTGCAATTTGTCGCGGTGACGCTCGGTGAAGCACCATGTTAGATCGCCGACACCTCGCGTTGTGCGACGCACGGCACCTGTAGGGCTAAACGTACTGTTCCACAGATGAATTCGCTTTGGTGCTCATCGTTGTGTGCGATTCGACTCAACTCAGGCCGTGTTCGGCTTTGAGGATGTCGCCGAGCCGCTCGCCGATGATGACGCAGGGTGCCATCGTGTTGCCGCTGGTGATGCGGGGCATGATGGACCCGTCGGCGATGCGGAGCCCTTGGGTCCCGTAAACCTTGAGGGCTGCGTCGACCACCGCCATGTCGTCGCGGCCCATCTTCGCCGTTCCTGTCTGATGCCAGTAGCTGCTGGCTCCGTTTCGAATGAAGTTCTCCAGGTCGTCGCCGCAGAGGTCGCCGGGCATCACCTCCCGCGCGGTGAAGGGGCGCAGCGGCGCCGAATTGCCGATCTCACGACACAGTTTCACGCAGGCGACCGCGGCGCGCATGTCGTCGGCGTCGGCAAGCATGTTGGTGTCGATGATCACCGGGTCGACTGGGTTGGGCCCCGCTACGCGGACACGACCGCGGCTGCGGGGCCGCAAAACCCCACCGCACATTGTCCATCCGTGTTCGGGCAGACCGTATTTGATGACATTTTCGGTGCTCGCCAACGGAAATGCTCCAACACAGATCTGAAGATCGGGTCCTTCGGATCGGGTGGTGCTCTGCCAAAAAACCGTGACTTCGGCCCCGTTGTTGCGCAGCTCGAGCGGAGCTGACGACTCCCACACGCAGTCAATGCGCGGGTGATCCTGGAAGTTACGGCCCACACCCGGCAGATGCCCGGCGACCGGAATGCCCCAGCTTCGTAACTCGTCGGCATCGCCCAGGCCTGACTGCATCAATAGCTTGGGTGTGTTGATCGCACCTAGCGATACGACTACCTCGCGGGCCGCTGCGATGTAGTGGACCGACCCCGCGTGAAAAAACTCCACACCTGTTGCGCGGTTTCCGCTGAAGGCCAGCCGGGTTACCGTGGCACCGGTGATGACGGTCAGATTCGGCCGCTCCAAGCGTGGCTCGAGATAGGATCCGAAGACGGATTCGCGGACACCGTCACGGATACGCACGTCGAGGATAGATGCGCCTCCGGCTTGCCGCATCATCGATCCATTGTGGCTGTCAAAGGTCGGGATCCCGATTGACTGAGCGCCCTCGATGACAGCGTGTGCGATCGGGCTGGCATCGCGGGCCGGCTCGACGAATACCGGACCTCCTACGCCGCGGTGGTGCGGATCGGCCGGCCCGTGCCAATCTTCGATACGACGGTAGATCTCGAGCACATGCTCGTGATTCCACGCGGGTTCGCCGGCCGCGGCGGCGAAGTGATCCCAGTCGCTCTCGTGGCCGCGCGCCCAGGCCATCACGTTGATGCTCGACCCACCGCCAAGGACCTTGCCCATGTTCAACGGGATTGTCCGCCCGTTGAGATGGCAGTTCGGCTCGGAATTGAACCCCCAATCCCGGTCACTTCCCAAGTTGAGAGGCCATCGGGCAGGGTCGGTGACGGCCGGGTCATCGGCTCTTCCGCCTGCCTCGAGCACGAGAACGGTGGCCTCGGGATCGTCGGCGAGGCGCGCGGCGACCACCGATCCTGAAGAGCCACAACCACAAACGATGAAGTCGTAAACCTGGGCGACCTCGTCTGGCGTGACCCGCCGTGACTTGTTGTCGATGAGCACGTGATCAACTGTTCGCCGCAGTCGCAGGACACGCTTGCATCCCGGCGCATGGTTTTTGACGCGGCGCGTGCAAACCCTGTCATGGCAACAGATGAACTAATGCAGGTGCCGTCACGTACTACTGCCATGGAGACGACGATGTCGGGTGCTCTGGCAAATCCGGACGGGCGCGACAACTTCGACGAATTCCGGCATGCGGTATCGGATACGTTCGTGCCCTTGGTGCTGTCTGTCGGTTGCGCTCCACACCTTCGTTGGCTGATGAGATCAGCCAGTCTGGGCGCGGTGCAGATGACTGACGTGGCATTGTCGGAGGCGGCTCAGATCTGTCGCACGAAACGGCTGGTCGAGCAGAGCGCCGATGAGTATCTGAAGGTTGGTCTTCAGTTACGTGGCAGCTGCGTGATATCCCAAGACGGTCGGGAGGCGCACCTCGAGGCAGGTGACTATGCGGTTTACGACACCGCTCGGCCCTACCAACTGACCTTCCCTGCCGGTTACCAGACCTTGGTGCTGATGTTCCGTCGCGACCGATTGAGGTTGACGCCGTCGCAGTTGACCCGTGTCACCGCGCAAACACTGCGCGGTGACGAGGGGCTGGCAGCATCGGTGTCACCGTTCCTCGTCGAACTCGGCAGACGGTTTCAGGTCAGTGGGCACGCCGCGACCGTCCACCTCGCTGACGCCATCCTTGAGATGCTGACCGCATCGTTGGCCGAACGGATGCCTGTGCCGATCGATGTCGAGCCCGGTGGTGGCCGAAGCGCCCTGCTTATGCGAATTCGCGTCTTCATCGAGGAGCGGCTGGGTGATCCGAATCTGGATAACGCGACGATCGCTGCTGCACACCATATCTCGGTGCGCCACCTGCAAGCATTGTTCGCCTCGCAAGGGCAAACGGTTACCGGTTGGGTAAGGAGTCGCCGGGTCGATCGCTGTCGTCAAGACCTGGCTGACATCCGTTTGGCGGACAAGTCGGTAAGTGAAATCGGTGCGCGTTGGGGCTTGCTCGATCCCGCACACTTCTCGCGGACATTCAAAGCCGTCCTCGGATGCCCCCCGACGCGGTACCGCGACGCGGTGATCGACGAACTCCGTGCGCAGCGCACCAACTGGGCAGCAGAGACGGACAACGATGGCGGCGGCACTCGGCGGACTGGGCCAGATAGGAGGCCAACCCTTGGCACAACTGAGGAATCCCGCGCATCGACACCGGGCTAGGCTGCTGTTGCGCTCGGCCCGAAGCAAATTCGGAAAGCGGTAGCCGAAGCGGTGCAGCGCGCGGGCGCCGCTGTGACGCTGACCCTCACGAAGGGTGAAGCCGAACGCATTGGGCATCCGACCGATGACGCCGAACACCAGGTTGACGCGCAGCGCCTCGCGATTCGCGCCTTCTGGCAAATCGGGCACCCCGGCGGGATCGGCTGCTTCGGGGCCACTGCTCAGGGCGACCAGAAAGTCGCGCACCGACCGCAGTTCGGGTGGGGTCGAGCTGGGGTGGTCTGGGTCGATGTCGCCGTCGCTCGCGATCCGGGTGAGCTCGGCGCGGCGGTGACGCTGAGAAACAGCTTGGCGCGGGACGGTGCCCATTGTCGAGAATCGCCAGTCTCATCGTTGTTCCCGCTTGGCGAGCGCGGACAGCGGCACACCGAGGTGACCGAGCTTGTCGGGATTGATCACCGAACGCACCGTGCAAATCTGGTGGTCGCAGACATCGAGGGTCAGCACGTTGATCAGGCCGCCAGCCGAATCGAACGCAAGCAGGCCGGGGCCGCCGTTGACCCCGCACCGCTCGAACCGGGCGCCGAAACGGCGGTACGCGTGGAAGATTCCGTCGAGGACCCGTTGCACACGGTCACGACCGAACACCGGCTTGCGCACTCCTCGTCCTGTGCCGCCGCCGTCACCGTAGAACACCACATCCTCGGCGAGCATCTCGACAAGAGGCCCGAGCGCGCCGTGCTCGGCCGCGTCGAAGAATCTCTCGGACAGAGTCGCACGCTGTGCTGCGTCGGCAGCGAACCGTCGACGTCCACCGTCCACGTGCCGACGGGCGCGCACCAAGAGCTGTCTACAGTTCGCGGCCGATTTGCCGACGACCCGTGCGATTTCGTCATAGTCGTAGACGAACACCTCGCGCAGCAGGAACACCGCGCGCTCGACGGGCGAGAGCGTCTCTAACAGCACCAGAAACGCCATCGACAACGAGTCCGACGTCGCTGCCGCGTCGGCGACGTCGGACTCCTCGGACGTCAGCAATGGCTCAGGCAGCCAAGGCCCGATATAGCTCTCGCGCTGTTGGCGCGCCGACCGGAGCGCATCGATGGCCAGCCGTGTGGTGATCGTCGTCAGTAATGCCCGCGACGACTCCACCCGCTGACCCCGCGCGCAGTAGTCGAAGTAGCGCACATATGCCGCCTGCACCATGTCTTCGGCGTCGGCGACACTGCCGAGCATCCGATACGCGATCGAGAAGAGCAGTGGCCTCAATTCCGTAGCGTCCTCACAGTCCGCAGTCACGGCACCTCCGTTTGATCGTAGATTCGCGTCGTCTCCTCTAAGACGCTTCCGGGGGCCGATTTGTGACACATTCTTCGAAATCTCCGGCCGAGTGTCACAGCGGCCGAACCCCGTTCGTCTTAGGGGTCGTAGGCAACTGATGGGAGAATGCGATGGACATCCTGCTCTGGACCGCACAACTTGCACTAGCGGCAATCTTCGCCGCTTCAGGCACCGCGAAACTCACCATGGCCAGGGACCGGCTGCTGGCTACAGGTCAGACGGGCATCGCGATGTTTCCGATGCCGGTCGTTCGCTTCACTGCGGCAGCAGAATTGCTGGCCGCCATCGGGTTGGTGGCGCCGTGGCTGAGCGGTACTGCCAAACTGCTCACCCCGCTGGCCGCGGGTGGGCTATGTGTCGTGATGATCGGCGCTGCGTGGGCACACAGCCGGTTACACGAACCCAAGGCCGTCGTCGTCAACGCCGCCCTCTTCGCGTTGGCCGCCTTCGTGATGTTCGGGCGATTTCTCGGCTGAGTGCTTGCGGCGCGCACAGCGCTTCCCGCCAAACACCACCCGCGACCCAAGGATGGCGATGAACGATATTCGCGTTGCAGACGTCGGTGCGGTTCGTCATGTGATCATCAGCCGTATAGCAAAGCGTAATGCGTTGTGCAGCAGCGTGTACCGCGAGTTAGGCGAGGCGTTCACCGATGCCGCCGGAAACCCCGACGTGCGGTGTGTGGTGGTCCGTGGCGAGGGCCGGCACTTCTCTGCCGGCAACGATGTGCACGAATTGGCCGGACTGGCCCACGATCCCAACGCTGTGCGGCGCGGTCGACCGATCATGTTGTCGGCGGTCAACGCGTTGGAACAGATGGCCAAGCCGACCATCGCGCAAATCCACGGCGCCTGCATCGGTGGCGCGGCGGAACTCGCGTTGGCGTGTGATCTGCGGGTAATGGCTGACGACGCACAGATCGCACTGCTGGAAACCCGCCTGGGGCTCATCCCCGACCTGGGCGGCAGTTCGCGGCTGTCGGCGATCGTCGGACTGGGGCGAGCCAAGGAGCTGGTGCTGACCGCCCGCGCGGTGGGCGCGGAAGAGGCGCTGCGCATCGGCCTTGTCAATCGGGTGGCACCCTTGGTCGGACTGCAAGCCGCGACCGGCCAGCTCGTCGATGCACTGCTTGCCAACGGACGCCACGCCGTCGGGCTGGCCAAACGTGTCCTCGACGCCGCCGCCAAGCCCGCACTGGCCATCACCCTCGAGATGGAGGTCAGCGCTCAGGCCGAGCTGGTGTGCACCGACGACTTCGCTCGGCGACTGCGTGCCGCCGCGCACGACCGCCCATGAGGAAGTTGGACAGGTTGGCCGATCGGATGACGGGCACAGCACTACCGCTGCTGACCAGGGGGCTTGCACCGGCGACCCTGTCCCTGCTGGAATCGGCTCACACCACGTCGATCTCGGTGCGATGGTCGACGCGGGCATCACCATCGCCGAGGTCACCTTCTGCAACATCAACATCTGCCCGACCAGGCCCTCGCGCACCGACGCCTCGCCCGCCGGCCACACCCCACACCCCACACCCCACACCCCCGGGCAGCAGCGAATAACGAAGGCCGGTTTGGCGTCAGATGATGAGCGGCTGACTGCTGAGCGTGGCGATGCCGTTGTGTGAACGCCGTCCAGTTGCGGCGTGTATCACGGCGTAGCTCGGGCGTCGAAGGAGCCTGGGTCGGGCCGAGTACTGTTGCTTCAGAACGCGTTTGGGGCGAGACTTAGAGCAGTGACGGTTCCAAAGCTACTTTGGCACAATAGTTTTGAGTATACACGAATGCGCGACTATCTCGAAGAAGCTGCACTGCAGACGCTTTCGAGCACGCAGCCTGCGTGGCCGGTCAGCGCGAATGGCTGGTGTTTGCCACCTCGAACTCGAACCATCGGCCGGGGAAAGCCACGTCTGGCGGAAAGCGATCGCTGTGGCTGACATTGGTGATCGCGACCGCTTCGATCAGCTTTGTCCAAAACCTTAGTGCTGGGGTGTTGTGATGATCGACCGCTACCTGCCATCGTCCGGGGTTCGACGTGAACGCCGAAGTTGCTGCTGCTTGGGCGATCCCGCGATGCCGATGGGCGCGCACAACAAAAAACTCCGCCATCGAGCACAGATCTGGCTCGGGGCGACGGGTGAGGCAGAAACCCGCGAGATGGCTGTCGACCTCGATAAAGCTGGCCCGGCGATCTTGATCAAGGAAGTAGTGGTCAAGGTAGCGGTAGGCGTAGGTACCGTGCGGCGACAGCTCGTAGCCACGGACTTCACTCAGGTCATAGAGATATAGCTGGATCAAGTTGGCCAGTACAGCCTTATCGGCCTCGCGAACATCTACCAGTCGCAGGTTAACCATGTCCCCGTTCGGGTCACCCGTATGAATCACAGAAATTCTTTCGTGATGTTAGTGGGCCGCTCACGATGAATTCGGCGGCTCTGCTCAGCCGGCGGCAGGCCTCTGGCGTTGAGCTCGGCCGCGAAGAAACCGACGCTGTCTTCAAAATTGCTTTAGCCCTTCGCAATTCGGGGTTCTCCCGCTGCAATCGCTTCAGCTCAGCGGATTCTTCAGTCGTGGCCCCCGGACGAGCGCCGCCATCAACCTAGCCCTGGCACACCCACTTGCGCACCGTCTCCGCACAGCCGACTCCCGACAACCGGGCGACCTCGCTGAGCGCCGACCCGGTTCATTCATTTGAGATTTGGACACGGGATTTCAGAACCTACAAGCCTTCCTACTGTAGTTTCTCAAACTCAGCGTCTGTCTCACGTTCCTGTCCATTCTTGAGGCCCTTCACCGGGCTCCGTTTCACGACAGTCACGCGTTCGGTTCGACGATGACGTCGCGCCGCGTGTGGGGCGAGGCCGTGGGTTCGACAAACCACTCGTAGCCGAAGATCATTCCAAATATTTGCGGAGGCACCCGAAGGAGTATGCCGAACATGCGTGATTTGAGTCCGCCACCAATCTGAGAGTGGTGTGCGGCGAACGCATCTCGCTTGTGTCGAGCGTAGCGACGGACATTGATCTGGTGGGTGATCGCTGCCCGCGGCGCGTATGCCGATTTCAGCTCCTCGGCCGTGTAGGGCGCCGGTAGCCGCAGGAGTCGACAGATCCTGCTGACGCGGCGCAGTAGCTCTCGCGGCATGGTCGCTTCCAAAACCCTCGCAGTGCCGGCCAGTTCAGCGGCTCGCTTGCCGACGCGGTGGACTTGGATATGGTCGCGGTGTCCGTACCCGCCGTTGGGCTCATAACTCAGTAACACTTCTGCGCGTTCCGCGCGCAGGATGGCTGCCAGGCTCTGCGCTGCCACATCAAGGTCGGCCCTGGCGAACCTCACGCGGCCCGGCGGATCGTCGTAGAAAACAGGTCCGTAGCCACTGTCTGCGTAGTCGAGGCACTCGACACGATGAGCCCCGAGAACTGCTGCGCTGAGCTGTAATTCATCGAGCGGTGTACGGTCGGGGTCACTGCCCATGCGTCCGTCGGTGGCAGTGACGAGAACGACGCGGTGTCCGGCTGAGGACAGGCTCGCGAGTGTTCCGCCGGTGAGTATCGCCTCGTCGTCGGGGTGGGCGTGGAAAGCAACAACGGTGGCCACTGATCTAGTCGGCGTGCACGGTTTGTGAGGACCATTCGCCGCGACCAGATCGCCACCTGATCGTGACAGTTACTCTAAAAGCCTTCTCGGCGTTCGCATCTTCCGCCTCATGCTGCGTCCCACTAGTCGTGCTGACCAGCGACCGCTGCGCAAGCCTGCTGTGCACGCAGAAGTTGACGTAGCACGGTGGCCCTGAAATCGTCGCCATCCGAGCGGCGCTGAAGGGCGGGACCCGTGATGCCGTTGCGAGCATCCGCTCGCCTTCGGTGACACTGACCTCGTATGCGGTCTCATCACCGAGATTCGCGACATATGCGTGGCGGTCATCAGCATCCCACCGGCCGGCCTGCCAATGCGCGGCAGGCGCAGTCCACCCGGGATTAGCGGTCGCCGCTCGAACCGCGGACACATGGCGCTTCATGCCTGCGACGACAAGGAAGACGGCGGCGCCAACGATGCCGCAGCTTCCGAAGACCACAAATGGCAGCATCGCCTGACCTTCCAGGATCGACAGTGTGACACCTCTCACAACCTAAGCGTAGGCCGCACGATCGAAACCTCAACCAGTAAATGCCCAAGACGAGGCACACAGGGCTCTCGCTGGGGCGAGGGTTGGCTATATGCGCCACGCGGCCCGCTGATAGGGGGGCTCGAGACGCCAGCTGAATTTAGCGACGAGATGCTTTGCATCAGAACGCGAGCGCGGCTGGCGCCCAGCGCCGCTCACAGCCGAACCCGCTGACCCGCCTAAACCCTAAAAGCTGGCGCTGGCGTCGTTGTGCCGGTGGCGGTTTCGCCGTGTGGTGTGCGGTCGCGAGGTAGGCGTGGCCACCAGAACCAGCGCCCGAGTAGCGCGACGATGGCCGGGACGATGAAGGCCCGCACGATCAGGGTGTCTAAGAGTAGGCCGACGGCGATGGTGGTGCCGATTTGGGCGATGCTGAGCACGCTGCTGGTCAGCAGGGCGAGCATGGTGAGGCCGAAGACGATACCGGCGGTGGTGACCACGCCGCCGGTCCCGCCGAACGCCCGGATGATGCCGGTTTTGAGGCCGGCCGGTGCTTCGTCTTTGACTGCGCAGCGCGAGCAGCAGGTTGTAGTCGGCGCCGACGGCGATCAGGGCGATGAAGGCGATCGGTGCCACGGCCCAGTGCAGGTCGTGATGCATGAGGTGTTGCCAGATCAGGACGCTGGCGCCCAGCGCGGAGGCGTAGGAGGTGACGACGGTGCCGACGACGACCAGTCCAGCGACTGGGCTGCGCAGCATCACGGTCATGATGAGGAAGATCAGGCGCCAACGCCGCGGTCGACTAGAAGCGTGGTGTCGGCGGTGACCACGATGCTGCAGGTCGGCGGTGACGGGTCCGACGCCGGCCAGGTCGACTTCGGTCGGTGTCAGGGTGCCTTCTTTGGTGGCTTCGCTGACGGCGGTCCGGACTTGGTCGGCGCGGGTGGCGCCCTCGGTGCCCCATTCGGCGCCGTCGCCGTAGACCAGCAGGTAGGCGGCGTGTCCGTCGGTCGAGATCAGTTGGCGCAGAACCGCTTGGTAGCGGGGGTCGGCGAATGCGCGTTGCGGTAGGTAGAAGCCGCCGGCGGCGCTGCCCTTAAACCCGGTGGCGAGCTCGTTGAGGTATCCGGTCAGCTGCCGCATCTGGGGCTCGAGTGTCTCGGCGAGGCCGCGCAGGTCGGTGGTGGCCGAACGGGCCTGTCCGAGGGCGTCTCTCATCGCAGCGACGGTGTTCGGGAGGTGCGTCATGGCGTGCGGCGGTGACGGTCGAACCTTGAGCGAGGGTGGTGGCGCCGGCGCTGAGGGTGGCCGAGGTAGCCACCAGGGCATCGACGGGTTGGACGACGCGATCGACGGTGGAGCACAACGGGTTGGTCTCGCAGCTGGGGGTGTGGTCGACGAAGTTGCGGAGCGGATCGAGATAGCTCGAGACAGTGGTGGCGGTGTGTTGCAGCCCGGCCATCCCGGTGCGCATGTCGGTCGCGGCAGTGGACATGGTGCCCAGTCCTCCGCTGGCGCCACGTAGTCCGTTGCCGAGCTGGTCGACGGCAGCCTGCATGCGGGTCAATCCGCTGTCGAGTTCGGAGACCCTCGTTAGGCGCTGGTTGAGCGCATTCATGGTGTCGGAGAATTGCCGGCTGATCACCCCGGCTTGACCGCTCAGCGTGGCTTCGTCAGGCACGGTGCCGTCGGGCCGGCTTGCCGATTGCACTTTGCGGACACCGGGGACGGCCATGATCTGTCGGGTGATGCGCTCGATGGCGATCAGGCCGGCTGGGTTGCGCAGGTCGTGGTCGGATCGGATGGCGATGACGTCAGGTAGCAGCGAATTGGCGGCGAAATGCCGGTCAGCGCTGCGGTATCCGCGGTTGGAATCCGCGGCGGCTGGCGTGCCGGCTGGTTCGTTCCAGCCGACATGAAAACTCGCCAGCGGAATCGCCAGCAGCAGGGTCAGCCCGCCCGCGGTGAGCAGGACCGGGGCGGGCCAGCGCGCGACCATGGTTCCGACGCGGCGCCAGCGTCGGGCGGTCTTTGAGGGCCGTGGTTCGAGGAGCCCGCGGCCTATCGCGAGGCGCATCAGCGCCGGTGTCAGGGTCAGCGACGCAGCCATGGTAACTAGAATGCCTATGGCGCAGGGGATTCCGGCGCTGCGTAATGATCCGACCTTGGCGAATACCAGGGCACCCAACGCCACCGACACGGTCAGCGCGGAGCCGATCACCACGGGTGCGACCGCCCGATACGCGTGTGCCAAGGCGCGCGGCGGGGCCAGGTCGCGGCTGCGGGCTTCGTGGTAGCGGCCGATCAGGAAGATGGCGTAATCGGTGCCGGCGCCCAACGTCATGGCTGCGGTGAGAGCCACCGAGAACAGCGACACTTCCACCAGATCGGCCCGCCCGAGGGCCGCGATGATGGCGCGGGCCAACGCCAACGCCAGCCCCACCGACATCAGCGGGATCCCGGCGGCCACCGGCGACCTGTAGACGACCAGCAGCAACATCAGGATCATGCCCACGGTGGCGGCGGTGATCGCCAGCATCTGCCGGTCGATCGCTGCGAATTCATCGACGATCGTCGCGCCCGGCCCACTGACATGGACCGCAAGTCCTGCCGGCGGTGATAGCCGCGCAACCGTGCCGCGGATGGAATTCACGGAGTCGCGGGCCTGGGCGGTGCCTAGCATCCCGGTTAGCCGGACCATCACGGTGACCGCGCGTCCATCCGGGCTTTGCGCGCCGGCGGCGGTGGCCGGGTTCGACCACAGATCGGTCACTGAATTCACATGCCGCGTATCAGCGCTAAGCGCGGCGGTCAGCGCGTCATAGAATCGCCGGTCGGCCGGCATCAGTGGCTGATTGCGTTCCAGCACAACGTAAACGAAGTTGTTGCTGGGCTTTTGACCGAACAGCTCAGCGGCGCGCGCGGCGGCGGTCGCGCTCGGCGCATCCGGCGGCATGAACGAGCGGGCGTGGGCGTCGACGACGCCTTCGAGTTGCGGAACCACGACATTGGCAACAGCGGCGGCCAACATCCATAAGCCGACGATCAGCGCCGCGCTGCGACCGCTCAGGCCAGCGATCCCCCGCCTGCGGCGGGCTGGGGCGCTGCCCTTCGCGGTCGGGTCGCTGTGCTTGTGGAGCATCGTCGATGCCATGAATCGACGCTAGAAAACCAGCACCCTGAGCGCGTCGTGCCCAGGTGGGGTCTTGGTCTCCGACCATGGGCGGAGGCCGTCACCGCCCACAGAATGATGCAGGCAGACCGGCTGGCCCTTCTACCATCGGATAATGGTGGGCGGCGGCGCGACAGATCGCCTGCGGGCACTGATGGCCAGACGCAGCGAACACATCCCGATCGGGATCACATGGTCGGTGCTGTTCATCGTCGATGCCATCGTGATCGGCGGCGGCCTGATCGCCACCCTGCAGCGACCCGTCTCCGACCTGCCGGTCGCAGCGGCCGCATTCGTCATCGCGATCGCTCCGCCCGTCGTATTCATCGTCTCCGACATCGGTTTCAGCCCGACCGCGTTATGGGCGGCCTGGTCGACGACCACGGCGCTGATGCTGTTCGCGACCTCGACACCGGTGCACGCCGACTTCGCCCCAACCCTGCTGGTGTTGATGGTCGGCGCCGTCGGCGCACTCGCGTCCCCGCTAGCTGGCCTGCTCGCCACCGTGTCAGCGTGCGCGCTGCTGTTCGCCGCAACTGCTTTCCACCGCCTTGACTCGATCGTGCTGTACCTGGGATGCGTCGGGTTCGGCTGGCTGATCGGCTATCTCATGCGCACCATGCGTTCGCTGCTGGCCGCGCAGATCCAGGCCCAACAAGCGGCCACCGCGCACGCCGCCGCCGATGAGCGACGCCGCATCGCCCGCGAAGTGCACGACGTCATCGCCCACTCCCTGTCCATCACCTTGCTGCATCTGACCGGGGCGCGGCGCGGCCTGCAGCAGGACCGCGACATCGACGACGCCATCGACTCCCTCGAGCACGCCGAGCGCCTCGGCCGCCAGGCGATGGCCGACATCCGCCGCACCGTGGGGCTGCTCGACGACCAGCCCACCACGTCCCCACAGACCACCCCGGAGCCCGGCCTCGGCGACATCCCCACGCTCGTCGACGATTTCGAGCGCGCCGGGCTCGCTGTGACGCTGCGCCGCCGACGGATCAACTGAAAAGGTGTCAGCGGCGGTCGGCCTGGCGCTGTACCGCATCACCCAGGAGTCACTGGCCAACGTCGCCAAACACGCACCAGAGTCGAAATCGACCGTGACCCTCACCATCTCACCGAACGCAGCGCACCTGTGCGTCGACACCCGACAGCCCGCCGCCGCCGTCACCGCCCGATCCCCAGACGGGCGCGGCCTACGTGGAATGCGTCAGCGCATCGAACTGCTGGGCGGAACCGTCGAGGCCGGCCCCACCCAGGACGGCTGGTCGGTCCGCGCCGAGATACCACTACACGACACCGGCCGGGCTACAACGTGATCGGCCCGGCCGAAGAGATCACCGTCCTGCTCGTCGACGACCAGGACCTGGTGCGCTCGGGGTTGCGCCGCATCCTGCGCCGCAAAGACGGCTTCGTCATCGCCGCCGAATGCACCGACGGCGACGAGGTCCCCGCCGCCGTGGCCCAACACCGCATCGACGTCATCGTCATGGACCTGCGGATGCATCGCATCGACGGCGTCGAAGCCACCCGCCGCCTGGCCGGTCGACCACCCGTGCTCGCACTGACCACCTTTAGCGACGACGAACTGCTCTCCGGCGCACTACGGGCCGGAGCCGCCGGCTTTGTACTCAAAGACTCCTCCGCCGAAGAACTCATCCGCGCCGTGCACGCGGTCGCCCGCGGGGACAGCTACCTCGACCCCGCCGTCACCGCGCGCGTGCTATGCACCTACCGCAAAGCCGCACCCGCCCAACACAATCCCACGGCAAGCGAACTCACCCCTCGCGAGCTTGACGTCCTCGCACTGATTGGCAAAGGGCTGTCCAACAGCGAAATCGCCGACGTACTCAGCATTTCCAGCGTCACCGTGAAAAGCCACATTGGCCGCATCTTCACCAAACTCGACCTACGCGACCGAGCTGCTGCCATCGTCTACGCCTACGACACCGGCATCGTCACACCCAACTGAACGAGCACACTCCGGAGTGCTGAACAAAAGGGAGCCAAGCGTGCGTTCTTTGCGCGCCGCCACCGACGCCTCAGAGGACACTTTGCTGCCGACTGAGAGAGCTCGCGAGCCCTCAAAGCAGCGGCCCTGATCAGGCGAGGTCGGCGATCATCAGTCGGTAGCCGAGATCGAGGTCGGTCATCGCCAGCAAGTCGGAATGACGTTCTCCCCAGGCCCCGCTTGTTAGATCGGCCCGTAGCCGCGATAAGCCCTCGTGCACTTCGTGACTGGGTGTCATCGCGAACAGTGACATCCCCTGTCGGACGATGTCATCAAGGTAGGCCTCAGGGCGGCGCCAATACGCTCCCCCAAACCCATCCATGCAGTCATGAGGCACAGGGACGCTGACCGTTGACACGCGTTCACGTCCGAGCAAGTCGACAAGGGTGTCGATCGAAACGGCCAGGCGCGCGTCGGTCTCGGCGGCGGCAGGAACGTATTCGCTGAGAAGCCAGAAGTCACGGATGACATCGTGGTCCCAGGTCAAGATGACGACGCGCCAGCGGGCGATGCGCACCAGTTCGGCAACGCCAGCGGCTAAATCGCTCCAGTGGTGAACGGTGAGCAACGCCAAGGCGGCGTCGACAGCGCCGGTGCTGAGGGGAAGAGCCTCGGCGCTTGCTTGAACGGCCGGCGCCGATCCGGGAGGCCGCTGTTCGATCATGACGCGGCTGGGTTCGACCGCCACGACTGTCTGAGCGGGCTCATAGGAGCCGGTGCCTGCACCGATATTGGCGACCAGTCCCCCGTCTCCGATTGCCTGGTTAATCATCGCAGCGATGCGCGGATCTGGCCGTCGGGTCTGCCCGTAGGTGATACCAGTTTGGTCGTAGCGCATCACCCAACCCCGCTGTGGATCAGCGCAATTCGCGCGGTGAAGACTGTGACACCGCGAAGGCGAGCAGCCGGTAGACGTCGTTGATTAACGTGCTCAGCCTAGCGTCGTCAATGGTCTTGTGGGTGAATAGGACGTCGTTGCGCACAAGCGCCAGCAACGTCATTGCGAGTGGCTCGGGGATCGCTTCTGAGCCGACATAATGGTGCTGCTGCCGAGTTATCAGAAGAGTGGGTGGATTCGTTGAAGTGCTCATCGCCGGGTTGAGCTACCAGGCGGCGATCTTCGGTGCATAGTCCACGCTCAGCTGCGTTCCAAGTGTTGCGCGATAAGTCGGGCCAGGATTCATGGCTGGCGATCCAGAATCTGTTCGATGGCACTGATAAGTGGGGCACCATTGGCTCGGCCGGTTGTGCTGCGCCAGGCGATGTATCCGTCGGGACGGACGAGTACGGCACCGGCGTGGCCGATGTCGTACTGGGTGAAGAAGGTTCGGGTGGGGTCGGTGAGGCCGGGACTGCCGATGCCATAGCTCGCGACTGGCACCTGCAGCTGTTTGCCGCGCCGGTTGCTGCGTGCCGCCAGTGATCGCCGTTCGGGGCCCGTCAGGACGGTGAAACCGGCGCCGAACAGGTCATGCGTAGAGAGAATTTCGGGGTCGCTGCCGAGCCAGATGTGTGGGGCGCGGCAGCCGGGACTGGCGCTGGGCGCGTAGTCGGCGAAGCTGTCTTCGACGTCGGGAGGTGTTGTGCCGTCATGATTACCGCAGCAGAGTGGTATACGGCACCGAATTCGACGCCGAGGTGGTTGCCGTAGCGTCGGGTCTCCTGCAGGATTTCCTCGGCGCTCATGTCTGAACCGGCCGGGTTGATGGCCGCCGCGGCGAGGCGACCGACGTTGCGGGCATTCGCCAATGATTGGTCGATGGCCGCGGCGGTGGGTCCTCGGCGCTCATCCTCGTATGTCGATCAGCAGTGACCAGCTGGCGAGACCGCGGACGCAGAAGGCAAGCTTCCACATCACGTTGTGCATGCCTTGCAGGCCGGTGTTGAGGCCGAGGCCGCCGGTTGGCGGGAATTGATGGGCGGCGTCGCCGCACAGCACGATCCGGCCCTGGACGAAGCGCTCGGCGATGGTGGCGTTGATCTGCCATAGCCCAACGCTTTTCACCTCGACGTCGAGCTCGGCAACGCCGACTGCGGCGCGGACCCAGCGGCGCACCCGTTCGTCGTCCCAAAGTTCGCGGCGCCACTGGTCGGGCTGGACCGCGATCTGACACAGCCAACGCCCACGCGCGTCCAGAGGTTGCAGGGCACCAATGGCATTCTGGTTGGCGATGAAGAACAGCAGCCCCGAGCGGACGCCGACGTGGCGTTCGATGTCGCTGCAGAAATAGGCGTTGACGTAGTGGTTGACGCCCTGCTCGCCGGTCAGTGCGATCCCCAGCTGGTTGCGCACGGTGCTGTTGCCTCCGTCTGCAGCGACCAGCGCAGCGCCGACGAGCGTGTAGGTCTCTCCGGTCACGGCGACGCGCACCGTCACGGCTGCTTCGGTGTCGTGGTCGCTCGATCCGGTCACGACGTCGGTGACCTGGTGACCGAACCGGACATCGACTAGGCCGGTCGCCACTGCGGCGTCGCGCAGGATCGGTTCGAAGAGGTCTTGGGACGACAGCACCGGCAGGGCCGCGCTGATCTGCGGTCCGGGGCCTTCGAAGCCGCGGGTGTCGATCTGACCGCCTTGCTGGCCGACAATCGACTCCAGGAACCACAGCGGACTCTTCCAGCCCGGCGCGATGTCGATGCTGCGCAGGCGCTGATAGACCGCGCTCCCCCACCCGCGCGCAATTTCCATCGTGCGGGTGTTCAGGTTGCGGGTCTTCGGATGGTGCGAGGTCGAATCATGCTGTTCAACAACAACGCTGGGCACCTGAAACCGTGCGAGCTCGAGGGCTGCGGCCAGCCCGACCGGGCCGCCCCCGACGATGATCACCGGCCTAATGGCCGCGATGCCGTTCATGCCGTTGCCTCGCTCCTCAGTCACCGCGTTCAGGTGTTCGCCGTAGCGGTGGTGCCGGCGCCGCGGTGGCGCGTGACGACCAGGTCGTGGCGCTCGCCGGGCAGGGTCGGCTCGTCGACGCCTTCGATGACGAATCCGGCATCGGCGATCATGGCCCGGTCGTCCTGGCCGGGTTGTCCCTCGCTGGTCAGGTAGTCGCCGAGAAAGATCGAGTTCGCCAGATGCAACGCGAGCGGCTGCAATGTGCGCAGATGGATTTCGCGGCCGCCGGCGACCCGGACCTCGACGTCAGGAAAGGCGAACCGGAACATCGCCAAAATGCGCAGACACCGCTGCGGGGTCAATTCCCAGTGCTCACCCAACGGTGTGCCATCAAAAGGGATGAGGAAGTTCACCGGAACCGAATCCGGCTGCAGTTCACGCAGGGCCAGCGCGACATCGACGACGTCCTCATCCGACTCCCCCATCCCGAAGATCGCGCCCGAACACGGCGACAGGCCAGCGGTTTTCGCCGCGGCGACCGTCGCCGTGCGGTCATCGAAGGTGTGGGTCGAGCAGATCTGCGCGTAGTTCTCCGCGCTGGTATTCAGATTGTGGTTGTAGGCGTCCGCGCCCGCCTCACGAAGCCGATCCGCCTGTCCGTCCTTCAGCAGGCCCAGGCACACACAGACTTCGACGGCGGGCGCGGAGTCCTTGATCGCCGCGACCGTCCCAGCGACGCGCTCAATCTCGCGATCACTCGGGCCGCGACCCGCGGCAACAAGGCAGACGCGCTTGGCCCCTGCGCCAATCGCGCACTGGGCGTGCCGGGCGGCTTCGTCGGCGTCGATCCACGAGTACTTCAACACGTCAGCAGTCGAACCCAGTCGTTGTGAGCAGTAACCGCAATCCTCCGGGCACAGACCGGATTTCATGTTCACCAGGTAGTTGAGTTTGACCCGGCGGCCGAAGAACTTGCGTCGCACCCGCCCCGCGGCAGCGACCACATCGAGGAGATCATCGTCGCTGCTGGCCAGCACCGGCAGCAGATCGTCGCGACCCACCTGCCCACCACTCAATGCTGTGGCGGTGATCGCTGGCAGAACATCGTCAAAGGTGCTGTCGGTCATGGCGTTTCGCCTCTCTCACCTCGGTCACACCCCCCATCGGCCGGAATCCGTCAGCTCGGCGGCTCGGCGAAGAGCTTTTCGCCTGGTCTTATTGTTACCACATAGTCCCCTTAATTTCCTTATATTCGATGTAAGGTCATCCTCGATGGCTCTTTTACGGCCACAACGGAGGGATGGACGAGTGCACATCTGCGGTGAACATGCCGTTGTCCTCGGCGCTGGTATCGCCGGCCTGCTCAGTGCGGCAGTGCTTTCGGAGTTCTACGACGAGGTGACCATCGTTGAGCGGGACCTGTTGCCTGGACAACCGGTGCACCGCAGGGGCATTCCGCAGGGGCGCCACCTGCACAGCCTGTTGAGCCGCGGCTCTCAAGCGTTAGAACAACTCCTGCCAGGCCTGCTTGGCAAGCTAGCCGCGGCGGGCGCCCACGTCGTCGACGACGGCGACCTGTCGCGCGTCTACACCCGGTTCGGTCCCAATGAGGTCAACCGATCGGGCAAGTTCGCCGACCCCGCCGCGCTCGTCCAATACCTGCCCAGCCGGCCGCTGCTGGAATTTCACATCCGGCAACGGGTCAGTGCCCTGCCCAACACGAAATTCCTCGACGGCCACGACGTCGTCGAGCTGATCGCCGCCTCGCCGGATCACGTCACGGGCGTTCGGGTTGCTGATCGCGACTGCAACGCGGTGCGCACTCTTGACGCCGACCTTGTCGTCGACGCTCTTGGCCGAGCATCGCGCACCCCCGCAACCCTAGTCTCGCTGGGTTATGGCACACCGCCAGAATGGATTTCGACGGCCATTGCCCGCTACTACAGCCAGCTACTGCAGGTAGCGCCCGACACCATTCCCGAGAAACTGGCCCTCATCATCGGCGATCGTGGCTCACCCTCTGGCGGCCTGGTGGCCTCAGAGAACGGCACCTACATTCTGACCGTCACCCGACTCGGCCGCGGCGACCTGCCACCCACCGATCTTGCCTCCCTACTCACGATCTCCCAACGGCTGCTGCCACCAACCGCCCTCGCCGGGCTTCGATCTGCACAACCTATCGGCGACGTCCTCGCGTTCCGCTACCCCGGCGGCTCATGGAGACGTTATGACCGGATGACAAGGTTCCCGCACGGTCTGCTGGTAATCGGGGATGCACTCTGCACCCTGAATCCGATACGAGGACAAGGCATAACCGTCGCCGCCCTGCAAGCGCTCACCCTGCAAGACACGCTCCACAACGGAGGCAACGACATCGCACCCCGCTTCTTCACCGCCGCCGCGGGCCACATCCGCCCCGTCTGGGCTCTCAACGAATCCCAAGAACCCGACACCGACGGCACCCCACGACAACCCCGACCAATCTCCAGACGCATCTCCAAGTGGTTCACCCACAATGCACTCGCGGCCGCCAAACACGACATCGTCCTCACCGAACGCATGTTTCGCGTCGCCAACCTCATTGACCCACCCGACCGGCTCCAGGACCCTGCCCTAGCCGCCCGCATCATCCTCGGCAACCTCAAGCAATTACCCCGCACGATTTCCCGCCTATCGCCGACCCGAACGATTACGACGTGAAGTTCATAACAGCTGAAGAGCGAGGTCACAGCTTTTTGAGGCCGCGCAGGATGCTGATGAAGGGCAGAATGGCGGCGAGGCCCTTGGGAAGCGATGGTTGCAGGATGCTGACGTTGCTGAGGACGAGGTAGCGCAGCCCATAGTCGCGGAGGTCGGCGACCTGGTCAATCACCTGGTCGGGTGTTCCGGCCAGCAGCGCGTCTTTGAGGAGTGCGTCAGGCACGTGTTCGACAAAGGACAACACCGTCGATTCCTCGAGTGTTTGTGGGATGAGATCTTGTGCGCCGGCGAATTGGGGCCCCAGGGGGTGCTGCAGATCGTGTCGTGCCCAAGTCTCTGCGGGGATGTTGAGGGCCAGGGCTTTCGCGGCGGGGGTGGTCAGCGTTTGGCCGACGTCGTCGGCGTGGCGGCCGGTGACGACGAACAGCGACAATGCCGGGACGATGTCAGCTGGGTTTCGGCCGGCGTCCGACGCGGCCGAACGCACGTGGTCGAGGCCCGCGGCGTATTCGTGGGGTCGTGAAAGCAGGCCGGGAAGCCACGCGTCGGCGTAGCGGCCGGTGATGCGCAACATCCGTGGCTTGCGGGCCGCGATCCAAATTTCGGGCCATCGACCCCGATAGGGCGGCAACGCGAAAGCAGCGTTGCGCAAAGGGAAATAGGGCGAGTCGCGGGTGACGAGGTCGCTTCCGGATGTCCAGAGCGCCCTGATGGTGGCGACAGCCTCTTCAAACCGGGCCACGGGTTTGGACCAGTCCACTCCGTAGGGCTGGTTGCCTTCGCGCTCGCCGACACCAAGGCCCAGAATGGCTCGGCCGCGGGTCAGCAGGTTCAGCGTGGCGGCGGCCTGGGCTGTGACCGCAGGGTGGCGGCGGCTCGCGTCGGTGACACCGATGCCCAGGCGTAACCGGGATCGCCTGGTGCGGGAAGCCAAATGGCCCAACATCGTCCACGGCTCCATCTGAGCGTCGATGTCGGGCACAAGTCTGGCGACGCCGAGATGGCGCGGTGTGGCGATCGACCTCGGGAACAGTGAATTCAGATGATCGGCGACCCACAAGGAGTCGATGCCAGCCGCCCTAGCCGTGAGTAGATCCGCACGTGGAACCCCGCTCGCAGCTATTGGGCTATGTAGCAGTTGGGTGTTCAGCCCGACGCGAAACCGCTTCACAAGGACCATCTTCGCAGCGATCTGCAGCCATCCGCGCATCAATTTGGACGCGCAAGAACGGACGGAAGCTGCTCGGGACTCCTCGAGTCGAGTCCGGCCTGATCACCTATCCGCGCGGTGCAATCGTGGGCACCTGCGAAGCGCAGTCGCACTCAAATGTCCAATTGGACGCGTGAACCGCCTTGGTGAGTTCGGAGACTTACTCGTTTGAATGCTCAGCAGGGGCGCTGGGCTCAGTGTGAGCGTCAGAAGACAGCCCGCGTGGCCGGTCAGCGCGAATGGCTGGTGTTTGCCACCTCGAACTCGAACCATCGGCCGGGGAAAGCCACGTCTGGCGGAAAGCGATCGCTGTGGCTGACATTGGTGGTCGCGACCGCTTCGATCAGCTTTGTCCAAAACCTTAGTGCTGGGGTGTTGTGATGATCGACCGCTACCTGCCATCGTCCGGGGTTAGACGTGAACGCCGAAGTTGCTGCTGCTTGGGCGATCCCGCGATGCCGATGGGCGCGCACAACAAAAAACTCCGCCATCGAGCACAGATCTGGCTCGGGGCGACGGGTGAGGCAGAAACCCGCGAGGTGGCTGTCGACCTCGATAAAGCTGGCCCGGCGATCTTGATCAAGGAAGTAGTGGTCAAGGTAGCGGTAGGCGTAGGTACCGTGCGGCGACAGCTCGTAGCCACGGATTTCACTCAGGTCATAGAGATATAGCTGGATCAAGTTGGCCAGTACAGCCTTATCGGCCTCGCGAACATCTACCAGTCGCAGGTTAACCATGTCCCCGTTCGGGTCACCCGTATGAATCACAGAAATTCTTTCGTGATGTTAGTGGGCCGCTCACGATGAATTCGGCGGCTCTGCTCAGCCGGCGGCAGGCCTCTGGCGTTGAGCGTAGTACGCCGCCCCCAGACTGGCCGGCGGGATGTCATCGCAGAATTCGTAGAGGTCGCTGATGGTTGGACCAGTGGACCCATTCGGCGGTGGCCAGTTCGACTTCTTCGATAGTCCGCCAGGGCTTGCGGGTAAATTGGCCGATGCCTCGGAGGCGTTCAAACCCCCGCGCACCGCCCTGGTCGATTACCCGCCGGGTTCGCCCTGCGGTCGGGTCGCAGACCCAACCCACCAGCGCGATACGTTGCGAGCCGTGCTGGGTGTGCCGCTGAATGTGGCGACACGCCAAGTGTTGCAGGTGCCGCTCACCTATCAGATCGACGGGGGTGAGGACTGGGTTCAGCAGACCCTGCGGCTGTACCGCGGACGGCGCGAACGTCGTAATGAACGATGCGGTGGCACATGGCAGAACCGAGTCGCTGGCCGGCCCTGAGAAGGAGTTCAGCATCCGCTGCGCATGCTGAATCCGCGTTGGTCGATCGTTGACGGCGGGCCGGCTGCGACGGTCAGGTCGCTGATGCGCCAGCCCGGCAACGACGGTCTCGTGGCGACACCGCATGTATATCCATTGGACGAAATAGCTGTAGCGCAATGGGTTTGGTCGTCTGCGGCGCGGTTTTCCTTGGCCAGCAGTTGGCGGCGTTGGCGGGTGCGGTAAGAATCGCCGGTGAGAGTGAGTACTTCGGCGTGGTGCACCAACCGGTCGATCATCGCTGCGGCGACGACGTCGTCGGAAAAGGTCTCGCCCCAGCGTCCGAAGGGAAGGTTGCTGGTGACCATAGTGGAGGCCTGCTCAGCGGGAAGTGCGTTGTGCGGATCCGCACGGTCATTCCGGCCGATTCACGGCCCGACGCGGGATGTCGTTCGACGCTGGACAGAGGCTCGTCGTGGTGTGATTCTGGCAGTTGGGGGTGTGCCAGGAGGGCTATGATGAGCCACCGTCGGGGAAACGCCGTCGTTTGCGGAGCGAGCATGGCCGGGTTGCTCGCGGCCCGTGTTCTGGCGGACTTTTACGACAACGTCATGGTGGTCGAGCGTGACGTGTTGCCCGAGAGCGCTATTCAGCGACGCGGTGTGTCACAGGGCCGGCACCTGCATGCCCTGCAGGCTCGGGGATCGACGGCACTGGCCGAGATGTTCCCAGGGCTCTTCGACGCGCTTGCCGCCGATGGCGCCGACGTCATTGACGGGACTGATTCCTCGGCGTCCCTGGTGCAAGTCGGTGCACATCAGCTGTGTCGATCTGGAATGTTCGCCGACCCCGACGCGCTAACCGCTCATCTGGCCAGCCGGCCGCTGCTGGAGGCCCACGTCCGTCGGCGTGTGCGTGCCCTGCCCAACGTGGTTTTCCTGGAGGGCCACGATGTTGTCGAGCCGACGTTCGGAGACGCTGACCGAGTCACCGGTGTGCAGGTGGTCGATCGAGCCACCTCCCAGCAGCGGTTCCTGGCAGCGGACCTTGTGGCCGATGCGACCGGGCGCTCGGCACGCACACCGGCGGTCCTTGCAGCACACGGCTTCCCAGGACCGCGTGAGCAGAAATACACGGTGGGCTTGAATTATTCGAGTCAGTTCTTCCGCGTCCCGCCCGGAGCGCTCGCCGAGAAGCTGATCCTCACCGCCCCTACCCTCGAGAAGCCGACGGGTGCGGGCTTGTTGGCCTACGAAAACCACACGGTGATCCTCACGCTGATCGGCGTCGGGGGACACCGGCTTCCCAACGAGCTGACGCAGATGATGGCACTGGCTGCCGAGCTGCTACCGGCCCCGGTTCATGCGGCGTTACGCGCTGCCGAACCGCTCGGCGAAGTCTGCTCCCAGCACTACCCGGTGAGCGTGTGGCGCCGATACGACAAGGTTCGGCGATTCCCCAAAGGGTTCCTCGTCATCGGGGACGCGGTCTGCAGTTTCAACCCCGTCTGGGGCCAGGGCATGACCTCGGCAGCGCTGCAGGCGCAAGCGTTGCGCCACTGCCTATCCCACGGCGACACCGATACCTTGAGCGCGCGCTACTTCCGCAGCGCCGCCAAACGGATGACCCCCATCTGGCAGGCCAACCGCGTCAACGACTTCGCGGTCACCCCGGTCGATGGCTGGCGCTCGATAGCGCAGCAGCTGCTTATCTGGCACCGCGACAAAGTCATGGCCGCCGCATCTCAAGATCTCGCGCTCACCGAAGCGTTCCTCCGCGTAATCGGTCTCATTGACCCCGCCAGCCGCATGCTCCGTCCATCGATGCTGATGCGTGTCATCGCGGGCAATCTACGACCCTCCAACGCCCGGGCCGCCCGGCCCTAGAGCCGGTACCCGTTCGACGGGATCGCGAACACACCTTCGCTATCGGTCGCTTCGCGAAAGCTGGATTCCGCTTTGGGCCTGCGAGTATCGTCATTGCGATGGCGCCGGACAACGGTCGGCCGGGTCACCGCGCCCTTTGGTGGGCCGATGACATTGAGTTGATCGCGTTCGCGCGGGTTCTAGTCGAAGCCGGCCAACTCGGTGATCCGCACAGGGTTATCGACTTATTCAGCGAGCCGCAACGCCGGACCCCGGCCTACGAGATCTTGCGCGAGCTGGGTCGGCCAGAACGCCACGGAGACCCCCGCTTTCACGAAATGATGATGCGCTTCTTCGCCGAACGCAACACTTTTCGCACGTGCGGCGCCTGATTGCAACAGAACGGATCGAGCTGCCCCCGCAGCCCCTTCTTCGACGGCATCGGCGGCGCACAATCGAGAGTATGGACGGCGTGCTGCTCTTCATGGAAATCGCGGGATGTGCACTCGCGCGCGCAACGGAGTGCCGCGTGTGAACCGAAGAGGACGATTACGTACCGAGCCGATGCAGAAGCCGGGAACCTCCGAGCGCCTCGGAATTGAAGCTCATCGCTTACCCGAAGGTCACGCTCATGGAAGCGGGTCGACACCGGCTCGTCTTAGGCGGCGGCTGCTTTCATGCGCGCTACGGCTTCCTGGGTCGTCCACACCGCATTGGCCATGAAGCGGTAGTTGACCATCGCGGCGGTGTAGGCGTCTCCTTCTTCATTACGGCCGGCCGCGATTGCGTCTCGCACCATCGCGACTTCGAAGCCGTGCTCGATGATGTCCCTCATGTGGCTTTCCAGGCAGAGATTTCCAACTGGCCCCGCCATAATGACTTTCTCAATACGCCGGAAGCGCAACTGCTTGATCACGTCGTTGTGCCACGTCGAGAAACCCTTGTGGGGGGACGTGTTACAGGTCTTGCCGTTCATGAGGTACTTCTTGAAGGGCTCGAAATAGTCAGCCCCCGAACCGTCTAAGCCTTCCAGATCGACTGGGTCCGCGCGGAGCACAAAACCACCGGGAACACCGCCGAGGTAGTCCGCGATCGCGCCGCCAGGCACAACCCATTGGGCGTCCGTCGGGTAGTAGTAGTGCGGTGAGTGAATGACGTAGTAGTCGTGCTCCTCGGCGCACCGCAGAAGCTCTTCCAAATGGTCGATGACGTTGCGCTCTTTGAGCGCGTCTTCGATCAGTGGGTAGTAGGAACCATGTCCCGACAGAAACTCGTTTTGAATGTCCGCCAGCACCAGAGCCGTTCGCTTCCTTTCCAGTTCCATCTCGGGGTTGCGATGCGTAAAGGTGATCATTGTGAAATTCCTTCGGTGGTGATGCGAATGCTGACTGCTTCAAATCGCGACTAACGGTTCTCCTGCCGACTGAAGGCCTCGCCCGATGGAAGGTGAGCGATTCAAGCTGAGGGCTTTACTTCGACCACAACCTTTCCCATCGGACCCTCGGCTAGACGTTCGAAGGCTTGCGGCAGATCTTCGAACGGAAATACACGGTCAACGACTGGATGCGCCCCGGAGCCGGCCATGATAGCCAGCAACTCTTGCCAAGCAGTTCGGTTCTCCTCCGGTGTGTAGTAACCGACAGCCATCGCGCCGATCCGCAGCCGGCGCGAGAAGAGCGTGCCGGTGTCGAAGTTCGGTACCGGCCCTCCCAGTTCGCCTACCAGGCTGAGTCGTCCCAGCTCGGCCATCGTGTCGACGACCTCCGGAAACAATGCACCGCCGATACTGTCGACCGCGAGGTTCACTCCGCGCGAACCCACGGCTTCCTTCACTCCAGCCCGCCATCCCGGGTCCGCGGGATTGAACGTAAAAGTGGCGCCGAGCTCCGTGAGTCGTCTTTGCTTGTCCGCACTGCGCGAGAGAGCCACTACTGTGTGGCCCATCGCGGCCGCCAGCTGCACGGCGGCGACGCCAACCCCTCCTGATGCACCGGTGACCAGCACCACTGAGTTGGGTTTGAGCGGCTCCCACATGGTCAGCGCGCGGTAGGCCGACAGGTGGACGAGTGTTGCGCCCGCGGACTCTTCTTCGGTCCAGCCCGCGGGTATTTCAACCAGGCTCTTGGCCTGCAACGCCAACCGCTCGGCGAAGCTGCCCCACCGGAATACCCCGACATCGCCGCGCAAAATGACGCGCCTGTCCCCGACGCGCACATCGTTGACACTGTCACCTACTTCAAGGACGGTCCCCACACCATCGCGCCCCAGCACGTGTGGAAGCGGAGGGTCCACGGGATAGGGGTATCGCTTCTCTATCAGGTAGCGATCAGCGGGGTTCAACGCCGTGTAGTGAACCTCTAAGACGACTTCATCCTCTTTCGGGACCGGATTGGGCGCGTCGGCTAGGCGTAGATGATCGACCCCCTTGGATCCGTCCCACAGCCAGGCCTTCATAGTTTTTCCTTTCTTTGTTTTCGCCGTCGCGTAATACGATCGGAGGCGGAGATCCATGCTTGCTCATTCAGGTGTTGTCGAGACGACCTGCGCGACAGCATCTCTCAGTCGTACAGAAGTACCGTTCTGGCGCGCAAAGGATTTGAGGATCCCTAATCTATTCATCCGTCGCCCGCATCCGGCTCCGATGCCCGCTCCGCAGTATCTGAACTGAACCCCGGGGCTAGTCGTTCGCGTCCAACGTTACCCGCCGAAGGCGGGTACTGCTTCAACAGGCGTGACGGCCGAGTGGGTCGAAGAACCAAGTTGCCCTTGCAGTTTGGACATACGCCCGTGAGCTCGCCATCAGCACAAATCACACAAAAAGTGCATTCGAACGTGCAGATCCGCGCATCAGGTGATCCGTTTGGTAACGGTCGACCACAGCGTTCGCACTCTGTGCGCAGACCCATGGCAACCATCGCACACCGCCCTCCATTCGCTCTTGTGATCTGGGCGAGTGCCAGTCAGTCAGAGCTAAGGCGAAATGTAGTTGTTGCACAACCTTGCGCGCTGTCAAGATCTTTGGCACTCCGATGGATCACCATCAAGCAACCGGGACTGCGCCCACCTTTGGCGACCACCCACAAGTCGAGACCGCATGATGCGTTAGGCGCTGCCCACTAGCGGATTTCGGTCATCAGGGCGTGGGTGCTGAATCGTTGGCGGTAGTCCGACGGAGAAACGCCGCGCACCCGCAAGAAAGATCGACGCATCGAATTCGCGCTGCCAAATCCGCATTGGTTAGCGATCTCATCGAGTGTGCTGGCGGATTCTTCGAGTCGACGTTGGGCGGACTCGACGCGGACCTGTTCCACATAGCGAGCGGGAGTTTGACCTACTTCGCGGGTGAAAACGCGGGCGAAGTTGCGTGGGCTCATGTGCGCGCGTTCAGCGAGCGCTTCGACAGATAGATCGGCTTTGACGTTGTCGACGATCCATGCTTGCAGTTCGCGTAATGGTTCGCGGTCGGCGGTCTGAGCGGCCAACGCGGTGCTGAATTGGGATTGTCCGCCTGGGCGTCGCATGAACAATACGAACTCGCGCGCGATCGTCATTGCGGCTTGGTGACCGAGATCCTCTTCGACCAGCGCAAGCGAGAGGTCCATGCCGGCTGTGACGCCGGCCGAGGTGTAGATGTTGTCCGATCGGACGAATATAGGCTCGGAGTCGACGAATACCGCTGGATAGCAACTCTGCAACTGGTCACTGAAACGCCAGTGAGTCGTCGCCTGACGGCCTTCTAGTAATCCGGCGGCGGCCAGAGCAAATGCTCCGGTGCAGATGGAACCCACCCTGCGTGACTTCTTGGCCACGCGCTGCAGATGATGCACGAAGTTCTCGTCTTCGATCACGTCGAAGACGCCGTAGCCGCCGGCCACGATCAAGGTGTCGATCGGGCCCCGTAGGTCCGCAAGCGCAACATCCGCCCACAGCCCGACCCCGGACTCGGCGCTGAAGTGCCCTGCCTGCGGCGCTGCAACCTGAACCCGGTAAGCGTCGGCCTCGGCGAATACCTCGTAGGGGCCGGACAGATCCAGGGATTGCACACCAGGGAAGCCGACGATGATCACACGTCTCGTTGGCATGGCCCTCTTCTCCACTGTCGGCCGACATTTGTACGTGGCAGAAACTGTCGCATTTATGTCATAGCAGACAACGTCAATTATTCATACCGTGGTCATTACCGAGCTTGGACCGCCAGCCGTACCTAGGAGCACTACTGACCCCCGCAGACCAACGCGCGCCCCGCCGCGCGGTGCCAGTCCTTCGGCCTGAACTGGCTGATGCACAGCGTTGCGCGTGCATGCCGGAATACGTCCCGCGGCTGCTAATCCAAACGGGAACCGTCAAAGCCTGGGACGTGCAGTGCCGAGGTCTGTGCCGGGCTAAGGCGGATGAGGAACTGGTCGAGGGAACCCGGCTCGTCTTGCCATATCACGGTGTCTACGTCCACTGGGTAGGCACAAGAGGGCATGTCGCCGAACCTAATCAGATGGTGATTCTCAATGAGAACGAGCCGTATCGGGTCAGTCACCCGATCGCCGGCGGAGATGCGACCCTGACTGTAGGCGTCGAGCCCGCAACTTTATTGGAGGTCTTGCCGTCTGAGTACCGCTCACCCTACGACCGTCCCGCACTCAATCGACTGGTGCTGCAGGTCGACGCACACACCCAAGTCCTAGCGGCACAGTTGCGACAGCGGCTCTCACGTGGATCGATCGGGTCATTGGAATCTGAAGCCCTTGCACTGCGACTTGTTCGCCATGCGCTAGGCGATAACACTTCTCGCGTTATGCAGCCAAACGGAGGTCGGCCCGCAAAGATGGTCAACCATGTGAAATTGCTGCTGTCTGCAGATCCGTGGCGTCGGTGGACGCTCGCCGAAATCGCTCGCGAGGTAAGCGTTACACCGGTCTATCTCACCGACGCGTTCCGTCGGGTCGAAGGCATCCCGCTGTACCGCTACCACATACGGCTGCGGCTCGCGTTGGCGCTAACCGTGCTACCGGAGTGCGGCGACCTGACAACTCTCGCCATTGAACTCGGCTTCCACAGCCACAGCCACTTCAGCTCGGCCTTTAAGAAGACATTCGGACGCACACCCTCGGAGTTCAAACGATCGATCGCCTACTCCCGCGGTCAGGTGACCGCCGATTATGGCTCGATGCCCAAAGATCTTGACAGTGCTGTGGCACACATATCGCGTAGCGTCAGCAGCAGTTGCCGCAATGCGAAACAGACTCCACGGCTGTCTACGAAAGTCGTTGCTTAGCAGTCTCTCTGGCAATGCTATTGCATCTGTGTTTGCTCGGAGGAGATCTCGGGAAGCGGTCGCGCGACCCGCCACACCGCGCAGCGTTGAGACACGGTCAGTTTGGCGCAAGCCGTCGGCTGCAACCGCACACAAATCCACATGACTCGATCGAAGTAACGAAAGGAATGCGCTGTGACACAGCCTAATACGTCTGCGGCAAGCCGCTACTTGGATCCCAACTTCAAGCCCCGTCATGTCAAAGACATGCGCGAATATGTTGCGATTCTGGCTGAGCACGGCGACCTGGTCGAAATCGACGAGCCGGTGGACTGGAACCTCGAAGTCGGCGCCATC
>CAVWEO010000005.1:0-40568 GCA_963753995.1 uncultured Actinomycetota bacterium | reverse complement strand
GGACCAACCCTAACGGGTCTCTTCAGGAGCTCACCAAAGCGGGAAGTCGTGCCCGTGTTCCGCCGGTGGCCGCGGCCCGAAGTAGCGCCGCTCGGATTCCTCGATCGCGACGTCGTTGATGCTGGCTTCACGGCGGGCCATCAGACCGGCTGCGTCGAACTCCCACAATTCGTTGCCGTAGCTACGCCACCACTGGCCGGAGGAGTCGCGGCTTTCATATTGGAAGCGCACGGCGATGTGGTTGTCGTGAAAGCTCCACAGTCCCTTGCGCAGGACGTAGTCGTGCTCGCGCTGCCATTTGCGGGTCAAGAAGTCGACGATCGCATCTCGGCCGACGATGTGTTCACCGCGGTTACGCCATTGCGAGTCAACGGTGTACGCGCGGCTGACCCGATCCGGATCCCGGCTGTTCCAGGCGTCCTCGGCAGCCTGAACTTTCTCGACGGCCGTCGCCAAGGTGAACGGCGGAAGCGGCGGGAGGGTCGGTCATGACCCTCATCCTGCGCCCCCGGTGTGGGCCCGGCACGGGTGGCTTATCGTGGCGGTCATGGACTTCGCAATGTCAGCCAAAGCCAGTGACTACCACAAGCGACTGAGCGAATTCATCACCGATTACGTCTTTCCCGCCGAGGCCGAGTACGACAAGTACCGCGAGGAAGTCGGCCCGCACGATCACACCGTTCCACCGGTCATCGAGGACCTGAAGATCAAGGCCAAGGCCGCCGGGCTGTGGAACCTGTTCCTGCCGTCGGAATCCGGCCTGACCAACGTGGAGTACGCGCCGCTGGCCGAGCTGACCGGGTGGAGCCTCGAAATCGCGCCCGAGGCGATCAACTGTGCGGCGCCGGACACCGGCAACATGGAGACCCTGCACCTGTTCGCCACCGAGGAGCAGAGCAAGCAGTGGCTGGAGCCGTTGCTGGCCGGCGAGATCCGCAGCGGCTTCTCGATGACCGAGCCGGCGGTCGCCAGCAGCGACGCCCGCAACATCGAGACGTCGATCGTGCGCGACGGCGGCGACTACGTGATCAACGGCCGCAAGTGGTGGACGTCCGGCGCGGCAGACCCGCGCTGCAAGATCCTGATCGTGATGGGCCGCACCAACCCGGAAGCCGGCGAACCACCAACAGCAATCGATGGTGCTGGTACCTATCGACACGCCGGGCGTCACCGTCGTGCGCTCCACGTCGGTCTTCGGTTACCAGGACCAGCCCGGGCACTGCGAGATCATCTACGACAACGTCCGAGTGCCGGTCACCAATCTGCTGGGCGAGGAGGGCTCCGGCTTCGCGATCGCCCAGGCCCGCCTCGGCCCGGGCCGCATCCACCACTGCATGCGGGCACTGGGCGGCGCCGAGCGTGCGCTGGCCCTGATGGTCCACCGGGCCAACACCCGGATCGCGTTCGGCAGGCCACTGGCGGACCAAGGCATGGTGCAAAACGCAATCGCCAAGTCTCGCAATGAGATCGACCAGGCCAGGCTGTTGTGCGAAAAGGCGGCGTGGACCATCGATCAGCACGGCAACCGGGCGGCGCACCTCTTGGTCTCCCAGATCAAGGCCGTCGCCCCGCAAATCGCGTGCGATGTCATCGACCGTGCCATTCAGGTGCACGGCGCCGCGGGCGTCAGCGAGGACACCGAACTGGCCCGGATGTACGCCTGGCATCGCGCGATGCGGATTTTCGACGGGCCCGACGAGGTGCACCTGCGCTCGATTGCGCGTGCCGAAATCGGCCGGGAGAAAAGCGCTTTCGCTGCGAAGGTCACCTAAGGTGGCCACAGGTATACGAGACCTCAAGGGAGCCTGGAACTTTCGCGATGTCGCCGACACCACTGGCGTCCTGCGACCAGGTCGGCTGTTCCGTTCCGGCGAGCTGAGCGAGCTTGCCGACGAAGGCCGAGATGAATTGCGCCGCTTGGGCATCACCGATGTTGCCGATTTACGCTCGCGCAGTGAGGTGCTGCGGCACGGGCCCGGACTGGTGCCCGACGGCGTCGACATCCATCTGCTGCCCATCCCAGACATCGCGCCCGATGCGGCCAACCCGGACGGCGAGGCCCCGCACGAGCATGCGTTTCGGCGGTTGTTCGAAGAAAAGCCGGACGGCGAATCGGCCAGTGACGCCGCCAGTCGCTACATGGTCGACGAGTACAGCAGGTTCCCCACCTATCCCGGCGCCCGGGAGGCGGTGCACCGCCTTGTGACGCTGCTGGCCGACGGCCGCACCGTGCTGACCCACTGCTTCGCCGGCAAGGACCGCACCGGATTCACGGTGGCGCTGGCACTGGAGGCCGCCGGTGTCGACCGCGACGCGATCGTGGCGGACTTCCTGACCAGCAACCAGGCCGTCCCGCTGCTACGGGAACGCATCCTGGATTCCATCCGGCAGCGGACCGACGTCGAGGTGACAGCCGAGCTGATCTCGACCACGGAGGCGCGACTGTCCGAAGAGGTGCTCGGGGTCCGCCCGGAGTACCTCGACGCCGCGCGGCGGACCATCGACGACAACTTCGGCTCCCTCGACGGCTATTTCCGTAGCGCGGGCATCACCGAAACTGACGTCAACAGGCTGCGCGACGCACTGCTGGGCTGAGTGGTCCCCGGAAGTCACACCCGCACCAGCCCCCGGGCATGGATTGCGTGATATCACCTATGCGCTCATTTCGACAAAGCGGCATCACCCCAGCCAGTGACCGTTGGGACTGTTGGGGCCATTGATCAAGATCCGACATACCGGACGCGAAACTTAATTTTCGCCAACGAAAACCTGTGTGTTTCTCAGACATCTGACGTTTTTAGGCGTAGACATATGCCTTATACCTGCGCCGCTGGGGCCGCATCCGCCCTGGCGACCGTCTGCCCACAGTCCGAAAGGTCGAACAATGTCTGGTCGCAAAACTCGTCTACTGGGTCTGGGGATGGTCGCCACCGCCGGTGCCGGCTTCCTCAGCCTGGCCGCGATGATGAACACCGGCTACGCCCACGCGGACGACATCGGTCTGGTCCTGGGCGGCAGTGGCACGCCCATTCCGGGCACCGCCTACGTGGAGTCCGCCGCCGGGCATTACCTGTTTCCGACCTACGGCGACGGCATCACCTTCTACCAGGCCACCCCGGAGAACCCCTTCGGCGAGGGCGTTTACACACCCGAGGGCCTCTACCCGCTGACTGGTGTGCACACGCTGCCGTTCAACTACCCCTCCGGCGCCGACGGTTTCCCGGACCAAAGCACCTCGGTCGGCCAGGGCGACACCATTCTGGCCAACACCATCGAGTCCGAGATCGCCAACGGCAACACAGCCACAGTGTTCGGCTACTCCCAGAGTTCCGTGATCTCCGGCCTCGTCATGCAGCAGCTGACCGACGCAGGTATTCCCAAGAACGACGTGAACTTCCTCCTCGTCGCCGACGAGACAGCGCCGAACGGTGGATTGCTCTCGCGCTTTGACGGATTCACGCCGTCATCGGGGCCCGCGGTGTCCGACCCGCTAAACCTTCCAAGCCTGGGGATCTCCTTCGACGGCGCCACCCCCTCCAGCGAATACGCCACTCAGATCTACACGATCGAATACGACGGTTTCGCCGACTTCCCGAAGTACCCGATCAACTTCCTGTCCGACCTCAATGCGTTTTTGGGTATTGAGTCGCTGCACGGCACCTATTTGAACGGCGGCGACGGTACCGGCGGGCTCGGAAGCGGCCCGTCGCTCGGCGACATCAACAACGCGACACCGCTACAGGTCTCCGGCGCTGACACCGCGACCAACTACTACATGATCACCACTCTCGACGGAACCGACACCGCTGCGGGTAACGAGATCACCGCGCCGCTGGTCGCGCTGCTGCCGAAGCCCCTGCAGGAACTCCTCGGGCCGGACCTGACGTACCTGATCAACTTGGGCTACGGCGACGGTTCACAGGGCTGGGCGGACGGCCCGGCAGACGTCAACACTCCTTTCGGACTGTTCCCCGACGTGAGCATGTCGAACGTCTTCAGCCAGCTGTCCACCCTCACCGAGCAGGGCATCCAGAACCTGTCGACTGACACCGACCCGTACACGTCCAACGTGGCGGCAGCGGGGCAGAGCGCGGCCGAGGTGATGGCAGCACTACAGGCCGACCTGGCCAACCCGGCGGCGTCGCTGACCGACTTCGTCAACGCGATCACCACCGCCTCGTCCGCGGCTTACTCCGCGTTGCTGCCGACGGCCGACATCATCAACGCGCTGGTGACCAGCGTGCCGGCCTACGACCTGTCGCTGTTCTCGGCGAACATCGCGACCGGCGACCTGGCCGACGCGTTCGGCCTGCCGATCGCCGCCGACACCGCACTGTTCACCCTGGCGGGTGGCTTCGAGGTCGAGGTCCTGCAAAGCGCAGCCACCGAGATCACCAACGCCTTCTCGGGTCTGTTCTAGACACGGGAGGAGAAAGGCGCCGCACCTGGCGAGGGGGCGGCGCCTTTCTTCATCCCAGAAGGCTTTACGGCTCCAGCACGACCTTGCCGAACACCCCGCCATCGGCGAGCGACTGCAGGGCGTCGCGTCCCCGCGACAGCGGATAGCGTTGCGGCGGAGGTGGTTTCAACCCGGCCGCCACCAGTTGGTTGAGGCCGAAAGAGAACAGCGCGGCCGAGCCGGGCACCTGATTCAGGTACTCGCCCCAGGCGACACCGAGCACGCCTGCGTTGCGCAGCAGCAGCCGGTTGACCTTGACCGTCGGTATCGAACCCGCTGCAAAGCCGATCACCAGCAGCTTGCCGTCGATGGCAAGCACCCGGATGGCGTCGTCGAACGCCTGGCCACCGACCGGGTCGACAACGATGTCCACCCCGCGGCCGCCGGTGTGCTCGCGGACCGCCTGAGCCCACCCGTCGGCCAACGGTAATACCACGTCAGCGCCCAGCGACTCGACGAATTCCGTTGCGCTCGTTCGGTGTACCACCGCGATGACCTTGCTCGCACCCATCGCTTTGGCGACCTGGATCGCCGCCGTGCCCACGCCGCCGGCCGAACCCAGGACCAGGACGCTCTCGCCCTGCCGCATGGCGGCCCGGCGAGCCAACGCGAAATACATCGTGTTGTAGTTCACCAGCAGCGACACCGCCTCGGCGTCATCGAGTTCTTCCGGGCTGCGGGTCACATTGGCCAGCGGGGCGAGCACCTGCTCGGCGTAACCGCCCAGGATGCCGAACGCCGAAACCCGGTCGCCGACCGCGAATTCGGAGTCCTCGGGCGCCCAGTCGACCACCCCCGCGGCTTCCATGCCGGGAATGAACGGCGGCGGAAGCTTGAGCTGGTACTCGCCTTTGCTCAGCAGCAGATCGGGAAAGCACACCCCGGCCGCGCGGACATTGATGACCAGAACGTCGTCATTGCCGGCGACGTCGTGGACATCGGTGTAGACGAGACCATCCGGGCCTGAAAGCTCTTGTACGACGCAAGCTTTCATGCGCCGTCGATCAGCGGATCGAGAAGTTGGCTGGCTCAGCCGCAGACAGGTCGTCGATCTCGCCCCAGTGTGAGGCGATGTCATCGACCGACGGTGGGGTCTTGAAGGTAACGCCCTCGTTCTGGAACAGCGCGGCGCGCTGCACCTTGCCGCCGCCGACGATGAAGATCGAACCGGTGTCGGGCACTTCTTCGGTAACCAGGTAAGCGACCACGGGGGCAACGAATTCCGGCGTCAGGTTCTTCAGCACCTCGGGCGGCAGGATGTCCTCGGTCATCCGGGTGGCCGCGATCGGCGCCAGCGCATTGGCCTTGATGTTGTACTTGGCGCCTTCCTGGGCCAGCGTGTTGATCAAGCCGACCAGGCCCAGCTTGGCCGCGCCGTAGTTGGCCTGGCCGAAGTTGCCGAACAGTCCGCTGGTGGAGGTGGCGACGAGCACTCGGCCGTAGCTTTGCTCGCGGAAGTGCGGCCACGCGGCGCGAATCACGTTGTAGCCGCCGTAGAGATGCACCTTGAGCACGGAATCCCAGTTCTCGAACGACATCTTGTGGAATGTGCCGTCGCGCAGGATGCCCGCGTTGCTCACGATGCCGTCGACCTTGCCGAACTCGTCGAGCGCGGTCTTGATGATGTTCTCCGCGCCCTCGGCCTCGGCCACGCTGTCGTAGTTGGCAACCGCACGTCCGCCGGCGTCTTTGATCTCCTTGACGACATCGTCGGCCATGTTGTGTCCGGCTCCGGTGCCGTCACGAGAACCACCGAGGTCGTTGACCACGACGCTCGCGCCTTCTTTGGCCAGGGTCAGCGCGTACTCGCGGCCCAGACCACCACCGGCTCCGGTGACGACGACAACGCGATCCTGCACTCCGGGCATAACTTTCCTATCTCTCGATCGTCAGTGACCAACAGTGTGTAAACGAAAACGGGCCGGCAGAGTCAGAACAGCCGGCGCGCCAACTTCCACGCCTTTTCTGTATACGGCGGGTAGATGAAGGCGGCGATGTCGGGCCGGGTCGGCTTGGTCAGCACCGACTTGCGGTGGCTGAATTCCTCGAAGCCGAACTTGCCGTGGTACGCACCCATGCCGGACGGGCCGACGCCGCCGAACGGCAGTTTGTGCGTTGCGAAATGGAACAGCAGATGGTTGATCAGCATGCCGCCCGCCGGCACTTCTTTGATCACTCGCTCTCGCACGGACTTGGTCTTGGTGAACAGGTAAGCGGCCAGCGGCTTGGGCCGTGCGTTGACGAATGCGATTGCCTCGTCGAGGTTTTGCACAGTCACGATCGGGAGGATCGGGCCGAAGATCTCGTCGGTCATCAACGGCTCGTCGGTCGCGGGATCCACCACGACGGTCGGCTGGATGTTCAGGCTCGAGGCATTCGAGCCGCCGCCGATGGCGACGGTCCCCTGGGTGGCCGCCAGTGCCGTGGTGAGCCGGTTGAAGTGCCGCTCGTTGACGATCCGCTTGCCGCCGGTGGCGTTCTTCGCCTCGAACCCGGTGACCGCCTTCTGGATCTCCTCGACCAACTGGTCGCGGATCGGCGCCTCGGCCAGGACATAGTCGGGCGCGATGCAGATCTGGCCGGAGTTGATCAGCTTGGTCCAGGCGATGCGCTTGGCGGCGACCTTGATGTCGGCGTCTTTCGAGACGATGACCGGGCTCTTGCCACCGAGTTCCAGGGTCACCGGGGTCAGATGCGACGCCGCCCCCTCGTAGACCTTGCGGCCGATCTCGGTCCCGCCGGTGAACAGCAGATGGTCGAAGCCCTGCGCGATGAGCTCCTGGCTGACGTCGCCGTCTCCCTCGATCACGGCGATCGCGTCGGTGTCCAGGTAGCGCGGAACCAAATCGGCCATCAGCGCCGACGACGCGGGCGCCACCTCAGACGGTTTGAGCAACACGGTGTTGCCCGCCGCGATCGCGCCGACAGCGGGGCCCAGCGTCAGCGCGAACGGAAAGTTCCACGCACCGATGATCAACACGGTGCCGTATGGCTCGTACTCGACCCAGCCACGGCCAGGCAGCTGCGACATCTCCAGCAGGCGGTGGCGACGCTTGGCCCACTTGCCCACGCTCTTGGCCGCATACGCGGCCTCACCGCTGGTGCTGGCGACGTCGGCGAGCCAGGCCTCGAACGGCGACCGCCCCAGATCCTTCTCCAGGGCGTCGGCGATCTTGGTCTCGTTTTCGACCATCAGCCGGTTCAGCGCGCGCAACTGCTCCTTGCGCCACTCCAGACTGCGAGTGCGACCGGTGGCGAACGTCTGACGCAACCGCGCGACCGTCTTCGCGACGTCGGAGCCGGAGGCCTTGGCCGTGGGCGCGGCCGGAGCAGTGATTTCGGTCGTCATTGGGGATCCCTTCCTCGACCGGCGAAAACCCAATCCTAATCAACCACCCGGTTGGGCAACAGGTCCCCTCGGCTATCGCCGTATCGTGCGCGCGTGCACGCTCAGATGCGTTCGGCGGTCACGAACTGCGAGAACGCATCCTTGTCGTCACCGGACGGCACGCCCTCGACCCAGCGATCCAGTCGGCGCATCTCGTCGCCGGAGTTCTGCGCGGTGGCCCGCCAGCCGTGGTCGTTGAGCCACGTCGCGACGTCGGCGCGGTCGTCGTCGTGGTAGATCAGGTCCTGGATGTCGACATTGCGCTCGATGCCGAGCTTGGCGGCCACCCGGTCGAGGCGCTCGCGCATCTCCTGCCGACGGTCGTCGGCATGGTTGGCGGCGGTCTCCGCGGCGATCCGGCTGCCCGGCGCGCTCAATTCGCTGATCTGGGTGAACAGCCGGTCCTGGGCGTCGGCCGGCAGGTACATCAGCAGCCCCTCCGCCAGCCAGGCGGTCGGCGCCTTCGGGTCGAAGCCCGCCGCGACCAGCGCCGCCGGCCAGTTCTGACGCAGATCGATCGCCACCTCGTGGCGCTCGGCCGACGGGGTGGCGCCGTGAGCCTCGAGGGTCGCAGCCTTGTACTCCAGCACCTTGGGCTGGTCGATCTCGTACACCGCGGTGCCGGCCGGCCAGTCCAGCCGGTACGCCCGCGAATCCAGTCCGGACGCCAAGATCACCACTTGGCGGATTCCGGCCGCGACCGCGCCGGCGAAGTGGGCGTCGAAGAAGTGCGTGCGCACCGCCTGATAGCCACGCATGTGCTCGAAGATGGCCGCGGCCTCGGCGTCGATGGCCGCCACCTGGTCGAGCAGCGAGCTGTCGAGCATCTTTTCCCACACCCCGGTGCCGGCTTCGGTGACCAGAACCCTTGCGTACGGGTCGCGGATCAGTGGGTCCGGCCGGTCGGTCTCGGCGGCGCGGGCTGCGGCCACCATCACCGCGGTAGTACCCACACTGGTGGCGATGTCCCAGGTGTCATCATGGCTACGCAAACTGCTCATCGTGGTCCTGCCTTCGAAAGTGGTTGACGTCAATCATTTACGCTGAGTTCGGCTGTCAGCAGCTTGGTGGTGAAGGCTTCGTCGGCCAGATCGGCGGGGATCGCCCGGCCCAGCCGCGCCATCTCGTCGGCGTTGCTGACCGCACTCACCTGCCAACCGTGCTCAGTCAGCCAGTCCGCGGCGTCAGCGCGGCCGCTTTCCTGGTAGGTCAGGGTCTCGACGTTGATGTCCAGCCCGAGGCGTTGACGCATCCGGTCGAAACGCGCCCGGCGCGCGACGCGACGCGCTTCGTTGTCAGCCGTACCGAGGCTGAACGCTTCGACGGCCACCCGACTGCCCGGCGCACTCAGCCCGGTCACGATCTCGAACAGCCGGTCCTGGGCTTCGGCCGGCAAATACGGCAGCAGACCCTCGGCCAGCCACGCGGTCGGTTGGCCGGAGTCGAAGCCGGCGGCCGTCAGTGCAGCCGCCCAGTCGTCACGGAGGTCGACCTGCACGGTCCGTCGCTCAGCCGTCGGCGCGGCGCCGGCCGACTCCAAGGTGCTGGTCTTGTAAGCAACTACCTGCGGTTGGTCGATCTCGTAAACCGATGTGCCGGCAGGCCATTCCAGCCGGAACGCCCGCGCGTCCAGGCCCGCGGCCAGGATGACGACCTGCCGGATCCCGGCAGCGACTGCGTCGGCGAAGTAGGAGTCGAAGTAGTGCGTGCGCACTGCTTGGTAGTCGACCGCCAGCCGGTGCGCCCGGCGACCGTGATCGTCGTCGCCGATCCACTCCAGCGAACTGGCCAGCCGGGCCCACGGCTGCCCGGCGGTGGAGACCAGCAGGTAGGCGAACTGATCACGAATCAGCGGGTCGTTCGGAGCCGGTCTCGACGGCACGGGCGGCAGCAACGCTCAACGCGGTGGCGCCGACGCTTTCGGTGATATCCCAGCTGTCGCCTTCGGAGCGGATGGACGTCGCGTTGTGTGCACCAGTCATAGCGCCACCGATGCTACCCAATCACTTAGCTAATCTATATGGTTGTGTGCGCTACATCACTGCACGCGACCCGGGGGCTCAGTCAGGCTGCGGGCCAGCAACAGTTTCAGCTGATCGGTGATGGCGTCCAATTCGTGGCGACTGGCGACGAAGCCCGCGTAGAAGCCGACACCCAGCAGTACGGCGAGCAACATTTCGGTGAGCGCCGCGGCGTCGGTCTCGGCGTTCAATTCACCGCTTTGAATGCCGTCGTTGATCGCCCACAACAGAAACGCCCGGGTGGTGCTGACCGAATCCGCGCCGGGGCGGCCCAATTCGGGGTGACGCTGCGACTCCAACGTGGCGGCGATCAGGAACGCTGAGGCCGCTCGGTTGTCGAGTTCGGCTTCGATCGCGCCCTCGATGAACGCCGACACCCGGCCGGTCAACGTCGTCTCGTCCTGCGCCCGCTGAGCACTCGCGGCGACCACGGCTTTGTTGGTCTCTTCGAGCACCTGCCAGTACAGAACCCGCTTGTTTGCGAAGTAGTGGTTGATGGCAGGGCGGGTCAGGTCTGCCCGGATCGCGATCGCCTGAAAGGTGGCAGCGTCGTAACCGCGTTCGCTGAACACCTCGCGAGCGGCACGCAGAATGCGTCTACGCGTCTCAGCCGCCTTTGCTGCTGGGGGGCGACCCGGCCCCCGGCTCGCGGGCTGCACCACATGTCGATTGTGCCATAGCTCACACCTGCGGCTGTCAGATTATTGACTCCGCTGTTAGCCAGCAAGCACTAGCTCGCGCGGTGGGGCATCAATGCGTCGGGCGGCACGCTGCCGAATTTGCCGGCCTGGAAGTCCTCGACTGCCTGCATCACTTCGGCCCTGGTGTTCATCACGAACGGGCCATAGTGGAACACCGGCTCGCGGATCGGCTGTCCGCCCAGGATCAGCACCTCGAGCGCGGGAACCCGCGACTCCTGCGACCGCGACGCGTCGACGGTGATCCGGTCGCCGGGACCCAGCAACGCCAGTTGACCCTGCTGCAGCGGGTGCGAGACTGGCCCAATCGACCCGCGACCTGCCAGCACATAGACCAACGCGTTGTAGTCGCGATTCCACGGTATGTTCAACCGCGCTCCAGGTTGAATAGTGGCGTGCGCCATCGTGATTGGAGTGTGCGTGACGCCTGGCCCGTGATGGCCGTCCACCTCCCCGGCGATGACGCGGATCAACGCGCCGCCGTCATCGGACGACAGCAGTCCGACGTCGTTGCCCTCGATGGCCTGGTATCGCGGCGCGGCGAACTTGTCTTTCTTCGGAAGGTTCACCCAGAGCTGCACGCCGTGGAACATCCCGCCGCTTTCGACCAACTCGGCCGGCGGCGTCTCGATGTGCAGGATGCCTGCTCCCGCGGTCATCCACTGCGTTGCGCCGTCGGCGATCAGCCCGCCGCCGCCGTGCGAGTCCTGGTGCGCAAAGCGGCCGTCGATCATGTAGGTGACCGTCTCGAACCCGCGGTGCGGGTGCCAATCGGTCCCCCTGGGCTCACCGGGCTGGTATTCCACCTCACCCATCTGGTCCATGTGGACAAACGGGTCCAGAGCGGCGCTGCTGACCCCCGCGAAGGCGCGGACCACGGGAAAACCTTCGCCCTCATGACCGCGTGGGCCTGTGGTGATCGACCGGACCGGACGCTCCGTCTCGACGGGACCCGCCGCGGATATCCGCGGCAGGGTGAATGTGTCGGCAGTGATTGCGGGCATCTCGGGCCTCCTCGTACTTCGGATACCCGCTATAACCGGACCGCGGTCCGATTATTCCGTCACTGCTGCTCCACGACTCTTAGCTGTTGGCCTTGGCGGACTTCGCCGCACCCTTTTCGGTGGACGCGCCGTCGTGATCCAGGCCTCCGCCGGCGTTTTCCAGGTGCGCGCGGACGAACCACTGGAACTTCTCCAACTCGGCCGCATGGTCGATCAGAATGTCCTGGGTGATCGGGTCGAGTTTGTCGGTGTCCGAAATGCCCTTGCGGGTGTCTTCGATGATGCCGTTGTAGACCAGGTCGAGCGCCGCCAAGTGAGCCTGTACGGTGTCGCGGCTCACTGAATAGTCGTCCCAGGTGCGGTCTTTGAGGATGGCGCCCGGCGTCCCCTGCGGCGATCCACCCAGCGTGGCGATCCGTTCGGCCACCTCGTCGGCATACCCGCGCACCAGGTCAACCTGCGGGTCGATCATTTCGTGCACCCCAATGAAGTTGGGGCCCACCACATTCCAGTGGACATGCTTGAGCGTCAAATGAAGGTCGTTATAGGTGCTCAGCTGCTTCTGCAGCAGCTCAGCAACTTTGGCCCCCTGTTGTTCGGTCAGGCCGGGAACGGTGAATTGAGTCATGGCCGCCGGGTACCCGATGACCGCTGGGAGTAATCCCGGCGCTTCAGAGGGCGCGGATGTCTTGCACCGGCAACCGAGCCCCGCGACGGGGCTCGTAGGCAAGTCCGCTGGCGTAGAGCAACTGCACTATCCGGTGGCGGTGCGGGCGCATCGGTTCGAGCAGCTCGACCATCTCCGCGTCGTCGATCGGATGGCCCAGCAACGTCCAACCGATCATCTTGGAGATGTGATAGTCGCCCACCGACAGCGCGTCGGGATCACCGAACGCCCGTTGCGCCGTCTCGGCCGCGGTCCAGATCCCGACGCCGGGCAGCGACATCAGGGCCTTGCGGGCCCTGTCAGCCGGCCATGAGGTGAGCCGCTCCAGCGACTCGGCCCGCTGCGCGCACCCGACGACGGTGCGGGCGCGGCCCGGATCGACGTTGGCACGGTGAAATTCCCACGACGGGATCCGCCGCCACACCCCGGCCGACGGCGGCACCCGCATCCGCTGCGGCGCGGGTCCGGGCGCCGGCGTTCCATACTTGGTCACCAGCAGCCGCCAGGCCCGGAACGCGTCCTTGCCCTGTACGCGCTGTTCGATGATGGCGGGGATCAGCGCCTCCAACACCTGACCGGTGCGCCCCAGTCGCAGGTGCGGCACCCGCCGAAATGCCTCGGCAATGATCGGGTCCACCGGCGCGAAACCCGACACGTCGTCATAAGCGCCCAACATCGCCGGAAGCGCGTCGAGAAACTCCTCAGCCCCGCTGCCCCACGCCGCGCAGTCGACCGCATCGGCCGCGGCGCGGCTGATCCGCGCGGTGACAGATCCGCTGGGTAACAAGCTGGTTCGCCAGATCGCGCCGTCTTCGCCGACTTGGAAACACGGGTCGCCTGGACCCCTGCGCAGCGGGAAGAGGGTATTTCTGGGGCTGACCGCGCTGGGAAATGTCAGCGTGCGAGCGCTACTCACCATCTGCTCCCGCCGGGTCCCGCAACTGCTCGATCCCGACGATCATAAGTCCAGGTCCAATGGGGTTGGGTGTGGTTGTCCCCGGTTTGATTGACCACCACCCTTCCTGGGGTCAGGATGGCGGGGTGACCACCCCGTTCGACGATCCGTCCGCCGAGTTGGCTTGGATGTTCCTGCAGTGCCTCTCTGATGGCGCCGACGTCGACGAGAGCTTCGAACTGCTCAGCGACGACTTCACCTACTGGAGCATTCTGACCCGCGACTCGGTCGACAAGGCCGCGTTGCGCAGAGAGTTCGAGCACCGCAAACGGCGGGCCACGTTGAATCTGGACTTCATCCAGTGCTTCAACGACGGCGAGAACGTGGTGATCGAAGCGGAGACCGACGCCGAGACGGTCGACGGAGTGCGCTACAACAGCCCCGCCGTCTTCATCTTCGAAACCCGCGACGGCCTGATCTCCTCGCTGCGCGAATACAGCGACACCCAGTTGACCGCCCACGTGTTCGGCCCGGCGAGCGCTTAGGCGTCGCCGACGGCGACCTCCGCCTTGTCCGGATAGAAGGCCACGTGGCCGGCGATCGCCGCTACCGCCGGATAGGGCTGCTCGTAGAACCAGATCACGTCGTCGACGGTGTCGCCGGCGGCGGTGGTCACGCTGTAGTAGGCGGCTTCGCCCTTGAAGGGGCAATAGGTGCTGGTGTCGGTGCGCGTGAGCCCGTCGTGCACCACGTCCTCGAACGGAATGTATTGCACCGCAGGGTAAGTGGACTCCTGCAGCTGTAAGGCCCGATGAGTGTCGGCGATGACGTCACCGTTGACCCGGACCACGACGTGTTCTCCGGTCGGGTTGATGGTGATCGGATGCTCGGCGGTCGGTTCCAAAACGGGTCGAGTGTTCATGGCGACGTCTCCTCAGATGCGAATAGCTGATTCAACACCGCGGGGCGCACAAGATTCCCGGTTCGATTCAGCCCGCCGGCGCAAGCATGTCCTTCCACCCGTTTTCTCCGGTGTGACGGGAATCCTCGAGGGAATACTTCGCACCGTCGGGGCCCACCACCACTCCATTGGACGGCAGGTAGATCGCGCTCGGACTTGCCGGTGTGTAGACGCAGGGGTTGGGCTGCTGGCCGTTGCACTGCACGGATCCTGAGCCGGGCCGCTGCAGTGGATCGTCGACCGCCGGTGCGGGCGGCGGCAGCCGATCCGCCGGCATCGGGTTCATCCCGTTGTTGACCGAGGGTGCGGGTATCACCTTCCCGGGGTCGACGGGCTGGTCGCATCGGGCGCCGGGTGCCGGGCAGTTACGGATCTGGTTAGGGTCTCCGTACCAGGGGTTGGTACCCAGGGGCACGTAAGGCTTGTTGTCGCGGCATTCCTTCGGCGTCGCCCTGCGCTTGCCGGGAACGTCGACGCACGGATAGTTGCGCGCGCCGCGCACGTCGTTGGCCTGGGTGTCTTGCGGAATCTTGCAATAGGTTCCGGCCGGCAGCGGGGCCACGCTGGTGTCGGCAGGTGAGCGCCACTGCGATGCCGGCAGGAAGCCGGTCATACACGGCGGCGGGTTGTTCAGCGACAGGTCGAGGTTCATCAACACTGCCCCGGGTGCCGACGCAATCAAGGTCTGGGCGACCGAGCCGACTTCCGGTAGGAAGACCAGCAACTGCTCAAGGCCCTTGTTGTAGCGCTTGAGCATGTCGCCGACCACTTCGAGGTTGGCGATCGTTTGCGGCAGCGATTCGCGGACGTCGCTGAACACGCTGTTGACCTGATCGGCGGTCGGTGCGGCGTTGGCCAGGATGCGCTGCAGAGGTGGGTCGTTGTCAGCGATCTGGGCGGTGAGTACCTTGAGGTTGCGCGACCACTGCGCGATTGAATCGCCCGAGTCGACCTGGCTGTCGATGACGGGCGCAGCATTCGCGATGATGTCGTCGACGTCGGACAGGTTGGCTTCGAAGTCACCGACGATCGACTGTGTCGAGTCGACGAGGCGCTGCAGCGCCGGTCCCAATCCGCCGACGGCCAGCGATGTTTCGTCGAGCAGGCTGGCGATCTTGTGTTTGGGGAGTGTGGAGAGGCTGCGGTAGGCCGAGTCGAGGGCAGGCCCTATTTCGCTGGGCACCGTGCCTTTGGTGATCGTCTGGCCCGGCGAGAAGAACTTCCCTGGGTCGCCGGTGGACACCAGGTCCACGTATTGCTCCCCGATCGCCGACACCGAGTGCACATTGGCGGACGCGTCGATCGGAATTTTGTAGCGGCTGTCGATGCTCAGGGTCGCTCTGACCCCGTGCGAGGTCGGCTCGACCTTGGTGACCCGGCCGATCTGGATGCCCCGATACGTCACGTTCGACGTGCGGTACAGGCCGCCCGATGCCGGCAACTCGGCAACCAAGCGGTATTGGCCGACCCCGAGCTGGCTGGGGATCCGCAGGTAGAACCAGCCGAGCGCGATCATCGCGGCTAATGTCAACGCAGCGAACACAATCAGCTGGTTGCGAATGAATCGGGTCAGCATCGCGTCACTCGCCCCGCTCCACCGGGGCGTCCGCCGGGTTCGGCGAGAAACGTACGTCGGGCACCATCGTGTTGAGGTCGCGGCCCCAGGACTGCTCGAGCGCGCGTAAAGCTCCGGAGAAGCCGGTCCCGGTGAAGATCGCGTTGTCGACGGTGCTCAAGGTTAGGTCTAGTGCGCCGGAAACGTTGATGTAGTCGCCGCGCACGATCTTGGGCACGCTGTCAACGCTGAACGGCGGAGACAACAGCAAGGTCAGCGCATCGACCAGATACGGTGCCGCCCGGCTGAGTTGCTTGAGTGGCCGCTGCAGATCCTGCAGGTCCTGATGCAGGTCACCTCGCGCCACCTTGAAGGTCTGGTCGGTGACATTGCTGACCCGGCCCACCGCCTCCACCGTGTCGACGAACAAATTCCGCTGCTTGTTGAAATGCTCTATCAGCGTTGGAAATTCGGTAAGGGCACGGTCAATTGTGTCGGCGCGTTTCGCGGCGTACCCGAGCAGTCGGTCGGTGGAATCGATCGCTTGGCGGATGTCGTCGCGCTGCTGGTTCAACTGGGTGGCGAAGGTGTCCAGCTTGTCGAGGAAGTCCCGGATCTGCGGAGCTCGCCCGGCGAGTATTTTGTAGACCTCATTCTGAATGACTTCGAGGTTGGGGATGCCGCCCCCGCGCAACACCATCGCCAAGCTGGCCAGCGTCTGTTCGGTGGAGGGATACGTCGAGGAGCTGCTCAACGCGATGGTGTCGCCGGCTTTCAACGCTTGAGGTGACGGATTGGACGGCGCGGCCAGCTCGACGTGTTGCGAACCCAGCAGGCTGGTCTGGCCGATCTTGGCGGTGGCGTTCTTCGGTAGTTTGACGGCCTTGTCCAGGTCAACGGTCAGCGTGGCGACCCAGTTCTTGAGGTCGATCGACCGAACCGTTCCGACGAAGACGTCGGCGACCAGGACTCGGCTATTTCCATTCAACGCCATAGTGTTTGGCATCTGAACGAAGATCTGGTAGGCGCCTGGGCCGCTGCCCGGACCGCCGGGTAGCGGCACATTGGCGATGCCGCGCCAATTCCCGCACGATGACAGCGTCACTGCGGCGGTCAGCACCGCCAGTGCCTGCCACATTCTGCGACTGGTCCGCCGTACCGCGCGCCTCATCGACTTTCTTTTCGGCTTACTCCTCGCGCATACCGCGCTCATCGCGCGCCTCATCGACTTTCTTTTCGGCTTACTCCTCGCGCATACCGCGCTCGTCGCGCGCCTCATCGACCCGGCCCCGGTGCGCCCGCTTCCGCTGCGCCGAGCGCAGGACCTGGTGGCGGTGGTCCCGGCGATGGCAATGGCTGCGGATACCACGGCGGTGGCAGCGGGTTGTTCTCGTCGTAGGCGTTCGGCGGGCCGGTCATGGTGTGCCCAGCCGGCGGCGGCGGGATGTCGGGTCCGCCCATCAACTCAGCCAGCGATGCCGCCGTCAGAAGATTTTTGGTGGCCGGCTGAACCTGCACACCCTGCATGCCGGGGGCGACAATCCATCCCGGCTCCGAATTACGGTGCGACCATTGGGTATCCGGCGAGAAAATACCCGGAACCGTGGTGTCCTTGAAACCGGGCGGCGGCTGCAGACGCGGCTCAGAGTACGCGACGTTCTTCGGTAAGACATCTGCGACGCTGAACAAGTTGATGCCGTACGGGAAATAGTTGAACTTGATCGCGTCCAGGATCGGCGCAAGATACTGCGCGCAGAGCTCCGCGGAATCCTGATAGCCGAGTCGACTGCCGGCCTGAATTACGCTGCAGATGAACTCCATTGGGTTCGCGAAGTTGGTGAAGGCGGCGACACCGCTGAGGCTGCCGTGTGCCGGTTCGTAGATCGCGAGCACGTTTGCCGCCATGTTGGGCAGAATGTGCAGTGCGGTTTCCAGGCCGTCGCGCGGCTCCGGTTGCATAATCGTGGTCGTCAGGTCACCCAAGTTGTTGACGTCGTGGGTCAGTGCGTCGCGGTTTTCGGTCAGGAACTTCTGCGCGGTGGACAGCAGGCTGTCGGTGTCTCGAATCGCGCTGGCGGCAGACTGATCAGAGCTGACAAGATTGTCGGTCAACGTGTCGAGGTCTTTGTTCAGCGCGACGAACTGCTGGTCGTCCTGGTGCAGTGCGTTGACGAACATCGCCAAGCTCTTCAACACCGAGAAGAAGTCGCTACGGCCGTCGTTCAGGGTGCTCAGCGCGTTCGACAAGCTGCTCAGCGTGGTGTTGATCTGCTCGCCCTTGCCGGCCAGTCCGTCGGCGAATGCTTCGATGACATCACCGAACGGACCCTTGGGCTGGTCCTTGGTCGGTCCGAGTTTGTCGATGATGTGAGTGACGCTGTTACGCAGTTCATCCCACTCCACCGGCACTTGGGTGCGCTCGATCGGGATCACCGCGCTGTCGGCCATCACGGGCCCGCCTTTGTACGGTGGCTCCAGCTGGATGCTGCGTGACGCGACCAGCGTCGGGTTGAGCACTACCGCTGCCGCATTGGCGGGCACCTTGTATTTGTTCCGGTAGTGAAATGTCACCTTCATCCGGTCTCCGGTGGGTTCGATCTTGTCGATCGCACCGACGCGGATACCCATGATCTGAACCTTGTCCCCGGTGTAGAGGGCGTTGACCGCGGGGAAGTAGGCGACCACCGTGTTGTTGGTCAATCTGTCGTAGAGCTGCCAACCTGCCACTGCGGCAACAAGACCCACGGTCACGACAAGCGAACCGATGACCGCCGCAGTCTTTGACACCTGCGGCAACCGCAGCTTTCGGATGTCGAAAATTGTGCTCATCGGCCGCTATCCCCCGTTTCCGCCTGGTGTGAGGAATGGAGCCGGAAGCTGCGGGCCCGGACCCGGAGGTGCTGTCGATCCGGGCGGCAGGGCAGGTGCGAATGTCGATGGCGGCGGAGGTGGACCGGCCGGCTGCAAGCCTTCCCGCCTGGCTCCCGGCGGCGCATTCGGCGGCAGCGGTACGGGCGTGCCCGGCACGTTCGGAGCGGGAGCTCCGTGAAGTCCGGCGTCCGGCACCCCCGGGGTCGGAGGTAGGCCGTTCGGGTTGGGCGGCAACGAGAGCACGTCGGGGAGTGCCGGATAGGGACCACCTGCGCCGAACGGGCCTTGACTCTGGTCGATCCCGGCACACGGCATCGGGTTGCCCGGCCGTGGCGACATCTCCGCCGGTGGCGCGTACGAGCACGGCGATCCCGGTGCCACGGCCGGCCCGGGATGGTCCGGGGTCCCTTCGAGCACGGGTGGAGCCGGCGGCGGCGCACCGTTGGGGAACCGGGTGCCGTTCGGGTCGGGGTATCGGAAGGCCGGCAGTCCCGCGCTGCGCCAGAAGTTCTCCGGATCAACGCCGCGCTTTTTGAACGCCGCATCGACCCATGGCTGCAAGATCTGGTACGGCAGCAAGTTGCCGATCATGACTTTGAAGTACGGCCCCGAGCCGACGGCCTCGCTGAGTGCCGCCGTGTAGTTGCGCAACGTGTTTAGCACGGACGCAAGGTCGTTCTTGTGTTGTGTCAGAACATCGGTGACGCCCCGCAGCTGCTCGAGAAGGTGGTGCAGGTTCGGGTTGTCGTTGATCAGCCCCTGAATTTGCGCCGAGAATGCCGACACGTTGGTCAGCAGCGCCGCGATGGCTTTGCCACGCTCGTTGAACGCCCCGAGCACTGTCTGGGTATTGCGCAGCAGCGCGTTGATCTGCTTGCTGCGATCACCGAGCACACCCGCCACTTTCCTGGCCTCACCCAGTAGGTGTTTGAGTTCGTCGTCACGTTTGCCGATGATGTCGGAGAACTTCGTCACCCCGTCAAGGGCTGAGCTCAGGTGCGGATAGGTCTGATTGATCGTGCGCGACAACACATTCAGCGATTCCTTGACAGTGTCGATGTTCCACCCGGCGGCGGCCTTGGTGACATCGAAGAACGCGTCGTACACCTGATATGGCGTGGTGCTCTGTCCGAGCGGCAGCACGTCGTTAGGGCGCATTCGCCTGGCGCCGCGCGGTTCGATTTCGAGCACCTTCTTGCCCAGCAGCGTATCGGTGCGGATCGCCACTCTGCTCTCGGTGCCGATAGTGTGCGTGCCGGTGGTAAATTTCATCAGGATGTGATCGCCGTCGATCGACATGTCTTGCACGGTGCCGACATCCAGGCCGACGATGCGCACTTTGTCGCCTTTGCTGACCCCACCTGAATCGGTGAACTGCGCGAAGTAACTCGGCGTCGCGAACAGCACGGGCAGACTGCCGAAGCTCTGTCCCACAGCGACGACGAGGATCACGATGGCGATGGCCAACGTGCCGACCCGGACCCGGTTGGCGGGCTGCAGTGTTCTCATTGCAGCGTGCACCTGCCCGACGGCTGCTGGAGCAACTTGACTGAGCGCACGGGTCCGCCGGGTTGCAGCCCGTTGACTTTGAGCGACAGATCGCAGAGGTAGAAGTTGAAGAAGTCGCCGTAGATCCCGCTGGCGCGCCCGATGATGTTGAACGCGGCGGGCACTTTGCCCACCAGATCGCCGATCCGGTCGCGTTGATCGTTGAGCGGACCGGCGAGATTCTCCAGATGGGTGACGGCGCCGCGCACCAGGGCCCGGTTGTCGGACAGCAGGTCGGCCACCGTTGCGGCCGCGTCGCTGATGTGCGCGGTTCCGTCGGCCAATGGGTCGGCCCGGTCCTTCAGACCGGTGATCAGTCCCTCGAATTTGTCGATGGTGGTGTCGAGCTGGTCGTGGTGGCGAACAGTGGTGTCCAGCACGGTGTTCAGGTTGTGGATCACGTCCCCGATCGCCGCATCGCTTTCGGCCAGCCGCTCAGTCAATTGAGCGGTCTGGTCCAAGATGTCGTTGATCGTTCCGCCTTCGCCCTGGAAGACCGTGATGATCGACGACGCGATGGTGTTGACCTTCTGCGGATCCAGCGCACGAAACAGCGGCTTGAACCCACCAATGAGCGCGTCGAGGTCCAGCGCGGGCTGCGTTCGCGATAACGGAATGAATCCGCCTGGCGGAAGCGGCTTTTCCGAGTTCTCACCGGCACCGCGAGTGATGTCGAGGTAACGGTTGCCGATGAGATCCTGGTAGCGAATCTGCGCGGTGGTCGACTGGTAGAGCTGCACCGAACGGTCGACCGAGAATTCCACCCGGATCCGCTTGTCGCCCTCGACCAGATCGACCTTCTTGACCTTGCCTACTTCCACCCCGGAGGCACGGACGAACTGGCCCGGGCGCAGACCGCTGGCGTTGCTGAACTCCGCGGAATAGTCGTTGGTGCGATCGAAGCGAATTTGGCCGAACACCACGACGATGACTGCTGTGAAGAACAATTGGACGGAGACGACTGCCGCGAGCCGCGCGAGGGTGCCTTTGAGTCTCATGGGTTGATCGTGTACTCCCCGTACTGGCGGCCCCACACGTATTCGTTGGCAAGCGGCTGCCCGAGCTCGAAGTGGTTGTAGGGCGCGATGCTGTTGCCCGAGTCCATCACCAGGTAAGGCGCCGGCCACAGATCGCGGGTGATCGGTTGCCAGCAGCCAGGTTTGCCGTAGGGTCCGCCTCGGCCGTTGACCCTGGGCAGGTTGTCGGGGTACACGTAGGGGTTTTCCGATCCGGTGATCGATACGCCGAGCTGCGCCGCGTAGTGGTTGCCGCTCTCCAGCTGGGCGACTTTGGGCGCGACGTCGGCGAAATTGCGGATGGTGCAGAAGGCTTGCGGGCTGTAGGTGTCGAGAAGGCGTGCAGTCGGTTTCAGGTCGGCGGCCAGACGTTCGAGGAACGGCTGGGCGCGGGTGAAGACGTCGTTCGCGTTGTTGGCGAAGCCGACTGCGGCCAGCAGGGCGGCGTCGAGCTCGGCTTGGTGGTGGTTGAGCGTGCGCGCCGTGGCCACGGCGTTACTGATCGCGTCGAACAGATCCGGCGCGGCCTTGGCGTAGATGTCTCCGAGCGCCGCGAGTTGGTGGATGTCGTGACGCAACAACGGCATCCGGGGGTTTATGTGGTCGAGGATCTTGTTGCCGTTGACGATCGACTGCCCGAACTTGTCACCCAACCCGGTCAGCGCCTGAGCCGTAGCGCCGAGTGTGACGTTCACCTTCACCGGGTCTACGCTGTCGGCGAGCCCGACGAGCGTCTCGAACACGGTGTTGAACTCCGTGGTGACCGACGTCGCATCGATCACCGACTTCGGGTCAATCCGCTGCGATGCAGGGTCGTTCGGAGAGGTCAACGACACGTACTTGTTGCCGAACACCGTGGTCGCCTGAATCTTGGCTACGACGTTGCTCGGGATGAGGTCGACGTACCGCGGGTCGACGTCGAGGGTGAAACGCGCCGCCGGCTTACCGCGGTGCTCGACCTCGGAGATACCCGCCACCCGGCCGATGCTGACACCGTTGTAGGTGACCTTCGAACCACGGTCCATCACCAGGCCCGCTCGCGCGGCGAGCATGGTCAGCGTGGTCTTCGGCGTGAAGTCGCCGCGAAACTGACTGTAAATCAACGCCAGCAGCACCGCGCATGTCAGGAACAGACCGATGCCCGCGGCGGTGTCTGGCCAGGTCCGGGTCTTCCGCTCCTTCTGAGTCGCCATCGCTACACCGTGAGGTTGAAGTTCGGGTCGACGCCGTAGAGCGCGAGCGAGGTCAGCAACACGACGATCACCGTCGACACCAAGGAGAAACGCATCGACCGGCCGACCGCCTCGCCCACCCCGACTGGGCCGCCGCTGGCGGTGTAACCGTAGTAGCAGTGGGTGATCATCACGATCACCGCCATCACGATGACTTCTCCACCGGACCAGAACACGTCCTCGGTGCGCAGGAAGGTGCGGAAGTAGTGCTCGTAGGTGCCGGCGGACTGCCCGTAGAACAGCGTGGTGACGACCTGTCCGGACAGAAACGACATCACCAATGCCATCGCGTAGAGCGGGACGACCACCACCAAGCCGGCCACCAGCCGAGTCGATACCAGAAACGCCACCGACTTGATGCCCATCACCTCGAGCGCGTCGATTTCCTCGCTGATCCGCATCGCTCCGAGCTCCGCGGTCGCTCCCGCGCCGACGGTCGCCGCCAGCGCGACCCCGGTCACCACCGCTGTGACGACGCGGACGTTGGCCAGTGCGGCGAAGAACCCGGTAAAAGCCTCGACGCCGATGTTGCCCAACGACGCGAATCCCTGGATAGCGATCAGCGATCCGCCGGAGAGCGTCACGAAACCCACGATCGCGGCGGTGCCACCGACGACGGCCATCGCGCCGGTGCCCATGCCGATCTGGGCGATCAACCGCATTGTCTCCCTGCGGTACCGGCGCAGGGCCCAGCCGGTCGACCAGGCACTGTTGATTGAGAACCTGGTCAGCTGACCGGCCTTGTTGAGTCCCCGGATGGCGCCGCCGCCATAGTGATTGACCCCGGCAACCGTTCGCGGAAAGCGCGCGCGAACAACGGCTGCGGTCGACATCTCAACGCCCCGTCCCGAACCGGACGCCGATGGTGGTCAGCACGACGTTGACCGCGAACAGCGCGAGCACGCACAACACCAGCGTCTCGTTCACCGCTACACCCACGCCTTTGGGACCACCCTTGGTGGTTAGTCCGCGGTAGCAGCCGACCAGACCCGCGATCATCCCGAAGATCGCGGCCTTGATGGTTGCGATGAGCACCTCGGGTAGACCGGTGACCAGTGTCAGCGTGGCGAGATATGCACCACCGGAGACGTTCTGAAGTTTGACGCCGAACAAGAATCCGCCGACCAGGCCGATGGTGATGACGGTTCCGTTGAGCAGCGTCGCGACGACGGTCGCGGCAGCTACCCGCGGTACCACCAGCCGGTGAATGGGATCGATGCCGAGAACCTCCAGGGCGTCGATCTCTTCACGGATCGTGCGGGCGCCCAGGTCGGCGCAGATGGCGGTCGATCCGGCGCCGGCGACCACCAGCACGGTGGTCAGCGGCCCGAGCTGGGTCACGGCCCCGAGGGCGGCACCTGCACCCGAAATATCGGCTGCGCCAAAAGAAGCCAACAACGTGTTGAGGGTGAAGACGATCAACACGGTCAGCGGAATGGAGACCGCAACGGTGGGCAGCAATGCAACCCGGGTGATGAACCAGGTCTGGACGATGAATTCGCCCCAGTGAAAAGGCCGACGGAACAACGCTTTTCCGGTCAGCGTGCACATCCGGGCGAATCCGCCGACGGTCGTCAGTGGCGGCGTGAGCTGATCACGCACATATCCGACGAGTCCGACCGGCGTCGTCGCCGTCATCGTCGCTGCGCCCGTCCGCTGTGCGGGTGCGCCCGCGGCTCGAGGTGGCATGCGTCAGCGCAGTGGCACCACTGCTTTACCATGTGTCACACTATGTAACACAAATCACTTCGGTTACATCAGACACGCGGGCATCCTTGCCGACTTTGGTTGTCGAGGCCGTTCGGATCAGCGGTCAGGGTGACCGCCCGGCCGTTGGAAGCCAACGCTTGTTCGAAGGTTGCCCCGGAGACGGTTTCGCCGCGGCCGCTATTCGGCAGGTGTTGCTTTACTGCTGCGCCTGGCGTTTTTCAGGCCCACCCAGAAGCGGGCGGCTTCTCGAATCGATTCTTCGACCGGCCTTGGCTCCCAGCCTAATTCGCGGCTCGCCTTGCTGTGGTCGACTGGCGCCTCGGCGCGCATCATCCGCACCGACTGCATGCTGAGTTCGGCGTCCTTACCGGTCAACCGGGCTCGAAGACTGCCCAGCACCCCCATTGCGTAGAGCACCGGTACCGAGATGGATCGCCGCGGCGCCGGCACACCGGCTTCGTCGGCGGCGATCTTGACCACCTCTTTCAGCGGAATCATTCGCTCGGAGACGATGTAGCGCTCCCCGTTGCGGCCCCGCTCGGCGGCGATCAACAGCGCTCTCGCCGCGTCGTCGACGCCGACGGCCTCCAACTGAATGCCGTTCATCAGGAACGGCAACTTGCCGAACACCGCGCCCGCGATGAATGCGCCGTGCGGGGTGCGGCCCCAGTCGCCGTCGCCGTACGTCGTCGACACGCACATGGCGACGGCAGGCAGTCCTTTCTCCGCCGCGTAACGCAGCACCAGATCCTCGGCCTGCACGCGTGATTGCACGTAGGGGGTGAGGTTGCGGCGGTCGACCTGCTCGGTCTCCGTCGCCACATGGCCGTGCCGGCGAGCCATCGTGGCGTAGGTACTGGTGAACACGAATCGCCTCAGCGTCGCGGCAGTCGACTCTTCGACGGCAACGTCGAGGACATTGCGCAACCCCTCGACGTTGGTGTGAAACAGCGGCGCCGGGTCCCGCAGCCAGGCCCGCGTGTCGACCACGCAGTAGTACACCTGGTCGCAGCCCTGCATCGCGTCGCGGACGGTGGCCGTATCGAAGACGTCGCCGTGAAATCGGGTGACGTCGAGGCCGTCGATGCTACGGGTGTTTGCACCGGTGCGGACCATCACGCGCACGTCGGCGCCCGTTGCGACGAGTTGGCGGGTGACGTGCGAACCCAGGAAGCCGTTGGCGCCGATGACCAGCTTGGGTGCGCTCACTGTTTCCCTCCCAGGAGTCCGCCGTACTCGTTCAGCCAGCTCGCGGCGTCATCGTCAAGCGTGCCAAGGCTTTCGGCCTTTTTGCACCACTTGATTCCGGCCTGCATGAACCGCAGCGGATTGTAGATGTCTTCCTGGCGAGACCATTTGCCGTCGCCCGCGTAGGTGACGATCGAGATGTTGGTCGCGCTGATGACCGTGCCGTCGCCGGGATCGCGCATCGGATTGTCCAACTCGCAGATGATGCGCCCGGTGCCCTCGTCGATGACCGACCACAGCGACGGGAACTCCGTCATGTGGCTTCCCGGGAACGTCGTCATGGTCTTGCGAATCCAGGTGCGGACTTCGTCGCGGCCCTTCATGGTGCCGGCCGCGTGCTCGATGTAGTCGACGTCGGGGGTGTAGTGCTGCACCCACTCGTCCCAGTTCTTCGTCTCGGCGGCGTGCGCCACGGTCTGCTCGAACGTGTCGAACGCGGCGGCGAGTTCGTCACGGCTGAAAACCTGCTTCACGCAAGAAACTAGAACACGTTCTACTGGGGTTTGTCGAGGAAGTGGATAATCGGCAGGATGACGGACTACAAGAAGGCAATACTGGCCGGCGGCTGCTTCTGGGGCATGCAGGATCTGATCCGCAAGCAGCCCGGCGTGGTCTCGACCAGGGTCGGCTACACCGGCGACCCCCATGTCCCCCACGCCACCTATCGCAATCACGGCAACCACGCCGAAGCCATCGAGATCACCTACGACCCGGCGCAGACCGATTACCGGGCCATGCTGGAGTTCTTCTTCCAGATCCACGACCCGACCACCAAGAACCGGCAAGGCAACGACATAGGCGCCAGCTACCGCTCGGCGATCTTCTACCTCGACGACGACCAAAAGCGGGTTGCCGAGGACACCATTGCCGACGTCGAGGCCTCAGGATTGTGGCCAGGCAAGGTGGTGACTGAGGTCAGCCCGGCCGGCGACTTCTGGCAGGCCGAACCCGAGCACCAGGACTACCTCCAGCACTACCCGAACGGGTACACCTGCCACTTCATCCGGCCGGACTGGAAGTTGCCACGACGGGCGTCAGCCGAGAGGTAATCGCTACCTGCGGCCGGCCAGTCCAAGCCCGGGATCTGCCGTCAGTTGAAATGCCGCACGCATCGCGTCGATGGCGGCGGCACTACCTTCGAATCTGCACCGCCGCAGCGCGGCCTTCCTCTCGGTGGCGGTGCCGCCCAGACGTGCGGTGATCAGGTCGGCCGCCGCGGCGGTGATCATGACGGCCGGCGGGTCTTCGGCGCCGGCCAGTCCGTGCCTGGTTGCCGCGAATGCGAAACGGCGCCCATCGATTTCAACGCTGTAGGACGTTGAGACGTCCGGGGCTCGAGCCGGGTCGAAGCCGAGCAGGATTCCGGCGAGAAATCCGTTGAGCGGTGTCAGCACGCTGTCGGCGGGTTCGAGCAGATCCAATCCGAATGTTGCGACAGCCTGGATCACCGGCGGCACCTTCTGCCAGCCGTCATCGCTGAGTGTGTAGACGGTCCGGGCGACCGGCGGCGGTAATTCGCTGCGACAGATCAAACCGGCCTCTTCGAGATCACGCAACCGGTCGGCGAGCAGATTGGTGGCGATGCCCGGAAGTGCCGCCCGCATATCTCCGTAGCGGCGCGCCCCACCGATGAGCTCACGCAGGATCAGCAGCGTCCACCGCTCGCCGATGACATCGAGCCCGCGGGCTATCGGGCAGTTCTGGTTGTAACTCTTTCGACCGGCCACGCGATCAACTCTACCGCGTCAACTCGTTAATCAAGTTTATGCTTGATTTTCTTGTCTCTTAAGTTTACGGTTTCGTCTATGGATAACTCGCGTCGCCCGCCGGTGTTCCGTGATCATCCGATCGCAGCACTGTCCGCCATCTGCCTCAGCGTGTTCGTCATCAGCGTCGATGCCACCATCGTCAACGTCGCGCTGCCGACACTGTCCCGAGAACTGAAGGCCGATACCGCGCAACTGCAGTGGATCGTGGACGCCTACACCTTGGTGATGGCTGGACTGTTGTTGTCCGCAGGCAGCCTCAGCGACCGCTACGGTCGCCGCGGATGGCTCAGCGGGGGGCTCGCCCTGTTTGCAATCACATCACTCGTTGCGGCACAGACGAACTCAGCAGAAGCCCTCATCGCGGCCCGCGCCGCGATGGGGGTCGGCGCTGCGGTGATCTTTCCGACCACCCTGGGGCTGATCACGAACATCTTCACCGATCCGGTTCCGCGCGCCAAGGCAATCGGCGTCTGGGCGGCGATGGTCGGTGTCGGCGTCGCCGCCGGGCCGGTGACCGGCGGCTGGCTGCTCGAGCACTTCAGTTGGGGCTCAATATTTTTGGTAAACGTGCCGGTTGCCGTGACGGCCATCGTGGGTGGGATTCTGTTCGTCCCGACCTCGCGTGACCCGGCCGCACCGAAGATCGATTTGCCCGGGCTCATCCTGTCCAGCGCCGGCGTGACGGCATTGATCTACACGGTCATCGAGTCCCCGCAATGGGGATGGGGTAGCGCGCGGGCCCTGGCAGGTTTTGGTATCGCCACGATCGTCCTTGCCGCCTTCGCACGTTGGGAGCAGCGCAGTCCGCACCCGATGCTGGACGTCTCGGTCTTCGCCAACCGGCGGTTCTCCGGCGGGAGCCTGGCGGTGACTGCAGGCTTCCTCACCCTGTTCGGCTTCATTTTCGTGATCACCCAGTACTTCCAATTCATCAAAAGCTACAGCGCATTTGAAGCCGGCGTACGGTTGCTGCCGGTCGCCGTCTCGATCGCCGTCGCCAGTGTGGTGGGTCCGCGCACGGTGGAGCGGGCCGGCAGCACAGCGGTCGTTGCGGTGGGTCTCGTGATTTTCGCCGGAGGACTCGCATGGGCCTCCACCGCTGATCAGGCCACGCCATACCTGCAGATCGCCGCCCAGATGCTGCTGCTCGGCGGCGGCCTCGGCCTGACCTTCGCGCCGGCCACCGAAGCGATCATGGGCTCGCTCTCCGCCGATAAGGCCGGCATCGGTTCAGCCGTCAACGACACCACCCGTGAGTTGGGCGGCACGCTGGGTGTCGCGATCGTTGGCAGCGTGTTCGCATCCGTCTACGCCGGCCGCATCGGATCCGCACCGGCCCTCAACGCGCTTCCGGCAGACGTCCGGTCGGCGATGAAACAGTCAACGGCGGCCGCGTACCAGGTCATTGGGCAACTGCCCGCCGCGCAGGCCGCCGGTGTGCGTGACGCCGTCAACCACGCGTTCCTGGGCGGCATGCAGATCGGCTCCCTGGTCTGCGCGGCAATCGCACTGGCCGCCGCGGTCGTCGTCGCCGTATTGCTGCCCGCGCGGGCACGCCAACCGGTGGCCGAGATCCCGGAGTCGGCCGGATCAGCGGCGGTGATGCCCTGAAAACGAATGTTGTGCAAGGTTTTTTATCCCGACAACACCGAGTCAACAAAGGAGTCACGGTGATGAACACCCCACCCACAACCCTGGTGACCGCGGCAGCAGGCAAGACCGGACGTCATACTGTGCTGGCGTTACTGTCTCGCGGCCGCCCAGTTCGCGCGATGGTCCATCGCGAAGACGCCCGCTCCGCGGCGCTGCGGCGCGACGGAGCCGAGATCGTCGTCGGGAACGTCAACGACGTGCACGATGTGCGCAGGGCGCTGGACGGCGTGCAGCGCGCCTACTGGGCGGCCCCTGCGATGCCGAGTGCATTGGAAGCCGCCACTCTCTTCGCGGCCGTCGCCGAGGAAAAGCGGCTCGAGGTAGTGGTATCGCTGAGTCAGTGGCTGGCCGACCCCGGTCACCTTTCGTCGCAGACCCGCGCCACATGGCTCGCTGACCGGGTGTTCGACTGGATGCCGACAGTGGGGTCGATCACCGTCAACCCCGGCTTCTTCGCCGAGAGCTACACCTACACGCTGGACTCAGTGGCGCAGTTCGGAATGCTGACACTCCCCTTCGGCGACGGACTCAATGCCCCACCGTCCAATGAGGACATCGCTGCGGTGGCGGCGGCTCTATTGGTAGATCCTGAACCGCATCTGGGGCGAAGCTACCGTCCCACCGGCCCGGAGTTGCTCACCCCCAGCGGCTACGCTGAAATTCTCAGCGGGCTATTCGGGCGCAGGATCCGCTATCTTGACATCCCATTCACCGTGCTGGCGAAGTCGGCCCGCTCGATCGGCTTCGACGAGTACACCCTCATCCAAATCAAGTGGTACGTCGACGAACTCAAGCGCGGCACTTTCGCCGTCAACGCACCCACCGACGCCGTCGAGCGGCTGACAGGCCGCCCGCCCGAGAACATGCAAACCATCGCCCGCCGCTATCTCACGACCATGCCCGGCACCATACGCAACTTCTCCGGGATGGCCCGCGCCATGCGTCTACTCGCGAAATCGGTTGTCGCAGCTGCTCCGAACCGCAAGCGTTACCTGCGGACGTTCCAAGATGGCGCGTCCATCGGAACACTGTCGATCGACTCCGATCTCTGGCAGAACACCCACGACCCCGGCCGGACTCGCGACGCGCAACTACTGCCGTTCGACGTGACTTCGGCGGTCGCACGATGACCGGCCGGCCCGCCGTCGGCGCGGTTGCGCAGTACGCCGTCGGCGGGATACGCGAGCGTATCGAGGCCGCACTGCGCACCGCTGGAAAGGATTTCAATGCGCTGAGCCCCGCTGACTTAGCCGGCGGCCTCGCCTCTTTCGAGCACTTCCATGCTCTGGGTCGCACAGGCACCACGGCGCTGCTGGAGGCCGCCCACGTCACCGCGGCCGATCACGTCCTCGACGCGGGCAGCAGCATCGGCGGCACTGCCCGCCTGCTGGCCGCCGAGTACGGGTGCCGCGTGACGGCGGTCGATCTCACCGCTGAATACTGCGACACCGCGCGGTGGCTGAACGGCCTTGTACGCCTGGAAGATCGGATCGAGGTGATCGAAGGAGATGTCACTGAGCTGCCGCTACCGGATGACAGCGTCGATATCGTTGTCAGTCAACACGTTCAGATGAACGTCGCCGACAAATCGCAGCTGTATGGCGAAGCCCACCGCGTTCTGCGGCCCGGTGGCCGTCTCGCGCTCTGGGACGCCGCGGCAGGCCCTCAAAAGCCTCTGCTGTTCCCGGTGCCGTGGGCCGACATACCCGACCGAAGCCACCTCGTCACGCCCGACGAGCTCGCCGCGACGTTGCAGGGTGCCGGATTCACTCTCGAAGTGTGGAACGATCTCACCGACTTCGCCGTCGCGGCCATGACCCCGATATTCGAGGCGCCCACCGACCCGCTCGGACTCCAGCTCGTTGTCCCCGATATAAAAACCAAGGTGATGAACCTGCTCGCCAATGCACGCGAGGACCGGCTGCGGCTCATCCAAGCCGTCGCCGTGGCCGTCTGACGCAGCCAGCCATCTCGAGAGTAGTCGTGACTGAGTTTCGGCCAGATACTTCTGCTGCCTTGATGATCGCGCTACGGCTACGTCCCGATCGCGCGGAGCTGATACAACCCGCGGGTGGTCGCGACGGTGTTGCCGTCGGTATCGGTCACCGTCGCCTCGAGATCGAAGTCGGACTTACCGCGTTCGGCCGCCTCGGCTTCGACCCGCGCGATCGTGTCGTCGTCGAGGGTGGCCTCGGCCCGCAACTCCGAGCGGGCCATCCCGACGAACGAGATGTCGATTTTTTTGACCAGCGGAAAATACTTGGCACTGTCGAATGTGCTCAAACTGATGATGCCGCCCAGGATTTCGGCAACGGTGAACTGCACTCCCGCGTAAATCACCCCGAAGTGGTTGCCGTTGCCCTCAACCGGCACGGTGGCTGCGGCGAAGCCGCGTCGGGCCTCCACGACGTGCACGCCCATATTGTGCGCGGTCGGGATGGTGGCTCCCAAGGCGGCGTTCATCGTCTCGACGAGCTGATTGGCATCGGTCACGATCGCCGATCCTAGCGCCGATGCACCACGATCTTTCCACCGTCCTTCGGCGTGAACGCGACGCCGCGGGCGTGCAGCTTCTCCGCCGGCGCAGATGTAGGCTCAATGGTGAAGTGCCGCAACACTGTTCGTAGGACCACGTCCATCTCCATATTGGCGAACACCGCGCCCACACAGCGCCGGGCACCGCCGCCGAACGGGATCCAGGCAAAGCTGGGCGGCTTGGTGCCGACGAAACGCTGCGGGTCGAACCGCTCGGGCTCAGGGAACAACCCGGGGTCGCCGTGCAGCTGCGAAATGCTGACGATGATGTTGTGCCCGCGCGGTATCGACCATTGGCCGAGCTCATACACCGGCGCATCGACGTGCCGACCGATGGAGTCGATGACGGTCCGGCTGCGCTGCGACTCGAGAATCGTGGCTTGGCGCAACTCGTTGTCGTCGGTGGCGGCCTCGGCCGCGAGACCGGCCAGCACGTCGGGGTGGCGGCTGACCCGTTCGAAGGTCCAGGCGAGCGTAGAGGCAGTGGTCTCGTGCCCGGCCGCCAGCAGGGTGAGCAGCTCGTCGCCGATGTCCTCCCGCGACATGGCCGAGCCGTCCTCGTAGGTGCTGCGCAGCATCAACGCCAGCACGTCGGTCCGATCGTCGAAGTCCGGGTCGCCGCGTTCATCGTCGATGAGCTTGTCGATGATCGCGTCATAGCGGGCCCGCCATTCGGCCAGCCGGCCCCACGGGGAGTAACGGCCGTACGAACGCGACGGTTTCGGTAGCGGGGCCAGCCTGGAACCCAGCGTGACCCACGGCGGCAGGATTCGGCGGAGTTCGTCGAGCTCGGCGCCTTCGGCACCGAAGACCGCGCGCAAGATCGCGTTGAGCGTGATGCGCATGGTCGATCCCAGGGTGGCGAACGGCACGCCCTCGGGCCAGTTGGCGATCTCGCGCAGCGTTTCCTCTTCGATGATCGTTTCGTAGTTCTTGATGCTCTTGCCGTGGAACGGCGGCGCAAGAATCCGGCGGCGCTGCCGGTGCTCCTCGCGGTCGAGCGCGAACACCGAACCCGGACCGAGTAACCGGCTCAAGTTGGGCTGAATATTGCCCAGCACATCTGGGCTGGTGGTAAACACCTGCTTGGCAAGCTGCGGGTTGGCCACCACCACTATCGGGCCGTAGATCGGCACGTGCAGTGTGAACACGTCCCCATAGCGCTGTGCCACGCGATGCACAAATGGTTGCCGAAAGAAGCCGAATGCTATGCCCTGCAGAAATTTTGGAATCCGCGGGCCCGGAGGCAAAGAGGCGGCGAACGGGGTTGACGCGACATGCGTCTCGACGGTGCTCATCGACGGTGCGCTCCCAACCTAGCGGCGTGGTACTGCGCCGTACCACGAATCTGTCCGGTACGGTACCGTCTGGTACCAACTGCTGGCAAGGGTTGAAGTCAAGGGAGGCGACGTGGCCACGACCGTCGCCGACGATGCGACTTCGACGGGAGGCTCGGCACAGCCCACCGGCATCGATCCGTTCCGGCAACGGCTGCTCGACGGTCTCGCTGCCGCGATCGACGAGCGCGGCTATCGAGCCAGCACCGTCGCCGACATCGTTCGTTACGCCCGCACATCCAAGCGCACGTTCTACGACCAATTCGTCAGCAAGGAGCAGTGTTTCCACGAGCTACTGCACGTCAGCGTCGAGAAACTCGGCGAGCAGATTCGCGACGCGGTCGATCCCGCCGCCGACTGGCAGATCCAGATTCGGCAAGCCGTCGAGGCCTATGTCGGACACATCGAATCGACGCCTGCGCTGACATTGGCCTGGATTCGCGAACTTCCGTCACTGGACGCCGCGGCCCGGCCGTCGCAGCGGCGCAACACCCAACTGCTGACCAGCTTGCTGGTGAACCTGAGCGACACACCCGCGATGCGAAAGGCCGGTCTGTCGCCGCTGACCCAGGCCAAGGCGGTAATCCTGGTCGGCGGCCTGCGTGAGCTGACAGCGCAGGCGGTCGAAGACGGTCACAGTGCGCGCGACATCGTCGAGCCCGCGGTAGAGGCCTCGATCGCGCTGCTCGGATACCGCGCCTGAGCTACGCCCGCGAAGTGCCAGATAACCGCATCAGGCCGCCACGCGCTCGCGATCTTTGGGCTCGACCTCGCTGCGGTCCTTCGACGGCAGGGCCAGCTTGACGATCTTGCGCACCACGGTGCCGAACTGCCTGGGCAGCGAACCGGCGTTGTACGGGATGCCGTAGCGCCGGCAGATCTCCTGAACCTCGGACGCGATCTCCGAGTATCGCTGGGCCGGCATGTCCGGGAACAGATGGTGCTCGATCTGGTGCGACAGGTGACCGGACAGCAGGTGAAAGAGCTTGCCACCAGTCAGGTTTGCCGACCCGAGGACCTGCCGGAAGTACCACTGGCCGTGCGACTCGCCTGCCGTCTCTTCGACGGTGAATTCCTGCGTGCCGTCCGGAAAATGGCCGCAGAAGATGATCATGTACGACCACACGTTGCGCATCAGGTTCGCGGTCAGGTTGCCGGTGAACACGAACGGGGCGAACGGACCGGCCAGCAGCGGGAAGGCAACGTAGTCCTTGAGCACCTGCTTGCGGGTCTTGGCCCAGATCTCCTGCAGGACCTCACGTTTGTCAGCCAGTCGGATCTCGCCGGAGCGAATGCGCTCGGTTTCGAGCTCGTGCAGTGCAACACCGTATTGAAACAGCACCATCAGCAGGAAGGCGTAGACCGGGTTGCCCAGGAAGTACGGCTTCCACCGCTGGTCCTCGCTCATTCGCAGGATGCCGTAGCCGATGTCGCGGTCCATGCCCACGATGTTGGTGTGGGTGTGGTGCATGTAGTTGTGCGAGTGCCGCCACTGGTCGGCCGGGCACGCGGTGTCCCATTCGAACTCCTGGCCACGGATCGACGGGTCACGCATCCAGTCGTACTGGCCGTGCATGATGTTGTGGCCGATCTCCATGTTGTCGAGGATCTTGGAGATGCCGAGCATCGCGGTGCCGGCCAACCAGGCGGGCGGAAAAATCCCGGCCATCAGTAGTGCACGGCCGCTGACTTCGAGAGTGCGCTGCGTCTTGATCACGCGGCGGATGTAGTCGGCGTCGCGCTGCCCGAGATCGGCCATCACGCGCTCTTTGATCGCGTCGAGTTCGGCGCCGAACGCATCGGCCTGCTCGGGGGTCAGGGTGATCTTGGGCTTGACTGTCTGAGACATGGTGGAGCCTCCTATTTCCCTATGTGGCTTAAAGAGCGATGTCGACGTCGCCGACGGGAACGGACACGCAGATCTGCACGTCCTCGCCGGGGGCGGTCGACACCGCACCGCTGGTCAGGTTGCGAACCACGCCACTGGTCTTGCGGCGGGTGCAGGTGTGGCAGATGCCCATCCGGCATCCGTTTGCGGGGGTCAGCCCGGCCGACTCGGCCTGCTCGAGCAACGGGCGGCCGTCGTCGGTGACCTCGATGGCGCTGTCCCCGAACGTGACTCGGCCACCGGACGGTTGTGCCGGCAGGTCGAGTTTGGGTGGAACGAAACTTTCCGAACGCACGTCCGCGCAGTGCTCGCGGACAGCGTCGACCAAAGCCGCTGGACCGCATACGAACACCGCATCGGGCTCCGGCATGGCCGCCGCCAGGTGCTCGGCGTCGAACCGGCCGTCGAGGTCACCGCCGGCCGCCCGGGTGTAGCCGTGCAATACCCGCACGCCCGGCATCGCGTCCAGCTCGTCGTGGTAGCAGGCCTCGGCACGACTGCGGGCGTAGTGCAGGAACGCGATCTCGCCGGCGTGGCCCTCGTTGACCAGCGTGCGCAGCATCGCCAGGACTGGGGTGATCCCGCTTCCGCCGGAGACGAACAGGATGCGGCGGGGCCGCTGCGCCGGGAGGACGAAGTCGCCTCCCACTCCGCTGAGGCCGACCACCATGCCGCGGCGAGCGTGCTCGTAGAGGTATGTCGAGACCACCCCGCCGTCGTGCTGTCCGATGGTCAACTCGAGGTTCGTGGCCCCCTCGGCGTTGGCGGGCGAGTAGCAGCGGGTGTACCGGCGCCCGTCGATCTCGACGGCAACGTTGACGTATTGCCCCGCTGAGACGGGGTCGGTGAACGCGTCGTTGGGCGCCAGAAGCAGGGTGACGCTGCGAGGGGTGTCCCGTCGCACATCGATGACCTTCGCGCGGCCCTCGCCAAGCGTCCAGGTCTGATCCACCTGTTCGGTGTACCGGTCGACGCCGTGCGGACCGGTAAGCAGGCTGACCAGGTCGGAACCGAGCACTCGCCGCTTCAAAGTTTGAGTGAACATGTGTATACCGTGCGCCCACTTATGCCAGCTCGTCAAGGGTTTATCCAGGTCTGTGTTAGGCTTCACACAGTGAACAGTCGTGCGCCTAGCTCACGGCCGCACCGTTCGAGTCGCAGCCGTAGCCGCGAAGGACCCTCCCGCGAGGAACGCAAGGAAGCGACCCGGCGGGCCATTGTCGCTGCGGCGCTGAAACTTCTCGACGAGCGCAGCTTCGGCGGATTGAGCCTGCGTGAGGTGACGCGCGAAGCAGGCATCGTCCCCGGGGCGTTCTACCGGCACTTCGAGTCGATGGAATCCCTCGGCCTGGTCCTGATCGACGAATCGTTTCGAACGCTGCGGGACATGCTGCGCGGTGCTCGCGCCGGCAAACTCGACCCGAACCGGGTAATCGAGTCGTCGGTGGAAATCGTAGTCGCCAGCGTCACCGAGCGCCGCGAACACTGGCGGTTCATCGGCCGCGAACGCTCCAGTGGCGTCACCGTGCTGCGCTACGCGATTCGCACCGAACTACGGCTCGTCACGTCCGAACTGGCCACCGACCTGGCCCGGTTCCCGGGGCTGAACACCTGGAGCACCGACGATCTGAACGTGCTGGCCAGCTTGTTCGTCAACTCGATGATCGTGATCGCCGAGGCGCTCGAAGACGCCCAAGGTCCGGAGGCGATCGAGGAGATCCGGGTCACCGCGGTCAAGCAACTCCGGATGATCGTGATCGGCATCACCGGATGGCGCAGCACACCCTGAGCGCGCTAGTAGGCCTCCAATTCTGCGCGCAGCTTAGCTAAAGCCTCAGCGACACTTCGTCTTTCGCGCGCCAAATCCCGTGCAGCAGCGCCGCTTCGTGAGCGGTGCGGCTGCAATCCGCCGGCCACCTCCGCCCACCGCACCATAGGCTCGCGGGCCGCCGGGTTCTGCTGCATCACGCCATCGGTGGCAACGATCAACAGGTCGGTCAAACCGGTGCAATCAGTGCATACCGCGTCATGATGATGGGATGGCCACCACTATGCGCGCGCTGCTCGGCGGCGCGCTGACGTCGCTGCGTTACGAGCCCACCGAGAAGCATCTCCGGATCCACCTGGATGGCGAGCTGGTCGCCGATACCGTCGACGGCCTGCTGGTCTGGGAGCCGCACCGGCTGGTGCCGACGTATGCGGTGCCGGACGCCGATGTGACGGCCGGGCTGGAGTCGGCGGGCAGGGTCGACGATCTGCCCGGCCCTTCGCCGCTGTTTCCGAACAACCCGTTCACCGTGCACAGTTGCCCAGGTGAGATGTTCGACGTGGTCGTCGGTGCGGTCCGACGCCCCTCGGCAGCATTCCGGCCGGACGACCCCGACCTGGCCGGCTACCTCGCGTTTGATTTCAGCGTGTTCGACTGGCAGGAGGAAGACGAGCAGATCGTGGCCCACCCGCACGACCCGTTCAAACGTGTCGACATCCTGTCCAGTACCCGGCAGATACGCGTCGAGTGGGAGGGTCGGCTGCTAGCCGAGTCATCAAGGCCGATACTGGTTTTCGAAACTTTGCTGCCGGTGCGGTTCTATCTACCGCGCGCCGACGTCGCCGCCGACCTGGAGCCGAGCGACACGATCAGCTACTGCGCGTACAAGGGCCGGGCGTCGTATCTGTCGGTGCCGGACGGACCCGCGGACGTCGCGTGGACCTATCCCGCGCCGCTGCGCGAAGCCGAACCGATCCGCGATCACGTCGCGTTCTTCGACGAGCGCATGGACATCATCGTCGACGGCCGGCGCCGGGAACGTCCCGTGACGCACTGGTCAGACTGACCGCGATGGCGGGCACTCGCTGCAAAGAAGGCAAACTGGCCGACATCACCGGCCCGGGCCTCACCGATCGGTGGGGCGTGACGTGCACCGACCTGGGTGCCTCGGTCACCGCGCCGAACGGGTCGCTGGTGTCAGTGTTCGGCGATACCTTCTCGGGTGAGTTTGTCGGACAGGGTGATTGGCGATCGCCGGTAATCCTCATCGGTACCGGCGACGCCGACCACCCGATCACCTATCGCCGCGCCGGCGGCGCCGACCCTGGCTATGCCCGACAACTTTGGCGCTACCCGCACCGCAGCGGCATGTCAGGGCGCCCGCGCCGCGGCATCAGCACGGTGATTCCGTCCGACCTGCTGCGGGTGGGTGACGCGCTCTATCTGCACGCAATCGTCAACCGAGGCTTCGGCAACGTGGTCTGGACCGAGATCTGGCGGTCCGATGACAACGCAGTCTCGTGGCGGCGCCTGGGCGGCAACGCGAAATTCCCGGCGGGGCTGCACGACGGTCATGCGCAATGCTGGTCCTGGGATCACGACCCTGCCGACGGCTGGATCTATGTGGCGTCCACCGGCTTTCAGCGCGACAAGGGGATCATCCTGCAGCGGGTCCGCCCTGAGCACATCGCCGATCGGCGCCGGTACTTCGGCTGGGGGCAGACGAACGGCCTCTGGTCGTGGACCACGACACCGACCCCCCTGACTCCCCCCGGCGAGACCTGGGGTGAGCTGTCGCTGCGCCGGCTGAAGACCGGCCGCTGGATCCTGGGCGGGTTTCTGTCGTCGGAGTACGCGCTCGGGTATCGGGTGCTGAACTCGCCCACCGCGGTGCGTTCCGCGCCCCTGCAGCGGCCGGTGGTCGGATCCGGGTGGGACGACGAAGACCACGCCGACAGTCGCGTCGCGCAACTCTACGGTGGCTACATCCTGCCGGGCTCGACGCTGGACGTGGTCGGCGGTGTCGGCCTGGTCGTGTCGCAATGGCATACCCGAAACGGATGGCCTTATCGGGCCATGCAATTTCGAGCGACGCTACGTGACACGACGCGGACCCGTCACCTGTCCACGTTGAACAGCGAGTCGCCGTCCTCGGGGGTTCCGCCGATCTGATCGTGGTGGACGCGATCCGGTCGCTCAGGGGGCGGACCGGTGTTGGGCAACACGTCCGGCTCCTCGGCGCTGAGTTTGTACTCCAGCGATTCGCCCTCTTCCTCTTCGCGCTCCGTCAGGCCGAACTTGGTGGCCTCGCTCCAATCGTCGGGCGGGTCGACGACGATGTCACCGTCGTCGTTGCGCACCTCGTCGGAATCGGTCGATTCGCTCGGGCTCAGGGTGTCGTCGTCGGGCATGGTCGGTCGGTTGCCCTTGAGCTCGAACAACTAAACACCCGGGTGCTTTATCAACGCGCCCGCCGCCACATCGGCCACAGGGTCGGCCCACCGGGAACCACGAGCTCCCCGCTGACCTCGAAGCCGAACCGTTCGTAATACGGCACGTTCTCGCTCTTGCTGGATTCCAGATACGCGGGGGCGTGTTCGGCGTCGACGCGCTCGAGCCGAGACTGCATGAGCGCCTGGCCATAGCCTTTGCCGCGGACCGCCGGATCGCTACCGATCACCGCGAGATACCAATGCGGTTCCTCGGGATGATTGCTCTTCATCTGAGCGAGCAGCTGGTTGAGTTTGCGGCCTGTCGCGACACTCAACCCGAATCCGAAAATGAACGCCGGCAACATCATCAGTTGCTCGCGCGCCGACTGCTTCCAGCGTCCCGGCGGATCCCACAGCGCCGCCGCACCGATCGTGGACCCGTCAGTGGCCACCTCCACGCCACCGCCGGCCAGGTGGTGGTGGCGGGCGATGGCCGCGAAGAATTTTCGTTGACGGGCCGCCCGGGCTTTGTCGTCGGGCATGATCCACACCGACACCGGGTCGTCGTAGAAGGCACGGCCGAGAGCGTGCGAGAGCTCGGTGACGTCGGCTTTGCGCGCCGGACGCGTATCGATGGTCATCGACCGCCAGAGTAGTAGCGTCACAGATCGTGTGGGACTTCGAAACGGACCCGGAATACCAGCAGAAACTGGACTGGGTCGAAGAATTCATGGTCAACGAACTCGAGCCGCTCGACCTGGTGTCGCTCGACCCGTACGACAAGAAGGACGCCGAGACCATGGCGATCCTGCGGCCGCTGCAGCAACAGGTCCGCGATCACGGCCTGTGGGCCGCGCACCTGAAACCCGAGCTCGGCGGCCAAGGCTATGGCCAGGTCAAGCTCGCGCTGCTCAACGAGATCCTGGGCCGGTCGCGCTGGGCCCCGTCGGTGTTCGGCTCGCAGGCACCCGACTCCGGCAATGCCGAGATCCTCGCCCTGTTCGGCACCCCGGAGCAGAAGACCCGTTACCTGCAGCCGTTGCTCGACGGCGAGATCACCTCGTGTTACTCCATGACCGAGCCGCAGGGCGGTTCCGACCCGGGGCTGTTCGTGACGAGCGCCGAACGCGACGGCTCAGGCGATGGGGGCTGGGTGATCAACGGCGAGAAGTGGTTTTCCACCAACGCCCGGCACGCGACGTTCTTCATCGTCATGGCGGTGACCAATCCTGAGGCGCGCACTCGCGACAAGATGTCGCTGTTCATCGTTCCGGCCGGTACGCCGGGTGTGGAGATCGTCCGCAACGTCGGGGTCGGGACGGAGTCGCACGCCACCCACGGCTACGTCCGCTACGCCGATGTCCGGGTGCCGGCCGACCACATTCTCGGCGGCGAGGGCGAGGCCTTCGCGATCGCGCAGACCCGGCTGGGCGGCGGACGCATCCATCACGCCATGCGCACGATCGCGCTGGCCCGCCGGGCGTTCGACATGATGTGCGAGCGGGCGGTATCGCGGCAAACCCGGATGGGTCCGCTGTCGAATTTTCAGATGACCCAGGAGAAGATCGCCGACAGCTGGATCCAGATCGAGCAGTTCCGGCTGCTGGTGCTGCGGACGGCGTGGCTGATCGACAAGCATCACGACTACCAGAAGGTGCGACGCGACATCGCCGCGGTCAAGGTCGCGATGCCCACGGTGCTCCACGACGTCGTGCAGCGCGCTTTACACCTGCACGGCGCGCTCGGGGTGTCCAACGAGATGCCGTTCATCAAGATGATGATCGCCGCGGAGTCACTCGGCATCGCCGACGGCGCCACCGAGCTGCACAAGATGACGGTGGCCCGCCGGACCTTGCGCGAATACCAGCCGGTGTCAACGCCTTTCCCGTCGCAGCATCTGCCCACCCGCCGTG
>CAVWEO010000004.1:0-125838 GCA_963753995.1 uncultured Actinomycetota bacterium | reverse complement strand
CTCCGCTGCAGTCGGCCGCCGCGAATGCCAAAGGCCGGGTGAGCAATCCGGTGGATGTGAAATCCGATGAGCGAGGCGAATTCGTGCTCGACCACGGCGCAGTAGTGATCGCCGCGGTCACCTCGTGCACCAACACCTCGAACCCCGAGGTGATGTTGGGCGCGGCGCTGCTGGCGCGCAACGCCGTTGAAAAGGGACTCACCGCCAAGCCGTGGGTGAAGACCACGATGGCGCCGGGCTCGCAGGTGGTCAACGACTACTACGAGAAATCCGGCCTGTGGCCTTACCTCGAGAAGCTCGGCTTCTACCTGGTCGGCTACGGATGCACGACGTGCATCGGCAACTCCGGCCCGCTGCCCGAAGAGATCTCCAAGGCGATCAACGACAACGACCTTTCGGTGACAGCGGTGCTCTCGGGCAACCGGAACTTCGAGGGCCGCATCAACCCCGACGTGAAGATGAACTACCTGGCGTCGCCGCCGCTGGTGATCGCCTACGCGCTGGCGGGCACCATGGACTTCGACTTCGACAAGGACCCGCTGGGCACCGACAAAGACGGCAACGACGTGTTCCTCAAAGACATCTGGCCGTCGCAGAAGGACGTCTCGGACACCATCGCGTCGGCGATCAACCAGGAGATGTTCACCAAGAACTACGCCGACGTGTTCAAGGGCGACGAGCGCTGGCGCGACCTACCGACGCCGAGCGGTAACACCTTCGAGTGGGCCGAGGACTCGACGTATGTGCGCAAGCCACCGTACTTCGAGGGGATGTCGGCAGAACCCGAGCCGGTGAGCGACATCAGCGGCGCCCGGGTGCTGGCGCTGCTCGGCGATTCGGTGACCACCGACCACATCTCCCCCGCAAGCAGCATCAAGCCGGGGACGCCGGCGGCGCAGTACCTCGAGGAACACGGCGTGCAGCGCAAGGACTTCAACTCCTTCGGTTCGCGACGCGGTAACCACGAGGTGATGATCCGCGGCACGTTCGCCAACATCCGGTTGCGCAACGAGTTGCTCGACGACGTCTCGGGCGGCTACACCCGCGACTTCACCCAGGATGACGCCCCGCAGGCCTTCATCTACGACGCGGCGCAAAACTATGCGGCGCAAGACATTCCGCTGGTGGTGCTCGGCGGTAAAGAGTACGGCTCGGGCTCGTCGCGAGACTGGGCGGCCAAGGGTACGTCACTGCTGGGAGTCCGGGCGGTGATCACCGAGTCGTTCGAGCGCATCCACCGGTCCAACCTGATCGGCATGGGCGTCGATCCCGCTGCAGTTCCCGGAGGGCAAGTCGGCAGGGGATCTGGGTCTGGACGGCACCGAGGTCTTCGACATCACCGGCATCGAAGAGCTCAACAACGGCAAGACGCCGAAGACGGTGCACGTCAAGGCCACCAAAGACGGCGGCAAGGCCATCGAGTTCGACGCGGTGGTGCGCATCGACACCCCGGGTGAGGCCGACTACTACCGCAACGGCGGCATCTTGCAGTACGTGTTGCGCAACATGCTCAAGGCTAGTTAGTCGGCGGGAGCGCAGCACCGTTGCCCAAGGTCAGCCAGGACCATCTGGAGGCCCGGCGCCGTCAGATCCTTGACGGCGCCCGCCGCTGCTTCGCCGAGTTCGGCTACGACGGAGCAACGGTGCGCCGCCTCGAGCAGGCGATCGGCTTGTCGCGCGGTGCGATCTTCCATCACTTCCGCGACAAGGACACCCTGTTCTTCGAGTTGGCGCACGAGGACGCCGAGCGGATGGCCGATGTCGCATCCCGCGAGGGTCTGGTCCAGGTGATGCGTGACATGCTCGCGGCGCCCGAGCAGTTCGATTGGCTCGCCACACGATTGGAGATCGCGCGCAAGCTGCGCCACGAGCCGGAGTTCAACAAGGAGTGGACCGACCGGTCAGCGGAGTTGGCGGCGGCGACGATTGAGCGGCTGCGTCGGCAGAAGCTGGCCGGCCGGGTCCGCGACGACGTCCCCAGTGATGTCCTGCAGTGCTATCTGGATCTCGTTCTCGACGGGCTGGTGGCCAAGGTGGCCTCCGGTGAAGACACTCAGTTGCTCACCGCCGTCCTCGATCTGGTCGAGGGGTCGGTCCGGCAGAGCTAGCTCGCCGCGGAACTATGCGCCCTGGTGCGGTGATTGGGCCCGCCGCGACTACGCATCGTGGTGCCGGACTCCCGCAGCATGCTGTGGATCGATCCGTACGATCTGCCGGTCGACCCGACCAGCGTACGAATGCTGGCTCCGCCCTCGTAGGCACTGCGCAACTCGCGCAGCACCTGTTCGCGCGGCTTTTTCGATTTCCCCATTGTGCCCCTCCCCAGTTGAACTTCATCCCCAAAGCACAAAGAGTAGGAAGCCGAGGTCGGCTGGCGGGCCGAATTGGCCAAATCCTCTGCCGCAGCGCAAAAATTGCGGCGCGGAGGTCAGGCGAGCTCGATCAGATCCCGGTATTCGTCGGACCAATGGTCTTCGGTTCCGTCGGGCAGCAGCACGACGCGTTGCGGGTCGAGCGCCTCCGCGGCACCCGGGTCGTGGGTGACCAGCACGACCGCGCCGGCGTAGCTGCGCAGCGCGTCCAGAACCTGTTCCCGTGACGCCGGATCGAGGTTGTTGGTCGGCTCGTCGAGCAGCAACACGTTGGCTGTGGACGCCACCAGGCCGGCCAGCGCCAGCCGGGTCTTCTCACCGCCGGAGAGCGTGCCGGCCGGCTGGTCGAGCTGACTACCACTGAACATGAACGCGCCCAGCAGACCACGCAACTCCTGCTCGCCGGAGTCGGGCGCGGCGTGGCGGATGTTCTCCCACACCGTCGCGCCATCGTCGAGCGTGTCGTGCTCCTGCGCGAAATAGCCGATTTTCAAACCGTGTCCGGGCTCTATCGCCCCGGCATCGGGCTGCTCGACACCGGCCAGCAGTCGCAGCAACGTCGTCTTGCCCGCGCCGTTCAGCCCGAGCACCACGACCCGCGACCCGCGGTCGATGGCCAGATCCACCCCGGTGAAAATCTCCAGCGAGCCGTAGTTCTTCGTCAGCCCGGAGGCGGTCATCGGCGTGCGTCCGCACGACGACGGGGTCGGGAATTTGATCCGGGCTACTTTGTCGGCCACCCGTTCCTCGTCGAGCGCGGCCATCATCCGGTCGGCGCGACGCAACATATTCTGCGCCGCAACGGCTTTGGTTGCTTTGGCCCCCATTTTGGCGGCTTGGGTGCGCAGCGCGGTGGCCTTGCGTTCCGCGTTCGCCCGTTCCCGACGGCGGCGCTGCTCGTCGGTGGCGCGGGCATCGAGGTATTTCTGCCACCCCATGTTGTAGACGTCGGCTTCGCCGCGGACCGCGTCGAGGAACCAGACCCGGTTGACAACGTCGGCCAGCAGGTCGACGTTGTGGCTGATGACCACCAGGCCACCGGTGTGATTGCGCAGGAAGTCCCGCAGCCAGCCGACCGAGTCGGCGTCGAGGTGGTTGGTCGGCTCGTCGAGCAGCAACGTGGTGGCCGACCCTGCACCGCTGTCGGATGCGGCGAACAGAATGCGGGCCAACTCCACCCGACGGCGCTGACCGCCGGACAGCGTGCGCAACTGCTGGGTGAGGACGCGGTCGGGCAGTCCGAGGCTGGCGCAGATGCGGCCCGCTTCGCTCTCGGCGCTGTAGCCGCCGAGCGCGGCGAAGCGCTCCTCGAGCTGGCCGTAGCGACGGATCGCGCGATCTCGCGCGGCGTCGTCGGCGACTTCGGCCATCAGCGCCTGCTGCTTCTCCAGATCGGTGAGCAGGGTGTCCAGCCCGCGCGCGGACAGCACCCGGTCGCGGGCGAGCACCTCGAGGTTGCCCTCTTTGGGATCCTGCGGCAGATAACCGATCTCGCCGGTGCGGGTGACGGCTCCGGCGTACGGCTCCCCCTCGCCCGCCAGGATGCGCAGCGTCGTGGTCTTGCCGGCGCCGTTGCGCCCGACGAGTCCGATTCGGTCCCCGGGCTGTATCCGCAGCGCCGGCCCGTCGGCATAGAGGAGCGTGCGCGCACCTGCGCGGACCTCGAGGTCCGTAGCCGTGATCACGGTCATTCTCCTTGCACGGGTTTATTGCTTGTCGTCGGTGAAGACCGGCGGGCGCTTCTCGGCGCGCGCGGCAACCGCTTCTTCGAAGTTGCCGGTGAGCAGGCGGACGAAGAGCTGTCCGAGGCCTTCGGCCTGCATGTGCCCTTCCAGGCTAGCGGCGTCCAGTCCACTCCATAGCGTGCGCTTGGTCAACTCGACGCCGGGCCGGGAGAACGCGGCGATGCGTTCGGCCAAGTCGTAACACGTCTCCAGCAGCTGGTCCCCGGGCACCTGCCGGGACACCAGCCCGATGCGTTCGGCCTCCTCGGCGTCGACGTCGCGACCGGTCAGCATGATCTCGAAGGCCCGCGACGAACCGATGGCCCGCGGCAGCAGGTAGCTCAACCCCAGCTCGCTGGCGGTCAGCCCGTTGTTGATGCCCGCGGCCCGGAAATACGCTCCGTGCGCCGCGACGCGGATGTCGGCGGCCAGTGCCAGGCACAGCCCACCGCCGATCGCGGCGCCGTTCACCGCGGCTATCACCGGCTGGTGCAGCCGTCGCAGCGCCAGGATGACATCGTCGAGAAGCGCCATCGAGCGCAGCGCATAGGTGGGTCGGGTCAGGTCCTGCACGTGTGGAACGGAGCCGGCCGACTTGTGATCGGCGCCCGAGGAGAAGCCGGTGCCTGCGCCGGTCAGCACCACCACCCGCACAGCATTGTCGTAGGTGATGTCCTCGAGCACCTCTTTGAGCGGCACCATGACGTCGAACGCCATCGAGTTCATCCGCTCCGGACGATTCAGGGTCACCAGTGCGACGTGCGGCCGGGGATGTTCGACGAGGACCATGCTCACCGTTGAACGGTAACGCCTGGCGACCGTGCCCGCGGCTGAGCGTCAGCTCAGGACGGGTCGCCCTGCTGCGCCGCGGCGGCCGCGTCGACGTCGAAAGCCTTCACCTGCTGAACCAGGTCTTCCAACGCGGCGGCCGGCAACGCACCGGCCTGATTGAAAATCAGCTTGCCCTTTTTGAAGGCCATCAGCGTGGGGATGGATCGGATCTGCGCGGCCGCGGCGAGCTCCTGTTCGGCTTCGGTGTCCACCTTGGCGTGCACCACATCGGGGTGCTTGTCTGCGGATGCGGCGAACGTCGGCGCGAACTGCCGGCACGGGCCACACCAGGACGCCCAGAAGTCGACGAGCACGATGTCGTTGCCGTTGATCGTTTCGTTGAACTGCGCGGCGGTGAGTTCTTGAGTCACGGGTTGTTCAACGCAAGGTCTTCGTGCAGTGTTCCCGTCGATGATCCGGGTCGTCCAGACTCATCCCCGCACGTTCAACCTCTGCTTCAACGGGTATTCATCCCGCGGTAACGCTCGCGACCAGGAAGGCCTCCATGACCGCCACCGCGTCGGGTACATCGGGAGCCGGCTTTGTGATCTCACTGCTGGCCGGCGTGACCGCGCTGTCAATCGCCGCGTGCAGCTCCTCGAGCGACCAGAGCCCCACCCAGCACAGCGCCACGGCGAGCCAACCAACATCCGCACCCAAGCCACCGCCGCCGCCACGGCCGCCTGAGGCCAAAGACCACATCGAAGGCCTGGTCAGGTCGGTATCAGGGAGTGCGATCGAACTCACCCAGCGGGATCGAAGCGCAGCAACGGTGGATCTCACTCCACAGACCATGATCACCGAGGTCAGCTCCGCTGCGCTGATCGACGTGAAACCCGGCAGTTGTGTCGACGTCAGGTCGGCGCCAAACGCATCGCCCGATGCTGCGATCACCGCGCAGTCTGTGGAGATCAGCCCCGCGGTGGCCAACAGGTGCCCGCCGCGACCCGGCCCCGGCGCAGCGGTTGACGGCTTGGTGGACTCCGTCGACGGCGACGCGATCAAGGTCAACTCCATTGATGCCGACGGCCGGACGTCCCACCGCACCGTCAGCGTCGTCGACACGACCACCTACACCAAGCACTCCGTCACCGACGCCCAAGCGATCCAGAATGGCAAGTGCATGGCAGCCCAGGGAATCAAGGACGGCAATGTGCTGCAGGCGGTGTCGATCGACCTCGAACCGTGTCCACCGATGGGTCGGCCACACCACCATCTCCACCTGCCATGGTGGCTGCATCGGCATCACCACTAGACCAGCGCCGGGTCCACAGCAGGTTCATAATCTGGCGCTGGCTAGCACTCATCTCTACCGCCGATCGTTGGACATGTTGCTTGGCCGGTCTGCGCGGCGAAGCCGTCCATCAGAAAGGACTCCGATGCCTGCCACCATCTCGACCACGCGATTGTCCCGCGTCGCACTTCTGGCGTTCACCGGCGCCACTGCGCTGTCCGTCGCTGCCTGTGGCAGCTCCCACGACGCGAAACCCACCACGGCGAATCCGACCAGCAGCGCCGCTACCCCTAGTTCCTCAACCCCGTCGGCATCGGGCAAAGGCAAGGACAGGGTGAACGGGCTGATCGATTCCGTGTCGGGCAGCACGATCCGGGTGAGCCAGCCGACCGGCACCGCCACCGTCGACGTCACGCCGTCGACAGCGGTCTCCGAGACCACCCCGGCTCAGCTGACCGACGTCGCCGCGGGCAGCTGCGTGAGCGTCCGACCCGACCGCCACGGCGCATCGGCCGAGGGCGGCGCGATCACTGCCCGGTCCGTCCGCGTCAGCACCGCGCTCGACGGGAAGTGCCCCGCGCCCGCGCATCCGGCGGGCGAAGGCTCTCACCAACAGCCACCGCGCGGACAGGTCGCCTCCGTCAACGGCAACACCATCACACTGAATAGTGTTGATGCGCAAGGTAACCCAGCGCAGACCAAAGTGAGCGTCACCGACACCACCACCTACACGAAGCAGACGGCGACCGACCTGCACGCGATCGTTCAAGGGAAATGCATTGCCGCGCGGGGCACCAAGGACAGTGGGGGCGCGCTGCAGGCAACGAATATCAGCGTGCAGCAGGCCGATAACGGCAACTGCCCGGAGCCGGGGGGAAAGCACCACCGGCACTAGCCGGCCGCCCACTCCGGTCAGCGGAGTCTCCAGGCTGAGGCGGCGTTACTTCTTACCGCGCCAAGCTCGTTCGAACGGCAATCGCCACGAGCGTGGGGCGATCAGCGGATGAACCGCGTTGGGCCCCCATGAGTCGATGTCGTAACTACGCACCGGTGGCGGATCCTCGAGCAACGGCGCCGAGACCTCCCATAGTCGTTCGATGCCCTCGGCGGAGTTGTACAACGTGCGGTCGCCTCGCATCGCGTCCAGAATCAGCCGTTCGTAGGCCTCCAGGACGTCGCCGGCATGGCCGCTTTCTTCCATGGTGAACTGCAGGCTGAGCTTGTCCAGCTTCATGCCCGGCCCCGGCCGCTTCCCGTAGAACGACAGCGACATCTTCGAGACGTCGGCGAGGTCGAAGGTCAGATGATCCGGACCTTTCTGTCCCACACCGGATCCGGCCGGGAACATGCTCCGCGGCGGCTCGTGGAAAGCGATCGAGATTATGCGCTGACCTTCGGCCAGACCCTTGCCGGTGCGCAGGAAGAACGGCACTCCCGCCCAGCGCCAATTGTCGATCTCGCATTTGAGTGCGACGAACGTCTCGGTGTCCGACTCCGGCGATACGCCCGGCATGTCGCGGTAGCCGCGGTACTGCCCGCGGACCACATGCTTGGTGTCGAGCAGGCGCATCGAACGAAACACCTTGTTCTTCTCGCTGCTGATCGCGTCCGACGCCAGTTCGGTTGGCGGCTCCATCGCCACGAACGCCAGGATCTGGAACAGATGGGTGACGACCATGTCTTTGAATGCGCCGATGGATTCGTAGAACTGAGCCCGGTTTTCGACGGTGAGCCGCTCGGGAACATCGATCTGAACGTGATCGATGAACTGGCGGTTCCAGATCGGCTCGAACAAGCCGTTGGCGAACCGGAAGGCGAGAATGTTCTGCGCGGCTTCTTTGCCGAGAAAGTGGTCGATCCGAAAGATCTGTTCCTCGTCGAATCGCTCATGGATGGCCTTGTTGAGTTCCCGCGCGCTGTCCAAGTCGACGCCGAACGGCTTCTCCATGATGACCCGCGAGTTCTCCGCCAGGTCCGCCTTGTGCAGGGTGTCCATCACGGCCATCACCGCTTTGGGCGGGACGCTCAGGTAGTGCAGTAAATGCGCTTCGCCACCGAGTGCGTCGGTCTGCTCGGCTACCGCGCTGGCCAGCGCTTCTGGGCCACTCTGCTGGGGAACGAAGGTCAAATTGGCGATGAACTGCTCGAAGAGCTCATCGGAAACCTCGTGGTGAGCGAATTCCTTGCACGCCTTGTGCGCCTGCTTGCGGAACGCATCGGTGTCGATCTCGTCGAGCGATGTCCCGATCACCCGCATCTCGGGAGCGAGCTTCGAACACGACAGGTGAAGAAGACCCGGCAACAGCTTGCGCTGCGCCAAATCGCCTGTCGCGCCGAACATTACGACGACGTGGGGAGGAACCTTAGTTCCCGACGGGGTGGATCCGGGAGATTTCACGGCGTCCGTCACGTTGTCGATGGTAGCCAAGGCCGCGTGGTTTTAAACCCCATGTACGTGAACACTGAGGTACTAGCCCGGCAAAAGGACGACGGCCGGGGGCGCGCAGGCGGCTGCCCCGCAGCTTCCGTCACTGACCGGCAATGACCACCGGGCCGTCCGGCGGAACCTGGTACCAGCCTCGCTCGTCCCCGTACCGCCAGCCACAGGGCGTGACCTGAAACTTCGTACCGTCATCGCCGCCGTAACCTGCGCACTTGGGTGCCTTCGGGTCAGGTCCGGGTGCCGGGGCAGGGTCTGCATTGGCCACCCCGGTGCCAAGCAGCGCGGTAGCTGCGCAGAACGCGGCGACAACCAACTTCTTCTTCAACATGCGATCTCCACTCTGGCTCCGACTGGTGTCCCAATTCTGCGGGAGATTTTCAGCCGGCGCGACACGTAGATCGAGGACGGCGGGGGACTTAACAGGACGTTTACAGCACGTCAGACGGTGAAGCCCAATGCCCGCAGTTGATCGCGGCCGTCGTCGGTGATCTTGTCCGGGCCCCACGGTGGATTCCATACCCAGTTGATCCGCAACTCATCGACCAGCCCCGCACCGATCAGGGCGTTACGCGACTGGTCTTCGATGACGTCGGTCAGCGGACAGGCCGGCGACGTCAACGTCATGTCGATCAGCGCTACGGTCCCCTCCTCGGCGTCTTCGACGTTCACGCCGTAGACCAGTCCCAGGTCGACGACGTTAATGCCCAACTCGGGGTCGACGACATCGCGCATCGCCTCCTCGATGTCACCGAGCAGTTCGTTGTCCGGTGCCGCAATCTCACTCACCTTGTGACCTCCTCCACGTCGTTGCTCGCCTGGACCAGGGCATCCTTGAATGCCATCCAGCCAAGCAGCGCACATTTGACCCGGGCCGGGTATTTCGCGACGCCGGCGAACGCCACCCCGTCGCCCAGTACGTCCTCGTCGCCCTCGATATTCCCGCGCGAGGACACCATCTCGTTGAAAGCGGTGACGGTCTTCAACGCCTGCCCCACGCTTTGGCCGATCACCTGCTCGGTGAGCACCGACGTGGCGGCCTGGCTGATCGAGCAGCCCTGCCCGTCATAGGAGACGTCGTCGATCGTCTCGCCGTCAGCCGACAGAGCCACCCGCAGCGTGATCTCGTCGCCGCACACCGGGTTCTTGTGGTAGACCTCCGCGCCGAACGGTTCGCGCAGACCGCGGTGCTGCGGGCGCTTGTAGTGATCGAGGATCACTTCCTGATACATCTGCTCAAGGCGCATGACGGCTCACCTGCTACCGAAGAATTCGATGGCCCGGCGGACCCCGGCGACCAGTCGGTCGACCTCGTCCACCGTGTTGTAGATCGCGAACGATGCGCGCGCGGTGGCTGCGACCCCGAACCGGCGGTGCAGTGGCATCGCGCAGTGGTGGCCGACCCGGACGGCGACCCCGTCGTCGTCGAGCACCTGGCCGACATCGTGTGCATGCACGCCGTCGACCACGAACGACACCGGCGAGCCGCGGTCTTCCAAGGTGGTGGGGCCGATGATTCGGACCTCGTCGATACCGGACAGCCCGTCGATCGCGGCGGCGACCAGTTCGCGCTCGTGGGCTTCGACGTTTGCCATCCCGATGGCGTCGAGGTAGCGCGCGGCCGCCCCCAGACCGACGACCTGAGAGGTCATCGGGGTGCCGGCCTCGAAGCGCTGCGGCGGAGCGGCGTATGTCGTGGCATCCATCGTCACGGTCTCGATCATCGAGCCGCCGGTGATGAACGGCGGCAGCGCACCGAGCAACTCAGCGCGTGCGTAGAGCACGCCGATTCCGTTGGGGCCCAGCATCTTGTGTCCGGAGAACGCGCCGAAATCGACGTCGAGGGCGTGAAAGTCGACCGGCTGGTGAGGCGCCGACTGGCAGGCATCCAGCACGGTCAGCGCGCCGACCGCCTTGGCTCGCTCGACCAGTTCGGCGACCGGGGCCACCGCGCCGGTCACGTTGGAATGATGGCTGAAGGAAACGACTTTGACGCGTGCGTCGAGCTGCAGCGAATCCAGGTCGATGCGACCGTCGTCGGTGACGCCGTACCAGCGCAGCGTGGCACCGGTGCGCCGGGCCAGCTCCTGCCACGGGACGAGGTTGGCGTGGTGCTCGAGCTCGGTGACAACAATGACGTCACCGGGACCTACGGCACCCTCGAAGCGGCTGTCCCCCAACACATAGGACACCAGGTTGAGCGACTCGGTGGCGTTCTTGGTGAAGACCAGCTCCTCGGCTCCGGCACCGACGAACGCAGCGATGTCGGCGCGGCCCTGCTCGTAGGCGTCGGTAGCCTCTTCCATCAGCTGGTGCGCGCCGCGGTGCACCCCGCCGTTGGAGGTCAACAGGAAATCCCGCTCAGCATCCAGGACCTGAACCGGACGCTGCGATGTCGCCCCGGAGTCCAAATACGCCAACTGGTTTCCGCCCCGCATGACGCGTCGCAGGATCGGGAAGTCGGCCCGGATCGCAGCGAGATCCAGCGTCGCGGTGTGAGTGGCCGAGACCGTCATGTCAGACCGTCTGGGCGAAGCGTTCGTAGCCGTGTTCTTCGAGTGCATCAGCCAACTCCGGGCCGCCCGATTCGACGATCCGGCCGCCGACGAAGACGTGCACGAACTGCGGGCGGATGTACCGCAGGATTCGGGTGTAGTGCGTGATGAGCAAGACACCGCCGTCCTCGGCTTCGGCGTACCGGTTGACGCCCTCGCTGACCACCCGCAGCGCGTCGACGTCCAGACCGGAGTCGGTTTCGTCGAGTATCGCGATCTTGGGCTTGAGCAGGCCCAGTTGCAGGATCTCGTGGCGCTTCTTCTCGCCGCCCGAGAAACCTTCGTTGACGCTGCGCTCGCCGAAGGCTGGGTCGATGTCCAGGTCCTGCATGGCGGCCTTGACCTCTTTGACCCAGTGCCGCAGCTTGGGCGCCTCGCCACGGACCGCGGTCGCCGCGGACCGCAGGAAGTTCGACATCGACACACCGGGCACCTCGACCGGGTACTGCATGGCCAGGAACAAACCGGCTCGGGCCCGCTCGTCGATGGTCATCTCGAGGACGTCCGCGCCGTCGAGCGTGATCGAGCCGGAGGTCACGGTGTATTTGGGATGGCCGGCGATGGCATAGGACAGCGTGGACTTGCCGGACCCGTTCGGGCCCATCACCGCATGGGTCTCCCCGGAGCGCACCGTCAGGTCGACGCCCTTGAGGATCGGAACCTCGACGCCCTCGGGGGTGAACACCGAGGCGTGCAGGTCTTTGATTTCCAGAGTGGTCATGGTCAGCTGCTTCCCGCTTCAGTAATCGCTAGTTCTCGTTCAATGGCTTCGGTCAGGCGCTCGCGCACGGCGGGGACGGCGATCTTCGCGATGATCTCGTTGAAGAAACCGCGCACCACCAGCCGGCGGGCCTGTGCTTCGGGGATACCGCGGGCACGCAGGTAGAACAGTTGCTCGTCGTCGAATCTTCCTGTGGCACTGGCATGTCCGGCGCCGGCGATCTCGCCGGTCTCGATCTCGAGGTTGGGCACCGAGTCGGCGCGGGCACCGTCGGTCAGCACCAAGTTGCGGTTGACCTCGAAGGTGTCGGTTCCTTCGGCCTCCGCGCGGATCAGCACATCGCCGATCCAGACGGTGTGCGCATCCGGCTTCTTGGAATCCGGATCACCTTGCAGCGCACCCTTGTACAGCACGTCGGACTTGCAGTTCGGCTGGGAGTGGTCGACCAACAGCCGGGCCTCGAAGTGCTGACCGTCGTCGGCGAAATAGGTGCCGAGCAGTTGCGCGTCGCCACCGGGGCCGTCGAAGCGCACGGTCGCCGTCGTACGGACCAGGTCGCCGCCGAGCGTGACGTTGACGTGTCCCAGCACCGCATCCTTGCCGAGGCGGGCGTGATGGGAACTGACGTGCACCGTGTCGTCGGCCCAGTCCGCAATCCAGATGACGCCCAAGCCCGCTGAATCTCCCACGATGATCTCGACGTTGTCGGCGTAGGTCCCGCTGCCGCGCAGGTCGACCACGACGATCGCCCTCGACAGCTCCTCGACCCGGATCTGCAGGTGTCCGTAGGCCACCGCACCCGCACCGGGTCCGGTGATGGAGACCTCGATCGGCTCGGCCACCTCGGTGTCGCGCGCGACAGTCACGACGGTCGCCGAGTTGAACGATGAAAAAGCTTGAGCGGCAACACGATCGGCAGGAACACCGCCCTGGCCGAGTCGCTTGTCACCGCGCCGCACCGATTCGACTGTGACGCCGGGCCGCTCGGCGACCTCGATCGTCGCGGTTCCAGTGGCCGGGGCCGAGCCGTCGTGCAGCCCTCGCAGCCGCTTGAGCGGAGTGAAGCGCCACAGCTCGTCGCGGCCGCCCGGAACCTCGAACGCGTTGACGTCGAACGAGGAGAACAGCTCGCCCTTGTTGGCAGCGGCGAGGGCCGAACCCTCCACCGCTTCAGTCAGTTCCGTCACTAGCCGACCGAACCTTCCATCTGCAGCTCGATCAGCCGGTTGAGCTCCAGGGCGTATTCCATCGGAAGTTCCTTGGCGATCGGCTCGACAAAGCCGCGCACCACCATCGCCATCGCTTCGTCTTCGGTCAGCCCGCGGCTCATCAGATAGAACAACTGGCTGTCGCTGACCTTGGACACGGTGGCCTCGTGGCCCATCGTGACGTCATCCTCGCGGATGTCGACGTACGGGTAGGTGTCACTGCGGCTGATCGTATCCACCAGGAGCGCATCGCATTTCACGCTGGAACGCGAACCGTGCGACCCCTTGTTCACCTGGACCAGCCCACGGTAAGACGCGCGACCGCCACCGCGGGCGACCGACTTGGACACGATGTTGCTCGAGGTGTTGGGCGCGAGGTGCAGCATCTTGGCGCCGGTGTCCTGGTGCTGACCCTCGCCGGCGAACGCGACCGAAAGCACTTCACCCTTGGCGTATTCGCCGGTCATCCAGACCGCCGGGTACTTCATCGTGACCTTCGACCCGATGTTGCCGTCGACCCATTCCATGGTGGCGCCGGCCTCGGCCCGGGCCCGCTTGGTGACCAGGTTGTAGACGTTGTTCGACCAGTTCTGAATGGTGGTGTAGCGGCAACGGCCGCCGGGCTTCACGATGATCTCCACCACCGCCGAGTGCAGCGAGTCGCTCTTGTAGATCGGCGCGGTACAGCCCTCGACGTAGTGCACGTAGGCACCCTCGTCGACGATGATCAGCGTCCGCTCGAACTGGCCCATGTTCTCGGTGTTGATCCGGAAGTAGGCCTGCAGCGGGATGTCGACATGCACTCCCGGTGGGACGTAGATGAACGATCCCCCACTCCAGACCGCGGAGTTCAGCGCCGAGAACTTGTTGTCGCCCGCCGGGATCACCGTGCCGAAGTACTTCTGGAACAGCTCGGGATGTTCACGCAGCCCGGAGTCGGTGTCCAGGAAGATGACGCCCTGGGCCTCGAGGTCCTCGCGGATCGAGTGGTAGACCACCTCTGACTCGTACTGCGCCGCAACACCGGAGACCAGTCGCTGCTTCTCCGCCTCGGGGATGCCGAGCTTGTCGTAGGTGTTCTTGATGTCCGCGGGCAGGTCGTCCCAGGTGGCGGCCTGCTTCTCGCTGGACCGCACGAAGTATTTGATGTTGTCGAAGTGGATCCCTTCCAGGTCGGATCCCCAGTTCGGCATCGGCTTGCGTTCGAAGATCCGCAGCGCCTTCAACCGATGCTCCAGCATCCACGCCGGCTCGTTCTTCTTGCCCGAGATGTCGCGCACCACCGCCTCGGACAGCCCGCGCTGCGCGCTGGCGCCGGCCACGTCGGAGTCTGACCAGCCGTAGCCGTAACGGCCCAGCGAGGCGATGGTCTCTTCCTGGGTCAGCGTCTCGGTGGGCAGGGCCGTCTTGGCCTCCGGGGTGAGAGTCATAGCGACACTCCTTTGGTGCTCGTGGTGGCTTCGGCACGGGCTGTGCGCCGAAGGTCAGTCGGGGTGGATTCAGCAGCGGCGAGCGGAACGTGGGTGGTGCAGGCGCAATCGCCGTTGACGATCGTCGCCAGCCGCTGCACGTGGGTGCCGAGTACCTCCGCTATCGCCTGCTGCTCGGTTTCGCACAACTCCGGGAACTCCTCCGCGACATGCGACACCGGGCAATGATGCTGACAGATTTGCACACCGTGGATCGGACCCCCCACCTGTGTGGTGGTCGCGACGTAACCGGCCTTTGACAATGCACCGGCAATTCGCTCGGCGGTGGCCTCGATCTCCTCGTCGGTGTCCGACTCGGCCACCTCGACACCGGACAGGATCGTGTCGATGCGCTGCCGTGCGAAGCGGCGGACCGCCTCTTCGCCACCGATCTCCCGCAGTTGGCGCATCGCGGCCGACGCCAGGTCGTCGTAGCTGTGGTCCAGCTTGGCGCGGCCGGTCGCGGTGAGCCGGTAGCGCTTGGCCGGGCGTCCCCGCCCGGCTTGCTGCCAGGGTGCGGCCGGAGCCGACTCGGCCTCGCCCATGTCGATCAGCGCGTCGAGGTGGCGCCGCACCCCGGCTGCGGACAGGCCGAGCTGTTCGCCGATCTGCCCGGCGGTGATAGACCCGGACTCCAGCAGCAACCGAATGACGGCGCTGCGGGTCTGACCGTCGTGCGTCGCCGCAGCAGCAGCTGCTGCTTCGACGCTCGGGACGGAGGGTGGGAATTTCACAACACCAGTGTGACGCAATTCCGGGGACGGGTCCAGCAAGGCTACCCTCTGCCATGGTTGCGCTGGTCACACGTGACCAGTTCGGCCGGGCCCCGGGGGCGGTTACGCTGCTGTGATGGCAGACCGCCACCACTCGCTGAGTTCGTCGATCGCCAGCCTGCACGGCGACGAGCAGACGGTCGGCCAACCCCTGAACATCTCCGAGCGGGTCGCGCTCGGTCGCACCCGGGTGTTCGGCGCGACCGGCACCGTCCTGATGGGTATCGGCGCACTCGGCGCCGGAGCCCGGCCGGTGGTCCAGGACCCGACGTTCGGGGTCCGGCTGCTCAACCTCCCGTCTCGGATCCAGACGGTGTCGCTGACGATGACCACCACCGGCGCAGTGATGATGACCCTGGCCTGGCTGATGCTGGGCCGGTTCGCGCTGGGCAAGCGGCGGATGTCGCGGGGTGACCTGGACCGTACCCTGCTGCTGTGGGTGTTGCCGCTGCTGATCGCGCCCCCGATGTTCAGCAAGGACGTCTACTCCTACCTGGCCCAGAGCCGGATCTGCTGGTTGGGACTCGACCCGTACCGGGTGGGCCCGGCGACCGGCCTGGGCCTCGGCCACGTGTTCACTCTGTCGGTGCCCAGCCTGTGGCGGGAGACCCCGGCGCCCTACGGGCCGCTGTTCTTGTGGATGGGCCGCGGCATCTCCGCGCTGACCGGTGAGAACATCGTCGCCGCGGTGCTGTGTCATCGGCTGGTGGTCCTGCTCGGCGTCGGTCTGATCGTGTGGGCCACCCCGCGACTGGCGCGACGCTGCGGGGTGGCCGAAGTCACCGCGCTCTGGCTGGGGGCGGCCAACCCGCTGCTGATCATGCACTTGGTCGCGGGCATCCACAACGAGGCACCGATGCTGGGGCTGATGTTGGCCGGCACCGAATTCGCGCTCCGGGGCGTCGACTCGACGCGTCCGCTGTGGCCTCGGCCGTGGCCGCGGGCCAGCGGCGACCTGGCGGATTGGACGCCGCTGGGCATGCTGCTGGTCGGTGCGGTCTTGATCGTGCTGTCGTCTCAGATCAAACTGCCGTCGCTGCTGGCGCTGGGCTTCGTCACGATGGCGTTGGCCCAGCGGTATGGCGGGGGCCTCAAGGCCTTTCTGCTGACCGGCACCGTGATGGCGGGGTTGTCGCTGGCGGTGATGGCGGCGGTCGGCTCGGCCAGTCGATTGGGCTTCGGCTGGATCTACACCCTCGGGACGGCCAATGTGGTGCGCAGCTGGATGTCGCCACCGACGCTGATCGCGCTGGGTACCGGGCAGGCCGGGATTTTGCTGGGTCTGGGCGATCACACCACCGCGGTGCTGTCGCTGACCCGTGGGATCGGCGTCATGATCATCGGCGTCCTGGTGGCCTGGCTGCTGCTGGCGGTTCTGCGCGGCAGGTTACACCCGGTCGGCGGCCTCGGTGTCGCGCTCGGCGGGACGGTGTTGCTGTTTCCAGTGGTGCAGCCCTGGTACCTGTTGTGGGCGATCATCCCGTTGGCGGCGTGGGCCACCCGGCCTGGCTTCCGGCTTGCGGTGATCATCGTGACGATCGTGGTGGGGGTCTTCGGGCCGACGGCCAACGGCGACCGGTTTGCGTTGTTCCAGATCGTGGACGCGACCGTGGCCAGCACAATCGTGGTGCTGCTGCTGATCACGATCACTTACGACCGCCTGCCGTGGCGCCCGCTGATCGCCGAGGAGCTCACCCCCGACGTGGCCGAGGACGATCCGCCGCCCTCCGACGAGGCCCGGCAACCTGAGCCGCTGCCCGGCGCTTACGCTCAATCGTCGTGAGCTCAGCATCTGATACCCCTGTGCGGCTCCGCGGGGTGTGCAAGCAATACCGCTCGGGTGCTGCCGCGACCACCGCCGTCTCCCAGCTCGACCTCGAGGTGCATACCGCTGAGGTGCTGGCGTTGCTCGGCCCCAACGGCGCCGGCAAGACCACCACCGTGGAGATGTGCGAGGGATTCGTCCGCCCCGATGCCGGCACCATCGAGGTGCTCGGGCTCGATCCGATCGCGGACAACGCGCGGCTGCGACCACGCATCGGTGTGATGCTGCAGGGCGGCGGCGGCTATCCCGCGGCCCGGGCCGGCGAGATGCTGAAGCTGGTCGCCTCTTACGCCGCCGACCCGCTCGACCCGCAGTGGCTGCTCAGCACCCTCGGCCTGACCGAAGCGGCCCGTACCACCTATCGGCGCCTGTCCGGTGGCCAACAGCAGCGGCTCGCGCTCGCCTGCGCCTTGGTCGGCCGGCCGGAGTTGGTCTTCCTCGACGAACCCACCGCGGGCTTGGACGCTCAGGCCCGAATTCTGGTGTGGGAGTTGATCGATGCACTGCGCCGCGACGGCGTGACGGTGGTGCTGACCACCCATCAGCTCAAAGAAGCCGAAGAACTCGCCGACCGGCTGGTCATCATCGACCAGGGGGTGACGGTGGCATCCGGAACCCCGGCAGAGCTGACCCGCAGCGGGGCCAAAGGCCAACTCCGGTTCAGCGCTCCCCCGCGCCTCGACCTGTCGCTGCTGGTGTCGGCCCTGCCCGAGAACTACCAGGCGTCCGAGGCGACGCCGGGCGAGTATCTGGTGGAAGGCACCGTCGATCCGCAGGTGCTGGCCACCGTCACGGCGTGGTGCGCCCAGATCGATGTGCTGGCCACCGATCTGCGGGTGGAGCAGCGCAGCCTGGAGGACGTGTTCCTCGAGCTGACCGGCCGGGAGTTGCGCTCATGACCGAAAATCATTTCGCTACAGGGACTTTCACCCCCAACCCGCGACCTGCCCCGGTGCCGAAGATGCTGTCGGCGCAGTTCGGTCTGGAGTTGAAGCTCCTGCTGCGCAACGGCGAACAGCTGTTGCTGACGATGTTCATCCCGATCACGCTGCTGATCGGCCTGACCCTGCTGCCGTTCGGATCGTTCGGCGACCACCGCGCCGCCACGTTCGTCCCGGCGATCATGGCGCTGGCGGTGATCTCGACGGCTTTCACCGGCCAGGCGATCGCGGTCGCTTTCGACCGCCGCTACGGGGCGCTCAAACGACTGGGAGCGACGGCTCTGCCGGTGTGGGGCATCATCGCCGGCAAATCGGCAGCGGTCGTCACCGTCGTGTTCCTGCAGTCAATCATTCTGGGCGCCATCGGTTTTGCGCTCGGCTGGCGACCGCATCCAGTGGGCCTGGCGCTCGGCGCGGCGGTGATCGCGCTGGGCACGGCGGTGTTCGCGGCCCTCGGCCTGCTGCTCGGCGGGACGTTGCGCGCCGAGATCGTACTGGCGGTGGCCAACCTGTTGTGGTTCGTCTTCGCCGGACTCGGCGCGTTGACTGTCGAATCCGGCTTGGTCGGGTCCGCGGTCAAGTGGGCGGCGCGGCTGACCCCGGCCGGTGCGCTGACTGAATCGCTGTCGCGCGCGATGAGCCTGTCGGTCGACTGGTTCGGCGTGCTGGTGCTGCTCGGATGGGGCACGCTGGCCGGCCTGGCCGCGCTGCGGTGGTTCCGCTTCACCTGAGCCCGGAGCGCGAGCGTGAAGCGGCGTCACACGGCGCGCAGTAGCGTCGACCAGCCCTACTACGCGACGTAGTTGCCGTTGCCCTACGATCGGGCGATGCCTGTCGGGCAATCATTGCGGGGTTTCTCGCGGCCCAAGCCTTCGCGTGCAGCGGATCATCGCGGCGGCGGTGATCGTGACCCAAGGTGGCATCGCGGTCACCGGGGCGATCGTCCGTGTCACCGCGTCGGGGCTGGGCTGCCCGACCTGGCCGCAGTGCTTTCCGGGCAGCTTCACTCCGGTCGCCGTCTCCGAGGTTCCCCGGATCCACCAGGCCGTCGAGTTCGGCAACCGCATGATCACCTTCGCTGTGGTGCTCACCGCGGCATTGGCGGTGCTGGCGGTCACCCGCGCCCACCGTCGGGGCGAGGTGTTGTTCTACGCCTGGCTGATGCCGGCATCGACGGTGTTGCAGGCGGTGATCGGCGGCATCACCGTGCGCACCGGCCTGCTGTGGTGGACGGTGGCCATCCACCTGCTGACCTCGATGACGATGGTCTGGCTCGCGGTGTTGCTCTACGTCAAGATCGGCGAGCCCGACAGCGGCGCGGTCCGCCACCAGGTGGTCCGGCCGCTGCGACTGCTCACCGCGCTGAGTGCGGTGACGCTGGCCGCGGTGCTGGTGGCCGGGACCTTGGTCACCGCCGCGGGCCCGCACGCCGGAGACACCAGCCCGAACCGCGTCGTGCCCCGGCTGCGCATCGAGATCACCACGCTGGTGCACGCGCACTCGTCGCTGCTGATCGCCTACCTGGCGTTGCTGGTCGGGCTCGGATTCGGGCTGCTGGCCGTGCACGCGCCACGCCCGGTGCTGGTCCGGCTGGCGGTTCTGCTGGTGGCGGTGTTCGGCCAGGCTGCGGTGGGAACCGTGCAGTTCTTCACCGGGGTTCCGGCGGCGCTGGTCGCGGTCCACGTCGCCGGAGCGGCGATCTGCACGGCGGCCACCGCGGCGCTATGGGCCTCGATGCGAGAGCGGACCCAGCCCCAACCGGTCGAGGGCTGACTCGACGCACAGCGCGAACTGACGCTGCGCGTCGCCGCGAGCATCGTCGGAGAGCAGCCGCCAACCCAGCGACGGGTCAACCAGATTCAGCTCCACCAGCTTGGCCTTGCCGGGTTCACCGATCACGTCGGCGCGCGCGTACAACAGCTCGTCGGTGGCGATGCCGATGTGGTCGGCGGCCGCTTGCAGGCGCGGCCTGGCCGAGGTCCCACAGCTCGAAATCGGCATCGACCGTGGACGTCTCGACGAATGCGTGCGATTGGATGCCGCCGAAAAACACCAATGCGGTGCGGGGCGCAGAGCCTGACGGACGACGGCTCCAGTACGGGCACGCCCGCATCGCCGAGATCGCGCAGATGATGCGCGACCGGTGTTCCAGGCCACGACCTCGGGCGCGTTCAGCAGGTTGGGCACTCGCCTGGTCCACGCCAAAAACTCGGCGTGATCGCCGCCCTCCCGCAGGATCACCAGATCGGCGGTCAAGGTTACGGGGTCGTCCCAGGCCAACCAGTGCGCGTGCAGGCCGCGCAGTGCGCAATGCGCCACCAGGCCGGCGTCGTCGCCGTCCGCGGAACCGGCCAGCACAATCCGGGGATGGCGAATGTCGGGGCGGGCCAACTTCATGCGGACTCCATGCTTGCGGATGATAGTCACCATGCACGCAATCGAAGTCGCTGAAATCGGCGGTCCCGAAGTCCTGAGCTACGTCGAGAAGTCCCAGCCGTCTGCCGGACCGGGTGAGGTCCTGATCAAGGCCGAAGCGATCGGCGTGAACTTACATCGACACCTACTTCCGCTCCGGCACCTACCCGCGCGACTTGCCGTTCGTGCTGGGCACCGAAGTGGCCGGCACCGTCGCCGCCGTCGGCGACGGCGTCACGTCACTGGCCGTCGACGACCGGGTGGTGACCGCCGCCGCCTCCGGTGCCTACGCCGAGTTCAGCACCGCACCAGCGCAATTCGTCGCAAAGGTGCCACCAGGCAGTCGGTTTGGACGTGGCGGCCTCGGCGCTGCTGAAAGGGATGACCACGCACTACCTGATCAAGTCGGTGTATGCCGTCGCAGCCCGGCGACGCGATTCTGGTGCACGCCGGAGCAGGCGGAGTCGGGCACATCTTGACACAGTGGGCGACGAGCCTGGGCGTGCGCGTGATCACGACGGTGTCCACGCCGGCGAAGGCCGAGCTGTCACGGCAAGCGGGCGCCACCGATGTGCTGGATTACCCGGGTGACGATCCGAAGGAGTTCGGCGGCCGCATCCGCGAGCTGACAACGGGTGCGGGAGTGGCGGCGGTGTACGACGGTGTCGGGGCAAGCACGTTCGATGCCAGCCTGGCCAGCTTGGCCGTGCGGGGGACGCTGGCTCTGTTCGGCGCGTCGAGTGGGCCGGTCCCGCCTTTCGACCCGCAGCGGCTCAACGCGGCCGGATCGGTGTACCTGACGCGTCCCTCACTGGCCCACTTCACCCGCACCGGCGAGGAATTCACTTGGCGTTCCGGCGAATTGTTTGATGCGATCGCACTTGGCACGGTCGACGTGCGGGTGAGCCGTCGGTATCCACTGGCCGACGCCGCCCAAGCACATCGCGACTTGCAGGGCCGCCAGACGGTCGGCTCGATTGTGCTCACGCCGTAGGCCTCATCGCTGCCGGTCGACCGGCTCCCAGCTCCCGGGCACCATCGGAACCCTGGGGCCACCGCTGAACCCGTCGCCGGCCAGCGTGGCCAATCCGACGGCCCGCTCGACGGCATCGTCGCGGACCGTGCCGGCAAATCCCAACTGCCCCGCGCCGCTGTCCGACACCATCGGCTCATCACCGCGCGGCGCGTCCCAGTCGGGGTTGACTTCGACATTCATGTCGGCGAATTCGTCGCCGTGGTCGCGCGATATCACCTGCCGACGGTGGCGCACCCGGCGCTGACCACGCGCGGCAGCAGCAGCTGCCGCTACATCGCTGTCGGGCTCCGGCGCTTTGCGCTTGGCCCGGGACGCTGCGCTGGCGCTCATTCCTGAGTCGAACCCGATGCCAGGCGGGCCCACCGCGTACGGAGGTACAAAAGGAGCGCCCGCGGGAGGCAACGTCGGCGCAGGGCTAGCAGCTGTGGCGGTGGCGGACGGCGCCGGCGGGCTTGCAGGGGCGGGGGCCGAGGCCGGCGCCGCCGCAGGGGCTGCGGCCGACACGACGACGGTCGGAGTCATCCCGACAGCCGGCAACGACACGGGCGCCGGCGCAAGCACTGGGGAAATGACGGGCGTTGTGGTCGGCGGAATTGCGGCCAGCCCGGCGAGGCCACCGGCAGAGCCGACGGAGGCGATCGCGAAGGCCGGGCCGATCGCCGGCGAGATCAGCGGATAGAAGATCGTCGGATAGTCGTCGGCGCTGAGGAGAAGCGTAAACGGATTCTGCAGCACCCCAAGCGGATTGGCCAGGAAATTACTGATGATGTGCTGAACGAACCCTACCGGATCGGTGAGCAATTCGAAGATGTGGTCGCCGCCGAAGCCGTAATAGAGGTCGGACAGCACGGGGAAGTTATTCACGAAGGATTCGATGATCTGCTGGCTGTATCCCACCGGATTCTGCAGGAACGCCGTCAAGTTGAAGTTCTGCACCACATTCAGCAATGACGACTGGAGATCGGACAGGTTCAGCGTCGACGCGTCGTGCAGCAGTTGCTCGATAGCTTGGATGGCGTTGGTTACCGTCGTGCCGTACCCCGACGCCGCCGAGTTGACCACCGCCGGCGCCGGCTGGGTTTGCGGCGAGGAGGCCACCGCCGCGGCGGAGACTGCCTGGTAACTCGTCATCGTGGTAGCGGCTTGGACCCACATCCGGGCATAGTCGGCTTCGTTTAGCGCGATCGGAATCGTGTTGATGCCAAAGAAGTTGGTGGCCAGCAACGCCCCGTGGATCGCATGGTTGGCGCCTAGTTCGGCCAGCGTCGGCATGGCCGCCAGCGCGGCGGTGTAAGCCGCGGCCGCGGTCTCTTGACCGGCGGCCACTGCCGTGGCGTCGGCGCTGGCCTGCATCAACCAGGCCAGATAGGGCACGTGCGCGGCCGCGTACGATTCAGCGCTCGGCCCCTCCCATCCGCCAGCCTGTACCGACGCCAATACGGCGGTGAGTTCGTCAGCCCCCAAAGCGTATTCGGCACTCAACGCTCTCCACGCCTCGGCGCCAACCAACAGCGAGCCCGGCCCCGGACCGCTGCTCAGCAGCGCCGAATGAACTTCGGGCGGAGAGGCCATCCAAACAGGCGCGGCCATCGTCAGTCGGCATCGCTCGGATAGACGGCCGATGCCGCGGTATCGCCTGCGACACCGCTGGATTCGGACTCGGCCGACCCGGCCCGCGTCGCAGGCATCGTGGTAGCACGGTCGACGACATGGCTTCGGTCCGGATCTGATCCGACAACGACCGGAAGCGTTAGCATTGCCTAAGCTAACATGTCGCGCCTTTGAGGTGAAGCGTCGCGGGATTGCGGACACTCGAAGTCGAGGACGAGCTCACGCCGTAGGCCTCAGCCGCCCCACTTGGCGCCTTCTGCCGCGTCGCGGGCCAGCATCGAGGTGGTGTTGTTCTCGTGGGTGTTGGCCATCGCGCGATAGGACAGCACCAACTGCTCCAGCGCCTGATTCCACTGCGCCTGCCACGCCTGGTAACTCAGCCCGGTGTCACCCTGCCACGCCGACTGCAACGCAGCCTGCTCGGCGGAAATGTCGGCACCCAGGCTCTGCATCGTGCCCGCATACCCGGCCATGTCCGCCGAATGCGCCAGCATCGCCGGATAGTTGTACATGATCTGCGACATCACAAAACCTTTCGACTAATTTCGGCTCAAAAACCCGGGTAGCTGCTCGCCGCAGCACTGTCGGCGGCCACGTAGGTACCCGCGGCATCACCCAGATTCGCCTGAGCGATATCCAGCAACGAATTCACCTTCGCCGCCGCCGCCACAAACCGGGCATGCGCAGCCTGAAACGCCGCCGCCGAATCACCGACGTGAAACGCCTGCGACGACATCGCCTCCTGCTCGGCCTGACCAATCGTCGACCGCAACAACCCCGCCTTGGCACCAAACGCCGACTGCGACGCCACCAACTGCGGAATGTGAGCATCCAACAAACTCATACCTCAAACCCTTTCCTCGTCCGATTACCGTTGTCACACAAAGACATTCAGCTACCACTCCCCTCGCCCGGCGGCCCCTCCGGCGACCAGGTGGTGGGCAGCATGGGCATAGTCGGCCCGCTTCCGAAACCGTCGTCGGTAAGCGTAGCCAATCCGGTCGCCCGTTCACCGTTCTTCGACACGGTGCCGGCGAATCCCAGCGGTCCCGCGCCGTGACTCGACGCCTCCGTCGAAGCAGCCCAGTCCGGGTTGACGCCGACGTTCATGTCGGCGAATTCGTCGGCCTGGTCGCGTTGCGTCGCGCGCCGGCGGCGGCGCGCCGGCTTCTTGGCGGCTGCGGCGACCGCGTCAGCGGCGGCCTCGGGGGCCTTCGACGCACCGCGCGACGTCGGTTCCTGCGTCTTGGCTTTCGCGCTCAGCGACGATCCGATTGTCGGCCCGCCCACGACGTAGGGCGGCGTGAACCCAGGGCCCGCGGCCGGTGGCGCCGGCGCGGCCGGCGGCGGTGGGGCGGCCGGAGCGCTCGCCGCGGACGCGGGCGCAGGCGACGGCGCGGGCGCGCTGGGTGCCACCGACGACGCCAGCACGGCCGGAGCCGGAGCGGTCACCGGGAAAAGGGCCGGCGCGGCAACGGATTCGATGGGAAGCATCGGGATCACCGGCTGCGCCAACGCGCCCAGCCCGGCCAGCCCCGCGCCGGCGGAGGCAAGCGGCGTCAGCGCCGGGGCTAAAGCGACGAACAACGCCGGGTTCTCCGCCAAGAAGCTCGTGACTTCCAGTATGTGGGTGGGAAAGTCGAACAGCTGCCAGCTGATGAACCACTGGATGGCCTGCACCGGATTCGTCTGGAGAAGCTGACCGAAATACTGGAAGTCCTCGGTGAGTTCGAGGGCGCGCGCCACCCAGAAGGATGCCTGGCCGGGGTTGGTGTAGGTGTCGTAGGTCGCTCCGTTGAGCAGGCCTTGAGCCGGTTGCCAGTTGTAGCCGAAGTTCTGCAGCCATTGCGCGATAGCGTCATCGAAGGGCGTGTCGACCGTCGGGTCGTGCGCAAGTTGCTCGTCGCCGATCCCGAGTTGTTGCAGGAACTGCTGCAACCACTGCGGGATGTTGAGCGGGTTGTCCGCGTTGATTCCGCTACCCGAGTCGGCCGGTTGGGCGCTGTTGGATTTCAGAATCGGCGGCGCAGCGTCGGTTGCGGGCGTCGCTGCGACCGCGGTGTCGGCGACCGTTTGGTAGGTGCTCATCGTCGTGGCGGCCTGCACCCACATCCGGACATAGTCGGCCTCGTTGACCGCGATCGGAATCGTGTTGATACCAAAGAAATTCGTGGCCTGCAGCACCCCGTGCACCACGTGATTGGTGGCCAGCTCGGGCATAGTGGGCATGGCCGCCAAAGCGGCGGTGTATGCAGCTGCCGCGGTCTCGTGCTGGGCGGCGGCGGCGGCACTGTCTGCGCCGGCTTTGGTCAGCCAGGCCAAATACGGCACATACGCCGCCACGAACGACTCGGCGCTCGGCCCCTGCCAGGCCCCTGTCTGTACCTCGGCAAGCACCGAGTTGAGTTCTTCGGCCACCGAAGTGTATTCAGCGCTCAGCGAAGTCCACGCCGCCGCAGCCTCCAGCAGCGAGCTGGGCCCCGGGCCACTGCTCAACAACGTCGAGTGCACCTCGGGCGGCGCGGCCATGTAGATGGGCGCCGTCATCGTCAGCCCCAGACGCCGTGATATGACCCCGCCGCGGCGGCATCGACTGCGGCGTACGTCGCACCCGACTCGGCGACCCCGACACCGGAACGGCCGAGTTCCTCGGCACCTTGGGCGGCGACCGCTGCATGCTGGCCGCCGCGCAGGCTGAAGCCGGCCGCGGTCTGCAACGACACCGGATCGGCCGCAGCGGGAACGACCGCGGTGATCAGCGGCGCCGATCCCGCTTGCGCGGACGCCAGCCGCGCCGTCAGGGCTTCGATACGCGCGCTGGCAGCCACTAAGCCTTCTGGTACGACGCGCAGTGTCATGACAGCCCTCCGGGACACCCTGATGAATATGATTTTCATTAACATTTGTAGCACACCGGGGAGGGATTGGAAACTCGACGAGCCGACGGCGATTCCCCATCGGGACCCACCGGCTAAGGGTGAGATGCCAACAGCCGATAACCGGGCTCGGCAAAACGTTGCGCGGCGTGGGTCATCTCATCGCTGATCGGGCGGCGCTCCGGATCATCTCCGGAAAAATGTTGCGCTTGTGCGTCTTTCGAGTAGAAGCTGGACTGCTCGACCATGCGTTCAACGGCCGCGGCGTCGATCTCGATGCCGAAGTGCGGTGCCACCCGCTCCCACACCGCGGCGGGCAACTCGGCGTGGTCGACGCAGACCCGCCGAGCCGGACCGGTCGCCGCCGAGAACAACATCGCGCCGAGCGCGCGTGCGGCGAACTCGGCTCGCGTCATCGTCGACGCAATCGCCGGGTCGATGCCGAAATGCCGCGCGGTCTGCGGCGGCGGTGCCTGGTGTCCGAGCCAACCGGGCGGAGCGGCCAGCAGCGACGCGACCACCTGCGCCGGGTCACGCTGAACCCACACCCACGGGGTGTCCGGAAAGGCAGCGGTCAGGATCTCCTGGCGGCGGATGTTCCAGCTGGTGCACTTGAGTACGAGCTGACGCTCATCCCCGTGGCGGCGTCGGCCCAGCGCCCGCACCAACAGGCGCACCACCTGGACCAGTACTGCCCCGTCCACTCGTTGGGGGTCAAGGCCCAGAAGCGCATTCAGCGGCGAAGGCTCCGCGATGACGACTACCCCGGGAACTGTGCCAAGCAACCGCGACACGACCGTCGACCCGCATCTCGAGAAGTGAAACACTATGCCGGACGGGTCAAGTGACGGCTCATCGTCGAGGGCCAGTAGCGCATCGAGTCCGGTCCTGACGAGCGGCTGAGCCCGCGGGCCGGTGGACCAGCGCGCAACGGTCTGGTCGAAGAACGGCTCGGTGAAACGTTCGGCCGAGAGGTCGGCCCAGTCGACGGTCGGGGCAGCCCCGGAGAAGTCGAAGCGGATCGGCGTCCACCCGGCGAGGTCGGCGACGTCCATCAGTCGTCCGGTAGCCGGATCAGGAAACCTTGCAGGATCAGGGTTCGGGCCAGCTCGAGACGCTGCAACTCGGACAGCTCCGGCAGATCGACGATCCGAAAGGGCGCAGTGCTATTGGCGACGAACTGCAGCGCGCTCTTGTGGTCAGCGGTGCCGTTCACCACGGACTGGGCAAAGTGCAACGCCACTGCACCGGATTTCTCGGTCACCCGTGAATACAGCGGTTGGTACTTCACCACGCGGGTCTGGTCGTCGATCGCGACAGCGTCTGAGATCCCGGTTCCGAGCGGTTTACATTGGCCGCGCCTGACGAGGTCGGCTTCCAGCGAATCGAGGCCCTCGGCAAGGGCTTCCGGTTGTTGTAGCGCTTCGGTGATCCCGCTCATCAGGCCCACCAGACCCGACCGCACGTCTGGATCCGACAAGAAACGCGGCGGCAATTGGGCGTGGATGCGGTCATCAGAAGTGTTCAGAGCGTTCAGTACTCGGGTGGCGAGCAGGAAGAGCGTGGGCGCGTGCAGGCCGACCGTCAAGTGCACCGAGAGTTCCGACGTAGATTCGGCGGCATGCACACGCCCGCGTGGCACATAGAGCACGTCGCCGGCCTCCAAACGCACGTCGACCGGGGCGGGCAGACCGGCGGTGGGAATCGCCTCGTGGCGCCACATCTCGTGCGGCGCCACATCGACGCCCGGGTAGATATGCCAGACCTTGGCTCCCTGAAGTTGCACGATCAGCGCGTCGTGGTCGTCGGAATGTGCTGCGAAACCCTGCGATTCGGGCGGTGTGAAGTAGGCGTTGACCTGTGTCGCGAAGTTCAGCTCGACCTCGAGGGACTGCGACAACTCTGCGATCCCGGGCGCATAACGCTGAACGCTGTCCAAAACAATGGTGTATCCATCGGCAAAGTCCCGGCCGATCGCCGCGGCGTCCAAACTGCCATCAGCGAGTCGATAGCGGTACTGATCTTTTCGCTCACTCTCACGAACCAGGCTGACCAGCGACAGGTGGGGCCGAAACAACGCGAGTAGCTCGTCGACCGAGTCAGCGTCGTCGCGAAGGCTGACCAGATAGTCAGCACGGTCGCGGCTGACGTGGTGATGGGTTCTCCCCCAGATGGCGCCGAGAAAGTCGTCAACCGTGAGCGGGGCGAGCAGCCAGGCCAACGAAAAGCGTTGCAGCATCAGTTGTTCTCGGCGCCGCTCAGCGGAGCCAGGAATCCGCTGACGATCAGGGTTCGAGCGAGTTCCGTCTGCTGGTCGGAACGCAAACCCGGCATCTCCCCGACACGAAAGGGCTCGACGCTGTGGGCAACGAATCGCATCGCTTCTTCGTGGTCGGCGCCGGCGTCGATCGACAAGCTGGCGAACTGCAGCGTCACACCGCCGGCGACGGTCTTGACGTGTGCATACAGGGGTCGGTGCTTCACCACCCAAGTGTGCCCGTCAACGGCGTTTGCGCTGGTGATTCTCCCGACGGGCGGGCAGCTGCCGCGGCGCACCAACACATCCGCCAGCAGGCCGACACCGGCGTCCAGCGCCCCCGAGTCGTCAACTACGGCAATCGCGTCGCGAAGCAAACGACGAAGCGTGGCCTCGAGGTCGCGGTCATCGAGGTGGCGCGCCGGCAACCGGGCGTTTAACCGGTCGTCCCGGAAACTCTGTGCGTGCAGCGCCCCGATGGCGAGCATGACCACGGTGGGTGCGTGAATTCCCACGGTCAGGTGCACGGACGGCGCGGCGTGTGTCTGCGCCGCGTGCACGCGGCCGCGGGGGACGTACAACACGTCGCCCGCTTCCAACAGCAGGTCCGTTGGCGGCGGCAGACTTTCGGGCGCGACAGCTTTCTCGGTGTCGCGCTGGATCTCGCGGGCCGGGCGGTCGGCGCCGAGGTAGAGATGCCAGGTCTTCGATCCCTGGACTTGCAGGACCAAGACGTCGTGGTCGTCGTAATGCGGAACGAGGCCGCTGGACTGCGGCGGCGTGAGGTAAGCGTTGACCTGAGCCGGGAAATTCAGCTCGACCTCTAACGACCGGGCCAACGCGCCGATCGTCCGGACGTACTGGTCGACGCCGTCCATGACGATGGTGTAGCCGTCGGAGTAGTCGTTGCGAACACCGGCGACATCGAGGCTGCCGTCCGCGAGCCGGTAGTTGTCCGGGCCCTTCTTGTCGCGTCCCTTAACCAGTCGCATTCCCGACGGCTCGTGTCGGAACAGGTCCAGCAGGCCGTCGGGCGTCGACGCTTGCGGGAAGAGATCCTCGAAGTAATCGGCGCGGCCCCGCGCGAAGTGGTGGTGGTCCCTGCCCCAGATCTCGTCGAGAAAACTATCGACGGAGAGTGGTTCGAGCAACCATGCCGGCGAGAAGATGGGGTGTACGCCCGGTGAGCGCTGCCGCATCAGTCGTGTTCTCCGCCTGCTTCCACGTCGCTGTCCTGATCCGCGTTCCAAGTGCCCGGCACCATCGGCAGCACCGCACCGCCGCCGAAGTCGTCACGGTCGAGGGTAGCCAAACCCGCTGCAACCGAGACCTTTTTGCGTGCCGTGCCGGCGAAACCCAACGGCCCGGCGCCCCGATCGGAGGTCGCTGTCGATCCGCCACTGGCGGTCCAGTCCGGATCGACATTGATATTCATTTCCATAAACTCGTGAGCGTACCCGCGGACCCCCGCCCGCCGGCGCCGCGTGGACCGGAGTTGCCCGGGCGCTGCTGCTGCGGTAGCCGCGACGGCGGCGGGTTCGGCGGCCCTGTTCTTGTCACCCGCGCCGGCTCCGCTGCCCATGCCCGAACCCGACCCGATCCCGGGTGGGCCCACCGCGTAGGGCGGCACAAAGCCCGGACCCGCCGCGGGCGGCGACGGCGGCGACACCGAGCTCGTGACGGATCCGGCCGGGGAAACCGGCGACGAGGTGGGCGCCGCCGTCGGCGCACCCGCTGCGCCGATGGCGACGGGACTGCCGGTCGCGACCGGCGCGGTCGAGGCTTGGGCAGTCGGCGCCGGAACGTCGGCCATGGGTTGTGGCGCGTCGGGCTGGATCCCGGCCAACCCGGCCAGGCCCGCGACGCCTCCCGTCAACCCGATCGGCAGTAGCAGCGGAAGCGCGTACACCTCTGGGAACGCACTGAGGAACTCCCCGACGTGGCCTACCTCGTCGGCCACCAGTCCGCTGATGTCCGCCGAAAGCTGGGTCAGCCCTTGCGCCGGATTTTGTCCGATCAAGCCGATGTCCCGCTGCAGGGTCTGGGTGACCTCGGTGATGCGATTGACGTACCAACTCAAGGTGTACGGGTCCCCGGAGTCGTCATCGATGATCGGCAACGTCGAACTGTCGCCGGAGCTGCTGTCCGCCGGGCGGGCGCTTGTCGAATTGACGATCTGCGGCGCCACCTCGGTCTGCGGCGCCGCGGCCACCGCCGTGGTCGAGATCGCCTGGTAGGCGGTCATGGTGGCGGCCGCCTGCACCCACATCCGGACGTAGTCGGCCTCGTTGAGTGCGATCGGAATCGTATTGATGCCAAAGAAATTCGTCGCCGTCAACACGCCGTGCACCACGTGGTTGGTAGCCAACTCCGGCACCGTCGGCATCGCAGCCAGCGCCGCCGTGTACGCGGCCGCCGCCGTCTCGTGCTGGGTCGCCTCGGCAGCGCTTTTCGCGCTGGCCTGCATCAGCCACGCCAGGTAGGGCACGTGGGCCGCCACGTAACGCTCGGCGCTCGGGCCCTGCCACCCGCCGGCCTGAACTGATGCCAGCACATCGCTGAGTTCTTCGGCGACCGAGGCGTATTCGCCGCTCAACGCGCTCCACGCATTCGCCGCGGCCAGCAGAGACCCCGGACCCGGCCCGCTACTCAGCAACGCCGAATGCACCTCCGGCGGCGCAGCCATCCAGATGGGCGCCGTCATGGCCTCGTACCCGAGGCCAACCCGGCACCTATGAAAGTCATGTCAAAAGTCAATACGACGTGCTGTCGTAGAACAAGACGGGATACAGGTACGGGGTATCCGCTGGGCGGGCTACTTGTCGCTCGGCGCCCAGGTGTTCGGCAGCATCGGCATCCGGGGACCCGCACCGAACCCGTCATCGGACAGCGTCGCGAGCCCGGCAGCCTGCCGGCTGCCCTTGGCAACCGTCCCGGAGAATCCGAGCGCACCCGCTCCGCGATCCGATTCCACCGCCGCCCAATCCGTCGGTTCGGCGTTCATGTCCATGAATTCGTGGGCGTGCGAATGCAGGCGGGCGCGCTGCCGTCGCCGCGTCCGACCCCGGTCCGTCGCGCCGGCGGCGACCGCCGCAGCCGGAGCCGGAGCTTTCGAGGCGCCACGCGACGTCGGCTCCTGGGTCCTGGCCTGCGCATTCATCGCCGACGCCGGCGATGCACCGCCGACCGCGTACGGGGGCGAGAAACCCGGTCCGCCTCCCGGCGGTGTGCCGCCAGGTGCGCTGACCGTGCTCGGCGCGGCGACGCTGGACGTGGGTGGTGCGTGGCCGGCGCTGGTTCCGATGCTGCCGCTCGTCGTGACCGACGGCGCCACGCTCACCGGCGCGGGAGTCACCGGGACGGCCGGCACGGCTGCGACCGGCGGCACGGGCGCGATGCCGGCTATCCCCGCGAGGCCTGCCAGCCCGGCGAATCCCGCCCCGAAGGCCGCCGGGATGGCGAAGGGCAACAGGAACGGAGCTGCTTGCACCAGAGGCCAGAACAAGACCAGCGTGTGAAAGACCGTCCAGCCGAGCGCGGACGCCAGCGCGGGTGACAGGCCCGGGATGGCCGACTGCAGCGCGCTGGCCACGCCGCTGGCGAACGGAAAAGCGGGGAACGGCCACCCATTCGGGTAGAGCAACTCGCCCAGCGGTTGAGCGAAGCCCTGGGTGTAGTAGCTGAGCAACGTCGCGAGTTGGTCTTGCCAGGACGTATCCGCCGGTGTGGCCGCGGCTTGTGTTGCCGCAGAGGTGGTTTGACCGCCGGCCGTCAGGATCTGCGGGGCGGGCTCGGCGGTCGGTACCGCGGCGAGGGCCGATCCGGCGACGGCCTGATAGGTGCTCATCGTGGTGGCCGCCTGGACCCACATGCGGACGTAGTCGGCCTCGTTCAGCGCGATCGGGATGGTGTTGATGCCGAAGAAATTCGTCGCGGTCAGCACCCCGTGCACCACGTGGTTGGTGACCAGCTCCGGCATCGTCGGCATCGCGGCCAGCGCACCGGCGTAGGCGGCGGCCGCGGTCTCGTGCTGGACGGCAGCGGCGGCACTGTCGGCGCTGGCCTGCATCAGCCAGGCCAGATACGGGGCGTGTGCGGCGACGTACTGCTCGGCGCTGGGACCCTGCCAGGCACCGGACTGCACGCCCGCGAGAACGGCGGTCAGTTCGTCGGCGACGTCGGCGTATTCGATGCTCAGCGCCGACCACGCGCCGGCGGCCGTCAACAGTGACGCCGGACCGGGGCCGCTGCTGAGCAACGTCGAATGCACTTCGGGGGGCAACGCCATCCAGATCGGCGCAGTCACGAAGCGTCGCCGAAATCGTGCGTGCAATCAACAGTCGAAGAGGTCACGACGGCATTGAAAACTACACCGCGTCGTAGTCGCAAGACCCCGTCGGGGTATGGGGTATTCGCAGGTCCGGGACCTGCTGGTGCGTGTCAGACCTTCAGCAGGGTCGGCAGCGCCAGCGCCGAATCGAGCGCCAGAGCGCAGAACACGACGGCCAGATAATTGTTCGACTGGAGGAACAACCGCAGCGGTTTGACCGGCTCTCCGCGACGCACGCCGGCGTAGAGCTGATGAGCCATCGCCAGGAACCAGACGCCGGCCACGGCGGCTACCGCAGTGTAGAGCCAGCCGGCGGCCAGTGACAGCGCCAACGTCGCGGCCACGGTCAGCCAGGTGTATACGACGATCTGCTTGGTCACCTGCCGTTCCGTCGCGACGGCCGGCAGCATCGGGATCCCGGCCGCCTGGTAGTCCTCCTTGTAACGCATCGCCAGCGCCCAGGTGTGCGGTGGCGTCCAGAAGAAGATGATCGCGAACATGACCAGGGCCGGCCAGGCGATCGTTCCGGTGACCGCGGACCAGGCGATCATCACGGGCATACAACCGGCCGCACCGCCCCACACCACGTTCTGCGATGTGCGGCGCTTGAGCAGCAACGTGTACACGAAGACGTAGAACGCGATTGTGCCCACCGCGAGCAGACCCGACAGCAAATTCGTCGTCCACCACAGCCACCCCAACGATGCGGCGCTCAGCGCCAGCCCGAACACCAGAGCGTGGGTGGTCGGCACGGCCGCGCGGGCCAGTGGACGTCGCGCAGTCCGCTTCATCATCTTGTCGATGTCGGCGTCAGCCACGCAGTTCAGGGTGTTGGCCCCGCCGGCGGCCAGCATCCCGCCGATCAATGTGTTGAGGATCAGCAACGGGTTGACGCTGCCGCGGTGAGCAAGCAGCATCGCCGGAATCGCGGTGACCAGCAACAGCTCAATGACCCGCGGCTTGGTGAGCGCCAAATACGCCAGCACGACGGTGCTGACTCGGCTCGGCGCAACGCGCTCGCGAATGCTCACGCAAGGACTCCTCGGATCACAGCAGCGCGCAGCTTCTACTACGCACGATGGTAGACGGGACGACTTGGTCAGCATGCACCGCAGGGGCCATTTGCGGCCAATCCGCAGACGTCGAGCCACAACGCGCAGTTGACGGCGCATTAAAAGTAGAGAACGGAAACAGGCTTTGACGCGCCCGCAACGTTCCGGCATTAGGGTGGAACAGGATCAATCTGCCGACCCCGAGGACTTCAGTTCGTGACCACACTCGAAGACATCTCGACCCTGACCCAACCGCACCACCCGGATGACTGGACTGAGCTCGACTCGGCCGCGGTCGACACCGTCCGCGTGCTGGCCGCCGACGCGGTCCAGAAAGTGGGTAACGGCCATCCCGGGACCGCGATGAGCCTTGCGCCGCTTGCGTACACGCTTTTCCAGCGGGCGATGCGGCACGACCCGAGCGACCCGGAGTGGCTGGGACGCGACCGGTTCGTGCTGTCGTGCGGGCACAGCAGCCTGACCCTGTATCTGCAGCTCTACCTCGGCGGTTTCGGGCTCGAACTGTCCGACATCGAGGCACTGCGCACCTGGGGATCCAAGACACCCGGGCACCCTGAGTTCCGGCACACCAAAGCCGTCGAGATCACCACCGGACCGCTGGGTCAGGGCCTGGCCTCGGCGGTCGGCTTCGCGATGGCGGCGCGCTACGAGCGCGGCCTGTTCGATCCCGACGCGGCACCCGGAACCAGCCCGTTCGACCACCACATCTTCGTGATCGCGTCCGACGGCGACATCGAAGAGGGGGTGACGTCGGAGGCGTCGTCGTTGGCTGCCGTGCAGCAGCTGGGCAATTTGATCGTCTTCTACGACCACAACGAGATCTCGATCGAGGACGACACCAACATCGCGCTGTGTGAGGACACCGCCGCCCGCTACGAGGCCTACGGCTGGCACGTGCAGCACGTCGAGGGCGGGGAGAACGTCGTCGCCATCGAAGAGGCCATCGCCAAGGCCAAGGCGGTCACCGACAAGCCGTCGTTCGTCTCGGTGCGAACGATCATCGGCTATCCGGCCCCGAAACTGATGAACACCGGCAAAGCCCACGGCTCAGCCCTCGGCGACGAAGAAGTTGCGGCGGTCAAGGAAGCGCTTGGCTTCGACCCGGAGAAGAAGTTCGAAGTCCGCGACGAGGTCATCGCCCACACCCGCGAGCTGGTCCAGCGCGGCAAGGATGCCCACGAGAACTGGAACGCCGATTTCGAAGAGTGGGCCAAGCGCGAACCCGAGCGCAAGAAGCTGCTGGATCGATTGACCGCCGAGGAGCTGCCGGACGGCTGGGACGCCGACATTCCGACATGGAAGGTGGGCGACAAGGACCTCGCCACTCGGGCGGCATCCGGCAAGGTGCTCAACGCGGTCGGCCCCCACCTCCCCGAGTTGTGGGGCGGCTCGGCCGACTTGGCCGGCAGCAACAACACCACCATGGACAACGTCAAATCCTTTGGGCCGCCATCGATTTCAACGAAGGACTACACCGCCGACTGGTACGGCCGAACCCTGCACTTCGGGGTTCGCGAACACGCGATGGGTTCGATCCTGTCCGGCATCGTGCTGCACGGCCCGACCCGGGCCTACGGCGGAACGTTCCTGCAGTTCTCCGATTACATGCGCCCGGCGGTGCGACTGGCCGCGCTGATGGACATCGACACCATCTACGTCTGGACCCACGACTCGATCGGGCTCGGCGAAGACGGACCCACCCACCAGCCGATCGAGCACCTCGCGGCGTTGCGGGCCATCCCCCACCTGTCGGTGGTGCGGCCCGCCGACGCCAACGAGACCGCGTACGCGTGGCGCTCCGTTCTGGCCCGCGGCAACGGCAGCGGTCCGGTGGGGCTGATCCTGACCCGCCAGGGCGTGCCGATCCTGGAGGGCACCGACTTCGAAGGTGTCTCCAAGGGCGGATACATCCTGGGCGACCCGGGTGGAGACGAGCCCGACGTGGTGTTGATCGCCACCGGCTCCGAGGTTCAGCTTGCCGTTGAGGCGCAGAAGTTGTTGGCGGACAAGGACATTGCTGCGCGAGTGATCTCCATGCCGTGTGTCGAGTGGTTCGAGTCCCAGTCCGAGGAATACCGCAACAGCGTGTTGCCGCCTTCGGTGTCGGCCCGGGTCGCGGTCGAGGCCGGTATCGCGCAGAGCTGGCACAAGCTGGTCGGTGACACCGGCGAGATTGTTTCACTCGAGCACTACGGGGAATCCGCTGACGCCAAGACTTTGTTCCGCGAGTTCGGGTTCACCCCGGAAGCCGTCGTCGACGCCGCTGAACGAACGATAGACAACTAACCGAAGGATATTTCCCATGGCTCAAAATCCCAACCTTGCCGCTCTTTCCGCCGCAGGAGTTTCCGTCTGGCTGGACGACCTGTCCCGGCAGCGCCTGGAGTCCGGCAACTTGCAGGAGCTGATCGACACCAAGAGTGTCGTCGGTGTCACCACCAACCCGTCGATCTTTCAGAAGGCACTGGCCGAAGGCGACGCCTACGACGGCCAGGTGAGTGAGCTCGCCGAGCGCGGCGCCGACGTCGACGCGACGATCCGCACGGTCACCACCGATGACGTCCGTAACGCAGCCGATGTGCTGCGTCCGCAGTGGGAGTCCTCAGACGGAGTCGACGGCCGGGTCTCGATCGAAGTCGACCCGCGGCTCGCGCATGACGCGGACAAGACCGCTCAGCAAGCGATCGAATTGTGGAAGATCGTCGACCGGCCCAACATCCTGATCAAGATTCCGGCCACCGAGGACGGCCTGCCCGCGATCACCGCGACGCTGGCCGAGGGGATCTCGGTCAACGTCACCCTGATCTTTTCGGTGGAGCGCCACCGTGCGGTGATCGACGCGTACCTCGAGGGGCTCGAGAAGGCCAAGCAGGCCGGACACGACCTGTCCAAAATCCATTCGGTCGCTTCGTTCTTCGTCTCGCGGGTGGATAGTGAGATCGACAAGCGACTCGAGAAGATCGGCTCGGACGAGGCGAAGGCCTTGCTGGGTAAGGCCGGCGTGGCCAACGCCCGGCTGGCGTACGCGGCTTACCAAGAGGCCTTCGTCGGCGGCGAGCGCTTCGCGAAGCTGGAGGCCGATGGGGCGCGGGTTCAGCGCCCGTTGTGGGCGTCGACCGGCGTGAAGAACCCCGACTACTCCGACACGCTCTACGTCACCGAGCTCGTCGCACCGAACACGGTGAACACCATGCCGGAGAAGACGATTGACGCCGTCGCCGATCACGGTGAGGTGACCGGAGACACGGTCACCGGCACCGCCACCCTTGCTCAGGAAGTCTTCGACAAGCTCGACGCGATCGGCATTGATCTGACCGACGTGTTCCTGGTTTTGGAGAACGAAGGGGTTCAGAAGTTCGAGGAGTCCTGGACCGAGCTGCTCGAGGAGACTCAAAAGCAGCTCGATTCTGCCGCCAAATGAGTCCTGCCAAAACTCGGACCCGCGCCGAGACTTGGCAAAACCCCTTGCGGGACAAGCGCGATAAGCGTTTACCGCGGATCGCCGGCCCGTGCGCGATCGTGATTTTCGGCGTGACCGGCGACCTGGCCCGCAAGAAGGTCGTGCCGGCCATCTACGACTTGGCCAACCGCGGCCTGCTGCCCCCGACCTTCGCTCTGGTCGGATTCGGCCGACGGGACTGGGACGACGAGGCTTTCGCCGACGAGGTCCTCCAGCTGGTCAAAGAACATTCCCGCACACCATTTCGGCAGGTGATCTGGGAGCGGTTGGCGGAGGGATGCCGGTTCGTCAGCGGGGCTTTCGACGACGACGAGGCCTTCGGACGGCTCGCCGAGACGCTGGAAAAGCTGGACGCCGAGCGCGGCACGGGCGGCAATCACGGGTTCTACCTGGCGATCCCGCCGAAAAGTTTTCCCGCGGTCTGCGAGCAGTTGGACCAGGCCGGGCTGGCCAAGCCGCAGGACGGCAGCTGGCGGCGAGTCGTCATCGAGAAACCGTTCGGCCACGACTTGGACAGCGCCCGCGAGTTGAACAAGGTGGTCAACAGCGTTTTCCCCGAAGAGTCGGTGTTCCGCATCGATCATTACCTGGGCAAGGAGACCGTCCAGAACATCCTGGCGCTGCGATTCGCCAATCAACTGTTCGACCCGATCTGGAACGCGCACTACGTCGATCACGTGCAGATCACCATGGCCGAGGACATCGGGCTAGGCGGCCGGGCCGGCTATTACGACGGAATCGGCGCGGCACGCGACGTGATTCAGAACCATTTGATGCAACTGCTCGCCCTCACCGCGATGGAGGAGCCGGTCAGCTTTCAGCCGTCGGAGTTGCAGACCGAGAAGATCAAGGTGCTCTCCGCGGTCAAACTCGCTGAACCGCTGGATGAGACGACGTCCCGCGGCCAGTACGCCGCGGGCTGGCAGGGCGGCGAGCACGTGGTCGGGTTGCTCGACGAGGACGGCTTTTCCGAAGACTCGCCCACCGAAACGTTCGCGGCGATCACCGTCGAGGTCAACACCCGTCGCTGGGCCGGTGTGCCGTTTTACCTGCGCACTGGAAAGCGGCTGGGTCGCAGGGTCACGGAGATCGCGCTGGTCTTCAAGCGGGCTCCGCATCTCCCGTTCGACGCCACCATGACCGACGAGTTGGGCGCCAACGCTCTGGTGATCCGGGTGCAGCCGGACGAGGGCGTGACACTGCGGTTCGGGTCCAAGGTGCCCGGCAGTGCGATGGAGGTCCGCGACGTCAACATGGATTTCTCGTACGGCGCCGCGTTCACCGAGGAGTCGCCCGAGGCCTACGAGCGGTTGATCCTCGACGTGTTGCTTGGCGAGCCGTCGCTGTTCCCGGTCAACGAGGAAGTCGAATTGGCTTGGGAAGTACTTGATCCCGCGCTTGACCATTGGGCGGAGCACGGTAAGCCCGATCCGTACGAATCGGGTACCTGGGGTCCGGCGTCGGCCTTCGACATGCTGCGTCGCACCGGGCGTGAATGGCGCAGGCCATGACGTACTCGCCCGGCAACGAGGAGGAGCGGCGGCGATGATCGTAGATTTGCCGGAGACCAGCACCGGCGAGGTCAGCAAGAGACTCACCGCGCTGCTCGACGAAGCCGGCGCGGTCAATCTCGGCCGCGTCCTGACGCTGGTTATCGCACCGGAGAGCGAGACGCTGCTCGAGGAGTCGATCGAGGCGGCCAACGCCGCGAGCCATGAGCATCCCAGCCGGGTGATCGTCGTGACGACCGGTGACGCCGATGCCGCCGAGGCGCGCTTGGATGCGCAACTGCGGGTCGGTGGTGACAGCGGCGCCGGCGAAGTCGTGGTGCTGCGACTTTCCGGTCCGCTGGCCGGGCATGACGGCAGCGTCGTCATACCGTTTCTGCTGCCCGACATCCCCGTGGTGGTGTGGTGGCCCGACGTCGCTCCAGCCGTACCTGCACAGGATCCGTTGGGGCAACTGGCAATTCGCCGAATCACCGATGCGACCAACGGAGCCGATCCCCTGTCGGCGATCAGAAGCAGGCTGCCGGGCTACACCCCGGGTGACACCGACCTGGCCTGGAGCCGCATCACCTACTGGCGCGCGCTGCTCACCTCGGCGATCGACCAGCCGCCACACGAGCCGATCAGCTCGGCGGTGGTGTCCGGCCTCAAAGACGAACCCGCACTGGACATCCTGGCCGGCTGGCTGGCCAGTCGAATCGACGGGCCCGTGCGTCGTGTCGTCGGCGAGCTCAAAGTCGAACTCGAACGGCCCACCGAGACGGTGACGCTGCGCAGACCGCAGAAAGGACTGACCGCGACGTTGAGCCGCACCGGTAAGCCGGACGCGCTCGTTCCGCTGCAGCGCCGGGACGTGCCCGAGTGCCTCGCCGAAGACCTCCGTCGACTGGATCCGGATGTCATCTACTTTTCAGCGTTGGAGGGGATCGACCGGGTGGAGTACGCATGAGCACCTCAGTGGAGAAGTTCGACGACAGCGACGGATTGGTGGCCGCAGCGGGCGAACGGCTGATCGGCGTCGTCGAGGCGGCGATCACGGCGCGCGGCAAGGCGCAGATCGTGTTGACCGGCGGCGGCAACGGCAACAAGCTGTTGCGATTCCTCGCCGCGCAGACCGGACGGGTCGACTGGGCCAAGGTACACCTGTTCTGGGGCGACGACCGCTACGTCGACGAGGATGACGACGAACGCAACGACAAGCAGGCTCGTGAAGCCCTGCTGGATCACGTCGACATCCCCGCCCGCAACGTGCACGCCATGCCGGCGGCCGACGGAGAGTTCGGCAGTGACCTCTCTGCCGCCGCCTTGGCCTACGAGCAGATCTTGGCCGCGAACGCCGAGCCGGGCGATCCGGCACCGAATTTCGACATCCACCTGCTGGGCGTCGGACCCGAGGGTCATATCAATTCACTGTTCCCCGACACCCCCGCCGTGCGCGAGACAACGCGGTTGGTTGTCGACGTCGAGGATTCGCCCAAGCCGCCACCGCAACGAATCACGTTGACGCTGCCGGCAATTCAGCGTTCGAGCGAGGTCTGGTTGCTCGTGTCGGGCGCCGAGAAGGCCGAGGCGGTTGCCGCCGCGGTGGGTGGCGCCGACCCGGTGGCCATTCCGGCGGCCGGCGCGATCGGCCGCGAGCACACCGTGTGGTTCCTCGACGCCGGGGCCGCCGGCGCGCTGCCCGCTTAGCCTGCCCGCCGTCCGGCCTGGCCGTCGGTGTAGCCGCGCTGGTATTCCTGTAGCCGTCGGATCAGGTCGGGTGGTGTCGCGTTGCTGATTACCGGGGCACAGCGGTGGTCGTCATTTCGCCGATGCATATCCGATCAGATGGATATCCGGTCCCCGAGGTTCCGTCGACCGCCATAATGAGCGGCATGGCAGATAAAAGCGCCGGTGATCGCCCGGCGCGGCAGCGGATCAAGACGCTCACCCAGGCGGCGATGAACGCCGACGTCACCGTCAACCAGCTGGAGGACGTGTTGGGCGGCCTCGGCGACACGCTGGGCGACCTGAACACCTCGCTGTCGAACCTGAACAGTGCGGTCGACCGCCTCGACAACGGGCTCGACCACTTCGAAGCCACCCTCGGCAGAATCGACGACCTGATGAAGCGGCTGGTCACCCTCGTCGCCCCGGTCGAGGCCATCGTCGAACGCATCGACTACATGGTCGGCGTCGGGGAGACCGTGATGTCACCGCTCTCGGTCACCGAACACGCAGTCCGCAACGCATTCAACGCCTTACGCAATCGCGGTAGCCGCTAGACCGTGCCGCATCCCCGACCGGTTCCCGACCCGCCGTACGCCGAGGGCACCGGCCTCCCCTGGGATGTCTCGGTCGCCGACGCCGTCGGCGCCATCGCGCAGGCCCGCGCCCAACGTGGTGACACCTTCGCCCTGCGCAGCGGCGACGATCACTACCTGTTCACGTTCTCCCCCGCCGGCGTCGAATCGTTCTACGGGTTGCCCGAAGACAAGGCCAGCAAGGGTGTCGCCGATGACCTGATGCTGCGGCGCAAGCTTCCCGGACCGGGTGCCACCCGGGTGGACCATCGCGACGCTGTTGCCGCTGCTCAACACCTCCGTGGCGACCGGGCTCGAGCAGTGGGATCCCGATCGCTGGACTCGGCATCGGCTGAGGGCGGAAAAGTCGCTCCCGTCACCGATGTTGGTGACGGCATTCGGGCACGGACGGCATTCGTGTCCGGCGCAGCCTTTTTCGCCGTCGGCCAGGACCGCCACCATGACGCGGTTGCTCGGCCACTACCAGCTGACCCCGGAATGCACCCGCGCCCGGTGCCGGCCCAGATCGGCGGTGTGGCGCGAGCGGATGGGCCGTGTCTACTCAGCTACGCGACGCGGTGAACCGGTAACTGCAGGTACGACGCGCGACTCCCGCCGGTGTGGATGACGTGCATGCCGGTGTTCTGCGGCTCGTATTCGCGCAGCGCAGGCATCCACGGACCGAACAAATTCTGCGCGCTGATCACCAGGCGAAGTTGCTCGCCGGGATGGAATACCAGACCGACTGGCAGCAGCTCGATTTCGACTTCGACGACCGCGCCCGGCGTGAGCTTCTCGACCCGGTCGAAGCTGTGGACAGGCACTTCCTCGGTCGACAGCTGCTCGTCGAGGTGCCGCATCGACACGCGCAGACGGCCGGTGGACCCTTTGTACCGAAGGATGGATGCTCCCCGCTCGGTGACGTCGTGGATCATCGCGCCGTGATTGGGCACGGTGAACTGCTGAAGCGGGGTGCCCTGCGCATTCAACTTCTGGACGAAGACGAAGAGATCCATGTCGTCGCCGCCCTTCGCCTCGACCCATAACCGCGCCTTGGGGTAGCCGACCATCGTGGTTTGGTGGTCGAAGCGGGTGATGAACGAGACCAGGCCGGGATTGGTTTCCGCGTCGTATGCCGTCGTCACCTCCTCCGCGGGCACCTCAGTGCGCAGCGTGCGCGAACGGCCGTCGAGGTAGTACTTCGTGTAGGCGACGCCTCGCGGCGGAAACTGGTCCGCGGGCAGATTGACCTGGTCTCCGCCTTCCAGGTCGAGAAGGGAGTACCGGACGGCGGGGTCCGCTCCCAGCCGTTGTCCTCGCCCTTCAGGAAGTGATCGAAGAACCGGCGCAGATCTTCCCGGTTGCCTCGTCGTAGTAGTCGGGCCACTCCTGACTGTTGTGGACGCGCAGCCATTTCTGTTCCGAATTCATCCGTCGCCAGGCACGGAACGTGCCGGCCGTATGCAACGAATTGCTGTAGCTGGCCACGACGTAGGCCGGCACATTGATCCGATCGAAGCGAGGAATCTTGTTGCGCCACAGGTCGTTCATCAGCGGGTAACGCTCCGCCTCGGCGAGAATGTCCTCCTTGCGGCTCTTGCCCCAAAAGCTGTTCTCCTGAAGCTGCCGGGCGAAACCGGTATCGGGCATGCCGCCGCGCATCACCAGATCGCGGTAGACGTCGCTGACGCCCTCCCATGGATTGATCGCGGCGAGATGCGGAGGCTGTTCGGCGGCCGCGAACCATTGCGCGACAGCGAGATAGGACGTGCCGCTCATCGCGACCTTGCCCGAGCACCAATCCTGAGTCGGCCAGCCATTCGATCAGATCGTGACAGTCCTCGACCCTCTTGGCGATCCCATAAGACGCTGTCGCCCTGCGAATCCGAGACGCCCCTGACATCGGGGTTGCAGATCGCGTAACCGCGGGCGCACCAATATGCCGGATCAGGCCCCTCGAACTTGTGCAGACCCGACACGATCCCGTTGTCCAGACCGACCAGCCCGAAAACCCCTTTCGCGGCCGGCGAGCTTCCCTGACCTTTGCCATACGGGCTCCACGCCACGATGACCGGCACTTTCTCTGCCCCTGCCGGTCGCAAGATATCGACGTAGGTCGTCACACCGTCACGCATGCTGACGCTGACGTCCTTCTCGAGCACGATGTCGACCGGCAGCGCCCTGAATTCCGGCGCAAGACGAAAGCCCACCGCCAGCGTGCGGGTGCCCGGATCGAACCCGCTCAGCACCCCGTATCTGTCACCCGGCTCCAGCGGCCGGGACGGCGTAAACAGTTTCTCTACTTCGGTCATGGCCGCCCCCACCTTTAGTGAACTCATCCGTCTACTCGACCGTAGATGTCGGAGAGCATTAAATCAACAGCCGTTCATATATTGCGGATCGGCGGTAAGTTCTCTCCATGGCCACCAAAACCAAGCCCCCGGCTCGGGTGCGCCGCGGACGTCGGCCCGGCGCGAGTACGACGCGTCAGGCCATCCTGGATGCCGCTCGGGTCCGGTTCGCCTCTGACGGGTTCGCAGCGACGACGATCAGGCGGGTCGCATCGGACGCCGGGGTCAATCCGTCGCTGGTGATCCAGTTCTTCACCTCGAAGGAGGAGTTGTTCGCCGCGGTGATGTCGATTTCGTCAAAAGCCTTGGAGCGCATCAACACTGTCTTCGACGGACCCGACGAATTTCTGGGTGAACGGGTCGTGCGCGCTCATCTCGAAGTATGGGAGGGCGCTCCGGAAGACTCGGAACCGATGATGGCGATGCTGCGGGCTGCCATCACCAACGACCGGGCGGGCTCGCAACTGCGTGAGTTCATCCAGGCCAGGCTGGTCGACGCGATGGGGGCGGGCCGGGACAACTCCCCTGATGCCGCACTGCGAGCGGGACTGGCATCGTCGATGCTGGTCGGCGTCGTCGTGGGCCGGCGGGTCATCGGTGTCCCCATCCTGGCGGAGGCGGATATCGAGACGCTCGTGGCGACGATCGCGCCTGCCATCCAGAGCGTGCTGGTCTAGCCACCACACCAGGTATGCAGCAGCGCCGCAGTTTGAGTCGCGGCATGCAGAATCTGGGTGGTGCCGTGACCGAGTGCATCGCGCGCCTCGGCAATCCGATCACGCGCCTGGTCGAGAAGTTCCGAGCCGATGCAGGACGGCTGATCCGGTAGCTCCGGCGGGAGCGGTCGGCTCATCGACGCTTCAAAGGCCGATGTGTCGCTGGGCACGGCAGGTTGATGGAGGAACGTGGCGACCAGCATTTCCTCGGTGGCACGTATTTTGATGGCGCACCGGCGGTATTCCTCGCCGACCCAGCCGATCACGTCGCCGGCGATGCCGAACTGATCGCCATCGGCATCGGTAATACCTTCGACGTGACCGAAATTGGCGAAATACCCGAATTGCTTCGCGACACTGTCCAGACACTCAGCGGCCAGTTCCAACCGCAGCGCGTCCAGCTCCGGAGTCACCGACATGAGTTGTCCCGCATGCCCTAACCGCTGTTGCGCAGCGCGCTGGCCAGCCCGTTCATCGTCAACAGGATGCCGCGCTGGACCAGTTCGTCGTCATCACCGGAGCGGTAACGCCGTAGCAGTTCGACCTGCAGGTGATTGAGCGGCTCCAAATACGGGAAGCGGTTGAACACCGAACGGGCCAACGCCGGGTTATCGGCGAGCAAGTTGTCCTGGCCGGTGATCAGCTTGTGCGCGTTGATGCTTCGCTGGTGCTCGGCAGCGATCTTGTCGAACACCCGTCGCCGCAGTGATTCGTCTTCGACGAGTTCGGAGTAACGGGCTGCCAGGCCGAGGTCGGTTTTGGCAAGCACCTGCGCCATGTTCGACAGCACGGTCTGGAAAAAGGGCCAACGCTCGTACAGTTCGCGCAGTGTTTCCAGGCGTCCCTCACCGCCGGCGATCCACTCCTCGATCGCCGTGCCGGTTCCATACCAGCCCGGCAACATCACACGCGACTGGCTCCAGGCCATTACCCACGGAATTGCGCGCAGGTCGGAGATCGACGACGTCTGCTTGCGCGACGTCGGGCGGCTGCCGACGTTGAGCGCACCGATCTCGCTGACCGGAGTGGACTGCAGGAAGTACTCCACGAAACCGTCTGTCTCGTGGACTAATTCGGAGTATGCACGCTGCGCCCGGTCGGCCAGCTCGTCGAGGATTTCGTAGGCCGGCCCAGCTGCGTCGCCGAGACCCTCGACGTCGAGCAGGGTCGACTCCAGAGTCGCCGCGAGGAGCGTTTCCAGGTTGCGCTGAGCGATGATCGGCTCGGCGTATTTGGCGGCGATGACCTCGCCCTGCTCGGTGAGCCGCAGCGAGCCGTTCACCGCTCCCGGCGGCTGCGCGAGGATGGCTTCGTAACTGGGCCCTCCACCCCGGCCCACGGTGCCGCCGCGGCCGTGGAAGAGCCGCAACCGAATACCGGTTTTGCGTGCAGATTCGACAAGATCGAGCTCGGCCCGGTAGAGCGCCCAGTTGGCGGTGAGGTAGCCGCCGTCCTTGTTGGAGTCGGAGTAGCCCAGCATGACCTCCTGGCTGTCACTGCGGGCGCGCACCAGGCTCCGGTAGACCGGAAGGTCAAGTGCCGCTTCAAGAATCGACGCACCACGGTGGAGATCGTCGATCGTCTCGAACAGCGGCACGATGCCGACCGGGCAGTACGGCTCGTCGGCGGCGGCGTCGACCAGACCGCATTCTTTGAGCAGAATTCCCGCTTCGAGCAGGTCGGAGACGGAACGACACATCGAGATGATGTAGTTGGGCACCGCGGGCGGACCGTAGATCTCGACTGCCCGCCCAGCCGCCGCGATGATCGCGAGTTCTTTTTGAGCCAGCTCGGAGAGTTGCTCGCGATCACCGACCAGCGGGCGTCGGGTGCCCAGCTCCTCGGCCAGGACGTTGACTCGTTCGTCTTCGCTCAGCGAGCAATAGTCGGGATGCACTCCGGCCCAGGCGAGTAACTCGGCGACCACTTCTTCGTGGACATCGGAGTTCTGCCGCATATCCAGGCCGGACAGGTGAAAACCGAAGACGCGCAGAGCTTCTCGTAGATGAGCCAGGCGGTCGTCGGCCAGTAGCGTACTGCCGTGGGCGCGCAGTGAGGCATCGACGGTGTCGAGGTCGGCCAGCATCTCCCCCGGCGTCGAGTATGGCGGCAGACCGAGGTCGAGGAGATTGTCCGGCTCTTCGTCCAGGATCTGCGCGGCAGTAGCGGTGAGCCGGCCGTGAATGACGCGCAACGCGCGACGGTACGGCTCGTCGGCGCGGGCCGGCTCGTCACAGTCCTCGGCCAGCATGGTCAGTTCGTCGGTGACGGCGACCAGCCGCGACGACATCGACAGTTCCTGCTCCAGCGAGCTCAATTGCGCGGTGTAGTGATTCAGCGCGGTATAGGCCGCACTGCCGGTGGCCAGTCGCACGACGTCGGCGGTGACGTTCGGATTGCCGTCGCGGTCTCCGCCGATCCACGAGCCCGGCCGCAGAATCGGTTCGGGAAGCAGATCCGCGTCGGGCCAGCGACCGCGCAGCGCATCGCGGACTCCGGCGTTGACTTTGGGCACCACATCGAAGAACGCTGCCGAGTAATACCGCAGGCCCACCGCGATTTCGTCGGTGATCTGCAGTCGGGACAACCGCACCAATGCGGTCTGCCACAACGTCAGCACATGGCGCCGAAGCTCGGTCTCGATGTCGTGGCCGTCATCGGTGTGGGCGTGGCCCCGCGCGTGCAGTCTCATCAGCTGGGTGATGCGGTGCTGGGTGTCGAAGACGGTACGACGGCGGGTCTCGGTCGGATGCGCAGTGATGACCGGCGAGACGAGCGCGCCAGTCAGCGACTTCGCGACGGTCGCGGCGTCCAGATCCGCGGAGTCGAGCTTCTGATAGGTGGCGGCCAGGGTGCTGTCCTGCGGCGGGTCGCCGGCGTCGACGTGAATGGCGCGGCGGCGTTCACGGTGGATGTCTTCGGCCACGTTGGCCAGCAGTGCGAAGTGACTGAACGCCCGGATCACCGGGATCGCCCGGCGGATGTCGATACCGTCGAAAATCTGTGCCACCTCGGAGCGCTCGATCTCCGAGCGACGCACCTGGAACGACGCGATGCGGGCCCGCTCCACAAGGTCGAATACCTCGTCACCGTTCTGCTCACGAACCGTGTCGCCGAGGATGGCACCGAGCAACCGGATGTCGTCACGCATCGGCTCGGTCGCTTCGCGACCTATTCGGGTGCGTTGGACAGCACCGAAGGGCTCGAGCGAATCGGGTGCTTCAGCCATACCTACCAGTATCAGGGTGGTTGGCTGTCTTCGCCTTTCGTGGGGTCAGGCGTTGTACTTGATGCGCAGCGCCACCCCGACGATGGCGACCAGCCAGATGCCGACGACGAACAACGTCAGTCGGTCGAGGTTCTTCTCCACCACCGTCGACCCGGACAGGCTGGACTGCACGCCACCACCGAACAGTGTGGACAGACCGCCACCCTTGGCGCGGTGCAACAGCACCAACAGGACCACCAGGATGCTGGTGATCACCAGGGTGATCTGCAGAGCCAATTCCATGGCCGACAGCTTACCGGCCTGAGTCTGGCCAGCTCAGACCGGCGCTAGTTTGCCCCGACCAGCGGACCCCAGTAGGTCTTGTCCGTGGCGTAGTCGAAGTAAGCCTCGTGGGTGAAGAACGGCACGACGCCGCTGTCGATCGCGCTGCTCGAGATCACGGTCGGCGCCGTGCTCTGGTGGAGGCTGTCGGTGCCGACCAGATACGAGTACAACAGCGTGCTGCCTTGATAGACCGAAATCGTGTCGCCTGACGCGACGCCGGTACCCCCAATCGATGACGGGATGGTGCCGTAGACACCGCCGGAGTCGAGGTCATTGGTGACCGTCCCGCTGCCGATCACCTGGCCGGCGTGCGTCACCGTCTCGGTCAGACCGGCGACGTTGGGCGATCCGTCCAGCCAGATGCCACCCGTCAGCGGGTTGTCGCCACCGACGATCAACTGTTTGTCGGCCCCGACCAAGTCGACGAGTACACCGCCGTAGCTGCCAAATGGGCTGTCGGTCGGCCCGGCGGTGCTTGGGCCGATCCCAAGGATGCCGTCGACGTGGTTGCTGTCGAGGAAGGTTTGGAAGTTCTCGAAGATGTTGCTCGGATTGGTCGACCACGAGAGAACCTCGACGTCGACGGGACTGGTCGTGGTGAGGACGTCCGAGCCGTCAGTCCCGTACGAGACCGGCACACTTCCGTACTCCAGATAGAGGTACTCCACGCCACCGCTGTAGCCGCTGAAACCGTAGTTCTCGGGCAGTCCGAGCTTGAACAATTCCTGAAGTGCCGAGAAGTCATTGGTTCCGAGTTCTTGCCACGGGATGACCAGGCCGCTAGATCCGGTGTCGACCAGCAGCGTCGACGGGTCACCGGTGCCGATGGCAGCCTGAATGGTCGGCTCTGTGACGATCTGCATGGTGATGGGCAGCGTGTAGGAAGTCACGGCCGCGGCAGGTTCGGCACCGGTCGCTGCGGCGGCTAGCGCAGAGTCTGTGCTCGGCAGCAAGAAATCGAACGACGTGTTCAGGCTGGCGAGCAAGCTGTCGGTCCAGCTGGTCAGGTCAAGCGCCGCTGCCGGATCGAAGACAGCAATCGAATCGGTCAGCGAGGTCAGAAACGGCTGGATGATCGGGTCGAGGAGATCCTCGAAGTCGGCCTGCGCGGGGGCCGCCGAGCCGGTGGCCAGTGCGGCCGCGGCGACGAATGCGCCGGCGCTGGCCCCGAGTCCTACCAGCAGTTTCTTGCCGAGCCGACGTGCCATTCGAACGACCCCCGAGGAGTGGTGGACCTGCGCAGTCCGCAACTGAACGATCCTGTGTTTCTATCAGGACGCTCTAAGCTAACTGTGGCTTTCCAAGCAAGCAACCGCTACTCACACCAAACTGAAATGTTTTCGGGTAGGCGTCAGCGCGAACGCGGCCGGCGAGACAATCACCGCGGTTCGTCCAACGATGGAGTGAGGCCGACGAAGCTGAGGTAGATCGTTCCTCGGGGAAGAACGGACTTCCGATCTACCCTCCGGACGCTGCGCGGACCGGCATTACTGGAAGTACAGGTTGTCGTTGGCGTAGTCGACGGTTAACGAGTGATGCAAGAGCGGCTCGATGCCACTGTCGATCGAGCTTCCCGAGACCACCGTCGGCGCCTGGACGACGGATTGACCGCCGATCTGATCGGTCCCGACGACATACGAGTAAAGCTCGTGGCCATTTTGAGAGACGGTGACGACGTCGCCCGGGGCCAAACTGCTCGACGAGATGGACGACGGGATCGTTCCGTACACGCCGCCGGTGTCGAGATCGTCGGAGATTGAGGTGGGGCTGCCAATCGCAGTTCCGGCGCTGGTCGTGACGGTTTCCGTCAGCCCACTGACCGTCGACCCGGTGGCCGTCAGAGCAGTTCCGCTGGTGGGCGCGATGGCGTCGAGCGTCAGCGTGTCGTTCGACAAGTTGACCGTCGCACCCTGGTAGCCCGCCGCCTCGATCGGGCTCTCGCCCGCACCGTTGGTACCGGTGGTTCCGATGCCGAGGATGCCGGTCACATCGTTGCTCGAATCGAAGTTCTGGAAGGCGTCGTTAGTGAACAAGCTGCCGAAGTTGCTGGGGTCCCAGGAGTACACCTCGACCTCGACCGGCGCCGTGGTGTCGACCCCACCGTAATCGACTGACACGTTGTCGTAAGTCAGGTAGACATAGTCCACCCCACCGCTGTAACCGCCCTCGCCGAAGCTGACCGGGGTCCCGAGGCTGAACAGCGACTGCAGTTCCGTCATGAAATTGGTGTTGCCACCGTCGAGAGTCGTCAGCGGAACGACAAGACCGCTCGATCCAGTGTCGACGAGCAGTGTCGAGCCGGCCCCGTCGACCGTGGCTCCCACAGTCGGCTCGGTGCTCTCCGCGATGCTGATCGGGACGGAAACGGTGCTTACTGCAGCGGGCTCCGCGGCGCTCGAAGCGGCGGCCGCCAAGGCCGAATCCGTCGATGGCAATGCCAGGTCGAAGTTGCCGAGGCTGCTCAGCAGGCTGTCGGTCCAGCCGGTGATGTCGAGGGCCGCGGCGGGGTCGACGGCGGAAACCGCGTCGCTGAACGAGGTCAGCAGCGGCTGGATGATCGGGTCGAGCAGGTCTTCGAAGTCGGCGTGCGCCGGTGCAGCGGTCGCCGCAGAACCGGTCGCCATCGCCGCCGCGGCCAGAAACACGCCCGCGCCGGCGCCGACACCGGTCATCAGACGGCGGCCCACGCCCGCCTTCCGGACCCGCTTCTCACCGTCGCGACCAGCCATTCGATTCCCCCGGCTTGTGTGTGGCTCACTTGTGAACACAACTAGACGAACCTATGAGTTCGTTAGGTTTCATTTAGCTAAGCCTGCCCGCGTCATGATCGCAACCCGTACGCGCCGGTTGTTCAGATATCTGTCACCTCGGCGTCGGGTGCCGGCGGCGTCTCCGCGGCGGCAGCCGCCCGGTCGCGGTCCTCCAGCCGGCCGCACACTTTCTCGACCGCTGCCGTGGACTCGCTTCCTGCGTCGCGCGCATCGGGCCGGTAGCCGGGTTACGGCAGCGGGCCCCCGGCGGCGATCGCCGACAGCGTCGCAAATTGCTCGCCGTCCAGCGACGCGCCGCCGACCAGGGCACCGTCGACGTCTTCCTGAGCGACGAGGTCACCGATGTTCTTGGCGTTCACCGAGCCGCCGTAGAGCACACGGACGCTGTCCGCGATCTGAGGCGAAGCCAGTGAGCCCAGCTCCTTGCGAACGGCCGCACACACTTCCTGCGCGTCGGCGGAGCTGGCCACCCGGCCGGTGCCGATCGCCCAGACCGGCTCGTAGGCGATGACGGTCTGGCCGATCTGTTCGGCCGACAAACCGGCCAGCGAGCCGCGCAGCTGATTTTGGCAGTGGCTGACGTGCTCACCGGCCTCGCGAACCTCGAGGTGCTCGCCGATGCACACGATCGGCGTCAGCTCGTGCTTGAGCGCGGCAGCGGCTTTGGCGGCCACCAGCGCGTCGTCCTCGTTGTGATAGGTGCGCCGCTCGGAGTGCCCGACCACGGCGTAGCTGCAGCCCAGCTTGGCCAGGAACGCCCCGCTGATCTCGCCGGTATAGGCCCCGGAGTCGTGCTGCGACACGTCCTGGGCGCCGTAGGTGAGTCGCAGCTTGTCACCGTCGACCAGCGTCTGCACGCTGCGCAGGTCGGTGAACGGCGGAATGACCGCGACATCGACCTTGTCGAAGTACTTGTCGGGCAACGAGAATGCGATCTTTTGCACCAGAGCGATGGCCTCGAAGTGGTTGAGGTTCATCTTCCAGTTGCCGGCAATCAGCGGCTTGCGACTCATCGTCGTCCTTTGCTCAGGTATTCAACACTTCGAGGCCGGGCAGCGTCTTGCCCTCAAGGTATTCCAGCGATGCCCCGCCACCGGTGGAAATGTGGGAGAAGCCGTCGTCGGGCAGGCCCAATGCCCGCACCGCTGCGGCCGAGTCGCCACCACCCACCACGCTGAAGGCGCCCTTGGCCGTCGCTGCGGCGATCACCTCGGCCAGGCCCTTGGTGCCCGCGGCGAACGCCGGGAACTCGAAGACGCCCATCGGGCCGTTCCAGAAGATGGTCTCGGCGTTGGACAGCAGCTTGGTGAATCGGGCAACCGACCCCGGACCGATGTCCAGGCCCATCTTGTCGTCCGGAATCGACTCGGCGGCAACGATTTCCGATTTCGCATCGGCTGCGAATTTGTCAGCGACGACGATGTCGACCGGCAGCCGGATGACGTCGGCGTAGGTGTCGAGTAGTTGCCGGCAGGTGTCGATCATCTCGGTCTGCAACAGCGACGTGCCCACCGAATGTCCCATCGCGGCAAGGAACGTGTAGCACATGCCGCCCCCGATCACGATGCTGTCGGCTTTGGTGGCCAACTGCTCGATCACGCCGAGCTTGTCGGAGACTTTGGAACCGCCGAGGATCACCGCGTACGGCCGCTTCGTCGATTCGGTCAGCCGCTCGAGCACCGCGACCTCCTCGGCGACCAGCTTGCCGGCGTAGTGCGGCAGCAGCGTCGCGACGTCGTAGACCGATGCCTGCTTTCGGTGCACCACGCCGAACCCGTCGGACACGAAAGCGCCTGTGCCTCCTACGATTTCGGCAAGCTCCTGCGCAAGCGCCAGCCGCTCCCCGTCGTCTTTGCTGGTTTCCCTCGGATCGAAGCGGATGTTCTCCAGGAGCAACACGTCGCCATCGGTCAGGCGCTCGGCACGGGCTCGCGCATCGTGGCCGACGACGTCGTCGGCCAACTGCACGTCCCTGCCCAGATGCTCACCGAGTGCCGCGGCGACCGGCGCGAGCGACAGTGCCGGGTCAGGTTTGCCTTCGGGCCGGCCGAGGTGCGCGGTCACCACCACTTTGGCGCCGGCATCGGCCAGCGCTTTGATCGTCGGCACCGACGCGGTGATACGGCCCGGATCGGAGATCGCGCCGTCGTTGAGCGGCACGTTGAGGTCGGAGCGCACAAGCACGCCGCGGCCCGAAACTCCTTGTGCAAGAAGGTCGTCCAGGTTGCGGATAGCCACGGCTACAGGGACTTGCCGACCAGCGCGACCAGGTCGACGAGTCGGTTGGAGTAGCCCCACTCGTTGTCGTACCAGGACACCACCTTGGCCTGGTTGTCGATCACCTTGGTCAGGCCCGAGTCGAAGATCGAGCTGTGCGGGTCGGTGACGATGTCGCTGGAGACGATCGGCAGGTCGTAGTACTTCAGGATGCCCTTGAGCTTGCCTTCGGCGGCGGCCTTCATCGCGGCGTTGATCTCGGCCGCGGTCGCGGATTTCTTCAACTCGGCGGTCAGGTCGGTGACCGAGCCGGTCGGGATCGGGACCCGCAGCGCGTAGCCGTCCAGCTTGCCCTTGAGTTCAGGCAGCACCAGACCGATTGCCTTGGCGGCGCCGGTCGAAGTCGGCACGATGTTCAGCGCGGCGGCCCGGGCCCGACGCAGGTCCTTGTGCGGTCCGTCCTGCAGGTTCTGGTCCTGGGTGTAGGCGTGGATCGTGGTCATCAGGCCTTTGACGATGCCGAACTCGTCGTTGAGCACCTTGGCGATCGGCCCGAGACAGTTCGTCGTGCACGACGCGTTGGAGATGATGTTCTGGCTGCCGTCGTACTTCTCGTCGTTGACGCCCAACACGATGGTGATGTCCTCGTCGGTGGCCGGCGCGGAGATGATCACCTTTTTGGCGCCGGCGTCCAAGTGGCCCTTGGCTTTGGCCGCGTTGGTGAAGATCCCGGTCGACTCGACGACCACGTCGACGCCGAGGTCGCCCCAGGGCAACGCCGCCGGGCCCTCCTTGACTTCCAGCGCCTTGATCTTGCGGTCGCCGACGACGATGGTGTCCTCACCTTCGAGGCTGACGTCGTAAGGCAGCCGGCCCAGGATCGAGTCGAATTTCAGCAGATGCGCCAGGGTCGCGTTGTCGGTCAGGTCGTTGGCCGCGACCAGCTCGATGTCGGTGTCGGCGCCTGCGGCCTGCTGCTCCAGCAGGGCCCGGTAGAAGTTGCGCCCGATGCGACCGAAGCCGTTGATGCCTACCCGGACCGTCACGTTTTATCTCCTTCGATGCCGACGAAATGCTCGCTGCCAGCCTAGTAGCTGCGGCAATGGCTAGCGAATTCGGTAGCTCAGGTCACCCCGATAAAGCTGTTCACCGCGTCGTGATCGGGTGCACAGGCAATTCGTCGCCGGCTTCGGGCCAGGGCTGGCGAGCCAGCATGTCGTCGACGGAGACGTAGCCCTCCTCGATCAGGCCGGTCTTGGCGTCGACGATGCGATACCGCTGCTTTTTGGTTTGGATCGGCTGACCTTCCAGGATGATCACCCGCAGATCGCCTTCGTCCAACTGGCAGCGCCGCTGCACGGCCTGCACCAACTGCTCGTTGTGCAGATGACCTTCGCCGAAGTTCCAGCCGATCAGCGGTCCGGCGACGGTCTCGCCTTCCCGCAAGGCGTACTGCGCCTCATCGTCGAGGGCACGCGGCAGCAACCCGTTGAGCGCGCGGCCGTGTACATGCATGCAACGGAAGGCCCGGGCTTTGTCGCTGATGATCTCCGCGGTATTCGTGTCGTAGAGCCGGGCAATCTGTTTGGCGGTCAGCGCGGAGCTCTTGACAACACCCGCCTCGATCTTGTCCTCCACACCCGTGCGGAAGCACCAGACACTCGATGCCCAGTTCCCGGCGTAATACCGCAGCGCCGGCAGGAATGAAATCTGTTGCGGGAACATGTTTCCCACGACCGGGACTACCGCAAGGGCCACCAGCAATATCGCCAGCAGCAGCGGTGAGCTCAGGTCGTAGATCACGATGTTGCTGTAGTGCCCGAACAGGTAGAACAACGAGAAGATGAAGAAGATGTTCCACTCCAGCGGAACGCCCATCGGCAGATTCGAAATGATGTTGAGGTGGAAAATCACCATGAAGGCGATCAAGGCCCACCGCCACGGGTGATTACCGGCGGCGAACACCAGGACCGCGGGCACGATGAGTTCCGCCGTGGTACCGCCGACGTGGGCCATCATCTTAGGAATCCAGGTGGGGCGAATGTCGTTGACAGGGTCGCGATAGAGCCTGCGCTTCAACCAATTGAACGCCTTGCCGCGCAATAGCGCGTTGTTGCTCGTCATCGCCGCTACAACATACGGGAAATGGTGGTTGAGCTTGGAAGTCGCAGCGCCCCACCACAATCCGAGCATCACGATCTTGAACGCGGCGATCTGGTCGGTGAAAGGAAAGAAAAAGATCACCAGTTTCAGCCAATAGTGCTCACCGCGGGCGGCCAGGAAGATCGTTTTGTCGCGCAGGCCCAGTAGCGCCAGGGCGACGATCGCCGGCAGCAGCAGTAACGGGTCGATCAGACCCACATCGCCGCTCCCGGTGACCGATCCGCCGTGGCCGGGCGCCAGCAGCGCCCACACGCCGGAGGCCAACACGATCGCGTACAGCGCGACGTCGACGATGGTGCGGGTATCGCCGCGGGTGAATGGAACGTCATTCGGCCAGGGCGGCAGCCGGATCGTCTTGGGCCGCAGCCAGTACAGGAACCCACCGATCGGCGGCCAGAATCGGGCGGTCAGCGGTCCCGACCCGCAGCCCAGGCCCAGGACCTCGAACAGCAGCGTGAAGACGACGAGCTTTTGATAGACGATCGGCTGCGTCCACCACGCCGCGATGTCGGCCAAGCCGCCCAGACCGGGCGTCAGCGAGATGACCGCGGCGGCACCGACGGCGTAGGCGGCCATTTTGAACACGTACAGCAGGTAGATCGCCGATGGAGTGCCGAAGCCGTGCTCGACCCAGTGCCGCGTCACCACCTGCATCCGGTCTGCCGCGGACCGGGTGTGCCAGGTCTCGGGGTCGACGTCCGGAAGATCCGGGGTGATGAATCCCATCACGGCCTCGTTTCAGGTCTGCCATCGTTGGCGAGACCAATCTAGCGGGATCACCAAGCCTGTCTTGAGGATTGCTGTGAGTGTCTGCTGATTCGTTGACTTCGGCGAGTCGGTGCCGGTACGAACGTGTCGTCACCACTTGGGATACGTCAAGGAAGATCTATGGCTAGTCTCAGCCCCCGCAGTCGACTGTTGACATTGGGCGCAGGAGCAGCCTTTTGCGCACTGCTGGCCAGCCCACTCACCCACGCCGACGTTGGGGGTGCCTACGCCGACATTTCATCTCTTTACGACGACGGGTTGACCTTCGCCAACTCTTTCGGTTCGTCTGAGGACGGACTCTTTTTCTCGGACCTCACCAGCTCCGCAAACTTGTTCAGCGCCAGCGGAATTGACTTTGCAGGAGACCCCTTTCCCTCGGACGCGACAGCAACCAGCGACGTCAGCGCGATAGCGACCGAGGGCACAAAGTTGGCGGACGGCATAAACGGACTTCAGTTCCCTGACCTGCCGCCAGTTGTGGCTGCGACGGATTCCAACGAGCTGCCGCTGGTTGCCGAAGCCTTGACCTTTCAAGACCAGATCAACCAGTCCATCGCGTTCCTGCCGACAATCAGCGCGCAGGACGAGACGAATCCCCTGCTGATCGCCGATTTGAGCGCGTTGTACACCAACGAAGTGAACCTGGATGACGTCGTGGTGAATCTGGGCCAGGAATTGGCGATCGGCAGTCCCGCCGGTATCACAGCGGACAATGCCGCGATCGTCGCCGATGCGTTGGGAATAGCCAACGATGCGCAAAGCGCATCGGAAACGTTGACGTTCCTCACCGAGCTGACCAGCCTCGGTCTCTAGGCGTCTTCCAGCAGATCCGGGGTCACGGCGGACTCGGTGTCTGGAATCCCGTCGACCTTGGCTTTGCGGTCGGCCATCGACAGCAAGCGCCGAATACGTCCGGCCACAGCATCTTTCGTCATCGGTGGGTCGGCCAGCCGGCCCAATTCCTCCAACGAGGCCTGCCGGTGTTCGACCCGGAGTCTCCCTGCTGCCGATAGGTGATCAGGCACGGTGTCACCCAGGATCTCCAGCGCACGTTCCACCCGTGCGGCGGCGGCAACCGCTGCGCGAGCCGAGCGTCGCAGATTGGCGTCGTCGAAGTTGGCCAGCCGGTTGGCCGTCGCCCGAACCTCGCGGCGCATCCGCCGCTCTTCCCAGATCAACCGCGTGTCCTGGGCGCCCATCCGGGTGAGCAGTGCTCCGATGGCCTCGCCGTCGCGCACCACTACCCGGTCGGCGCCGCGAACCTCACGCGCCTTGGCGCTGATCCCGAGCCGGCGAGCGGCGCCCACCAAAGCCAGCGCAGCCTCCGGGCCGGGGCAGCTGACCTCCAGCGCCGACGACCGGCCCGGCTCGGTGAGCGAACCGTGCGCCAAGAAGGCGCCGCGCCAGGCAGCTTCGGCGTCACCGATGCTGCCTCCGACGACCTGGGCCGGCAGGCCACGCACCGGCCGACCTCGAAGATCGAGCAACCCGGTCTGGCGGGCCAGCGCCTCGCCGTCGTTGGCGACGCGGAGCACATAGCGGGTGGTCTTACGAATTCCACTGGCGGACAACACATGTACGACAGCGTTGTAGCCGTACAGATCGAAGATGTCCTTGCGTAGCCGCCGCGCGATGCTGCCCAGGTCCACTTCGGCTTCGACGACCACGCGACCGGCCACGATGTGCAGCCCGCCGGCGAACCGCAACAGCGCCGTCACTTCGGCGCGCCGCGCGCTCACCGCCGTCACCATCAGGCGGCTCAACTCGTCTTTGACTTCGGCCGTCATCGCCACGCGTCGTCACCCCTCGGTCCGTTGCGACCCGGTCCATCGGTGCCGGTTCGCTGACGTTCTTGCTCGATCGCCACTGCGTCGGCGGACGTCGCAGCTGGCGGCGGCCGACCCGTATCGCGCACCCCTACTCCGTCCAGCGCCGCAGCCAGCTTGCCCGGGTCATGTAAAGGTGTACCAGGCCTGGCTACGTCGGCGAATTGAACCTCGGCGTTGAGCAGAGTTGCGGTCCGCCGCAGCTGCTCACGCTCGCGCTCACTCGGCACCCGCTCGGCGTCGATGATCACGTCGTGCACGGTGAAACCCGGCGCGTGCTGGGCGAGTACATGCAGGTGGCGTTCGACCGAGAACCCGGCCGTCTCTCCCGGTTCGGCCACCAGATTGAGCACCAGCGCACGACGGGCCGTGGTCGCCTGCAGCGCCGCGACCAGCTCGGGCACCAGCACGTGCGGGAGCACGCTGGTGAACCACGAACCGGGACCCAGCACCACCAGGTCGGCGGCCATGATCGCGTCGACGGCCTGGCGGGTGGCGGGCGGATCTCCGGGCAGCAGCCGCACCCGGCGCACCTTTCCCGGTGTGGTTGCGATCGCCACCTGCCCGCGGATCGCCCGGAACATCCGCGGGTCGGCTTCCAGGCCGGACACGTCGGCCTCGATCTGCAGCGCGATCGGGCACATCGGCAGCACCCGGCCGCGCACGCCCAGAATCCGGCCGACTTCGTCGAGCGCGGCCACCGGATCGTCAAGCACCTCGCTGAGGCCGGCCAGCAGCAAGTTACCGATCGGATGCCCCGACAGGGCGCCGCTCCCACCGAAGCGGTGCTGCAAGATAGTCGCCCACAGCCGGCCCTGCGGGCTGTCAGAAGCCAACGCCGCCAACGCCATTCGCAGATCGCCTGGTGGCACTACGTCGAGTTCGCTGCGCAGCCGGCCAGACGACCCGCCGTCATCGGCGACGGTGACGATGGCCGTCACATGCGGGGTCAGTCGCCGGGCAGCCGACAGCGTGGCGTACAAGCCGTGCCCTCCGCCCAGGGCGACAATCCGCCGACTCATTCGCGGCCCAGATCCCGATGCAGTACCCGCACCGTCAATTGCTTGTCGGGCTCTAGCAGTCGCGCCAATGCCTCGGCGATCGCGACGCTGCGGTGTTTCCCACCGGTGCAGCCGATCGCCACAGTCATATAACGCTTCCCCTCCCTGTGGTAGCCGTCGACAATCAGCGACAGCAACTGATGGTATGTCTCCAAGAACTCCGCCGCGCCGGTCTGGCCAAGCACGTAGTCACGGACCTCGGGATGCTGGCCGGTGAGCGGGCGCAGCTCGTCGACCCAGTGCGGATTCGGCAGAAATCGGACGTCCATCACGGTGTCGGCGTCCATCGGCAGGCCGTATTTGAACCCGAAGGACTCGACGGTGACGGCGGTCTGCGCGACCGTCTCGCCGCCGAAGGCGCGTTCGATGCTCTCCCGCAGCTCCCGTACCGCGAGCGTCGAGGTGTCGATGACCAGGTCGGCGGTCGCGCGCACCGGAGCGAGCATCTCGCGCTCGGCGGCAATACCTTCGGCCAACGTCTGCTCACCCTGCAGCGGGTGGCTGCGGCGGTTCTGTTCGTAACGACGTACCAGCATGTCGTCGGAGGCCTCCATGAACAACACCCGCGGGGTGATGTCGCGAGTGGCCAGATCGTTGCGCACCCAGTCCAGGTCGCCGGTGAAACCACGCGAGCGGGCATCCATCACGATGGCCAGCTGCGTGATCCGGGATCCGGCATCCAGCCCGAGGTCGACCATCCGGGTGATCAGCTGGGGCGGCAGGTTGTCGGCGACATACCAGCCGAGGTCTTCGAGCACTTTGGCCGCAGTGCCACGACCGGCACCGGACAGGCCGGTGACCAGAACCACGTCGATACCGGATTCGCTTGTCGCAGCTTGACTGTCAGCCTGTTCCAGCGCCCCGGTCTGATTGGACCCGTCCATCTCCTCGCCCGTCATCCCGATGCCCGCTCCGCAATCCGGTCCTGTGCCGCGGTGTCCGATCCGGCGGCGTCGCCCCGCAGCGCGTCGAGCACGGCCGTGGCCGTTGCCACCCCGATGCCCGGAACGGAAGTGATCTCGTCGACCGTAGCCTCCCTGAGCCGGGCCAGTGAGCCGAAATGGGCAACCAGTGCCTTGCGGCGATGCTCGCCCAGTCCGGGGACCGAGTCGAGTGCCGACGCGGTCATCCGCTTCGACCGCTTGCTGCGGTGGTAGTTGATCGCGAACCGGTGCGCTTCGTCGCGCACCCGCTGCAGCAAATACAGTCCCTCGCTGTTGCGCGGCAGGATGATCGGATCGGGCTCCGAGGGCACCCACACCTCTTCGAGTCGCTTGGCCAGACCGATCACCGCGACATCGGTGACGCCCAACTCCTCCAGCACCGCGCTGGCGGCGTTGACTTGCGGAGCGCCGCCGTCGACCACATACAGGTTGGGCGGATAGGCGAACCGGCGCGATTTGCCCTCCGGCGACAGCATTTTCGAGTCCTCCTGGTCCTGGAGGTGCCGAACGAAACGACGACGGGTCACTTCGGCGATCGACGCGACGTCGTCAGAACGGCCGTGGCCGGCCGCTTCCCGGATGCCGAAATGACGGTAGTCGGACTTGCGCGGCAGCCCGTCTTCGAACACCACCAGCGACCCCACCACGTCAGTGCCCTGCACGTGGCTGATGTCGACACACTCGATCCGCAGTGGCGCGTCGGCCAAACCCAGGGCCTCTTGAATATTCTGCAGTGCAGCAGATCTGGCGGTGAAATCGCCGGCGCGCTTCAGTTTGTGCTGCTGCAACGCGTCTTTCGCGTTGCGATGCACGGTCTCGGCCAGCGCCCGCTTGTCACCGCGCCGAGGCACACGTAACGCAACCCGTGAACCGCGCAGTCCGGAAAGCCACGTCGACAACTCCTCGGCGTTCGGCGGCAGGCATGGCACCAGGACCTCGCGAGGCACCGGATTGACCGATTCGTCGGCGGCACCACTGAGCTCGGCCTGATCACCATAGAACTGGGTCAAAAATTGCTCGACCAGTTGCGCCTCGCCGGAATCACCGGGATCGCCGGGCTTTTCGACGATCCAGCCGCGCTGTCCGCGAACGCGCCCGCCCCGGACGTGGAACACCTGGACGGCGGCTTCCAGATCGTCATCGGCAAAGGCCATCACGTCAGCGTCGGTGCCGTCACCGAGCACCACCGCCTGCTTCTCCATGGCACGTCTCAACGCACCGAGATCGTCGCGCAGCCGTGCGGCGCGCTCGAAACTCAGTTCGTCGGACGCAGCGTGCATCCGCTGCTCCAACTCACGGGCGAACTTGTCGGTCTTGCCGGACAGGAAATCGCAGAAGTCCAGCACGATTTGTCGATGTTGTTCGGCGCTGACCCGGCCGACGCACGGGGCCGAACATTTGTCGATGTAGCCCAGCAAGCAAGGGCGGTCGATTTGGTTGTGCCGCTTGAACACTCCCGCCGAACAGGTTCGCGCCGGGAAAACCCGGGTCAGCAGATCCAGGGTCTCCCGGATGGCCCAAGCATGGGAATAGGGCCCGAAGTAGCGGACGCCTTTCCGCCGCGGGCCCCGGTAGACCATCAGCCGCGGGTACTCCTCGTTGAGGGTGACCGCGAGCACCGGGTAGGACTTGTCGTCGCGGTAGCGGACGTTGAACCGAGGGTCGAACTCCTTGATCCAGTTGTATTCCAGCTGCAGCGCTTCAACCTCGGTGTTGACCACCGTCCACTCCACCTTGGCAGCGGTTGTCACCATCTGCCGCGTGCGCGGATGCAGGCTTGCGATGTCAGCGAAGTACGAGTTCAGCCGGCTGCGCAGGCTCTTTGCCTTGCCGACGTAAATCACCCGGGCGTGCGGATCGCTGAACCGGTACACGCCGGGCTCGACCGGGATGGACCCGGGAGCAGGGCGGTAGGTCGCGGGATCTGCCACGGTGTCTAAGGCTAGTCGTCGTTAGAAGGGTGGCGGTGCGGTGTCGTGGGCCGGCGTGGGCTCTGCAGCGACACGGAGACGCCGATTGAGTCGACGCTCCGCATCGACACGGTGAGCGCGGCTCTGTCTGCGCGTGCGAGTGCGGGTCGGGATCATCGTCTCGCGATTGCCGCACTGCGCACCTTTGGACGGCTGGACCGGAGGCAGGTCGCCGGTCGGCCCGCAGAGATTCGGGAACAGCAGTGCGCTGCCCGGCATGGTGACGTAGGTGCGGCCGCCGGGGAGAAGCCAGACCACGGTACCGTCGGGCAGCTGTTTATCGCGCCAACCGCCGAAAGTCTTGAGCAGGTGATGTTTTCGACACAGTGCCTTGAGATTGGACGCATGCGTCCAGCCACCATCGTGGTAGGCGATCGTATGGTCCACGTCGCAATCGAAGGCAGGATGATCACAGCCAGGGGCCCGGCAGGTGACGTCGCGAAGACGCACGAAGTCGGCAAGCTTGGCCGACGGGGTATAACGCGGCTCGGGCACTTCGGCCGGCGGAATCAGCGGCTGCAATTGCGAGTTCTTGGCCAGTTCGGCGACCATCTCCGCTGATATCAATCCTTCAGCGCCTAGGACGGCGCCCGGCGTCGTTCCCTTGCCCTCGACGCTGGCCTGATCGGCGACCACATGAATCACGACGTTGCTTGTGCTCCCCCGCGCCGCCGCCTCGCAAGCGGCGGATCCGCAACCACACACCAGCCGATCTGCACCGGCGCTCAACGCGCTCAAGGCGTCTGCGCGTCGCTGCTCGCGCGAGCGCGGGTCGGCGTCGCATACCGTCTTCGCCAATTCGTCCAGCCGAAGATCGAGGGCACGTCCGGCGGCGGCCAGCACAGTTCCAGTGACGAACGCGATCCCCGTTTCGTCGGTGACGACGTCGAGGAAACGGTCCCTGATGGCCTCTTTCGCCCGCCGGACCGCATCCCGGTCAACGGTGGCCACCACCCGGTCGACCTCGGCGGCCAACCGCCCGCGCGTCAACGACGGGTACCGGGAAAGTCGGACCGCGAGAACCGTGTCGACTCGCGCCAGCACCTCGGCATCGGTGATCAGATCCGTTCGGAACACGATGGTCTGAAAAGCGCGATAGTCGATGTCCCCCGCGTGAAATAGCTTCCCCACCTGGGGCAGTCGATCCTGCAGGGCCACCGCATAACGCACGTAGCTCGAACCCATCCCGATGCTGCAGTTCAGCGCGGCGGCTACCTGGGCAGCCACTGCGTCCCAGGTGTCCATCGCACAGTCCGCCTGCTCCCCCGAATCCCGCAGGCGCACTCTGAACAATTCGCCGACCGCGGCCAGGCGCCGCGCGGCCGCCTGAGCCTCCGTTCGACCCGCCTCGCGGATTCGATCCAGCAGCGCAGCCGACTCCCGGGTGAACCGCGAGGCGTAATACGATTCGAACATGCATTCGACTATAGGCGTGCCCACTGACACGTCAGTGCGATGCGAGGTCAGGCCGATAGTGCGCCATCAGTTTCCGGACGGTGTCCATCGCGGCCACCGCGCGGTCTTTGTCGACGGACTGGATGGCCATCAGCGGCACGTACTCGTCGTCGGGCAAGTCGATGCGCGCCCAGCGGGCACCGACCGGAAACGACACGCCCACAATGTCGTTCCACGGCACCAGCCGGTCGCTGAGCGCGTTGCGCACCGACAGCCCGGCCGCACCGACCCGCAACCGCGGCCGGGCGAACAGCAGCACCAGTCCCGCGAGAACGACGCCGAGCACGGCCATCGCAATCTGATCGGAGGTCTGGAAGATCACTCCGGTGGATCCGATCTTGAGTAGCAGCCCGATCACCACGTGCGCGACGACGAGAACAGCCGCTACGGCGTAGGCGACATAGGGCGTCAGGTGGGGCCGAAGTTGCACATCCCAGGTGTCCCGGTCGGCTTTGGCGGTCACGACTTTCCGCGGAGCCGGCGCAGAGTCAGTGCGGTGCTCAACGCCGCGGCCGTCGCCTGACCGCCGTTGTCCTCCGTGGAGTCCGGTAACCCCGCACGGTCGAGCGCCTGCGCCTCGTTATTGGTGGTCAGCACACCGTTGGCCACCGGAGTGGACTCATCGAGCGAAACCCGGGTCAGCCCTTGGGTTACCGCGTCGCAGACATAGTCGAAATGCGGCGTCTGCCCGCGGATCACCACACCCAGAGCGACGACCGCGTCATGGTCACGCGCGACGGCCTGCGCGACCACCGGAATTTCGATCGCGCCGCGGACCCGCACGACGGTCGGGTTTTCCACACCCCAGTCGTCAGCGATGCGTTGAGCGCCGCTCAGCAGCGCATCGCAGATCCGGCTGTGCCAGGTGCTCACCACGATCGCCAATGTCAGTGCGGAAGCGTCCTGTGACGCGATGTCGGGCACACCGGCACCGCTCATATACGCCGCTCCTCGGTATTGCTGCGTTCGGCAGTCACAGTGCACCGCCGAATTCTCCTGGCAGGTGCATGGATTCGTGAAAGTCGTCAAGACCGACCAGGTCGTGACCCATCCGGTCGCGCTTGGTCATCAGGTATCGGATGTTTTCGGCGTTGACCCGGACTGGCAGCGGCACCCGCTCGAGGATGTGCAGACCGTAGCCGTCCAGGCCGACCCGCTTCGCGGGGTTGTTGGTCAGCAGTCGCATCGAGCGGACTCCGAGGTCGACCAGGATCTGCGCTCCGGTGCCGTAGTCCCTTGCGTCCGCGGGCAATCCGAGCTTGAGGTTCGCGTCGACCGTGTCGTCACCGGCGTCCTGCAACTGGTACGCCTGAAGCTTGTGCATCAGCCCGATACCGCGTCCCTCATGGCCGCGCATGTAGAGCACCACGCCCCGGCCTTCGCGAGCGACCATCGCCATCGCGGCGTCCAGCTGCGGACCACAGTCGCAGCGGCGTGAGCCGAACACGTCACCGGTCAGGCATTCAGAGTGGACCCGGACCAATACGTCGTCACCGTCGAAGTTGGGTCCGGCGATCTCACCGCGGACCAAGGCCACGTGCTCGACGTCTTCGTAGATGCTGCTGTAGCCGACCGCCCGGAATTCGCCGTGCCGGGTAGGGATGCGGGCCTCGGCGATCCGCTCGATGTGCTTCTCGTGCTTGCGGCGGTACTCGATCAGGTCGGCGATCGCGATCAGAGCCAGGCCATGCTCGTCGGCGAACACCCGGAGCTCGTCGGTCTGGGCCATCGCGCCTTCGTCTTTTTGACTGACGACCTCACAGATCGCGCCGGCCGGCGACAGGCCGGCCATTCGGGCCAGGTCGACGGCCGCCTCGGTGTGGCCCGGACGGCGCAGCACACCACCATCCTTGGCGCGCAACGGAACTACGTGACCGGGCCGGGTGAAATCCTCGGCGATACTTGTCGAGTCGGAAAGCAACCGCATGGTCGTCGCTCGGTCCGAGGCCGAAATACCAGTGCCCACACCGTTTCTCGCGTCAACCGTGACCGTGTAGGCGGTGCCGTGCTTGTCCTGGTTGATTGCATACATCGGTAGGAGGCCGAGTCGATCGCAGATCTCGCCATCCAGAGGCACACACAGGTAGCCCGATGTGTAGCGCACCATGAACGCGACCAATTCCGGGGTCGCCTTCTCGGCCGCGAAAATGAGGTCGCCCTCGTTTTCCCGGTCCTCGTCGTCCACGACGACGACCGCCTTGCCCGCCGCGATGTCGGCGATCGCGCGCTCGACCGAGTCCAACCTCGTCATCGCAGCCACCTCGTCAGAGAAACACACCTGACCTCCTCAGGTGTTGTGTCCAGTATGAACCACCACGTCGCCGTAGTTATTGCCACTGCTTACTGACCGGGCGCCTTCCGCAAGGCCCCTCGCCGCAGACAAATCCGCAAAAGTTTTCCAGAGGCCGCTCGTAGCTGATTCATAGCTTGGCTATCTAACGTTCAGCAGGTGGGGACAAGCTTCCGCTGAACACCCGACTAGACAGGTGAAGGACATGAACCTCAAGCAACTGATGGCCGGCGCGACGATTGCCGGTGCCCTCGGCGCTGCCGCACTGGGGGTGGGCACCGGAATCGCCAGCGCTGCTCCCGGACCGCAACCGGGTGGCCACGGCGCACCCGCGGTCAACCACGCACCCGCACCGCAGGACCCGGGTGGCGGCCATGGTCCGGGCGGACCTGGTGGTCCAGGTGGCCCCGGGCCTGGCGGTCCAGGTGGCCCCGGGCCTGGCGGTCCAGGTGGTCACGGACCTGGCGGGCCCGGCGGGCCGGGCGGTGGACCCGGCGGGCCCGGCGGGCCGGGCGGTGGACCCGGCGATCATGGGCCCGGCGATCACGGGCCCGGCGGTCACGGGCCCGGCGGGCCGGGCGGTGGACCCGGCGATCACGGACCCGGCGGCCCGGGCGGCCCTGGCGCTGCATGGCACGGTGACGACCACCGCGGCTACTTCCACGGAGCCCCGTGGGGTGACGGTCCCGCACCTTGGGGTGCCGGCGAGCCGCCGCACCCGAACTGGGGCCGGCCGCTGCCCCCGCCAGGAGGGCGTTGGAACGACGGGCCGATCAATTACTACGGCTACAACGAGAACCCGATCTGGAACCCGGGCTTCAACCAATGGGGCTTCGATTTCTTCGGAGTGTGGATCCCGCTGTAAAGACTCACCCACCCAGACGCCCGCTTCGCCGATCGGCGGAGCGGGCGTTGCCTTGTCCTGCCGTAGGCGCTCCCGGGATTAGGCTGGGCGAATGGCGACGTTGCCCGTAGCTCGGTGCGCCCGCGCCGCGACACTTGTACTGGCGCTGGTAGGCGTCCTGCTCGTCGGCCCTCCGTTGCCGGCACATCCCCCCGCGCCGGCACCCGCCACCAAAGGAATCTGGGCGTTCGAGGAGCCGACACCGCCGCCCCCGCCTGGTCCCGTACCGAATACCAGCGGTCCGGCGGATCCGGGCCAACAGCCCGCCGCGCCCGCGCCGCGTCGCCGTCACATCGACGGGGATCCCAACATCGAGCGATAAGCGCCGCTTGTAGGTCACGGCGGGCGCACAACTCGGCGCAGCGACGGCGCCGACTCGGCGATCGCAGGCCTCGCGGGACTCGTCGCCCGGCTCGCGACCACACGAGGTCCGACTTGCCGGAAATAATGTCTGGAAATTCAGATTTAAAATCCCTTAGGCCTGCATAATAATCCTTCAGGTTTCTCTCAGATTTATCTCAGGGGTTATTAGATGGCGCAGCACGCACGCAAGCGGAATCGTCGGTCACGCAACGCACGGGCACGCGCGCGTAATCGCATGGTCGGCCTGACCGGCGCTGCCGGGGCGGCGTTGGCGTTCGGGATCGGACCACTCGCCGCTGCGCCTCCAGCCAGCGCGGACGGGTTCGACGCGATTATCGACGCCATCGCTGGGTCGATTGCCGGTATGGAGGATCCCGTGCTCGGTGGTGCGGCTGCTGCGACATCAGCTGAACCGCTGGCCGCGTTTGGGTTGTCGGTCGATGCGATGTCTGCTGCCAGTTCCTGGGATGCGTTGCTGCACACCCTCGAGCAGGACTGGATCACCAGCTCGTTGGGCAGCGGCTTCGACACCCAGCTCAACACCTTGTGGCAGGACTTCGGTGGCACCGGCATCTTGATTGGCGACGGTGCCAACGGGGTTGGCGACGGCACTCTGGCGGAGGCTACCGGTGGTGCGGGGGGACTCTGGTTCGGTGATGGCGGTGACGGCGCCACCGATGCCTCCGGGGTGGGCGGTGTCGGCGGGGCCGCGGTGCTCGGCGATGGCGGTGCCGGTGGTAACGGCGCGGACGGCGGCGCCGGCGGCGACGGCGGAGATGTCGCACTGATCGGCGATGGCGGGCGCGGCGGTTACGGCGGTGACGGTCTCGAAGGCGCCACCGGTCCCGACGCGACGGCTAGCAGCCCGGGTGGGATTGGCGCAGAAGGCGCCACCGGGCATACCGGTGGGGCCGGCGGTGACGGCGGAAGCGGCGGACTGCTGCTCGGTGACGGTGGGGCCGGTGGTTACGGCGGAGATGGCGGACAGGGCGGGGAAGGCGGCACCGGTTTGGCCGCGACCGCTGCCGGGGCCATCGGCGGTCATGGCGGCACCGGCGGCGACGGCGGATTCGGCGGAGACGGCGGCAACGGGGGCCTGGCCACCCATGGTGCCGACGGCAACGGCGGCAACTCCGGCAACGGCGGTGAAGGCGGTCAGGGCGGCACGGGCGGAGCCGCGGCGGTCGGGAATGCGATTGCGGGCGGCGGCGGCACCGGCGGCACTCCCGGCGACCCAGGAATCCCCGGCAGCGGCGATGGCGCCGCCGGCAGCGCGGCCGCGTCTGCCGCTGCAGGAGCGCCCGGCGCGGCAGCCGGTGTCGCCGCTGCGAGCCCCGGCAGCGGCACCCCCGGCGCCGATGGGGCCGACGGCGTGGATGGCACTGGTGGGCCCGGGGGTAACGGCGGCGATGCCGAGGCCGACGGCGACATCGCCGGCAACGGCGGCAACGGCGGATCCGGGGTGCCCGGCATCAATGGGTCAACCGGCGCCGATGGCAACGGCACCGACGGCGTCGCCGGTGGGCCCGGCGGCGCCGGTGGTGATGGCGGCAACGCCACGTGGGCCGGTGCAATCCCGGGCCATGGCGGCAATGGCGGGGCCGGCGGGGCCGGCGGAGACGGCGGCAACGGTGCCAACGGCGCCACCGGGGTGTCGGGGGTGAACAACGGCGCGGGCGGTGACGGCGGCAACGCCGGAACCGGAGCCCAGGGCGGGGTAGGCGGCCAGGGCGGGGCCGGCGGCTACGCGGTGACGGGCAAGGACGGGCTGCCCGGCAACGGTGGGGTCGGCGGGTCGGGCGGCAACGCCGGGACCGCCGGTGCCGGCGGCACCGGGGCTGCCGGTGTGCCCGGCACCGACAGCGGGGCGGGCGGGGCCGGGGGTAACGGCGGCGACGGCGCTAATGGTGGAGCCGGCGGCGATGGTGGTCGGGGCGGCAACGCCAACATCCAGGACATCGTGGGCACCGACGGCAACGGCGGCAACGGCGGTGATGGCAGTGACGCCGGCACCCCTGGCGATGGCGGGGCCGGGGCGCCCGGACAGCCCGGGATCGACAACGGCGCCGGCGGCAACGGCGGCGACGGTGGCAACCCCGGCACGATCGGCCACGGCGGTGTCGGCGGCCAGCCCGGCAACGACCCCTATGACACCAACGGCAGCCCAGGGGTCAGCGGCGCCGACGGTGTCTTGCCGGCCGGTGCGCACGGCGACGGCGGGGCCGGCGGGACTGGCTGGAGTCAGGGGTTCATCGGCCAAGGCGCCGGCGGGGCCGGCGGTAACGGCGGCAACGGCGGGTCGATCGGCAACGGCGGTGAAGGCGGCCGAGGCGGCAACGGCGCGGCTGGGTTGCCTGGCGGCTCAGGCAACAACGGCGACGACAGTGCGGGCGGCACCGGCAGTGCCGGCGGGGTCGGCGGCAACGGCGGCGCCGGCGGTAACGGCGGCAACGGCGGGTCGATCTCGGGAGACGCCGGGGGCGGCGGCACCGGTGGTAACGCCGGTGCCGGCGGTGCCGGCGGCGGAGGCGGCGACGGCCAAGGCAACTGCTTCTTCCAAACGTGCTCTGGTTATGCCGGCGGGCTCGGCGGAAGCGGCGGAGCCGGGGGTACCGGCGGTGAAGGCGGAGCCGGCGGCACCGCGCTGGGCTCGGGCAATGGCGGAACCGGCGGGGGCGGCGGAGCCGCCGGTGCTGGCGGGTATGGCGGCTCTGGCGGCGGCGGTGGGCCAGCCGGCGAATTCGCCGCCGGCGCGTCCGGCGGGCCCGGTGGCACCGGCGGTGTCGGCGGTAGTGCCGGTGCGGCCGGCGACGGCGGCGCCGGCGGCGCGGCCCACGCTTCCGGCGCAGGCGGTGCGGGTGGGTCCGCCGGAACTTCCGCGGCCGGTGGTTCCGGTGGTCAAGGCGGCACCGGCGGATACGCCTCCGGCGGCCACTTCGGCGGCCCCGGTGGCGCCGGGGGCAAAGCGGGTGTAGGCGGTGCCGGTGCCGACGGTGGCGCAGGCGGCAATTCCGCGCTGGGCGCCGGCGGTAACGGCGCCGACGGCAGTAACGGCGGCTACGCCGGGCGCGGTGGCTTCGGCGGCCAGGGCGGCAGCGGCACCGTCACCGACGGAACCGGCGCCGACGGACGCGGCAATGTCGGCGGTCTTGGCGGCAATGGCGGCGACGGCGGCAACGGTGGCACGGTGGCCGGCAACGGCGGCGACGGCGGTAACAGCGCGCCGGGCGCGATTGGCGCGCCCGGCGGCCACGGCGGCAACGGCGGCGACGGTGAATCGGGCGGCAACGGCGGCAACGGCGGCAACGGCGGTGACGCCCTCGCCGCGATCACCCCCGGGGGTAACGGTGCCTCCGGTGGGGCCGGCGGCGACGGCGGATCAGTCGGCAACGGCGGCAACGGCGGAGCCGGCGGCAATGGCGCGCCCGGTACTAATGGCGGGACCGGTGCGTCTGGCACCTCCGGCGGCAACGGCGGCAACGGCGGCGACGGCGGTGCCGGCGGCGCGAGATCGGGCAACGGCGGTTTCGGCGGTGCCGGGGGCACAGCCGGGGCGGGCGGCAACGGCGGCGGCGGCAGTACCGGCGACGACGGCGGCGTCTTTAGTGCCGGCGACTCCGGCGGGGTCGGCGGTTCCGGAGGGACCGGCGGCTTCGGCGGCGATGGCGGGGCAGGCGGAACGGCATCAGGGGCCGGTAACGGCGGGGTCGGCGGGGCCGGCGGCTTGGGCGCCGGCGGCGGGACCGGCGGCTCAGGCGGCAGTGGCGGGGGAACCGGCAACTTCGGCGCCGCCGGGCCAGGCGGGGCCGGCGGCCTCGGCGGCGCCGGTGGGGGCGGTGGTGACGGCGGCGCGGGCGGCGTGGCCGACGGGTCAGGCAATGGCGGTGACGGCGGGGCCGCGGGCAACGCCGGCAACGGCGGCCACGGCGGCTCCGGTGGTATGGGCGGGACGGGCAAGGAAAGCGTCAGCGGATGCGCCGGCCCCTGCACCCCTGGGGGCCCCAGCGCCACAGTTGTGTTCCCCGGTGGCACCGGTGGCCACGGCGGTGACGGCGGCTCGGGCGGTCTCGCAGGCACCGGTGGTGCCGGAGGCGCAGCCTTCGGGGCGGGCAATGGCGGTGACGGCGGGACCGGTGGAGGCAGTGGTGACGGCGGCGCCGGCGGTAGCGGCGGAGTTCCAGGGTCCGGTGGTATCGACAGTGAATTCGGCGGCCAAGGCGGGGCCGGGGGTAACGGCGGCAACGGCGGTGTGGCGCTCGGGGTCAACGGTGGCGCCGGCGGCGACGCCCACGGCTCGGGCAACGGCGGCGCCGGCGGGGCCGCCGGCTCCGCTGGTAATGGCGGTCAGGGCGGCACCGGCATGGCCGGCAACCATAGTCTCCAACGCCCCGGCGACGGCGGCGCCGGCGGATCGGGCGGGGTCGGCGGGGCCGGCCACGTCGGCGGTTCGGGCGGCGCGGCCCAGGGTGCGGGTTCCGGCGGGAACGGCGGCGCCGGCAGTGAAGGCGGGAACGGCGGCGCCGGCGGCAGTGGCGCCGCAGGCGGCGACCACATCGTGAACGATCCCCACAACACGTACCCCGGCGCTAACGGTGGCGCCGGGGGGTCGGGCGCTACCGGCGGGAACGGCGGCGCCGGCGGCAACGGTGGCAGCTCCGCATCAGGCCCCGGCGGGAACGCCGGCGCCGGAGCCGACGGAGGCGCGGGCGGGAACCACGGCGCCGGCGGGGCCGGCGGAAACGCGTCGGATTCCACGCCCGGGGCGCCAGGCGTGCCCGGTAAACCCGGGCTCGGGGCCTTCGGCGCCCAAGGCGGTGCCGCCGGGAGTGGCACACCCCCCGGCTCCCCCGGTGGCTACGGCACGCGCGGGCCCGACGGCACCTGATACCCGCGTTCGGAGATTGCGGTAGGCCGACCCGCGCGCGTGGTTGGACGGATGCGACTGTGCGACAACAACTTGGGGAGAATCAGTAGCCGCCTACGTGTGCGTGATCAGTCGCTCCACGTATTTGGCGATGACGTCGACTTCCAGATTCACCTGAGTTCCGGCTTCGGCCGGACCCAGCGTGGTCAGTTCGCGGGTGGTCGGGATCAGCGATACCTCGAACCAGTCGTCGCCGAGCGCGGAGACGGTCAGCGATATGCCGTCGACCGTGATCGAACCCTTCTCCACGACATATCGAGCGAGTTCAACCGGCAACCCGATCCGGACGACTTCCCAATGCTCAGCGGGTGAGCGGCTCAAGATCTGACCAGTGCCGTCGACGTGGCCTTGCACGATGTGCCCACCGAGCCGGCTGTTCAGCGCCGCGGCGCGCTCGAGATTGACCGGGCTGCCCGCGACCAGCCGACCCAGACTGGACCGGCTCAACGTCTCACCCATCACATCAGCGGTGAATCGGCCGTCGGGCAGTATCTCGACGACAGTCAGACACACCCCGTTGACGGCGATCGAATCACCGTGACCGGCATCGGAGGTAACGACCGGACCTTGAATCGTGAAGCGCGCGGAATCTCCCAGCTCATCCTTGCCGACGACTTCACCCAGTTCTTCAACAATTCCGGTGAACACCGCTTCAGGCTAATGAGTCTCGCTCCCCTGCGCGACGTCCCTGCCACCTTGCGCTTCACGGGCCGGTCGGCGCGACCCGCTACGCTGCAAGTCATGCAGACGCGTCGCCCAATCCTCGCCGTTCTCGCCGCCCTCTCGATGGCCGCCGCTCTGATCAGCGGTTGTTCCTCGTCTAAGCCGTCCGGCGGGGCGCTGCCGGACGCGGCGACCTTGATCAAGGAATCCGTCCAGAGCACCAACAAGGTCACGAGTGTTCACCTGGCCCTGTCGGTCAACGGCAAGATCAAAGGCCTTCCGGTCAAATCCCTGACCGGCGACCTGACCACCACTCCACAGACCGCAGCTCAGGGCAATGCGAGCATCGTCTTCGGCGGGTCCGACATCGACGCGCCATTCGTGGTGATCGACGGAACCCTGTACGGAGCGCTCACACCCGGGCAATGGGACAGCTTCGGCAAGGCCTCCGACCTGTACGACCCGTCCACCATTCTCAAGCCCGATGTCGGTCTGGCCAACGTGTTGACCCACCTCACCAACCCGAAGGCCGAGTCGCGGGAGAACGTCGGCGGGCAGACCACCATCAAGATCACCGGAACGGTCTCGGCGGACGCTGTGAACGGCATCATGCCCCGGTTGAAGGCGACGCAGCCGCTGCCCTCGACTGTGTGGATCGAAGAGAACGGCGACCACCAATTGGTGCAGAACCAGCTGGAGCAGAGCCCGGGCAATTCTCTTGAGCTGACGCTCTCGAATTGGAATGCGCCGGTGCAGGTCACCAAGCCCCCCGTGGCCCCGGCCCCGTGACGGCACCGCAACCGCACCATGCGGGCCGCTTCGTCGCGATCAGCGCCGGCAGCCTGGCTGTACTGCTCGGTGCACTCGACACCTATGTCGTGGTCACGATCATGCGCGACATCATCGGGACCATCGGGATCCCGGTCAACCGCCTGCAGCGGATCACCCCGATCATCACTTGGTATCTGCTGGGCTACATCGCCGCGATGCCGTTGCTGGGCCGGGCATCTGACCGGTTCGGGCGCAAGCTGCTCCTGCAAGTCAGCCTGGCCACCTTCCTGATCGGGTCAGTGATCACCGCTCTCTCCACCGACCTCGACATTCTGGTGGTCGGCCGCACCATCCAGGGCGTGGCCAGCGGCGCCCTGCTGCCGGTGACTCTCGCGCTGGGCGCCGACCTGTGGTCCCAGCGCAACCGCGCTGGAGTGCTCGGCGGGATCGGTGCCGCGCAAGAACTGGGCAGCGTACTGGGTCCGCTCTACGGAATCTTCATCGTCTGGCTGACAAGTCGCTGGCAGGACGTGTTCTGGATCAACGTGCCGCTGGCGCTGGCCGCAATGGTGATGATCCACTTCAGCCTGCCGTCGCGGGACCGCAGCGCCGAGCCGGAGAAGGTCGATGTGATCGGCGGCCTGCTGCTGGCGATCACCCTGGGTCTGGCGGTCGTCGGTTTGTACAACGCCAATCCCGACGGCAAGCACGCGCTGCCCAGCTACGGGCCGCCGTTGATTCTCGGGGCCGTTGTGTTCGCGGTGATTTTCTTTGTGTGGGAACGATTCTCGCGGACCAAGTTGATCCAGCCCGCCGGCGTGCACTTCCGGCCGTTCCTGTCCGCGCTCGGCTCGTCGCTGTGTGCGGGTGCCGCCTTGATGGTGACGCTGGTCGACGTGGAACTCTTCGCCCAGGGTGTGCTCGGCAAGGATCAGGACCAGGCCGCGCTGATGTTGCTGTGGTTCCTGGCTGCGTTGCCGATCGGTGCATTAGTGGGTGGCGCGATCGCGACCAGGATCGGCGATCGAGCGGTGGCCTTCACCGGACTACTGATCGCCGCGGGTGGCTACTGGCTGATCTCGAAGTGGTCGATCAACTTGTTGACCGAGCACCACACCATCCTCGGCCTCTCGCTGCCGGCGTTGCACTCCGACCTGGCCGTCGCCGGCATCGGACTCGGTCTGGTGATCGCACCGCTGACATCCGCCAGTTTGCGGGTGGTGCCGTCGGCACAGCACGGCATCGCGTCGGCAGCTGTGGTGGTGGCGCGTATGACGGGCATGCTGATCGGTGTGGCCGCATTGAGCGCGTGGGGCTTCTACCGGCTGCCGCAACTGGTCGCCAAGTTGGCGTCGCAGGTTCCGAGGGATGCCAGCCTTGCCGAGCGCGTCTTGCATCAGGCCACTTTGTACCGGGAGGCCTTCGCCGGGATGTACGGCGAGATCTTCAAAGTCACCGTCGTGGTGTGCGTGGTCGGTGCCCTGCTGGGCCTCTTGATCGGCAGCCGAAGCGTGCACGCCGACGAGCCCGAAGAACTCGACGCCCAACCCGTCGCGCCCCGGGTCTAGCCGCGCTTCCCTTTGGTCAGGGACGTGATGGCGTCGATCCAATCGGCATTGGACAAGACGTAGAACGCCACCTCGCCCGAGCGTAATTGCACGATCAGGTGCGAACGGCCCCCGCGCACAGACGTTTTGAACACTCTCGCTTCGCGGACACCGACGATGTCGGTAACGGGAATCTCAATCAGCTTGCCGGTCACGGTGACAAACATCAACCGCCGCTCAGTCAGCGCGATAGTTCCGTTATTAGCCACCACCGGATAGCCCGGGGCGGTGGCTCCGCGGTACACGCCCTTCTCCGGGGAGCGGGTCGCGGTCTCGGATTCGATGGCCGCCGCAAGCTCGGCCTTCGCGGCGCGGGCCTTGCGCCGCCACCGCGCGACGATGGGTATCCAGATGAGAGCCTGGACCGCAGCGATTCCCAGAACCAGTAGCGCAACGTATCCGGCGATGCTCCAAGCGACGTGCACACTGCCCTCCAGCGGCTACGGCGAGCGAGGCTGAGTCTTGACGTCGAATTCGATACCGTCGCCGTCGACCTTGGTGTTGCGCATGTGCGCGACGTAGTGCCCGAAGCCAACTAGCGCGCCCGGGCCACACCGCAGACCCACGTCGTGGCATCTCATCAGAGCCTCAGTATGGCTGACTGCCTCAGCTACTCACAGCCTTTTCGCAGGTAACACCACTGGCGTGATTCAACCAGCAGGCGGCGCCGACTTCTGCCATGTATCGTCTTGACTTCTGCCATCGGTCAGTTACTTCGCTCGTGGTTAGGGACATGGTCGAATACCAGCTGTCCGGCGCGGTTGGGGCGCGCGTCGGGGGTGCAGTAGCGCCTCTGGGCGGCCCTAAACAACGGTGCGTCTTGGCCGTGCTGCTGGCCAATCACGGAACGGTCGTCAGTGTCGATCGGCTCATCGATGCGGTCTGGGATGACAATCCCCCGCCCAAGGCCCTGGCCTCGCTGCGGGCTTACATCACAAATCTGCGCCGGATCCTGCCGCCGTCGACCGATACCGGGTCGCCGGCACAAGTGCGGCTGGTCTCCCGTGCCTACGGCTACCAGCTCACCCTGCTCGACGAAGACCTTGTCGATCTGCATCGGTTCGAAGCACTGGTCAAGGACGGTCGCACCGCACTCGTCCGCGGCGCGGCGGCGGACGCCTACGACAAACTCAGCACGGCGCTGACGTTGTGGCGAGGTGACCCGTTCGGTGAGTTCACCCATCGCGACTTCGCACACGCCGACGCAACGCGCTATATCGCGTTGCGCCACACCGCGATTGAAGCCCGGTTCGATGCGGCCCTGCAGTCCGGCGACGGCCTCGATCTCGTTCCCGAGATCGAGGCCGCCATCGCGTCGGAGCCGACCGAGGAACGGCTGTGGGGTCATTTGATGGTCGGGCTGTACCGGGCCGGCCGCAGCTCCGACGCGATCCGCGCCTTCGACCGCGCCCGGGAGTCGCTGGATCGCGAACTCGGCACGTCACCCGGTGACGGGTTGCAAACCCTCTACCGCAAGATCTGTGACCAATCCCCCGACCTCCATTTCACACCTCCAGCCGCGCCGGCCGTCCCCCCAGACCGGACCCACACGGACGGATCCCGTTCGTCGGCCGAGCGTCCGAACTGGACACCCTCACCGCCGCGCTGAGCAGCGCCCGCGCAGGATCAGGCAGCCTGATCCTGCTCACCGGTGACAGCGGAATAGGGAAAACTGCTCTTGCACAAGCTATTTCGGCACGAACAAAACCGTCCGAGATGGCGGCTGCGTGGGCCGCGCACCCTCCTGGGATCCGGCTGCCGCTGATGTGGACGTGGATTCAACTCTTACGACAACTCGGCGACGAACTCGGCGAACCCGGCCGGTACGCAGTGCAGCGCGTCGCACCCGGCGTGGTCGACGCGCTGGTCCCCGAATGGACGGATCAGGACGTCGTGAGTTCGGGTGTTCGCGCGGCCGCGACCGGTTTCGCACTCATCGAGGGTGTGGTGGCCGCATTGTGCGAGCTGTCGACCATTCGTCCGTTGCTGCTGGTGCTCGACGATCTTCACCTCGCCGACGCCCCGTCCGGCAACGCGTTGTCCGTCCTGAGTGCGCAACTCGGCCGCGTTCCGATCCAGGTGATTGCAAACTGGACGTATTTCGGCAGCGGCCGGCCGGTCAACCGGTCCACCCTCGAGCGGTTGGTCCGGTTGGAAGCCGCGCGGTCGATCCACCTCGACGGGATCGGACCCGACGCGGCCGCCAAGCTCGTCGACGCGCTCGCCGGGACCGCCGCCAACGGCGAAGTGTCGCAGTATGTGTGGAACCGAACCGGCGGAAACCCTTTGTACATACGGGAACTCGTCTCCTGTCCTGGCTGCCCACAACCGACTGGATGACGCATCCGACGGTCACACCGACGACGTGTCCGCAGGCCTCGCCGGCATGGTGGGCCAGCGGCTGAGCCGCCTCGACCGCCCTGGCCGGCGGGCGTTGGCCGCCGCCGCGGTGATCGGCGCGGAGTTCGACGTCGCCGACCTCGCAGACGTCATCGACCTGTCCGTGTCGACGGTCCGAGCGCGGCTGCGATCCGCGTATGAAACCGGCCTTCTGGACGAAGTCGTCGATCGGCCGGGCTGCTATCGGTTCGGTCACGGCCTGCTGCATGATGCCGTCCTGGCACAGATTCCCGGCGCCGAACGGGCCGGGGTACATGCGTCGATCGCTGCCAATAGCGCCGCGGGTGTCGCCACTGCAGCCTACGAGGACGTCATCTCCGTCGCCGACCACGCCTGGCGGGCCGGGTCGGAGCTCAATCCCGAGACGGCACTGGAGATTTACGAGATCGCGATCCAACGCGCTCTCACCCGTTCGGCGTACGACGACATCGCCATCCTCGCCGAGCACGCGCTGCGGGTATGCCGCAGACTTCCGCCCAAACCCGAACCGCTGCAACGCCAGGCCACACTGTGGCTGCATCTGGCCGGTGCGCACGCAATCCTCGACGGTCAGAACAGCCCGGCCGCCGCCGCCGCCGTCCAGCGCGCGTTCGACATCGGCGAACACGCCAGCGGCCGGCACTACCACGGTGCAGTCGCGATGCAGTGCTACATGCTTTGTGTGCGTGGCCGTCTCGACGAGGCACAGGCCCTGGCCAGCGGTCTGGCCGCGCAATACGCCGCGTCCGGTGACCCCGATATCGGCCTGTCGAGTCACTTCGTCACCGTCATGCTGCACACGCTGCGCGGCGAACTCGACGCGCAAGAGGCCGCCGCCGAAACCATGATGGCGCGCTTTCCCCCACCTGAGACCGTCGCCGACCCGCTGGTGTTCTTCCATCCGCGGATCTACTGCTGGCTGGCGCTGGGCAGGGCACTGCGTGGAGACCCCGCCGGCGCTCACCGGCAGCGTCTGGTCGCCCTGGAACTGGCGCAGAGCCGGCGGGCCCATTTCGATGTCCTTGCCGCCAAGCTGGTGACGGTCGAAATCGACGCGATCCTGGGCGTCACCGACGGCACGGTCGCCGCCGCCGATGACATCTACCAGGAGATGCTGGCCGCGGGTTCTCCGCAATGGGCGGCATGCGCCCTGATGATCAGCGTTTGGGCGCAGACCCTTTCGGGAGCCGGTGGTGATCCCGCGGTCGCCTTCGAGGCGTTCGACGATTACACCCACGACGGCAGTGTGGTGATGACGCCGTTCTTCCTGGGGTTGCTCGCTGAGATCGAAAATCACCACGGCCGGGTCGATCACGCGCAACAACTGCTTGCGCGCGCCCGCGCGGTGGGCGATGCCACCGGCGAACACGTGTGGGATGAGCATCTGTCACGCCGGGCCGTGGTTTCCGCGGCCGTCACCAGGCAGCCCGAGCCCCGCCGCTCCAATCAGGATCCAATTCAGTCTGGTTAACCTCGCGGCTTACGACTGCGCCTCGAGGCAGCCGGGTGAGGAGATTGGCCGATGACCACCAGCGAACCGCTGCCGCCGGAACGCGGCCTGACCCGTGCCGAGCGGGGCCGGGACGTCAGTGCGGCTCAGGCCGAGGCTGAAGCGGAGACGTCACCGGGCCGGCGGCTCCTGCTGTCGATGAGCCCGCGTTTCGTCTTGTCGCAGGCCGATAACTACCCGGTAGTGATCAAGCAGTTTCTGCAATTCTGTTTGATCATCATCTATCCGGCCTGGATCGTTGGAGTTCTAGTCTCGGCAGCGGTCTACTACGCGGTGTATTCCGTGCTGTGGGTGGTCTTTTGGCCCGTCCGGACGTGGATGAAGAAGAACCGGCCAGAAGACTACGCCGCGAGCCAACTGAAATAGTGCGACGCCTGTCAGGCCCGGCCCGAGCACAGATCACCGTATCGCCAACCGTCGTCTCACCGCGCCAGTCGGTCGAGGTGCGGGTGAGCACGCCCAAACCGATCCGCGACGTGACGTCGGCACGAGTCGAACTGGGCTATGACAATTTCTTTCGCTATCGGTGGGCCGGACACGCCGATGCGGCGGCGACCGCCGCGACCGGTGCGATGTGGTTGACCGACGATGTCGGTACCACCTACGGCACCGACCGCAACAGCAAAGAATGGATCGGCATCTTCACAGCTGAATTACCCACGCCGACATCCGAATTCACGGATGGATCGGCTACATTTCGGATTCCGTCCTGGGCACCGCCGTCGTCGCCGCAGATCGCCGGCTGGTCGTGCCGCCTGATCGTGCAGCGTCGAGGGGTCGACGTCGACGAAGTCGCCGAATTCACCGTGATCACCGGTGTGGATGACGCACCCGCCGACGCAGGAGCGCTGGAAAAAGTCACCGGTAGTGCCGCATCCCGGCTCGATATCGAGTTGCCCCGGAGGGTGTTTCGGGCCGGCGAGACGATCGACGGTTCGGTCGTCGTCACACCGAGCCGGGATCTTCCAGTGGGCGACGTCCGGGTGAGGTGGCAGTGGCAGCGGGACTCGCATCCACGCAGTCGCGCACCGGGATTCGATGAAGTGGTCAACGGACGGACCTTGCGGCTGGAGAAACACCTGACACTACGCGAAGGATCATCGGTGCGACTCCCGTTCCGGACGGATCTGCCCGTGGATGCGGCCCCCACCGCAAGCGCGGTGAACTCGTCGATACGCTGGTTTGTCAGCGCGACAATGTTCTATGCCGGATTCTCCAGTCCCGGTGCAGAATCCGTTCGACAACCCATTACAGTCGTCAACGCCGTAGGTGCGGGATAACGCTTTCTCAGTCGCGCAAGACACGGCCCTGTGCGTCTTGCACTTTGCCGGTGAGAATCATGATGGCATCGATCAACGGCCAGAGCCCGCCGATGCCGCAGGTCAACCAGGTCACCGCGATCTGCGCGACTCCCATCCCGGTGTAGCCGAGGTAGAACCGGCCAAGACCGATCGATCCGAAGAAGATGCCCAACAGACCCGCAGTGACTTTGCTTCGATCTGAGAGTGGACGGCCATATGCATCCACCGGTGGCCGGTTGGGGAAATCCTGGTCTGAGTAAGGGTATTCGTGCGTTGTCATATCAGGGAAACCGACCTGCCTGGTTGTGCGCGCCTTGCACCGGCTTCGTCTGGGTATGGTCGCGGCGGTCGTGCCCGGTTGGCCCGCTTTGCCGGCGCGCGAGAACTCGGCGGATGCCGATGACACTGAACACCACCACGCCGATCAGTGCCAGAGATGCGTAGATACCGAATGCGATCGCCAACGCTGTCATCAGCACTTCGACCACCGCAACCACGGCACCCAGGGCCAGAAAGCCCACGGAGAACCCCAGAAGCGTGAACACGTTTAGCGGGTTACGCAGGCCTTGGCGCCGTTCATCACGCCGTCGCGGTACGCGTCGACGCGAACCGAACCGTGTCCTTGGCGCTCGACGTCACCGGAACCCCGGAAGACGATCAGCGCGGTAATCCCCTTGTCGAGATCACCCGGGGACATCTTGAAGCCGCTCTCTGGTCGATCCTCGAGCAGAATGCTTGCCGCCCACGCGCCGGCCATGCAGTCCGCCCGCAGCGAGGTGAGTTTGTTGGTGGCGTCCTGACCGCCGTGCGACAGCACCGCCAGGCCGTACTGGGTCGCAATCAGCGTGGCGACCGCGAAATCACCGCCCTGGTCGTAGATCTGGGGCATCGCCTTCACCGCGTCAAACCCGACGTAGTCCTCCGGCACACAGTAGAAGAGCACGTAGTCGGCGGTGGGCTGACCGCCGCAGGTGGGCGCCTCGGCCGGGTTGAACGCCTTGGCGGGCTGTAGCGGCGCCCAGGGCTGCCCGGTCAGTTTCGGGTAGACCTGCGACCAGTAGTCCTCCAGGTCGTTGGGCACACCGGTGATGATGTCCGCGTAGGGCGCGTTGCCGCCACTTGCGACGTCGGCTGCACTGTTGAACGGAATCTCAACCACCGGCGGATCGCCCACCTTGTAGCCTTTGCAGGCCCCCGGGCCGTTGTCGAACCCGGTCTGAAATGAGTTCACCCGGTCGAAGCCGCTACCGTGCGCCTGCGGGTCACGCTTCTCGGTGCCGGGCTCGTCGCGCAGGAACAGGAAACCTGCCAGCGCGTTGTCGAGGTCGTCGGCGCTGGGCTTGAAGGCGTCACTTTTGGACGCGTGCGCCGCCCAAGCTCCGGCGAAGCAGTCAGCCTGGATCTCCTTGACCACCGTCGGGCCCTGGAAGTTGGCCCGGGCCTGGATCGCGTGCCCCCATTCGTGGGCCAGCACGACGGGAATGACGAAGTCGCCGAATCGCTTTCGCAGATCGGGCAACAACTGCTCGACGTCCCACGCCACGTCGTCGGCTTTCGAGCAGTAGAACGCGTTACCCGAGATGTCGGAGGCGGCCGTCGCACACGGCGCGAACTGTCCGGACGACGGCGTGACCGCATAGAAGCCGCCCTTGACCGGTGTGTAGTCGTGGCCGTACAGCTTGGGGAACTCGCCTCCCCAGAAGGTCTGCAGGTCGGCGATCGCCTTCACGACGATCTTGTTCACCGGGTCGGAGGCATCGCCGTGGATCTGGACCGAGTCTGCCGCGCCCTTGGTGGCGGTCGCCGGTGCCGACGACTTGCCGGAGCTGCAGCCGGCACACGCCAGCAATATCGCCGCAGCAAACACCGCGACGCGCGAATACCAATTAGTTTCTGGCATCAGCCGCCCTTCTATACCCACCATTTATGCGTGCTGGCGCGGAGACCTTACGCAATGGTGTTTGGAAATTTATTGGAAAACGCTTGCGTCTATTACTTTGCTTGATCGTCGACCTTGAAATCGAAGCGCACATCGCCGGCGTCGACGTCGGTCACCGTCACGGTGACGCCGTACGTTTGGCCGCCGTCCTTGAGGTCGCAGCGCAACGTCGATCCCGGGGTGCCCTTCAGATTGTCGGGGCACGTCACCGCGTCCGGTTTCTGCCCGACCTTCTGGGTCAGCTGCTCGCTGACCTTGTTGGCGACCAGGTCTTTGTCGACCGTTTCGACCATATCGAACTCGACGTCGTCGCCCTTCACGCTGGTAGCGGTGACGTTGACGTTGTAGTCCTGCCCTTTGATTTTCATCCCGCAGTTCAGCTGGGCCCCAACTTCGCCCTTCAGCCCGTCCGGGCAGGTGACCGAATCCGGCTTGTTTCCCTGCGCGTCCGTCATCTTGGAGGTGATCTGCTTGGCGATGTCGTCCTTGCTCACCATCTTGGGACCGCTCGAGCAGCCCGAGACGCCGACCACGGTGCCCGCAATCGCACCGGCGACAAACAACGTCCTTGAAAACGAGAGAGTCATGTCCGCCTTTCAGGCCATCCTGATCTAGATGAATCGGCGAAGTATTGCACGTCAAAGGGACCCAATTCGTTGCTTTAAATGTAAAGATCAGGTTAACTACACCCATCAAAACCCCACAACTAACGGTGCCGACAGCCCGCTATCAGTTACGGTGCCAGCAACCCCGTAAGCGTTTCGCGACCCTGAGCGGGACGGACGGGCTACTCGACAAGGAGCGCATTGATGAAAACCCCGAGGATCGCGGTAGCAGGCGTGACGGCGGCCACCGTGCTGGTGGGTCTATCGGTCACCGGCTGCAGCAGCAAGTCCGACAAACCGGCTGCAACATCGTCGTCAGCGTCGGCCACAGCCAAGAGCTCTGCCAGCTCGGAACCGACTGCGTCGGAGTCGGCGTCGGGTGGTTACGCCAAACTGTTGATCAAACCCGAGGACATCGCGCTCCCCGGTGACACCTTCAGCGTGGCACCTCCTACCGAGAACCCGAACGGAAAAGCCGGAGTCGCAGCGGTTTTCAGCAACCAGGGCGACACGCGCGAGATCGGCGACACCATCATGATCCTGCCGGACTCGGCCGGCGCCGCGACCGCCTTGGACGGTGCGAAATCGGCGCTGGGCAGCGCGGTCAGCGGTGGAGACCCGCAACCGGCCGCCATCGGCGAAGGCGGAACGATCGTGCAGGGCGCCTCACCGGATGGCTCCAAGTCGGTGACGGTGGTGCTCTTCACCGAGGGCAAAGCCTTTGTCACGCTGGAGTTCGACGGCAAGCCGGACGACGCGGTGCCACCCGCGTTCGCCACCGACATCGGCCAGAAGCAGGACGCCGCCATCAAGAGCGGTCTGGCCGGCTGATCAGCTTGGTGCCGCGATACCGGGACGGCGCTCAGCGCCTATCGCGGCACCAAGCTCTGGCGAGGACAATAGCGCTGTGACCAATGGCGACGGGCCTGCTTCGCGACCCCCCGGCAGCGCCGCGGGGGGTGTTCTCGCCGCGGCGTACGGCTCCGTCACCTACGGTCTTTTTCTGCTGGTGTTCTTGTACTTGATCGGGTTTGTCTCCAATGCCGACGTCACGGTCGGTGATGTCGCGCTGATCGGGAAGAGTATCGATCGCGGCGGCGGTGACGGTGCCGCCACGATCGCGACATTGGCCATCGACTCGGCGCTGCTCCTGCTGTTCGGTGTGCAGCACAGCGTCATGGCACGCCCCGCCTTCAAACGCCGATGGACCCGCGTCGTCCCGCCCAGTGCGGAGCGGTCCACTTACGTCCTTGCCACCAATGTGTGTCTGATCGTTCTCGTCGTCGGGTGGCGACCGGTCACCGTCGGGGCTTGGAACGTGGACACGCAACCCTGGCGAGCACTGCTGATCGGCGTCAGCGCCGTCGGTTGGCTCATGGTGCTGATCAGTACCTTCCTCATCGACCATCTCGATCTGTTCGGTCTGCGTCAGGTGTTCGCACGGTTGACCGGCCGGCGTCCTGCCGAGCATGAGTTCACCACGCCCTTCCTGTACGGCCTGGTCAGGCACCCGATATACACCGGCTTCATCGTCGCATTCTGGGTAACGCCCTCAATGACATTGGGGCACTTGCTGTTTGCAGCCGTGATGACCGGATATATCGTGCTTGCAGTGCGATTCGAGGAACGCGACCTGATCGCCATGTTCGGGGATCGATATCGGGACTACCGGCGCCGGGTACCGATGCTCATCCCGGGCCTGGGCGGTCGTTTTTGAGCGCGGACTCCCGCGGCACCAAGCTCAGCAACAGATCCGGCCCGACACGGTGGACGCCGTCGTAGCGCCAGCGCAGGGCCCGGCCGATGCTGGGTACCCCGACGTCGTCGACCGCGGCGATCGGCCCGCCGAGCAGGATCGGCGCGACGTAGGCCAAAATGCGGTCGATCACCCCGGCCCGCAGGAACGCCCCGGCAAGAGTCGGGCCACCTTCGACCAGCACATCGGTGCGATCGGACAACGCTTTGATCACCTCGGCCGGTTCATGGGTGCGAATCACCATCGTGCGTGAGTCGTCGTTGAGAACCTTTGCCTCCGAAGGTATGTCGCGCATCCCGACCACCACACGCATTGGCTGGCGGTCCGCGAGGCTGCCGTCGGCCAGGCGGGCGGTCAACGTCGGATTGTCGACGAGCACCGTGCCGGTCCCCACCACGATCGCGTCAGCGGTCGCCCGCCGGCGGTGCACGTCGGCTCGGGCGGCATCGCTGGTGATCCACTGGCTCGAGCCGTCCGCGGCGGCACTGCGGCCATCGATGCTGGTGGCGTATTTCCACGTCACGTGTGGCAGGCCGGTGCGCTGCTTGTGCAGCCATTCCCGCAACGGTCCGGCCGTGACCAGATCGGCCTGCACGTCGCCGACGACGTCCACACCGGCCGCGGCCAACCGCGCCGCGCCGCCCGCCGCAGTCGGATTCGGATCACTGACCGCGTAGACCACCGTCGCGATGCCCGCGGCGATCAGCGCATCGACACACGGAGGTGTCTTGCCGTCGTGGTTGCAGGGCTCCAACGTCACCACCGCGGTTCCACCGGCAGCCAGACGTCCCGCCCGGCGCAGCGCCATCACCTCGGCGTGGGCACTGCCCGCCCGCTGGGTGCCGCCGACGCCGACGACTCGGCCGTCGCGGTCCAGGATGACCGCGCCGACCGGCGGATTGGGATACGTCTTTCCCTTGACCAGATCGGCTTGCTCGACCGCGAGCCGCATGGCGGCCTCGTGGCCGAGAGCCGGGTCGGTCATCGGTGCAGATGCGGTGACACGGCACCGGCCCGGCGCCGCAATGCCTCGACCGCCGCGGCCGGGTCGTCGGCGCCGTAGACAGCCGACCCGGCGACAAAGCAGTCGACCCCGGCCTCGGCGGCCTGCTCGATCGTGTCGGCGTTGATCCCGCCGTCGATCTCAACCAGGATCGTCAACTCGCCGGAGTCGACCAGCTTCCGCACCGCGCGCACCTTGCTCAGCACTTCGGGGATGAATTTCTGACCGCCGAAACCCGGCTCGACGGACATCACCAAAAATGTGTCGAAGTCCTTGAGGATGTCCAAATACGGGTCCAGCGACGTGCCGGGTTTGATGCTCAGCCCGGCCCTGGCCCCGGCGGCCCGGATATCGCGGGCCACGCCGACCGGGTTGTCCGTCGCCTCGGCGTGGAACGTGACGTTGTAGGCGCCGGCCTCGGCGTACGGCGGCGCCCAGCGGTCGGGATCCTCGATCATCAGGTGGCAGTCCATCGGAATGTCGGTGGCGGCCAACAGGCTTTCCACCACCGGCAACCCGAGCGTGAGATTCGGCACGAAGTGCGCGTCCATCACGTCGACGTGCAACCAGTCCGCGCCTTCGACGTCGGCAGCCGCATCGGCTAGCCGGGCGAAGTCGGCGGCCAGTATCGAAGGTGCGATCAGCGGCCGGTCGGTCTTGCCTGACATGAAGGTAAGCCTATAAGGATGCTCCGATGACGCCGGCGATCGCCGCGGCATCACGTGCGTCGGAAGGACCGCCCGCCGCTCCTGCGACCCCGCGGATGTTGCGTAATCTCGAAGTGGTACCGACGAAGAAAGATGATCAATGACGAAGGCAACGGTCACCCCTGACGCCGAACACGCCATCGGCGAGATTGCCGGGCGCTATGGCCTTTCCCGCGAGGCCGTGCGGGCCATGTTGTTCGCCGTGCACGCCGGCGGCGGGACGATGGCTCAGTTCAACATCCCCGAGCTCGGCGGATCCGGGCAGTGGATGCGGGGTGGCATGACGATGGTTGGCGACATGTTCGACAACGCGCTCAAGGCGCGGGTAGATGCGCTGTGCGGCGAGCTGGCCCAGCTGCTGACAAACACCCCGGTCTTTCCTGCCTCGGCGACAGGTACGGCCAGCGGATTCCCGTCGGCCAACTGGTGGCCGGCCGATCTCGGCGTGCCGAGCGCGACCGGCGCTCAGAACGACGCGCGCTACGCCATCTTTCCCGGCACGCGTCGTCTGGCAATCCAGATCAACGGCGTGACAAAGATTTTCGACACTGGCGAGCACCGTATCGGCGGCGTGCAGCAACAGCAGGGCGGCGGATACGGTTCCGTCGGTTTCACCAGCCAATTCGGCACCTTCGGAGTGTCGACGCTGTCCGAGCTGGACTCGCAGCAGGTGGCCGCTACCCCAGTCGCCGCGCCTGCACCGCGACCGGCACCGTCGGCACCCGCAGCGGCACCTGCAGCCGCCAAAGCCGGGGACCCCGCGACCATCGTGGCGGCCATCGAGTCGCTGGCCGGACTCCATCAGCGCGGCATTCTCTCCGACGACGAATTCGCCGCGAAGAAGGCCGAGCTGCTCGCCCGGCTGTGACCCGCGCCGCTACGCGTCCAACTTGACCAGCGCGGCGGCGAACATGGCGTCGGTGCCCTGGCGGTGCGGCCACAACTGAACGTAAGGTCCCTCGCCCAAATCCGGCGCCGGTTCGAACAGCGGCCGGGTATCCAACGCGGACACCGGGTACCGGCGAAGCGCGTCACCGACCACGCCGACCGTCTCGGCCAGATGCGGCGAGCAGGTCGCGTACAGGATCACCCCGCCCGGCCGGGTCAGCGCGATAGCGGCGGCGAGCAATTCGCGTTGCAGCCGGGTCAGCGCCGGCACGTCGGAGGGCTGACGCCGCCAGCGCGCGTCGGGACGCCGGCGCAACGCGCCGAGACCGGTGCACGGTGCGTCGACGAGTACCCGGTCGAATCCCGGTTCGAGGCCGCTGCTGCGTCCGTCGACCCGCACCACGTCGACCGGTAGGCCGCCGGTGTTCTGCACCACGAGATCGGCGCGATGTTCGGCGGGCTCCACCGCGGTGACCCGCGCGCCTGATCCGACAGCCAGCCCGGCCAGCAGCGCCGTCTTTCCGCCCGGGCCGGCGCACAAATCGAGCCAACGGCCGGCGTCGTTGGCAATCGGCGCCAACGTGAGTGCGCGAGCGACCAATTGGCTGCCTTCGTCCTGGACCAGCGCCTGGCCGTCGCGCACCGCCGCTATGTGCGCGGGGTCGCCTGCGGGCAGGTACACCGCGTACGGCGAGTATCGGCCGACGCTGCCGCCGACGGCCGCGGCCAGATCCTCCGCGGTCAGCACGCCGGGCCGGGCGGCAAGGTGCACCTGCGGGCGTGCATCGTCGGCAGCGAGTGCCGCGTCGAGCTCGCCGGCGGCGGCGCCCAGCGCGTCGACGAATGACTGCGCAACCCAACGCGGGTGGGCATGAAGGAATGCGGCGTTGCCCACCGGGTCGACCGCGCGGTCAGGCGCCAACTCGTCGAGCCACGATTTCTCGTCGCGGGTGGTGATCTTGCGCAGCACACCGTTGACGAAACCTGCTCGCGCCGAATCGAATTCGATGGCAGCCTGTTCGACTGTGGTCGAGACAGCGGCGTGTGCGTCGACGCGGGTGCGCAGCAGTTGATAAGTCCCGAGCCGCAGCAGGTCGAGCAGAACCGGGTCGATGGCGTCCGGTGGCCGCTCGGCGGCGGCACCGATGATGGCGTCCAGCAGTCCCCGAATTCGGCTGCTCCCGTAGGTCAACTCGGTGGCGAATGCTGCATCGCGCCCGCTGATTCCACGCTCGCGCAACAGAACCGGCAACAACAGGTTGGGGTAGGCGTCACGCTCGCGGACGGCCTGTAATACGTCCAACGCGGCGCGACGGGCCGGGTCCAACGGCTTGCGCCGCTGCGGCCGCGCCGGTCGCGGCCGGCCGGCCGGCCGCCGCGCGGTTTGTCCGGCGCCGGGCTCACGAGGCACGCACTGACGGTTCGAGGCGGGCTCCCCTGGCCCAGTCGACGGCGTTCATCAGCTTCTTCCCCGGTGCCTGCACCTGCCCGAGGCGTACCGCCTGCGACGCGGTACCGATCCGCACGCTGTGACGGTCGACATGAATTTCTCCGGGTGACAGAGGTTTTGGCAGGCTTTGTCCGTCGGTGTCGAGGTGCACCGGCCCGAGTTTCACGCGAAGGTCGCCGATCAGGGTCCATGCCCCCGGATTCGGCGTGACGGCCCGAATGCGCCGATCGACCACTTCGGCCGGAAGGTCCCAGCGAACCTGGGCCTGCTCGACGGTGATCTTCGGCGCCACGCTGATGCCGTCGGTCGGCTGCGGGACGGGCGTGAGCGTTCCGTCGGCGATGCCGTCGAGCGTTGCCGACAGCAACCCGGCCCCGGAAAGTGCCAGCCGGTCGAGCAGATCCCCGGCAGTGTCGTTCGGGCGTACCGCCTCGGTGACGACGCCGTACACCGGCCCGGAGTCCAGGCCGGATTCGATCTGGAATGTCGTCGCGCCTGTGACGGTGTCACCCGCCGCGATCGCCGCCTGCACCGGCGCCGCGCCGCGCCAGGCGGGCAGCAGCGAGAAGTGCAGGTTCACCCATCCGTGCGTCGGCACCGCCAACAGGTCGTCGCGCAGCAGCGCTCCGAAGGCCACCACCGGGCAGCAGTCAGGCCCCAACTCCGCGAGCTCGGCGACAAACTCGGCCGAGTTGGGCCGCTCGGGTCGCAACACCGGGATGCCCTGCTCCAGCGCCAAGCGCGCGACCGGTGACGGTCGAGGTTTTCCATTCCGCCCCGACGCGGCATCGGGCCGGGTGAGCACCGCGATCACCTCGTGGCGCGGAGAGTCGATCAGACTCTGCAGCGCGGGCAGCGCGGGGTCGGGGGTTCCGGCAAAGACAAGACGCACCGGCACAGTGTAGGAAGTAGTCGCGGCAAACGACCGAACCAGCCGGCTGAGGAGCGCGCGTTGACGTTGACCACGATCTCGGGGCTTCCCGCCCACGTACTGCTCGTGCACGCCCTGGTGGTCTTGGTGCCACTGACAGCACTGCTGGAAATTCTGTGCGCGCTGTGGCCGGCAGCGCGGCGGCGCCTGGTCTGGCTGGTGCTGACGTTCGCAGTGATCGCGACCGCGCTGACGCCGATCACCGCCAATGCCGGCGGCTGGCTTTACCAGCAGGAACGCCATCACCGAGACATCTTGAACACCCACGCCGAGCGCGGCGCGTGGCTGATCTACTTCTCGATCGCGCTGCTCGTCGTCGCCGTGGGGTTGGCACTGGTGCACCGGCGCGAAGGTCGAGTGACCCAACCCGGGTCGGTCGTGCGCGTGCTGGTGGCCGTCGTCGCGATGGTCGTCGGGGTGGCGTCCATCGTGCAGGTGGTCCGGATCGGCGACTCCGGCGCGCAGTCGGTGTGGGGAAACGAACTGACCAAATCCGACAAACCGTAGTCAGGTCGGAGTGAATGTGCTCAGGTCGTAGATGTCGAGGCTTTTTTCGATATCGGCGACCCTTTCCACCACTCCTTGGAAGCCGGCCGGGCCGAACCGCCGGTGCTCTTCGTCTTCGAAGGTTTCGGCGAGCTCGCTGAACTCCCTGGGCGGCAGCACATTTCGCAGTGCCGGGAAAACGACAGTGTCTTCGCGCGCCTCGTGTGGCTCATACATCCGGATGAAGGCCGACATGTTCTGCACCAACGCTTCTCGCGCAGGTGGATCAAGCGCAGTCGCTCCAGCGGTTGCAGTGAGCATCCGATCCGTGAGCACGCGGCCACGCTGGTGCTGAGTACGCAACACACTGGTGAGGTCGGCCAGGTGGCCCGCCTGTTCCAGCTTGGGGAACACGTATTGCTCTTCGAGATGTTCGTGGTAGTCCTCGATGAAACTCCGGATGATTCCGGCGCTCGCATTCAGCGCGTGCGATGGATCCTGCTCGTTGTCCTGCAGGCGGCGGATGCCTTCTCGATAGATCAGCAAGATGCGCTTGAGCACTCCGTGCTCGCGCATCAGGTCCTCGGGTGGCGTAACCGGCACATCCTGTGGGTCGGGTGCGCCAGCCTGAGTCGGACCCGGTTTGGGCGGCGGGCTGCCGCACGCCGACAGCGCGATGACGCTGGCTGCGGACACCGATATTCCCAGGAGGTGACGCCGAGCGACGGCTGGTTGAATCGGGTCTGTCACGGCCACAGCCTAGGCAACTGGCCGCCACGGCGAAAGGTATTGTGGCACAGCCAAAAGAGCGCCCGCAATTTATGCAGCGCGGAGTCGTACGACTAGTCACCGAGGGCCTCGCCAGAGCGGCCCGACACGGCTAGGGAGAGATCGTCGTCTTCTCGTCGATGGTGGCCGTCGCGGGCAGTGCCTGCGGCACCTGATCGGGCAGGCAGTCGGCATTGAGCTCCAACAGGTAGATGTTGCCGTTGCCGTTGATCACGACGACCTTGTCCGCCACCGCCCGTTCCCGACCGTCTTGCGTCCAGGTGCCACCCAACTGATAGGCGGGAGAACCGCCCAGGTTGTCTTCGCTGCCGTCGCCCATCTGCTTGAAACCGGGCAGGTTTTTCGTTGCGCCGCCGGCGAGTTCGATCAGCTTCTGCGGATCCACATCACCGTCGAGTTTGGACAGCGTCGCCACGATGCTGGGGGTGTACGTGGCAGCCTCCGGCCCGTTGTCGACGATGGCCCAGTACGCCGTCGCAGGGGTGTCGGGCCCGGCGTCGGCCCAGCCATCCGGAATCGGAAAGTTGATCGTGGGCGCACCGGGGTCACCGCGGTGCACCGGTGTCGCAGTGATCTTGCTGTCCCTGAAATAGCCGGCGATGGACGGGTTCGGGCCGTCGGCGGTGATCCGCAGCGCCACTTTCGACTGCGATTTCTGTGCGGTCGACGAGGGCGCGGCGCTTCCCGTGCTGGACGTCTTGCTCGCCGCACTGTTGTTGCTCGGCGAGGAACTGCAGCCGGCCGAGCCGATGGCTACCGCGGCTATCGCGATCAAGGCACCGCTGCGTGCTGTTGTCCGCTTCATTCAACTAGCTCCTGTCGATCGGGCTTCGCCACGGGACAAATTGTCGGCGCTTTCCCGATCAGACTAGATCGCCCTGTTCACCGGGCTGCGAGCTACGCTTGCTCACTGAGTTCGCGGCGATCGAAGCTGTCGTGGATCACCCGCCACGACGAAAATCCATCGCCGGCCACGTGCAGCACGATCTGCGGGTCGCAGGCGCACTCCTCAACCCGATGCGGCTGCTGATCGTCGATGGGGACGACATGGATTTCCCGGGGTCCGATCCAACCTGCCCACCAGCGATCACCGGGACGGACGCAGCCCGTCTCGGCACAGTGCACGGGATCGATGATCATGCCGACCGCGGCCACGCGTCGATGAACTCGTCCATCACCGCGTGCCATTGCATGGCCCGGATCTCGTCGCCGGCGGCACGGGCCTGATTGAGGTGATCGCGCACGAAAACCAGGCAGCGGCCAAGCCGTGTGGTGTCTGCGATCGTTGCCATATCTGACCTCCCTCGACACGGGAATGAAAGACCGGTGGGCGTCATTGGCGCTCGGCTGACACTCGCATCGTCGCATGGAAAGCCTGGACTTCGCTCTCCGACACACGGTGGGCACCGGGCCAGAGAGCAACACCTAGCCGATGTGCAGCGGGTCGATCTGCACCCGGACGGGCTCGTGAGCCTGGCGGGCGCTGACCACGGCGACGCCACGCCGCAACTCCGCGGCCAGCGCCAGGCCCTGCTCGCGGTGCACCCGCACCAGCATCCGGCTGACTGGCTCGTCGGCCGCCATACCGGGCGGTCGGCGTGCGCCCAGCGGCAGCGGAACCGGGCCTAAGAGCTCGGCGGTGTCCGGCAGGCGGACCTCCTCGAGCAGCACCGTCACTGCGGCGGCGGCGCCGTCGAGCGCGGCCATGTGCACACTCGGCGGCAACGCGACCTCGGTGCGGGCAGCCAACTCGGCGGCCGCATGGGCCACCGGATCCCAGCGGATCAGCGCCTGCACGGTCGGCACGGACGCCTCGGCGACGACGGCCACCACTCCGCCCTCCCCCCGTGGTCGGACCAGCGACGCGGCCGCCATCCACCGGCGCAGGGTGTCCTCGGCCGCGCGCAGGTCCTGGCGGCCCAGCAGCGCCCAGCTGTCCAGCAGCAGCGCCGCCCCGTACCCGGTGGCGGCACGGGGTTCGGCGCCCGGCGTCGCGACCACCAGGGCCGGCCGGTCATCGACCTCCGACACCATCGCTTCGCCGGCGGAGGTGATCACCGGCGTGCCGGCAAAGGCGCGACCCAACTCCTCGGCCGTCCGCCGGGCACCTACCACGACGGCACGTACCGCGTCCGATCCGCAAGCGCCACAGCGCAGCGCGGCATCGGCCCGGCCACACCAGCGGCACACCGGCGCCGTGCCCTGCCGGTCGTCCAGCGAGAGCGGGCCGGTGCAGTGCCGGCAGCGGGCGATCGCCCGGCAGCGCGCGCACGCCAGCGACGGGACGTAACCCCGCCGGGGCACCTGCACCAGTACCGGCGTCTCGGCCTGCAACGCGGTGCGGGCAGCACGCAGCGCGACCGACGGCAGCCGCGCGGTGCGCGCCGCCGGATCGCGTTCCTCGGCGTACCCGCCGTCGTCGAGAGCCACCACCCGCGGGGTCCGCGCGCGCACCACCGCCCGTGCCGCAACCACGTCGTGTGCCCAGCCGCTGCGCACCAGTGCCTGGGCCTCGGCGGTTCGGGCATAACCCCCGATCATTGCGGCGCAACGCATTTGGTGGGCGCGCAGCATCGCCACCTCCCGCGCATGCGGATACGGGGCCCGTGGCTCGGCCAGCGTGTCGTCGCCGTCGTCCCACACCATGACCAGACCGAGATCGACCACCGGTGCGAACACCGCGCTGCGGGTGCCGACCACCAGCCGTGCCGTGCCTCGCAGCGCGGCCAGCCAGCGCCGGTAACGTGCGGACGGACCCAGGCCCGCCGACAACGCGACCACGCCCGCCTCGTCGAGCAGCACCGTCGCGGCGCGCGTCAACGCGTCCACGTCGCGCTGATCCGGAACGATCGCCAGCACCGAACGGCCCGTCTGCACGGTCTGCGCGGCGGCTTCGGCGAACCGGTCGGCCCACTGCTCACCGGGCAGCGCCTGCCACACCGCGCGGGCGGCGCGGGTCTCGGCCAGCGCCGTCAGGAACGGACCGCCGCTGCCGTAGGCCTCCCATCCGGTTCGGTCGACCTCGGCCACCGCGGAAAGCTCAGTCGGCGTAGGGTTTTCGCGCTCGACCTTGGCGTGCCGCGGCGGCACTGCCAACCGCAGCACGTCGGCGCGGGTGCCGGCGTAGCGCGCCGCGACGGCATCGACCAGTCGGCGGATCTCGGGAGTGAGCACGGCCTCGGCCGACACCACGCGGTCCAGCCACGCCAGCTTGCCGACGTGATCGGTGTCGGTGCGGCGTTCTAAGATGAAGCCGTCGACCAGTCGCCCGTGGAATCGCAGTCGCACCCGCACACCGGGCTGGGCGTCATCGGACTGCTCTTCGGACACCAGATAATCGAACTCGCGGTCCAGATGCGGCACCGAGAGCATCGGCAACACCCGAGCAATCGGCTCGAATGCGGCGGCCTGCCGGGTCCGCGTGGTCACTCGCCAGGTGTAGCAGAGGTGGTAGACACCCGGCCGAAGAAGAAGCCCGCGGTGATCAGCACCTGCGCCGCCGCATATGTCCACCAGATCGGCACCGCCAGCGCCTCGGTACCCAGTACGAATCGGCTGATCCCGATCATCGCGTCCGACCAGGCGAAGCTCAGCGCACCGAATGCCGTCCATGGCGTCGGCAGCCGCGCCAGCAGCGCCGCCGACACCATCGCGACCAGCACCAGCATGTACACCGTCACCGGAATCGTCATGCCCTCGCGGCCCAGTTGCGGCCAGAACCAGCTCAGAAGCCCCACGCAGGCCGCGCACACCATCGCGACGACGATCAAGCGAGGAGTCGACCGACCCGGCCCTCTCGCCAATGGCAGCAGCGCGCCCATAAAGCACAAGTGCGCCAACAGAAATGCGCCCAATCCGAGGACGAAGGAGGCCGCCCACCACGGAATGGCCAGCAGCACATCGCCAACCGCCGAGAACAGCAACGCCGGCATCAGCCAGCGCCGTTCGCGGACCATCGGATGCGCAGCCGCAGCCAGCGCGAGCAGCAGCGCCATCGAGGCCTTGAACGCCGGCTGAGCACCCCACTGCCCGGTCAGCTCGATCCCGGGCGGCGAACGCAGCGCCACGATGGTCAGAAACACGCCGTAGGCGATACCGGCCCAACCGGCAGCCACCCAGGCGCCGAGCATGACCCGCGGTGCGTACGGTGTCTGCATGCCCAGCGTCGACGACCCCGGATCCGCCATCGATCCCATCCTGCAGAAGGTACTGGACGCGGTCCCGTTCCGGTTATCCGCCGACGACGGGGTCGAGGCGGCCCGCCGCGCGCTGCGGGATCTGCCGCGGCGCACCTTCTATCCCGAACTTCGGGTAGCAGACCGCGCCATCGACGGGCCGGCCGGGCCGATCAACCTCCGGATCTACTGGCCGCCAACCGATGACGCCGCTCCCCCGGTGGTGATGTTCTTCCACGGCGGCGGCTTCGTGGTCGGCGACCTCGACACCCACGACGGGACGGCCCGCCAGCACGCCGTCGGCGCCTCGGCTGTGGTGGTGTCGGTCGAGTACCGGTTGGCGCCGGAGCATCCCTACCCCGCCGCGATCGACGATGCCTGGGCCGCAACGCAATGGGTCGCCGAACATGGCGACGAGATCGGCGCCGACGCCAGCCGGCTGGCGGTTGCCGGCGACTCAGCGGGCGGCAACATCTCCGCCGTCGTCGCCCAGCGGTCCCGCGACGAAGACGGCGCACCGCCAATTGCATTCCAGCTGTTGTGGTATCCGGCCACGCTGTGGGATTCGACGCTGCCTTCGTTCAGCGAGAACTCCGGCGCGCCAGTTTTGGACAGCGCCGCCGTCGCCGCATTCAGCCGCTATTACGCGGGCGAGATCGACCTGTTCGATCCCCCGGTCGGCATGGCGCCGGGCCGGGCCGCGAACCTGGCCGACCTGCCCGCCGCGTATGTCGCTGTCGCCGGCCATGATCCGCTACGCGACGACGGCAAGCGCTACGGCGAGTTGCTCGCCGCCGCCGGTGTTCCCGTCGAGGTGCACAACGCCGAGACGATGGTGCACGGCTACCTCGGCTATGCCGGAGTGGTTCCCGCCGCCACCGAGGCAATGGACCGTGGGCTGTCCGCGCTGCGCGAGGCGCTGCACGTACGGTAGGTCCATGACGGAGCCGACCACCGCCCGACCGCAGATCGACCCGACGCTGAAGGCCCTGGTCGACGCGTTTCCGCTGACCTTCAAGGCGTCCGACGGCGTCGAGGCCGCCCGCGACAGGCTGCGCCAGCTGAAAGCCCCGCCGGAGATGCTGCCGGATCTGCGCATCGAAAACCGCACCGTCGGCCACGGCGACGTCACCGACGTTCCGGTCCGCATTTACTGGCCCGACTCCGAGACCGGCAATCTGCCGATCGTCGTCTTCTACCACGGCGGGGGCTTCGCTCTGGGCGACCTCGACACCCATGACCCGGTCGCCCGCGCACACGCCGTCGGCGCCGACGCCATCGTGGTGTCCGTCGACTACCGACTGGCCCCCGAGCATCCTTTCCCGGCCGGGCTGGACGACTCGTGGGCCGCGCTGCAGTGGACCGCTGAGCACGCCGCCGAGTTGGGTGGCGACCCCACCCGAATCGCCGTCGCCGGCGACTCGGCCGGCGGCAACCTGGCCGCGGTGATCGCCCAGCGGGCCCGCGACGAGGGCGGACCCGCGCTGGCGTTCCAGCTGCTCTGGTACCCGACCATCACCGCCGACCTGTCGCTGCCGTCGTTCACCGAGAACGCCGATGCGCCGATCCTGAATCGCGAGGTCATCGACGCATTCCTGACCTGGTACGCCCCGGGGTTGGACATCGGCGACCCGAAGAAGCTGCCGGCCACGCTGGCGCCCTGCAACGCTGCTGACTTCTCCGGGCTGGCCCCGGCCTTCATCGGCAGCGCCGAACACGATCCGCTGCGCGACGACGCCGCCGTGTACGCGGAGCTGCTGAATGCCGCCGGTGTGCCCGCTGAGCTGAGCAATGAAGGCAACCTGGTGCACGGCTATGTCAGCTTCGCGTTGATCATCCCCGCTGCAGCCGAGGCGACCAACCGCGGTCTGGCCGCCCTGAAAGCGGCGCTGCACTAGCTTCACTCCGTACGGGAAACGCGGTACCGTCGGTACCGACTAACCGGCCTGGCGGTTCGTCGAAGGAGGTACCGGTGAGCGGTGATCAGCCCGACTACCACTGTCTGATCGTCGGCGCCGGATTCTCCGGCATCGGCGCTGCGGTCAAGCTCGATCAAGAAGGCTTCGGCGACTATCTCATCGTCGAGGCCGGCGACGAGGTCGGCGGAACCTGGTACTGGAACACCTATCCCGGTATCGCCGTGGACATCCCGTCGGCGTCGTACCAGTTCTCGTTCGAGCAGCGGCCGGACTGGTCGCGCACGTACGCGCGCGGCGCCGAGCTCAAGGCATACGCCGAACACTGCACCGACAAGTACGGGATCCGGCCGAAGATTCGGTTCGGCACCAAGGTTCTGTCAGCCGAGTTCGACGACGAGCGGTCGCTGTGGCGGGTCCAGCTCGATCCCGGTGACGAAGTCACCGCGCGTTTCATCTACAACGGCAGCGGGGTGCTCACCGTGCCCAAGCCGCCGGACATCGACGGCGTTGACTCCTTCGGCGGGATCGCGGTGCACACCGCCCGCTGGGACCACGACCTCGACCTGGCCGGTAAGCGGGTCGCCGTGATCGGCACCGGCGCCTCGGCGGTGCAGCTGGTCCCCCAGATTGCTCCAATTGTCAAAGAGCTCACGGTGTTTCAGCGCACACCGATCTGGTGCTTTCCCAAGTTCGACGTGCCGCTGCCCAAGCCGGCGCACTGGGCGCTTCGGCTGCCGGGCGCCAAAACCCTGCAGCGGCTGATCACCCAGACCTACGTCGAGGTGACCTTCCCGCTGCCGGCCCAGTACTTCACCGTGTACCCGCTGGCCAAATGGATGGAGTCGCTTGGCCGCGCCTATCTGCGGCTGAAGGTGCGCGACCCCGAGGTGCGGCGACAGCTCACCCCGCGGTACGCGATCGGCTGCAAGCGGCCCGGTTTCCACAACAGCTATCTGTCGACCTACAACCGCGACAACGTGCGGCTCGTGACGCAACCGATCGACAAGATCACGCCGTCGTCGGTGGCCACCACTGACGGCACCAATCACGAGATCGATGTGCTGGTGCTGGCCACCGGTTTTCACGTCTTCGACGCCGACAGCACGCCGACCTTTGCGGTCACCGGCAGCGGCGGGCAACGGCTGCAACGGTTTTGGGAAGAGAATCGGGCGCAGGCCTACGAGGGCAACTCCATTCCCGGCTTTCCGAATTTCTTCTCCACGATGGGCCCGTACGGCTACGTCGGCTCGTCGTACTTCGCGTTGATCGAAGCCCAGACCCACCACATGGTGCGCTGCATGAAGCGGGCCCGGCAGCGCGGCGCGACCCGCGTCGAGATCAGCGAAGAAGCCAACGCCCGCTACTTCGCCGAGCAGTTGAGCCGCCGGCACCGGCAGGTGTTCTGGCAGGACAGCTGCCGGGGCGCCAACAGCTACTACTTCGACAAGAACGGCGACGTGGCGCTGCGGCCCGCGCACACCTTCGAAGTCTATTGGCGCAGCCGTCGGTTCGACCTCGACGACTACCGGTTCACCGGCTAGCTGATCGCAAAAGCCCCCGCACGCATGAGCGTGGCGGGGGCTTTTCGCAGTTGAACTAGACGGCGCGCTTGAGGTCGTCGACCTTGTCCAGGCGCTCCCACGGCAGGTCGATGTCGGTGCGGCCGAAGTGGCCGTACGCGGCGGTCGGGGCGTAGATCGGACGCAGCAGGTCCAGGTCGCGAACGATCGCGCCCGGCCGCAGGTCGAAGACCTCGGGCACGATCTTCTCGATCTTGACCGGGTCGACGGTGGCGGTGCCGAACGTCTCGATGAACAGGCCGACCGGGGCCGCCTTGCCGATGGCGTAGGCCACCTGCACCTCGACGCGCTCCGCCAGTCCGGCGGCGACGATGTTCTTGGCCACCCAGCGCATCGCGTACGCCGCCGACCGGTCCACCTTTGACGGGTCCTTGCCGGAGAACGCGCCGCCGCCGTGGCGGGCCCAGCCGCCGTAGGTGTCGACGATGATCTTGCGGCCGGTCAGGCCGGCGTCACCCATCGGTCCGCCGACGACGAACTTTCCGGTCGGGTTGACCAGCACCCGCGTCGACGAGGAGTCCAGCGTCTCGTGCCCCAGCTCCTCGAGGACGGTCGCGAGCACGTGCTTGCGGATGTCCGGGTCCAGCGTCTTGACCAGGTCGATGCCGTCGGCGTGCTGGGTGGAGACCACGACGGTGTCCAGCCGGGTCGGGACGTTGTCCTCGTATTCGATGGTGACCTGCGTCTTACCGTCCGGGCGCAGGTAGGGCAGTGTGCCGTTCTTGCGGACCTCGGTCAGCCGCCGTGCCAGCCGGTGTGCCAGCGCGATCGGCAGCGGCATCAGCTCCGGGGTGTCGCTGATCGCGTAGCCGAACATCAGGCCCTGGTCGCCGGCGCCCTGCGAGTCCAGCGGGTCCGCAGCACCCTCGACGCGCGTCTCGTGCGCGGTGTCCACGCCCTGGGCGATGTCGGGCGACTGACGGCCGATGCCGATGTTGACGCCGCAGGTCTCGCCGTCGAAGCCCTTGTCCGAGTGGTCGTAGCCGATGTCGAGGATGCGCTCGCGGACGGTGTTGGTGATGTCGGCGAAGGCCTCCTTGGCCGACGTCGTCACCTCACCGACGACGTGCACCTGCCCGGTGGTCACCAGCGTCTCGACGGCGACACGTGAGCGCGGGTCTCCCGCCAGCAGCGCGTCGAGCACCGAGTCGCTGATCGCGTCACAGATCTTGTCTGGATGCCCCTCGGTCACCGATTCGCTGGTGAACAACCGACCGTTTTCGCTCACACTCTCTCCCTTTCAAGGCACGTGGAAAAATCGTTAGTTAGGCAAATTATATCGCCAGGCTGGTACATGTTACCGGCCGGTCCGCGGAGCTCTGGACGCCTAGGTGGCTTCCCCAGTACCGCGCTGCAGGAACGTGGCGATCGCGTCCACGATACGGCTGGCCATCAAAGTCTTCGAGCCGGGCTGCAGCGCCGACTCGGTGCCGTCGGCCGCCAGCAGCCAGCCGTCGTTGTTGTCCACCTCGAAGGCTTTGCCGTCACCGACGGCGTTGACCACCAGCAGGTCGCATCCCTTGCGCCGCAACTTGGCCCGCGCATGAAACAGCACGTCACCGTTGGCGTCGCCGGTCTCGGCGGCGAAGCCGACGATGGCCCGCATGTTCGGCAGCTGCCCGGCGGTGCGGGCCTGCACGGTCGCCGCCAGCACGTCGTCGTTGCGGATCAGGTCGATGGTCGGCGCCGCGTCGTCTTCAGCAGCGCTCTTTTTAATCTTGGCGGTTGCGACGTGCGTGGGCCGGAAGTCGGCGACGGCTGCCGCCATCGCCAGCACGTGGACGTCGGGCGCGTGCTTGGACACCGCATCCCGCAGCTGTTGGGCCGTGCTGACGTGCACGACCTCGACACCGGCCGGGTCGATCAGCCCGGCGGTGTGCCCGGCGATCAGGGTGACCTCGGCGCCGCGCTGGGCGGCGACCCGTGCCAGCGCGTAGCCCTGCTTGCCGGAACTGCGGTTGCCGATGAAGCGGACCGGGTCGATCGGTTCGCGGGTGCCCCCGGCGGTGACCAGCAATCTGACACCGGCCAGGTCGTAGGGCATCGCGTCGTGGCGGTCCAGCAGCAACTGGGCGAAGGTGGTGATCTCTTCGGCTTCGGGCAGCCGGCCTGCGCCGCTGTCCTCTCCGGTCAGCCGCCCCGACGCCGGTTCGAGCACCACCGCGCCGCGGCGTCGCAGCGTGGCGACGTTCTCGACGGTGGCGGGGTGCTGCCACATCTCGGTGTGCATCGCCGGAGCGAACAGCACCGGACATCGCGCGGTGAGCAGCGTGGCGGTCAGTAGATCGTCGGCGCGGCCGTGGGTGGCACGCGCCAGCAGGTCGGCGGTGGCGGGCGCGACGACAACCAGGTCGGCGCCCTGGCCTATCGCGACATGCGGCACCCGCGGCACGTCCTCGAACACCCCGGTCTGGACGGGCTCGCCGGACAGCGCTTCGAAGGTGGCGGCCCCGACGAATCGCAGCGCGGATTCGGTGGGGATGACGCGGACCTGGTGGCCGGCCTCGGTGAGCTGACGGACGACGGTGGCGGCCTTGTAGGCGGCGATGCCCCCAGCGACGCCGACGACGATCCGCTTGCGGTCCGTCCGCTTCTCACTCGAGAGGCTCATTACAGGCCCGCCTCGATCCCGCTATTCGCCTTCGGTGTGCTCGAGCAGGTCGCCGTGGATCTCGCGCATCGCGATCGACAGCGGCTTCTCCTGCAGGCCCGGCTCGACCAGCGGGCCGACGTATTCGAGGATGCCCTCGCCGAGCTGGTTGTAGTAGTCGTTGATCTGCCGGGCGCGCTTGGCCGCGTAGATCACCAGGGCGTACTTGCTGGACACCCGCGCGAGCAGCTCGTCGATGGGCGGGTTGGTGATACCCAGCGGCGTGTCGTACGCGCCGATGCCACCTGCCGACGGGTCGAACTGGTCGGGGACGGCGGTCAATGAGGCGTCGGTCTGCGAACTACTCACGTAAATTTTCTCCTGGCGGCCTGTGGCCATGTGGGACTCAATGGTGAATCGAGTCTGGTTGGAGGGTCACGCCGTTTTCGGCGCGGGTCCGACCAGCAATGATACCAATTCTGAGCACGCTGTTTCCAATTGACGATTTACCACGACCTCGTCGAAGTCATCCTGGGCCGCTAATTCGGTGCGTGCGGTGGCCAGCCGGCGCTCGATCACCTCGGGTGTCTCGGTCCCGCGACCGATCAGTCGGGCTTCCAGAGCCGCCCAGTTCGGCGGCGCCAGGAACACCGTGATCGCCTCCGGCATGGCCTGCTTCACCGCGCGGGCACCGGCCAGATCGACCTCGATGAGTACCGGGTGTCCGGCGGCGACGGCGTCGCGGACCGGGTCGGCCACCGTGCCCGATCGGTGCAGGCCACCGTGGATTTCCGCCCACTCCAGAAGCGAACCGTCGTCGATCAACTGCTGGAAGCGGTCCGTCGACACGAAGTGATAGTCGACCCCGTCGACCTCTCCGGGCCGAGGGGCCCGGGTGGTCGCCGAGACGCTGAAATGCAGATCTGCAATCCGCTCACGAAGGCAGCGGACCAGTGTCGATTTGCCCACCGCGGACGGACCGGACAGCACGACAACGCGTCCCGTGCCGACCGGTCCCCCGTCGGTGCTCAACGACTCTCCCGGCTTACCCGCCGGTCCGACTCCTGCTCAGGCCTGCCGGCCTGCATCGTCGTCGGACTTAGGCGGTGAAGTCGAACTTTTCCAGCAGAGCCTTGCGCTGGCGGTCGCCGAGGCCGCGCAGACGGCGCGTCGGGGCGATCTCCAGCTCGGTCATGATTTCCTGCGCCTTGACCTTGCCCACCTTCGGCAATGCCTCCAGCAACGCGGAAACCTTCATCTTGCCCAAGACCTCGTTGGTCTCGGCATCCTTCAGCACCTGCTTGAGATTGGTGCCGCCACGCTTCAGCCGGTCTTTGAGCTCGGCTCGCGCTCGGCGTGCGGCGGCAGCCTTCTCCAACGCTGCCGCGCGCTGCTCGTCGGTCAACTGGGGAAGGGCCACGATTCCTCCGTATCGATCAGCAACAGATTTCGATCTTTATTTGTCCTCGGCCAGGTAGTCCAGCCAGCGGTGACGACCGTACCCACGCCTCCAGACGAAATCTAACCCGCCCCCCTGGTTGAAGCTACAAAGACGCAGCTTATGGCGTCGAGAAGGTGCCGCCGGCAACGCCCGGGACGGGAGCCCGTCAACCGCGGATCCGCCGCCGTCGAGCCACTCGCTTTCGCCACCGCGTAAATCGCCTCTACCTGGACTTTTGCCGAGCGCGGCACGATCGGCCGGCCGACGGAAAACCCTTCATCTGACCGACTCGACACTGGTCAAAAAGCCGAATCTGGCCCAGATTGCGAAAGTTGCGGCGTGTCGCGCGTGTCGTCGCGAACAGCCGGTCCGGCCAAAAAGTGAACGACGCCGTGTCGTAGCTCGGGTCTCGAGCGGCTCAGCCGGCCAGGTAGGCCACGGCGTCGCGCATCCGCTCCCGCCGCCGCGCGCACCGCTGCGACGTCCGGTCCGGCCCGCAGCACGTCGCGCGACACCGCGGGCAGCAGCTGCCCGGGAACGGCGCCACCCAGGCCGCTGAGGGCATCGGGCTGGCCACCCTGGAAGCCGACACCGGGCACCAGGACCGGCCCGCCGAGCCCGCTGACGTCGGGCACCTCGGTCAACGTGGCGCCGACGACGACGCCCACGGTGCCGGAGCCCAGGGCCCGGTTGGCCGCGGCGGCCTGGTCGACGATCGACTGCGCCACCGGGCGGCCGCCGGTCAGGGCGCGCTGCACGCTGGCACCCTCCGGGTTGGACGTCGCCGCCAGCACGAACACCCCCCGGCCGTGCTCTGCGGCGCTGTCCAGCAGCGGCTGCAGCGAGCCGAAACCCAGGTAGGGCGACGCTGTCACCGCGTCGGAGGCCAGCGGCGAGTCGCCGGTCCACGCGGCCGCGTAGGCCGCCATCGTCGATCCGATGTCACCGCGCTTGGCGTCGGCCAGCACCAGCACACCGGCGCTGGCGCAGGGCGGCGATGGTGCGTTCCAGCACGGCATAACCCGCCGCGCCGTAGGTCTCGAAGAACGCCACCTGAGGCTTGACGACGGCGAAATCTGCGTACGCCGCCACACAGGTCTCGCAGAACGCCGCCAGGCCCTCAGGGCTGACCGGCAGATCCCAGGCCCTCAACAGCTCGGGATGCGGGTCGATGCCCAGACACAGTGGCCCCCGGCGGGATACCGCGTCGGCCAGCCGGGCGCCGAACCCGGGCATGCCTACTTGCCGCCGTGGTTCAGCGCGCTGTGCAACTCCTGCAGCGAGCGCACACCGATATCGCCGCGGATGGCGGCCTCGATGCCCTGGACGGCCGCCGACACTCCCTGGACCGTCGTGACACAGGGGATGTTGACTCCGACTGCCGCCGAGCGGATTTCGTAGCCATCGATGCGCGGGCCCGGAATTTCCGTACGGCGTGTTGAAGACCATGTCGACCTCGCCCGCGCGAATGGCGTCGACGGCCGACATCGTCGGCCGGCCCGGCTGCGCCTCTTCGAAGTGCTTGCGAACCTCGTCGCACGGAATCCCGTTGCGGCGCAGCATCTCCGCGGTGCCCTCGGTGGCCAGCACCCGGAAGCCCAGGTCGGCCAGCCGCTTCACCGGAAACACCAGCGAGCGCTTGTCCCGGTTGGCCACCGAGACGAACATCGTCCCCGAGACCGGCAGCGACCCGTAGGCCGCGGTCTGGCTTTTCGCGAACGCGCTGCCGAAGTCGCGGTCGATGCCCATCACCTCGCCGGTCGACTTCATCTCCGGACCCAGCAGCGAGTCGACACCCGAGCCGTCGGCCCGGCGGAACCGGTGGAACGGCAGCACCGCCTCCTTGACCGCGATCGGCGCATCCGGTGCCGCGTTGCCGCCGTCACCGACGGCCGCCAGCAGGCCTTCGTCGCGAAGCTGAGAGATCTTGGCGCCCAGCATGATTCGGGCGCACGCCTTGGCCAGTGGTATCGCGGTCGCCTTGGAGACGAACGGCACGGTGCGGCTGGCCCGCGGGTTGGCCTCCAGCACGTAGAGCACGTCGTCCTTCAGCGCGTACTGCACATTGAGCAGACCGACCACGCCGATGCCGTGCGCGATCGCCTCGGTCGCATGGCGCACCTTCTCGATGTCGCTGCGGCCCAGGGTCACCGGCGGCAGCGCACACGCCGAGTCACCGGAGTGAATGCCGGCCTCTTCGATGTGCTCCATGATGCCGCCGATGTAGACCTCGTCGCCGTCGCAGAGCGCGTCGACGTCGATCTCGATGGCGTCTTCGAGGAAGCGGTCCACCAGCACCGGGTGTTCGGGCGAGAGTTCGGTGGCCCGGGCGATGTAGCCCTGCAGCGTCTCGTCGTCGTAGACGATCTCCATGCCGCGACCGCCGAGCACGTACGACGGCCGAACCAGCACCGGATATCCGATGTCGGCGGCGATCCGCCGCGCCTGCGCGAACGTGGTCGCCATGCCGTAGCGCGGCGCCGGCAGCCCCGCCGCCGACAGCAGGTCGCCGAACGCGCCGCGGTCCTCGGCCAGATCGATGGCCTCCGGCGGGGTGCCGACGATCGGCACGCCTTCGTCGGCGAGCCGCTGCGCCAGCCCGAGCGGGGTCTGGCCGCCGAGTTGCACGATCACGCCCACCACGCCCGGGCCGCCGGCACCGGAGAGCTGCTCGGCGTGGAACACCTCCAGGACGTCCTCGAACGTCAACGGCTCGAAGTAGAGCCGGTCGGCGGTGTCGTAGTCGGTGGAGACCGTCTCCGGGTTGCAGTTGACCATCACGGTCTCGAAACCGACCTCCGACAAGGTCGTTGCGGCGTGCACGCAGCTGTAGTCGAATTCGATGCCCTGGCCGATCCGGTTCGGTCCCGAGCCCAGGATCAGCACCTTGGGCTTCTCGGTCTGCGGGGCCACCTCGGTTTCGGCGGAGGGGTCGAGTTCGTAGCTGCTGTAGTGGTACGGCGTCTTGGCCTCGAACTCCGCGGCGCAGGTGTCCACGGTCTTGTACACCGGGTGGATGCCGAGCCGCCGCCGCAGCGACCGCACGCCGTCCTCGCCGGCCAATTCCGGTCGCAGCGCGGCGATCTGACGGTCCGACAGGCCGTTGTGCTTACACCTGCGCAGCAGCTCGACGTCGAGCACGGGCGCGTCGCTCACCTCCTGCCGCAACGTCAGGAGCTCGGCGATCTGGGCGACGAACCACGGGTCGATGCCGGAGGCTTCGGCCACCCGGTCCACCGATGCGCCCAGCCGCAGCGCCAACTCGACGTCGTAGAGCCGGCCCTCGGTGGGCGTCCGCAGCCGCTCCAGCGCATCCTCGGCGGTGCCGTCGGTATCCGGCTTGGTCCAGAAGCCGGCGCGGCTGGTCTCCAGCGAGCGCATCACCTTGCCGAGCGCCTCGATGAAGTTGCGGCCCAACGACATCGCCTCGCCCACCGATTTCATCGTGGTGGTCAGCGTCGGGTCGGCGCCGGGAAACTTCTCGAACGCGAAGCGCGGCGCTTTGACGACCACGTAGTCCAGCGTGGGCTCGAAGCAGGCCGGGGTCTCCTTGGTGATGTCGTTGAGGATCTCGTCGAGGGTGTAGCCGACAGCCAGTTTCGCGGCGATCTTGGCGATCGGGAAGCCGGTGGCCTTGGAGGCCAACGCACTTGACCGCGACACCCGGGGGTTCATCTCGATGACGACCAGCCGGCCGTCGTGCGGGTCGACCGCGAACTGGATGTTGCAGCCGCCGGTGTCGACGCCGACCTCGCGCAGGATGTCGATGCCGAGGTCGCGCATCCGCTGGTATTCCCGGTCGGTCAGCGTCATCGCCGGCGCCACCGTCACCGAGTCGCCGGTGTGCACGCCCATCGGGTCGACGTTTTCGATCGAGCACACGACGACGACGTTGTCTTTGCTGTCGCGCATCAGCTCGAGCTCGAATTCCTTCCAGCCGTAGATCGATTCCTCGATCAGCACGTTGGCGCTCGGCGATGCGGCCAGCCCGGCGCCGGCCATCCGGTCGACCTCGTCGGCGGTGTGCGCCAGGCCCGAGCCCAGCCCGCCCATGGTGAACGACGGCCGGACCACCACCGGCAGGCCGAGTTCACCGACGGTCTCGCGCACCTCGTCCATGGTGAAACAGACTCGGCTGCGGGCTGATTCGCCGCCGACCTTGGCGACGATGTCCTTGAACATCTGCCGGTCCTCGCCGCGCTGGATGGCGTCGAAGTCGGCGCCGATCAGCTCGACGCCGTGGCGCTCCAGTGCGCCGTTCTCGTACAGCGCGACCGCGGTGTTGAGCGCGGTCTGACCACCCAGGGTGGCCAGCAGCGCGTCGATCTTGTTGCCGCGCTCGGCCTGCTGGACGATCACCTTCTCCACGAAGGCGGCGGTGATGGGCTCGACGTAGGTGTGGTCGGCGTATTCCGGGTCGGTCATGATCGTCGCCGGATTGGAGTTGACCAGGCTGACCTCGAGGCCCTCGGCGCGCAGCACCCGGCAGGCCTGGGTTCCGGAATAGTCGAATTCGCAGGCCTGTCCGATGACGATCGGCCCGGAGCCGATCACCAGGACGTGCTTGAGATCAGTCCGCCGTGGCATTACCCGTTCTCCCCCGTCATCAGGTCGACGAATTGGTCGAACAAGTACTCCGCATCGTGCGGACCGGCCGCGGCCTCCGGGTGGTACTGCACCGAAAAGGCCCGTCCGTCAACGAGTTTCACGCCCTCGACGACGCCGTCGTTGGCGCAGGTGTGGCTGACCACCGCCGCACCGAACGGCGTGTCGAACCGCTGCCCCGCCTCACCTTCGAGCGCGAACCCGTGGTTCTGGGCGGTGACCGCGACCCGCCCGGTCGCGTGGTCCATCACCGGGATGTTGATGCCGCGGTGGCCGAAGGTCATCTTGTAGGTCGACAGGCCCAGCGCGCGGCCCAGGATCTGGTTGCCGAAACAGATGCCGAACAACGGGATTCCGGCGCCGAGCACCTCGCGGGTCACCTCGACGATGTGGTCGGCGGTGGCCGGGTCGCCCGGGCCGTTGGACAGGAACACCCCGTCGGGTTTGAGTTCGGCGATCTGCTCGAAGGTCGCCGACGACGGCAGCACGCGGGTGCGCACTCCGCGCCGGGCGAAGTTGCGCGGGGTGTTGGTCTTGATGCCGAGATCGATCGCGGCCACGGTGAACCGTTGCGGCCCTTCGGCTTCCACGATGTAGGCGTCGGCGGTGCTGACCTGGCCGGCCAGGTCGGCACCGAGCATCGGCTGCTGGCCGCGGACCCGTTCGGTCAGCTCTTCGGGCGACGCGAGCGATTCGCCGGAGAACACGCCCGCCTTCATCGAGCCGCGGCTGCGCAGGTGGCGCACCACCGCGCGGGTGTCGATGCCGGCGATTCCGACGATCTGCTGGCGGATCAGCTCGTCCTCCAGCGTGCCGGTGGCACGCCAGTTCGAGACCCGCGGCGACGGGTCCCGCACCGCGTAACCGGCGACCCAGATCTTGTCGCCGCGACTTTCGCCGTCCTCACCGTTCCAGCCGGTGTTGCCGATCTGCGGGGCGGTCGCCACCACGATCTGCCGGTGATAGCTGGGGTCGGTCAGCGTCTCCTGATACCCGGACATGCCGGTGGAAAACACCGCCTCGCCCAGTGTTTGGCCGATCGCGCCGAACGCGGTCCCGGTGAAGGTCCGGCCGTCGTCGAGAACCAGCATCGCCTTCACAGCGCGACTCCTTCCGGCCAGCTCTGCAGCCAGCCCTTGTATTCGTCGCGGTTGTCGGCGCGAAACCCGGTGTCGATCTTGACCCCTGACGGCAGCCGCCATCGGATCGCCAGGATTCCGTCGCGGGCGGCGACTTTTCCGGCGATGACGTGCTCGGTGCGGATGCCGGAGATCGACTCGCTCGGAATCCAGATCGGCTGTGCGCGGACGCGCTGCACCAGGATGCCCTCGGGGTGGCGAGTCAGCACCGCCTTGCTGCGGTAGCCCAGGTCGCCGGCGGTGATCCGCTGGCTCCAGGCCGGAGCCATGGTGCAGCCGACGTAGACGCCGGGGGTGGTGATGGCCGCCGGGCCGACCTGGCTGGGGATCTCGGGCAGCGTGCCGATCAATTCGGCCTGGCGTTCTCCGCGTTTGCGCCAGCCGCGCATCATCAGCTGGATGATGAAGCGCGATCACCAGCGCCAGCAGCCCGGCCATGATCAGCGACGCGACCAGCGTTCCCGAGTTCACGAGCGCCGCTCCTTCTCGTCGCTTGGCGCTGCATTGTCGCGGGAACGGTTCATGCCGGACTCTTTCCGTCGCGGGCGGTGATCTTGCCGCGCAGCAGCGTTGCGGTCACGGCGGCGGGCAGCGTCATCGTCTCGTAGGGGGTGTTGGCCGACCGGCTGGCGAACTCGGCCCCGACGACGGTCCAGGTGGCGTCCGGGTCCACGACCGTCAGGTTGGCCGGCTCCCCGATTTCCAGCGGCCGGCCCTGGTCGGGCAGCCCGGCGATGCGGGCCGGGTTCTCGCTCATCACCCGCGCGACGTCACGCCAGGTCAGCAGGCCGGGAATCACCATCGCCTGCACCACCGCCGACAGCGCGGTCTGCAGACCGAGCATCCCCGGCAACGCGGCGGCGAACTCGACGCACTTCTCGTGCTCGGCATGCGGGGCGTGATCGGTGGCCACGCAGTCGATCACGCCGTCGACCAGCGCCTGGCGCAGCGCGACCGCGTCGGCGGCCTCACGCAGCGGCGGGTTGACCCGGTTCACGCCGTCATAGCTGGCCAGTCGGCTGTCGTCGAGCAGCAGGTGATGCGGCGTCACCTCGGCGGTGATCGAAATACCTTGCGCCTTGGCCCATTTGACGATTTCGACGGTTCCCGCGGTAGAGGCATGGCAGATGTGCACCCGGGCGCCGGCATCGCGGGCCAGCAGGGCATCGCGGGCGACGATCGACTCTTCGGCGGCCCGCGGCCAGCCGGACAGCCCCAGCCGGGCGGCGGTGGGTCCTTCGTGCGCGACCGCGCCGACGGTCAGCCGTGGCTCCTCGGCGTGCTGCGCGATCAGCACGCCCAGACCGGTGGCGTATTCCAGTGCGCGGCGCATGATCAGCGGGTCGTCGACGCATTTGCCGTCGTCGGAGAACATCCGCACCTGGGCGGCGCCGGCGGCCATCATGCCCATCTCGGTGAGCTCTTTTCCGGCCAGGCCGACGGTGACCGCGCCGACCGGGTGGACGTCGACCAGGCCGACCTGCTGCCCGCGGTGCCAGACGTGGTCGGTGACCACCGGGCTGTCGGCGACCGGGTTGGTGTTCGCCATCGCGAACACCGCGGTGAAACCGCCGAGGGCTGCCGCGGCCGAACCGGTTTCGATGTTCTCGGCGTATTCGCGACCGGGCTCACGCAGATGGGTGTGCAGATCGACGAACCCGGGAAGCAGCACCTGTCCGGTGGCATCGATGACGTCGAGGCCTTTTCGAGTCCTCCGGATTCCGCAAGCCCCGCCCCGATGTCGGCGATCTGCCCGTCGTCGACCAGGACGTCGACCGGGTCGCCCTCGCCGTAAAGTCGCACCCCGCGCAGCAACACGCTCATGCCATCACCCCTTTGCCGGCGAGCCCGGTCGCGGAGTCGGTGCCCACCAGCAGATGGAACAGCACCGCCATCCGGACGTGGACGCCGTTGGAAACCTGTTGCAGCACCGCCGATTGCGTCGAGTCGGCCACCGACGACGAGATCTCCATGCCGCGCAGCATCGGCCCGGGGTGCAGCACGATCGCGTGACCGGGCAGCATCGCCTGGCGCCGGTCGGACAGCCCGTAGCGCACCGAATACTCCCGCGCGGAAGGAAAGAAGCCGCCGTTCATCCGTTCGGCCTGCACGCGCAACATCAGCACGGCGTCGGCGGCCGGCAGTTCGGCATCCAGGTCGTGCGACACCGTCACCGGCCATTCGGCGACCCCGACCGGCAGCAGCGTCGGCGGCGCCACCAGCACCACCTCGGCACCGAGGGTGGCCAGCAGCATGACGTTGGAGCGCGCGACCCGGCTGTGCAGGATGTCTCCGACGATGACGACCCGGCGACCCTCGATGCCGCCGAGTCGCTGCCGGATGGTCAATGCGTCCAGCAGCGCCTGGGTCGGGTGCTCGTGGGTGCCGTCGCCGGCGTTGATCACCGCCGGTCCAGTGTCTGCGCCCGGAACAGAGGTCCAGTCTGCAAGACGTTGCGCCGCACCGGAAGCCGGGTGCCGGATGATCAGCGCGTCGGCGCCGGCCGCGCGCAGGGTCAGCGCGGTGTCGCGCAGTGACTCACCTTTACCCACCGACGATCCCGCGGCGCTGACGTTGATCACGTCCGCGCTCATCCACTTGCCCGCGACTTCGAACGACACCCGGGTGCGGGTGGAGTTCTCGTAGAACATCGTGATGACCGTCCGGCCGCGCAGGGTCGGCAGCTTGCGGACCTCGCGACCGACCAGCGCCTGGGCGAAGCGGTCGGCGTCGTCGAGGATCGCGGTCGCCTCGTCGCGGGACAGATCGCCGGCGGCCAGCAGATGCCTGCTCATGGCGCGTCCTCCCGGGAGATGACCACGGCGTCGCGACCGTCCTGCTCGGCCAGCAGCACGTGCACGTTCTCGGTCCGCGAGGTCGGCACGTTCTTGCCGACGTAGTCGGCGCGCAGCGGCAGTTCGCGGTGGCCGCGGTCGACCAGCACCGCCAACTGCACGGCCCGCGGGCGGCCGACGTCGCGCAGAGCATCCAGCGCGGAGCGCACCGAGCGCCCGGAATACAGCACGTCGTCGACAAGGATCACCAGCGCGTCATCGATGCCACCGGCCGGAATCGAGGTGTTCTCCAGCGGCCGCGGCGGCTTGGTCATCAGGTCATCGCGGTAGAGCGTGATATCCAGTCCGCCGTGCGGGACCTCGGCGCCGGAGAACTCGGCGATGTTGACCGCGAGGCGGTTGGCCAAAGTCACACCGCGGGTGGGGATTCCCAGCAACACCACCCGAGGTGCATCGGCACCGTCCAGCGCAGTCTTTTCGATGATCTGATGCGCAATGCGCGAAATGGTACGAGCCACATCGGCCGCCGACATCAGTTCGCGGCCGGTGGCGGCGTCACCCGCGGCACCCATGCGAGATCTTGACCTCCTTCTCCGCCTCTCTGGACGGATCGTTAAAGGATGTCGACTGCCGGGCAGCGTAGCATTCGCGGCCCACCCTGGGAAAATGACAGGCGCTCGTTCGCCGTCAGATCATCGGGAAAGGCGACCAGCGGTCCCCCAGGAATGGCCGGTAGCCTGATCCGCGTTCCAGTGGGCCACGGCCGCCGAAACTGTGGCAATGTTTCCGCCGAAGAGCGCAGCCAAGTTGAGGATCGGATGAGCGACGAGCCCACCAGCCCGGCCCGGCCACTGATCGGCTTCATCACCGGTGGTGGCACCGCACCGCCGATCACGCCGGCACCGACCAACCGGGATTGGATGTCAGCGACGCGCCGGGGCTGGGCGAACCGGTGTCTGCCGCTGCTCATCGCCAATCAGAGTGGCTGGGAACTGCGCACTCCGAGCGCGTTCACCGCGACGTGGATGGGCGGAGACGACCCCGGGGCGCTGATGATCACGCCCGACCGGCGCGACCCTGGACAGTTTCTGCCCGCCAGCAATTTCGGCTACGGCATTCTGACCTGGCATCTGCCTATTCTGTTTCGCACTCCGCCCGGCTATGACCTGCTGGTCCGCGGGCCGGCGAACCATCCCAAGGACGCCATCTCGCCGTTGGAGGGGATAGTCGAAACCGATTGGGCGAGCTCTGTTTTCAGCATGAACTGGAAGCTCACCCGCCAGCTGATGCCGGTGCGATTCGAGGTCGACGAGCCGATCTGCATGATCGTCCCGCAGCGACGAGCCGAACTGGAAGAGTTCGCGCCCGAACTCAGGCCCATCGAGTCTGACGACGATCTGCGCCGCAAGTACGAGTTCTTCCTCCGTTCACGCCAGGAGATGGGACAGGTTCAGGCCGCGACGGACGCGGGCGCCGGCGAGCGAGTGCCGTGGCAGGGCGACTACACGCGGGGCAGCCACGCCGACGGTGACGCCGGGATCGGCTGATCACCGGACCCGCCGTGATCTCCGTCCGTTTGTTCAGCCGAATCCCCCGCAGTAGCGCCGGCTACGCCCAGTGGCCGAGTTGGCAGACAGACTCCGGCAGTGGACCATTGGCCGCCGCGGCGGATTCGTGGCGTTCGTCCTCTACCTGTGCGCGGCCGTGGTCGTCACGTGGGGCGCCTGGCGCGACCCGACGTCGGGTTGGGCCGGCGGCTGCTGCGACCAGGAGCAGGCGATCTGGTACCTCGGCTGGACCCCGCATGCGCTCACGCACGGCCTCGATCCGTTCTTCACGACCCAGATCGGTTCGCCCGCCGGGGTGAACGTGATGTGGAGCCCGTCGATGCCGCTGCTCGGTATCCTCGGCTGGCTGCCGGCGACGATCGGCGGCCCGATCTTCGCGTTCAACGTCCTGATGGTCACGGGCATTGCACTCAGCGGGCTCGCGGCGTGGCTGGCGATCCGCCGCTGGAGCGGTGACGGCCTCGGCCCGATCGTCGGTGGCGCGGTCTACGCCTTCTCCCCCTACGTCGTTTCGCACGCGGCGCTGCATCTGAACCTGGCCACCGCCTGGGTCCCGCCACTGCTGCTGGTCGGGATCGACGACCTCCTCGTGACGCGCCGCCGGCCGCCGTGGCAATCGGGGGTGGCGCTGGGCATCCTCGGCGTCGCACAACTGCTGATCAGCGAGGAGGTCTTCGCCACCAGTGTCGTGGCGGCCGCGGTGTTGGTCGGAGTCTTGGCTGTGACGTGCCGTGACCGGCCGGTCCGCCACTCGCCGTCACCCGGTTCGTCTCGGCGTGCGCGGCCGCCGTGCCGACTTTCCTGCTGCTCGCCGGCTGGCCGCTGGCCGCGCAGTTCTTCGGACCGCAACGGATCAGCGGGCAGGTGCAAGATCCCACGACCTTCTCGACAGACCTGCTGAACCTCGTTCTGCCGACGCGCTATCAGCTCATCGCACCCAATGCGGCGACTCGGGTGTCCCGTGAGTTCAGCGGCTTCTCTCACGAGGCGACCGGGTATCTCGGCCTGCCGCTGCTCGTCCTGCTTGTCGTCGCGGCCGTTCGACTCTGGGACGATCTGCGGGTCCGCGTCACCAGCGTCACGGGCGGTGTTGATGCTCCTGCTGTCGCTGGGGCCGTGGCTGCACATCGGCAAAGAGCCGTCCTGCGCATCCCGCTTCCGTGGCTGGCGCTGGGGAAATTGCCGCTGCTCAAGCATGTGCTGCCGGGCCGCCTCACCGTCTTCGTCTGGCTGGCGGTGGCCGTCGTGGTCGCGATCGTCATCGCCCGAGCGACCCGCCTCGCCCCACGACCGGCGGCGCGCTGGCTGCTGGCCGTCGGCACGTCACTGATCCTGCTGCTCCCCGCTCCGCTTCGCCCGGGCGCCGTTCACCACACCGGCCTTCTTCCGGAACTGGCCGAGCCACCACATCAAGTCCGACGAAACGGTGCTCGTCGCACCATATTTCGTCAATGGCGGCGAGGCCGCTCCGATGGTGTGGGCCGCCGAGGCCGGCTACGGCCTACGGATGCCCGAGGCTTACGCCTACGTGCCGCAACCCAACGGCGGAACCTATTCCGGGCCGGCGCAATCGCAGCTCACCTTCACCATGTTCGTGATTCAACAGCGCGGCGCCTGGCTGGTGGCGCGCGGCGACGATCCGGGCGCAGATCGCCGCCGACCTCAAAGACGCCGACGTACGCCACGTCATCGTCGGACCCGCTCAGCACTGGCAGCCGATGATCGCCTTCTTCACCGACCTCTTCGGCCGCGCGCCCGAGATCGTCGAGGGAGTCGCGATCTGGCGAGACATCACATGTCCGGGAAATCCTCCGGCCGACCCGCCCACTAACCTGAATCGGGTGAACCTCGAGGGCAATCAGGCGTCCATCCGCGAAGCCTGCGACGCCGGCCTGCTCGCCGGTGCGGTGACGATGGTCTGGCAGCACGGAAAAGTGCTGCAGGTCAACGAGATCGGCTACCGCGATGTCGATGCTCAGCTGCCCATGCAGCGCGACACGCTGTTCCGTATCGCCTCGATGACCAAGCCGGTCACCGTCGCCGCCGCGATGACCCTGGTCGACGAGGGCAAGCTGGCACTGCGCGACCCGATCGTGCGCTGGTTGCCGGAATTCGCCGACGTGCGGGTGCTCGACGACCCGACCGGACCGCTGGATCGCACCCATCCGGTCCGAACGCGCCATTCTGGTCGAGGATCTGCTCACCCACACCAGCGGCCTGGGCTACGGATTCTCGGTCGGCGGCCCGATCTCACGGGCCTACGTCCGGCTGCCGTTCGGCCAGGGGCCCGATGCGTGGCTGGCCGCGCTGGCCGACTTGCCGCTGGTGCATCAACCGGGTGAGCGACTGACCTACGGCCACTCCACCGACGTGGTCGGCGTGCTGGTCTCGCGGGTCGAGGGCAAGCCGTTCCATCAGGTGCTCGACGAGCGAATCCTGCAGCCGCTGGGCATGATTGACACCGGGTTCCACGTGACCCCCGAGGGCCGTCGCCGAGCTGCGACCATGTACCAGCTCGACGGCAAGAATCACCTCCAGCACGACGTGATGGGCCAGCCGCACATCACGCCGCCGGCGTTCAGCAACGCCGGCGGTGGATTGTGGTCCACCGCGGACGACTATCTGCGATTCATCGAAATGCTGCTGGGCGACGGGACTCTCGACGGTGTGCGAGTACTCTCCGCGGAGTCGGTACGGCTGATGCGCACCGACCGGCTCACCGTCGAGCACAAGCGTCACAACTTCCTCGGCTCGCCGTTCTGGATCGGGCGCGGATTCGGGCTCAACCTGTCGGTGGTGACCGACCCGTCGAAGTCGACGCCGCTGTTCGGGCCGGGTGGCCTCGGAACGTTCAGTTGGCCGGGCGCCTACGGAACGTGGTGGCAGGCCGATCCGTCCGCCGGACCTGATCCTGCTGTACCTGATCCAGAACATGCCGGCGTTGTCGGCTGATGCCGCTGCCGCGGTCGCGGGCAACACCTCGCGCGCGAAACTACAAGCGGTGCAACCGAAATTCGTGCATCGAACCTATCGGGCGCTGGGACTGTAGTGGCCGAGTTCACGCCCGAGCGCATCGAAGGCCCGCGACTGCTGCTACGCCCGCCGGTGATTGACGACGCCGGCCCGCTGTTCCAGCGAGTCGCCCACGATCCGCAGGTCACCAAGTATCTGCTGTGGACACCGCATCCCGATGTGGCGGCCACCCGGCGGGTGATCGCCGAACGGATGAATGTCGACGCACACCTGCGAACCTGGGTGATGGAGTTGCAGCACAGCGACGAGATCGTCGGGATGCTCAGTTGCGCGCGCCCGATGCGGTACGCCGCGGAGATCGGCTACTGCATCGGCCGACGTTGGTGGGGCAAGGGTTTGATGTCCGAAGCGCTCGACATGCTGATCGACCACCCTGCAGCGCCGATCCCGACGTCTACCGCGTCTGGGCGACCTGCCATGTCGACAACGAGCGTTCGGTGCGCCTGCTGGAGCGCGCCGGGTTCACCCGCGAAGGACGGCTGGCCCGTCATGGGATCTACCCTAACCTCGGCACCGAGCCACTCGACAGCCTGCTGTTCGCCAAGGTCGCTGCCGTCTACGACCATCGCGAGCGGCGAAACTTTCGCGCCGATCTCCAACGCGCCGGCCAGTTCCCGGCTGCCGTCGTAGTCGAACACCACGTGCCCGGAGATCACGTCGACGTCCCGCTTGGCCCGTTGCAGCGGGTGGTCCAGGAATTGCGCGCTGGCACCGGAGGCCTCGAGCAGATCGGCGATCACCGAACGGGATTCGTGCACGATGTGCGCCGCGGCCACCCGCACCCCGGCCCGCACCGTGCGGCCGATGTGCTCGCCCGCTGCCGACCCGGGTCTGGATGTCCTCAGCGGCCGAATCGGTCAGCGCGCGCATGGCGCGCAATCGCGCCCGGGCGTCGCCGAGGCGCACCTGCGCTGTGGGCTGATCCTTCTGCGCCGCACCGGAATACGCGATCACCCGCTCACTGAGCCGACGGGCGAACAGGTCGGCGACCAACTCCGCGGACCCCAGCGCGGGCATCGCCGCGGTCAACGCCAGTGCCGGGACCATCGGCCACCGGTACACCGCCGCGTCGTGGAGTTCCGCGCCCGGGTGCGGTACCGCCGTAGATGTCGGTCACCGCGACCAACCGATGCTCGGGCACCCAGACGTCGTCGACGATGACGTCGTTGGAGCCGGTGGCGCACATGCCGGCGGTGTGCCACACGTCTTCGACGCGGGTGTCGTCGGCCGGCACCAACACCAGCGCCGGATACGGCGCATCGTCGGGTCCGCAGATGGCGCCGACCATCACCCAGTCGGCATCCATGACCCCCGTCGCCCACGACCACCGGCCGGTCAGCCGGACGCCGCCGTCCTCCGGAATAGCGCGACCGGTCGGCGCCAGCGGAGCCGGGCACAGCACCGGGCCGTCGGCGAACACTTCGTCCTGGGCCTGCTCGCCGAACAGCGCCAGCATCCAGTTGTGCAGCGTGTAGAAGCCGAGCGTCCACGCACTCGACGTGCAGCCATGCGCCATCAGGCGCACCGTCTCGAGGATTTCGGGAAACTCCGCCTGGCTGCCGCCGTACCGCTTCGGCAGCAGCAGCCGGGCCAGACCGGAACTCCGATAGTCGTCGACGGTGGCCTGCGGCAGCCGGCGCAGCTTCTCCGCCTCCCCCGCGCGATCGGCCAGTCGCGCGACGAAGTCGGCGCTGACCTCGGGATGCGACGTCTGCCATGGCGCGGACGCTACCATACCTTTTGGTATGGTAGTCAGAGCCGGATCTCAGTGCCGCAGCATGACTTCCAGAAACTGCTCGCGGCGCCCTGCGGCCATCGGACTCGGCCGCGAGCCGGACAGATGCAAAAAGCCGATGCCCGCAGCGAATGTCGCGGTGGCGCGCATCTCGGCTTCCTCGTCGTCGAAACCGGCATCGAGGAACGCCTGCCGGACGGCGGCCACCACGCTATGGTCGGACGCCCGCACCGCGGCGGCCACGGTTGGCTCGGACCGTGCCCATTCCCGCATGGCGCGCTCCAGCATCCAGTGCCGCGGACCCACCAGCGTGGTCATCATCCGCGACAGCCGCTCCCGCGGAGGCAGACTCGCCAGTTCGCTCGAATGACCGGTCCTCGTCGCGGACGACGGCCCAGGTGTCGATCAACGCGGCGCGGTAGGCCGTCATGTCACTGAAGTGCCAGTAGAAGCTGCCTTTGGTGACGCGCAGTCGGCCGCACAGGTGGCCCAGCGTCAGCGATTTGACGCCGTCTTCGGCCAGCACCCGAAAACCCTCTTGCACCCAGTCATTCACCGACAGCCGGGAGTTGGTCGCACTCGCCGAAGACGCCATGGGCGGTAAGCCTAGCGACGACTACCCGGTTTCCAGTGCCCAATGCTCGTGCGGGCGTAGGCCCGCACGTCGGCGTCGTCGTCTTTGAGCGCCACGCTCAGCGCATCGCGCGCGGCGCCATCCGCAGCCGCCCAGCGGCTGAGGCTGAGCACCGCGGCTTTGCGGACGTCGAGGTGCTCGTCGACCAGCGTCTGCGACAGCCGCGGAACCGCATGCTCGGCCGCCGCGCCCGACAACGCGCGGGCCGCACCCTCGCGCACCTGCCAGGCAGGGGCCCGCAGCGCCTGCTCGATGGCGGCGAAATCGCCTCGCTGCAACCTAACTGGCCCAGAGCTGCCAACGCCGCCGCGCGCACCAGCGGGTCGGTGTCGGCAACCAGCTCACGGACCGCGGCTCGACCGGCCCGCAAGGTGGCCAGACCGTTGGCCGCGACGATGCGGACCTCGCGATTCGGGTCGCCGGTGGCGCTGCCACCCCGTCCGCGTCGTCGATCGGACACCAGCGCCCGCACCGCTTCGATTCGCACCCGGTGGTCGACGTCGCCGAGTGCATCCCGGAACGCGGCGGGGTCGCCGACACGCCGCGCGGCCAGCAGATAGACGCTGACCGACCGCACGACCGGATCCGGTCGACGCCAGGAACTCGCGGGCGGCCTGCGGATCCGGGAGTACCTCGACCAGTTCGCGGACTCCCTCGGCAGCGGCCCGGCGCACCGACCCGTCGTCGTCGTGCAGGGCCCGCAACAGCTCAGCCGCGTAACCGTCCGGCGTGTGCTCGGTCAGCGTCGCGACGGCGGTGCGCCGCACGCCAGCGTCGGCGTCGCGAAGGAACTCGGCCAGCGCGGCCACCGTCGGCTCCTCGATCGCCAGCACCGCCACGATGCGAGGCGACGGCGGTTCGGCTCGGCGCTCGCGGTCATCCGGGACGGTGCCTCGACGGGGGCCCGGCCGCCGACCAGCGGCGGCTGCTCGACCGGCCACACTGTTCGGTCGGTGGGCGGCAATGAATCCAACTCGGGCACCGAGATGAAGTACGGGGCGACGGGTCGCTTGAAGAATTCCATCGACCCGTCGGACGCCTTGCGCAGGTTGAGGTGATAGCCCCACTCCTGGTCGTCGCGGACCGGGAGGTCGGCACGCTCGTGATAGAGACCCCAGCGCGACTCGGTACGGGTCAGCGACGAGCGGGCCGCGAACTCGGCGCAGTCGCGGATGAAGGACACCTCGATGCTGCGCATCAGTTCGTGCGGCGTGCGCGCGCCCATCTCGGCGATCTCGTCGCGCATCCGCTCGAAGGTGTGCACGGCGATGGACATCTTGGCCGCCGTCTTGGGCGGTGCCACATAGTCGTTGACGAAGCGCCGCAGCTTGTATTCGACCTGTGGCTGCGGTGGACCGTCCGGATGTCGCAGTGGACGGTAGATCAGCTCGTGCGCCTCGTTCAGCTGGTCCTGCGGAAGCTGTTGCGGGGCAACCGCGTCGGGCAGGGTCGCGGCCGCGTCGGCGCCGGCCAGGTCACCGAAGACGAACGCGCCGATCATGTAGTTGTGCGGCACGCAGGCCAGATCACCCGCGGCGTACAGACCGGGCACCGTGGTGCGGGCGTTCTCGTCGACCCACACCCCGGATGCGGAATGCCCGGAGCACAAGCCGATTTCGGAGATGTGCATCTCCACGTCGTGGGTGCGGTAGTCGTGGCCGCGGTTGGCGTGGAAGGTGCCGCGAGTCGGCCGCTCGGTGGTGTGCAGGATGCCTTCCAGCGCGGTCAGCGTCTCGTCCGGCAGATGCGACACCTTCAGGTAGATCGGCCCGCGCGCCGACTCGATCTCGCTGCGCACCTCGGCCATCATCTGGCCCGACCAGTAGTCCGAGTCGACGAACCGCTCGCCGAGCGCGTTGACCTGATAGCCGCCGAATGGGTTGGCCACATACGCGCAGGCCGGGCCGTTGTAATCCTTGATCAGTGGGTTGACCTGGAAGCATTCGATACCGGAGAGTTCGGCGCCGGCGTGGTAGGCCATCGAGTAGCCGTCGCCGGCGTTGGTCGGGTTCTCGTAGGTGCCGTAGAGATATCCCGACGCGGGCAGGCCCAGCCGCCCGCACGCGCCGGTCGCCAGGATCACCGCCTTGGCCCCGACCGCGACGAATTCGCCGGTGCGGGTGTGCAACGCGGCAGCGCCGACGGCCCGGCCGCCCTCGGTGAGCACCCGCACCGGCATCAGTCGGTTTTCGATGCGGATCTTCTCCCGCATCGACTTCTGCCGCATCACCCGGTACAGCGCCTTCTTGACGTCCTTGCCCTCGGGCATCGGCAGCACGTAGGAGCCGGAGCGGTGCACGCGACGCACCGCGTATTCGCCGTGCTCGTCCTTTTCGAACTTGACGCCGTAGCGCTCCAGCCGCTGCACCATCGCGAAGCCGCGAGTGGCGGTCTGATAGATGGTGCGCTGGTTGACGATTCCGTCGTTGGCGCGGGTGATCTCGGCGACGTAGTCCTCGGGTTCGGCCTTGCCCGGGATGACGGCGTTGTTGACGCCGTCCATCCCCATCGCGAGCGCCCCGGAATGCCGCACGTGCGCCTTTTCCAGCAGCAGCACCTGCGCGCCGTGCTCGGCCGCGGTCAGCGCGGCCATGGTGCCGGCGGTGCCGCCGCCGATGACCAGGACGTCGCAGTCGAGCCGGGTGGGCTGGGTGGGATCGGGAATCTGCATCAGGCGGCCACCAGATCATGGAGTGCGGCAATGATTTCCGCGCGCTGTTCGGGATGCGCCCGGTCGCTGCGCGGTTGCGGGACATCGACGATCGCTCGCAGCGGCTGCCCGGCCCGGCCCAGCACCGCGACCCGGTCCCCTAGCGTCAGCGCTTCGTCGACGTCGTGGGTGACGAAGACGATCGTGGTCGGATGTGCCCGCCAGGAGTCGATCAGCAGCCGCTGCATCGCCGCCCGGGTCTGGGTGTCCAGCGCACCGAACGGCTCGTCCATCATCACCGCACGCGGCGCACCGGCCAGCCCGCGGGCCAGCTGTACACGCTGGCGCATCCCGCCGGAGAGGTTCTTGGGCAGGTAATCCCCGAACCCGGTCAGCCCCAGTTCGCCGATCCACCGGTCGGCCTGCGCGGTCCGGGTCGCCCGCGGCTCGCCGCGCAGCCGCAACGCCAACTCGATGTTGGAACGCACACTGCGCCATGGCAGCAGCGCGTTGTCCTGGAACACCACACCGCGATCGCCTGACGTGCCGGTCACCTGCGCATCCGTCGGCCAGCACCCGGCCGGCGTCAGGCGGCAGCAGGCCCGCCAGTGCGCGCAACACGGTCGTCTTGCCGCAGCCCGACGGCCCGGTGAGCACCAGGATCTCCCCCGGCCGGACCGCGAAGCTGAGGTCATCGATCACCGCATCGCCGTTGTAGGACAACCGCACTCGATCCAGTTCGAGCCTCATACCGGCTGCGTCATCGCCCGTTCTCCTCTCCGCGTGGCAGCCACCGCGTCGCGCGGCGACCGACCAACTCCACCGCCGCCGATGTCGCGAAGCCGAGCACGCCGATGGTGATGATGCCGACGAACACCTGCGGGTAGGCCAGCACCGTGTACGCCTGCCAGGTTCGGTAGCCCACCCCGAGCCGGCCGGAGATCATCTCGGCCGAGATCACGCAGATCCATGCCACTCCCATGCCCACTGACAACCCGCCGAAGACTCCCGGCAGAATTCCGGGCAGCACAACCTGAGTCAGCACATCCCAGCGACCTCCGCCCAACGTCCGCACCGAGTCCTCCCAGAGCGTCGGCAGCGCACGCACCGCATGCCGGGTGCTGACCATGATCGGGAAGAACGCGGCGAGGAACGTGATGAACACGATCCCGGCCTCATCGGTGGGAAACAGCAGAATAGCCACCGGCACAACCGCTATCGCGGGAATCGGGCCGGGCCAGCTCGGTCAGTGGACCGAACAGATCCCCGGCCAGTCGTGACCGGCCGAGCAGAATTCCGCTCGCCACCCCGACGACCGCCGCCAAGCCCGAAGCCGGTCAGGATGCGAATCAGAGACTGCCCCAAGTCAAGCCAGTACGCGTTGGTGCCGACCGCACGGGTCAGCGCGCCGACGATCTCGGTGACGGTCGGCAGCGTGTCGAAGCGCAGCCAGAACCGGACATGGCCGGCGGTGAGCAATTGCCACAGCCCGATGGCCGCCGCCACCGACGTCAACCGCAGCGCCCGTGACCGCCAGACCGATGCGGGCTTGCGCGCCTTGGAAACTACCGGCCACCGGCACGCGCGACTGCGGCCCGTCGATACTCACGTCGACGGCGGTCATGCCGCACCTGCCAATGCTTGTTGGTAGTCGATGGCGGTACTGCCGGGGTGGGCGCCGAGGTATCGTTGCGCGCCCGCGACGGTGTCGAACGGCAGATAGTTTGCACCGTCCCGCACCCACACCGACTTGTCGGCGAACCAGCGGGTGCCCAGCTCGGCTGTCGGGGACGTAGGCGGCCCGGACCTTGGCCCCGCGGACGGTGGCGTCCCGGACGGCCTTCAGCAGGCCGGCCGGGGTGGCGATGGGCTGGGTGATGTCGGATCCCTCCAGCCAGAGCTCGCTGCCCGCGTGCCGGCGCGGCTAGCGCGCAACGCCGCGTCATAGTCGAGCTTGCGGGCAGAGAACGCCGCCCGCAGTGGGCCGTCCTGAACGAAGTTCGCGACTTCCAGATTGGCGAAGTCGCCGATCGACTTCAGGTATGGCACATCGTTTTTCAGCGCATCGACCAGTGACGGCTTGAGCGTGGAGTCGAACGAGGTGCCGCCGGGGCCGTTGTAGAGGTAGACCACCTCCTGGGGCAGCCCACTGGACTCGGCGACGATGCGCGCCGCCTCCAGCGGATTGGAGTTGAGGAAATCGGTAGCGTCGAGCTGGGCCTGCAGGAAGGCGTCGAGCACCTCGGGGTGCGCGGTCGCGTACGCGCGGCGGACTACCACGCCGTGCAGGGTCGGGTAGTTCAGCTCGGCGCCGTCGTAGAGCAGTTTGGCCTTACCCTGGTCGACCAGCAGCCCGGGCCACGCCACGAACTGCGAAAGCGCCTGCGCCTGACCGGATTCCAGAGCCGATGCTCCGACCTGCGGCTGCTGGTTGAGCACCTCGACTCCGGTGGTCGGGTTGATTCCGGCGTTGGTCAGCGCGCGTACCAGGGTGCCGTGGCCGGCCGAGCCGACGCTGGCGGAGATCTTCTTGCCGGCCAGATCGGGCAACGTGGTCGACGGCGAATTCGGTTCGACCACAACCATGTTCAGCGCACCCTTGGCGTTGTAGCCGGTGACCGAGACGATCTCGGTGGCGGCGCGCGGATTGGCCTGGGTTTTGGACCCGTTGATCAGCATCGGGTAATCGCCCATCGAACCGATGTCGATCTTCTCGGCGACCATCTGCGCGGTGATCGGCGCGCCGGTGTCGTAGTCCTCCCACACCACGTGGAACTTGGTGCCGGTGCGCTTGGTGACGTCCGCGAGCCGGTGCTCGAGGTACCCCTGGGCCCGCAGCAGCGTGCCCGCGGTCACGGTGTTGATGGTTTTGGACTGGTAGCCGACAACGACGTTGACCGCGCTCGCCGGAATCCAGCGCGCAGCCGGCGGCTACCACGGTGAGGCGGCAGCAGCCGACGCCAGCCGGATGGCGGATGTCTTCATGCGAGGTCCCGTTTCAGCGGATGAGATAGGGCATGTTGACGGTGACGGCGCCGGTCGGACAGCGGGCCGCGCACGGGCCGCAGTACCAGCATTCGTCGACGTGCATGAAGGCTTTGCCGGTGTCGGGGTTGATGGCCAGCGAATCCAGTGGGCAGATGTCGACGCACAGGGTGCACCCGTCGATACACAGCGACTCGTCGATCGTTACCGGAACGTCGGATCGGTTGTTGACCAATGTCATGGCTCAGTCCTTCATCATGTTGCCGCGCATGGTGATTCGATCACCACGCATCCGGATGTACTCCAAGTCGACCGGCCTGCCGTCGTCCAGGCTGGTCAGCCGTTCCAGCATCAGCAGCGGGGCGCCGTCGGGCACCTGCAGCGCCGCGGCGGAGTGCGCGTCGGCCGGAATCGCCTCCAGCGCCAGCGATGCCGCGCCCGAGGCGGCGTCCGGTGAGCTGCTCGATGAGCGCGAAGATGTCGTTGCTCTCCAGCGAGTGCGTCAACACCTGCGTGCCGATGTCCGGCTCCAGATAGGTCAGGTCGAGACTCAGCGGCAGGCCGCCGAGGTAGCGCAGTCGTTCGACGAACACCACTTGCTGGCCGGGCTCCAGGCGCAGTCGCTGCGCTACCGTCGGGCGGCGCGGACACGGTCATCGCGGCGCGCACCTCGTTACGGACCTCGCCGTAGCTCTTGAACGTCTCCTTCAGGCCCAGCAGGGTGTCCAGGCCGTGGTCGTACTTGCGCAGCGCGACGTGGGTGCCGACCTTGGGGCCGCGCTCGATCAGCCCTTCGTTTTTCAGCGTGGTGAGCGCTTCCCGAATGGTGTTGCGCGACACCGAGAATTCGGCGGCCAGCTCCGTCTCCCCGGGCAGGCTGTCGTCATAAGCGCCGGCGTGGATCTGGTGGCGCAGTACGTCGGCGACCTGACGCGCACGATCGGCGCGCGGTTGACGGATCGGCAATGGTACGGCCACGTCGCCACGCTAACGCCGGGGCTGCGGAGCCTCGGTGACCGTCATCGCGTGGAGTGGCCGCGCGGGTATTGCGCCGCCTCGATTCCGCCGCCACCAGCCGATACCGCATAGCCGCCGGCTATTGCGCCACCTGGGCTTCACCGGCGCGGTTTCTGATCGCGGTGAGCGAAACCAGCCGTCACGTGTCGGCGCACCGCGCGGCAACGGCGCCCGTGGCGGACCTCGCGAAACCAACGGTTCCTCGCAACACACGTTCGACGCAGTGCACGTACCCGACACGGTGACGGAGCACGCGCGCGGCGTTGATGCGTTTAAGCGCGTCCTCGGTGAACACCGACAACCCCAGGTCGGGGTTGTAGCCGTGAATTTCCTTGACGTCGAGTTGGGCCAAGAAATACAGGATCTGCTTGGAGACCACCTGGCCGGGCACCAGCACCGGAAAACCTGGCGGATAGGGCACCACGAATCCGGTTGACACCAACGACTTTCCATCGGCGAGCCGACGGCCCGCCTCCCCGATCATGACGTGCTCGCGATCAGCGTCCTCGTAGCCCGCGTAGAACGCCGAACGCATGTCGCCGAACGAGCTGGCGTCGTCTGGCCGGAAGGCGCTGTCGAACTCACTGAAGTCCGGCAGCGGCGGCAGGTCCTCGGTGATCTCCTCGACTCGGCGCTGGTGCAGGGCGCGGTCGTCTCTGCTGGCCGCGCTTCGGTTTCGGTCGAAATCGGTGGCCACCCTGCGCAACACGTCGAGCAGATAGTGCACGCTCGACCAGGTCACCCCGATGGTGAAGATCAACAGCACGCTGTTGATCGACGTCTTGTTGATCTGGATGCCGAACCGCTCCATCAGGATTTTCTCGCGGAAGTCGTATCCGTTCATGCCCGTCTTCCCGATGAACAGCGTGACCCGCGTCGGATCGAGCACGAACTGGTCGGACCGCCACGCCTCGTTCCACTCCTCCAACGCGCCTTGGCGCACCTGCCGATACGAGCTGACCGCCGACAGCCGGAATTCGTCTGGCACCAAATCGGATTCGTCGAGGATGCGGAACCACTTGCTGATCAGCCGGTCTTTGCGGACGCGGTGGCGGAAAACCAGCGCCATGTCGTAGACGTAGCGCACCATCTGGAAACCCTCGATGTCGACCTGACGGCGGGCCAGATCCAGCGAGGCGAGCAGTTGCTGGTTGGGCGACGTCGAGGTGTGGGTCAGGAACGCCTCGCCGAACGCGTCGCGGGACTGCGAATTGAAGTCCTGGTCGCGGACATGGATCATCGACGCCTGCCGCAACGCCGACAGCGACTTGTGGGTCGAATGTGTGGCGTAAACCCGAACTCGCGCCTTGCTGGGGTCGGGAAGCAACCGGTGCTCGCCCCACTCGGCGCGGTCGATGTCCTGCATCGACTCACGCCACTGCTGGTACTCCTGCGCGTAAGCCGGCGACGACAGCATCGATTCGAGTTGCTCGGCGGCGACCATCGCGGTGCGCTGCCGGGCCCACGGCACCGCGGTGGCGAACGCGTACCACGCCTCGTCCCACAGGAAGCAGATGTCCGGCTTGATCGCCAGCACCTCCTCCATCACCCGCCGCGGGTTGTAGACGACGCCGTCGAATGTGCAGTTGGTGAGCAACAACATGCGCACTCGGCCCAACTGCCCGGCCGCCTCCAGGTCGAGCAACGCTTTTTTGATGGTCTGCAGCGACACGGCGCCATAGATCGCGAACGGCTGGAGCTCATAGGCATCCAGGTACAGCGGGTACGCCCCGGCCAGCACCAGGCCGTAGTGGTGCGACTTATGGCAATTGCGGTCGATCAGCACGATGTCGCCCGGCCGGGTCAGCGACTGAACGACGATCTTGTTCGCGGTCGATGTTCCGTTGGTGACGAAGAAGGTCTGGTTGGAGTTCCAGGTATGCGCGGCCTTGGCGTTGCCTTTTTGATGTTGCCGTGCGGGTCCAGCAGCGATTCCAGTCCACCCGAGGTGGTCGAGGTCTCGGCCATGA
>CAVWEO010000003.1:0-95839 GCA_963753995.1 uncultured Actinomycetota bacterium | reverse complement strand
CAGCAATGTTCGGTGGCCGCTGTACCGCCCAGCGCTGCTCGACTACAAGATTCGAGGCGTCTTCGCCATTCCGGTCGTGCTGGCCGGCGAATTCGTTGGCGCCCTTGACCTTTTCCGTACCCAACCCGGCGAGTTACACAGCGACGAGCTGGCGGGCGCAGTCGTCGCCGCTGAGTTGGCCGGCGCCCCGCTGCTCGACCTGATGGACACCGATCTTCAGGCCGCGGTCAACGACCCGTACAGCAATTCGTGGGCCGACTTCAACGCACTGAGCCGCACGGAGGTCAGCCAGGCCACCGGCATGCTCGTCGCTCAACTCGAGGTCGAACCCGCCGAGGCGTTGGTTCGCCTGCGGGCTCATGCCTACGCGACCAACCGCAGCGCCACCGACGTCGCGCGCGACATTCTGGATCGGAGGTTGCGTCTTGATGCCGACTGATCCGACAAGGAGGGCACCATGACCGACACCCCTCGCGAAGCTCGCGTACTCGACGCGGTGGTATCGCTCGTCGACAGCTTGCTCGACGACTTCGACGTCGTCGACCTGCTGACCGAGCTCACCGAGCGCTGCGCAGACCTGCTGGATGTCGGGGCGGCGGCATTCCTGCTCGCCGACCCGCTCGGTCAGCTGCGGCTGCTGGCCGCGACATCCACGCAGACCCGCGAGCTGGAGCTCCTTCAACTGCATGTCGACGAGGGTCCCTGCGTGGAGTGCTATGCAACCGGCCAACCGGTCTCGGTGGCGGATCTGCGCACTGAATCCCGGCAGTGGCCGCAGTTCGTCCCCGCCGCGCTGGGGGCAGGCATCGTCTCGGTGCACGCGGTGCCCATGCGGGCCGCCGGCATCGTCCTGGGCTCCCTGGGCCTGTTCGGCAACCAAACCGGCCCACTCAGCGAGTCCGATCTGCTGGTGGGCCAGACACTGGCGCATATCGCGTGCGTGGCGATACTGCAGGAACACCCGCCCACACCTGCGACGGTGATTCCGCAGCTGCGTTCGGCGCTGACCAGCCGCATCGTCGTCGAGCAGGCCAAGGGCTTCCTGCGCGAACGCCTCGATATCTCGGTCGACGAAGCTTTTTCGCTGCTACGCAGGTATGCGCGTACCCACAGCGAACACCTGACCGACGTGTCTCGGCAGTTGATGTCCGATCCCGGCGCCCGCCCGGCGCTGCTGCGGAAGATGACTCAACTGGCTCACGGCTGATTCCGCCGCGCTTGCGCGCGTCGCACGGCGTCCTCGACCAGTCGTGCCGCCACATCGCGCAGCTTGACGTTGCCGTTCTGACTCATCTGGACCAGCCGGTGGAACGCCTCCTCGGCGCTGACACCCGACCGGCTGCGAATGATGCCCACCGCCTGATCGATCACCGCACGGTGATCGAGCGCCTCCTCCAGCTTTTCCGCGCGTGCTCGAGCCCCGGCCAGCAGGTCGGCGTTGTAGATCGACACCGCCGCCGGAGCGGCGAACTGCGATCCCAACTGCACGGCGTGCTCGCCGAAGGCGTCGTGGCTGTTGGCGTAGCAGTTGATCGCGCCGACCACGTGCTCGCCGACGATCAGCGGCAGCGACAGCGCGGAATGCACGCCCATCCGCGCAACCCGGCCACCGAAGCGCGGCCAGCGGCCGTCGGCGCCGAGCGATCCGCTGACGGTGGGTCGCCGCGTCTCCATACAGGTGATGCACGGCCCCTCGTGCAATTCGTCGTATTGGACGGCGTCGATCTGGTGGACGAATTCCGCTGTGGCAGAAGTGGTCTGCAGCGTCGCGATACCTTTGCCCGCGTCGATCAACGCAACCCCGGCGCCGTCGACGCCGGGAATGGCATCGGCGGCGAACCCGGCGACCTTGCCCAGCAATTCGAACAAGTCGCGGGCGCCGGCCACCATCCCGGACAGGCTGCGCAACCCGACACGCAGGTCTCCTTCGTCCGCTTCCCCTTGGGAGGTGGACAATTCGGTCGGCGCTGGCGGCTCGCGACCGGGCTGGGCGTCAAACTCGGTCATCGGCAGACGACAATTTTAGGTGACCAAGGCAAGCGCGTGGGCGCGTCGCAGCTTTCCGGACGGCGTCTTGGGGATCGTTCCCGGCTCGAGCACAACGACATTGCGGGGCCGGACGTCGACCTCGGCCATGACCTCGTGGGCAACCTGACGCTCGACGCGGCGCACCTCGTCCGGGTCGTCCCAGCCGTTGGCTTCGACCGCGACCGCGAACGTCTCCCGTGGATGGCCCGCCTTCAAGCGCACCGCCACCGCACAGCCGGGGCGGACCCCGTGGACGCGCGCGGCGGCCCGCTCGATGTCCGTCGGGTAGATGTTGCGCCCGGCCATGATGATCACGTCTTTGACCCGCCCGCACACCACCACGTCGCCGGTCTCGGTGAGATAGCCCAAATCGCCGGTGTCGTACCAACCTTCGTGATTCTGCGCGGAGATGAAACCGGCAGTCGTCGTGTACCCCAGTGTCACCGGTTCGCCACGCACGTGGATGACGCCGACACTGCGAGAGGGCTCACCGCGCCGTCCTGGTCGACGATCCGGACCTCCAGCCCCTTCAGTGGGCGACCGAGGGAGGCCAGTCGCCGGGTTTTACCCCTGGTTGCCGGGACCGCCCGGTGCAGCATGGCGAGCAGGTCGGCGTCGACTTCGTCGACGGTCAACCCGCGGCCGCACTCCGTGAACGACACGGCCACCGTTGTCTCGGCCATGCCGTAGGCGGGCACCACGGCTTCGGGACGCAACCCGAACGGCGCGGCGGCTTCGCACAGATCCTCGACGTCGGCCGGGTCCACCTGCTCCGCGCCGGATAGCGCCCACCGCAGCGAGGACAGGTCGAACTGCCCGGGCTGAGCCTGCCTGCGCAGGCGTTTGGCGAACATCGTGTAGGCGAAGTTGGGCGCCGCGGTCATGGTGCCCCGGTACTTTTCGATGAGCCGTGCCCACAGCAGGGTGTCCCGAAGGAAATCCATCGGCGTGACCTTGACCAACTCGACGCCGAAGTACATCGGGACCGTCAGGTAGCCCGTCATGCCCATGTCGTGGAAACACGGCAGCCAGCTCACGATCACGTCGGATTCGACGTCGACGTCTGCGCCGATGAACATCGCCTCGGCATTGGAGACGACGTTGCGATGGCTGATCCGGACCGCCTTGGGGGATCCGGTCGAGCCGGACGTCAGTTGCAGCAGCGCAATGTCGTCGTCGTCGGTGTCAATCGGGTTGATCGGCCGGCCGTCGAGTAGCTGTTCGGCCGTCAGGACCTGCATGCCCAGCTGGGTCAGCAGCGGTGCCGCGGCCATGAACGGATCGGAGACCACGACGGCTTTGGCGTCGATCATGTGGATGACGGCCGTCGTTTCGTCGGCCCAGCGTTGGAGGTCGGTTCGCGGGGTGGGCTGGTGCAGCATCGTGACGCTGGCACCGCGCATCCAGATGCCCTGCGCGGTCGGGGCGATCTCGACGGGCGCACCGGCCAGCACCGCGACCGCATCGCCGTGGCCCACACCGGCGGCGGAAAGAGCGCCCGCGACGCGGCGGCTGCGCTCGTGCACCTGACCCCAGGTGTGGCGGACCGGGGCGTCAGGCTCCCCGGTGTTCATGCCCTTGAGACTGCTCTGGGCGTTGTCGAACATGGTTTGGGTAAATCGGCTCACGACTCATCCCCTGGCTCCGGCGCGACGGCGCCGGAAATAATTGGATCGGTACCCAAACGGGAACCTCCAGCGCCGATAGCTAAACCTGACGTGGCGGCTACATCGGCGCTAGAGCGCTTTTCGGCGGGGACAAATCAGATCGCCACCGAGATGTTTCCGTGAGGCTGGAGTGTCAACCGGAAATGAGGCTACCTGCCTTACCGCCCGGTATCCAATACTTCCGCAGCGGTGTCACCCCCGGCTTGCACCCTGTCTGAATTAGTGTGCCAAGTCAATTAGTTCGTCGACTGAGGACTGATCGTAGGGGTAAACACCGTATTTGACGGCATTGACACGGCCATCGCGACATCACATCCGCACAATACCGGTCAGCGCAAGGGCGATTCGGTGTTTTCCACCGCTGCAACGACTTTCGCGATCAGCCACTGGACGGCATGGACTGCTTCGGTGCTCTCCAGGTTCCACGCGCCGACCAGTCGTTCGTAAGTGGTTGGGCTCCACAGCACGTCGAGCAGCCCGGCCAGTGCCCGTTTGTGCGCGTCCGGTAACTCGGACGCCGCAACTGTGCGCTCCAAGGCATCGTGCCGTCGCGTTTCCGCGCCCACGAACGCCGGACCCTGCGGTGTACCGACCGTCTCCTTGATCGCGAACCGTCGCAGCGAAGCGAAAACCCGCGCCGTCACCTCGGCGAGGTTGCCCAACTCGACGTCTTCGTAGGCGATGCCCGCTTCGTCCTCCAGACGACCCATGATCGCGTCGTGCAGGTGCCGCTCGGTCGGAAAGTGGCGGTAGACCGTGCGCTCGCTGACCTCGGCGCGCTCGGCGACGGCCCGAAACGTCAGCTCGTCCCAGTCCCAGTTGGTGAAGCCGCGGACCAGTCGCGTGCCGGCATCGACGATGCGCTCGCGGGTGGCCGCGGCGGCCTTTTGTCGCGCCGGGCTGTGGTAGGCTGCGTCGAGGCGTTGACAACTCGCTCATAATCGCGTCAGTATACTGACACCGATTCCCGGAAGGGGCTGACGATGGCCGATCTCGACGGTGTCATCGCGGCCGCCGTCGCGCAGACCGGCCTCGACGACTTCGGCGACGACTCCTTCCGCGAAGGCCTCGAGATACTGCTCGCGTCGCTGCGCGACGAGGCCCGGCTCAACGCCCGCGGCGAGGCGCTACCTCTACGCCCGCATCGTCACCGCACCTGTCGCAGCGGCTGCAGGTCGAGGACTGGTATCGCCGCCACCCGGAGATCGACGACGTCGAGATCGTGGCGCCGCTGATCGGGCTGGGCCTGCCGCGCACCGGTTCGACGGCCCTGTCGGTGCTGCTGGCGCAGGACCCGGCCGATTCGTTACCTGCGCCGCTGGGAGTCGTCGCAACCGTGCCCGCCGCCGTCGACCGTGACAGGTCCCGATCCGCGGATCCCGGCCGACGAGCGGCAACACCGGTCGGCTCGCGGGCCCACGTGCCGACCGGCACCCACGCGCCGATGGAATGCCTGGAGCTGATGGCGCTGGACTTCAAATCCCATATCTTCCAAGCCTTTGCGCAGATTCCGTCGTACTCGGCGTGGCTGGTGGACACGGCCGACCTCACGCTCGACCTACGCCTACCAGCGGCGGGTGATGAAGCTGCTGCAGCTGGGGCGAGCCGACACGGCCATGGCGGTTGAAGTCGCCGTCGCATGTGCTGTGGCTCGACGCCCTGAACGAGGTCTTTCCCGACGCCCGATTCGTGATGACCCATCGCGACCCCACCGACGTCATCCTCTCGGTGGCCGATCTCTACGCCGACATCGTCGGCGGCTTCACCGACCACCTCGACCGCGACTATCTCGGCCAGCTCAACGTCGAGCATTGGTCGCTGGGCATGCGAACGGGCATCTGCAGTTCCGCGACGGCGGGGCCGATAAACGCTTCTACGACATCGACTTTCGGGCCATGCAGGCCGACGCCGGTCGGACCAGGTTCGCGGGCTGTACGACTGGCTGGGCGAGCCGGTGAGCGACGAATTCGAATCCGGCATGCGCGCGTGGTGGGCCGCAGGCCGCTGCAGAGCGCGAGCCCAGTAGCCACGCCGACCCGGTGGCGTTCGGCCTCGATCTCGACTCGGTGCGGCCGCTGTTCGCCGACTACGTCGCAAGGAGCTTGGATGGCCGATTGATCTGACCGGTGGCATCGATCCGTCGCGCGAGCAGGTATTCGCTCGATCGGCCCGACGACCCGGAGATGCGAGACTCGGTGAGCTTCTGGGTCGTCGACGACCGCGGCGTAGTCGGCCTGCCGCGGATCGGGATCGAGGCCGTCGCGGCGAACTGGGATGCGCACGACGTTCAGGTCAACGTCGCCTTCCCGGACGGGCGGGTCTTTCGGTTGCGCGACAACGGCTCTAGCTGGCCGGTCGACGGGCGCCGACGGCCGACCGACCGTGCTCGGCGCGGGCGGGCTGGGGTTCCGCTGCGTCGAGCCGTTTCGACACCTGGACGATGAGCTTCGAGGGCAAGGCCGTCCAGACCTCGTCGCAGGATCTGATCAAGGGCAGCAAGGACGGGCCGCTGGTCGATGTCAGCTTCGGCGTCGACGCCACGATGGCGGTGCCGCCGTGGGTGCAGGGCACGCTGTCCGCGGAGTCGGGGGAGCGGCTGAAGACCTCGATCGAGGGCGAGCCTGATGGGTGGGCGCACGCTACGAGCAGCTCTTCCGCGCGACGGGAACGGTGCAAAGTCGGCGACGACGAGCACGACTTCACCGGGACCGGTCTGCGGATTCGCCGGCAAGGTGTGCGCAAGCTGGCCGGATTCTGGGGTCATGCCTGGCAGTCGGCGCTGTTCCCCAGCGGGCGCGGCCTTCGGCTACATCGCCTACCCGCCGCGGCCCGACGGCGAGCCGACCTTCAACGAGGGCTACATCTTCGCCGGCGACGGCGAGCTCGATTCCGGCCCGCGTCGTCGAGGCGCCGTGGCTGACCGCAGCTGCAAGGCCGAACGGCGAGGACGTCGCGCTGACTTTGGAAACACCCAGCGGGACAGTGCATATCGACGGCGAGACGATCCTGTCCACCCACGACGTCTATCACGACGACAAGATGTTCTCGTCGCAGGCGCTCAAGCAGGAGATGCCGAGCTTTCCCGCGTTGCAGCAGGCCGGCGTGCGCTACCGCTGGGACGGTGAAGAGGCGTTCGGCATGCTGGAGCGCGTCCAACCCGTTGGACCAGCTGATTTTCTAGATCTGCGGACGAGTGCTCAGCGCACCGGCGATACTTCGCGGCATGGACAGCGAAACCAGGCTGCAGCGGTTTGAGCGACGCACCGAGTGGCCGCTGGCCGCCGCCGCCGTCGTATTTTTGGTCCTGTTCACCAGGCAGGTGCTCGCCGAACCGCACGGACGCGAAGCGCATGTTATCTGGGTAATCAACTGGGTCATCTGGGGACTGTTTTTCGTGGACTACTTTGTCCGACTGGGCCTTGCCGCCGACCGTTGGCACTGGTTTTGGCGGCACCTGATCGACTTCGCGATTATCACGCTGCCGCTGCTTCGGCCACTTCGCTTGTTGCGCATGCTGGTTCTGATCGAGGTGCTGCAGAAGGCAGTGGGAGACGCCTTCCGCGGTCGCATCGTCGTCTATACCGCGTCGGGTGTTCTGCTGTTGATCTACACGTCCGCGCTGGCCGTCTTCGACAAGGAGCGGTACCTGCCCGGCACCAAGATCGACTCGTTCGGGAAGGCGATCTGGTGGTCGATCACCACGGTGACCACGGTCGGCTATGGAGACGTCTATCCAATCACCGACGCCGGTCGAGTTATCGCCGTCCTGTTGATGATCGGTGGTATCAGCCTGGTCGGCGTCGTCACAGCTGCTCTGGCGTCCTGGATCATCCAGCGCGTCGCCGAAGAAGACGCCATGCATCAGGCGGCGACCGTGGCCCACATCGACGAACTTCGCGGCGAGATCAGGGCTTTGGGGCAACAGCTGACGGAAAGAGGCTAACCGTGACGCTCGCGCCTGAAACGTTCACCACGACCGGCGTCGGCGGCACCCGCATCGTCGCCGACCGACTCGGTGATCCCGAGACGCCGGCTGTGGTGTTCCTGCACGGCGGCGGGCAGACCCGTCGCTCATGGGGCAAGGCGGCCGCGGCGGTGGCCGAACGGGGTTGGCAGGCGGTTACGGTCGACTTCCGCGGCCACGGCGAATCGGACTGGTCGGAAGGCGGCGACTATCGGCTGGCCAGCTTCGCCGGCGATGTGGCCGAGGTGCTGCGCCAGCTGCCTCCGCGGCCGGTACTGGTGGGCGCGTCTCTCGGTGGATTCACCACAATGCTTCTGGCGGGGGAGATTTCGCCCGGCATCGCGCGGGCGGTGGTGCTCGTCGACATCGTGCCGAACATGGACCAGTCCGGCGCGAACCGGATCCACGAGTTCATGGCTGGGCGGATGCAAACGGGCTTCTCCTCGCTCGACGAAGTCGCCGACATGATCGCCGAATACAACCCGCATCGGCCGCGGCCCTCAGACCTCAACGGCCTGCGCACCAACCTGCGCCGTCGCGGCGACCGGTGGTATTGGCACTGGGATCCAAAGTTCATCAGCGAGAACGCCTCTCTGCCACCCCACGAACTGACCGACGTCGACCGGATGAACACGGCCGTCGAGACGATCCTGGCCGGCGGCGTGCCGATGCTCCTGGTCCGTGGCCAAGTGAGCGATCTGGTCAGCCAGGACCGCGCCGACGAATTTCTGGCCCGCTTCCCTTCCGTCGAGTTCGTCGATGTGCAAGGCGCGGGGCACATGGTGGCCGGGGATCGCAACGATCTGTTCGCCGACGCGGTGCTGGATTTCCTTGCACAGCAAGGAGTTTAGTTCGACTTGGTGAATGCCTTCGCGTACAACCGAAATGCGTCGACGTACCCCCAGATGATCACGCCGATCACCAGGATGAGGCCCGCGGTCGAGTAGCCTTGGTGCGCAACGTATGCGAGAAGTGAACCGAGCGCGGTCAGCCCCAGTTGGCAACTGCCGACGTCTCGGGAGCCGATGTAGAACCGGCCGACGCCAAAGGCGCCGAGAAACCACTGCAACGTCCCAGCGATCAGCGCCGTCTGCCTGGACAGCGGCCTGTCGAACGCCGATTGGCGACCATATGGGGCCTCGCAGTCGCCGACAGCGCTCGCGTGGTTGGCGGGAGTGAGCCGGAAGGCGTAGGTGTCGTCCTCGTGCCATCCGGACAGCAAGGTGGCCGTCTTGCCGCTGAGCCCTCGAATCGTGGCCCTGGCAAACAGATACGGCACGACGGTGAAGATGCTCAACAGTAATAAATAGGCGCCAAGTGGCTTCGGGGAGCAGTGAACCGAGGCGCCGCATCGTCGGAGGATGGGGCGCAAGAGGTATACGTATCCGGGTTGTTTCGTTCGAACAAGGCTCCTGCCGAGGGTGATCCCGAAGCAGCTGATTAAGCCGGCGAGGGTATACAGCTTCTCCGCACTCAGCCAGCTTCTGAACACGGGTTGCCCAGACGGGGTGAAGTACATCAAACCCCAGACGTCCGGGGGTATTGGCGCTTCTAGTGCTTTCGACCTCTTGATCGGGGGGAGGCTTGCGGGGAGCGCCCGGTCGAGTCGGTCGGCGAAATTCTGCCGAAATTGTTCGTACAGCATCGGATCACGAGGCAGCAAGAAAGCAGTCTTCTCTGGGGGTAACTGGCTCGCGGCGGTGGCCACCTCCCATAAGAATGCGTCAGTGTCGCTGGCCCGGAAGATCACCAGCGCGGCGCCAGACATCTGGGATTTAACCCAGTCCTGCCATTCGTCGTCACTGAGGTAGATGCGGCTGGCGCCGAGAGTGACTCGTCGTTCCGAGGGATTACCCACCGCGACGACCGGGCCGATGCGGCGTAACACTGCCGACAGTTGCTCCTCGTCGGAGTGGTTGTCCAGGTACTCGACTTGTGCCGCGGTCGGGTCGTGTTTGAAGGAACGCAGATACAGCACGGGGGCGCGAGGATCGCGGGCCAGTTCGTCCTGGACGCTGGGAGCCGCGTCCATACGAAGATCTCGCGCGTTCCTGACGCCCAAGCGGTACGTGAGGAGACCGACCGGGATTAGGGCGAGTCCTATCAGCAACTGAAGGGACACGCGCAGCAACGGCTGCGATGTGGGAGTTGCGATCAAGACCGGAAGGGAGCTGACCATAAGGATCAACCCGCTGGCCATCAAGAGACGCCCGCGGACGGCGCTCGGGCGACGCTGCCGATCAGCGGCCACTGAGACCTCGCTCGCGATAGTCGGAGTCTGCCAAGGCTAAACACGATAATTCGCCTGATGAAGGAATGCAGGGGAATATGCGGCTAAGCCTTATTGGACAGCAGTGCCGCATTCTCGGCGCCGAGATCGGTGGCGGCGTTGATGACGACCCGGTCGAGCTGGCGAAGCGCATGCAAGGCGTTCATCAGCCGTCGGTGATCGGGTGCCAATGGCTGGTCGACGTGCTGGCGGGCGAGGGTCTCCGCGGCGTCGATGTAGTCGGTGGACGGGAAGACCGTCGCGGCCTGGTTGAACTCCAGCGAGGTGATCAGCATGTCGATGTTGCGGCGGATCTGGCCGGCGGTCGATCTGATCGCATCGGCCAGCTCGGGTGACGTGTTGATGTGTAACTCGCTGCTGCGGGCCAGCATTCGCGCATAGCGATCGCAGGCGGCGAGCATCCTCTGGGTGTGCCGCATCGTCCGGCGGCCCGCCAGCCCGGCGATACCGGCGCTCATCGGCTTGGCGGTGATCCGGAATTGCGCGAGATCGCGGCCGAGCTGGCGCGCCGTCTCGGTCAACCTCGCGGGCGCGGGGGTACCCAGCAGGCTGGCCACCGACGCCTCGACGAGATCGGCCAGCGTCAGGAAAAACGTGTGAGCGTCGCCGCGGATTTTCGCATCTGGTGTTGATCGGCAACACCAGCACGGCGGCCGCGATCCCGATGACCGCACCGACCGCCGTCTCCTCGATCCGCAACAGCAAGAGCCCGTAGGTGAATTCGCCGAGCAGGCCGTACATCAACGCCAGCATGGTGCTGATCCAGAAGGTCATCAGGCTGTAGGTGACCTTCATGAAATAGAAAGCGCAGAACAGGCATACGAAGATCATCGCCAGCGAGGCGACCTTGTTGCCGGACACCAGTGTGGCGACCAGTACGCCCATAGGCACCCCGAGCACCGTGCCGAGTAACCGCTGCCAGCCCTTGTCGAGGGTTTCGGCCCACGAGTTGGTGCCGGCGAAAATGACGAACGCGGCGATCGCCGCCCAATACCAGTGCGACGGCGAGACGATCTCGCCGACGACGATGGCCAGCGCGCCGGCGACCGCGACCTGAATGGCCTGTCGGGTCGTCGGCAGCATGCCCGGCGTCCGCGGCGTCTCGGGCAGCGTGGGGCCTTCGAGTTGCGTCGTTTCGGTCGTCACCCCCTCGATGCGTTTCCGGACTTCGGCGGTGGCTTTGGCGGTGTCGACGACGGCCAACGCGAGGCGCCGCACCGGCACGTTATCCGGATGCCGTTCGAGTTGCTGTTGAGCGATGTGCGCGGTCTGCCGGAGGGCGTCGGTGTGCGGTGTCCGGATCGCGCGCGCCAGCAGCGCGACGGTGTCGGCCAATTCGGCGCGCGTGGCGGCGGGCAGGTCGGCCAAGGCCGCGCGGGTGCCCGCGAGTCGCGAGACGTTCGACGGTCAGTTCGGCGTCGAACAACCACAGCGCGAGGTCCTCGCCGCTGACCCCCGGCCACAGCGCACTCGGATTGACCCGGTCTTCGATCTGCGCCTGGACCGTCAACGCGGTCTCGTTGAGCCGGCGGGTCCGGATTCGCAGTCGACGCTGTCGCCGCTCGTCGGGGTTGCCGATTCGCACGATGTCCGCGGTGGTGTCGACGACGATCGCCATCCGCGCCCGCAGTGACCGAATACTCTCGCGCAGAACGCTTTCCGGCCGGTCAGGCAGGATGAAGGCACTCCATAAGTAGCTGCAGAGCGTGCCCACGATGGTGGAGCCGATCAGCCACGGCAGCTCGGCGAACTTCGCCTGCAGGTACAGCGAGAAGAAGTACGACATGAAGGTGACCATGCCCAGCGCCGTGCCGCGTGGGCCGAACCGGCGCACGTAGGCCGCGATGAACACCACCACGACGAACAGGATGTCGCCGACCACCGGGTGCGGCGATGCCAGCGCGGCCGCGGTGATGGCCAGCGCGGTGGGCAGCGGCAGCAGGGCCATGGTGATGCGTTGTTGACGCGGATCCGGGTCGTTCACCGAACGCGCCGAGATCATCGTGACCACCGCCCCGAGCAGCGCCACCGTCAGCGGCTGTCCGGTGGCCTTGGTCAACAGGAACAGGACCAGCAGCGAGGTGCCCAGCGCGCCGGTCGTGCGGACCGCCATCCGCAGCCGCAGCAGCCCGGGGTCGGATCCGATCGCCCAGTTACGCGCCCGCTGGTACCGCGCGGTTGCGTCACCGAACACCCGTGGCCAGCCTCTCTCGCGTGTCTCTTGCACACGACTCTGGCACAGCGACCAAGATGGGACCCGATGAGCACGCGAACGACGCTGGCCGATGGCCGCGAGCTGTTGTTCTTCTCACTGCCCGGGAGTACCCCGTCTTTTGTCGCGGACCGCCGGCCGTTGCCGCCGTTCGAACCGGGGCAGTCGCAATTGCGGTTCGACCAGGCCACCGGGCAGTGGGTGATCATCGCCGCGCGCCGCCAGGACCGCACCTACAAGCCGCCAGCAGACCAGTGCCCGCTGTGCCCGGGCCCGACCGGGCTGACCAGTGAGGTGCCCGCGCCCGACTACGACGTGGTGGTCTTCGAAAACCGCTTCCCTTCGTTGTCCGGCTCAGGGGCCTCGGCTGTCGGTGCCGGACGGCTTCGTGCCTGTGCCCGGCGTCGGACGGTGCGAGGTGATCTGCTTCTCCAGCAACCACGCCGGCTCGTTCGCTGAACTGCCGCTGCCGCATGCCCGGTTGGTTGTCGACGCCTGGCGGGACCGGACCTCGGCGTTGCTCGCCGTGCCGGGAGTGCAGCAGGTGTTCTGCTTCGAGAACCGGGGCGAGGAGATCGGCGTCACGCTGGCGCATCCGCACGGCCAGATCTACGGCTATTCCTTTGTGACGCCGCGGACCGCGGCCATGATGGAGCAGGCTGCTCAGCACAAGGGCGGCAACCTGTTTGCCGACTTACTGGCTTCCGAAGTCGCCGACGGAAGCCGGATCGTGGCGCGCACCGATTTGTTCACCGCGTTCGTGCCATTCGCCGCGCGCTGGCCGGTGGAGGTGCACATCTATCCGAACCGGTTCGTGCACAACCTCATCGACCTTTCATCGGCCGAACTCGACGGGTTCGCCGAGATCTACCTCGACGTCTTGCGACGCTTCGACCGGATGTATTCCGGCCCGCTGCCCTACATTTCGGCGTTGCATCAATACTCCGACACCCCCGCGCTGCGGGAGGGCTACTTCCACGTCGAGCTGATGTCCATCCGGCGCAGTGCTACTGCGCTGAAATACCTGGCGGCCTCCGAGTCGGCGATGGACGCGTTCATCACCGACGTGGTGCCCGAAGCCGTCGCCCAGCGCCTGCGGGATCTCGCGTGACTCTTCGCTATTCGGCGCCCGGGCGGGTCAACCTGATCGGCGAGCACACCGACTACAATCTCGGCTGGTCGTTGCCGATCGCGCTGCCGCAGCGCACGTTTGTGGCCTTCGAACCGTCCGATGCTTCCGAGCTGATCGTCTCCAGCGACCTTGCCGACGGCTCGGTGCGAATTCCGTTGACCACCAAGCCCGGTGACGTGGCGGGGTGGGCGGCGTACGTGGCCGGCGTGGTGTGGGCCTTGCGGGATGCCGGGCATGCCGTGTCGGGCGGGACGATGTCGATTTCCAGCGACGTTCCGGTGGGCTCGGGTCTGTCGTCGTCGGCGGCGCTGGAATGCGCCGTACTGGGCGCCCTGTGTCCCCATCTCGACCGGATGGATCAGGCCCGGCTGGCCCAGCGCGCCGAGAACGAGTACGTCGGTGCGCCAACGGGTTTACTCGACCAGATTTCGTCGTTGTTCGGTTCGGCGGCGATGGCGCTGCTGATCGACTTTCGGGATCTGACCGTTTTGCCGGTCGACTTCGACCCTTCGTTGTCGGGCGTCGAACTGCTGCTGATCGACTCGCGCGAACGGCACGGTCATGTCGGTGGAGAGTATGCGGCGCGGCGTTTGTCGTGCGAGCGGGCGGCCGCCGATGTGGGAGTGGTCTCGTTACGGGAAGTGCGGGACATCTCTGCTCTCGACGGGGTCTCCGATCCCGTCGACGCCCGTCGTGCTCGGCACGTGTTGACCGAGAATGAGCGGGTGCTGGATTTCGTTGTGGCGTTGGGCGATTCGGACTATGCCGAGGCCGGCCAGATCTTCACCGCGTCGCATGCGTCGATGCGCGACGACTTCGCCATCACCACCCCGCACATCGATCTGATCGCCGACACCGCGGTGGAAGCCGGCGCTCTGGGCGCCCGGATGACCGGCGGGGGATTCGGCGGCTGCGTGATCGCGTTGGTGCCAGCCGACCTTGTCGAGGTGGTTTCCGAGGCTGTCCAATCAGCGGTGCGTGCCGCGGGCTACGACGATCCGACAATCAGTCAGACGCATGCCGCTCGGGGTGCGGGCGCGCTGTAGGCGGGCGTAATCACCTGCCGCCGTGGTGGCCAGCGGCCCGCAGTTTGGTCAGGGTCGCCGCGAGCTGTTCCAGCGTCCGCGGCGATAAAACCGCTCCCAGATGGGCGCTGAGTTCGTCCTCTAAAGCTAGCTTTGCCTTGGCCAGCAGCCGCTTTCCCGATGGTGTCAACTCGATGATCGAGGAGCGCCCGTCTTCCGGGTTAGGGCGGCGCCGGCAGAGCCCGGATGCTTCGATGCGGTCGATGAGTTTGCTGGTGCCACCGATGGTGATCACCAGCTCGGCGGCAATGTCGTGGATCCGACACGAGCCGCGTCGGTCGATGACGCGCATCGGCTCGTAGCGGCTCAGCGGCAGATCGAAGTCGGTGCGCAGTCGCGCGTCCGCAGCGTTCCACAGCTCGGTCTCCAGCCTCACAAGCTCGCTGAACACCCGCTCAAAGTCTGTCACCATCCACCCGTCCAACTAGTTTCCATGGAACATATCAGCGGTGCGTCCGGTAATGTATTCCATGGAATATAAATTTATAGGATGGAGATCGGATGACCAACGAAGACAGCATCACTGCGTTGTTGCAGACCTATGAGCGATCATTGAATGACAGCGACGCGGCCTTGGCGGCCTCGTGCTACGCCAGCGATGGCGTATTTATGCCCACCACGTCGCCCACAGCGACTGCGGGCGGGCTACTTAAGACTTATGAGCAGATTTTCAGCGTGATCCATCTCGACGTGACGTTCACCATCGACGAGCTCCTCGTCGCCAGCGGCGACATCGCGTACGCGCTGACCCGCAGCAACGGCATCCAGACCGTGCTGGCCACCGACACACAAAGTGCTGAGTCGAACCGTGAGGTATTCATCTTCCGCAACGAGGACGGGGTGTGGAAGATAGCCCGCTACATGTTCAACAAGCCAGAATGACCTTGAGGCCAGTCACCTCTGCCACATGAGTAACAGCCGGTTCGGGGTGCCCGATGTGCCCACCTCCGAGCGAATTCACCTGCGCTCCCGATAGTTTTCGCTCAGAGGTGGGCACATCGGCACATGGTCACCTCATGGTGCAGGAGTGAACCGAATCGCCCTCAGCCCCAGTTCCTCGACAGCCTCGGCGAACTGATCGCGCGTCGGCAGCTGATGGTCGCGGAAACCGACCCCCATCACCCGCTCCGCGCGTTTGACGCCGTAAAACTCGGCGCAACGCGCATACAGATCCGCGACCTGCGCCGTATCGGTAATCAGCTCGCCGCGCATCGCCGTCGTATGGCCGTCGTGCAGCACCTGCGCGGGGGCGCCGTCGCGGAAGTTGGCCTTCCAGGTCGCGCCGGTCAGGGCGTAGAGGATGCCGTCGATCAGATGTGCGCTCAGCACAAGCGAATACGCGCGTCCGCTCTTGCGGCCGGTGAAGTCGACCACCATGAACTGGTGGCGCGCCGCACCGGCGAACGGGGTGTGCAGCAGCCGCGCCAGAATCGGGTTGACCACCAGCCGCAGGAATGCCTTGGGCGGGTGCGACTTGGTAATCGGGTTCATGACGTCACGGTAGCTCCCAGCCGATGGTGAAGCCGTGCCGCAAGACCAGCTCGGTGAGCACGTCGGTGCGCTCGGCCAGCGGCCACGATTCGACGGTGAACGGCTCGAGGGCGAAGAACGCGTAGTTGATCGAGGTCTCGGGCGTGGTGCGCGGGCGGTAGAGCACAGCGTCCAGTTCGGGCCACCAGCGCCGCACGGCGTCGGCGAGCCGGTGGCAGGTCGCCCACACGTCGTCGTGCTGGCCGGTGCTGATCTGGTCGTCGATGCCCAGGATGTCGAGGTTGGCCTCGGTGCGCAGGTCGAAGACTCGCAGGTGTCGGGCGGCGACCAGTCGCACCAACCGGTGGTCGGCGTGGTCGGCGGGAATCATCAGCCCGGTCGGGCGGTACCGCTCGCGGAAGGCGCCCACGAGAGCGCTTGCCGCATAACGGGTTCGGAACGCGCCGGACTCCGGGTCGAAGCGATAACGGGCGGTCGGGAAGCCGGTCCACGTCCACTCGGAAGGGTCTAAGGCCTCGACCCGCCACAGTTCGGTTCCGGCGTCGACACGTCGTCGTCGCAGGCCGACCGGTCGGGCGTCGGGCAGCGGCGTGCGGTAGCCGGCGGGAAGGTCAGGCACCGATGCTGGCGAGCATCCGCCACGCGGCGTCGGCGGTCTTCGGGCGGCGCAGTGCTTCGGCGATCGACGAGCCACCGAGGTCGTCGTGCGTCAGCCGCATGATCCGGTCGGCGGCCAGCGGGTCGGTGGTGAACTCGCTGAGCAGCTCGAGGATCCGCGGCAGATCGGTGCGTACCCGGTCGGCGTCGAATTGCCAAGCAGGAAAGTAGGTTTGGTTGCCGACGGCTGAGCCGAGCAGCTTGCCCCGGCTGCGAAGCCGATGCACGGCCTGCGGGGAGTGCAGGGCCAGTCGCTGCTGCACCTTCGGTGTTGCCAGTGCGCCCTCGACGAATTCGCGTACCAACGCGCTACGGCGTTCGTCGTTCAGGCTGTGGGCAGCGACCCGCTCCAACGTGCCTTGCGGCGTGGTCGGCGCCCCGAGGATGGCGTCGAGGACCTCGGCGAAACCGGGCTCAGTGCGAGCCCGTTCGACGACCTTGCGGGCGACGGCAGTGGACATGACTCCAGGCTACCAGCCGCCCCATCCGATTGAAACAATCGAAACAGATCCTAGTAGGACGAGCGGCGTGACGCTCCTGCGCCGGCGCTGCTGCGACGTCCGTGTCCACCCGCGCGCTGGCCGCTGTGGGCCGCCTTGGCGCGCTCGCCGCCGCGGTTCGGGCGGCGTCGGGGCTGAGAGGAACGCTGCTGGGCAGGTTGGGCTTGCACCGGCTTCGGGGCCTGGTAGGCCGCGATTTCGCCGACCAGCTCGGTGACCGGCTCGGACGCCGCGGTGACCTGTTGCGGGCGGACGGCGATACCGGCCCGGCGCAGCAGCTCGTTGGTGTCGCGGCGCTGTTCGGGCAGCACGACCGTGACGACGTCACCCGAGCTTCCCGCGCGGGCGGTGCGCCCGGAGCGGTGCAGGTAGGCCTTGTGTTCGGCGGGCGGGTCGACGTGGACGACCAACTGCACGTCGTCGACGTGTACGCCGCGGGCGGCGATGTCGGTGGCGACCAGTACGCGGGCTTCCCCAGAGCTGAAGGCGGCCAGGTTGCGGTCGCGAGCAGGCTGAGAGAGGTTGCCGTGCAAGTCAACTGAGGGCACACCGGCGTCGGTGAGCTGACGGGCGAGCTTGCGGGCCTGATGCTTGGTGCGCATGAACAGGATTCGCCGACCGGTGCCAGACGCCAGGCGGTGCACCAATTCGGTCTTGGCGCCGGCGCTGGCGACGTGGAAGACGTGGTGGGTCATCTCCGGGCTCGGCGCGTTGATCTCGTCGACGGAATGCAGGACGTGGTTGCGCAGGAACCGCTTGACCAGCTTGTCGACGCCGTTGTCCAGGGTGGCGGAGAACAGCATGCGCTGACCGTTCGACGGTGTCGCGGTCAGGATGCGGGTGACGCCCGGCAAGAAGCCGAGGTCGGCCATGTGGTCGGCCTCGTCGAGCACGGTGATCTGGACGGCGTCCAGGCTGATCAGCCGTTGGCGCATCAGGTCTTCCAGCCGGCCCGGGCATGCGACGACGATGTCGACACCGCCCCGCAGCGCGGAGACCTGGCGGGACTGCGATACGCCACCGAAGATCGTGGTGACTTTGAGGCCGTAGCTGGCGGCCAGCGGTTCGAGCGTTGCCGAGATCTGGGTCGCCAGCTCACGGGTCGGTGCGAGCACCAGACCAGCAGGAGTGGACGGCCGCCGCTTGGTCGACTCGAGACGGGTGACCAGCGGGATGGAGAAGGCCAGCGTCTTACCGCTGCCGGTCTTACCGCGGCCGAGCACGTCGCGGCCGGCCATCGTTTCGGGCAGGGTTTTCACCTGGATGGGGAAGGGCTCGGTGATGCCTTGCGCAGAGAGGTTGGTAACCAACCGCGCGGGCACGCCGAGTTCAGCAAAGGATGGGGAATTCATTGTGGTGTGGTGCCTTTCAGGCATCGGGGCGTGCCACGACGTCATGAGACGGTTAGCACTAGGTGGCGAGATTGCCGGTGGGCAAAATCGATCGCCGCGAGAAAGCTTGAGTGGGAATGTCGGAGCAGTCCACGACGTGCTGGCATGTCGAAAAGCCAACGTTGAGACCAGAGTAACTCACGAACAGGGATTTCCCGTTATCGACGTCGCAGTGTGAGCAACGACACCAGTCGCTAGACCATGTCATTGCGGGTCAGCCACTGCATCACCGGCCAGCCGATGAACACCGGTAACCAGCAGGTCAGGACCCGATACAGCAGCACCGAGGGGACGCTGACGGCCGCGGGTACGCCGAACGCGGCGAGCCCACCGATCAGGGCCGCTTCGACGGCGCCGACGCCGCCGGGAGTGGGCGCCGCCGAGGCCAAAGTGCCGCCGACCATGGTCACCACGGTGACGGTGACGAACGTCGTGTGGCCGCCGAACGCCTCGACGCTGGAGAACAACGCCAGCGCCGCGCCGAGAGTCGTTCCGGTGCAACCCAAGACGATCAACCCCATCCGCTTGGGTTCGCGCGCCACCTCGATGATGTCGGTGATGATCTCCTTGAGCTTGGGAGTCACCGACGTCGACAGCCACCGTCGCAGGTTCGGCACCAGTAAGACGACGCCGACAATGCCCAGCGCCGCACCGGCAATCAGGTACAACACCGTCGAATTCGGAACGAAGTGGGACAGGTCGGTTCCCGCGCCCGCGGCGGTGCTGAAGAAGATCAGCAACACGATGTGCATGATCACCTGCATCGACTGCTGCAAGGCGACGGCGGTGGTGGCGCGCGTCGTGCTGAGCCCGCTCTTCTGCAGGATCCGGGTGCTCAGCGCGAGCCCGCCGACGCCGGCCGGGGTGGTGGTCGCGGCAAAAGTGTTGGCCACCTGTGCGATCGCCAGCCGCCAGAAGTTCACCGACTCGTCGGCGCTGGCCCACAACGCGGCCGCGGCGCCGACGTACGTCGACGCCGAAATGGCCAGGCCCAGCACCGCCCACCACCAGTTGGCGTGGGAAAGCGCGTTGAAGAACGTCGGCACCGTGCTGATGAACGGGTACGCGACGTAGACCAGTGCGCCGAGCAACACCAACTGGACAAGCTGGCTGCGGCTGAACCGGGTGACCGATTCGGGTTTGATCTTCTCCGTATCTGTTTGGCGCATGACCGCCGCACGGCTTCGGGAGATGACGGCTTTGGCGTCGACGACCGAGTCGCGGATGTGTTTCGGCACAGCGGTTTTGGTGAGCCGGCGCGACGCGGTCAGCACGGTGTCGCGCCCGAGCACCTCGATCGCCGCGGCGACGGCCTCGTCCGCGCCGTAGAGCGCCGACGTCGTCACCAACAGCTGGGCGATGTCGGCCTGCAGCTGGTTGTCGGTGGCGCCGTATTCCGCACTACCGAAGCCGCCGAAGAACACCGCGCCGTTGCTGACCGTGATTTCGTTGTCGCGCAGATCGCCGTGCGAGATCTGATGCTCCTGCAACTTGCGCAGCGACTCCCACACTTCGGCCACCGGCGTCGACGCGTGGCACCTCTTCAGCGGCTCCCCGCGAATGCGCTTGTGCGCGTACAACGTCCAGCCGCGGTCCAAGGTGCCGACGGCGATCGTCTCGGTATTGGCGATGCCCAGGTCGCCGATCGCGATGGCCATCAAGGCGCGATGCTCGACGGCTCGTCGCATCGACGCCTGCAGGGGAGCGGTCTCGTTCTCACGCAGCCGCAAGATTCGCCACACCTGCCGCAAGGCGCCGCCGCTGCGTTGATGCGGCCCGTACATCTCGACCACGGCGTTCTCTTCGGGCTCCTCGGTGACGGCCGCAAGAATCAGCGGCCCCGATCCGGCGGGGCGGACCACTCGCAGCCCGTTGACCACGAATCCGCGTTTGCCCATCGCGCGCACCGCGTCGTCCAGCGGCACCTCCAACGCGGGGGTGCCGCTGACCAGGATCACCAGCGCGCCGACGAACCAGCCGACCGCCAGACCCAGCAGCGCACGGGCCGGCACGATGGCGCTGACGACCAGGTGGATCGGGATGAACGCCAGCAGCAGCCCCCACCACCAGTGCCGCCAGCGCGCCGGCAGCCACGGGCCGGACACCGTGAGCACCGCGCCCAGCATGCCGATCCAGCGCGGGTCGTCGAGGAATTGCGAGAGGACGGTGCGCAGCCGGTCGTTGAGGTCGAAGTGCCACTGCGGGGCCGCGATGCCCGTGCCGGTGATCGACAGCCCGAGGACGGCGATCAACGCGGCCGCCGCGTAGGGGATCAGCAGCCGCCACTGCCGGGCGAGAATCAGGCCGAACAGGATCATGAACGGCAGTGCCAGCACCGCGAGGCCGTAGACCAGGTAGACCACGTCGGACTGGGTCGGCGTCAGCACCCCGATGATGCGCGAGATGGACATTTCCAGCCCGTCCCAGCGCGTGCGGGTGACCAGCGAACTGGTGATCACGATCGCCAGCAGCGCCCCCGACAGCGCGACCCGCAGGATGTCGTTGGTGCGGCGGGTCAGGGGCTGCAGCAAGCTGCCGGAAACCCTGACTTCGCGACCATCGACCTGCATGGTCCCCACACCTCCGGCCTGCCTCTGTCCGCGTTCCGCCGACAACATAACCGGTGACCTCTGTCTTTAGCCGGATTGCCGGGCCGATCTGGCGGCTTAGAGACCGTGCTGAGTCACAGCCGTCACCCGCGCACCAGAGTCCGACCATGTGGTGGTGTTGGGAAACGTGACCACAGGCGATATCACTCAGACGACGTACAGCCGACACCAAGGCTGTCTATGTACTTTCGAGGTCATGGCGAGAACTGACAATGACACCTGGGAAATCACCGAGAGCGTGGGGGCTACGGCGCTGGGCGTGGCGTCGGCGCGCGCGGCCGAAACCGAGAGCGACAACCCGCTGATTCAGGACCCGTTCGCGCGGGTGTTCCTCGACGCCGCCGGCGACGGGGTGTGGAACTGGCACACGGGCCAGGAGCTGCCGGCCGAGATCGTCGAAGCCGAGCCCGAGTTGCCGCTGCAGATGCAGGCGATGGTCGGCTACATGGCTTCGCGGACCAAGTTTTTCGACTCGTTCTTTCAAACCGCCACCAACTCGGGCATCAAGCAGGCCGTGATCCTGGCGGCCGGCCTGGACGCGCGGTCGTGGCGGTTGCCGTGGCCGGACGGCGTGACGGTCTACGAGCTGGACCAGGACCGGGTGCTGGACTTCAAGCTGAGGACGCTGACCGAGCACGGCGCGCAGCCGGCCGCCAACCGGGTCGAGGTCGCGGTGGATCTTCGCCACGACTGGCCGAAGGCGTTGCAGGAAGCCGGTTTTGACCCGTCGCAGCCGAGCGTGTGGTCAGCCGAGGGACTGATGCCGTATCTGCCGGCCGCGGCGCAGGATCTGCTGTTCGAGCGCATCAACGAACTGGCCGCCCCCGGTAGCCGGGTCGCGGTGGAGGCGTTGGGGCCGACGTTCCTCGACGAGGAGATCCGCGCCAAGCGCCGTGAGCGGATGGAGCGGGTGCGCGACCTGATGGCCAAGACGGACCCGGACCGCGACATTCCCCGGACCGAGGAACTGTTCTACTTCGAGGAGCGTGAGCCGGTCGGCGACTGGTTCGGCCGCCACGGCTGGAAGGTGACAGTCACGCCGGCTGCTGAGCTGATGGCCGACTTCGGCCGCAGTGCCGCACCGGAAGTCAAGGACATGGTGCCGGGGAACGAGTTCGTGTTCGCGCAGCGCGCGTAACTAATTGCGAACCGTGAGCTGCGGGTGCTGGCGTTACTTTTAACGGCCACCAGAACCACCGGCCCAACAAAGCTGCGATCGAGGGCGTCATCAGCGAGCGCACGATCAAGGTGTCGAACAACAGCCCGAGGCCGATCGTGCTGCCGGCCTGGCCGATTGAACTGAGATCGCTGGCGATCATCGACATCATGGTGAACGCGAACACCAGGCCCGCTGCGGTGACGACCCCACCGGTGCTTCCCATGGATCGGATGATGCCGGTTTTCAATCCTGCACCGATCTCCTCTTGGAACCGTGAAACCAGCAGAAGGTTGTAGTCGGATCCGACCGCGAGCAGGATGATCAGCCCGAATACTGGTGCGATCCAGTTCAATTCCAGTCCGAGGATGTGCTGCCACACCAAGACGGATAGCCCGAACGCGGCGCCGAGCGACAGCAGCACGGTGCCGACGATGGCTATCGACGCGATCGCGGCTCGGGTGATGATCAGCATGACGGCGAAGATCAGCGTCAGTGCTGCTATTCCGACGATCATCAAGTCGTACTTCGAGCCGGCCTGAATGTCGCGGTACACCGCCGCCGTCCCGGCGAGGTAGAACTTCGCGTCGGTGAGGCTCGTTCCTTTCACCGCTTGGTGCGCGGCCTCGAGTTCGGGCTTGACCGCGGAAATACCTGCGGGAGTGGCGGGGTCGGTGTCGTGGGTGATGATGAAGCGGGCGGCCTTGCCGTCGGGGGACAGGAAGAGCTTGAGTCCCCGCTGAAAGTCGGCATTCTGGAACGCTTCCGGGGGCAGGTAGAAGTAGTCCCCACTTTTCGACGCGTCGAAGGCCTGGCCCATCGCAGCGGCGGTGTCCGTCATCCGCGAAATCTGATCGACGAGACCCGAGAAGCTGCTGTGCATGGTGAGCAGAGTCCCTTGCATCGCTTTGGATACCGCGATCATCGGCGGAAACTGCAGCGCCATCTGCGGCATCACCGTGTCGATGTCGTTGACGTCGCCCAAGAGCTTCTTCATGTTGTCGCTGAAGGTGTCCACGCCGTCGATGGATTCGAACACCGACCTCGTTGCCGAGCAGACCGGGATGTTGAAGCAGTGCTGCTCCCAGTACACGTAGCTGCGAACGGGTCGGGCAACGTCTTCGAAATCGGCGAGATGATCTCTGATGTCGTCCAGTGTCGCCTTCATCTCGGTCATGTCGGCAACCATGTGATGTGTTGTGCCGCTGACCTGTTGGACGAGGCCGTACATGCGTTCCATGGAGCCGATCATGACGCCGAGGTCATCGCTCATCGTGACCATGTCGGCTGCGCGGTCTTTCATGAATCGCAGGTTTTCTTGGATCGGGATGGACTGCGCGCTGATCTGAAACGGTATCGACGTGTGGTCGACCGGGCCCCCGAGCGGCCGGGTAATGCTTTGCACCATGGCAATCCCGGGTGTGCGGAACATGTCTTTGGCGACTCTGTCCAGGATGATCATGTCCCCGGAATTGCGCATGTCATGGTCGCTATCGATCATCAGGATGTCGGGATTCATGGTGGCGGCGGTGAAGTGGCGTTCGGCGGAGGTATAGCCGACGTTCGACGGCAGGTGTGACGGGATGTAGAAGCGGTCGTTGTAGCTGATCTTCATGCTGGGCATGATCGCGATGCCGACCAGCGCGGCGGCTAACGATGCCGCGAACACCGGGGCGGGCCAGCGGACGGTAGCGGTGCCGACCCGCCGCCAGCCGTGCACCTTGACGGCTCGTTTCGGGTCGAGCAGGCCGAATCGGCTTGCCACGGCGACGATGGCCGGTGCCGCCGTGAGCGCCCCCGCGACCACGACGAGCAGCCCCACGGCCGACGGGATGCCCAAGGCTCTGAAATACGCCAGGCGCGCAAGGTGAAGACAGAGGGTGGCCCCGGCGATCGTCAGCCCTGAACCCAAAATGATGTGGAAGGTGCCGCGGAACATGGTGTAGTAGGCAGTTTCTCGGTCTTCGCCGGCTTGACGCGCCTCCTGGTAGCGACCGATGAGGAATATCGCGTAGTCCGTTCCCGCCGCGATCGCCAGCGACGACAGCATCGCGACCACGAATGTCGAAAAGCCGAGTAGGTCGTAGTTGCCGAGGATCGCGACAACGCCTCGGGCCGTGCCCATCTCGAAGCCCACCATGGCGAGCACGAGAAGCATCGTGCTGATGGAACGATAGGTGAGGAACAGCATGATCATGATGACCAGGCCGGTCACACCCATCATGGTGAGCATGCTCTTGTCGGCGGCCTCGTTCATGTCGGTGGTCAGCGCCGCCGGGCCGGTGACGTACACCGTGAGCCCGGTGGGCGGGGCCGACTGGTCGACGATCTCGCGGACCGCTTTGACCGACTCGTTGCCCAGCGTGCTGCCCTGGTTGCCGGCCACGTTGAGCTGGACATAGGCCGCCTTGCCGTCGCGGCTCTGGACGCCGGCGGCGGTGAGGGGATCTCCCCACACGTTCTGGACGTGCTGCACGTGCTTGCGGTCGGCCTGCAGCGCCTGCACCAGGCGGTCGTAGTAGCGGTGGGTGTCGTCGCCGAGCTTGGTAGCACCTTCCAGGACAACCATGACGATGCTGTCGGAATCGGACTCGTGAAACTGGGCGCCGATGCGTTTCGCGGCGATCATCGACGGCGCATCCTGCGGCGACATCGTGACCGCGTGGTTGCGCGCGACCGACTCGATCGGTGGCACAAGAACATTGACAGCGACGGTCACCAACAGCCATGCCAGGATGATCGGTACCGCCCAGCGGCGAACGGCGCGCATGAACCGCCGGACGCGGCCTGGCTGTCGGTGTTCACGCGGCCTTCACCAGACACGACGTCTGAGCGTGATGCTCGGAAGAGTGATGCTCGTCTTTCAGGTCACCGTTGACGGTGATGCGGCATCCGAGGTTGTCGCTGTTGCCTTGCGCCACGACGTTGGCGATCACCGACGACATCGTCGTCGTGATCGTGTAAGTCCATGGGAGGCTGACGAAATCGGCCTGCTCGGGCTGGGAGTCCTTGTTGAGGTAGCTCACACGTCCGGCTGTGCCACTGGGTCCCAGAACTTCGTACGTCACCCGTTTCAGGTTGACCTGCGGGAGCGGCTCGGCCTGGCTGGCCGTCGAGGAGAAGATGGCGTCGGAGCCGAAGACCCCGCGCAACCGGACCACGGCCGCAGAACCCAATGCGACCACCATCGCGACGACAATCGCCACCCACGCTCGTTTCAGAATCAGCAGCACTGCGGGCCTTCCCGTCATCCTGCTTCATACCATACCCCCTAGGGTATTAATGAAAGCAAGTGTCGGCGCCTGCGGAATGGGTCACAACTCTTGGAATGCCGGGAGTGTGGTGGTCACCCCGGGGTGCCGAGCGGGCCGATCAGGCCAGGCTCAGGAACAGCTTCTCGAGCTCTTCGATTGTCAATGCTGCTGTGCCGTCGGCATTTTCACCGGTTTCGTCGAGGCAATTGCGCAGACCCGACGCAATGATCTTAAAGCCGGCCCGGTCCAGTGCTCGTGACACTGCAGCAAGCTGAGTGATGACGTCTTTGCAGCTTCGGCCTTGCTCGATCATCGCGATGACGGCACCGAGCTGTCCGTAGGCTCTGCGCAACCGGTTGAGGGTTGCTTCGACATCTTGGCTGGGGTGCGCGGAATGTGCCTGCGCCGAACGTGTACCGCCAGCTTGCTTAGCCATCCATCGTTTGTACCATACCCCCGGCGGTATGTACCAGCGCCGCGCAATGTCGATCCTCATCGTCGACCGGCGATGTTGCCCTGAGCGGCTCGCGCTGTATACGGTAGGGGGTATGGTATCCAGGACGCACCAAGAGTTGCCAGAAGCCATCCCCAGCACGGTCACCCTGTGGCTGGACCCGGTGTGTCCGTTCTCGTGGAACACCGCGCGCTGGTTGAGAGCGGCCGCCGATAAAGCCGGCTTTGACATCGAATGGCGCCTGATGAGTCTGGCGACCCTCAACGAGGGACGTGAGCTGCCACCGACTCAGCAGGTCCGCATGCGCGACTCGCGCAAGGTCGGGCGGCTGATGGTCGCCCTACGGGGCGAGCTCGGTGCGGAGGCGATGGCAAAGGCCTACTTCGCCTTCGGTCACCGATACTTCGACCAGTCGGCCGTGCTGGACGACGAGCTCGTCGGCCACGTCACCGCGGCTGTGGGCGCCAAGCACGTCACGGCTGCAGCCCTGGAAGATGCCAGCCTGGATGCAGAAGTCGGGGAATCGCACCGGGCCAGCCAGGAGGCGCTCGGAGAGACGGCCGGCAGTCCGCTGATCACGATCGATGGCCACACCATGTTCGGACCGGTGTTGACCGCAGTGCCCGCCCCGGACGCCACGCTGGCCGTGCTCGATGCGGTCGCAACCCTGGTGCGCACTCCGCAGTTCAGCCAGCTGGAGCGCCCGCGCAACCACGCATAGCGGACCCGGCGGACTACGGCACCGGCTTGACCGGCGGGATGTGCCACGTCCCGTCCAGAATCGACGGCTTCTTCTCGTTGGGCCAGTACAGCCGCAACATCAGGCTGAACCGGTCCTTCGGCGCGGGCAACCAGTTGGATTCCTTGTCCGGGCCAGGCGATTCGGCCTGAATGTAGATGTCGGTCGAGCCGTCGGGATTGGGCACCAGCTTGTCGCGCGGGCTGAGGCTGTAGCGGTTGAGCGGGTTGTCGACGAAGTAGTAGTCGCCGTTGTACATGGTCAGCGACCAGAAGCCCTTCGCCGGCGGTAGCTGTCCCTTGTCGAAGTGCATCAGGTATTTCGTTGCGCCGCTGTACTTCTGCTTGACGTCCGTCGCGTCCGAGGTGGGGTACACGGCGTCCTCGGGCAGGTTGGCGCCGACGCCGACCTCGGTGACGAACGCCCGCTGCCGGTAGTTGGTCCCGTAGTTGCCGGCCTTGATGGTGTAGGCCCAGCCGTTCTTGGAGACGAAATCGCCGGCGACGACGCCGTCTTCGCGCCAGCCACTGATGTTGTCCTGACCCAGTTTTGGCGCCATCGCCAGGCCGGTGTTGGCGGCGGCCGGCAGCTTGGCCGGGTCGAAGTCCTGCCCGGGGACGATGCCGATCCGGGCGAGCTTGGCCACCATCGGCGCGTCGGCTTCGGTCGGCGGGTTGGTCTTGAGCAGGCGGGCGAACAGCTTGAAAAACTCCGGTGCGCCAAGGCCGTTCACTTGTCGGCGCACCGACGTCACCATGTCGACGGACGCGGTGAGCGGAGGCAGCGGCGGCAGGAATTGCTTGCCGAACGACGACAGCGGCGTCGCGGTGATCTGATCCTGCAGCTTGTGCACCGCGTCGTAGTCCTCCGGGGTGCCCGAGCAGTAGATGCGGCCCAGCAGCCACACCAACGCCGTCGGCGACTTGTACTCCAGCACGTTCGGCGGCAGGCTGCCGTGCCAGTCGGGGCCGGTGATCGCGAACGTCTTCGCCTTGCCGCCGCCGTTGCGGGTGCCCGGCGAGGCGAAGACGTTGGTCCAGGCGTCCATCATCGGCAGCAGGAAGTAGCGGTCGCCCATGTCCGGGACGGTGACGATCCACGGCTCCTTCGACACGTCGAACCAGGCCTGGGTGTAGAGCGTGTCGGTGTTCGGCGCGGTCGCGGCGCGGAACGCGGCGTTCGGGTAAGTGCGCTGGCGGGCGAACTGGCCCATCGGGGCTTTGGTGTCCTCGCCGGCGGGCACATTGGTGAATTCGCGGCGGGTGTACTCCATCGTGACCAGCGGATAGGCGTACGCGTAGGCCTCGGTTCCGATGTCGGTGGCCTCGGACTGCGACAAGCCCGGCGCCGCAGATGTTTTCACCGGCTCGGCGGGCTGATCGTTGCCGCCGCACGACGTGATCATCATCAGGGTGGCCAGCAGCACGCCGACCCGTTTGACGGTTGAGCGCATACCGGGATACTTCCATGCCGTCGGGGTGGTGCGCGTTATAGCCGGTCGAAGTCGCTTTTCGACCTGGCCATCTTTGCCCGATGCTCGGCCACACAACTGCGAGGCGTGTCCAGCAGAGGGTGGTCCCTAGCCCCGGCTCGGCGGCCTACGCGTTCCGTCTCGGCCAACGTGCAGGACGTCAAAGGATTCTTTCGGTGTCCTTTTGCCTGTGTCCCAAATTTCGAGTGCCTCCTCCGGAAATACTGACGACGGGAAAAACATCGCCGACAGATCAGGGCCTACGAGCACTGATCCCAGACCGCGAATATCGCTGGAAACTCTGATAATTCCGTCCCGCGCGTCGTAGGCCCGGCTTTCGGCGAGCGCCGGGTCCATGTTGAGAAGTTCCGCGGCGAGGGCGATTTGGTCTTTCCTCATTTAGTTACCCCGTAATCCCAGTTCGTTACCGGATAGCCAGGCGCGTCCATGTTGGGCGGCCATCCAAGGATCTGCCCGGTTTGTCCATCGATGGCGTAGACGTTCTTGCCATCGTAGTAAGCGTTGAACCAGTGTCCGGCAACTCCGCCTGCTCGGTCGACACCGACGACGGTGTGCGCACCGGGTCCCTGGCCAATGAGATATTGCTCGATCTCGGCAGGGGTACCCGAAACCTGCTGCAGGCCGGTTGCGGCTTCCATCTCCGGGATCGTCAGCGTTCCAAGTCCGGCAGTTGCGTGTGGAGCCGCGCCAGACAGCCTTTGCTCAACTGCTGCAGCGCATTCCCCGCAGTTCACCCCCCGAGCTGGATCGGTGATATCCATCCCCGGGCCATGGTTGATCTCGGGTAGCCAATCGTGTATGTCGCCAACGGATTGCGGTGGTGCCGGCCCGATCGGCAGGTGGTGATCGAGGCCATCGAGTGCCGGCGTCACAGGGTGATTAACGGACGAAGAAGCGGGTAGCTTCGGCAGCTCCTGCGCCGTGTTCGAGGCTCAGGTTGTTAACCGCTGTGGAGGCCCGCTCGCTGGCCAACGCTGTCGCGTGGGATAGGCCTTCATCGGCGGCCGAACCCGCGGCTGCGTCGCCGCCCTGGGTGGCCAGCAGAGCGCGCAGGCCGAGCCACCCGCCCTTGAGGCCTTTGAACATTGGTACGCCCGCCGTGGTGGCACTGAGCAGCGGCTCTTCGACGGCCTGGACCTGACCGGGGTCCAGGAATCTGGTGCCGACCAGTTTGCCATCTTGGTAGGTGTAGTAGGCCAGTCGGCCCTGGTCGAACAGTTCGCCGGTGCCGTTCTTCAGCGTGCCGCTAACTTGAACTTTCTGACCGTTTACGTTGTAGGAGAATGTAATTCCTCCCTCCCCGGTGGTCATCGACCTCGGATCAATGCCGTTGTAGTCGGGGATCTGGTCGACTTTCGCTAGCGCGCCCGCCAATTCAGTTCGCCGAGCCGACACGAGGGCGTTTGCGTCGTCGGCTTCCTGGCTTCCGGGTCCGTGGGTATAGGTGGCAACGGCGGCGGCCGATTGCGCATCTTTCAGCGCTTTTTGCGCGGCTTTAGCTTTTGCGACAGCGGCTACCACGGCTTGGTTGTTAGACCTTTGAAGCTGGGTGAGTTCGGGCGGCACGTCGGAGCCGGCGTTCGGCCTGTCGGCCGGGGTCTGTGGTTTTTCTGCGATCGGCACATTGCCCTCGGCCATGTCGATCGCGGCGGCCAGCTCGGCGTCGACGGCGTTCGCTTCGGCGAGGATTTTGTCTATTCTTGGCTGCAACTGTATTTCGGCGATGACAGCCTCAGTTGGCAGACAGCCCGGTGCCGGGATCACCTTGTTGGTCAGCCCGTCGATTGTCATGTGCAATTCACTGGCATCGTGGCGCAAAGTCCGCAATTCGGACTGCACGCGCTCGATGTCCTCGGCGGCTTTGCCCGCTGCGGTAGCGACAGCCAACGACTCATGACCGTGGGCGTCGAGGTCTTGCCGGATCGAGGCATTGGTGTGCTGCCTCGCCTTCGCAGCGGCACCTTCCCAGCTGTCGAATACTGCTAACGAACTCAATTGACGTGAAGCCTCCAAAGTGGCCTCGCCGCGTGCGTTGGCAGCATGGAACACTTCGCGTACCGATGCGGCATTCCAACGATCGATGTCGGCAACCGTCAACACCGCTCAGGCCCTTCCGCCGGCTGCATGCTGGTAACCGGCCGCTAGCAGCCGCGCTCGCGTCGTTGTGTTCGGTTCCGGCATAACGTGGATTCTGCACTGTTTGGTTAGGCCGCCCCACCGGTCTGCCTCCCACACGAAGTACCAGGAAGGAGCAAAATTCGGCTATGCGGTCACGTCGGGGTGCCGTGGCGTTCATCGCGGCGGCAGTGCTGATCAGCGCGATGCTGGTCAGCGCGACGCCCGACGTCGTATGAGCCGCCGCCGATGGTGGCGAATCCGGTCGAGCACGTCGACACCCTGATCGGCACGGGTAACGGCGGCAAGACGGTCGGGGAGATCAACAACTTCCCGGGCCCATCGGTGCCCTTCGGGATGGTGCAGTACTCGCCGGACACCGTCGGCAACTACGCGGGCTACAGCCACTCCAATGGGCGCGCGACCGGGTTCAGCATGACGCACGCCTCGGTCGGGTGCCCGGCGTTCGGTGACATCTCGATGCTGCCGACGACGAACACGGTGGGCACGGAGCCGTGGGATGCCTCGGAGGAGATCGCTCACGACAAAAATGAGCGCGGCGTGCCCGGCTACTACACCGCGCGGCTGCCGTCGGCGGGCGTGACGGCCGAACTCACCGCCACCAACCGCACCGGCGTCGGGCGGTTCCACTATCCGAACGATCGCGCGGCACGGTTCTTCGTGCGCCCCGGCGGGTCGCTGGGCGGCACCTCGGCGGCGAAGATCCGGATCGAGGACGACAACACCACGATCACCGGATCGGCGACCAGCGGCGGATTCTGCGGCAAGGACAACGTCTACACGGTGTACTTCGTGATGAAGTTCAACAAGCCGTTCACCTCGTTCGGCACCTGGGACGGCTTCGACGTCTTTGCCAACGGCCGCAGCGCTTATTCGAGTTATCAGGGATCCAGTGGGGGATACGTCGAGTTCCCGCCCGGCTCGGATCTCGAGGTGCGAACCGCGTTGTCTTATGTGGACATTGACGGAGCCCGCAAGAATCTCGACGAGGCCGCGCTTGGCTTTGACGATGCCCGCGCCGCCGCGGCCAAGCAGTGGAACGATGCGTTGTCGCGCATCAGGGTGGCTGGCTACACCGAAGACGACATTCGCACGTTCTACAGCGCGCTCTACCATTCGCTGTTGAACCCCAACACATTCAACGACGTCGACGGTCGCTACATCGGTTTCGACGGCGGCATTCACGCTGTGCCGCCGGGTCACACGCAGTACGCGAACTACTCCGACTGGGACACCTATCGCGGGGTGGCGGCGCTGCAGGCCATGGTGTTCCCGCGGGAAGCCAGCGACATGGCGCAGTCGCTGGTCAACGACGCCGAGCAGAGTGGGTCATTCCCGCGCTGGGCGCTGGCCAATACCGCGACCGCGGAGATGACCGGTGACAGTGTCGTCCCGCTGATCGCGAACTTCTATGCGTTCGGCGCCAAAGACTTTGACGTCGATCGGGCGCTGCACTTCATGCTCGACGCCGCTACTGAGGGTGGCATCGGGCGCCGCGGTTACGTGGAGCGGCCGGCGATCCAGACGTATCGGCAACGCGGCTACCTGCCATTGGCTTCGCCTGCCTGCCACGGGTCGATTCCGGCGGCGTCGATTTCGCTGGAGTGGTCGGTCGACGACTTCGCCATCTCGCAATTCGCCTCGGCATTAGGCGATTCCGCGTCGGCTGCAGAATTTCAGGACCGGGCGCAGTACTGGCAGAACCTGTTCAATCCCACGACGCATTCCATCTCGCCGCGCAACGCGCTTGGCTTCTTTCCCGCGGGGCCCGCGGTGGTGCCGCCCGGGGACGGCTGTTTCAGCCAGGTCGGGTTCGACGAGGGCAACGCCGAGCAGTACGTCTGGTACGTGCCGCAAAACGTCGCCGGCCTGGTGACCGCTCTGGGTGGGCGCGACGCGGTGTCGAAGCGGCTGGATAAGTTCACTTCGAAGTTGAACGTCGGTCCGGTGGACCCGTATCTGTGGGCCGGCAACGAGCCGAACTTCTCGGTGCCGTGGCTGTACAACTACATCGGACAGCCCTGGAAGACACAGGAATTGGTCGACCGGATCCGTGGCACGCTGTTCAGTCCCACGCCTGACGGCGAGCCGGGCAACGACGACCTGGGGGCGATGTCGGCGTGGTACGTGTGGTCGGCTTTAGGTCTGTATCCCTTTGTGCCCGGAACGTCGACGCTCACGGTGAACGCGCCGTTGTTCGACAAGGTCGAAATCGCCCTGCCCGCAGACAAATTCATTCGGATCTCCGCGCCCGGGGCGTCCGGGCATCACCGCATGCAATACATCAATGGGCTGCATGTCGACGGGCGATCGACCGACAAGACGTATCTGCCGGAGTCGCTGCTTGCGGGCGGTGGTGAGCTGCAGTTCTCGCTGTCGCCGAAGCCGAACAAGTCTTGGGGAACTGCTGCGTCTTCTGCGCCGCCGTCGTTTAGTGCAGGGAGTCTGGCGTTGACGGTCAACGTGTCGCCGGCTTTGGTGGCGGTCGATGCCGGGACGTCGACCGATGTGACGGTCAATGTGCAGCGGATGGTCGACGGGCCGAGTGACTACGAGATCAGCGGAAGGTCTTCTGAAAGAGGCATTTCCGTGCAGTCGGTGTCGGGGAAGTTCGGTGACGACGGGTCCGGGACGTCGACCGTGACGATCAAGGTGGCGGAGTCGGTGCGGGACGGGTATTACCCGCTGGTGCTGACGACGAAGGCGGGCAAGGGGGAGCGGACGTTTATGTTGTTGGTTGCGGCGGGGGAGGGTGGGTGAGGTCTGCGCTGGTCACCGGGTCCGGATCGAAGTCAGCAGTGCGTTTGTTAGTAATTTCACGTCATTCGGCGTGTTTTGGAGGCCATTCCACCGACGGTTGTTGTCGGGTCCGAGGTTCCAGGAGCCATCGCACCATGCTGTAATTTCGCACAGTGCCGTGAGATGACGATCGATGCCGGCATTCGGCAGGTCGTCAGCATTCCAGCCCTCGGTGACCGCGTCCATGACGTAACCCAAGGCCTGAATGCCAACCCCGTGCGTGAGTCGCGACTTTCGCGGAATGAGCTTCCACTCAATTGGCCACGTCGCTTTCACAAGATTCCAGAAGATTTTGAGGTGCAGCACCATCTGTTGGATGTCGCCTGAGCCGTCTTCTGGGTCACGGTACTGATAGATGCCGACCCAGCTTTAGACAACAGCTTCCTGCGGGACGCTGAGGACATCATCGAACGCACCCGAGAGATAAGCGCCTACACAAAGACGGAGGCTGCGATGGAAGAACGTAGCACCAAGGCCAAAAACCAGCTGGACGAATTCGTGAGACGAATTGGGGAGAAGTACCCGTTTTAGTCCCTGGTGCGTACTCGAAGCATCACCCGCCTCAGCAGGCCTGTAGGCGCAGTCGTAGGCCCGTTGCTCGAACTGCCCGCCGCTCGATGGCAGCCCTCACCGATACCTCCGACCCAACCAACCGCACCTTCCGCTTTGCCCGAGTCACCGCGGTGTAGAACAACTCCCGCGTCAGTAGCCGCGAATCCTGTCCCGGCATAAGCACTGTCACCTCATCGGCCTGGCTACCTTGAGACTTGTGGATCGTCATCGCGTGCATGGTCTCGACGTCGGAGAGCCGACTCGTCGCGAATTCCAGCGAACCGCCGGCGCCCGCGATGACGGCCCGAAGCCCGTCGGGCCGCGCGACGGCCACGCCGGTATCGCCGTTATAGATGTGCAACCCGTGGTCGTTCGCGGTCACCAGCAGTGGGCGCCCGGGATACCACTCCGTCCAGGGCGGCTGCCCGGTCGTTTCTGAAAGCCATTGCTCGACTTGCCGATTCCAGTACCGCACTCCGAACGGCCCTTCCCGGTGCGCACACAGCAACCGGTGCTCGTCCAGCGTCGCCAGCGCGACATCGTCGGCGCCGAACTGCGCCGCTTCGCGCAGTCGCAAGGCATGCGGCAACAGGACCGAACGCAAGGCGTCAGACGCATCGTCGGTTTCGATGAACTCGATGTGCTCACCACCGGCATGCAACAGCTCCAGCGCTCGGTCTGCGTCACCGACTCGGATCGCTTCGGCGAGAAGGCCGATAGACTCGCCGAATCGGTGCGAAGTCTTCAGTGTCGCCACCCGCATATCGGTGCGCGCCGAAATGCCGTCGACCAAGTCAGCCAGCACAGCACCGGCTTCCACCGAAGCGAGCTGGTTGGCATCACCGACCAGGATCAGCCGAGAATCCGGGCGCACCGCTTCCAGCAGCCGTGCCATCATCGTCAGCGAAACCATAGACGTCTCGTCAACCACAATCACGTCGTGCGGCAACCGGTTTGCGCGATCATGCCGAAACCGCGACGACGTGTCCGGCCGGCTGCCCAGCAACCGATGCAGCGTCATGGCCTGTAACGAGCCAAGCCGGGTCCGGTCGCCGGCATCCAGCGAAGCCACCTCTAGTTGCACCGCCTCTTGCAACCGGGCTGCGGCCTTGCCTGTCGGCGCTGTCAACGCGATCCGCGGCCGAGGCGCACCGGACAGCTCGGCCTGTTCGGTTAGCAGCGCCAGTAGCCGTGCGACTGTGGTGGTCTTTCCAGTACCTGGACCACCGGTCAGGACCGTGACCGCTTGCGCCAGAGCGAGTTTCGCGGCCTCACGCTGCTCCTCGAAACCGGCGGGGAAAAGTCGCTCGGAGCCGGGCACATCGCCGCTTGATTTGGACACCTGCAACGCCAGCAGGTCGTCACAGACCTGCTTCTCCTCGCGCCAATACCGGTCGAGGTAAAGCAGTCGATCGTCGTAGAGGTGCAGCACCTGACCGAACAGCGGGCTGTCCCGCACCGCTGCGCGCCATCCGGCAAAATCCGGCCACGGCACGTCGTCGACATCAATGTCAGATGCGATGGTCTCCAACTCGATGCAAACGGACCCGCCGCGAAGTCCGCGCACCAGCAGTCCGACCGCCAGAGAAACACGTTCGTCAGATTCTTTGCCGAGGCAGCAAATCCGGTCGGCTACGCGGACGTCCGAGATATCTAGCACGCCAGCCTCGTTGAATGTTGCCAGCAAGCCGCTCGTTCCGGTGGCAAGGTCAGTCACGCCGCCTGCCTCCCCTCGTCGAGCAGATCAGACAGCGCAACCACCAAGCCAGCGGGTGGCTGCCAGCTGAACACGCCGCACGGCTGACCGTCAATCACCGGCGTCTCCGCTCCGCACATGCCGCGGACGAACAGGTACAGCACCCCGCCGAGGTGTGACGACGGATCGTAGCCAGGCGCTCGCCAGCGCAGAAAACGATGCAGCACAACGGTGTACAACAATGCTTGCAAAGGATAGTCCGAATGCAGCATGGCCTCAGCCATCCGCGCAGCGCTGTAGTCGGCGGCATTGTCGCCGAGGTAGTTGGTCTTGTAGTCCACCACCAGGTAGCGCTGATCAGGCAACCGCAGCACGGCGTCGACCGAGCCCGACAGATATCCACGCAGTGACTGGTTACCTAACGCAGCCGACGTCAGTCGATCGACGTAGGGCGCGAAGGGGTCGTCGTCCGGCAAGTAAGCGCGCAGTAGTTCGCCGACGTCAGACACCGACACGTTCGGTGCGGCGCCACGCACATCACCACCGGCAAGCGGGATCTCGAAGTCCAACTCCCGCAACCGGTCGGGCAGACCGATCTCCCGCAGGGTCAGGCCGCCTGCCAGCGGACCCAGCGACGTGTCATGCAGAGGCACCAGCGCCGCCGCCAAGTCAGCGGCCGGCACATCAACCGGATACCAGTTCAACTCCCGTTGCGCGTGAGTTTCGAGCTCCACTGCAAAGTCCGCGGCAAACGGGTCGGCTTTCTCGAGCACCGCGTGCACCAGCGAGCCGAACGTCGCGCCCCTTGGAAGCTCCGCCATCGGCGACAGCACCGAAGGCCCGGATGCGCTCTCGGTCAACGCAATGTCGCCGGTTTCATCATCGAGCTCGGTGACCTCCGGCTCGCTGGTGACCCCGACCGCCTCGGCTACCCGAACCAGACCTGAGTACGACGTGCGCCGCCACCCGGTGTCGATGGAGCGGTGGAAGTGCCGCATCTCCAAGTCCGATGGTTCCGCCTTGACCGGCACCGCAGGAGCGGCGGCGACCACCGAAGCTTCGATCACCGGACCGCCCGCGGCTTCCCACTCCCGGAACCGTGCCATCACGTCGTCGTCGGAGATTTTCGGCGGATCACAGCGGTCGGGCACCTGCGCCTCACCGGGGCGACGGCCGCGCAACAGTCGTGAGAGCCCGCCGTTGGGTTCGTCGTAGGCCGGAGCCCACCACACCACCACCTGCGACTGGGCACGCGTCATCGCGACGTAGATCAGCCGGCTGACGTCGCTGGCTTCCTCCCGGCGGCCCTGGTGCTTGGCGGCCGCGACACCGGGGCCGTTCCTCCCGCCGACATACAGGCACCGAACGTCATCGTCGTGAAACACGGCCATGTCGTAGTCCTGGACATTGCGGTTGAACGCGAACGGTACGTAGACAACCGGGAATTGCAGACCCTTGGCCGCATACACCGTCATCACCTGCACCGCGGTAGCATCGCTGTCCAAGCGCCGGTTGCGTTCGGTTGCGCCGCTGCGTTCTTCGCGTTGCTTGCGCAGCCAATCGCGCAGTCCCGGCAAGCCCAACTGCTCGTGGTGGGCGGCTTCCTGCAGCAATTGAGTGACGTGCGCAAGGTCGGTCATCCGTCGCTCGCCGTCCTGCCAGGACAGCACCCGCGCGCCCATTCCGCGCAGCTGCGCAGCTTCGTAGACCGCCGCGACGCCGCGTTCTCGGGCATGCGCGGACCATTCGCGCAACGTGTCGGCGATGCGATCGGTGAGCGGGTCACCGCCGGCTACAAGGGTTTCCGCAGTCTCGCCGAAGAACACCGTCGCGGCGGCGGCGCGCACCATGCCGGGGCGGTGGGGTTGGTCGAATGCTTCCAGCAGGCACAGCCAGTCTTCCGCGGCGTCTGAGGTGAACACGTCGGTGTTCCCGGGGTAGACCACCGGGATGCCTGCGGCACTCAGTGACTGGAAGCAGACCTCGGCATCTTTGTGCCGCTCGACGATGACCGCGACGTCGCGAGCCTGCAGCGGTTTGCCGTCGAAGGTCGTGCCGCTGGCCAGCAGCGCGCGGATGTCGGCGGCGAGGTCAGCGCCGATGTGCTCCCGGGTCGCATTGATGGGCGGATTCTGAACACCGCGGTGGCCCAATGTCTCTCGTGCGACGACGCGCAGCCGAAACGGATCGTTGTGCGGCGCGGCCGCGAGCCTGTGACCCTGGTGATGGGCCGCGACGTCCTCGACCACGATGGCGGCGTCACCGAGTTGCGCGCCGCGTAACACCACCTGCAGGCGGTCCAGCAGCGCAGAGTCGCTGCGCCAGTTGGTGGCCAACGTCTTCCGGTCGCCCGCCGTCTTCGCCGCCTCTAGATACGTGACGATGTCGCCGCCGCGAAACGCGTAGATGGCCTGCTTCGGATCGCCGATCAGGATCACCGTCGATTGCCCGCTGAACGCGCGATCGATCACTTCCCATTGGACGCGGTCGGTGTCCTGGAACTCGTCGACCATGACGATCGGCCAACGATGACGCATCCGGGCTCGGGCGGGGGAGTCGTCGGTGTCGAGCGCGGCGGCCAGTCGGCTCAGCAGGTCGTCGTAGCCCAAGACCCCGAGGCGTCGCTTGCGGGTGTCGAGTTCGGCCAGAACATCTTTCGCGAAGTCGACTCGGGCCGCGGCTTCCGAGCCCGGGTCGGCGTCGAGGGGCCGCAGCTCCGCTGCCGGATTGTTGACGGCCTCGCGCGCCAACTTCAGTGCAGGCTCGTACTGCAATACCGGGTTGTCACGCTCGTGGCCGAAATGGGCCAGATACAGATCGGCGACGATCTCGGCGGTCAGGTCGTCGAGGCTTTCCAACAGGGTGACGGTGGAGGCGGTGTCGCCGGCCACCCCGAGTGACTTCAAAACGAGCTGGCAGAACTGGTGCGTGGTGGCGATCGTCGCCGCGTCGAAACCGGCCAGCGCATCACGCAGCCGTCGCTCCCGGGAGTCGCGTTCATCGTCGGGGGCATCGATCAGGTAGGCCACCAATTGGTTCTCGCCAACCGTCGACGGATCAGCGAAAGCAGTGACGGCGTCGGCGATTTGGCGACGCACCCGTTCGCGCAGCTCCTGGCTGGCCGATCGACTGAAGGTGATGAGTAGCATCTGATCCAGCGTGGCCTTGCCCTCGGCGAGATACCGCGTCACGAGGCCGGCCAACGCGAACGTCTTGCCGGTGCCCGCGCTGGCTTGCAGTATGGTGGTGGACTTTTCGGCGGGCAACGCACCGAGCAGGTCGAAAGGTTCCATCAGGCGGGGATCCTTTCGGCTCGCAGCATCGGCAGCCAAAGCCGGCAGGCGTACGCGCCGAGCCGGTGCTTCTCGCTGTCGAACTCCTCACCCGGCCGCAGCGGCGTCATCAAATCCGACAGCGGGGCATTCTTGCCCCAGGCCCGCTCGTGTGCCGGCGACTGGTCCTCACCCGGGTATCGATTGCTCTTCCAGCGGTACTCCGCGGCGTGCTCGGGATCGTCGCCTTCGTACCGCGCACAAGCCCAGGCATAGGATGTCTTGACGGGCAACGGGAGTGGTTCACGGCGTCCCGCGTCGTAGATCGCCACCAGTTCACGCAGCACCTCGACGGCGTCACCGTCCGGCCTGCCGATTTCTTCGACCCGTGGGGTGGTTCCTCGCTTCGGCCGACCGATGCACGCGGCCGACCAATCCTGTCGGGATTCACGGGCGAACAACGCCAGCAACGCAATCCACGACGCCAGCAGATGCTTGCCGTCCAACTTGGAATACGTCACCGATACCAGGCGGTGGCCGTACACCGCCGGAACGGTTCCACTCAGCCGCCGCCCACCTCCGAGTTCGATGTCGACGTCATACGGCTTGGCGTCCGCCGTACGATATTGCTGCGCCTCGGTAGCCAGCAGGCCGGCTTGATCGCGGATCTCAGTTGCCTTGCGCCACCCCAGGTGTCCCGGAGGCAAGGTGCCGCGGCGCCACTCCGCGTCGCGGGCTTGCTCAGCGGTCAGGCCGCGCAGAATGTCGTTGAGTATCCGGTCGCCGACCGTCCACTCCTCGAGGTTGTCGAGATCAACGGGCATGGCGTCTTGGATGCCGTCGACGTCAAGCGGCAGCGTGAATTCCAGTGCCCGGAAGAAGCCCTTCACCGGATCTTTGAAGAAGCCGATCAAGTCGGCCAAAATGACGTCGTCGGCAGGTGGATGCGGCAACGGCGTGGAGATGAACGCCGGACGTTCACAGCGATCGCCGGCGCTGACCTTCGCGGCCCGCAGCGCGGTCGGGTCGAAGCTGAACGGCACGTTCGGCACCAGATCGCCGGGAATGACATTGCGAATGTCGAACGGCTGCAACGGATGTTCGACGACGATGCGGCTCCGGATCTTCTCCGGGGTGGTCATGTCGAGGGTGTCCAGCAGCTCGTCCAGTGGCACCGCCGGCGGACGAGTCTGCCCCGAGTACTGATTGGCGCCGGTGTAGGCGATGACTAGTTTTTCGGTTGCCGCGCCGATGGCGTCGAGCAGTAATTGCCGGTCCTCGGAGCGGATGTCGCGTTCACCGGTCATTGGGTCGCGGGCCAGGACGTCGTCGCCGTCGACGACGCCGAGGCGCGGGAAGACGCCGTCGTCGAGGCCGACCAGGCAGACCACCCGGTGTGGCACCGAGCGCATCGGCACCATCGTGCACACGGTCAGCGTTCCGGTGCGGAAGTTGGCCCGGGTAGGCCGGCCGGCTAGGTGCTGGTCGAGCAGCGCACGAATATCGGGGAGGCGCAGTGTCGTGTCGATGCGAGAACCGGCCTGCTCCAACACTTCTGCGAACTCGCGCTCCAACTGCCGGGTCTGCCAGGCATCGGCATCGCCGGTCCGCGTCAACGTGCTGATTCCGTCGGCCAGGGCGCTGCACCAATCGCGAAGCGGCCGCGCGCCGGAGAGCGCGTCGGCCGCGCGTTCGAGACGGCAGACGAATTCGGCGAGTTGTCCGGCTAGTTCGACGCGGTTGCTGCTGACGTCGTCGAGCGGCAGCGTGGTGTCGATCCAGGAGTGGGCGTCATCCGACATCGCGACCCCGGCCAAGATTCGGTCGATACCGAAACGCCAGGTGTTGTGCACGAAGTCGACGTGGTACGGCTGGCGATGTTGTCGGTCGAAACCCCACCGGATGTTCGCCTGTCGCACCCAGCGGGTGATGGATTCCAGGTCATCGTCGGCGAAGCCGAACCGGGCCCGCACCGGCGCGGTCTGCGCGATGTTGAGCACCTCGCTGGCCGTCACCCTGCCGTCGGCCAACGCCAGCAGTTGCGCGGCCAGGGCAAGCAGCGGATTGGTCTGGATCAGCGAACGGTCGGCAAGCTTGACCCGCAGCCGGTGGGCAGGATGCGCACCATGCACCACGTCGCCGAGGCCGAAGTCGGCGACGATCAGCGGCGCATACGTTTCGATGTCGGGGCACATCACCAAGATGTCGCGTGGCTCCAGCGTCGGGTCGTCTTGCAGGAGGCCGAGTAGTACCTCGCGCAGGACGTCGACTTGACGGGCCGGGCCATGGCAACTGTGCACCTGCACCGAGCAATCATCTGTAGCCAACGTACGTCCTTGCGGCCGAACGGTATTGGCCGCGATGTCGGACTGTAGCCAACCAAGTAGAGTCTCCGAGCGGTTCTGGTTGGGCAGGTATTCGTTGGTCTGCGCGTCGGCGGGCAGGCTGCGCTGCAGTTCGCGAAGGTCGCGTCCGAGCGTGGCCAGCAGCGGATGGTCGACCTCGCGGTGGCTGGTGTCCTCGCGACGAGGGATGGCCCCGTGATGACCGCCGAGCTTCTGCCACAGGGCGTCGCTGGGGTGGGGGAGCCACAGGTGCAGGTCGTGGTGGGTGGACAGCGCCTGCAACAGTTCGATGTCGGTGGATGCCAGACGGGTGTGTCCGAACAGCGACAGCCGAGCCGGTAGGTCACTCGGTCCTTCATGCAGACGCGACACGGTCTTCTGTTGTCGGATGTGTGGCGGATCCGCGTCGACACGCTCGACGAGTGCGCGCCACAGATCGGGTTGCCAGTGCAGATCGGGGTCGACTCCGCCGGTGTTGCCGTCGAGCCAGTCGATCAACAGTTGTGGACGCTGCCGGGCGTAGGAGGCGAACAGGCCGGCCAGTCGTCGTGCCACCGAATACCTTCGGCCCCTTCGCAACTCGGCCTCGTCGCCGACATCGAAATGGCCGAGATGCTTGGCCAGGATGGCGCACCACGGCTGGTCGAGCGAGCCGTCGATGGTCTCGATCAGCGGCCAGGTCAAGGCATCTGGTGACCATGGATCGTCGTCGACGGTGCCGGTGATCTCGGCGATCAGCGAGGCTGGGCTCCGGAACGAGACTCCTGCGCACACGCCGTCGCCCTTGCCACTGGCGCCTAGAACGTGCGACAGTCGCTGGCTCAGCCAGCGTTCGACCCCGCGGGCCGGCACCAGGACGAGTTCTTCGGCGAACGGGTCTGGCAGGGGGTTGGCCAGTAGTGCGCCCAACCCGTCTGCCAACAGGTCGGTGCGCTCGGCACGGTGGGCGTGGAGTGCCATTGTTGTCACCCTAGATCGGGACGCGGAGGTCGACGACCGGTTCGGCGATTTGTCGTACGAACGTACTAAAACACCGGGTCATTAATGCTCTGGAGCGCGAGGCCGCCAACTCGGCCTAGCTTGGGGGGAGAAACGGTCGATGCGACGGAAGGAATGCGATGGAAGCCTGGGATGCGATCACGGCCCGACGCAACGTGCGGGAGTACACCGAGCAGCTCGTCGCGGAGAAGGACCTGAACCGCATCGCCGAAGCGGGGTGGCGGGCGCCGTCGGCGAAGAACCGCCAGGCCTGGGACTTCGTCATCGTCACCGGCGAGGAACACCTGCAGGAGCTGTCCACGGTGTGGCGCGGCGCCGGGCACATCGCCGGTGCTGCCGCGGCGATCGCGTTGGTGATCCCCGAACCGCCGGATGAGCGCCGCAGGGTCACCGATCAGTACGACGTGGGTCAGGCCACGATGGCAATGATGATCGCGGCCACCGACCTCGGTATCGGGACCGGGCACTCGTCGGTGGGGGAGCAGGACAAAGCCCGCGCCATTCTCGGTGTTCCCGAGGGGTACGAAGTCGCCTACTTGCTCGGTGTCGGATATCCCGCTGATCGCCCACTCAAGCCGATCCGCAAGCCGAACCGCCGGCCGTTCGAAGAGGTTGTGCACCAAGAGCATTGGTGAACTCAGGGCCGACTCAGTCGGGGCGCCTCACCGACAATTTGGTTCCTGCGTCGCGATCTCGGGTCTAGCCATCATGTTCGTACACCCGTGACGTAATGGTCTGCATGCGTCGGTTCGTAGCTTGCGGGCATCCGTCCGATGTGATGGCTGCGCTAGCTATTCGTTCAGAGGCCAGTTTTCGAGGAAGACTTTCACGGCACGCTCGACCGCCAATCCGTGCGCATTGGGAACCCAATCGTCGCCCATGTTTCTGACCACGGCTCTCGCGAGTAGCTCGTTGACGGCCGCTCGTTGCTCATTTGTGGGTTCGCGCGTGTTGCGAAGCGTGGCAAGTAGATTGGGGTCCACGTTGGCCAGTTCGTCGGCGATTAAAGCGGATGAATCTGGCGGCAATGCGTCGAGAGCGTTGTTCATCATTGTCTCCAACCGTTTCGGTTGTTCGGCCAGGCAGTAATCACTTGTCCATCTTTATTCAAAACCACCGTCGCGTCTTTGCCCTGGTATAGGTAAGCACCCTTGCCTTGCTCATTGATCTGATAGCTGGGCGGAGAGAGGGGATGCTGAACGGCGTCCTGCAGGGCGCTGTCGGCAACGCCGTGCCCGTCTCGACCCTCAATCTGCTCTTGCCCGTGGCCCGTATAACCGTTGATTTGGTGAGGTGGCGGGAATGGTGGCTCGGCCGTCCCCGGATGCTGAGGAGGTTCTTCGCCTTCAATCGGCACCTTGAGGTCGTGTAGGCGCGCCTTGATCGCAGCCTGCCTGTCCAATATGGGCTGCTTGTCGGCGATGCAGGACTCGTATGCTCCCTGTTCTGTCGGCAAGATGAAGGTGCGTCCGCATCGAGCGTTCCACGCATTGAGCTCGGCGTTGACTTCCGCCCACGCGGCCCGCGCTTCGGCCTCGGTCATGTCGTTTGGGCTGACGGGCAACGCCGGATCTTGCCTGAACGTCCGGTTGTCAACGGCGCGAACCTGACCGTTCGACGACGGCGCCGACGGAAAAGCAGACCCGACACCCGCCACGGCTGCCGTAACTCTGCTGGCGACAAGCGCATCGGCGCTGACGAGCTGCGCCGCACGCCCACCAATATTCGCGGCATGGGCTTCGGCGGCGGCCTGCCGGGCGGCCATCTGCGCAGCTGACCCGCCTGAAGTCCGGTCGGTGACCGAAAGGTCTTCGCCCACCTCGAATCCCGCCGAGCGGGCATCTTCGACGGCGTAGCGCAATTGAGAGCGGGCCGCATCCAATTCTGATGCTCCGCTGCGCGCGACGGTCGCCGCTTCCTGCAGCTGATCGACAACTCCGCTGGTAGTCATCAGGTCAGCGTGGGTGTCGGTGCGCAGCGCATCTGCGGTCTCGCCACTCCAATCGACCCCGAGCGCGTCACTCCACACCCCATGAGCCGCGCCATAGGTGCGATCGCCGACGGATTCCCAATGACTGGCCGCCTCGGTGAGGTGGTCCGTAGGCCACGCCAAGAGGGCTGACAGATCGGAAGTCCCCGCGACGACCGCCATCGCTTACTCGTTGATCGTGGGCGAGATGGCAGCCACCGCGGCTGTCGAAGTAGCTTCCTGGGCGAGGTAGCTGGTGGTGTCTCCGACGACGCCGCTGGCTCGCTCACCCACCCGTGATGCCAGTCCGGCAATGAAAGATGCGACATCACCGTGAGCAGCCTCGACAGCGGTTGCGCTGGCCTGGCACGACAATCCCAGCCCAGCCGGCGCCACCACGTCGTGCAGGTCGCTCACCGCCGCACCCCAGCGCGTCGCCATGGCGTGCGCACCGGCAGTGTCGACGCGTAATTCCTGTCCCACGAGCCGAAGTTTAAGCAAATGCCACACCCGTAACCAGTCACCGTGAACGCGCTGCCTAGTGTGGATTCATAGTTCGAGGCTGCAAATCAAGGAGGGAAGCCGAATTGGCTCACGCGATGCCGCGAGATCACAAGGGCGACTACGGAATCGACGGGTCGTTTCACACCATCTCCGCGCGCGGACAGGCGATCAGCATCGCGGTCGGATCTGCAGCCCTGGCCGTGTGGTCTGGCGTCAGCGTGAACCGCGGTAAACGCTTGACCGCAGCGCTGGCCGGTGCCTCGTCGCTCGGCATCGCCGCCAGCACCGCTCTCTACATCTACGCGACCAAAGCCGGCAAGTTCCACGTCTGGCAGCGAATCCTCGACGAACTCGTACTCCAGGGCGACGAAACCGTGCTCGACCTGGGCTGCGGACGCGGCGCGGTGCTGCTGGCAACCGCCAAGCGGTTGCCAAACGGCAGAGCGGTCGGCATCGACCTCTGGCAGGCCGACCAGACCGACAACTCGCCGGCGGCCACCATGGCGAACGCAGCAGTCGAAGGCGTCAAAGATCGCATCGAGTTGCACACCGGCGACATGACCGCACTTCCGTTCGACGACAACAGCTTTGACGTCATCGTCAGCAGCCTTGCCATCCACAACATCCCGGGCCACGACGGGCGACGCGCAGCTCTCGACGAGGCGATTCGCGTCTTGAAGCCCGGGGGCCGTCTCGCCATCGCCGATCTCTGGGAAACCAAGCAGCACGCCGACCATCTGCGAGCCCTGGGCTGGGAGGTCGAACGCACAAGCGTCGGATGGCGGATGTGGTACGGCGGACCGTGGATTTCGACGCACCTTGTCACCGCGACAAAGCCGCGATGAATCACGCGGGAAATCCTGCCTAACAATGTGTCTGACTGCTGATGTGGTAGTCAATCGCGGGCCAAGTGGTCGCCTACTCTGAATTTCGATGGACAACCCACTGCGGCATCCTCCAGGAGTTCCGCGCGTCGAAAAACCGCGGGCGGAAGGTCAATTCCACCTCGCCGACGGCCGCCGCCTCGGCTACGCAGAATTCGGCGATCCCGATGGTCCGGTGGTGCTGTGGTTTCACGGAACTCTCGGTGCGCGCCGCCAATTCCTGGCGAAGGGTCGCCGTGCCGCCGAGCAACTAGGCCTGCGGGTGATCGTCATCGAACGACCGGGCACCGGGCTGTCTGATTCGCACCGCTACACCTCGGTCAGCGAGTGGGTTGCCGACATGGCTCAGGTGGCCGACGCCCTCGACGCCGAGAAGCTCGGTGTCGTCGGCATGTCCGGCGGCGGACCCTACGCACTGGCCTGCGGCGCGCTGCCGCCGATGGTCGACCGTGTCGCAGCCGTCGGTGTTCTCGACGGCACCGTCCCAGCTGTCGGGCCCGAGGCCACCCGCGCCGGCGCCACCAACATCGCTCGGCGCTTCGGCCCGGTCCTCACCCAGCTGCGCCGGCCGTTGGCAGTGATCGCCACCATCCTGCTGGCGCCGCTGATCCCCTTCGCGCACTACGCCTATCGCGTGTACATGCGGATGTGGCCCGAGGTCGACCGGAAGGTTCTCAACGATCCAGAGGTCGAGGCGATCTTCGTCGACGACATGGTCAACGCCTTCCGCGGTCGCTGTCTGGCCATGGTCGACGACGCCCGTCTTCTGGGACGCGACTGGGGTTTTCGGCTCGTCGACGTCAAAGTACCGGTGCGGTGGTGGCACGGCGAGACCGACCACGTCGTGCCGATCGACGGCGTGCACACTGCCATCGCACGGCTGCAGGACGCCGAACTCACCATGCGGTCCGAAAGCCACCTGGGCGGCTTCGGCATGACCGAAGACGTACTCGCCCACATGCACGAGAAGCTCATTGGTGGATCCAGTGACCTTCCGGCAGTTGCCCAGTAGTTTTGGCGATGTAGGAAGGCCAGCTGTACCACTACCGACAGGATTGACGATGTATCGATCGAGCCTGTCGCAACCATTGCTGAGAAGGATTCATCGTGCAGATCTCTAAGTTCCGCCTGGTGGTCGCCAGTGTCATCACCGCAGCCAGCTTCAGTGTCTTCGGTGCGGGAGCAGCGTATGCCGTGCAACAGCACATGGACAATGCCAAGGATCACCTGAAACAGAGCTTGTCTGAATTGGAGATCGCTGACCCGGGCGACTCGGGTGGCCACCGCGAGCAGGCAATCGAGATGGTGCGGGCAGCGATCGCCGAAGTCGACGCCGGCATCGATTACGCCGAGCTACACCGGTAGCGCGCAGTCGCGTTCTGCTCCCGCGCGGGATAGCTTCGAGCCTTTACCGGCCTTTGTACGGTTCGCAGGCGTATCCGTCGCCGTCGCGGTCGAGTGCGGACCGGTATGCCGGATCGTTGGACGGGATGTTGTAGCGGCCATCGGCATGCGCTTCGGCGCAGTTCTTGTAAGGCGGGTCGGCTAGCGCAGATGGTGCGATTGCCGTGCCCATGCCGAACATGAGCGTTGTGATCGCGAACGCACTGCGCAACATATATCTCTCCCGTAATGACCGATTCGGTAGTGCGGAGCGTAAGCACACTCGAGATCGCCCGCGGGCGATCGACAGGTCACATACGACTTTCAAAAATTTTCACCGCACCACTGCCGCCGTCCTTGCTGCGACGCGCTGCAGCCCGCTAACCGGACACACCGACGCGGCTCCGATAACGTCGACGCACATGACCGGCGCCGCGACCCGAGCAGCGCGTGTCGGCGTCGTCGCCATCGCGCTGACGGCGCTACCGGCAATCGCTGACGTCTCCGCGGCGCCGGTGGCGCACAGCGCATATGTCGCGGTGTCGGTGGCCACGGTGTGGACCACGCCGCAGAGCCCGCGCCCAGTCGACCAGCCGGCCCTGACGAATCCGGTCGATATTCGCGGTTGGCTGTACGCCATGACACCGGCCCAGCAGCAGGCGCTCACGTCGGACGATCTCGACCAGACCCAGGCTGTCTTCGGTGACCGCGTGATCGTGGTGCGAGAGCAGGGCGACTGGGATCAGGTACTGGTTCCCGACCAGCCCACGCCAAAGGACTCCCAGGGCTATCCCGGCTGGATTCCCAAGGCCCAGTTGGCAACCGACCCTGGCTTCGGCGCACCAAAGCCGTTTGCGCTTGTCGATCGCGGCATCACCACCTGGCTGTACCGCGAACCCGGACTCTCCGACCGAGACCTCGAGGTCAGCACCAACACCCGGCTTCCCGTCCTGAGCCGCACCGGCAACGCCATACAGGTAGCCACCCCGGATCGGGGCCCGAGGTGGCTGGATGCTCGAACGACGTCAGTCTACGAAAAGACCACGGACGTAACGCACCCCAGCGGAGCCGATCTGGCCCGGGATGCCGCCAGGTTCGTGAATGTCCCTTATCTGTGGGGCGGCCGGGGCGGGTTCGGGCTGGACTGCTCCGGGTTCACCTCGACGATCTACCAGATGCACGGCATCACCCTGCCACGCGACGCCGGACCGCAAGCCACCGACAGCCGCGGCCGCGCAGTAGACAAATCGGCGTTGCAACCCGGCGATCTGCTCTTCTACTCGCACAGCAAAGACGCCGACGCGATCTATCACGTGGCGATGTATTCCGGCGACGGCAACATGATCGAAGCGTTCGAAACCGGGACGCCAGTCCGCATCACCCCGGTTCGGCTGGGCGCAGACTACTGGGGCGCCCGCCGCTACCTCGACCCGCCGCAACGATAGGCGGCTCGAGTCGCGGCAAAGTTTCCGCTGTGAGGCGGGCAAAACCATGCCTTCCTCCTCTAGAGGCCCGTGTGGCAGCGTGACTTAGGATGCGCGCCGTCGTGGCAGGATGAGGCCGATGATCCTCGCCGTCGACCTCGGCAAGACGTCCTGCCGCGCCGCGGTGGCCGGCCGCAGGGCCGAGGGCGCGGGCGCACCCGGGCTCGCGACGCCTGGCGGCCTCAGGGCCGCGGAGGCAGCAATCTGCTCTGTCGCAGCGGAACTCGGGCCGGTCGACGAGGTGATCGTGGGCGCCGCCGGAGCGTTCACAGCACCCGACGCGGCCCGCGCATTGGGTCACGCGCTGCTGGTGTCGCTGCGTGCGGAGCGTGTCGCGGTGACCAGCGACGCCGTGATCGCCCACGCAGGCGCGCTGAACGGGCAGCCGGGCGTCGTGCTGATCGCCGGCACCGGCGTCGTGGCGCTCGCCATCGGCGCGGACGGCGCACTGCGAACCGCCGACGGCTGGGGCCCGTGGCTGGGCGACGAGGGCGGCGGCACGTGGATCGGTGCCGCCGGGCTGCGCGCGGCCCTGCGCGCCCACGACGGCCGCGGCCCGTCCACCGTGCTGCTCGCCGCCGCACGCGCCCGCTTCGGCGCGCCACAGAGGTGGCCCACGCAACTCAACGATGGCGCTGCGCTCGCAAAGTTCGCCCCCGACGTCCTCGGCGCGAAGGACGACACCGCGGCCCGAGCGATCGTCCAGGCCGCCGCCGACGCGCTCGCCGCCACCGCCCGCGCGGCCGGAAACGGCCCGGTGTCGATGGTCGGCGGATTGGCGCCAGCCCTCGCAGGCGCGCTGCGCGAGCGGCTCGACCTCGTCCCGGCCGCCGGGGACGCACTCGACGGCGCGCTGCGGCTGGCGGAAATCCATCAGCCGCACGTGAACACCTTGCACGCCAAAGCCATTGCCGCGCACGGCCTCGACGCGCTCGCCACCGAAGGCGCGCGTCCAGATCTGGACGACCTCGATGCGCGGCCGATCAACGAGGTCGTCGCGCTGCTCGTCGCCGCCGAAGGTGACGCGCACAATGCGGTGGCGGCGGTGATCCCACGCATCGCCACGGCGGCCGAGGCGATCGCCGAGCGACTCGAGCGCGGCGGTCGGCTCATTTATGCCGGTGCCGGAACACCCGGACGACTCGGTGTGCTCGACGCGGCCGAGTGCGGCCCCACCTTCGGCACCGATCGTGTGCGTGGTGTGATCGCCGGTGGGCCACAAGCTTTGACCGAGGCGATCGAGGGGGCGGAGGACGCGTACGACCCCGCCGACCTTGCCGGCCTGACCGCGGCTGACGCGCTTGTCGGGATCACCGCGTCGGGCCGCACGCCGTATGTGCTCGGCGCGCTCGAGCATGCGCGAGCGGTGGGCGCGCTGACCGTGGCGATCGTCAACAACAGGGGCAGCGAGGCGTCGGCCGATGTGGTGATCGAATTGCTGACGGGCCCCGAGGTTCTCGCTGGATCCACGCGACTGACCGCGGGGACGGCGCAGAAAGTCGTGCTCAACGCGCTCTCGACCAGCGTCATGATCGCGCTCGGTAAGGCCTACGGACCGCGGATGGTCGACGTGCGCCTGACGAACGCCAAGGTGCGCCGCCGCGCGGCACGCATCGTCCGCGACGCGGCCGGCGTGGACGAGGAAGTGGCCGCGGCCGCGCTCACCGCCGCGGGCGGTCACGCCAAGACCGCGATCGTCGCGCTGCTCGCGGGCGTCGACGCGGCCGAGGCCGCAGCCCGGCTCGACCGGGCGCGTGGTCGCGTGCGCGCCGCGCTCGGTGAGACATGAAGGCGACACGGGCTGTTGCCATCGCGGTGCTGATGCTCGTGACGGCGTCCTCCGCCAGATATACCGCGAGCCACGCGGGAACACATTCGGCCGCAACCGAATTCGCACCCATTTCCACCCTGATGAACGACGCGATCGCGGCCGACAAGCTTCCAGGCGGCGTGGTGGTGATAGGACATGGCGGCAAGACCGTGTTCCACCAGGCGTACGGTTCGCGCAAACTCCCCGGCGAGCAGGGGTTGGACGGCTCGCCCGCACCGGCCGAGCCGATGACCGAGGACACCATCTTCGACATCGCATCGTTGACGAAGCCGCTCGCCACCGCCACAGCCGTCATGCAGCTCTACGAACACGGCAAGGTCGCACTCGACGAGTCCGTGCAAACCTACTTGCCCGACTTCAACACCGCCAACGACGCGCAGCGGCAACGCGTCACCATTCGGATGTTGCTCACGCATACGTCCGGCGAACCGATCGACGTCGACCTCGCCGACCCGTGGGGCCTGGGCCGTGCCGACAAAGCCGAGGGCATTCACCGCGCGCTCACCACACCGCTGCAGTCGGCTCCCGGCGAGGTTTTCCGCTATTCCGACATCAACTACATCCTGCTGGGCGCCTTGGTCGAAAAGCTCACTGGCGAAACAGAAGACGAATACGCGCGGCAGAACATCTTCACGCCGCTGGGGATGACCGAAACCAGCTACCTACCGCCGGTCAGTCTGTTGCCACGCATCGCGCCGACGGCCATCGACGACCAGAGCAGTGCGGATCCGGGCAAGAACCCCAATTTTGGCCGTCTGTTGAGGGGCGCCGTCCATGACCCGACGGCGCGGCGGATGGGAGGAGTGGCCGGCCACGCGGGTGTGTTCTCGACGGCGCACGACGTCAGCCTGTTCGCCCAGGCCCTGCTCGATCGGCTTGCCAACCGGCCCAGCAGGTTTCCGCTGCGACAAGCGACTCTGGCGATGATGACGAGTCCTCAGCAGCCCGGACACGAAGCAGGACAGGTCGAAGCCGCGAACGATGCCGTCCGGAAAGCCGCCAAAACGACGCCGAACAGCACCGATCCGCTGCTCGCTCCGCACTATCCGGCGATCGACGGGCAGGAGCTTTTCGGTTTCGGCTGGGACATCGACACGGATTTCTCCAAGCCGCGCGGTCTGATCTTTCCCGTCGGCAGCTTCGGCGCCACGGGCTTCACCGGAACCTCGCTCTGGCTGGACCCAGGCTCAGATACTTATGTCATCCTGCTCACGAACGCGATTCATCTGCGCGGCAGTCCACCCATCTCTGCTCTACGGGGGGACGTGGCTACCGCAGCCGCGGAAGCAACCCGGAAATAATCCGGACCACGGTCCGGTTGGCCTTGGGTGTTGTACGCAAGCCTCGACCCAAGGGAGAACCACCATGACCGCAGCCGTTGACACCCACCAGCTCACCGCCGGGACCTGGGCGATCGATCCCGTCCACTCCTCGGTAAATTTCGCCGTCCGCCATTTGGTAGTCGGCAAGACCCACGGCCGATTTGACCAGTTCAGCGGCGCGATCACGATCAGCGAAGACGGCACCCCGTCGGTGCGCGCAGAGGTCGACGTCAATTCCATCGACACCGGCAACGAACAGCGTGAGGCGCACATCAAGGCCCCCGACTTCTTCGACGCCACTCAATTTCCCACCGCGACGTTCGTATCCACCGCGGTGCGGCCCGACGGCGACGACTACCTGGTCGACGGCGACTTCACCCTCAAGGGCGTGACCAAGCCGGTCACCGTGGCGCTGGCGTTCAACGGTGTCAGCCCCGGCATGGGACACGGCGAGGTCGCCGGGTTCGACGCCTCGGTTGTGTTGAGCCGCAAAGACTTCGGCGTGGGCGGGGAAATGCTGCTCGACGGCGGCGGCGCCGTCGTCGGTGACAAGGTGACAATCACGCTCGCGATCGAGGCCCTCAAGCAGAGCTGACTAATTCGCTCAGGAGGCGGGCACTTCGAGTGCCCGCCTCCTGGGCCCTGAGTGCAGTCGCAGTCATTTTCACGTCGCGTCGGGCCGCAGTCCTGCAGAATTTCGGCATGAATCTCAAAACACGCCTGCTCGGATGGGAAAAGCACGCCCAGTGGCCCCTTGCCGCAATAGCTCTCGTTTTCCTGGTGGATTACACCGTCGACGTGCTGGCCCGGCCGCAGGGCACATCGCGCACGGTGGTGCAACTCATTGAGTGGACCATCGTCGCGGCGTTCGCCGTCGATTACCTCGTTCGGCTGGTTCTGGCCGATGACCGGCCAAAGTGGTTCGTGCGGCACCTATTCGACCTGATCACTGTCACGCTGCCGTGGTTCAGGCCGCTGCGATTCTTACGTCTGGTCGTTCTGGTCAGCGCACTTCAGCGGGCCGCCGGTAACGCGATCCGCGGTCGCATACTCATCTACGCAGTGGGCGCGTCGCTGCTGGCGGTCTATGTCGCTTCGCTTGCAGTGCTGGATTACGAACGCGAAAACCCCGCGTCGGGAATCCAGAGCTTCTACACCGCCCTGTGGTGGTCGACCAGCACGATCACCACCATGGGTTATGGCGACGTTGCGCCGATCACGCTGGGCGGCAGGGTCGTTGCCGTTGGGTTGATGATCTGCGCGATCGGTCTGGTCGGTTCGATCACCGCCACATTCGCGTCATGGATCGTGCAACGTGTCGACGACGAAGACACGTCGACCGAGACCGTGACGGACTCTCATGTCGACGCGTTGCGTGCCGAGATACGCGCCTTGGCCCACGAGGTGCGGGCGAACGCGCCCTGCAAACTGTCCGCGTGAATTCGCTCAGAGCCGGGCAGGCCGCTTATTGGTTCGGCGGAGTGGAGGGTGGTACTTCGGCGGAGTCCTGCTCGTCACGCCCGCGCCACTTCCTAAATCCCTGCCGCGCAGCGAAAGCGCCAGCCACCGCGGTCACGCACCACACCCCGATCGCCGTATACGCCAGCGCCGGCGATTTGTTGCCCAGCGACGCACCCAGAGCGGTGTAGACGAACGCTCGCGGCACCGACCCGATGAACGCGCCAACGGCCATCTGCCACAACGGAACTCCGAACGCCCCGAACGCGTACGATGCCAACGCATCCGAGAGCCCGGGGATGAAGCGCTGGCCGACCACCGCCCACAGACCGCGTCGCTGGATCAGCTCGTCAAGACGGTCGGCGCGCTCGGCGCCCAGCAGCGATCGTGCACTGTCGCGCCCGGCTCGGCGGCCGAGGAAGGCCGCCACCACCGCGGTACCGACCGTGGCGCCCAGCGTCACGAAGACCCCTAGCAGGGGGCCGAACAACAGCCCGCTACTGGCCGCCAAGATCGGGCCCGGCACGAAGATCGCCCCGAGCACGGCCGACAGCACGACGTAGGTGAAGGGCGCCAGCGGTCCCGTCGCCTTGACCCAGTGCCGCACGTCCTCGATGTTCACCACGTGCTTGACGGCCAACAAATAAAACATCACGACTAAAAACGCGGCGAACAGCGCAAGCCTGATGACGTGGGGGCGCCGAGACGTAGCGGTCATGGTGACCGTGATTCTTCCGCATCAAGGCCTCGGTTAGGGTCGGGGCGTGGCGAGAACCGATGACGACAGCTGGGAAATCACCGAAAGTGTCGGGGCGACGGCCCTGGGTGTGGCGGCCGCACGCGCGGCGGACACCGAGAGCGCCGATCCGCTGATCAGCGACCCGTTCGCGCGGATCTTCCTCGATCGCGTCGGCTCCGGCGTGTGGGATTGGTACGGGGGACCTGAGCTGCCTGCCGAGGTCATCGCGGCCGAGCCGGACATGCCGCAGCGGATGCAGGCCCTGGTGAGCTACTTCGCCACCCGGACACGATTTTTCGACACCTCGTTCGTCGATGCCGCCAACGCCGGTATCCGACAGGCGATCATCCTGGCCGCCGGCCTGGACGCGCGGTCGTGGCGGCTGCCCTGGCCCGACGGCACCACCGTCTACGAACTCGACCAGGACCGTGTGCTCGACTTCAAACGGCAAACCCTGCACGACCACGGCGCAGAGCCGATCGCCAACCGGGTCGAGGTGAAGGTGGACCTCAGGCAAGACTGGCCAACAGCGTTGCAGCAGGCCGGTTTTGATCCATCCGCCCCGAGTGTCTGGTCCGTCGAGGGCCTGCTGATGTACCTGCCGGCCGCGGCTCAGGACCTGCTGTTCGAGCGCATCCAGGACCTCACCGCGCCCGGCAGCCGGCTCGCCGTCGAAGGGCTCGGGCCGGAGTTCGCCGTCCCCGAGCTCCGCGCGCAGCGCCGCGAGCGGATGGACCGCGTCCGGGAGCTGGTGGCCAGCTCGGGCTCGTCGCTGGTGGTCCCGTCGACCGACGAACTGTGGTACTTCGAAGAGCGCGAAGACGTCGGCGACTGGCTGCGCCGGCACGGCTGGGACGTCACCGCGACGCCGTCTGACGAGCTGATGGCCAGCTACGGCCGCCCGTCCCCGGAGGGCCTGGAAGAGGCCTCGCCGACGCACTGGTTCATCTCCGCGCAGCGCACCTAACGCAGCCGGACCAACCGCGTGGTCGAGCTCTCGTCGAGCTCAACAATGTCGGAACGCGACCGCAGGAAGTCGCTGAAAGACCGGAAACCCAGCGACTTTTCGCTGAACGACGGGTCCATCCGCTTCATCTGCGCCTTGACCGCCGAATTGTGCAGCCAGTCGACGTCGTCCTTCTCTGTGCCGATCCGCAGCGCGCGGGTCAGCAACGCGGTGGCGGCGGGCTGCGGATCTGGTGCGGGCGTCTCCTCGTCTTCGGGTTTGGTGCTGCGCGCCTTCGGTGCGGGCTCGGGAACCTCGACGCCGGGCAGCGCGTCGTAGATGACGAAGTCGTCGCACGCCGCCGCCAGCGCTTTGCTCGACGAACCCGCGACCCCGACACCCACCACGTAGCGCCCCAGCCGCTTGCAGCGTTGCGCCAACGCGATGTAGTCGGAGTCGCCGGCCACGATCACCACATGGGTCAGGTCCGGCAGCCGGAACATGTCTTCGACCGCGTCGACGGCCAGCCTGATGTCGGCTCCGTTCTTGCCGTAGGCCGCTGCGGGGAACAGTTGCACCAAATCGACTGCGCGGCCGACCAATTGCTCGCGGTAGCCGACATTGACCTCGGCCGACCAGTCGGCGTACGCGCGGGTGAGCACCAGCGTGCCGAACGACGAGGCGAAGTCGATGATGGCGCCGACGTCCACGGTGGCCCGCTCGAGCCGATCCGCGTGCTTGTCCAGCCCCTTGGCCTTGTCCTTCTGAAACGAGCTGCGCCCATTGACCTGGTCGTAGCGCGAGATCACGATGTTGTCGAAGTCGAGGTACACCGCAACCCGGTCCGCGTCGGCATCTGTCATGAGTCCAGTCTTGACCATTGGTGGCTTGCCGAACGCCAATTGCGCATAGTGGGTCGGATCGTCGAAATCATCGCGCCCGACTACGAAGGCTTCGGCCCCGGCGGCTTGTTCGAGGATCTCAAGCTGGCCGCCGGTACGGTCTGGCCGCATCACGCCGCGTTCAAACGCATCGCGGTGGTGTCCGACAAGGAATGGGTCGGCCGGACGTTGCATGCGTTGGCCTGGATGATCCCCGGCGAGCTCGCCGTCTTCAAGCTCGACGAGCTCGAGAAGGCCAAGAAGTGGGCGGCCGGCTGAGCACCCACACGCCGGTGAACAACTCCCACGCAGTAATCGAATAAACGCTGCATCGCTCCCAGACGGCGGTCGGCGTCTCGTTCTGCAACGCGACCACGAAAAACACGAAGCTGAGCAGACCGAACGCGCCCAGAGCCACCGACACCGCTCGATGCCATCCGCCGATTATCGGCGATCCGGCAAGGATGGCCGCGTTGCCTCCCACGATCGCCAGCACCGCGCCGGTGGCATGTACCCACGCCGTGGGGGAGGGCCCACTGTGGAACACCGCGATCAGCAGGTTCCCGGCCATGTTCGCCGCAGCAAGTCCGAGAAACAGCGGCGCCCTGCGGGTTTCGAAGGCACGAGCAAGGAGGACGGCGCCGACAAGGAACAGCGTGCCCTGCACGCAGAACGCGGCGTTCATCACCCAGGCCCGCGGGGATGCCGCGGTTCCGAGGTCACTGATGAAGTTTCGCGCGTAGCCGTAGTGCGGAAAAGCTGCAGCCGCAACGGCTTCGAGGATCAGATACGACAGCGGGCCGGTGATCCAGGCGACGGCTGAACCTAGTCCCGGTCGTAGTGACATACCGCCTCCAGCTTGATGCCGAACGGATCGAGCCAGAACGTCGCGTAGTAGTGGCCAGGGTACTGCGGAAAGTGTTGCGGCGCCTCGATGACGTTACCGCCCGCGGCGACCACGTGGTCGTGGACCAGGTCGACGGCGGATCGGCGGCGAACCATGAACGCGAGGTGCTGCAGACCGGTCTGTTCCGCCGAGTACGGGCCGGGCAGCAAGGTCGGGTAGAAGAAGAGGAAGGTGCCCGGTTTGTTGTCGGCAGGCTTATAGGAGAACTCGTCGTCGGTGGCGAAGAAGGTGTCGAAGCCGACCAGGGGCATCAGGGCGTCGTAGTAGCGCTTCGCCGCCGCGAGGTCGGGGACATTGATGCCGAGGTGACCGAGCATCTACTGAGTATCGACTAACCGACCGCCAAAGCTGGCTAGCCTGGCAACGTGATGAACCGATGAGCGAGCACGAAGTCAAGATGGTCATCTTGTCCACCGACGACCTGGACGAGTCGATCCGGTTCTACGACGAGACCCTCGGCATGCCGCTGAAGTTCCGCGACGGCGCACACTTCGCCGCTCTCGACGGCGGGCCAGTCACCGTGGCGCTGGCCACCGAGATCGACCATCCCATTCCCGGGCAGGTCGTCATCGGCATCAAGACCGACGACGTCGACGCCGCGGCCAAGGCCGCCGAGGCCAGCGGCGGCGGCATCGTGAAGGGCCCGTACGACGACGCCCACGAACGTCGCGCTGTGGTCTACGACAACAAGGGCAACGGGATCGTCTTCTACAAGTCGCTGGGGCGGTAAGCTAGCCGGTCAAATGTGCGCTGTCGTCGTCTAATTCGTTGCGGCGCAGCGCCATCGGCGTCTTGGCGGGCACGTCGCCGGCCTCGACCACGACCCGGGTGATCGGCGTGAGCACCTTGAACAGCGTCTCCACTTCCTGATCACTGAGCACGTCGAGCACCGACACCGACAGCGCGTCGGTCGCTGGACTCGATGTGCTCCTTCACATCCTGGCCGGCCGCGGTCAGGGTCCCGTCGTCGGTGAGCAACCCGCGCGCCGCCAACTGCCGCTCGCACAGCTGCCATTCCTCGTCGTCGTAGTCGCGGGTTCGGGCGATGTAGTCGCGCCCGATCGCTCCTGACGCTGCGTGCAGCACATTCGATTCGCGCCCGGTGACGCCGGCCGCGCTCAACACCGCGGTGTGCGTGTCGCCGCGGTGTTCGCGCAGCAGCGTGGTGGCCTGCCACAGCGCGGCCAGCGGCTCGTCCGGCCAGGGGAGCGCACGGTTGGCGGCGAACAGCGGCCGACCGCACACCGGCGCGCCGCGTGCCACCTTGCCGGCCAATTCCGCTGCGGTAACCACGTTTTCGTCGGCGTCGAGACCGTAGCGGCGCAGCACCGCCACCGCGGTGTCCAGCCGGACGCGCAACGCCTGGTCGGGACCGGCGACCTCCCAGGCCGCCGGCAGCGCTTTCGCGACCCGCGAGGGAGCGAAGTTGTAGAAGATCGCCGTCACCACCTCGGGCGGCACCGTGCCCAGCGGCGCCGAGCGCGCGGCGAAGTAGCCCATCCAGTAGCCCTGGTAGCCCAACCCGTCCAGCGCCTCGCGCACCTCGGGCGCGAAATAGGTCACCCCGTGGATGGGCTCGAACCGGTCCAGGAAGCGCCGCGCAAGCTTTGGTTCTCTATGCACGGTCGCAGTTAACCACCCGCCGCGGCCGCGGCCAAGGTTCCGGTGATATCGCATACGCATACGTTTCCCAACAGAGGTGTATGCCGACTTCTTGGTGCGCAGGTGGCTGGTGTGACCGCAGAGGCGTGCCTAGCGGGACGACCCACTGCCGCTTCAACATTCGCTTGAGGATCGGCAACACCAACGGGGTCGGCACGAACCGGGTCGACCCCAGCGCCAACCGGACCTGCGGTCCGCCCGGGACCACCGAACCGCGACCATGCCCGGCGGCCTTCAGCGCGTCGGTCACCACCCGCTCGGCCGACACCTGGGTGAATCCCGGCAGCTTGTCGACCAGATCCTGGGCGTCGTTGGTGGCCTGGAACTCCGTCGGCACCGGACCCGGGCAGACCGCGGTGACCGTCACACCGCTGTCGGCGACTTCGGCGTTGACCGCCTCCGACAGCCACAGCACATACGCCTTGGACGCGGCGTAGTTGGCGTTGTACGGGGCGGGCTGAAATCCCGACACCGATGACAGGTTGATGATCGCGCCGCAGCGGCGCTCGACCATGCCCGGCAGGTAGCGCAACGTCAGGTCGGCCACCGCCTCGACATCGACGCGCAGCATCTGCAGTTCCTTGTCGCGGCCCTCGGCGCCGAACTTGGTGTAGATGCCCAGGCCCGCATTGTTGACCAAGATGTCGACCTGAACGTCCAGCTCGTCGATGCGGGCGGCCAGCCGGTCCCGGTCCTCTGGGATGGCCAGGTCGGTGCCCACCGCGACGGCGTGTTCGTCGCCGCCCAATTCCGCACACAACGCCTGGAGCCGGTCTTCCCGGCGGGCGGTGACCACGACGCGGTAGCCGCGGGCCACGAGTTGACGGGCGAATTGTTCACCGATGCCAGAGGATGCGCCCGTGATCACGGCGACCGAGCCGGCCGAGGGTGGTGGGAGTGTCATGGAGCAGGAGCCTAGGTGTTGTCGAAGTACCCGACAATGGCGGTCCCGCGTCGTAAAGTTCCGCAAATGACGGAGGTACCGCAGGGAAAGCGGATCGTCCTGTGCTTCGACGGCACCTCGAACCAGATCGGCGCCGGAAGTCTCACCAACGTCGCCAAGCTCTTCGAGATGCTCGACAAGAACGACCCGGCCAGCCAGCTCGCCTACTACGACCCCGGTGTCGGCACGCTGGCGCCGGCGCACACGTCGTGGCCCAGCACGTTGGTCCTGCTGTTCGAGCAGGCCTTCGGCATCGGCCTGAAACACAATGTCGCACAGGGATATCGGTACCTGATGCAACACTGGCGACCCGGCGACGCGGTCTACATCTTCGGCTTCAGCCGCGGCGCCTACACCGCGCGGGCATTGGCCGGCATGCTGCTGCGGCCCGGCCTGCTAAGGCCCGGCTCGGAGAACCTGCTGCCCTACGCGGTCGAAAAGTACGCCATCAACCGGTATTTCACCCAGGACGAGTACGACAACTGGGCGCAGTTCGCCCGGGCGTTCTGCTGGCGCACCGAAAACGAGCCGCTCTTCGAGACGATCAAACAGAACAGCCCGAATCAGGTGTGGCACTACGCCATTCCGGTGGCCTACCTCGGGCTGTGGGACACCGTGAAGGCGGCCGGCTTCCTGCGCTTCGGCAACCTGCGCTGGCCCTACACCCGCGCGCTGCCCAACGTGGCCCGCATCCGGCACGCCGTCTCGATCGACGAACAACGCCGCCCCTACCGCGAATACCTGGTCGAACGACACCCACTGGGACTCGAAGAGCGCTGGTTCGCCGGCGTCCACGCCGACGTCGGCGGAACATTCCCCGACCACCGGCTCGCCACCATCGCGCTGAAGTGGGTCACCGACGGCGTCGTCAAAGAGCTGGCTATCGACGCCGGAGTCCTATCAGCAACAGTGCACGGTGACAACGGATTTCGCCGACGCACCGATCCACAACAACGGAAAGCTCTGGTACCTCGTCGGGCGCCGGAAGCGCCCGATGGGCCCCGACGCGCTGGTGCACCCCAGCGTCCTGGTGCGCCGCCGCGACAACCCGAACTATCTGCCGAACCTGACCGCCGAGCAGCAACAGCGCAGCGCCGACCCGACGGACTGGACCAACCCCGCGTTGTAAAGGAGCAGATCGCCATGGCACTGGATTCGCTGACCGAGCTGGACAAGTACAAAGCCGCGCCGTTTCCGCCCGGCTATCCCGACACCACCCGAACGTTCTACAGCCCGGTCGACCAGGTGCACGAGGCGCTCAAGGACCTGCTCACCTCCGCCAAGAAAAGCATCGTGGTGGCGATGTACGGCTTCGACGATCCCGAGCTGAATTCCGTTCTGCAGTCGTCGCTGAAGAACCCCGAGATGTATGTGCAGATGAGTCTGGACTCGACCCAGGCGAAAGGCAAAGCCGAGCAGCCGCTGCTCGATCCCTGGCTCAACCAGAAGATCGGCAACAGCATCGCGATCGGCCACAGTGAGAAGTCGGCGATCATGCACCTGAAGATGGTCATCATCGACGGCGTCGACGTCATCACCGGATCGACCAACTGGTCCACCGGCGGAGAAACCAAGCAGGACAATCAACTTACCGTGATCCGCGACCCTTACGTATGCGCCGAGGCCCGCTCCCGCCTCGACATCATCCACGACAGCATGCTCAAGCAGATGGCCGCCAAGCTCATCAAGGCGAAGAGTTAAGCCTCCAGCTCGAGAGGCGTAGGGCCACGGCCGGTTTCGCTCCGGGATTGCGCTGGCCCGAGCGTGTTTCAGCTGAGTGCGCAGCTGCTGGCGTAGCTCGTGCAAGCTCGGGATCGGTCCACCGATTGTCGGCTTCGGTCGGATCCTCGGTGAGGTCGTAGAGCTCCCACTGATCGTCGACCGGGCTCATCCGATACGCCTCGCCGCCGAGCCCGTTCGCCGCGAGATGACGGACCCCGGGCTCGGTCCAGGTCGCCGGATCGTCGAAGGTACGCACCAGCTTCCACAGCGTGATTGTCGACGCGGACCACCAGACCCTCGAAGTTCGACCCGACGTGCGCGGGCACCCGAATGCGAATCGGGGCAGGCGGATTCGTCGTCTGCCGTAGCCGGCGAGCCACCGCCGAGGCACCGGTGTCTCCCTCGAGCATGTTGTCGCGGGTCATGATGTAGACGGCGCGATCGTCGTCGGCCGGCCCGCCGTCCACCACCGGCATCAAGTTCTGGCCCGGCAACGGATGCACTTCGGAGAACGACTCGGCCAGGTCGTTAGCCGCCAGATCCACATCTACCCCGGCCGCGGCCAGCAGCGTCGGCAGCAGATCGACGTGTGATGTCGGCGCCGTCACCTCACGGGGCGACGTCGCGTCGGAACCGATGCGGGCGATCACGAACGGAACTCGGGTCGCCTCGTCGTACAGGTTGAACCACTTCTGGTGCAAACCACCATGTGCGCCAAGCAGATCGCCGTGATCGGAGGTGCGAACCAGCACCGCATTGTCCGAACCGCCTTCGGTGACCGCGCGGCGCACCCGGTCGATCGGCCCGTCGACCTCGGCATGCAGCCGGTAGTACAGATCGCGGTAGCGCTGGGCATTGCCCCGATACGCCCGCTCGATCACCGGCGCCGGGCCGTAGCCGGTGGCGTAGGCCTCCCGGAACGCGATCTGCGCGGCGGGCTTGGAAGCCAAGTCCTCCTCGGCAGTGGGCGCCGCCGGCACGTGCGGCGGATCCAGCGGCGACGGCTTGATCGGGCTACGACGCACCCAGCCCGGAAACAGCACGATGTCGTGCGGGTTGACGAAACTGGCCACCAACAGAAAGGGGCGCAACGCTGCGGCGTCGCCGGCGCGGCGGCGGGTGTACCGGTCGATCAGCCACGTGACGACGCGATCGGCGACCAACGGGTCGCGGCGCAGGCCGGCGTTACCCGGCAATGCGCCGTGGGGCTCCGGGCCGACCCAGCCCGAAAAACCGAATGGGGCAAGGGGATCGGCATCGAGGTAGCGTTGTACCGCGTCATGGTCGACGACGCCGTCCGCATCGTTGGTCGCCAGCACCGTCCCATCGGTGTCGTGCAGATCGGCGTGCGAGATATGCCACTTGCCGTCGTAATGGGTGTCGTACCCCGCGGCCCGGAACCAGTTGCCCATGGTGGGCACCTCACCCTGACGCAGCCAGCGCATCCGCGAATCGTCGGGCATCTTGCCCAGGCCGTCGGTCTGGGTGACGCCATGTAGATCGGGGTAGTGACCGGTGAAAATCGTTGGGCGACTGGGCGCACAGGCCAGTGAGCCGGTGTAGTGCCGGGTGAAGTTGACACCGTGGTCGTCGAACCACTTGCGGCCGTGCAGAGTTCGGTCGCGCCACGAGAGCACCTCGGTTGACTCGTAAGGCGGGATCGCACGCTCCTCATCGGTCATCAGGATGATGACGTCGGGCTGACTAGTCATGGGCTTTCTCCAATCGGTGCGCAAGACCGGCGAGCATGATGTCGGACTGACGTGTCTGAACACGGCACACCGCTCGCTCGGCGAGCTTTCTCACAGCGCCAGAACCGATTTCGACCGTGCTGGTCAGTGTGACGGTCGTGGCATCGCTCCCGGCCGGCCGCAGACTCCAGCGGTTGGCGAACCGGCGCACCCGCTTGGGCAAGCCGTCGACGTCGTAGGCGATGACCCGCAAGGGATCGAACACGGTGATCGTCTCCACCAGGGCGTTGCGACCGAGCTGCACGCGCCGCGTCGTGCCGACGGGCTCGTCGCCGCGAACAAGGATGCAGGAGTGGTCGATGTTGTCCGCCCAGGAACTGATCGAGCCGAAGTCGGCGAGTACGTCCCAGACGGCCTGCAGATCTGCAGCGATGGTTCTGCTGCGGTCAATGTCGGCCACCGCCTCACCGTACGCGGCGGCCGAGCCGGTTGACAGACGCATTTTTGGAAACCGGAGGACTCGACGGCCCGCAGCGTTACCGTTTGCAGGAAACGCTGCCAACGATGCTCGGAGGGCTCATGACGACCTACAAAACTGTGGTGGTCGGCACCGATGGCTCGGACTCGTCATTGCGTGCGGTCGAGCGGGCAGGCAAGATCGCCGCCGATTCCGACGCGAAGCTGATCATTGCGACGGGCTACCTGCCGGAGAAGGACGACACCCGGGCGGCCGATGCCCTCGGACAGGAGGCCTACAAGGTCACCGGCAGAGGACCGGTGTACTCGGTGTTGCACGATGCCCACGATCGGGCAAAAGCTGCGGGAGCTGCCAACATCGAGGATCGGCCGGTCAAGGGCGGTCCGGTTCATGCGCTGGTGGATCTTGCCGAGGAAGTGGGCGCCGATCTACTGGTGGTCGGCAACGTGGGACTCGACACCGGCGCCGCGATCATCGGTCGGGTGTTCTCGATACCAGGAGCAGTTGCAACCCGAGCCAAGATCGACGTCCTGATCGCTCACACCGCAGACTGAGCCGGCACCGGAGTTAGGCGGTCCACACTCGTTGGTCGCGCGCCTCGGCGGCCAGATCTTCCTGGAGAATGCCGACCGCTGCCTGCAGGTCGGTGCTGCCCTCGTTGACCGAGACCATCGCCTTCCCGGTTCTGATGGGGTCCCGGTTCTGCTGGCCTGCGACGCAGTCGCGAACGCCCGCTTGGTAGTGGGTAATCGCCTGGTGCAACTTGATATTGAGCGCCGGGTCCGGGCTCGGCGTGTGTTGCGCCAACTTGGCCAACGCATCAGCGGCGGTTCGGCACGCGGCGCCGGTGCCGCCGATGTCGCCGTACCTCGCAGCGGTGACGAAGTTGTCCGCCGCGATGAACATCGCCCTGATCGACGTTTTGGCATCGCTGAACCAGGTCTGCAGCTGTGGGCCCACCGGCGGATCCGGCGGCGGGCTGATTCTCGTCGGCTGCGCTTCGGCAGCCTGCTGTGACGTCTGCCCCGAAGCGGACAAGCTGTGGTGCGCCCACGCCGACAACACGACGACGACGACCAACAAGACAGCCGAGCCCACCGCTATGGCCAGCTGACGGCCCCCCAACGTGCCCGGGGAACTCGCCCATGCGCGGTGGTGACTGTACGTGGCCACGACGGCCTCCTGATCTACGAACCGACACCTGGTCAGCCTCTCTGATTTTCGCCGTGCGACGAATCACCGGCGAGAGTCGGTTGTCTTGACTTCGGGCGCTGTAGGGCCTCAAGGCGGGAGTCCAAAGTCCCTTCGGCGGCGTCCGCCACCAGCGGGCTCACAGATCGGTCGGGTATCTGTGGGCTCAGGAGGCGATCAATGAGAATCATTGGGTTCGAGGAGCACTACACGCTGCCGGCCATCGCCGAAGCGAACCCCAACACCCCGCGCAAACTGCTGGAGGAGACCGAAGGTGGCCGCGGCTGGCCGCCGCCGGGCATCGAAGATCTGGGGGAGCAGCGGATCGCGGCGATGGACGCCGCCGGCATCGACGTCCAGATCCTGTCCAACGTTCCCGGCGTCGAGGCCGTCGGGTTGCCGCAGGCCGTCGAGCTGGCCACCCGGGCCAACAACGCGGTGGTGGAAGCGGCGGCCAAGTACCCGGGCCGCTTCCTCGGCTTCGCCACCCTGCCGATGCGCGACCCGCAGGCCGCCGTCGCCGAACTCGAACGCACCGTCGGTGACCATGGCTTCGTCGGCGCCTTGATCAACGGTCACGTCGACGGCCGATTTCTCGACGACCAGTTCTTCTGGCCGGTGTTCGAGGCCGCCGAAGCGTTGGGTGTGCCGATCTATCTGCATCCCAGCGTGCCGCCGCAGCCGGTGATCGAGGCTTACTACCGAGGCTTTGCGCCCGCGGTGTCGAGCCGGCTGGCCGCCGCGGGCCTCGGCTGGCACCTCGACACCGGAATCCATTGCATCCGGCTGATTCTGGGCGGGGTATTCGACCGGTTTCCCTCGTTGCAGGTGATCGTCGGCCACCACTTCGAGGCATTGAGCTGGATGGCGTGGCGCACCGACTACTCCTTCCCGACCCACGAAAGCGGCCTCAAGCGGACCGTCAAGGAGTACCTGCGGGAGAACTTCTACGGCGGCATCCTGGCGGGCGAGTTCGCCGGGCAAGAACCCGGCGCGACCGACCCCAGCTGGAGTTTGTCGTTCAACGCGTATCAGGCCATGGTCAACGTGATCGGCATCGACCGGATCGTGTTCACCGCTGACTACCCGTTCGCCAACTCCGAAGCCGGCCGGCGGTTCCTGGAGCAGATGCCGATCCCGCCGGCGGACAGGGAAAAGATCGCGCACGGCAACGCCGAGCGGCTGCTCGGCCTCGCGAAATAGTATCTGCGCCGATCTCGTAAAAAGTAGCTGCCGCGAAGAGGTTTCGGATCGCCGGCGGGGGTGTATCCCGTCCTGACAGCGCCAAGTCCGTTGCGCTGGCCAATCTCGCAGTTAGTTGCCCGCAATTCGGCCTGGGCTCAATTCTGTGCGTTTCTGAAAGGGTGTTACATGTCGAATCGAAATACTGTTGTCCGCGCGATGCACGACCTCGGTGCCGCGGCGTGGTTTGGTGGCGCTCTCATGGGTGCGGTCGGTGTCAACGGGGCCGCCGCTTCCGTCCGCGATCCGCGGGATCGCGCCCGGGTCGCTTCAGTCGGCTGGGCGAAGTGGAGCCCGGTCAACGCCGCTGCGATCGCCGCGCACTTGGTTGGCGGCGCCTCGATCCTGTACTCAAATCGTCGACGCGCCAAGCACCAATCCGGCGTCACGGCCAACACGGTCGTCAAGATCGTCGCAACCGGTGCGGCACTCGGCGCCACCGCCTACAGCGGGGCTCTCGGCGCCAAGACCGCGCAGGGCGACGGCCAGGCCGCCCACGGCGCCACCGAACCGTCGTCGGAAACCCCTGACGACGTCGCGAGTGCGCAGCGTCAACTGAAGTACCTCCAGTGGGTGCTACCCGTGCTCACCGGCGCCATCGTCGTACTCGGCGCGCAGCAAGGTGAGCAGCAGCGGCCCCGCGAGATCCTGACCGGTTTCGGCAGCAAGCTCGCCGAGCGGGCACGCAGCAAGTCTCTGCCTTCCTTGTCCGCCGCATAGCTGTCCATGCTGCAGCAGAACCTCATCGAATGGGGTTCTGCTGCAGTGTTTTCCGCAGAGGATATCGGCCACTGAGTTGGTCGTCTCTCTTTTTTCGTTTTCGGACCACCGGCGATATCACCCCGCCGCTGATATCGCATGCGACCACAATTCTGAAAAAGAGTGGCCCACCGCCGGCGGTACCGGTGTGACAAATGGTGAGGGACGCCGTGGTCACCTCGCGAATACCGGAGGCCAGGGTTCATGCTGGTATCCGTGACACGCCACGAGCTCACCGAACAGATCGTCGTCGCCCGCCTCGCCAAAGGCCTGAGCTGGCAGGAGTTGGCCGACGCGGTCGGCCGTCCGGTCGTATGGACCACCGCAGCGTTGCTCGGCCAACATCCGATCCCGCCCGAGCTGGGCAAGGTACTCGCGGAGAAGCTGGGCCTCGACGAGTCGGCAATTCCCGTACTGGCCGCCGTCCCGTATCGCGGCGGACTACCGACCGCAGTGCCCACCGACCCGACGATTTACCGCTTCTACGAGGCCCTGCAGGTGTACGGGCCGGCGCTCAAAGAACTCATTCACGAGAACTTCGGCGACGGCATCATGAGCGCGATCAACTTCAGCGTCGACCTGCAGAAGAAGTCACACCCGTCCGGTGACCGCGTTGTCGTGACGTTCGACGGGAAATTCCTTCCTTACGACTGGGTTTCGGCCCAGCCGTAAGAAATCCGTCAAGAACCGAGCGCCGCTGTCCATTTGCGCCTACCTTGCACTGTATGCGCGGTCCGTACTTCGAGGCCGACTGGCGGCGCGAAGCCCTACGGACCAACCTGTGGGTCGTCCCCGTGGTCGAACGGTCGCCGTGGTCGTGCTCTTCGTCCTCACCTACAGCCTCGACCGTGCGGCCTACGACGGGCTGATCCACTTCCCGTCCTGGGTGATCAGCGGCACCGCCGACGTGGCGCGCGTCCTGCTGGCCACCGTCGCGGCGGCGATCATCACCGTGGTCGGCATCGTCTTCTCGATCACCATCGTGGCACTGACGCTGGCCTCGACGCAGTTCGGTCCGCGGATGCTGCGCAACTTCGTGCGCGACCCCGGAACCCAGTTGTCCTTGGGCACATTCGTGGCGAGCTTCTGCTACGCGATGATCGCGCTCGTCTCGGTCGGCGGTGGGCCGCACGGCGACTTCGTGCCGCACCTGTCGATCACCGTCACGCTGATCCTCACGCTGTTCGACGTGGCCGTGCTGATCTACTTCCTCAACCACATTGCGACGATGATCCAGCTTCCGGTGGTGATCGCCAACATCGCCACGACGCTGGTCAGCGAGGTCACCGCGATGGAGGGCTCCGACGCATCCCCCGTCGGTACGGCCCGTGGCCCGTCCCACGACGAACTACTCCAGTTATTGGCCGAGGACGGCGCTACGATCCGCACACCGCGCAGCGGTTACCTCCAAGTCATCCGCCATGACATCTTGGTGAAGATCGCCACGAAGGCCGAAGCGGTCGTCCAGTTACCCTACCGCCCAGGGCATTTCATGGTCGCCGGTCAGGTGATCGCGAGGGTGTGGCCGCCGGAAGCCGCCGGATCGGTCGCCGAACGCTTGGCTCTGGGGCACGTCGCGGGCGCGTATCGCACACTTCCGCAGGATGTTTCGTTCGGTCTCGATCAACTGGTCGAGATTGCGCTGAGAGCATTGTCACCGGCGGTCAACGACACCTTCACGGGCATGACCTGCGTCGACTGGATCGCCGACTGTCTGATCCGAATCGCCCCGCTCTGGCATCCGCAGCGGATCCGGCGCGACGCCGACGGCAACATCCGCGTCATCGCCTACCAGCCGGACTTCGACCGCTTGGTCGAGCGCAGCTTCGACACCATCCGTCAGGCGTCAGTCGGCATGCCCGCCCTCATGATTCGGCAGCTCGACGCGATCGCCAAGATCATCGAACAAGTCCCGGACAGAAAACGGCGCACCGCGCTGGTCCGGCAAGCCGAGGCGATCCAGCGCTCCAACCTCGCCACGGTCGCCGACCCGGCGGATCGCGACGACGTGACGCAGCGCTACGAGGCGGTCCTGGCGTTGATCGTCCCAGCGGCTAACGTTGGGGCGTGACCTCCGAACCCACCGATCCCACGAACTGAAGGCGGACCTCGTCCTCTCGGGTGGCGGCGTCAAGGGCATCGGCCTGGCCGGCGCAGCCGTCGCGCTGCTGGAAGCCGGATACGCGATCCAGCGGGTCTCCGGCACCTCGGCCGGCTCGGTCGTCGGCGCAATCCTGGCGGCCGGCGCCGACGAACTGACCCCCGAGCAGGTCGAGCAGCTCACCATGACGCTGCCGTACAAGAAATTCCTCGACCCGACGCGCATCACCGGCATCCCGCTGCTCGGTCCCGCGTGGGGTGTGCTGAGCGAAACCGGTATCTACAAAGGCGATTACGCGCACGACGTGGATCCGCTCCGAGCTGGCCAACCTCGGCGTGCGCACGTTCGGCGATCTGGCCATCGACGCCCCGGACCTGCCGCCCGAACAGCGCTACCGGTTGGTGGTCACCGCGACCGACGTGACCACCGGCCAGATGGTCCGGCTGCCGTGGGACTACCGCAGGATCTACGGGCTCGACCCCGACGAGCAACTGGTCGCCGACGCGGTTCGTACCTCGATGTCGATCCCGTTCTTCTTCCGAACCACCAAGCTGACCAGCGCCAGCGGCCTGACCTCCACGCTGGTCGATGGCGGCATGCTGTCGAACTTCCCGATCGACTCCTTCGACCGGCGGGACGGCAAGCTGCCGCGTTGGCCCACCTTCGGCGTCACGCTGCTGCCCAACCTCCCGCAGGGCAACGACAAGGTGATTCCGGTTCTGGGGCCGGTGAATTGGCTCTTCGGCGGCCCGCCGCTGATCGAAGCGCTGATCACCACGATGATCGTCGGCCGCGACCAGACCTACCTGAATCAACCCTGGGTCGACTCGCGGGCGATCCGCGTCGACTCCTCGAAGGTCGGATTCCTCGACTTCAAGATCGGCGACAAGCAGAAGCAAGAGCTCTACCAAAGCGGCCACAACGCGGCGAACGAATTCTTGGAGACCTGGAACTGGGACGAATACCTCGAGCGGTTCCGGCGGCCGGCGTGGCTAGCTAGACCTCGAATTCGGCTGCCATGTTGTCGATTCCGGCGCGAATGCCCGCAAGAGCTTCGGCCCGGGTCCGCAGCTTCGTCCCGACATGGGCGTGCTGCTTCAACGTGGCGAACTCGCGCGCGGCTTCCTCGGCGCGGCTGAGCACGATGTCGGGCAACACGATCTCGTCGACCCACCCGGAGGCCACCGCGGTCTCGCCGAAGAACGTCTTCGCCAAAGTGGCCGATTGCTGATACGCCGAGCGCGTCAGTCGCAGCTTCATCACTTCCAGCGCCGAGTACGGGATCGTCATACCGATCGCGACCTCGTTGGCCTGAATGTTGTAGGCCGGGGCCGCAATTCGATGATCGCCGCTGGCAAGCAGGAATGCCCCCATCGCGATCGCGTGCCCGGTGCAGGCCATCACCACCGGCTTGGGATAGGACAGCAGCCGGTGCGACAGCTCGAAGCCGCCCTTGAGCATGTCGACCGCGGGCTGGACGTCCCCGGACGTCAGGACCTTGAGGTCGAACCCGGCGCTGAAGACCTTGTGGTTTCCCGCGATCACGACGGCGCCGGCGTCGTCGCGGTCGGCGTGGTCGAGCGCGTCCTGCAGCGCCTGCTGCATGGTCGGACCGAGAACGTTGACCTTGCCGTCGTCCATCGTGATGAACGCGATGGACTCGTCGAGGCGATAACTAACCGGGCCGTCGCTCATGGAGTCGATTGAATCAGACTGGTCAAAAGCCGGTGCCGCTAGACCCGTTCGCCGCGGTGCTTGCCGAGTTCCTCTTCGGCGTTACCCCAGCGCAGGCTGACATCGGTCGGCGGCGCTTCGATCTGCCGGGTGCGCCAGCGGTCCTTGGTCTCGTCCACGGCGCGGTTGATCCGTTCGATCTCGGCGCGGAACACGTCCACCCGAGTTTCCTTGGTGGCGTAGTGGAAGTAGGTCAGCAGGCTGCGCAGCAGCTCCAACTTCTGCTTTTCCCGCTTGGCCAGGTCGTGGTTGGTCATCAATTCGATCCGCTGCACCGGGGGCAGCGACGCCCAGTCGAGCACCACCTTGGTCTCCAGCGCACGGCGGCGGCGTTGCCAGAACTTCCAGCCACGCGGAATCTCGACCCGGTCGTAATAGGTCACGGTGCCGGGGAAGCGTGACTCGATGCCCTCACCGAGCTCGGTGCGGTCCAGCGCCGAATCCCACACCGTGCGCCATTCCTGCCCGGGGGCCAGCGTCGGCAATTGACGGGGGAGTTGCAGCTCGACGACGTCGGCATAGCCGTCGGTGGCGTTCTCGTATTCGGCGACGGTCGGTGGGTGCGGAAACGTGAACGAGACGTCGTAGGCCGAGGTTTTCCCGAAGTTGCGGACGACCAGCTCGATCACATGCCAGTCGGCGGCGTGCGGCTCCATGAACATGCTGACGTGCGGGCGGGATTCTTCGGACGCCAGTCGACGATTGCGGCGGATTTGCGCATTGGCGTAGATGAGACCGATAACTGCGAGTGCGAGTAAAGCCCAAACGGCCCACGCCAACCAGGTCGTGGACCCGGCGCCCGCCACCTCATGCCATCGATCGCGGATCCATTCCATCGAAGATCCCATCGCTTTCGCCTAAATCACGCGCTTGGCCGCGTGAAAATTCGCTGCAGAGCCCGTGGCCGCACGGTTATCCGCCCATCAGCGTTCGCCACTGTTCGAGATTAGCCACTCGGTAAACGTAATTTGAACGCTTGACCTCAGACAACGAGGCACTTGGTTCAGCCGAATACCAGTGTCCGGGAAATACTGTCGGATCACCCGATAGCTGTGCAAGTTTTTGCAGGCTGCGGAATATCTCGTCGGAATCTCCGCCGGGAAAATCGGTGCGACCGCAACCCTCCAGAAAAAGGGTGTCGCCGGCGATCAACCGGCCGTCGAGCAAGAAACATTGGCTGCCCGGCGTGTGGCCCGGGGTGTGCAGCAGTTCGATCTCGATATCGCCGATGCTGACCTTGTCGCCGTGCTCATGCGTGGTGAGATCGCTCATCGGGATCCCGGTGATGCGCGAAACAAACAGTGCCTCTTCGGAATTGACGTGAACGGGGACGCTGACCCGCTCGAGCAGCTCGGCCAGCCCCTTCAACTCGAAGCCCATCATCGAGCCGCCGACGTGGTCGGGGTGGTGGTGGGTGACCAGCACGCCGGACAGGTGCATGCCGTCGGCCTCCAGCGTGTCGACCAGGTCGCCGGCCGCGTAGGCGGGGTCGACCACGACGCAGTCGCCGGTCTGCCGGTCGCCGATCAGGTAGGCGAAGTTACGCATCTGCTCGGCGATGCCGTCGCCCAGGGCGAAATCGCGGCCGGAGAGCAGTTGGCGAAAGTACAGCCGGTCTTGCTGGTCGGTGTCAGACACTCGAACAGCCTAAGCGGGCTCGCGACGCGGGGTAAACCTCACCGTTTTGGTGCCCTCGCAGCGCAGGCTGTACCCTCTTTTAGGCCCGACGCATGACCCAACCGGTCGCTATCGGGTGCGGCCCCCTTAGCTCAGTCGGTAGAGCGTTTCCATGGTAAGGAAAAGGTCAACGGTTCGATTCCGTTAGGGGGCTCGGCGGACGCCGAGCAGGCAGGCGGCCCAGAACGAAGGCAATGCAGTTCCGAGGCGGTGTAGCTCAGTCGGTTAGAGCGAACGACTCATAATCGTTAGGTCGCCGGTTCGAGTCCGGCCATCGCTACAAGACAACAACGAACAGAACCGGAAAAGAGAACCGACGTGGCCTCAAGTACTGACGTACGGCCCAAGATCACCTTGGCCTGCGAGGTGTGCAAGCACCGCAACTACATCACCAAGAAGAACCGCCGCAACGACCCCGACCGGTTGGAGCTGAAGAAGTTCTGCCCCAACTGCGGCAAGCACCAGGCGCACCGCGAAACCCGCTGACGGCACACCCGTCAGCTATCTACACAGACGGACTAGGTACATTCGAGAGCCATGTCGCTGGGCCAGAACGCCATCGGTAAGCGTTTCCGCTACCCCGACCACTACCTCGTCGAGCGGGAAAAGATTCGCGAGTACGCGGTCGCTGTCAAGAACGAGGATGCGCCGTTCTTCGAGGAGAACGCCGCCGCTGAACTAGGCTATGACGGGTTGGTGGCGCCACTGACCTTCATCTCGGTGTTCGGCTACAAGGCCGTGGCAGCTTTCTTCGAGTGGGCAAACATCGCCGTTCAGGATGCCCAGGTCGTTCAGGTCGATCAGGCGCTGACATTTTTCGCCCCCATCAAGGTGGGGGACCGCCTGTACTGCGATGTAGAGATCGAATCGGTTCGTCGAGCCCACGGCACCGACATCGTCATGACCAAACAAACCATCACCAACGACGCGGGTGAGGTTATTCAGGAGACCTACACGACCTTGGCGGGTCGTGCAGGTGAAGACGGAGAAGAGGGTTTCCGAGATGCCACTGCGTGAGTTCGATTCGGTGAAGGTGGGCGATCAACTTCCCGAGAAGATCTACCCGCTGACCCGTCAGGATCTGGTGAACTATGCGGGTGTCTCCGGTGACCTGAACCCGATCCACTGGGACGACGAGATCGCCAAAGTCGTCGGGCTCGACACCGCGATCGCGCACGGCATGCTGACCATGGGTCTGGGCGGCGGCTTTGTCACCTCCTGGGTCGGTGACCCCGGGGCGGTCACCGAGTACAACGTGCGGTTCACCGCAGTGGTCCCAGTTCCCAACGACGGCAAGGGCGCCGAGATCGTCTTCACCGGCAGGGTCAAGTCGGTCGATCCCGAGAGCAAGTCGGTGACGATCGCGCTGACCGCGACCACCGACGGCAAGAAGATCTTCGGTCGCGCGGTCGCGTCGGCAAAGTTGGCGTAGCGGTGGCGATCAACACCGAAATCCTCGGGATGGTGTGGGTCTACGAGGACCGCTACGTGGTGGGCCGAGAGAAGGTCCGCGAGTTCACCAAGGCGGTCAAGGCCGACGACCCGGCCAGCCTGGACGAAGCGGCAGCAGCCGAACTCGGTTACGACGACCTGGTCGCGCCGCTGACGTTCGTCACCATCCTCGGGAAGATGGTGCAGGCGGACTTCATGCGGAAGGTCGACACCGGCTACGAAACGTTGCAGATGGTCCAGGTCGACCAGCGGTTCGTCTTCCACAAGCCGATCCTCGCCGGCGACGAGTTGCACGCCCGGATGGAAGTCGATTCCGTCGTCGAGCGATTTGGTGCTGACATCGTCGTCACCAGAAACACGCTGACCAACCAACACGGCGAACTCGTCATGGAGTCCTACACCACGATGATGGGTCACGAGGGAGACAACTCGATCAATCTCAGATGGGACAAGGAGACCGGTCAGGTCGTCAGGACGGCGTGATTAGTACCTGAGACTTGCTCCGATGTACACTCGGACCTCGGGGTTTTCCCATTACCAGCGTGTTTTTCCCTCAGTTGGAGAGAAGCGCGCGTTGGGGCGGGCCAATGACGATGCAGAGCGAAGCGATGCGGAGGAGTGGCCCACATGGGCAGGGCCCCGACACGCGCAGGTTGGCCTGCCAACCAGCGAAGGGGCGTAGCTCAACTGGCAGAGCAGCGGTCTCCAAAACCGCAGGTTGCAGGTTCAAGTCCTGTCGCCCCTGCAATGCGTCCGGTGACGATGCGGGCCGTTACGGCCCGAGGAGGAACCGGACCAGCAATGGTGGACACTGGACGGTGAACACCACGCACACGATTGAACGAAGGAGCATGCGGTGAGCGACGAACGCGTCGATGCCGACGCCGCAGCCGACGGCGGACCCGACGACTCGCAAGGCGGTCGTACTGCCGTGGTGACGCCGCAGCGGCCCACCGGCAAGCGGTCCCGCCAGCGGTCCGACGCGGACTGACGCCTCCGGCGCCGTCGAACTCACCGACAGCGATTCCGACGACGACACCGGCAAGAAAAGCCAAGAAGGCGAAGAAAGCCAAGACGTCCGATGATCAGTCGAGCAACCCGTTCGTCTTCGTCCTCACTTACCTCAAGCAGGTCGTCGCCGAGCTGCGCAAGGTCATCTGGCCCAACCGCAAGCAGATGGGCTCCTACACCTCGGTGGTGTTGGCGTTCCTGGTGTTCATGGTGACGTTGATCGGCCTGGTGGATCTGGGCTTGGCCAAGCTAGTGCTGCTGGTGTTCGGCTGAGCATTCTGAAGGCCACCAAGCAGCTGACATATTGAGGAAGGATCCATAAACCGTGACTACCTCCAACGGCGATTCAGCCGGTGGGTGAGACGGTCGACATCGAAGCCGCGCTGCACGAAGTCACCGCTGACGACGACAGCCGAGACGGCCACCGATGAACCGTCGGCCGATGAGGCCGCTGAGTGCGGCCGAGCCGAAGAATCGGCACGAGCACCCGAGGAGCCGGCCGAGGACGAAGACGTCGACCCGGCCGTCGCGCTGAAGGCCGACCTGCGCGCCAAGCCCGGCGACTGGTACGTCATCCACTCTTACGCGGGTTACGAGAACAAGGTGAAAGCCAACCTCGAGACCCGTGTGCAGAACCTGGATGTCGGCGACTACATCTTCCAGGTGGAAGTGCCCACCGAAGAGGTCACCGAGATCAAGAACGGTCAGCGCAAGCAGGTCAACCGCAAGGTGCTGCCGGGCTACATCCTGGTGCGGATGGACTTGACCGACGACTCGTGGTCGGCGGTGCGCAACACCCCGGGCGTCACCGGGTTCGTCGGCGCCACGTCGCGTCCGTCGGCGCTGCGGCTCGACGACGTGGTCAAGTTCCTGCTGCCGCAGGGGGCCGCCAAGAAGCCCGCCAAGGGTGCCTCGAGCACCGCGACCGCGGCCAGCGAAGGCGGTCTGGAACGTCCCGTGGTCGAGGTGGACTACGAGGTCGGCGAGTCGGTCACCGTCATGGACGGCCCGTTCGCCACGCTGCCGGCGACGATCAACGAGGTCAACGCCGAACAACAGAAACTCAAGGTGCTGGTGTCCATCTTCGGCCGCGAAACACCTGTGGAACTGGGCTTCACCCAGGTCTCAAAGATTTAGTTAGGCGCCGGACGACGATGCGGGGGTCCCGCTGAGGAGTCCGGCAATAGGAAGGAACACCCACACTCATGGCCCCGAAGAAGAAGGTCGCCGGGCTGATCAAGCTGCAGATCAAGGCTGGCGAGGCCAACCCGGCTCCGCCGGTCGGTCCGGCGCTCGGCCAGCACGGCGTCAACATCATGGAATTCTGCAAGGCGTACAACGCCGCGACGGACAGCCAGCGCGGCAACGTCGTCCCGGTGGAGATCACCGTGTACGAGGACCGCAGCTTCACCTTCGCGCTGAAGACGCCGCCGGCTGCCCGCCTGCTGCTCAAGGCCGCCAAGGTGGCCAAGGGCTCGGCCGAGCCGCACAGTACCAAGGTCGCCAAGGTCACCTGGGACCAGGTCCGCGAGATCGCCGAGACGAAGAAGGCCGACCTCAACGCCAACGACATCGACGCAGCCGCCAAGATCATCGCCGGGACCGCCCGGTCGATGGGGATCACCGTCGTATAGTTTCGCCCCGACAACTGAATAAGCATTCGTGGGAGGGCCAGCTTCGGCCCGACTAACCACAACCCAACACCTGAGATTGGATGAACGAATGAGCAAGAACAGCAAGGCATATCGCGCCGCCGCCGAGAAGATCGACCACGACAACCTCTACTCCCCGCTCGAGGCCACCAAGTTGGCCAAGGAGACGTCGTCGACCAAGCAGGACTCGACCGTCGAGGTCGCCATCCGGCTCGGAGTGGACCCGCGCAAGGCCGACCAGATGGTCCGCGGCACGGTCAACCTCCCGCACGGCACCGGTAAGACCGCTCGCGTCGCGGTCTTCGCCGTCGGCGAAAAGGCCGAAGAGGCCACCGCGGCCGGCGCCGACGTGGTCGGCAGCGACGATCTGATCGAGAAGATTCAAGGCGGCTTCCTCGACTTCGACGCAGCGATCGCGACCCCCGACCAGATGGCCAAGGTCGGCCGGATCGCCCGCATCCTCGGCCCGCGTGGCCTGATGCCGAACCCCAAGACCGGTACCGTCACCCCGGACATCACCAAGGCGGTGTCCGACATCAAGGGCGGAAAGATCAACTTCCGCGTCGACAAGCAGGCCAACCTGCACTTCGTGATCGGCAAGGCGTCCTTCGACTCCAAGCAGCTGGTCGAGAACTACGGCGCGGCGCTCGACGAGGTGCTGCGGCACAAGCCGTCGTCGTCCAAGGGGCGCTACCTGAAGAAGATCACGGTCTCCACGACCACCGGCCCGGGCATCCCGGTCGACCCGGCGGTCACCCGCAACTTCTCCGAAGCGTAAGCGCATCGGTGCTGTGCACCGGCTGGTCGTTAGCGGTCAACAGAAGCCGTTATCTCTTAGAATCTCCTCATGCTTGGTGCCTGGGAAAGCGACGGCAGTCGGCTGAGCCGGCCGGAGTTGACGACTACCTCGACGCGGATGGCGAAATCGTCCTGCCGGACGGCGTCAACTTGGTGACCTTTCTGGACCGCCATATCGACGACATCGCTGATGCCGTCGCGTACCGCTTCCTCGACTACGCCCACGACGCCGACGGCAAGATGATCGAGCTGACCTGGGGCGAGTTGGGTACCCGGCTGCGGGCGATCGGCGCTCGCCTGCAGCAGATCACCACCAAGGGTGACCGGGTGGCGATCTTGGCGCCGCAGGGCATCGACTACATCGTCGGCTTCTTCGCCGCGATCAAGGCCGGCGACATCGCCGTTCCGCTGTTCGCGCCGGAGTTCCCCGGGCATGCCGAGCGCCTCGACGCGGTGCTGAGCGACGCCAAACCGTCGGTGGTGTTGACCACCGCGGCCGCGGCCGCGGCCGTGCTGGAGTTCGTCCGCTCGCTGCCGCGCGCCAGCCAGACCGCGGGTGATCGCGATCGACGAAGTTCCCGACTCGGTGGGCGCCACGTTCGCCCCGGTTCACCTGGACACCGACGACATCGCCTACCTGCAGTACACCTCGGGATCCACCCGATCCCCGGTCGGCGTGGAGATCACCCACCGCGCGATCGGCACCAACGTGCTGCAGATGGTGATCTCGACCGGGATCGACTGGGACATCCGCAGCGTCAGCTGGCTGCCGCTGTACCACGACATGGGCCTGCTGATGATCGTGTGCGTGGCGGTGTTCGGCACGCAGGTCACGCTGATGTCGCCGGTCTCGTTCGTCCGCCGGCCGCAGCGCTGGATCCGCCAACTGGCCGCGGAGTCCAAGCACGGCCCGACGTTCGCCGCGGCCCCGAACTTCGCGTTCGAGCTGGCCGTCGAGCGCGGGCGCCCCGACGACGGCGAAGACCTCGACCTGACCAATGTGGTGTCGCTGATCAACGGCTCCGAGCCGGTGCGGATCGCCTCCATCGAGAAGTTCAATGCGGCGTTCGCCCCGTACGGGCTGCCGAGCACGGCGATCAAGCCGTCCTACGGCATGGCCGAGGCGACGCTGTTCGTCTCGACGATCGACCTGTCCGCCGCGGCGACCGTGGTCTACCTGGACCGGGAACAGTTGGGCGCGGGACGCGCGGTTCAGGTCCCGCGCGACGCTCCCAACGCCATCTCGCAGGTTTCCTGCGGCCGGATCGCCCGCAGCCAGTGGGGCGTCATCGTCGACACCGAGACCGAGGCCGAAGCTCCCCGACGGGGAGGTCGGCGAGATCTGGTTGCACGGCAACAACATCGGCCAAGGTTATTGGGGCCGCCCCGAGGAAACCGAGCGGGTGTTCGGCAACAAGCTGCAACGCCGACTGCCGGTCGGCAGCCATGCCGACGGGGCCCCGAGCGACGCCACCTGGCTGCGGACCGGCGATCTCGGCGTCTACCTCGACGGTGAGCTCTACATCACCGGGCGGATCAAAGACCTGATCATCGTCGACGGCCGCAATCACTATCCGCAAGACGTCGAGGCCACCACGGCCGAGGCTCGCCGAAAGTGCGATCAGGTTTCGTCGCAGCGTTTTCGGTGCCGGCGAACGAGGTGCCGGGAGCCTCCGCCGATGAGGTCGGCGAGCGCGTCGTGATCGTCGCCGAACGAGCACCCGGTGCCGGTCGAGGTGACCTGCAGCCAGTCATCGATGACATCCGCGCGGCGGTATCCCGTCGCCACAGCCTGCCGCTGGCCGATGTGCTGTTGGTCGCGGCCGGCGTCATCCCGCGAACCACCAGCGGCAAGCTCGCGCGTCAGGCGTGCCGGGCGCTGTATCTCAACGGATGAATTGGGCCACCGCAACCATTCCCGGTGACCTACCCGCCGCACTCGATGATCCGACGGCGCAGATAGTCGCGGCCCGGGTCAGAACCGTTGGACGCCAACGCCTCTCGATACCAGGTGAGGGCATCTTCTCGCCGTCCTGCCCGGCGCAGCAGGTCAGCGCGCACCGACGCGACGAGGTTGGATCGCGCCAGCCTCGGGTCGTGGGCGACCTGCTCCAGCGCCGCCAGCCCGGCGTCCGGGCCGTCGCGGAAACCTACCGCCAGGGCCCGGTTCGCCCGCACCACCGGCGAATCCGTCATCGCCGCCAGCCGGTCGTAGGCCGCTGCAGATCGTGCGCCAGTCGGTCTGCTCCCAGGACGGCGCCGTCGCGTGCAGCGCGGCGATCACCGCCTGCGGCAGGTAGGGTCCGGTCGACCCGTGGGCCAGCCGAAGCCGGTCCAGGCCGCGCGCGATCCGGCCGCGGTCCCAGCGGCTGCGGTCCTGCTCCTCGAGCGGCACCAACGCGCCGTCGGCGTCGACCCGGGTGGCCCGTCGCGAATCATGCAGCAGGACAAGTGCCGCCAGCGCGTGGGCTTCGGGTTCGCCGGGCATCAGCGTGCACAGCTCAGTCGCCAGCCGGACGCCCTCGTCGCACAACTCGTCGCGGATCGCCGACGGCCCGGCCGTCGACCAGTAGCCCTCGGTGAACACCGAATAGATGCAGCTGAGCACGTGCGGGTGCGCTCGCGGCAGCAACTCGGCCGGTGGCACCCGCAGCGGGATGTTCGCGTGCCGGACCTTGGCCTTGGCTCGGGTAATCCGTTGCCCGACAGCCGTTTCGGTCTGCAGCAGCGCGCGGGCGATCTCGGCGACGGTCAGCCCGGACACCAGCCGCAAGGTCAGCGCCAACTGCGACAACCGGTCGAGCGCCGGATGCGCGCAGGTGAACATCATCCGCAGCTCGTCGTCGCGGACCGGGTGAACGTCCACCTCGGTGCGCGCCCGAATCTCGTCGACCACAGCGGCCAATTCCTTTCCCGGGCGCACCGACTCGCGACGCAACCGGTCGCGGGCGCGGTTGCGGGCCACGGTGAGCACCCAGCCGCCGGGGTTGTCCGGCACGCCGTCGCGCGGCCACGCCCGCAATGCCTCGGCGAAGGCTTCCTGGACGGCGTCCTCGGCGACGGTCAGATCACCCGACCATCGGGCCAGCGCGGCCACGGCCGGCCCCCACTCGCGCCGAAAGACGCCGTCCAGGTTGCCATTCGTGGATTAGACGGCCGACACCTTGGCCAGCTGGCGCACCTCGACGGTCGAAGCGGGAATCATCGATGCCAGCTTCACCGCCTCGTCGCGGTCGTGCGGCCAGCAGATAGAACCCCGTCGCGATCTCGGCGCTTCCGCGAACGGCCCGTCGGTGAGCAACACCTGGCCGTCGCGGACGCGTACCGTGGTCGCCGTCGCCGGCTCGTGCAGAGCCGCGCCCGCGACGACGTGATCGCCTGCCGCGGCGGCGAATTCGCCGTGCCGTCCCGCTTCGGCCTGCCACTCCGGTGTGCCCGGGGTATTGACCTTCGCCGGCGGCTCCAGCAGCAGCGCCAGCCACCCGGCATCCGACCGCGACCACTCGGTGTCGACGGTGTGGAAGATCGGCCGGACCTCGATCGCGCCGCGTTGCGGGCGGCCGGAATGCCGCGGGCCAGTTCCAGCGCATCGTCGAGGTTTTCGGCCTCGAACACGTAATAACCGCCGGCGACTTCCGCGCCCTCGGCGAACGGGCCGTCGGTGACGTCGGCGCGTCGGGACCGCCGCTGATGCGGACGGCGGCCGCCGCGGGCAACAACGCGTCGCCGGAGCGGATCGCCGGACCGGCCTTGACGTGGAAGCTCTGGTAGGCCGCCATCTCGGCGGCACGCTCGTCAGGCGTGAGATTGCGGCTCTTGGCCGATCAACAAAGCGAGGTACTGCATCGTCGTCACCTCCGGTAGTGAGCAGAACCCTGTGTTCCACTCTCTACCTGTTCGACGAACGGCGCGGCCGGAATCCGACAGCAGGCAGGAAGAAAAGCGTCAGGCGACCGCGCCCGGCTTCAGGTAGGTGACCAGGCTGACGTCGATGACCTCGTCGGCGAAGTAGTGCTGGCAGCCGCGCAGGTAGCGCATGTACCGGTCGTAGACCTCTTCGGACTGGATCTCGATGGCCTTGTCCTTGTTGGCCTCGAGCGCGTCGCCCCAGATCGTCAGTGTCTTGATGTAGCTCTCCCGCAACGAAAGCGGTTCGGGCACAATGAAACCCGCCTTCTCGCCGTGCTCGACCATCATGCCGGTGGACGGCAGCCGGCCGCCGGGGAAGATCTCGGTGAGGATGAACTTGATGAACCGCGCCGTCTCGAAGGTGATTTTCTTGCCGCGGGCGTTCAGGTCGTACGGGTGGTAGGCCACACTGCTCTGCACCGTCATCCGCCCGTCCTCGGGCATGATGTTGAACGCGTTCTTGAAGTAGTGGTCGTAGTTCTCGAAGCCGAAGTGCTCGAATGCCTCGATGGACACGATGCGGTCGACGGGGTCGCTGAAGTCCTCCCAGCCGCGCAGCAGCACCGTGCGGGAGCGGTCGGTGTCGATGTCGTCCAGGACCTGCTTGGCGCGGGCGTGCTGGTTGTTGGACAACGTCAGACCGATCACGTTGACGTCGTACTTCTCCACCGCGCGGCGCATTGTGGTACCCCACCCGCAGCCGATGTCCAGCAGCGTCATGCCGGGCTTGAGGTCCAGCTTGTCCAGGTTCAGATCGACTTTGGCGATCTGGGCTTCCTCCAGCGACTGGTCGTCGCGGGTGAAATAAGCGCTGCTGTAGGTCCGCGTAGGGTCCTGGAACAGCCCGAAGAAGTCATCGGAGAGGTCGTAGTGCGCCTGGATGTCCTCCGGGCGCGTCCGTATCTGTATCGAGCCATCTTGCTTCTCAGGCATCAGTGTTCGTTAACCCTTTCCTACTGCCCGGGGAATAAACGCACCCGGGTCGCGAGAGCACAGTACCTCGGCTTCGCCATAACAACGCTGTTCATTGTGCGCGTAACGACTACTTCTCCAGGGTGAATTGGTTGACATCGACGTAACCGACCCGGAATCCATTGGCGCAACCGGTCAGATAATGCATGTAGCGCTCGTACACCTCTTCGGACTGGATCTCGATCGCTTCGCTCTTGTGCTCCTCGAGCGCGGCGGCCCAGCAGTCCAGAGTCTTCGCGTAGTGCGGCTGCAGGGACTGCCTGCGCGTCAACGTGAAGCCACCCTTCGCCGAGCGCTCCTCGACCATCTCGATCGACGGCAACCGGCCACCGGGAAAAATCTCGGTGACGATGAACTTCATGAATCGCGCCAGGTCAAACGTCAACGGCATGCCACGCTCGGTCATCTGCGACGGCACCAGGGCGGTGATCGTGTGCAGCAGCATCACCCCGTCGTCGGGCAGCGCGTTGTGGGCCATCGTGAAGAAGTCGTCGTAGCGGTCGTGGCCGAAGTGCTCGAACGCACCGATCGACACGATTCGGTCGACGGGCTCGTCGAACTCTTCCCAGCCGGCGAGACGAACTTCCTTGGTGCGGGGGCTGTCCATGGCGTCCAGCATCTTCTGCACGTGTCCGGCCTGGTTCTTGGACAGCGTCAGGCCGATGACGTTGACGTCGTACTTCTCGACGGCGCGCCGCATCGTGCTGCCCCAGCCGCAGCCGACGTCCAGCAGCGTCATGCCGGGTTTCAGGCCGAGCTTGCCCAGGGCCAGGTCGACCTTGGCCTGCTGCGCCTGCTCCAGCGTGTAGTCGTCTTTCTCGAAGTAGGCGCAGCTGTAGGTCTGGCTCGGGTCGAGGAAGAGTGCAAAGAACTCATCGGACAGGTCGTAGTGCGCCTGTACGTCTTCGAAATGCGGCCTGAGCTTTTCGGCCATCGCGAAACGCGCCTTTCTGGATATTTCGTGGTGTCCACCCGCCTGGGCGGAGCTGCCCGCCCCCCGGCGATCCTCGAGTCATGCTAGTCGATCGGCCTGGTCAGACCGAATCCGCGGAACTGTGCCTCAGGACTCGGTAAATGTAGTGGTCAGCTCGCCGATGACGTCGTCCCAGAGCTCTTCGGGCAGGTCGTGGCCCATGCCGTCGAACAACCGCAGGCGGGCGCCCGGGATCGTGCGGGCCACCACCCGGCCGCCGAACGGCCGCTGCAGCTTGTCGGCCTTGCCGTGCAGCACGACGGTGGGCGCGGCGATCTGGCGGTCGTAGTGGGCCAGGCTTCCGCTGGCGATGATCGCGCTGAAGTGCCGGGCCGTTCCCCACGGGTAGTAGCAGCGTTCGTAGCCCTGGATGGCCTCTTCGCGTAACCGCTGCTCGGGAGCCGGGTAGCGCGGGCTGCCGATGATCCGCCAGACCTTCACCGAGTAGTCGGCGATCACGTCGATCGGCGAATTGGGTGAGGGGCCCCTGAGCACGGCCAACAGTGCGCGTGGGTGAGGCGGCGGCAGGAACGCCCGGTTGTTGCTGGAGAAGATCACCGCCAGCGAGCGGGTGCGCTGCTGGAAACGGGCCGCGAAGATCTGGGCGATCATGCCGCCCATCGACGCACCGACGATGTGGGCGCGGTCGATCTCGAGGTGGTCCAGTATCGCGGCGGCATCGTCAGCCATGTCTTCGAGCCGGTAGTCGGCGTTGCCGGGAATGCCGAAGAAGAATTTGAGCAGGCTGGGGATCAGCGCTCCGCCGTTGCTGCGCCGCTCGGTCTTGCTGGACAGGCCGACGTCGCGGTTGTCGTATCGGATCACCCGCAGGCCCTGGGCGACCAGTTTCTCGCAGAACCCCATCCGCCACAGCAGCAGCTGCGAGCCCAGGCCCATGATCAGCAATACCGCCGGGTCGGTCGGTTCGCCCATGTCCTCGTAGTAGATGTCCAAATCGCCCGAACGTGCTGTGCCGGTGCGGATTTGCATGTGTTGAACCCCTTCTCAGACGTCGACGCCGGATTCGTTGTGCTCACGGGCGACCTCGACCATGAAGTTGGCGAAGTAGCCGGTGAGCTGCGGATCGGACATCATCTGCCACCTCGGGGCCAGCAGCTTCATGTAGCGCTCCACGTAGAGGAACTGTTTGCCGATCAGCACCAGCTCACGCGGCAGCTTGACGTCGTAGGCATCGGCCAGCGTGGACAGCTGCTTGCCGATGTCGGCATAGGACAGCTCGCCCAGCGTCGACATCGTCAGTGGGGTGGCGAAGCGCTCCAGGTCCTTGGCGGCCTCGGCCTCCGGCCGCATGGTGCCCACGGCGCCCATCAGCACGACGATCTTGCCGGCCGCGGCGTGGTCCTTCTTCACCAGCAGCGCGTGGACCAGCTCGCGCAGCAGCCACCGGGTCCGCGGGTCGATGCGGCCCATGATGCCGAAATCGAAGAACACGATCCGGCCCTTGTCGTCGACGTAAAGGTTGCCGGCATGCAGGTCGCCGTGGAACAGGCCGTGCCGCAGGCCGCCCTCGAAGAGGCTGAACAGCAGCGCCTTGACCAGCTCGGTGCCGTCGAAGCCGGCCTTGCGGATGGCGGCGACGTCGTCGATGCGGATGCCCTGCACCCGTTCCATCGTCAGCACCCGCTCCGAGGTCAGATCCCAATACACCTGGGGGACGCGGATGTTCTTGCCGAGCGGCGACGGCTGCAGGTGAGAGACCCAGGCCTCCATCGACTGCGCCTCGAGGCGGAAGCTCAGCTCCTCGGCCAGGTTGTCGGAGAAGTCCGCGACGACGTCTTGGGCGGACAGTCGGCGGCCCAGCTTGGCCAGCTCGACGGCTTGCGCGAAACGCTTGAGGATCTGCAGGTCGGCGGCCACCCGGCGGCGGATACCGGGCCGCTGGATCTTGACGACGACCTCCTCGCCGCTGTGCAGGGTGGCGTAGTGCACCTGGGCGATCGACGCCGAGGCGAACGGGTGCTCGTCGAAACTGGCGAACAGGTCCGCCGGGTCGCCGCCGAGCTCCTCTCTGACGAGCTTGTGCACCTGGTCTCGGTCGGCCGGCGGCACACGGTCGAGCAGACTGCGGAACTCACGGGACAGCTGCTCCCCGAATGCACCCGGGCTGGACGCGATGATCTGGCCGAACTTGACGTAGGTCGGGCCCAGGTCGGCGAAGGTCTGGGGGAGCTGCTTGATGACCTTTTGCTGCAGCGGACCTTTGCCGGGCAGCTTGGTCAGGATGCGGGCTGCGGTGCGGGTGAGCTGCCAACCGGTCACGCCGATGCGAGCCGCCTCGACCGGCAGCGGCACCCGGTCGAGCCTGGCAACCCCGCGGTGGTTGTTGGAACTCATGGCTGCAGTGTCTCAAATGGCCCAGGTCGGTATCGAATCGCCCAGGTCAGGGAGCTGCCTGCGGGCCTCGAACGCGCACGGTGACGGAAAACCGGCTAACGACCGCCACGGCGTCACGGTCGGCGCGAAAAGTTCTCGGTCAACGTCTCTACCACCGGCCGCCATACCGGTTGAGGCAGGTCGTGACCCATGCCGTCGATCACCACGTACCTGGCGCCGGGGATGGCCGCGGCGACGGCCCGGCCGTTGCGGGGCCGCAGCATCGGGTCCTGTGAGCCGTGCAGCACCACCGTCGGCGCGGTGATGGCCTTGCTGAAGCCCAGCAGGCTGCCGGTGCCCAGCACCGCGTCGAACTGACGCAGCATGCCGGGCGGATAGGTAGACCGCTCGGCCAGCTGCTGGACGCGACGGCGAAGCTCGGCTTCCGGCGGCAGGAAGTTGGGCCCGTTGAACACCGCGACGTTGCGGACCTCGAACGCGAGTTTCTCGTCGTCGGTCGCGTCGTCGGCGGGCGCGTCGAAGGCCAGCCGGATCACCCGCCAGGCCGGCAGCCGGGAGAACGGCTTGCCGGTGGTGGACATGACGATGGCCAGCGAGGCGACCCGGTCCGGCTCGGTGGCGGCCAGGATCTGCGCGATCATCCCGCCCATCGAGGCGCCGACGATGTGCGCCCGGCCGATGAGGAGGTGATCGAGCAGCGCGACCACGTCGTGCGTCATGTCGACCAGCGTGTAGGGCACCTGGCTGCGACGGCCCAGCGCATACCGGGCGACCCGCCGATAGACCGAGCCCGCGGCGCGCTTGCCGTGCATCTTGGCCGACAGGCCGGTGTCGCGGTGGTCGAAGCGGATCACCCGATACCCCGCGTCGACGAGCCGAGCGCAGAAGCCGTCCGGCCACATCGGCAGCTGGGCGCCCAGGCCCATGATCAACAGGACCGCCGGGTCTTTCGGGTCGCCGAGGTCCTCGTAGTACAGCTCGACGGGACCGTCGTCGGTGTCGCGGCGAGCCAGGCCGCTACGAGTCTGCATCTTTGGTCCAGGGCTGGACCCAGCCGTCGATGGACCAGCCCTCCAGGCCGGCGAGCAGTTCATACATGGTGGCGCCGTCGATGCTTTCGCGGATGATGTCGGCGTGCCCGCAGTGCCGGGTCAACTCGTTGATCACGTGCAGGATCACCCAGCGCACCGACCAGTCCTTGATGCCCTTCGGGAACCACGGGATATCTTGCGGCACCGGCACTTTCGCGTCCAGATCAGCGGTCTCGGCCAGCTGCAGCGACCTGGCGTTCTCGGCCTCGAACGCGCGCAGCAGGCCTTCCAGCGTCTCGTCGGGCCGCATGACGTGCTGGTCGGCGAAATCCTTGGCGACCTCGTCGAACGAACGGGGATCTTTCGGCGGAGCATTCGGTGCGGCCGCCACCCGCGACATCCAGGTGCGCTGCATACCGGTGACGTGCTTGATCAGCCCGCCGACCGACAACGCGCTGACGGTCGGTGTCAGTCGGGCCTGTTCGTCGGTCAGGCCGTAGGCCACCGCGAAGAACGCACTCTGGTGGTAGGCGAGGTATTCGCGCAGCGCGCTGCGTTCGTCAGCGACGGGCGAAGCGAGAGCAGGCATGGCCAGACCTTTCCGTTGCTTAGGGCGTAAGCCTGTCATCCGGCCGTAGGGTGCAGGAATGCAGGTCATTTCGGCGGAGTCGACGGAACTTTTCGTGGGCCCGGCCGACGCGCCCGTGCAGCTGGTTCGGGTGACGCTGGACGGGGTCACCGAGCCGGTGCGGGTTCGCATCGAGGGCGACGGGCTCAGTGGGTCGGCGGTCGGGCACGGTGTCGTCGAGGTGCCGGTCAATGTCACCGATCCGGTTGTCGGGCAGCGGCGGCCCGCGAACGTCCACCTCGCCTCGACGTCGACCCCGTTCGACTTCGTCGTGGCTGAGCCCGGCTGGACGATGTTCATGATCAGCCACTTCCACTACGACCCGGTGTGGTGGAACACCCAGGGCGCCTACACCAGCCTCTGGACCGAGGACCCGCCCGGAAAAGCCCGCCAGACCAACGCTTTCGAGTTGGTCCACGCGCATCTCGAGATGGCCCGTCGCGAACCCGAATACAAATTCGTCCTCGCCGAAGTGGACTATCTCAAGCCCTATTGGGACACCCATCCCGGCGATCGCACCGACCTGCGCCGGCTGATGCGCCAGGGCCGGGTGGAGATCATGGGCGGCACCTACAACGAGCCGAACACCAATCTCACCAGCCCCGAAACCACGATCCGGAACTTCGTGCACGGCATCGGTTTTCAGCGCGACGTGCTCGGCGGCGCCCCGCAGACCGCGTGGCAGCTCGACGTGTTCGGCCATGACCCGCAGTTTCCCGGGATGGCCGCCGACGCCGGCCTGACCTCGAGTTCGTGGGCCCGCGGGCCGCACCACCAGTGGGGTCCGATGCACAGCGAGGGCGGCGTGTCGGGAATGCAGTTCAGCAGCGAGTTCGAATGGATCTCGCCGTCGGGCCGCGGCCTGCTCACCCACTACATGCCCGCGCACTATTCGGCCGGCTGGTGGATGGACGAGTCGACCACGGTGACCGAGGCCGAACAGGCCTGTGTCGAGTTGTTCGCGGAGCTGAAGAAGGTCGCGCTGACCCGCAATGTGCTGTTGCCGGTCGGCACCGACTACACCCCACCGAACAAGTGGGTCACCGAGATTCACCGCGACTGGGGCTCGCGCTACACCTGGCCGCGTTTCGTCTGCGCGCTGCCGCGTGAATTCTTCGCCGCGGTGCGCGCCGAGTTGGACGGCCGCGGTGCGACGCCGTCGCCGCAGACCCGGGACATGAACCCGATCTACACCGGCAAGGACGTGTCGTTCATCGACACCAAGCAGGCCAACCGTGCCGCCGAAGACGCGGTGCTCGACGCCGAGAAGTTCGCGGTGTTTGCCGGATTGGCGGCCGGCGCCGAGTACCCCCGGGCCGCGTTGGCCAAGGCATGGGTGCAGTTGGCCTACGGCGCCCATCACGACGCGATCACCGGGTCGGAGTCCGACCAGGTCTACCTCGACCTGCTGACCAGCTGGCGCGACGCGTGGGAGCTCGGGCGGGCGGCCCGGGACAACGCGCTGGAGCTGCTGTCCAGCGCGGTCGACGGCGAGGTCGTGGTCTGGAACACGTTGGCGCACAACCGGACCGACATCGTCACCGCCCGATTCGCGGACCCTATCGGCGCGCACGTCCAGGTGCTGGATCACGACGGCGCCGAGTTGCCCGCTGTGGTCGAGCACGGCGGCAGGTCGGTCAGCTGGCTGGCCCGCGACGTGCCGTCGCTGGGTTGGCGGGCCTACACCGTGGTGGCCGGCGACACCGACAACGGCTGGGAGTCGTTGGTGGGCAACGAAATCGCCAATGAGCACTATCGCTTGACTGTCGACCCCGCCCGGGGCGGCGGTGTGACGTCGCTGGTGCGCGACGGCACACAGCTGATCGCCGACGGCCGGGTGGGCAACGAGTTGGCCGTCTACCACGAATATCCGGCGCATCCGACCGGCGGCGAAGGCCCCTGGCATCTGCTGCCCAGCGGGCCGGTGGTCGGCTCGTCGGAAGCGAGCGCCGAGGTGCAGGCCTACCGCAGCCCGCTGGGCCGGCGGCTGGTCGTGCGCGGCCGGATCGGGGACGTACTGCGCTATACCCAGACCCTGACGCTGTGGCGTGGCGTCGACCGGGTCGACTGCGCCACCACCATCGACGACTTCGTCGGGCAAGACCGCCTGCTGCGGCTGCGCTGGCCATGCCCGGTGCCGGGTGCCATGCCGGTCAGCGAAGTCGGCGATGCCGTCGTCGGCCGTGGTTTTGCGTTGCTGCACAACGATTCCGGGTCGGTCGACACCGCTGAGCATCCATGGACGCTGGACAATCCGGCCTACGGCTGGTTCGGGTTGTCGTCGGCGGCGCGGGTACGCGTCGGGGACGGCATACGTGCGGTATCGGTGGCGGAGGTGATCGCGTCGACCGAGGCGGCGGGCGGTCGGCTGGCCCGCGACCTGGTGGTCGCGCTGGTGCGGGCCGGGGTCACGGCCACCTGCAGCAGTGCCGACCGGCCGCGCTACGGGCTCCTCGGCGTCGACTCCAACCTACCCGACACGCGGATCACGCTGGGCCAGAACGCATTTACCGAAGCTGTGCTGGCCTCGGCCGCCCCGGCTTACGCTCACGAGGTCGAACGGCAGCTGACTGAGGCCGGTCGGGCCGTGGTCTGGGTGCCCGCTGCCGCGCCGCTGGCGGACGGCTGGATTCCCGACGCCGACCTGCGGGGTGCGCGGGCGCTGCCGGTGCTGGTGATCGCCGGGCGCGACGAGGCGCAGCTCGCCGAGGCGATTGCGGCGGTGGCCGACGACCTGGCCGACGCCGAGATCGTCGTGGAGCAACAAGTCCCGTCGGGGCTGCAGGACTTCGAATCCCGCACCGTCGCGCTGTGCAACCGCGGAGTGCCCAGCTTCGCCGTCGAAACCGACGGCACCTTGCACACCGCGCTGATGCGGTCGTGCACCGGTTGGCCGTCCGGTATCTGGATCGACGAGCCGCGGCGCACCGCGCCCGACGGCTCCAACTTCCAATTGCAGCACTGGACACATGTTTTCGACTATGCGTTGGTCTCCGGCGGCGGCGACTGGCGCCACGCCGACGTTCCCGAGCGCAGTCTCGAGTTCTCCCATCCACTGCTGCCCGTGGCGGCGCCGGCTCCGCTCTCGGGGCTACCTGCGGCCGGCTCGCTGCTGCAGGTCGAACCGGCCGGGGTGGTGCAGCTGGGCGCCCTCAAGGCGGCCGGCAACCCGCTGGCTCACGGCAGTGCCCAGCGCGTCGACATCGGCCACGTCGCGATCCGGTTGGTCGAAACCCGCGGCGGGGACGCCGATGTCACGGTGCGCTCGCCGTTGGGGACCGTCTCCGATCTGCGGGCCGCCGACCTGCTGGAGCGCCCGCTGGGCCGACACCACCTCACCGCCTTGCACGGCCACCAGATCGGCACCGCGCTGGCGAGACTGGACCTGCCGCGGCTGCTGGACGCCGAAAGCCGCGCGCTGGCACCGGACGCCGAGATCGCCCAGCCGCTGTATGCACGGTATTGGCTGCACAACCGTGGGCCGGCGCCGCTGGGCGGCCTGCCCGCCGTCGCGCACCTGGACCCGCACCAACTGACCGCTGCGCCGGGCTCGACGTTTACGCTGCGCCTGACTGTGGCCAGCGACAGCACTGATGCGCCGCTGGCCGGGACGGTGTCGGTGGTCTGCCCGCCCGGCTGGTCGTCGGCTCCTGCGTCGCTGCCGTTCACGCTGCCGGCCGGTGAACACCGGGAAGCCGATGTCGTGGTGACGACGCCCGCGCACCTCGAGCCTGGCGTGTACCCGGTTCGGGCGCAGCTGGCCGTCACCGATGCCGGCGTGCCGGCGGCGTGGCGGCAGGTGGTCGAGGACGTCGCGCTGGTCTCCGTCGGCGGGGCCGACGACGGCGGGCTGGTCTACCTCGCCAGGGAGCCTGCCGATGTCGTTGTGGCCGCTGGTGATTCGGCTCGGCTGACCGCGACCGTCGGCAGCGAGGCGGGTGGCGACCTGAACCTGGAGGCGCACCTGATCAGCCCGTGGGGAACGTGGGAGTGGGTAGGTCCGGCGGCGCTGGGCGCGGTGTTGCCGGCCCGCGGCGCTGTGCAGGTCGGCTTCGACGTGAGCCCGCCGCCCTGGGTCGAACCCGGCCAGTGGTGGGCGCTGATCCGGATCGGTTGCGCCGGTCGGCTGGTCTACTCACCCGCGGTGAAGGTGATGGTGCAATGACGCACACGCACGTGCCCGATGTCGCTGTCGTGGACGGCATTCCGGTACCGGTCGACGAACTCGACGCCCGCGAGGCACGACTGCGCGGGGGCCCGCTGGCCTCCGCGCTTCCGGTCGCCGGCACCAGCGAAGGCAGGCAACTGCGGCGCTGGCTGACGCAGCTGATCGTGACCGAACGCGTGGTTGCCGCCGACTTCGCGGCCCGCGGTCTGAACACCGACGACGCCGCTGCCGAAGACGATCTGCTGCCCGACATCACGGCCCGACTGGAGATCGGCAGCATCGCCGCCGCGGCGCTGGGAGACCCCCGTGCGCGCGCGCTGTTTGCCTGCGTCACCGCCGAGGTTGTCATCGGCGATGACGACATCGCTGCCTATCACGCTCGAAACCCGTTGCGGTTCGCTGGATCTCGATCCGGAGACGATGGCTGGCGAGCTCCGGCAGTGACCGTCCCGCCGCTCGCCGAAGTGCGCCCGATGATCGCCGAGCACCTGCGGTCGGCCGCCCGCCGGCGGGTCTTCCGGTTGTGGCTGGATCAGCGCCGGGCGGCACTGGTGCAGCTGTCGCCCGGCTACGAGCATCCCGGCGACCCCCGCCAACCCGACAACACCCACCGGCACTGAACCCCGATGCTGACCCTGGCTCTTGATATCGGCGGCACCAAGATCGCCGTCGGACTCGTCGACCCGGCCGGCGAGCTGGTACACCGAGTGGTCGAACCCACCCCGAAAGACCAACAAGCAGAGCATGTCTGGGGCGTGACCGAGCGAATGATCACCGATGCGGCCACCGTTGCCCACGGCGCGATCCGCGCGGTCGGTATCGGTTCCGCCGGTCCCATCGACGTCGTCACCGGCACGGTCAGCCCGGTCAATATCGCCTCCTGGCGGGGATTTCCGCTACGCGACCGGGTGGCGGCCGCGATGCCCGATGTGCCGGTGCAACTGGCCGGTGACGGCGTGTGCATGGCGTTGGGCGAGCACTGGCGTGGCGCCGGCCGCGACGCCCCCTTTGTTCTCGGCATGGTGGTGTCGACCGGGGTGGGCGGTGGGCTGGTGCTGAACGGGAAGCCGTATACCGGGCGGACCGGCAACGCCGGTCACGTCGGCCATGTCGTCGTAGAACTCGACGGGCAGCCGTGCCCGTGCGGCGGCCACGGCTGCGTCGAGACCGTCGCCTCCGGACCGTGGATGACGCGATGGGCGCGGTCCAACGGCTGGGCCGCGCCACCCGGTGCCGACGCTGCCGCGTTGGGCCAAGCGGCCGAAGCCGGTGATCCCGTGGCGCTGAAAGCGTTTCACCGCAGTGCCACCGCGCTGGCCGCGATGATCGCCTCGGTCGGGGCGGTATGCGATCTCGACCTCGTCGTCATCGGCGGGGGAGTGGCCAAGTCAGGACCGATCCTCTTCGACCCCCTGCGCGCGGCGCTGGCCGGCTACGCGCGGCTGAGCTTCATCCGCGGTCTACAGGTGGTGCCGGCCGCCCTCGGGGGCGACGCCGGTCTGATCGGGGCGGCCGCGCTGGTCTCGTCCGTCACGTAGATAAAGCACCTGCGGGGAATCGAGCTGCGGTACGTCCTCACGATGCAGACGCCCCGACACGGCCGTTCCACTATCCGAGAGCTTTTCGATGCGCTGGCCTTCCACGGTTCGCAGCCGCCGACCCACCCGACAAGTCGGTGTCAGATGCGTTGCGGTGGGAGTGCAGCAGCGGGAGTCGGCCCCGCGGGTCGAGGCAATCGCTACATGGCGGGCAGATCGGCACTCGATCGCGGAACTGTGACGGCTGAGACTGGTCATTTTGGCTGATCGCGCCACCCCACGGTATGGTGGGCGACGATCCACCGAAGACCGTCGGTCACCGAGCAATCGGTTGAAGGTCCGGGAATTTCCGGGCGGCCCACGCAGGAGGACGAGGCAGACCTTTCACGCCCCGACCGCTTCCTGCGTCGGGGCGTTCGTCGTTTCCGGGCCGAGAACCCAAGGAGGAATGCATGGCACAGGCTGACAAGGCCACCGCCGTTGCAGACATCGCTGAGCAGTTCAAGAGCTCAACGGCGACCGTGATCACCGAGTATCGCGGTCTGACGGTCGCAAACCTGGCCGAGCTACGCCGTTCGCTGGCGGGTTCGGCGACCTACTCGGTCGCCAAGAACACGCTGATCAAGCGCGCTGCATCGGACGCCGGCGTCGAAGGCCTCGACGAGCTGTTCGTCGGGCCGACCGCGATCGCGTTCGTCAGTGGCGAGGCCGTCGACGCTGCCAAGGCGATCAAGAAGTTCGCCAAGGACCACAAGGCGCTGGTCATCAAGGGCGGCTACATGGACGGTCGCGCGCTGACCGTCGCCGAAGTGGAGCGCATCGCGGATCTGGAATCGCGCGAGGTTCTGCTGGCCAAGCTGGCCGGAGCGATGAAGGCCAACCTGTCCAAGGCGGCCGCGCTGTTCAACGCGCCCGCCTCGCAGGTGGCCAGGCTTGCTGCGGCACTGCAAGAGAAGCGAGCCGCCGAAGAACCTGCGGCCCCGGCCGAAGCAGCGGCTCCCGCTGCCGAAGCTCCCGCGGCAGAGGCCGAGCCGACCGAAGCAGCTGCGGAATCCCCCGCCGAAACCACCGAATAAATCCCGTAACACCCAGGAAGGACCCACACCATGTCCAAGCTCTCCACTGAAGAACTGCTCGATGCCTTCAAGGAACTCACCCTGCTGGAGCTCTCCGAGTTCGTGAAGAAGTTCGAAGAGACCTTCGAGGTCACCGCGGCCGCTCCGGTCGCCGTCGCCGCTGCCGGCCCCGCCGCCGGTGGCGCTCCCGCCGAGGCCGCCGAGGAGCAGTCGGAATTCGACGTCATCCTCGAGGCCGCCGGTGACAAGAAGATCGGCGTCATCAAGGTTGTGCGTGAGATCGTCTCGGGGCTGGGCCTGAAAGAGGCCAAGGACCTCGTCGACGGCGCGCCCAAGCCGGTTCTGGAGAAGGCGCCCAAGGAGGCTGCCGAGGAAGCCAAGAGCAAGCTCGAGGCCGCCGGCGCCACCGTCACCGTCAAGTAGTCGTTTCGCGAAAACCCCCGGAGCCGTAGAGGTTCCGGGGGTTTCGTGTATCTAGCGCTGGACCGACGCCTGCTGCGACTTTCGCACCAACTCCGGCGAGTCACCTAGTGCGACAAGCAGATTCGTCGTCATAGCGGCCAGCACCGGGCCGACCGCACTGCCCTGTGCGCCATAGGATCCGGCGAGCTCGAGCATGACGAAGCCGTGGATCGCCGCCCAGAACTGCGCGGCAGTGGCCACCACGGAGGCGTCGTCGTCGGGTGAGCCTTTGATCCGGCCGGCCTGCATCGATCGGTGCACACCCCGGACGACGTGGGCGAAGCTTGGATAGTGGTCGTTGATCTCGGTCAGCCCCAAAGTGAGCACGTTGTGGGCCGGCGCATTGATGCCGTGCGCGCTGGTGCTGCCGAACATCAAGCGGTACAAATGCGGCCGTTCGATCGCGTAACGCCGATACGCGATACCGGTCGCCATCAGATCAGCGACCGGATCCGAGGTCGGCGGCATCGTCATCGCCGCATCGAATTGACGCAAGCCCTCTTCGGCTACCGCGGCGATCAGCCCGGGCATGCCGCTGAAGTAGGTGTACACCGCCATCGTCGACGTCCCCGCGGCGCTGGCGATCTTGCGGGTCTGCAGTCCGTCGGGGCCGTCCTGGTTGAGGATGTCGACGGCAACGCGCAGCAACTCATCGCGCACGTTGCGGTCGGGCCGCGGAGCCTCAGGAGACATTTGTCAACATCTTGACATACCGCGCAAACGATCGGTATAACAGTGGAATATCAATGTTATACGAGCTAGGAGACAGCAGTGAGTAGTGCCGTCACCACCCCGCCTGCCAACCCGTATCTCGATGATTTCCTCGCCCCGGTCAGCGCTGAGGTGACCGCGACCGATCTGGCGGTCACCGGCCACATCCCCGAATTCCTGGACGGGCGTTACCTCCGCAACGGGCCCAACCCGGTTGCCGAAGTCGATCCCGCCACCTATCACTGGTTCACCGGCGACGGCATGGTGCACGGTGTGTCGCTGCGGGACGGCAAGGCCGGCTGGTATCGCAACCGCTGGGTCCGCAGCCCAGGAGTGCGCAGCACGCTGGGGGAGCCGGCGGCGACCGCGCGCAACCTGCGCGCGGGGATGCAGTCGCTGGGCGCCAACACCAATGTGCTGGCGCACGCCGGCAAGACGCTGGCTCTCGTCGAAGGCGGGGTGGCCAACTACGAACTCACCGACGAACTCGACACCGTCGGGCCGTGCGATTTCGACGGCACTCTCTCCGGCGGGTATGCCGCTCATCCGCATCGCGACCCGAAGACCGGTGAACTGCACGCGGTGTCCTACTCCTTCGCGCGCGGCAAACACGTGCAGTACTCGGTCATCGACAACGACGGCCACGCCCGGCGCACGGTCGACATCGAGGTCTCGGGGTCGCCGATGATGCACGACTTCTCGTTGACCGACAAATATGTAGTGCTCTACGACCTGCCGGTGACCCTCGACCCCATGCAGGTGTTGCCGAAAAGGATGCCCAGGTGGATGCAGCGCCCGGCCCGCATCGTGGCCGAAGCCGTCGTCGGGCAGGTTCCGGTGCCGGGGCCGATCGCGGCGCTGTTCAACCGCAATGAGAAACCGGCTTACCAGCTGCCCTACGCGTGGAACCCGAAATACCCGGCCCGCATCGGGGTGATGCCGCGGGAGGGAAGCAACAACGACGTGCGGTGGTTCGACATCGAACCCTGCTACGTGTACCACCCCCTGAACGCCTACTCCGAGATGCGCGACGGCCACGAACTGCTGGTGCTCGACGTGGTGCGCTACGCGCGGATGTTCGACCGCGATCGGCGCGGACCCGGTGGCGTCACGCCCACCCTGGACCGGTGGACGGTCAACCTGGCCACCGGAGTCGTGAGCACCGAACGCCGCGACGACCGCTCGCAGGAATTTCCCCGGATCAACGAGACGCTGCTGGGTAGCCGGCACCGCTTCGGCTACACCGTCGGCATCGACGGCGGCTTTGTGAACTCAGGCGGATCCAAAATGTCCTCGGCGCTCTACAAGCACGACTATGCGACCGGATCGAGCACGGTTGCCCAGCTCGACCCCGAGTTGCTGATCGGCGAGATGTCGTTCGTTCCGCGCCCCGCTGCAGGTTCGGCTAGCTTGTCTGAGGACGACGGAATCCTGATCGGTTACGGATACCACCGCGGACATGACGAAGGCCAGCTGCTGTTGCTCGATGCGCAAACCTGCGAGCCGGTGGCGACGGTCCACTTACCGCAGCGTGTGCCGATGGGATTTCACGGAAACTGGGCGCCGCAGGACTGATCAAATCTGACCTACCTGTGCGCTACAGTGACTCAAGCCACAAGCTGGGCTTGGGCTGCTATCAGCAACAGCGGGAGGGTTCGCGTGGGTATCGGTATTC
>CAVWEO010000002.1:0-58176 GCA_963753995.1 uncultured Actinomycetota bacterium | reverse complement strand
ATGCATTGCTTCGGCGCCACCGTCGGCATGTTCGGTGCCCGGCCAGCGGGAGACATCGTCTTCGTGGCCGTGCTGCACCAGGGCGCGGTTGACGTGGTCGCGCACTACGGCGACGCGCTCGCCGGCAAGATCCTCATCGACATCACCAACCCGTTCAACGACGATGCCAGCGCACTCGTGACCACCGAAGGCAACTCGGTGTCGCAACAGATCGCGGCCGCCGCCCCCAAGAGCGCACACGTCGTGAAGGCCTTCAATTCGGTCTTCCGCCACATCATTGCCGAAGACACACCCCTGGACGTGTTCTTCGCCGGCGACAGCGCTGACGCGAAGGCAGATTTCGCGGCGCTGCTGAAGAGCTTGGACATGCGGCCCCTCGACGTAGGAGGGCTCGAGATGACCTACGTCCTCGAATGGGCCGGCATCCTCATCATGGGACTCGCCCGCAACGGCGCAGGCTTCGACGTCGCCCTAGGTGCCGAAATCCACTGACGACCCTCGTCGGGACGTGGCACTCGCTCAGCAGTGGCGAGCGGCACCGCTGGTCGCCCGCGCACGTCGCCGGATGGACCAATTGGCAGCCGCGGGCGATCGTGTGTCACGCGAGGCGAGGTAGATGAGCCCGGCGATCACCACAGCCAGTCCGTAGATGACGGGTCGGCTCCAATCCTGGTTGTAGAACTCGCCGTTGAACAGGTAGGTGAACGTCGGCGCCAGGGCGACGGGCAGCCAGTGCCACTTCGCGGTCATCGCCACCAGGGCGATGAGCAGGGCTGCGTACCAGCCGTAGTTGGGCGTTGCGATCAGCAACACCGCGCCCATCAGCCAGGTCGCGCTGAACTCCGGAGCCGTCGGGTCGGCGGTGCGGTAACACAGCCACGCCAATGCAACGAGCAGCAGAGCGCCGACGATCGAGTCGACCGGCCGCGGCAGAACGAGGCCGAGCAACTGGAGCCGCGATCCATGCGCATAGCCCTCCTCGCGCAGATATCCGGGCAGGTAGCCGACGACTTTGGCTCCGACGGCAGCGACGTGCGGGGCGTAGCTGAGAGCGACAACGCCTGCCGCGTAAGCCAGAACCCGGCGCGGATTGCGGCGAAGCATCGAGAACAGCAGGACGGCTGGATACACCTTCGTGGCAATCGCGGCGCCGATCAGCGCCCCGGCCCACCGCAGCCGCCCAGCCGTGTAGGCGAGCAGCGCGCTGACCGCGAACAGCACTGCCAGCCAGTCGATGTGTGCGTTGTTGCCGAACTCGGAAACCGTGACCGGGCACCACGCCCACACCGCCGCCTGCCAGATCGGCCGCCGTCGCCGTCGCAGGAAGGCGATGAGCAATGCCGCAACTGCCAGTGCGCCGAGAGCACCGGCAACCTGATACGGCACCTGCCCACCCCGGCCCCCAGCGGAGACAACCCGGATACCGACGAACGCCGCCTGGGCCACCGGCGGATACACCGTATGTACCGAGGGGCGGTTGAGCAGCGCGCACCCGGACGGATCTGCGCACCGGGCGAATAGCAGGGGCTCGTGCAAGCGGTCGAGATGTGGGTCGTCCGGCGCATACCGGTACGGGTCTGTCCCGGACAGTTGCACCTTCGCGTCCCAGATGTAGCGCAGATCGTCGTTGGACGTCGCCGGCGGGTGCGTGAGCGCAATCAGCTGCAGCGACGCAGCGACGACGACGATCACCGCCGCCACCATCCGCTCGGACGATCGAACCCGCGACAGCCCGAACACGGCCAGCACGAACAGCGGCGTAGTCACCACCGGCAGCCAGAGACGCTCGTGCGTGACACGGAATGGGATCAGCGTCGGATGCAGGAGCAGTGCGGTGGCCAGCACCTGCACCGCGGTCGCACCGGCGGTGGCGAGCCACCACCGTGTGACCGACGGTTCCGCGTCGACGCCTTCGGCGTCGGTAGTGGTGCAGGCGCCAGCCGGAACCACGACGCCCGACCCAGCCACCGATCGAGCATCGCATCGCTGGGCATCCGGTAGCTCGTCTCGGGCAGTGCCGTCATCGTCTTGTAAGGCGAGTGAGCGCGGTGCGACCCACAGACTGGAGGCATGCGACCCGCCCTTCGTCTGCCGGCTTCACCCCCGCCGGGCTGGCCGCGATTTCGCAGCAGACTGCATTCCCCTGCGGTGACCGCGCGGGTGGGCAGGATCCTCGGCATCTTCTTCGGCATCTGTTTCGTGACTGGTGTGCTCAGCCACTACCAGTACCAACCATGGCGGTGGCTGCCCGAGCCGGCGAGCCCGGTGTGGGGCTACCGGCTGACACAGGGGCTGCACGTCATCACGGGCATTGCGTGCATCCCGCTGCTGCTGGTGAAGCTGTGGTCGGTCTATCCGAAGTTGTGGGAGTGGCCGCCGGCCCGGTCCGTACTCCACGCGATCGAGCGCCTGTCGATCGCGGTACTCGTGGCATCCGCGCTGACCGAGGTCGCGATCGGCTTCATCAACGTCCTCGATTGGTACCCGTGGCATTTCGGCTTCGTCTTCGTGCATCGCATGCTCGCCTATGTGGTGATCGGGTCGCTGCTAGTGCACATCGCCGTCAAGATGCCGCTGATCCGCGAAGGGCTTGCGACACCGTTAACGCCGCCGACGACATCCAGCGAGCCGGCGGCAGACGCGACGACCGGCCTGTCACGTCGCGGTCTGCTGTATGCGACCGCGGCCGGCGTGGTGGTTCTCGCGGCCACCACCGCTGGCCAGACGCTCACGCCGCTGCGCAGGCTGGCCATCCTCGCGCCGCGCCGGCCCGAGGACGGGCCGCTGGGAATCCCGATCAACAAGACGGCCACCGAGGCCGGCGTGCTGCGCGGCGCGAACGCCGCCGAATGGCGTCTCACCGTCATCGGACCGGTGCCGTTCGAACTCGATCTGGCCGAATTGGAGGGGTTGCCGACCTCGGAACATGAGCTGCCGATCGCCTGCGTCGAAGGGTGGAGCGCGTCCGGCCGGTGGCGCGGACCCGCGTTGCTCGACCTCGTGCGCAGGGCAGGGGGTTCACCACACGCCCGCGTCCAGGTCGCATCGCTCGAACAGGGCGGCGCCTACCGCACCTCGGTGGTGGACGGTCCGCAGCTGTCGCACGCGCTGCTTGCGACGCACTTGAACGGGCAGCGCATCCCGCTCGATCACGGCTACCCGGTACGGCTGATCGCGCCCGATCGGGCCGGCGTGCTCAATACCAAGTGGCTGACCCGGATCGAGATCTTGTGAAGACGCGGCTGACCCTCGGCGTGCTCGGCGTACTGCTCGCCGCCTACGGCGCATTTCGGCTGCTGAGCCAAACCAGCATCAGCCATCCACGGGAACTCGCCGAATGGCTGGCGGCCGGCGTCGTGATCCACGACGGCCTCGTGGTGCCGGCAACGATGGCCGTCGGTGCCGCAATATCAGCCTTCGTGCCATCGCGGGCGCGCCGCTACGTGCAAGGCACCTTGGTCTGCGCGGCAGTGATCACCGTTCCCGCGCTGGTGCTGATCCGCCGCCGCGGCACGCAACCAGGCGTCAAGGCGCTGGAGAACCAGAACTACGGCGCTCATCTGCTTGCCATCCTCGCCGTCGTCGCGGCATGCGGTGCCGTGCTCTACGCCCTCCGGGTCGTCCGTGATCACCGCAGCAAGCAGGTGAAGGATCGGCCGCCCGACGACCAGGTCTCGGAGCAGGTGTAGCCAGCTGAAGTCGCATATGCCTCCAGCGCGTCCCGCCCGACCAACGCCCAGTGGAACTCCGGCCCGACGGCACGTCGAGCGTCGGGCCACCAGAACCTGACGGTGATGCGGTCGTCGACCGCGACATCCTCGTCGGTCTCGATGAGCAACCGACCGCCCGGGGACAGCACACCGCGCAGCCGGCGAAGCAGCCGTGCCGGGTCGGCGTCGATGCCGACGTTGCCGTCCATCAACAACACGGTGGACCACCGTCCCTCACCGGGGACTCGGTCGAACACGTTGCGCAGCAATGCGGCAGCTCCGCCACGCGTCGTCAGATCGACAGCGGCCTCGGCGATGTCGACACCAAGGGCGATGTGCCCCGCTGCCGCGAGTCCCATGACGAAGCGCCCCGGACCGCATCCCACGTCGAGGGTCGGGCCGACGCATCTGTCGAGAACTGTTTGGTCGACCGAATCCACGGGCGCCAGCCAGCGCTGGAGATTCAACCCGATCGTGCGACCGTCTGCGGTACGGATCGACAGCGGCTGTGCACGCGAGAGCGAGTCCTGATACGCGTCGAGCGCGCCCGCCCTCATCAGGCGACCTCCGCATCTGCCGAGAGGACAAACTTGCGGTGCAGCGCCGCGAAGCGGGTCCACGGTGCGCCGGCGGCGACGCTTCGCGCCTCCTGCGCGGTATCGACATCGGTCAACTCCGCGAGCAGCTGCACCCGCAGGCCAAGTGAGTGCAGCCGGCCGAGCTGGGCCGTGCCCGTGTGCGGGGTCGACATCGGAACGCCACGCAGCGCGCTCTGCGCGAGACGGTGATCCGCCAGACCGATGGCCCAGTAGCCACCGTCGGCGCTGAGTCCAAGACATGCGTCGTTGCCGGCCAGATCCACGCCGTCGAGGTGGTGCGCTTGCAGCTGCGGTGTGTCCATGCCGACGAGCACGGAGGGCGTACCCGCCTGTTCGAGGGCACTCGCCAACCGGCGGTCCAGCCCGCCTGCACACTGGGGAACGAGCCGCCATCCGGGACGCAGCCATCCGTTCGCGTCGCCGTCGAACGTCAACACGCGTCGCCGCGCCGCGACGGCATCGGTTGCGTCCAGTGTGTCTCGTAGCGCGGCGTCGGCAAGTGCCGCGGCCTGAACCTGGGTGAACGGTGGGCACAGCCGCGTCTTGACGCGTCCCGGCACAGGTCGCTTGGCCAGCACGATCAGCGTCTCGATCACGGAGACAGCGCCCGGCTCATATCGACGACGGCGTGCCAACTGCCGCGCCAGGTCCCGGTGACTTTCGAACGGCCGACCCTTGTCCGGTAGTCGACGTCGACCTGCGCGACGCGCCACCCGGCATCCGCGGCCCGCACCAGCGTCTCGACCGGATAGCCGCTGCGCCGGTCGCGCACAGCCAGTGCCAGCAGCGGCTCGCGCCGTGCCACCCGCAGCGGACCGACATCCTTGATCGCGAGCCCGGTGCGCCGCCGTACCCGCCGTGCCAGTTCACGGTTGGCGACCCGCGCGGCCAGTGACCACGCAGCACCGTTGACGGGTCGACGTCGGGCAACGACCAGGTCGGCCGCGCGGAGGTGGGTTGCCAGACGCGCCGCCGCGCGCGGATCGATGGTGGCGTCGCAGTCGCACAACGCGACCACGTCCGCAGTCGCGGCCAGCAGTCCGGCGTGGCAGGCTGCGCCGTAGCCGCGCTCGGGCGCGTCGACCACCGTGGCGCCCGCCGCCCGCGCCAAAGCCGCCGAATCGTCGGTCGAGCCGTTGTCGACGACGATCGCCCGCGCCCCGTCCGGCATGTTCGCGAGCACCCATGGCATGGCTTCGGCCTCGTTGAGGCAGGGCAGGATGAGGTCAATCCATGCTGGTCCCGACACCTGTCCGACGCTAAAGCGTGTGGCGGGATTTGCAGGGCGGTGCAGGCCTTACGAACCGATGACGGTCGGCTCGACGGTGCTCCTCGTGCAGCCAGGCGGGGCTCGATGTATCTACGATTGCCAGGTGTCGGCCGTGATGATCGTGGAGGACGACGAGACGCTGGCCTCGATCGTCTCGAGTTACCTGATCCGCGATGGCCACACGGCGCGGCATATCGACACCGGCGAGCAGGCGCTGCTGTTGCTCGAGGCAGAGCCGCCAGATCTCGTCCTGCTCGACGTCATGTTGCCCGAACTCGACGGGCTGGAAGTGTGTCGCCAGGTTCGCGCCTGGTACCCCGACCTTCCGGTGATCATGCTGACGGCGCTCGGTGAGGTCGACGATCGCATCGCCGGGCTCGAGCGCGGCGCGGACGATTACGTCGTCAAGCCGTTCTCGCCGCGCGAGCTGATGCTGCGCATCGAGTCCGTCCTTCGCCGCGTCGCGACCCCGAGCCGCGCCCCGCGGCGGTTCCACCGCGCCGGGATGGAGCTGGACCCCTCCGCCCGGCGGGCGTGGCGCGCAGGCGCGGAACTGAACCTGACTGTGCGCGAATTCGATCTGCTTGCCTACCTGCTCGCTCATCCGGGGGTGGCGTTCACCCGCGAGGAACTCATGCGGCATGTGTGGGGCTGGAGCTTCGGCGACCAGTCGACGGTCACGGTGCACGTGCGGAGGCTACGCGAAAAGATCGAAGACGTTCCGACTGATCCGCAGATCATCCAGACGGTGTGGGGCGTGGGATACCGGTTGGCGGAACAATGACCTGGGCCAACGTCGGAACTGCCCTGTTCTGGGCTGCCACGGCCGCGCTGGGTGCATGGCTGCTGACCTGGCCGCTGCGCCGGCGCTCCGTTGCCTGGCTGATGTTCTCGGTGACCGTTACTGGAACGAGCGCGTCGACCGGCGCGCTGCTCGGTGCGGTGCACAGCATGCTGCTGCCGATGGGGCATCAGGCGCAGTTGGTCGTGTTGACCGTCGCCGCGGGCGGGCTGGCCCTAGTCGGTGCCGGCGCCGCGGCCCGTCGTCTCAGCCGTGAACACCGCAGCGTCCAGGTGGGACTTGCGGACCTTGCGCAGGGACGCACCCCGGTGACAAGCGCGACTACGGCGACGCGAGACATCCAGAACCTGCGAGACCAGCTTCGCGACACAGCGCTTGACCTGCGCGAGTCACGTGATCGCGAACGTGCCCTCGAGACTTCGCGCCGCGAACTCGTCACCTGGGTCAGTCATGACTTGCGGACCCCGCTGGCAGGCCTGCGCGCCATGACCGAAGCGCTTGAGGATGATCTGGCCGAAGATCCCGCGCAGTTCTACAAACAAATGAGCGCATCCGTCGAACGATTGACCGGAATGGTCGACGATCTGTTCGATCTGTCTCGCATCCAGTCGGGCTACGTGGCGCGACACGTCGAGCCCGTCAGTCTCGACGACCTCGTGTCGGACTGCTTGGCGGCGCTGGCCCCGCTCGCAGCCGCACGGCTGGTGCAGCTCGCCGGCCGTGTGGAACACCCGGCAGTAGTCCGGGGCAACGCGCCTGAACTGAACCGGGCGCTGACCAACCTCGTCGCCAATGCGATACGCCACACCCGCGAGGACGGCGTCGTCGAGGTGCGCGTCAGTGTGACACCGGCAGGTTACGGCGCGGTCAGCGTCCGCGACGAATGCGGCGGGATGAGCGCGGACGTGATCCCGCGCGTGTTTGATGTCGGCTTCCGCGGTGAGGCGGCACGGCCGGTGTCGGTAGAGGCGGGACGAGCCGGGCTGGGGTTGGCCATCACCCGTGGCATCGTCGAGGCGCATGAAGGCACCGTCGGTGTCGAGAACACCGGCGTCGGTTGCGAGTTCCGCATGGAGCTTCCGGCCGCCTGACCGACTTGCCAGGCGGGTCCTCGGGCCGTCAGCCGACGAACAACGATCGGACACCGTCGCCGATGTCGGCGGTTGGACCGAGTCCGAACTCCGCCCGCACTCGGGACGAGTCCGCGGTGATGTGCCGGACGTCGCCGAGTCGATATCGCCCGGTGACGACCGGCGCCGGGCCGCCTGCGGCGGCCGCCATCGCGTGGGCCATCTCGCCGATCGTCCGCGGCCGACCGGAGCCGACGTTGTAGGCCAGAACGCCCTCCCCCAGCCGTTCAGCTGCGGCGCAGGTGGCCGCGGCGACGTCGTCGACGTGGACGAAATCGCGCCGCTGCCGGCCGTCCTCGTGCACCTGCGGTGCCCGGCCCGCCAGCAGGGAAGACATCCAGATCGCCGTCACCCCGGCGTAGGGGGTGTCTCGGGGTAGGCCCGGTCCGTACACGTTGTGATAACGGAGATACGCGACGGACGCGCCAGTCAGACGCGCCCAGGAGGACGCGAAGTTTTCCTGGGCCACCTTGCTCGCGGCGTAGGCGTTCTGCGGCTCAAGGGGTGTGTCTTCTGGCACTAGGACGGGGCTGAGCTCGCGTCCGCACGATGGGCAAGGCGGGTCGAACCGGCCGGCCTCGAGCGCAACCCGCGATCGAGGCGGTAGACGGACCACACCATGCTCGCCACAGCGTCCGAGCCCCGCGCCGTAGACAACCATCGAGCTCGCGAGCACGAGACGACCCACGTCCGCATTCGCCATCTCGCTTAACAGGACCGCAGTGCCCAGATCATTGCTGGACGCGTAGTCAGGAAGGTCGCCGGTACCGACGCCGAGGCCAACCTTCGCCGCAAGATGCACGACCGTGTCGATGCCGTCCAGCGACGTCGCAACCACAGCTGCGTCGCGGACGTCGCCGACGGCGAGATCAACCGCGGGCCTCGGTCGATGTGGGTGCACCTCGGGCCGGAACGAATCCAGCACCCGCACCTGATGACCCCGGGTACGGAGTTGGGCACAGACCCGCCGCCCGATGAACCCGGCTCCGCCGGTCACCAGCACATTGCGAGGTCCGAGAGCCACGTGATCGAGCATCACACGCAAGACGTCCTGTGCTGCTTACGAACCCATGACGGCGGGCGTGCCGACGCCAGCTCGCGTCCGTGCCTCGCGGCAGAGGCCGCGGTGCGGCCGTGCCAGCGGCGGTCACGGATCAGCGGTCAGTCGAACCACACTTCACAGCCCTGGATTGGGGTCATCGGTCACTATGGCTGGATGCTGTCCTCGCTGGCGCCCGCGCGGCGACGGCTGGCGTTCGCCGTGATCTGTGCGTCGGCCGCGGCGCTCGTCGCCGTCCTGGCTGTCGTCATCGCGCACGGCTCGGGACCGCGCTCACATCGGGTCGCACAGTCCGACCTCGGGCCGGTGCTGCTCGTTCCCGGCTACGGCGGCTCGGTGACCTCGCTGCAATCGCTGGCGAGCACGCTTCGCGCCAGCGGTCGGGTCGTCGACGTCGTCACGCTGCCCGGAAACGCGTTGGGGGACCTCGACGGCCAAGCCGTCGCGCTGGGTCGGGCGGCTGCCGCGGCGGTTCGAAGTGCCGGTGCGTCGGCAGTCGACATCGTCGGCTACTCCGCCGGCGGGGTCGTCGCGAGGCTGTGGGTTCGCGACCACGGTGGTGCTTCCCTTGCGCGCCGGGTGATCACCCTCGGTTCGCCGCAACACGGCACCGAGCTGGCCGCCCTGGGCGGCCTCGTGCCGCGCGCGTGCCCGACTGCATGCCAGCAACTCGCCCCGGACAGTGACATTCTCGCCGCATTGAACCGGGGCACAGAAACTCCTGCCGGCCCGGCAGTGGGTGTCGATCTGGACGACGCGCGACAACGTTGTCGTGCCGGCCGACTCCGCCCGGCTGGCCGGGGCCGTGAACGTCACCGTACAAAGCCTCTGCCCGGCGGACACCGTTGATCATTCGGGTCTGCCGAACGACCCGGTCGTGCAGCGCATCGTGTCCGCCGAACTCGCCGGCGCCTCCGTCAGTACCCCAACCGCCGGCTGCTAGGAGGTCACATCCTTGGTGGCGAAGTTCGCCCATGCCGCGCCGAGCAGGACGACGACGTAGGTGACCTGCAACAACATCCCCCGTTCGACATTTCGCCAGAGGATCGGATCTCGGAACAGGTCGACGAACGACAGCCAATACCGCGTCGGCAGATATGGCGCTAACGACTTCGCGGCATCCAAGGTGAACAGCAACGACGATCCGATCAGAAAGGCAAGTGCCCCTAGGCCGGCAGATAGCGGTGAGTCGGTCAGCGTCGAGAGGAAAAGAGCCATGGCGGCCACGCTCAACATCGAGAACGCGACGTAGCCGATGGCAATCGTCGTTCGCGCCGCGACCTGACCCGGCGTGAGTTCGGTTCCGGACAGGCTGGTGATGGACGCTCCGGAGATGATGCTCGCGCCGGGCGCATTGCCGAGCAGGAGGCGGCCGGTGACATACCCGATCCCGGCCACGGACAGCACTGCCGCGATGACGAACACGAATACCGCGGTCAACTTCGCGACGAGCAAGCGGGTACGCCCGACCGGGCGGATCAGCAGGTAGCGCAGCGTTCCGGTCTGCGCCTCGCCGGCAATGCTGTCGCCCGCGATCACCGCGACCGCGACCGGCAGAAACAATGGCAACACGATGGCCAGAGCCGCCACTGCGAACAACGATCCGTTGCTGAGCACGGCCGACAGAAAGGCCGGGCCTTGTCCCGGTCGGGGAGCAACGTGAGTGATCGATAGCAGCACCGCGATGACGATCGGCAAGACATTCAGCAGGACCAGCGACAGCCAGGTGCGCGGTCGTCGAAACAGTTTGACGAGTTCCGTCCTGATCACTGGCTCGACACCCGGTCATTGCTGGGACCGGTCGCCTCGATCACGATCTGTTCGAGCGAGCGTCTCTCGGCACCGAGCTCGGTCACGCGGATCTCGTGCTCGACGAGAAACGCGTTCAGGGCGGCGACGTCGCGCTCAGCCACGACGAGCCGATCACCGTCGTGCTCCCGCACGCGACCGTCGAGCAGCACAAGAGCAGCCGCGACGTCCGGAGTGCGCACGATCGTGCAACCGGTCGGCCCACGAAGGGTGTCCACATTCTCCTGCAGAACCATCCGGCCGCGGTCGATGACCCCGACCCGGGTACAGGTCTGCTCGATCTCGGCGAGCAGATGACTAGACATGAACACAGTCGTGCCCTGGGCATTGAGCTCGAGCAGAAGATCCCGTATCTCCCTTATCCCTTGCGGATCCAGGCCGTTCGTCGGCTCGTCAAGGATGAGCAGTTCCGGACTGCGCAGCAGTGCGGCGGCGAGGCCGAGGCGCTGCCGCATGCCGAGCGAGTACGCCTTCACCGGCCGCTTGCCCACGCCGTCGAGACCGACGCGTTCCAGAGCGGTACCGACGCGTGCTGCGCGGTCGCGCCGGCTCCCAACGCGCCGGCTGGCGTCGATCAACGTCAGGTTGGCTCGTCCGGACAGGTGCCCGTATGCGGCCGGTGCCTCGACGATCGCGCCGACTCGCGGCAACGCCACCGGGGCGCCTTTGGGCATGGCGTGTCCCGCCAGTTCAATACTCCCGGAGGTCGGCAGCACTAAACCGAGGACCATTCGGACGGTCGTCGTCTTCCCTGATCCGTTCGCACCGACAAAGCCGTAGATATCGCCCGCACGCACGTCGAGCGACAGATCATCAACGGCGAGCACTGACCCGAAACGCTTGGTCAGGCCGCTGGTCGTGATCACTGGCTCGCCAGGAGTTCCGCGGCGGCGGTGGTCAACGTCTGTTGCGAGACCGTGCCCACGAGCAGCCACTCCAGGCCCTGTCCCGGTCCGTCGCCAGGACTGTCGGGAGTGAGCACGAGGCTTAGTGGCCCGACGGTCACCGATTGCCCGGCCGCGCTCGTCGTCACGCCTGCCGTCGTGCTGAGCTGGCGGCGAAGCGAGCCGGCCGTACGTCCGAACAGCGGCGCCGCCGCAAATTCGGCGACACCGCGACCGTAGACACCGACTGATCCGAGCTCCGGCGCGGCGGTGTTTCTGAGGAAGCCGTCGAGTGATGCCGGCGGCTTAGCCAAGCCCAAGCGGTTGATGAACGAGGCAATATCCACGTCTCCCGTTACCCGGCGTTGGGCCGCAGGTGCCGGGATGAAGCCGATGTCGGCGGCGGGTGGTGTTGCCGTCGACAGGTCAAGAAAGCGGGTGGAGACGACAGTCGATCCCGCGCCGTAGACGTCGACGCGCAGGGCGAGACCGTTGCTCGGATCGGCCCACACGTCAATGTGATCGATGGTGCTGGCCGACTCGGCTGGCACGAGTCGCAGGCCGGCGGCATCGCGGCCGGCGATGCGCACATCGCCGATGCGGTGCACGTCGCGCGGGCTCGCCTCGCTCAACAATCGGCGCGCGAGCGTCGTGGGTAGCAGGTCACCGGCGACCGGCAGGCGGACCGCCGGGGGCTGTGCTTCGCGGATGAGCGTCGCCTGATTTGACTCGTATTCCCACGTCCAGATCGAGGTGCCAAGCTGATGCTCATCGCTTTCGCCGGTGAGGGTGACTGCATCTACGCGCCAATGACTATCGTCGCGCGCCCACACGCGCATTTGCGTCGTTCCGCCGAACAGATCCGCAATCGAGTTGAACTGGCTGCTCACGGGAAGACCCAGGCCGCCGCTCGATTCGGCATAGCCGGAGTACGCGACATTTCCCGATGCCTGTATTCGGGCCAACAGCGCGGCGGCACCGATTGCGCTATGGGGAAATGGCAGGTGTGACACGACAGCTGGCGTCGCGCACAGCACGGCCACCACCGCGGCAACCACCAGCCAGCGCCAGGAGCGGAGCACTCCTCACCGTACGTCGCCATCTCGAACGCAGGGCCGGCTGACTTCTTACAGAACGCTGGCGATTACCAGCGCACTGCGCCGTGGTCACTTGCGACCGAGGACCGGGAGGCCGGCGATCCAGCACACTTACTTCGTGGGCGGGCCCCGGGCGGCGGCTGACTGGGAACGCGTCCTTCGCTTAGCGTGAAGAGCCTGTCGCTGCGGGGGTGGTGACTAGGTGCGCCGCGGTCTTCTCGGCTGCCTCGCGTATCGCGGTGAGATCCGCGGGTTGACGGATCTCACGCTCGGCATCGGCAACGATCAATGCAAGGTGCTGTTCGATGACGAGGTGTCGTGCGGGTAGCTGAGTCTGGTGCGCGGTGCTGTCGAGCAACTTGATTAGTGCCATCACGACGGCGGGCTCCGAGGCACCGAAGCGCCGAATCTGATCGCAGGACAGCGCGAGGTAGTCGCTGAACGTGTAACCCGGCACGGTGACCGTGAACCCGTGTGACGTGCGGTGGACGATGTCGCCGTAATCGCGGCGCGCCACGGTCGCCATGATCACGGCAAGCCGATCCACTGCCTGAACCCCGGTGTAGGGGTCGTTGACTGCCGGCGACAGGGCCTTCGACGCAATGTCAACCAGTTGCCGGATGCCGAACGCACCGTCTTGCTCCATGGTCCGTTCGAAGCCCACGTGAATCGCCCTCCGCACAGCAGCCACGAGCTGGTCCGAGGGTTCGTCGTCGGGTATGTCTGACCAGACCCAGGCGACCGGCACACCAGACACAACATGGGTGCCGACCAGGGGAATCAATTCGACGCACGCCTGCGCACGATCAGCGGCGGACAACAGATATTGAACCTGGATCGTGTGGACATAACCCGACCGCGCGGCCCTGACCATAACCGCGCTGGGTGGCACATCCGGTCGAACAGACTGAGCGGAGCCAGTGTCGCGAGCCGTGCGGCGCATCACGACCTGGGTGGCATCCTCGGCCCTAAGCATGATCGCGTCGACCTGTATCGAGTGCGATATGTGGTGGACCTGATATACGAACCCTCCCAGGCTGATGAACAGCAGCACGATCGCACCGGACACCGCGAGCTGTGGGTAGCTGTTCGTCCGACGGCCACCGGAGATTCCCACCGTGTACAACTCAGCCGACGAATACGCGAACGTGGCGACGAAGATGCTGAGCACGATCTTGTTGACGCGATCACGAAGAAAGGTACCCAGGAGCCGCGGCGAATACTGAGTCGAAGCCAGCGTGAGCGCGACGACGAGCAACCCGAGCACGAGGGCTATGACGGTGACCATCGTGCTCGCGATTGCCACCAGAAGATTGCGGGCATCGTCCGGCGTGCCCTGGAAGGCGAGCACATGCGCCGGCGAATGCTGCGGGATCGAGACCTGCGACAAGGCCGCACCAACGCCTAGCGCCACGACCACACCGAGCGCCGGCATCACCCATAATGCACGGTCCAAGTACTCCACGAAGGATCCCCGCCGTTGCATCGCCACGACCGAAATTAGAGCAGGCCCCCGCAGCGATGTCGACCACGGTTACGGGACTGGCTTGCCAGCCGGTGCCGTCCTACGGCCGTGGAATGCGTGCCCTTGCGGCGCGTGTTGCGGACCGCGGCGCTTAGTCAGCTTCACGTGCGGCGGTCGTGAAGATATCCGCGAGAGCGCCGCGCAGGGCGGGATCGCCGATGACGAGAAGCTGGTCTCCGGCCCTGGCTCGCGGCGCCGCGAAACCGTAGGTGTTAGACACGGGTACTCCGAAAGTTGGTCAAGCCTCTGCTAGCGCCGACCAGACTTCCCGACACACCGCATCCGACTTTAGCCGGGTAGCCGCGGGGATGGAATGAGCCGTCCGCCGCCCGGCATTGACCGAGCAGTTGGCGACCACGAACGGCCGCGTGTCGCAAGAGGCGACCAGGGTGGACCACTGCGATCACCACATCTTGCCGCGACCGCGCCGAACGTCATCGTCGAGTGAGCCTGAGCCACGCGCCCAAGGAGATGAACCGTCAGACCCGACCGCGGCACACAGTTCGCATCGCGACACTTACGGCTCGATCTACGACGGCCCAGAGCAAGAAGCCTGCGACCACATCGAGCAGATAGTGGTTTGCGGTGGCGAGGACGACCGCGCGGTAATTGCCGGGTAGATCAGTCCGAGCGCCCGTACGGAACCTCGCGCGGCGTGTCGCCACAGGGTGATGCCCGCCCACGTCGCCCAGGCGACGTGCAGGGATGGGAAGGCAGCGAACTGATTGGCGAGCGACGTGAGTTGCTTCGGTGCGCTGTCACTCGCGCTCCACCAGCCCCAGTTGCTGTAAGCGGCGAGCGTGTCGTGAAAGCCCGCCCCCGGAAGCAGCCGCGGTGGAGCGGTCGGCAACAGCCAGAAGCCGAGCAGGGCGAGCACCGTCACCAGCGCAAGCACGGTCCGCGAACGTCCGTAGCGGTCTCTATGGGCGTGGAACATCCAGATCAGAATCGCGGGCGTCACGAGGAAGTGCGCCGAGGCATAGAAGTAGCAGGCAGGCACGGCCAAGGCGAGGTCGTGCTGCAAGGCTTGGTTCAAGGGATGTTCGACGTTGACGGCGAGTAGGTGCTCGAGCTTCAGTATGCGGTCACCGTTCAGGATCGCTCGTCGCTCATCGGAGCTGATCAAGCCGCGTACCGCGTCGTAACCGCCGTATACGAGCGCGACGATCACGAGTTCCAGCCAGGCGCCGTGCCGGACTGCCCGGCCCACGACGGTGGCCATGCGACTGCGATGAGCATCGGTGGTCGGCCCGCGACGAGGACGCAGCGGCATCATCGTCGCGTACACCTGATAGCCGTTTGGGGTGGGCAAGCGAGGCGTTCAGCGGCATGGAGCGGCGGCTGGATCGATGCCCGGGCACAGTCAGGGGTTGCGATCAGCACGAGACCGGTCGAAGCGACCCCCGCAAGTCGTCGTGATGTGAAACCGAACATCAGCTCTGTCCGGTCTCGGCGACGTGGTGGCCGAGGAGCCAGGAGATCACGTCGAGCGCGTCAGTCACCGTCCATGCCAGCGGGTCGGGGTGGAGGAGGTTGGTCCTTCCGTTGGCGTCCATGAAGTCGCGAAGCGTCGCCGGTAACGGAGCACCAGCGGCAACATGCGGAGCACCGTCGAGGATGAATCGCTCACGACCGCTTGTGTCGAAGAAGAAGATCTCATCGGAATGCGTGAGGTCGTAGCTGAGCGGTTTGCCGGTGAGCCAGTCGCGAGGCGCGGGCGCGGTGTCGGGGACCTTCTCGATGTAGACGCCGAGGGTCCGCCATAGCTCGTTCAGGCCGGCGTCTGTGCCGGTCAGCGTGTACCAGTCCGACGGGTATGGCGCGTAGAGCTTCTGGTACGCGGCCAAGCGCGAAACACTGTCGCGGTCCGGGTCGATGGTGATGCTCAGGAACGCGACTTTGTCGGCGAGGCCAGCGCGTTCGACATCCTCCGCGGCGGCGACCATGTCGGCCGTGTCGAGTGGACAGGTTTCCTGGCAGAGCGTCATCACGTCGGAGATGACGACGACTTTGCCGGTCAGAGTCGCGAGCGCGATTCGTCGGCCGTCGGCCGCGAGGAATACCGTGTCGCGCACGTGCCCGGGCGGGAGGATGTCGAGCGCCTGACCGATCGACGCTCCGGGCGCCGGCGGCCCGGATGGACCCGCACACGAACTCAGCAGCAGTACGGCCAGCGCAGCGAGGGCGGCTGCCAGGAGAGTTCGCCGATGGCGGCCGGCGGCGATTGCTTCCCCCACTCAGCGACCCAGGTCGACGTCACAACACACATAGGTAGACTGCATGCATTGCATACAGCAATGATTGCAGGTGCCAGACCAGGGCTCGTGATCAGGGTGGAGGTAGGCCGGGCACCGGCCACATATGCCATGACAACCAGCAAACGACCGACGACAAGTGCCCAGAAACAGCTGTCCGCGCAGCGCGCGGCCGCGGCCCAGGCGCGCCTCCACGCTGCGCAGCGCCGCCGCCAGTTTCAGCTGGTCGGCGCTGTGGTGGCGGCGATCGTAGCGATCGTCGCGGTCCTGGTCGTGGTCAAGCTGGCCAGTGGATCTGGCTCGCCGAAGTCGGGCCCAAGCGCGTCGGTGGCAGTGTCGGCTGTGACGTCTGGTATCGGCGATGTCCCGGCAGCGGCGTTCGACGCGGTTGGTGCCGGCTCGGGTCTGACTCCTCCCAAGGCGATCTCCTCGCCCTTGCCCACGGTGGGCGGCAAGCCGGCAATCCTGTACATCGGCGCCGAGTTCTGCCCCTATTGCGCCGCGGAGCGTTGGCCGGTGGCCGTAGCGCTCGCGCGTTTCGGTCAGTGGGCCGGGCTGGGCCAGACCCGCTCCTCGTCCAGTGACATCTACCCCAGCACCGCGACGCTGTCCTTCCATGGCGCCGCCTTCACCGGTCAGTACTTCTCCTTTACCGGCAAGGAGATCCAGAGCAACACCGCCTCGGGCGGCACGTACGCGGCGCTGGACACGCTGACGGCCAGCGAGCAGCAGGTCTACCAGAGCTTCGGCGGCGGATATCCGTTCCTCGACATCGGCGGCCGTTGGCTTATCCACGAAGCCTCATACAACCCCGGCATGCTGCACGGGCTAAGCCAGGAGCAGATCGTCGCCGCCTTGCAGAGCCCGAACTCAACCGTCGGTCGGGCCATCCTCGGCACCGCTAACCTCATCAGTGCCGCGATCTGCACCCAGACGAACCAGCAGCCCGCGCAGGTCTGCAGCTCCCCAGGAGTGCAGGCCGCAGCCGCGAAACTCACCGCGAGTGGGTGAGCTCCGGCATCGGCAGCCGTTGCGCCTCGGCGCACTCGCGCCAGCCTTACTCGGCCTGGCGATCTCGATCTATCTCACCGTCGAGCACTACACCGCGGCGACAACGCTCGCATGTCCGGACTCAGGCGCGATCAACTGCGCGAAAGTCACCACGAGCAGCTACGCACATGTCGCCGGCGTACCGGTGGCGCTCGCCGGAGCGCTGTACTTCCTGGTGATGGTCGGCCTCCTCTCGCCGCCGGCGTGGGCGATGCCGGGTGTTCGGCCGGTACGTCTGGCGGCCGCCGGGATCGGGATGACCGCGGTGATCTACCTCGTGTGGGCTGAGCTGTTCCGCATCGACGCGATCTGCCTGTGGTGCACCGCTGTGCACGTCTGCACGACGGCGATGCTCGTCGGCGTCGTCTGGTACTCGACGGGTCAAGACTCGGTTGGTCCACTTCGTCATGCTCGCGCCGTGGCACAGCAGCGTCAGGGCTGACTGCGGTACATGCGACCCTTGTACAGCGTTCCACCCAGTGCTTGAGCCACCCCTTGGACGACCGAGAGGTCCGCGACCTGCCCAGCTGCCGAGGTGGCCACCGCGATCCAGCCCGGGCCTCCGGAGAAGTAGCTCTCAACCTGGTAGACGGCGTTCGCCGCGCTCACCTCCGCCGACCGGGCGGCGAACGCGAGCACGAGTACGCCCGCTCCGCGCAACGTGCACCGGATGATCGATGACGCGGCCCCGACACCAGCGGAATCCAGCTTGAGCGCCGGTGCCGCATTCAGAGCAGCGTGCGGAGTCAGCGTCGCTGCTGAGTCGCAGCCCGGGACCATGTCGGCCAGCGCTGCCGCGGAAGTCCCGTACCTACTCGGCATGTCACTCGCGCTGGACGCCAACGACTGGGTCGAATTCACTACCGGGGCTGCGGGCGGCACCTGGCTGACAGATCGATGCGCGGCGCAACTGGATACCAGCACCGCGGTGGCGGTCACGACGGTCAACGTTGCGCTGCGCTGGGCCGCACGCGCGATCATCACGGCACCCCGAGTTCGGTATCAGTCGCCGTGCCTATCGGCGCCGTATCGACTCCCGTGCCCCAACTGGCGGGCACGGGCTCGGCTTGATGTTGTCGCGTCGGTGCGCGCAGGACGCCGAGGACTCGCGACAGGGTCAACCAGCCCACGAGGTCCCGCGCACCGCCATCTAGCACCGGAAGGGCAGAGGCGGCTGCGGCATCGAGCACCGCCAACGCCTCGTCCAATGTCGTGCTCGTTGTAATCGAGGGCAGTTCTTCGACGAGCGAGGCCACCTGGGCGCTGTCGTGGTCGCCGTCGGCGAGTGCTTCGGCAAGGCCCCGAGCTGTCACGACACCGAGATAGGCCCCGGCCCCGGTGACGACGGGAAGTTGCCCGATGGTCGAGCGGGCCAGCAACGGGACCGCGTCGATCAGTGTGGTCGACTCAGACACACTCACGCCGACCGGTTGCAACACGGCGCCGGCTGTCGTCGTGGTCAACCGGTTTGCGGTCGGGCGCGAATCGAGGTCGATGCCGCGCCGGCGCAGCTTGAGGGTGTAGATCGTGTCCCGGGTCGCCAGGCGGCTGATGCCGGTGGCTAGCACGATGGCGGCCATCAGCGGAAGGATGATCGTGTACTCGCCGGTGAGCTCGAACATGATGATCACCGCGGTGATCGGCGCTCGGGCAGCTCCGGCGAACACCGCACCCATGCCGATCAGGCCATACGCCCCGGCCGGGCCGGCCACCCCCGGCGCAAGGTGGTGCAGCCCTTGCCCGAACGCCGAGCCGAGCATCGCGCCGATGAACAGGCTCGGGGCGAACACGCCACCGGACCCGCCGATGCCGATCGTGAGGCTGGTGGCCAGCATCTTGCCGAGCATCAAGACGACCAGGAAGGCGATGGCGTACTTGCCGGCCATCGCCGTCGCCGAGGACCGGGTAGCCGACGCCGTACATCTGCGGTAGCAGCAGCAACAGCCCGCCGAGCAGCACGCCGCCAACGGCCGGGCGCAGCCACTCCGGGCCACGCCACGCCCAATCGCACGCGTCCTCGATGAGATACAGCACTCGCGTGAACACCACGCCGATCAGTCCCGCGACGAGCCCGACCGCCGCGAACAGCAGGTACTGATAGCCGTTGTCGACGCTGAACGGCGGCAGGTGCAGGAACGGATGGTTGCCGAGTGCGGCACGCCCGATCACGCTGGCCACGACCGAGGAGATCACCACCATGCTGAACGAGCCGGTCGCGAAGTCACGCAGGATCAGTTCCATCGCGAAGAACACGCCGGCCAGCGGGGCGTTGAACGTCGCAGCGATCCCGCCTGCCGCGCCGCAAGCGACCAGCACCCGCATTCGTGATTCCGGGACCCGCACGGCCGATCCGAGCGTCGAACCGAGAGCCGAACCGATTTGCACGATCGGACCCTCCCGCCCGACCGAGCCGCCGCCACCGATGCACAGCGCGGAGGCGAGCGCCTTCACCGCGGCCACCTGAGGCGCGATCCGTCCCCCGCGGCGCGCAACCGCGTACATCACCTCCGGCACCCCATGACCACGGGCTTCCCGCGCGAAGAAGTGCACCAAGGGCCCATACACCAACCCCGCGGCGACCGGGGCGAACAGAACGAACCAACGCCCGAGCCACGGCACATGCGGATTGGCGACATGACCCAACCCTGCATAGTCAGCGTGACCGGACAGCACCTGGGTGAACGCCTTGATCAACCAGCGGAACACCACCGCGCCCAAGCCGGACCCGGCGCCCACGATCAGCGCCAGCAGCAGGCCGCCCCCGTCGGACGTGCGAGCCGCCCACGCCAGGCGCGTCACCACATCAGGCAGCGGCACCCGCCGATAACGCGCGAACCGACCGGACGGAACAGCCGGCTCTCCTAAATTGCGTAGGCGCATAGTTGCATTATGCAATTGCAGTGGGATGCACCGATAGGCAGGATGGCCATGTGAGCTCCTCATCCAGACGCATCCGCGCCAAGCCCGTGCCCGACAACGAGGAAGCCGCCGACCTGGTCACCGCGCTCCTGACCGCGTCCCGGGCCCTCGTCGGAGTGTCGGCTCGCACGCTCGCCGACGTCGAGGACGCGGTCACGCTCACCCAGTTCCGGACGCTGGTCATCCTGGACGGACACGGCGGTATCAACCTCAACCGACTCGCCGAGCTTCTCGACGTGAACTCCTCGACGGCGATGCGGATGATCGATCGTTTGCTGGTCGCCGATCTCGTGACACGGCGAGACAACCCGGCCAACCGGCGCGAGGTCCTGCTCGATCTGTCCGCGGCCGGCAAACGCATCGTGCGTCAGGTGACAGCAAAGCGACGCACCGAGATCGCACGAATCGTCACGCAGATGCCCGAGCCGCAGCGCGAAGCCCTCGTCGAAGCACTTCGCGCCTTCGCCGCAGCAGCCGGCGAACCAGAACCGGGAGTCAACGCCTGGGGCTGGTAGTACCCCTCGGCGGCGCCACCGGCGTCGGACTCGAAAACTTGCGCCTCTCCGCAGGTCCCTAAGACTGATGCAGCAGGAAACAGTTGCAGTCACTAACAGTTCGAGGACTGCCATCGCGACCGCACACCTAAAGCTGTCCGATTGGCAATGTGAACGCTAGACGCGCCATCGTTTCGCCTCAGCGCTGAGCGTCATGCCATGGCCTCGGGTCTGTGATTCGAGATGAAAGACGCCGCCGGTCGCGGTTGGCGCGCCGTCGACAAGCAATGATTCGATGCGTGCGTGATCGGCAAACCATTCGACATGGCGGAGATTCGGTACGGCCGCGGCGACGAAGGCGTGCAGCGACGGGGCGCAGTGCGCCGAAACCTGCCGGTTGTGCGCCTGCGCGAGTGCGGCGCCCCGCAGCCATCCCGTGTAGCCGCCGCATCGGGTGGCGTCCAGCTGCAGACAGTCCACGACGGGGAGCAGCGCCCTGACGTCATACATGTCCGCGGCGTACTCGCCGGCCGCGATGTCGCACCGCAGGGCGGTTCGGAGGTTCGCGAGCCCTTCGGTGTCGTCGCTGCTGACCGGCTCCTCGAACCAGGTGACGCCAAGTTCGTCGAGTGCAGCACCGACGCGTCGGGCCTGACCGGGCGTGTATCCGCCATTGGCATCGACCATCAGCTGAGCCTGTGCGCCGGCCAATTCGCGCAACCGCTGGACGCGGGCGAGGTCTCGCTCGACCTCCGTACCCCACGCCTCGCCGATCTTGATCTTCATCGAGGTGCACCCGGCCGACTGCCACCAGCTGACTTGGTCGGCGAGCTGGGCCTCGGTGAGCGTGGTGAACCCGCCCGAACCGTAGATCGGAACCTCGTCCCGGCATCGGCCCATCAACACGCCCAATGGGACGTCGAGAAGCCCAGCCTTGAGGTCCCACCACGCGATGTCGACCGCGCTGAGAGCCTGCATGACCAGGCCACGCGTGCCTAAGTTGCGGCACGCGCGGTGCATCGCGGACCAGCCGGCTTCGATGTCGAACGCATCCCGCCCCCGCACAACCTCCGCGAGGTGCTCACGGATGACCGCAGCCGCCGCCGCGCTGCTGTACGTCCAACCCAACCCGACCTGCCCGTCGGCTTCGAGCAGGACTGTGACAGCCGTAGTGGCGTCCCACGCCAAAGTGCCGTCCGCTTCCGGCTCCGGCGTCGGGAACCGGTACACCGCGGTCGACAGCTGCGTGATGTCGACACGCTCGCGCGTCACGGTGATGCCGCGGTCTGCTGTTCGGTCAGACCGCGACGCCCGAGGCGAATGAGCCGGTCCGCGGCACGCGCTGCCAGGGCCATGATCGTCAGTGCCGGATTGGCCGCGCCCTGGGTCGGCAGTGTGCTGCCGTCGACGATGTAGAGGTTCGGGACGCCGAACACACGGTGGCCGGCGTCGACGACGCCGTCGTCGGCTCGCGCCGCCATGCGCGCACCGCCGACGAGGTGGGCGTAGCGGTCGATCGTCATCACCTCGCTCGCGCCCGCCGCGCGCAGAATCGTCTCCATCGACGCGGTCGCGGCAGCGGTGAGTTGCTTGTCGTTGTCGCATTGGGAGTAGGAGAAGTGCGCCACCGCAAGTCCGTGGCGATCCTTCTCGTCGGCGAGGGTGACCCGGTTCTCGGCCTGCGGCAGGTACTCGCACAACGCGCCGAGGGTCGCCCAGTGGACGTAGTCGCGTAGGTATTCGCGAAGGGGCGCTCCCCAATGCCCTTGCGCGACGACATGCTCGGCCCACGTGATCGGCAGCGGGCTGACGGTCTGGATCGACCAGCCGCGCCGGTACGGCTTGGAAGGGTCCGTTTCGTAGAACTGCTCGCTGGACACCTCAGGCGGAGGCGCCTTGTACATGCGGATCTCGTCGTCGAAGCGCCCCGCCGTCTGCGGCGCGCCCTGGACCATCAGATAGCGCCCGACCTGGTCGTGATCGTTGCCCAAACCTGCCGGGTAGCGGCTCGTGGCCGACAGCAACAACAGTCGCGGCGTCTCGATCGAATAGCCGGCGATCGCCACGGCGCGGGCGCGCTGGTAGTGCTCGCGCCCGGCACGCAGGTACTGAACGCCGCTCACGCGTGCCGAGTCGTCGTCCACGACGACCCGCGTGACCATGCTGTCCGGCCGCACCTCGGCGCCGTGGGCGAGCGCGTCGGGGATATGGGTGACCAGCGGGCTCGCCTTCGCGTTGACCTTGCAGCCCTGTAGGCAGAAGCCCCGGTAGATGCAGTGATCACGATTGCCGAAGCGGCCGTTGGGAATCGCGACCGGGCCGACCCGCGCACCGATTCCGGCCGCCTTCGCTCCGCGCAGGAACACCTCGCCGTTACCGCTGACTGGGTGCGGGCGGTGCGGGTAGCGGTGCGGATCACCCCACGGCCAGTCCTCTCCGGCCACGGGCAGCTCCTGCTCGATGGCGGCATAGAACGGTTTGAGTTCGTCGTAGCCGATCGGCCAGTCGGCGCCGACACCGTCCTGCGTGTGCGTCCGGAAATCCGAGGGGTGAAAGCGAGGGGTGTAGCCGGCGTAGTGCACCATCGATCCACCTACGCCTCGGCCGGAGTTGTTCGACCCGAGCGGCACCGGATCGGCTCCACCGATCTGGCGGGGCTCGGTCCAGTAGAGCGTGTGTGCGCCACGCTCGTCGCTGACCCAATCGGTGTCGGGATCCCAGAACGGTCCTGCGTCCATGCACACGACGCGCCATCCGGCGCGGGCCAGTCGCTGGGTGAGCACGCTGCCGCCGGCGCCCGCGCCGACGACCACGAGGTCGACCTCATCGCCGTCGGCGTAGCGGCGCATGTCGGCCCGCAACCGGTGGTTGGTCCGGGAACCGTCATTGGGGAGCAGCCAGGCCGACTCGTTGCGGGCGCGAAGATCGCGGTAGTCGCTCCTCACGAGAGGTCCCGTGCGCCGAGAAGCCGTGCGTGCTCGTCGCGGGCACGTTCGGCACGTGCCGCGAACGGGACGGGGTCGACGTCGTCGGATTCGGCGACCTCCCACCGTTCCCGCGCGTTCACGCCCGGGTTGAGATATCCGCGCGGATACGCCGGGCCGGGAAAGCCGATCTCGTTCCACGCCCAGGGATGGGAGTAGAACGCCGTGCACGCGTAGCGAGTCCAGAGACTCCAGACGCAACTGCCGGGCCATCCGTGCCAGCGTTCGTCGCGTTGGGCGGCGTCCTGCACGCGCTGGACCAGCACGGCCTGCTCGTCGCTGATCAGGTGCGCGAAGCCCCGGCCGGCGAACAGGTCTCCTGCATCGATGTCGAGAAAGTTCAGCGAGTCGCGCCACGCCTGCCCGTCCTCGGGAAGAACGTCGTAGTGCCAGCCATCGGTCTCGCCGACGGCCAGGCGCTGGTCGATCAACGCCAGGACTGGAATGCGCGGTTCCCGATCCTGCGCGAGCAGGAGGTCCAGCAGCGGGGCCGCGATGGCCACCTCGGCAGGCGTGAAGAACGCGTATTCGCCCGGCAGTGCCAGGCGCGCCAAGACGACTCCGGCGGTGACGTCGTCCCACATACCGACGCTGTCCAGGACGTCGAATCCCCGGTAGCGGCCGCGGCCCTGTGGGGTGAGCGCTCGCTGGCCCGCGCTTCGATAAGACATCAACGATCGCCCTGTGGCGGCCTGCCCTCGCGCCGCAGCACGGCGGCGAGCAATCCCATCGCGCCGACCAGGGATGCCAGAAGCGGCGCGAACACCGGCGGCCCCGCCTCGAGGTTGTACCGGGTGATTCCGCCGGGACGTTGCGCGACGCCGCGAAGGTGCAGGTAGGTGCCCTGCACACCGTTCACGACGATCGCGGCCGATGCGAGAGGCAGCACGGTGTGTGCGGCACGGCGGGAGTAGACCGCCGCGACGCCGGCCGGGATCGCGGTCGGGACGACCGCGATCGGCCACCACATCATCTTGTTGCCGAAGCTCGCTCCGTCGTGCGACATGTAGATCTCCGCCGCGGTGATCGCCGCACCGGCCGCGGTCAACGCGGACAGGCTCCGCTCGAAACGGCCCGTGCGGACGTCGTGCAGCGCCGCACCGACCCCGGCGTGGACGGGCGCCGACGTGGCTTGCCGGGAGCGCATCTCAGTCCTCGCTCTTCGTTCCGGACAGGTACTGCTGAGCCTTTTGCTTGATCCCCTGCTTGACGAATCCCCGCGAGTCTTCGTCGCCGTGCAGGATCGCTCCGGCCATTGCCTTGGCTTGCGCGAACGTCGCGTGCGGCGGGATGGGCGGCACGTCCGGGTCGCAGCGAATGTCCAGCACCGCCGGACGGTCCGCGGCGAACGCTTGCTCCCACGCGGTGCCGATGACGTCCGGGCCGTCGATGTTCACCCCCGACAGGCCGAGGCTGCGCGCGAAGGCGGCGTAATCGACGTCGGGCAACGTCTGTGATTCTGCGAACTTGGGGGCGCCTTCCATCGCGCGCATCTCCCAGGTCACCTGGTTGAGGTCGTTGTTGTGCAGGATCGCGACGATCAGCCGGGGGTCGGCCCACCGCTTCCAGTAGTGCGCGACCGTGATCAGTTCGGCCATGCCGTTCATCTGCATCGCGCCGTCACCGACTAGCGCGATGGCTGGCCGATCCGGATGCGCCCACTTGGCGCCGATCACGTAGGGCACGCCCGGGCCCATCGTGGCGAGCGTGCCGGACAGGGAACCGCGGATGTCACCGTGGAACCGCAGGTGCCGCGCGTACCAGTTCGCCGCGCTACCGGAATCCGACGCGACGATGGCGTTGCTCGGCAAGCACTTGGACAGCTCGTGGAAGATCCGCGCCGGGTTCACGGGATCCGCGCCGGTCAGTGCCTGTCGCTGCATCGTCTGCCACCAATCGGCAACGTCGGCCTCGATCGTCTCGCGCCACGAACGGTCCTGCTTACGTTCCACGAGCGGCAGCAGAGCCTGCAGCGTGGCCTTGGCGTCGCCCACCAGGTTCAGTTCGAACGGGTAGCGCATGCCGATCCACTTGCCGGACCGATCGATCTGGATGGCGCGAGCCTGGTCGAGCTGCGGCAGGAACTGCGTGTACGGGAAGTTGGATCCGATGGTCAGCAACGTGTCGCAGTCCATCATCATCTTGTAGGACGGGATGGTGCCGAGCAGGCCGATGGATCCGGTCACCCAGGGCAACTCGTCGGACAGCACGTCCTTGCCCAGCAACGCCTTCGCCGCACCCGCACCGAGCAGGTCTGGCAGCTGCGTCAGCTCGGCGACACAACCTCGCGCGCCCTGCCCGACCAGCAAAGCGACCTTTCGCCCGGCGTTGAGGATCTCGGCCGCCTTGCGGACCGCGGAATGTTCAGCGGTCACCGTCGAGGCCGACATGCCCACGCTGGACGGCACCTGCTTGAACGCGTGCTGTGGCGCGACGTAGTCGAGGTCGAACACATCGGACGGGATGATGATGCAGGTCGGCGCTGACTCGCTCACCGCGATGCGGATCGCACGGTCGATCAGGTTGGGCAGTTGTTCGGGCACCGTGCACATCTGCACGTAGTCGCTGCACACGTCCTTGAACAGGCTGAGCAGGTCGACCTCTTGCTGGTAGGACCCACCCATCGCTGAGCGTTCGGTCTGCCCCACGATCGCGACGACCGGGACGTGATCAAGCTTCGCGTCGTACAGCCCGTTGAGCAGATGAATCGCGCCCGGCCCACTTGTCGCGACACAGACCGCGAAGCCGCCCGAGAACTTTGCGTATCCCACCGCCTCGAACGCAGCCATCTCCTCATGACGGGCCTGGACGAACTGCGGATCGTTGTCCGCCCGCCCCCAGGCGGCGAGCAAACCGTTGATGCCATCACCCGGATAACCGAATACCTGCTTAACGTCCCACGCGCGAAGGTGCGCAAGCAGAAAGTCGGCGACCGTTTGAGCCATCGGTGTTCTCCCTGGTCAGGCATTGCGTGTCGAACAAATCTCAACGCGGATCGAGTACCCAACGTTTGCAGTATGCAAACAATGGGTAGCTCTCGTTTGCAGGGTTGCCGGGGGCGCCCCCCGATCCGTTTTCACGGCGGTGTGCTGTGGGCTGGACGGTCCGCCCCGACGGACTCACTCGCCAGTGGACGCACCGCTATTGCGAAGGATGAGGATCCACATGTCACGCATCGTTGTGGTTACCGGCGCGAGCGCGGGTATCGGCCGAGCGTCCGCGATCGGGTTCGGTGCCCGCGGGGACACGGTCGTACTACTTGCCCGCGGCGAAGCCGGCCTGGCCGGCGCTGCGCGCGACGTCGAACGTGCGGGCGGGCGGGCGTTCGTTCTCCCGGTCGACGTGGCCGACCCGGACCAGGTCTTCGAGACGGCCAAACACATCGAGACCGAGATCGGCGAGATCGACGTATGGGTCAACGTCGCGTTCACCTCGGTGTTCGCGCCGTTCGAGCAGATCACGCCGCACGAGTACCGGCGAGTCACCGAGGTCAGCTATCTCGGCTACGTCTACGCCACGATGGCGGCACTGAAATACATGCGACCTCGTGATCGGGGGACGATCGTGCAGGTCGGTTCGGCGCTCGCCTACCGAGGCATCCCGTTACAAAGTGCGTACTGCGGCGCCAAACACGCCATCCAAGGTTTTCATGAGTCGCTGCGATGCGAACTGCTGCACGACAAGAGCAACGTGCACGTGACGATGGTGCAGATGCCGGCGGTCAACACGCCCCAATTCTCGTGGGTATTGTCCCGACTGCCGGACCACGCGCAACCGGTACCGCCCATCTACCAACCCGAGTTCGCGGCGCGCGGCGTTCTGTTCGCCGCCGATCACCCCAAGCGCCGCGAGTACTGGGTGGGCACGACCACCATGGGCACGCTGGCGGCGAACGCGATCGCGCCCGGACTGCTCGATCGATATCTCGCCTGGACGGGTTTCAAGGCCCAGCAGACCAAGCAGCGCCGCGACCCGGACGCCCCAGTGAACCTGTGGGAGCCCGCGGACGGCGAGGACGGCCACGACTTCGGCGCCCACGGCGTATTCGACAAGACGTCTCACCAACGGGATCCGCAGTTGTGGGCCTCGCATCACCATGGACTGCTCGCCACGCTCGGCGGCGCTGCTGCGGCTGCGGTCGCGGTGCTCATGGGACGCCGAGGATGACCACAGTGAACCCACGCCCCGGCGTGCTCCCGCTTGTCGGCGCGCGCGCCGCTCAGGCGGCGATCCTGCTCGCTCAACCGCCAGGCGTCCTGCGCAGCGCGGCGGGCACACACCACGTGCCACCGCCATGGATCATGCGCGCGTTGGGCGTACGCCTGCTCGTTCAAGCCACCGCCGAAATGATCTGGCCCCGTCCCGCGACGTTTCGGATCAGCGCGTTCGTCGATCTGACGCACGCGGCAACGATGTACGGCGCCGCCAAGGCATGGCCCCGGTACCGGCGCGCCGCGCTGGTCAGCGCCGCCAGTGCTGCATCCACTGCCGTCGCCGCCACAACCGTCGCGCGGCTGCAGCAGTGATCACAAAGCTCGACCCAACCGACGGGATCCCGCCGGCCGCCTTGCGCGAGTACGCGTTGCTGGCCGACGGCGAGCGCGGCGCTCTCGTCGGCCCGCGCGGAAACATCGTGTGGCTCTGCGCGCCACGATGGGAAAGCGACGCCGTCTTCGCCTCCCTCATCGGCGGCTCCGGCGAGTACACGGTCACTCCGACGGCACGAAGCGTGTGGGGAGGCTACTACGAGGACGAATCGATGATCTGGCGCAGCCGCTGGGTCACCGACGGCGGCATCGTGGAATGCCGCGAGGCGCTCGCCTTCCCCGGCGACCCCCACCGGGTCATCGTGTTGCGGCGAATCGTGCCCGTCGACTGCGCGGCGAATGTCGCCGTGTCACTCGAACTGCGAACCGGCTACGGACACGAGGGAATCCGTGACCTGCATCGCCGCGAGGGCGTGTGGACCGGTCGTAGCGGCGAGCTGTATCTGCGCTGGACCGGCGGCGAGACCGCGAGCCCACGTCACAACCGACAGTCACTGCACGTCGAACTCGATCTGCACGCAGGCGAGCACCACGATCTGGTTCTGGAGATCAGCGATCGCCCCTTTGCCGACGAACCGGTCGACGCCGACACCGCCTGGACCGCCACCGAATCAGCCTGGCGCGACGCCGTTCCGGCTCTCGACAGCGTGGTAGACCCGCGCGACAGCCGCCGCAGCTACGCCGTGTTGCGTGGACTCACGTCGGCAGGCGGCGGCATGGTCGCCGCCGCCACGACCAGTCTCCCCGAGCGTGCCGAAGCCGGACGCAACTACGACTACCGCTACGTCTGGATCCGCGATCAGTGCTACGCGGGCCAGGCGGTAGCCGCCGCCGGGCCGCATCCGTTGCTGGACGACGCTGTGTCGTTCGTAGGCGGTTGTCTGCGCGAGCACGGAGACCGACTCGCGCCCGCATACACGACCACCGGCGCAACGGTGCCCGATCAGAAGCACATCGATCTGGCCGGCTACCCGGGTGGCTACGACATCGTCGGCAATTGGGTGAACCGGCAATTCCAACTGGACGCCTTCGGCGAAGCGCTCCTGCTGTTCGCGGCGGCAGGACGTCACGATCGCCTCGACACGCAAGGGTGGCAGGCCGCCGAGATCGCAGCCGCGGCAATTGGTCGTCGATGGACCGAGCCCGACGCGGGCATCTGGGAGATCGACAACCGTCCGTGGACGCACAGCCGCCTGACTGCCGCAGCCGGGCTGCGAGCGATCGCCGCCGCTCACCCAGCCGCGGCGCAGGGTGCGGACTGGCTCACGCTCGCCGACCGCATTACCGCGGACACCACCGCGAACGCGCTGCACCGCGCCGGACTTTGGCAGCGCTCGCCGGACGACCCAGCACTCGATGCCGCGCTGCTGCTCCCCGGGTTACGCGGTGCCATCGCTGTCGACGATCCCCGGACCATCGACACGCTGAACGCTTACCTGCGCGATCTCACGCGCGACGGTTACGCCTATCGCTTCCGCCACGACGACCGGCCGCTGCACGAGGCGGAGGGCTCGTTCCTGCTGTGCGGCTTCCTCGTCGCACTCAGCCTGCAGCAGCAAGGACAGCTGGTCGAGGCGCGCGGCTGGTACGAGCGCACCCGCGCCGCGTGCGGACCACCGCAGCTGTTCAGCGAGGAATACGACACGCACCAACACCAGATGCGCGGCAACCTGCCGCAGGCCTTCGTTCACGCACTGATGATCGAGACGTCCGCACGACTCGCCCATTAAGGACACCGATATGCAGCCAATCCCTACCCCGCAAGTCCTCGACCCCGACCGGATCCTTGCCGACGATCGAGACGATTTCACCGTCCATCACCGCACTCGCGAACAGCTGCTCGACGAGGCGTTGCATGCAACGTGCGCGTACGCACAGCAGCTCTGGCACGACCTCGACGCCATGCGCGCGTACCTGCTCGACAGCCTTCCGCCCGACCCGCGCGCGCCCGGCCCACACCCGACGGCATGCGCCTCACCAGTCGGCCCGGACGACGAAACCGGATGGGCCAACTGGATCAGCGCATATGCGGCGGTGACATCAGTCCTGTGCGGACCCGGCGGCGATTCGGGCTATGGCCTGGCCGAGGCACGCCGTGAGGCGACGCTGCGCCGCACCGCGCCCGTTCTACACATCCACGCGGAACATCCTGACGCGCAACACCGCGTAGACCAGGCAAGCGTCGACGACCTCGGCCCGAAACGTCGGCGTGAAGGTCGGTCCCGAACCAAGCGCGCCACCGGGACCGCCATTCTCGTTTTCCTCGCCGTGCGCGGGCTCCGTCCCCGCAGGCGTCCATATCTGTAGGCGCGCTCGTGGTCGTCTTGCCTTGGATTCGCTCACTGCGCCCTGCCGAGACGATGACTCGAATCTTCGCCCGACACAAGGATCGCGAGTTCGTGAGTCACGCCCGCCACATCTCAATCGTTAGCGCGATCTGTGCTGACCGTCGCCCCGCCTAGATCGACTCGCACGGCGTCGTGATGATCTCTAAACGAAGGTCAGGACGAGGCCGGGTACACATCCGAGTCACGCCGTTTCACCGAAACTCGTACCCGAACGTCAGTCGCTCATACCGATTTGCGCGCGCGGCAGAACTTCAAACCTGCAGCGTCTTGATCCGTAGTCACGCTTAGTTCCCGACGACGGTGCGCACCTTGAATCCGCGTAACCTCGATGTAGTGGCCGGTGATGACCGTCCCGTCGAGGTCAAGGTGGAATGGCTCCCCAGGGCGGGGAGCCGTCATGAGATGAAGCGGTGGATGGCCTCGTTGGCGTTGTCCTGAAACGTTGGGTTGGCGAATTCGGGGAAGAGCTCCATTTGGTTAAACAAGGGACCCTTAAGCGTGTTAGCCGCGCTGGCGTAGAACACTCCGCTGGACAGAGTCGGGTCGGTGGCACCGTCAATAAGTCGCTTCGCGCCCACGTCAAGTTTATGGGCGAGACCCAGGGTGGGCATGACGTATTTGGCCGCTATGCGCATCGGCAATGGGAGGTGATTGGGTGCTTGGGTGCCGGTGGTGTTGCCCGGGCTCACGGTGATGAAGCGGCGGTCGGGGTACTGGCGGGCCAGGTAGGCCATCCATAGCGCCCCGATGTACTTGGCCTGCCCGAAGGCCAGGTTGAAGTCAGGTTTGCCGCTGGCGAAGTAGCTGCCGTCGATGGCAGTGGCGAGCTCGTCGGCAGAGGTTGAGACGAAGGATGGCCGCTTCATCCGCAACTTCGGAACTCCCCTGGCTGCTTCGCTTCCCACGAGGACTGCAACCTCGCCGAGCCGCTCCTCGGCGAGGAGCCCTTCGAGGAGGACGACGTGGCCGAGGACGTTTGTCGCGAACAGGGTGGTGACGCCGTCAGGGGTCAATTCCATCGACTGCGGGCTTATGACACCAGCGTTCATGACCAGCGCGTCGACCGATCCGTCTATGGCCGCAAGGCCGGCGCGGACCGAACCCAGATCGGCGACGTCCACGACAACGATGTCGAAGATGCGTCGCCCGGTCGCCGCTTCAAGCTCGGCCTTTGCCGTTGTCGCCCGATCCCGGTTCCGGCACGCCAGGTAGATGCGCGCCATCTCGGGACGAGATGCCAGTTGCCGGGCCACCTCCTTGCCGATCCCGGCGTTGGCGCCCGTGATGAGCGCTGTCTTCCCTGGGAGTGCGCTCATTCGGATTCCCGCTCATCTGCTGTGGGAGTAGGGAGGCCGTCGAGCAAGCTGAACCGGGCATCCATCGCCACGCCTCGGACATCGATCAACTGCTGATATGCCGGCGAGTTGTACCACTTGACAACCGCCTCATGGTCGGGAAACCGCATGACTGCTCCTGAAGTGAGCGAGCCATCGCCGTGGAGGAGTTCCCAGTTGCTGTCGGCCAGAGGCTCGGCTCCGTACTCTCTTGCGGTCTTTCCAGCGACGTTGACGATCGAACCCCAACCGCGTTCGGCCATGGCTTCAGTCATTCGTTGTTTCGCCCCTTCTAGACAAACTGAGTTGTACAACTCACTATGATCAGATCAGACTGGGTTGTCAAACTCAGAATTGCTAGCATGGGTGCATGGCCAACAAGACGAGTGACCGGCCGAGGCTCACACCGAAGGGTGAACGTGTCCGGGCGCGAATAGTGGAGGAGGCTGCCGCCCTGATCCACGAACGCGGGGTCGCGGGCGCCACCTTGGAAGACGTCAAGGCGGCGGCCGAAGTCAGCGGCTCTCAGCTGTATCACTACTTCCCCGACAAGAACGAGCTCGTTCAGGCGGTCATCGACTACCAAGCCGACGCCATCGTCAAACGCAACACGCACGCGCTCGGCAGCGCGGATGGCGTCGAAGCCTGGCGCAAGATGGTGATCACAGCGGCGAGGCGCACCCGAGCAATAGGCGGCTGCCAACTTGGTTCGCTTGGTGGTCAACTCGCCGAGAGCGACCCCGAGGCCCGGGCGCTCATCGCGGCCGGGTTCGGTCAGTGGGCGGCCGCCATCAGCGATGGACTCAGATCACTCCATGCAGAGGGCAAGCTTCCATCCGACATCGACCCGGACGACCTCGCCACTACTCTGCTCGCGACGCTCCAAGGAGGGCTTCTACTCGCCCAGGTACAACGGGACATCCGTCCGTTCGAAACCGCGGTCAATACCCTCCTCGCCCTGGCCATCCAGACTTGACCCCGTTGACAGTTGCCCCCTGACCAGCGACATGCACCGCGAGCTACAACATCCGCATCTCCGTGCGGGCGCATCGCTCATCGCCATGACCGCGCGCGGTCTGCGGCGTGAGCGGACGCCAGGGCGCGACCGATGAGGTCAGCGAGGTTCGTGTCTTGTAGCAGGCTGCAACTGCCTCCGAATGACGTAGCCGGGCCCAGTCACCACTGCTAGCGGTGGCACGTCCTTGGCGATGACGGCGCCAGCACCTATGACTGAGTCATGGCCGATGGTCACGCCCGGCAAGATGGTTGCTGCTGCTCCAACCCAGACGCGGGCCTCGATCACGATCGGTGCCACCGTGATGTACGCGTACCGATCCACCGGCTCAATGGGATGGCCCTCGGTAATCAGGGTCACCTTCGGCGAGATCATCGTTCGCTCACCGATGCTGATGCCGCCGAGATCGAGGAACGAGCAGGCTTGACCGACTGATGCTCGTTCGCCAAGTCGAGTCCCGACGCCAGAGGTGCAGTAGAACGGCGGATGCACGAACGACTTCTCGGGATTCGGATCGGCGAATATTTCACCGAGCAGGGACAGCCGTGAGTCGACATCGCTGAACGGCAAGGCATTGAGTCGCGAGGTCAACTCCATGGCGGCTTGGACGCGCTGATACAGCTCGCGCCACTCGGGCGATCGGGTCGGGATGCGACGTTCGGGCAACATGAGATCGATACTCGCAGGAACGCCGACAGCGGTCCCTCGCGCATCTATCGACTCGCGCCCACATCGGTGCGGGTTCAGGCATGTCCGGTCGATTCGTTCTCCAAGCGCGTTCAGAGACTTGAAGATCGTGGGGCGCGTGAGTGACCGGTCAGCCTTCCGGGCTCGGACCGAGCAGATCCCACCGGTTCCCGGCGACGTCGATGAAGACGGCGACCTGGCCGTAAAGTTCGTGTCGCGGTTCGGTCACGAACTCGACGCCCATCGTGGTCATGCGCGCGTAAGCCGTTTCGAAGTCGTCGACCCGCAGGAACAGCCCGACGCGTCCCGCGAACTGATCCCCGACCGCACACGATTGCCGCTCGCCATCGGCTTGAGCGAGCAACAATGCGCTTGTCGCTCCGGGCGGCCGTACGACTACCCATCTCTTGGCGCGGCCGTCGTTAGTGACCGACGGCAGGTCTTGGACGAGTTCGAATCCGAGCGCGTCGACAAAGAACTGGATGGCCGAGTCGTAGTCCTTGACGATCAATGCGAACTGCTCGAGGTACATGCGTGCGAGCCAATCACAACGAACAGACACGCTTGGGGGACATCCACGTGCTTGCGAGGAACGATTCGCGCCCCAGCGCCTCAAGTTGCCGGGTCGCATGCTCGATATCGACGGCTCTCGAGCACATATGGCAGCGCCGTGACCGGTCGTTTGATCCAGGTCGGGGCCCAGAGCGGTTCCGCTGCCCGCGGCTATACCTCGGACTCACGGCCTTGGCTCAGGCTGGACCGTTCGACGTCAGCAGGGTCGGCGAGTGTCACTTAGCCTTTGGGTGATATGGCTCATCTTCTGGGGGCAGAAGCCCTGCACCTCGAGTACCCGTCCAAGGTCGTCTTCGACTCCGTCTCCCTGGGCGTGGACGAGGGAGACCGGATCGGCATCGTGGGCCGCAACGGCGACGGCAAGTCGAGTCTGCTTGCGATGCTCGCCGGGCAACAGGAGCCCAATTCGGGCCGGGTAACCGTGCGCGGCCGCGTCCGGATCGGCATGCTCGACCAGGCCGACACTCTCGGCGACGAAGCCACTGTGGGTCATACCGTTGTCGGCGAGACTCCCGAACACGAGTGGGCGGGAGACCCGCGCGTCCGCGACGTGATCGCCGGACTGCTGGGCGACCTGGGTTGGCAAACCCGGCTGGGCGCGCTGTCCGGTGGGCAGCGTCGCCGTGTCGCCCTTGCCCGGCTGCTCGCCGGCGACGACGAGGTCCTGGCGCTGGACGAGCCGACGAACCATTTGGATGTCGAGGCGATCACCTGGCTCGCCACGCACCTGAAACGCCGCTGGTCCGCCAACGCCGGTGGCCTGCTCGTTGTGACTCACGACCGCTGGTTCCTCGATGAGGTGTGCACCGCGACCTGGGAGGTTCACGATCGAACCGTCGAGCCGTTCGAGGGCGGGTACGCCGCCTACATCCTGCAGCGAGTGGAGCGAGACAGGCAGGCCGCGGCTGTCGAGCAGCGGCGACAGAACCTCGCCCGCAAGGAACTGGCGTGGCTTCGCCGCGGTCCCCCCGCGCGCACGTCGAAGCCAAAGTTCCGCATCGACGCGGCAAACCTCCTGATCGCCGACGTCCCGGAGATCCGCGACAAGGTCGAACTCCAGTCGCTGACGATATCCAGACTCGGTAAGGACGTCGTCGACCTGCTCGATGTCTCCGTCTCCTTCGACGACCGCCCGGTGCTCACAAACGTCGAGTGGCGGATCGCGCCTGGCGAGCGCACCGGGATCCTCGGTGTCAACGGTGCCGGCAAGTCGACTCTGCTAGGCCTCATCGCGGGCACCCTTCCGCCGACCACGGGTCGGGTCAAACGCGGCAAGACCGTGAAGGTCGCCTCGCTCACCCAACGTCTGGACGAGCTCGAAGACCACCTCGACGACCCCGTCCGCGTCGTCATCTCTCGGCTTCGCACCACGTACACGTTCGGCTCCGGCTCCAAGGCCCAGGAGCTCACGCCGGGGCAGCTGCTGGAACGGCTCGGGTTCTCCTCCCCTCAGCTCTCGACACCAGTCAAGGACCTCTCGGGCGGGCAGAAGCGGCGGCTGCAACTGCTGCTGATCCTGCTCGACCAACCCAACGTTCTGCTGCTGGACGAACCGACGAACGACCTTGACACCGACATGCTCGCTGCGCTGGAGGATCTGTTCGACTCGTGGTCGGGCAGCCTCATCGTCGTCACGCATGACCGCTACTTCATGGAACGCGTCACCGACCAGCAGTACGCAATCCTCAACGGACACCTTCGGCACCTGCCCGGCGGGGTCGACGAGTACCTGCGGTTACGGCGGGCACAAGCCACACGACTCGCGAGCGCCACGCCGCCCGGCGCGGCCGCACCGAACGGGACGAGCCGCTCGAGCGCCGAGATGCGCGCCGCACGCAAGGAACTGACCGCCACGGAGCGGAAGCTCGAACGCCTCGCCGAGCGCATCAACGCCATCCACCACCAGCTGACTGAACATGATCCGAGCGACTACGTGGGCGTGACCAGGTGCGGTGAAGAACTGCGCGAAGCCGAAGCGGAGCAAGCGACGCTAGAAGACCACTGGCTCGGGCTGTCCGAACTCGCCGACTGATCACGCGACGCGCCCGAAGTTCAGACAGATCCATATGCGCGGATCGTGCCCGCCAGCAGCGCCGCAATGCGGCGCGGACGACTCGGTTCTATCTGAACGTCAGGACGACGGGGCCGGTGTCGGTTGGCGACGGGCGATTCGGGCGAGCAGGTCCATCAGGATGGTGCGCTGATCGGCATCGATGCCGTCGAGGGCTTGTGATTCGGCTGCGTCGCGGGCTGCGGCGAACTTGGAGTAGGCGCGCTTGCCGGCGGCGGTGATTCGGGGGATCCGCGCCCGGCGATCGCTGGGGTCGACGGTACGGACGATCAACTGTTGCTGTTCGAGCCGGTCGAGCACTGAGATCAGCGTGGTCTTGTCGATGCAGATCATCCGGCTGAGTTCGAGCTGGGTGCGCTGAGCGCCGTCGTCCAATGCGGCGAGGACGAGCCAATCGCGCACGTCGTTGAGGCCGAGTTCGATGGCTGCCTTGTCGAGGTCGACGACCATCCGGTCGGCGGCGGCGTGCAGCAGGAGGGTCAGATCGGCAGGCCACAAGGCCTCCCACTGCTCAGAACTGGCCATCTCTGCGACGGCCGGCTGACGAGCTCCCATACGTCGCAGGATACGTGCCGAAGTCGGATCAGTCAACTTTGGATGAACAAATCTCGGATCGTCTTGACTCGGACGATCTGAGTTCGTAACGTACCGGAGGGAGCCCGGGGTGCTGGGCCGAACCGATCGGAAGAGGACTCGTGATGAGCACAACCGAAGTTGTTCCAGAACTCCGGGGCACCGGCATGACGGCCGGTCCCGACCCGCGCCGCTGGCTTGCCCTAGTGGTGATCGCCATTGCGCAGCTCATGGTGGTGCTCGATGCCAGCATCGTGAACATCGCGTTGCCGTCGGCGCAGAAGGCGCTGCACATCTCCGACGCAAACCGCCAGTGGGCCATCACCGCCTATGCCCTCGCCTTCGGCGGATTGCTGCTTCTCGGTGGCCGAATCGCGGACTTCATCGGGCGCAAACGCGCCTTCGTGATCGGCCTGATCGGCTTCGGTCTCGCCTCCGCGGTCGGCGGCATCGCCCAGAACCAGGGCGAGCTCTTCGGCGCACGGGCGTTGCAGGGTGTCTTTGCTGCCTTGATGGCTCCGGCCGCCCTGTCGCTGATCACGGTTACCTTCACCGAGCCGCGCGAGCGCGCGAAGGCTTTCGCGGTGTACGGCGGCATCTCCGGGGGTGGCGCGGCGCTCGGGCTGATCCTCGGCGGGGTCCTGACCGAGTACGCGTCGTGGCGATGGACACTGCTGGTCAACACGCCAATCGCACTGCTCACCGCGGCCGCTGCGGTCGTGCTCGTCCGAGAGAGCCGTGCCGACGGCAAGGCGAGCTATGACATCCCGGGGGTCTTGACCAGCACGCTGGGTCTGGTGGCCCTGGTGTACGGCTTCACGAAGGCGAACGAGAGTGGCTGGGCCGCCGGATCGACGGTCGCGCTGCTGATCGCAGCGGTCGTGCTGCTCGTCGCGTTCGTGGTGATCGAAAACCGGACCGCGCAACCGCTGCTGCCGACGCGCGTCTTCACCGAGCGCAACCGTGCCGGCGCATTCCTCGTCGCACTGCTGATCGGGCTTGCCTTGTTCGGCATGTTCTTGTTCCTCGTCTACTACATGCAGGGCACGTTGCACTACTCCGCGGTCAAGTCGGGACTCGCGTTCCTGCCGTTCAGCGCGGGCATCGTTGTCGCCGCCGGCATAGCCTCCGGTCAGCTGCCTCGGGTCGGGCCGCGGCCGCTGATGGTCGGTGGCATGGCTGCCGCAGCGCTCGGCATGGCCTGGTTCACTCAGCTCAAGGCCGACTCCGGCTATCTGGTGCACGTGCTGCCTGCCGAAATTGTGATGAGCCTCGGCATGGGGTTCGCCTTCGTGGCCCTCTCGAGCACCGCACTCATCGGCGTTGCCGACCGTGATGCTGGTGTTGCGAGCGCGCTGGTGAACACCATGCAGCAGGTCGGCGGCTCACTCGGCACGGCGCTGCTCAACACGATCGCTGCATCGGCAACCGTGCACTATGTGGCGTCGCACGCCTCGGACAACCAGTCCGCGGCAACCGTCCACGGCTACACCGTCGCGTTCACCTGGGGACTCGGCGCGCTCATCCTGGCCGCCGTCGTTTCGTTCATGCTCGTGACCAAGCAGCGCACACCAGACGGTGCGGACGACGAGGGCGAGGAGACAGCGTTCGAAGAGGCCGAAGTCTTGGCCGGCGTGCTGTAGCTGACCTGCGACGTACGGGAGGCCCGTGTTCTGCTCGGGCCTCCCGCATGCCCGTGCTCAGCGCCGACATCGATCCGATTGCGTGGTTCTCGCCGCGACTACCAGCTTCGCAAGGCTCCCAGCGGCGCAAGAACTTGGGCCGGAACCGGACTTGTATCAGACCGACTCATATGCGCAGGCTGTTCCGGCTGAAGGTGCGCCACATCCACGGCTATGGCGCCAGGCTGACATCGATCGACAAACCACCGGGACGCAAAGCATCTTGAGCCAGCGAACCGCCCAGCAACGGTGCGCGCGGGAACGATGCCGACCATTTGGTGTTCGTGTCGCTGGAGCGAGAGTCCGACCCTATTTCGGGCCCCGGAGAACCGATCCTCCAGATTTGCTCCAGTTTCACCTGTATCTGGGACTCGAAGTTCCAGCCTTAACCACAAAATGTGGTGTCTTGGATGATGTGCAGACACTAGATGTAGTGGTGGAGCTGAGGGGACTCGAACCCCTGACCCCCACACTGCCAGGCCGAACTTGCAGGCCCTTCCAGGCAGCAATTAGGGGGCCTCCGCGTGATTACGGGCCTGGCGCCGTGCCGTTGCCTGCCGGTGAGTGCGGTTCGATGCAATTGGCGAACGCTCGATCCTCCAGAAATCCTCCAGCCGAAATGGTGTGAGGCTGCTCAGCCGGTGTGGCTTTTAGACGCCTGGATCGTGGTCGCGGCCGGGGACGTGGCCCAAGTCGGCGGTGCCGAGGGCTCGGCGAAGCCGGTCGGGACGATCACATCTGGTCGCTCAACTCCCCCGCTGGGGACCGGCCGAGTGCGAGCAGCCCGGAGTCCATCTCGTTGCGCAGCACCTCGAGCACGCTGTCGACGCTGGCCTGGCCACCCGCGGCGAGACCCCACATGTAGGCGCGCCCGATTATCACCGCGCGTGCACCCAGCGCGACCTGCCTTGACCACGTCAGTGCCAGCGACGGATACCCGCGTCGAGCAACACCTCAATCTGATCACCCACGGCTGCCACCACCGCTGCGGGTAGCGTTCGGATCGTCGCCGGAGTGCCGTCGAGGTTGTTCCGGCCGGCTGGCATGCGTCCGTTCGTCGCGAGAGATATGGGCCGGAGACACGCGGTGTCGGGCGAGTTGGTGGCTGGCGTCCGAGGAAGCAGTCAAGTTCCCGTGGGTGCGAAAGGTCGGACTGGGTGCGAACGCGGGACTGGCTGTTCTCGCGCCAGGTGGCCGCTGCAGCCATCCGGAGCCGGTCGAACCCGACGATCCGCCCGCGATGCGCCCGTCGAGGACCATCCCGCACGGACGAAATCAGCACCGAACCATTCACGCACATGCCGATGAGCGGACGTCGGCAGCGCCTTCGGGACACATCTGACCCGTTGTGCATCCGTACGACGAACGACCTAATCTGAACCGGGAGTGTCAAGGATCTACCGAACGTGATCTGTCACCCATCACCCGAAGTAGTTCAGCGGCTCCACCCCCGGTTCTTGAGGGGCCGCCCTACTTCGTATTCGCCTTTGCTTTCGGACGCTCGATCTTGCGGGCCTCGTTCGTGAGCCACGCGAGGCAATGCTGGTATCCCGAGGTATTTACTCGCCCCTTCGCCTTCAGATGGTCGATGGCGGCGCGGACGCTGTCCATCTTGTCTGCCCGCATGTAGAAGTTCTTGCGCTTCCCACCGGCCGTGACGTGGCAGTTGTCTCCGACGATGTGAATGTGGATCTCGCCCGGGTCACCTACGAAGGTGCCGGCTTGGCTCCCGTGCCGCGTCGGCGTGGCGTAGTCCACCGTCTTGTCTGGCATGTCTTTCCCCTTCCCTGCGGGTGCCGCTGGCGGGCTCGGGGCCGAGCGCTTACCAGCTTGCGTGATCAAGATAGCCGCGCTCGAGCCGGCTCACCAGGTGTTCGAGGGCGGCAACCCGTCCATCCAGGACATACAGCGGCAGCAATGAACGAACTCTCGGACCCAGTCTTGCGGGGCCCGGGGGTGGGTTGAGGACGTGCGAGAGCAAAAACCCCGACCGCACCGAACACGACGACACAGGAGACCACCGGCACAACTCGGCGCATGCGCGTGCGGGGTCGCGCGTGCCGGTACGTCAGCAGCCGGATAGGCGCGAATCTCTAGCTGCTGATGGTTGATCGCGGGACGGTGTCGGTGCCGGCGGCGAGGGGCCGTCGTGCACCTGGGTCCCGTCGGGTCATCGCCTCGTCCGCGTGACCGTTGCAGGTCCTGCATGAGTTCTGCGGGGCCCGGCGCCTCCAGGACACGCGGACTGGCGACAGGGCTGAGCGCCACCAGAGCGCCGATCAGTGAGCGACCGGGAGCCGTGTCCCGAGCCGTCGGGTGCCCAACCTGCTGCGCGAACAGCACGGAGGACGCGATGAGTGTCGAACAGCAACATGGTGTTGATCGAGTCTGTGCGGGGGTTGATTGGGCCAGCGCTGATCATGCGGTCGCCGTAGTAGTGCCGATGGGTGCAGGTGGATCGGTTCACCGTCGAACACACTGCCCCTGAGCTTCGTCGGCTCGTGACGCGGCTGCGCCGCTCGGGGGTCTGTGAAGTCGCGATCGAACGCCCGGACTGGCCGGTCGTCGATGCGTTGCTGCGGGCCGGCCTTACGGTCGTGGTGATCGTCTCATGCTGGTCGTATTCGCGGTGCGTATGACCCTCGATTCGGTCGCCGCGACACAAATGCTCTATGCGCGACGCGATCATCACCCCACTTTGGCAGGCGGCCGCGACGCGACCGGGTACCCCTGCCGCCGTCCGAGTGGGGGTCAGTGCGACTACAGGGCATACGGGGTCTCGGCCGGACGGCTCGTTCTCCGATGATCCGGCTGAGCAGTTGCGCCAAACGTTCGAGAACATCGCGGATACCTTGGCTGCCGCTGGATGCAGTGGGGCTGACGTTGGGGAGTTCACCTCGTACCACGTCGGATTACAGAGTCAAAGAGATCCCACCCTATTGGTTGGTGCGGAGTTCATGACCAAGCCGTATCCAGCGTGGAGCGCCGTCGGACTGAGCGATCTCTACGAACCGGACGCGATCGTAGAGATCAGTGTCATCGCAGCGCTGGCTTGCTCGTACGGTCGGGAAGGTTCAGGCGAGCGCACGGCACTGGTGGATCAGTCCAAGCAGCGCGGCGCTGGCGAGAGTGGCGGCGCCTTCGGCGTAGGCGGAGCGGATTTTCTCCGGGTACCACACGGGTTCGTACATGGACGGCACCGGCCCGAAGCCTTTGACGTCGACATATCGATAGACCAGCACCGCCGCAAGACCAGCGGCCGCCACCAGGAATGCGAACAGGGCGGTGTACCGGCGCGGGCGCAACGCAACGGCCAGCGCGGCGAGCGCGGCAAGCACGGCCTCAGCCCGGAACAGTTCGCCCTGGTTCAACAAGCTCGTCTTGACCGCGGCGTATCGGGACGCGAGGTCGAGGTGGACGTAGGCGTCGACGGCGAGTCCCACGACCGCGACAGCGGTGACGAGTAGGCGCCCGCCCCACAGCAGCCGCGTCGTGGGGGTTCGCCGTGCGCCCGCCGGCGCGAGTGGGGAGCTGGACACGTGTGCCTCCTCGGATGACTGGTTGCCACCCTCGCCGCGACGTTGGGGTGTCACGGGTCGGTCAGCCCCCGACGGTGAGAGTGCCGTGCATGTTCGAGTGGAACTTGCAATGGAACTTGTAAGTGCCACCTGCCGCCGGGACGGTGAACGATGCCGTCTTGCCCGGTTGCACGGTGACGTCGAATGCATCCCCCGAGTCCGCGGTGACCGTGTGGGCCTCGCCATCGTTGTTGGTGACCATCACAGTTGATCCACTAGCGGCGGTGCCGGAGACGGTGTAGCCGAAGTTCTTGATCGTGATCGTCGTCAACGCTGCGGCCTGCGCCGGCGTCGGCGCCGAACTCACGTGCGTGCTTGTGAGCGACGAGCGGGCCTGTGGGCTGTGGCTCGCGGTTGTCGAGGAGCTGCATCCGGCCGCGAGCAGACAGGCGGTGAGTGCTATCGCGGCGAGCAGGGGCCGCCGATGGGTGAGTGTGGTCATCAGGTCTGGTCTCCTTGGATTGGGGTTGGAGGGGCTACGCCGCCCACTGGCTGGGGTGAGCTCGCTCGTTCAGCACGGCGCGGTCGTGCGCGCTGCGATTGCCGGCCACTTTCGTGTGTGCTGCAAAGCTTGGCGCGATGGCGGCGGTGGCCGCCGCAAACACGATCAGCACGACGCCGGTGTTCGGGTCGGTGGCTTGCCCGGAGTACAACATGCCGACGTTTTGGTCGATGACCCAGAACAGTGCGGCAAGCCCGGCACCGGTGTAGGCGGCGGCGGTGCGGAACCGACCCGGGATTAGCGCGCCGATGCCGACGGCGGCCAATGCGATGACCAGCAGCGCGAACCCGCTGGCGCCGGCGTGGTTGATGATCGTGCCGGCGTCCCGGTCGATTCGGGCGAGCCAACCGGGCGCCCCGTTGGCGCTGTCGCGCAGAGCCGCCGCGGTCGGTCCTGGGCGATTCTGTCCCACGAGTAGCTGCAGGGCGGATCCGCCTAGCCACAGTGCTGCCCAGGCCCACGGCAGCCAGGCGGCTGGCCGGTCACCCAGGGCATCGGCGGGTTGCCGGCGTGGCCAGCTGGCGGCAGCGAGCACGCCGTACAGGAGCGCGGCGCCAGGGGCGCCGGTGAGCAGCGAGGCGTGGCCACTGGCCAGGCCGCCGAAACCCTCACCGAGAGACCACACCGCGACCGACCAGCCGATGGAGGCGAGGACGGCCGCTCGCACGGTGCGAGGAGCCAGGAAGCCGACGCCGAGAGCGAGCTGGATGACGGCCGCCACTGCGTTGAAGAGCACGGGATGATGCCCGAACTGAGTGGCGAACAGATGCACGGGCGCCGCGACCCAGCCGGGTTGGCCGTCGCCAGCCGGGGCGAGGATCTGGTGGGCGAAGCTGGTGGAGAACATGAACGGCTGGAGTTGCAGTGCGGCGTCGAGCAGCCAGAGCGTGCCGAGCACGACCTGCAGGTGTCGCCGGGTGAATGCTCGCGGGTGACTCATCTCAGCCTCCGGTCCAGCAGCCGAGGATGTCGGATGCGATCTCGTAGGCGAAGTCGGCGCGCTTCTCCGACTGCTTGCCGAACACCGAGGCCAGGTGGCTGGCATCGACTTCCAGGACGTGGCTGTCCTTGCGCAACACAACGGTGCCATCGGGCGTGCCGAACGCACCGTCGCCCAGGCCGGCCATGTTGGCGGCGCCGCTGAGTCGATGCCGAAGGTCGGTGAAATAGGTCGTCGTCGCCGCTGCGCTGGCCAGGTCTTTCACCGACACGACCAACTGGCCCATCGGCATGGCGTACGTGCAGGTGTAGAGGTGGTTGACGAACATCGAGGTGGATACCGGTGGCGTGGCCAGGGCGGCCACGTCGGTGACGTCGGCGCGAACCTCAGCGCTGCAGATCATCAACGCAGACGCGGATGGCTGTCCGTCCGTCGCGATCGGCGAGGACGGTGGCTCGCCCATGATCGATCCGTCGGGCATCGTCATCCCCGCGGCCATCGGCGCGGCGGCGTCCCCGGCGGTCTGCGTCGACGATGTGCCGTGTTGCGCGTTTGCGCAGCCGGCGAGGGTGAGGGCGCAGCCGAGTGCAAGTGCAACGGCGGTGATGCGCGTGCGATTCATGATCATCCTGTCTGCAGCGTTAGTCGTGGTGCGAGGAGACGAGTGAGGCGTAGGCGACGATGTTGTCTTCGTAGGAATGCGCGGAGAAGTCGAACGTGCCGCCGCAGGTGATCAGGCGAAGTGCTGCGTGATCGGTGTTGCCGTATACGTCCAGGGTCGGAAAGTGATTCTTGGGGTACTCGGCAACGCGTTCGACCTCGAACACCGCGACGGTGTGGTCGGCGCGGGTAATGGAGATCAGGTCGCGCGCTCGCAACGCCCCGAGCTTGAAGAACACCCCGGGCCCGTACTGTGCAGAGTCGATGTGGCCGAGAATGATGGCTGGTCCGAGCTGGCCTGGCGATGGTGAGTACTTGTACCAACCCGCGTAGGAGACCGGACCCAGTGGCGGTACCTGAACCGTCTTATCGGCGTTCAGGCCAAGTGGTTCGATCACCGACGTCACGTTGATCGCTGGGATATCCAGGCGTACCGGCGCGGCCGGCGCAAGGATTGGTCCGTGAGCCTGCGGCGCAGAGGTCGAGCCCGATGGCGACGTATTGGACGGGATCACGTTCACCGGGATGGCGGCGGAGGCGGGCGGCTGCGGCGCATGCTTTTGTGCGTGTAGGCCGAACACGAGGGTGATCGCTGCTGCGATGAGCAGGGCCACACCTACCGTGGCCGCGACGTTGCGGCCACGGTAGGTGTGTCTGGTCATCGGACGGATTCCGTGTCAGTGCTTAGGTCAGCTCTGACGCGCGAACCGGCGGCTGACGGCAAATGCTCCGCCGGCTGCGACGAGCATCGCGCCGCCGATCGCGAGAATGCCCTCGTCCTGCAGGCCGGCGGTGCTGCCGCCGCCTGTCGAGGGTGCGCCACCGGGGATCTGGCTCATCTGCGAGACGAGCAGCGGGCCGCACAGTGCTGGGGAGGTCGCCGCGAGCGGCAAGGAGGGGACCAGGTCGCTCTTCTCGCCCTGGGCGGTCTTGCTCAGGGTCGACGGGTCGAGACCGTGCACGACCACAACTGCTTTGCCTGCGGTCAGCGAGGACAGCGTCGCGGCGTCGAGGGTGATCGTGCGGTTGTAGTCGGTACTTGCGCCCGCAGGTGCCACCGTCAGTGTGGTGCCCGCCTTCGGGCTGGTGTCACCACTGGTCGACAGGGTGGTACCGATCGGTCCGTAGGCCGGGGCGCCTTCGGTGGTGCTGATGACGCCGTCGCTGTTCTTGTCGGCGCTCGTGGTGGGGCACTGGCCCATGCCGTTGATGTGGATGTGCTGAACGTGCGGGTACGGGTTGCCGCCGAAGGTCGCGGCCAGGCCGCTGAAGTGTTCGGTGATGGTCGCCTGGTTGCCGTTGAGCTGCAGGGTGAGCGTCCCGGAGCCGGTGGCGTGGTTCAGTGGGGCCAGGGTCGCCTGGTAGCTGGTTGTCGCGGTCGACGCACCGGCGCTGCTGGCGGGTAGGGCGAGGGCGAAGCCGGCAGCGCCGAGCGCCGCTATTGGCATCGCGATCTTGATGTACTTCTTCTTCATTGCGCAAGTCCTCTCGATCAGCCCGGGCGTTTCCCAGACACGGCGTTGCTACACAGCAATTCGAAGATTTCGGACGATCGGTTCTGTATGGCCTACCTATTCCGCTGTTTCGGTATCCGTGGCCGCCTGCGGCAGATGTCGGTGGCCTCGGTGGCGCAGGTGACGTGGACGGGCGGAGCGACCCGAGCGCGCACGGCGGATGGTCCATCGCGGGGCAAGGCACGGTTGCGTGTGGACGCCTCGGCGCAATTTTGGGGAGGCCCCGATGGCAGATGAGCCGCACGGCGCAACACTTGCCCTGTGATCGTGATCGTGATCGCGTTCGTCATCCCAGCCGGACTTATAACGGCCGCAGCCTGGCAGCTCGCGGGGGGCTGGGCGGGATCGAAGTGATCGACGCGGGTACGTCAGTCACTTCGGCCCGACATCGCGGCGCACATCAATGGAAAGGCGTGGCCGATGCATCCAGCGGACCCACGCCGCTACATCGTCGGAGCTATCTCACAACGTCGATGTATCCGCGGACGAGTTGGCGTGCCCCAGGGTCGCTGGACCGCGTTGGGCGTCTGACGCCGCTATCGCTGGTGCTCGGTATCGACCCGCTGCCGACAGGGCGACGAGCACGAGGTAGATGATCCACACCGTCCGGAGTAGCGGCGTGGGGGTGTCTGTGCCGATGAACCACGAATGCACCCACACCAGCCCGAACACCAGATAGTTGAGTCGGTGCACGCTTCGCCACCACGAGAGTCGCCTACCCGACCAAGCCAGCAAGGCGGTGGCGACCGTGAACATGAGTATTGCCAGCGCCGCGTAAGAAGGGATAGTCCAGCGGGCCAAACCCGGACGGACGAAACCGTTTGAAAGCATCGACGCGAGACCGAAGCCGATAAGGATGAACAGCGGATGCAGGACCGCGAAGAGCAATGCGAAGACCCCTTGGGCGCGGTGGTAGCGGATCACGCCCGGCCACAATTGAGTGAGCCAGCGCAGATTGGTGGCGATCAACACTTGGGCCGTCACGAACGTAAAGGCGTACAGGCCAACAAGCGGGAAGAACACCTGCAACAGCGACCTGCCGTGAGCGCCTGTAAGAAACCCGGTGCCGTGCCGATCGTGGAAGAAGGCGTACCCAGGTAGCACCAACGCCACCGCAAACAAGGCCACGACGCACTCCCGGCCGGCCGTCCGCCTGCTGATCACACCACCACGCCCCAGACCGACTTGGCAGCCAACGGGTTGGTGCTAGCAGCCTCGCAAGATACTTCGTGGTCAGACTCCAGCCGGTTCCACCCGACCGTGTCCCGCACGCGCATCACGGCAACCAGACTCGTCCGGTCATGCCGCATCCGGCGCGGACCCGCCGATGGACGGGTGCCGATCACGAGGGGTGGCGGCAGCCGGGATGCCCGTTGTCGGTGGGCCTTGTCAGGATGAGGGCATGACCGTGGGACAACTACGAAGCATCGTTCTGGATGCCCCCGACATCACCGGCCTGGCATCGTTCTACTCCGAACTGACCGGCTGGCCGATCGTGGAGACCGACGACGACTGGATCACCATCCACACCGGTGACCGCCAGCGAGTGGCGTTCCAGTTGGCGCCGGATCACGTCGCGCCGGCGTGGCCTGGCCAGGATCGGCCGCAGCAGGCGCACCTCGATCTGTTCATCGACGATCACGCGGGCGCGGCCGAGCGGGCCATGGCGCTCGGAGCGACCCGACTCGGCCACGGTGCCACCTGGATCACGCTCGCCGATCCGGCTGGACATCCCTTTGACCTGTGCCAGAAGGAGGGCGTCGGCCCGACCATGAGTTTGTTCGCGGTGACGATCGACGCGCCCGATGCGCTTGCGCTCGCACGCTTCTACGCCGAACTGCTCGGCATGGACGTGACGTACGAGGGGGCCGAGGGAGCGCTCATCGCCGGCTACGACCGCAGCGTGATGTTCCAGCAGATCGAGGACTACACGTCGCCGCAATGGCCCGACCCGGCGCACCCGCAGCAGGTGCATCTCGATGTCACCGTCGCCGACCTCGACGAAGGGGAAGGCCAGGCGGTCGCACTCGGCGCATCACGGTTGCCCGGTCGAGTCGAGGGCGAATTCCGTCCCTTCGCAGACCCCGCCGGCCACCCGTTCTGCCTCTGCCTCTGAGGCGCAATCGAGCCACCCGAACTCTGTAGACCGGGCGCGCCGGCTCATGCCGCCTTCTGTGCGCCGAGCCGGGTTCAGAATGGGGTCGGCGACGCCATACCCCCGCTTGCTAGGACGCGCGCCGCCGACCTGCCAAATACATACCCAAATGCCAAGCAGAGCCGTGACGCCCGGTCGCCTTCCAAGATCACGTCAACCGTCCGCTCATGCCGCCGCCCGTGCGCGGATCTGCCGACAGAGCGTGTACGCCCGGACGGAGCCCTAGAGATTTGGGCGGTTACAGCATCAGACTTCTCAGCGATCTCGCGCTTTCGGCGAGTTCCGCTCGCGGCCAGGTAGTACGCCGACGTTGGCCGCGCACCCTTCGAGCGCTCCCGCGCTTCGAACGTCTTCCGGGTCTCCCACCAGCCTCCGGAGGTAATCATCGGGTGCTCTTCGTCGATCTTGAGAGGGTGTCCCGGTAGTGCACCGACGCAATCAGGTTCCTCGGCTCTCCGTCAGAGCGTGAACTAGCTGCGCGGGTATCGCGGGGTGACCTTTGTCGTATACCGGCCGTAACGTTGGCTACCGACCAGTAGGACGTCAAAGGTATCGAGTGTCTCAGCACAGGTCATACAGCCAGCACGGCCACCGCAAACTCGCCGACATCGCCGCCGAAATCGCAGGCATCCGGTCCATCCCCACGGTGCCCAACATCCGCCATCGGGGCTAGTACGGCGGCGATAGAGCATTGCCCGCGATAGGGCAGCCGATTCCATCGCCCGGCCATGCGGGGCGCGTGGGGCCCGTGGGGCATCCCGTCCGACTGGTCTGGCAGATTCGACCTACCGCCAAGACCCGTCCGAGCATACGATTTGCCATGATCTGACAGGCTCAACCGCAGCGCTCGTCAGGAGCTTGATGGGTGCCCTCGATGCCGGAATTCTCGGTCGTCGTCGCGTCCGGCGAGCCGAAGGTCATGGCGATATTCGGCGCACTCGACATCAAACACGCTGAAGACCTCACGTCCGTCGGTCTGCTGACCATCCAATCCCTCAACGGCAATCACGGTCCTTTGGTGCTCGACCTGGCCGGCGTGCCGTTCATGGACTCCACCGGCCTGGGCGCGCTGATCGCAATTCGCAACGCAGCCAATGCACGAGGCCGCGACGTCCGCTTGCGCGCGGTCCGGCCTCGGATCGCCAAAGTCCTGGGCGTCACCGGCCTGTCAGATGAGTTCGACGTCGCCCCCCCGGACGACGAGCACGACTGACAGGCACCCTGGGACACGGTGCGGGCCTGCGTCCCCTCCCACTACGGTCCGCACCGTGTCCCAGGCCGAAACGCCAGATCAACCCATCAACGCAGCAGAGCCGGTCGATTACGGGCCCGTTGCCGCCCACCATTCGCCAGCCCGACGAGTCCGGCCAACGACCTTCGTCCGCGCTTCCTCACACCGTTTCGGCTGGAGGATTTCTGGAGGATCGACCGTCCGCCAACGGCATCGAACCGCACCCACCGGCATGCAACCGCACCGCTCCAGCGCCGTAGACACGCGGAGGCCCCGTAATTGCTGGCCTACAGCGGCCTCAAGTTCGAACTGGCAGATGGAGGTTCCAGCTAGCCTCGCTGACCGGTTCTAGCCCAATGTTTCTGGGCTCCGTAGCTTGCCGTGTGCGCGTTGACCCCCACACCGGAACTGGACCCTATTTCGATATGGGGTCACGAGCCTGGAGCGGGCTTGGACATTGGGCTTCACCGTTGCGCTGGGATGCCGAACAGCCGCGGTAGGTCATCCGGTCGGGCCTCTTGGGACCGCTGCGACGGGCGGTGTCTATGCTCAGTGTCCGGCTCTTATCAGATTGGTCGGCGGCCATGCGCTAGAAGTATGTGTCGAGGTCGGTCTTGATGTCTGCTGGAGACACCGGTGGCTCGTAGCGCTTCAGGACAATGCCATCACGTCCGACGAGGAACTTCGTAAAGTTCCACTTCACCTCGTCGGTGCCATCCGCGTCCGGCCGAATACGTGCGATGGCTCGGAAGAAGTCGCCGTACTCGGGCCCGAAGTCACCTGGGGCTTGGGCCCGCAGGTGTTGGTAAAGCGGGTGGGCGGCGGGGCCGTTCACGTCGATCTTGGCGAAGACCGGGAACGTCACGTCGTAGGTGGTGGTGCAGAAGGCTTGGATCTCGGCGTCACTGCCCGGTTCTTGTTCCTTGAACTGGTTGCACGGGAATCCGAGGACCTCCAGGCCGCGCCCGTTCGCGTCGCGATACAGCGATTCCAATCCCTCGTACTGCGGCGTCAACCCGCATTTGCTGGCCACGTTGACGATGAGAAGGACCTTGTCCTCGTAATCCGCCAGCGGGACCTGGCCGCCGTCCGCGGTGCTCACCGAGAAGTCGTACACGCTGGTCATGGGGACCCCTTCATTGCTCGATGCCACGAATATTTCACAGCACCAACAGACGTGTTGACTCGACGTCGCGCATGGGCGAAACTGTGCGTACAACGCGCGCTCTGCGCGCAATACGCGCACCTTCAGCGAGGAAACGATGCCATGCCGCGTCAACCCATCGAACGAGAGGCGACGTCTATCGATGCGCTCGTCGTCGGCGCCGGCGTGGCCGGTGTCTATGCGCTGTACCGCCTCAAGCGACTCGGCTTCTCCGCGCGACTCGTCGAGACCGCGCCCGGGGCAGGCGGCACCTGGTACTGGGCTCGCTACCCTGGTTGCCGGTGCGACCTCGAGTCGATCGACTACTCCTTCTCCTTCTCCGAGGAATTGGAGCAGGAGTGGGTGTGGAGCGAGCGCTACGCGTCGCAGCCGGAAATCCTGAGGTACATCAATCACGTCATCGACCGTTTCGACCTTCGGCGCGACATGCAGTTCAACACTCGTGTCACCGCGGCTCGTTTCAACGCTGACGACGCGCACTGGACCGTCGATACGGACGGCGCGGGTCAGTTCCGTTGCCGCTTCCTCGTCATGGCCAGCGGTGCCATTTCCGCGGCGAACATTCCCAACATCCCCGGCTTGGCGGACTTCAAGGGCGAGACGTTCCACACCGGCCGCTGGCCCGAGCAGGACGTCGATTTCGCCGGCAAACACGTCGCCGTCGTGGGCACCGGATCCTCAGGCATTCAGGTCATCCCCGAACTTGCGAAACGAGCGGAAAAACTCACTGTCTTCCAGCGCACGCCTCAATACAGCGTCCCGGCCCAGAACCGACCCCTCGCACCGCAGGACCTGGGCGAGGTCAAGGCCACCTACCGGACACGTCGTCAGCAGGCCCGCGATTCCAAGCGTGGCTTCCCGCTGCATCCGTCGACGAAGGAATTCCACCAGCGCTCAGCATTGGAGTTCTCGGTCGAGGACCAGGAGCGCGCCATGGAGCTTGCATGGCGGCGCGGCGGTCCGCCGTTCACCGCGATCTTCGCCGACGTCTACACCGATCTCGCGGCAAACGAGGTCGTCGCAGAGTTCGTGCGGAACAAGATCCGCGCGATAGTGCACAACCCGGCCACCGTGCAGAAGCTGTTGCCGACGAGCTACCCTATCGGCGCCAAGCGAATCTGTGCCGACACCGAATACTTCGACACTTTCAACCGCGACAACGTCGACCTGGTGGACCTGCGCGCCGATCCGATCATCAGAATTCACGAGCATGGCATCGAGACCGCCTCGGGCTTGCGCAACATCGACGCCATCGTGTTCGCCACTGGCTACGATGCGTCCACCGGCGCGCTTTTGCGCATCGACATCAGCGGCGAACATGGCGAGAAGCTGGCCGACAAATGGTCCGACGGACCTCGTGCGCATCTCGGCCTGATGGTGGCTGGCTTCCCCAATCTCTTCATGATCCATGGCCCGCTCAGCGCCTCCGTCCTGGTGAACATGATCTTGGGTGCGGAGCAGCACGTCGAGTGGATCGCAGACTGCCTCGCCTACCTGCGCGATCATGACTTGAACCGAATCGAGCCGACCGAACAGGCTGAGGAGTTCTGGGGCACGCACGTCCAGGAGGTTGCCAGCGCGACATTGCTGCCGCTCGCGAATTCCTGGTACATGGGAGCCAACATCGAGGGCAAACGGCGCATGATCTACGCCTACGCGGGTGGCTTCAATACCTACGGCCATGTGCTCGCCCGCGAGGCCGACACTGACTACAAGGGGTTCACCCTCGCCTGACCGTCCTGCGAAAGGTGTGAGGCCGCCCAGCGGGTCTGCCCGCCGGACGCCTCAACCTAGGCCTGGTTCGAAGTGCGTTCAGTCGGACTTGGCCTCAGCCGCCTTGACGTCGTACAAATCCGGGTCGACGAAGTAACTGCGTCCCCGGCCGTCCCATGGCGGGAACACCTCTCCTTCTGCCGTCAGCTCCACCGCCTTCCCCTCCCACGACTTCGAGCCGGTGTTGCCCGGCATCTGGACCTCCAGCCAGGTGCAGGGTTTGTCGCTGCGGTTCCATGCCCAGTGCACCGCATTCGGGGGAACGCGCGAAAAGTCACCGGGCGCCATCAGGTACGCCTCGCCGTCTACGTAGAGCCAGCACTCGCCGTCGATGGCATAGTTGAGTTGCTCGCGATCGTGAATGTGGGCGCCGCTGTGGTAGCCCGGCGGCCGGGTGGCGACAAAGAACGACGCGCTGCGGCCGATCACGACCTTGGTCTCGATGTTGCCGACGCCGCCCGTCTGCTGCGACGGGTGCGACACGATGACCGGCAGGTCCTCGCATTTGATGTGCAATGCCATGTCTTAGATCTCCTCGGTAACGGGTTGTCTTTGGTTGCGGGCGGAATTGGTTTGGGATCGGGATCATCGCGGGGGTGCACGGCCGTTGGCTGCGCCAGCTGCAGCGGGGAGGTCAGCGCGCGTCACTGACAACCCAGTGCAGGATCCGCCGACGGAGTAGCTCTGCAGCTCCGGTCATCAACAGGCCGACGATCGTCAGGACGATCACGAGTGCAAACGTCAGCGATGCATCGAGGTTGGTCGTCGCGACGAGCAGAATGCTGCCCATCCCCTTGCTTCCACTCAGCAACTCGGTGGTCACCACGACGATGAGACTGAACGCGACGGCGTTCGGCACCATGGCGAAGGTCCACTGCATGACGTACCGGATCCGGATCTGGAGCATGATCTGCTGGCTGCTCGCACCGAGTAATCGGGATGTTTCGATGATCGGTGCGGGAATGCTCTTGCCGCCGGTATAGGCGTTGAAGAACGCGAGGAAGAAGACCACGAGCACCGACGAGATGACGTTGGCTCGGACTCCGACGCCGAACAGCATGACCACGATGGGGACCAGCGCGATGCGGGGTGCGGAGTTTGCCAGCACGAGGAACGGATTAAATACCTCGCCGAGATTGGGACTACTGCTGAGGACGAGTCCGACGAGCATCCCGAGCACGATGCCGAGAGCGGCACCGATGATCGACGCCTCAATGGTATTTGCTAGGTATGGCCACACCAGGATCGAGTCGTGGCGCCCGGTGAGCAAATCGATACTGCGCCGGTAGACGTCCACCGGTGAGCTAATGAAGAACGGATCGAGGAATCGGTAGCGGTGGCTCAACCAGGGGATCTTGGGCAGGAACTGCCACGCCATCAGCAAGACGACGACCACGAGCAGGCGCAAGGCGTACACCGTCGGGCGACTGAGTCGGCGCGGTCGCTTGCGGCGCACCGGAGCTGATCGCGTCTTGATCAGTCGGGCGTTTGTGCCTTGTCGCCGATCTGAACTCGCAGATAGGACCATAGCTCTCCATACAGATCCAGAAAGTCGGTTTGCTCGCGTAGCGCAGCGATCCGCCGGTCATTGCCGAAGGGCACGTTGATGACCTGGGCCACTCGCGCCGGCCGCGCCGAGAGGATGAGCACTTGGTGCGAAAGCGAGACCGCCTCGGCCAAGTCGTGCGTGACGAGTACTGCCGTTGTCCCCTGCCTGCAGATGATGTCGAAGATGTCCTGGTGGATCGCCACCCGGGTTGGTTCGTCCACGGACGAGAACGGTTCGTCGAGCAGGAGCAATTGCGGGCGCGGTGCCACCGCGGTAAGGAACGCGACCCGTCGTCGCATGCCGCCGGACAATTGACGCGGATATGAGTCCGCGAACTGTCGAAGTCCGACCATGCCGAGCAACTCGTCGACGCGACTGCGCACCTCGGCCTTCGGGGTGCGGTTGTAGCGAAAGTAGAGGCCGACGTTGTCCTTGACTCGTAGCCACGGCAGCAGGGTGTCCTCCTGTGACACCATGCTGATTGCGTGACCCGCACCCGGGCCGCCGAGACGCACGTCGGCCGTGCCGGCGCCGGGGTCCATCAGGCCGGCGATGAGTCGGAGCAGGGTTGATTTGCCGCAGCCGCTGGGGCCGACGATCCCAGTGATCTTGCCGCGCGGCACGTCCAGCGTGATCCCGCCCAGTGCCTGCACGCCGGTGTCGTAGGTGAACGAGACATCCCTGACGGAAATCAGATCGTCGCGTACGGCTGCGCCTGACTCGGCTTGCAGGGTCGTCGCCGCGCCGTGCCGTTCATCATCGGAGACGACCGAGACTTCGTCCTTCACCAGGACACGTCGTGTCATCCGCCGATTCACCCTAGTGCGTGCTCGTGGCCGCAGTCAGGTCAGACATGTCCACCCGTTTGGCGTAGGAGTACTGGGGGTCAGTCGACGAGAAACCTTGGATTCCGTAGCTGTCGAAGCTCGTGAGCGATTGCTGCCACGCGGCCTGCGAGATGAACCCCGTCGGCGTGATTCCCGAGTAGTTGGTCAACGCCACCTTCACCTGTGCCGTGAGGGTTGCATCGCTACTGGCCTTGTAGATGGGGTTTGCCGCTTTCAGGATCGAGACGAGGTTGGCCAAGCCTGCCGGCGTGGCCGCCTGCTGATCGATGTACGCGTAGGCCTGGACCAGCGCCTTCAGCGTCCGCTGGATTGCGTCCTTCTTCTTTTGCACCGTGTCGGTGAAACCGAAGATCGTGTTGGTCAGGCCAGGAAGTCCGTACTTGGGCATGAAGTCTGGCGACAACGCGTCGGCGATCGTGTTGGCTTTGCCGTTGGCCTTGAAGTCGGTCTGATTCTGCGTGGTGACGACAGCGAGGTCGTACGTTCCGGCCGCTACGCCCTGCGCAGCCAATGCATAGCTCTGCACGATCACTAGGTTGCACTTGATGCCGAGCACCTTGATGAAGTGCCCGCCGTATGCGTATCCGATCGTGCCCTGCTGCGGCACGGCAACCCGGCACGACTTCAGCTTCTGCAGGTCGGCGACGGTCTTGAGCTGCGAACGCGAGTCGAGTCCGACCGGACCGATGGGGCTGTTCGCCTCAATCGTCGCGCCCGCGAAGACGAAGGTGAGGTTCTTTCCCTTCGGCTCGAGCTGCAAGCCGGTCAGCGGCGGCATATAAAGCAGATCGGCCTGATCGGACACGAGGAAGTTCGCGACGGTGGCGCCGGCGTTGTCATTGAACTTGACCTTGACGTTCTGGGCGGCGAAGTAGCCTTGCGCCTGCGCGACGTACCACGGCAGCTTGTCCGGGGTGGGATTCGCCGTGTACACGCTCAGCGTTTGCGGAGCGCTTGCCGATCCACCACTCGTGGATTTCGACGATGAGCTGCACGCAGCGAGGGCCAAGCCAAGCACCACGGCGACGGCAATCACTGTGAAACGGGACTTCGTGGCGATGTGACCCATCACAGTCTCCTCGCACGCAATCAGTAAGCGGACTGGAGTTTGACATGAAACAGCGGCGAAACATGTCGGTGCGATGGAAGTTATCAACGTAAGCGCGTGTCGTCAACATCGTAGTTGACGAACCTCACAAGTCGTGGTTATGTGTTTGTCGTGGGCCTGCCCACCATGGGCGTGTGCCCATTCCCCGAAACACGTCGGCGCCGGGCGGCGAGACGACCGCTCGACGCAGCGATACCGGCAAGATCGATTCCAGCCTTGACGCCGCCGGCGGTAGACGCCTAGGTACGGACCAGGCGCGTGACCGCGCGGCTCGGCCCCCATGGCGGCGCGACCATTAGATGATGGCCGATCCCCCCGGTGACTATCACGTGGAATTCGGCAGGGTCGCGGACAACAGGGATTCGCTCGGCGAACCGCACCCACGTCGGATGGGTCTTCGCAAACGACCCGGAGTCGTAGTCACCGGCTGCCACGCGTGCCTTGTCGAACAGGTACATCTGGACGTCCCGCTTGGACATGCCAGCTGCCGCGAAGGTTCTCGCCATGCCCGGGTTCACCAGGATCAGATGATCTGTCGGCCAGCGGATCGCGTTCGAGCCGAGGGTCGCAAGCACCGAGGCAGCGGCGTCGAGTATCGGACCGGGGCCCGGTCCGATACTGGTGAAGACGTTGTGCGGGGACTCGCACATAAGGACCGTCACGACAGTGCTGTCGCGGTCGCCCAGCTCCTCGTTACGGGCGGGCCAAGGGCTGTCGTCCGACTCCGCGAAGCAGAAGGTGAATTGGGCCGGCGAGCCGAACGTCGCGAGATTCGATATGCCTGGAATCGCACGCACGATGTTGGTGAAGATGAAATGCACCGCCCGGCCGATCGTCGCGTTGGCCCGAAAACCAGGGCCCATGCACCCGGGACCAGCCGCCAATCCGATCTTCTCCGCGAGCGGGCCGCTCACGATCACCGCGACGCCACCCGGATGGGAAGTGATGGCGGACTGGAAGAACCGGAACTCCTGACTACTCATCGCCTCCGCGGCGGCCAGCACAATCGGGAAATGCTCCGGCAGGCAGCCGGCGAGAACAGCGTTCGCAGCCAGCGCCTCTACGGTCACCGGTGCACCATTCGGGGTAGGAGCGTCGATGACGATCTCGTTGCCGTCGCGCCCGGCGGTGCCGATCATGGCGTCGGTGCGACGCCGGGTGGGGACAACGATCGGCAGTCCGTCGCCGATTCGAGTGCGGAGTTGCTGCTCCCACACCGTGTCGTGAAAGTCGGCGAGGTCGTCGAGGTTATCGATGGAGGTCGGTATCGGACCGGCGACCGTGTCCCGCGACGCTGCGGCCGGGTCAGGATTCGGCAGGTTCTCGGCAGCACACGTCAACGCTGACGCCACGTCGGCAATGAGCGCCCGGGCCACCTCCTCCACATCGGCCCGGCCTTCAAGGACCGGCGCCGCAGTGAGCACCGCTAGCTCGTGACCGCGGTAGGAGGACATCATCGCTGCGAGCGGGCGGCCGAGTGACGTCGCAATAACGACGCACGGGATGCCAGCTTCTTCCAGAGCCATCGCGAGCAGGGTCGAAGGCGCAGTGACCCCTGCATGACAGATCCCGATCACAACGCCGCCTGGACGCGCCGAAATCGAGGTCGTCCTCCAACGCAGCCAGTTCGCGAGATTCCAAGGTGATGAGATCCGCGTACCGCCTGAGGATCTGCGTTCCCGAGCCGGTCAGCGCCTCGTCGATCCACTGCAACACATCTCCGTACACATGCCGTTCGCCCGCCGCTTGACCGTTGTCCAGGAGGACGATTCGGGCGCCGGCTAGACCGCTCGGCCGCGGTGCCGGACTGACATGCCGTCGTGCGCCCACCCCTACGACGGAAACCAATTCAGTCCCTTCGCCGACCCCACACGAGGGCGGCGGCTTGGTGTCGTTCCCCTGACCCATCGCTTCGGACACAGATCAACGGCCGTCGTGTTCGCTGAGACTGACAGCAGGAACTTCGCGCCGATCCACATCACCCACGTGCGGTGCTACCGCGTCGAAGCCTTGCTTGATCAGCTTCACGTGCACCAGCGACGGATCGCGGCGACGGATAGCGTCCTCGAGCATCTGCACCATCAGATCGTCCGTCACCAGGCAGTCCAGGCAGGAGTTCGCGTTCGCACGCAAAATCACCTCCACCGCGCCTACGGAAGACTCCCCGACGAGCAACTCGAAGCCATCGGCTTGCAAGCCGGGCCGCAGTTCGTCGAGCGCGGACTCCAAGCCGCCCCTTTCGGTCACAGTCACTCACCCCAAAAAAGAGTCTCCGTGAAACAGTCACGTATCTATCGACGCGCGCGTTGACGCGCTCTTTCAACCCTGGATACACTAAGGTCGCGCAACGATCAAGCTGTCATCTCGCGCGCTACAAGTCGAGGAGCCGCCGTGTCGGAGGTGTACGACGTACTGGCGCCCATAGGTAGAAAAACGACGAGAGCGATGCGCCAGAATCCGCCGCTCGGCGATCTGAACGGAAAGGTCATTGCGGAGCTTTGGGATTACTTGTTCCGCGGTGACGAGATGTATCAGATCTTGCGGCGGGAAATCACAGCGCGGTATAAAGGCGTGCGGTTCGTCCAATTCCCTGTGTTCGGCAACACTCATGGTCCGGACGAGGCATCTGTCGTGGCACAGATTCCTGAGCTATTGCGGGAATATGAATGTCACGCAGCAATCGCCGCCGTCGCTTGTTGAGGCAGCTGTACGGCTGCCGTGTTGCGGTCTAGCGT
>CAVWEO010000001.1:0-70527 GCA_963753995.1 uncultured Actinomycetota bacterium | reverse complement strand
CAGGCCATGCCCGCGCTCGGCCTGGCCGTGTTCGAGCTGAACCCCGTCATCGCCTGCGGGGCGGGGCCGGTGTTCTCGCGTCGTCGACTGGAAGTGGGAACACAGTTCGTGACAAGGACAACGTCGAGGGTGGATTGCCGTCAACGTATACGTTGACTATGATCGCCTGTGACGAGGTGACCCTCGCGACGACGAGCCCAGAACCACGGGAGAGCGTTACATGCCGGACGGATTGAGCGCACGCGCAGCGATCGTCGGCCTCGGCGCCTCCGACGTCGGCAAGGTGTACGGCAAGACCGTGTCGCAATTCGCGGCCGACGCCGTCCTCGCTGCCGTGCGAGATGCCGGGCTCGAACTCGCCCAGGTCGACGGCGTCATCATGAGCACGGGCCGCACGCCGATGAACGCGACGCCGGCCGACTCTCTCGGGCTGAAGAATCTCAGAATGAACATGACGGTGGCCAGCGCCGGGGCGACCGCAGCCGCGGCGGTGCAGTACGCCGCGATGGCGGTGAGCTGCGGCGTCGCCAGCACCGTCGTCTACGTACACGCCGATGCGCCGCTCAAGACGCCGGGTGTGTCCAACGCCGCCTCCTATGCCGCGGCCAAGCCGTCGGCGGAGACCGGCTTCGGCTCCCTCGACGCAGCGCTCGGCCTGGTGGGCGGCAACCCCCCGTACGCCCTGATGGCCCGGCGGCACATGGAGAAGTACGGCACCACGACCGAGCAGTTCGGCGCGGTCGCGGTCGGCCAGCGGGCGTGGGCGGCGATGAACCCGATCGCCCAGATGCGCGACCCCGATCACCCTCGAGGACCATCGAAGCTCGCGCTGGATCTGCGACCGTTCCGCCTGCTCGACTGCTGCCTCGTGTCGAACGGCGCCGTTGCGGTCGTCGTGACGAGCGCAGAGAGGGCGCGCGACCTGGCGCAGCCGCCGCCGTACATCTGGGGGTGCGGGCAGGGCCACCCCGGATACGTCAACTACCGCGGCTCGCTCGACGGCCTGGTCAGCGGCGCCGCGCAGGCCGGTGACGCCGCATTCGCGATGGCCGGGATCGGTCGTGACGCCATCGGCGTGCGCGAGTTCTACGACTGCTACACATTCACGGTCCTGCTGACCCTCGAGGACTATGGATTTGTGGCCAAAGGCGACGCCGGCCCGTACGCCGCGACCGGCGCGCTCGGTCCCAGCGGAGAGCTGCCCACCAACACCGGCGGCGGCCAACTGTCCTCGTTCTACCTCTGGGGCGCGACACCCTTGCACGAAGGCGTGATCCAGTGTCGGGGCCAGGGCGGCGAGCGGCAGGTCGAGGACCACGACTTCGTCCTGTGCAGTGGATCCGGCGGGCCTCGCATGGATCATCACGCGACGCTCATCCTGGGCGCGCATCCGCGGACGTGAGGCAATGACTGTGACTCTTCCGGCGGTGAGACGCGACGAGTACTCCGCGCCGTTCTTCGACGCGGCGACGCGGGGCGAACTCGTCGCCCCGCAGTGCGTGAACGGCCACTACTCGGCGCCCACCCAGGGCCGTAACGATCCGGTCGCGCGGTGTCACGAGTGCGGCTCGGACGAGCTGCACTGGTCCGCGGTGACCGGCAACGCCAGCCTGGTCAGCTGGACCGTGCTGCACGGACGCGAGGCCGATTCGCCGACCAAGACCGTGGGGATCGTCGAACTCGACGAGGGTCCGTGGCTGCGGGCCCTGATCACCGCGGACCCGGACGTCGGGCTGCGGGCGGGCCTGCCGATGGGCCTCGACTTCGTCAAGACCGGTGACGGCGACGGCGAAGTCATTCCGGCGTTCTATCCGCGCGGCGAGCGATGAACCAGACCAGGGCGCCGTCATGACGACTCGCGAGGAAGTGGAACTGATGGACGAAGCCGCCACACCGATCGATCCGGTTCTGCTCGAGAAACACGCCGAGGACCGGATCTGGGTGCTGACGCTCAATCGACCCCACCGGATGAACGCGTTCGGCGACGGGATGATCGAGAAACTCGTGGACCTCTTTCGGCAGTTCCGCGACGACCGAACGGCCCGGGTCGCCATTCTCACCGGCGCCGGCGAGCGGGCGTTCTCGGCCGGCGGCGACCTCAAGGACATCGGCGCGGTCCGCCGCGCCAACGGGGTCAAGCCGCGCAGCGCGGTGCCGGACATGGTGCCGCTGTCCGAGCGACTCGAGCTGTGGAAGCCCACGATCGCGGCGATCAACGGCTACGCGATCGCCGGCGGTTTCATGCTGGCCATGCAATGCGACATCCGGATCATGGCCGAGCACGCCAAAGCGGGTATCGCCGAGACTCGCTGGAACATGGCCGGCGCGTCCTGGATGGCCCCATTGACGCGGCAGATCGGTCTGGGTAGCGCGCTCGAACTCGCGCTGTGGGGCGACACCCAACTGACGGCGCAGCGGGCCCATGAGATCGGGTGGGCGCAGCGCGTCGTCCCCTCCGACGAGCTCATGTCCACCGCACTCGCCTACGCCGACCGCATGCTCGATATGGCGCCGCGCGCCGTGGCGAACATCAAGCGGATGCTCTACCGCGGCTTCAACATGGATCCGGTATGGTCCATGTCCGTCGGCGAGTTCCTCGAGCAGAACCTCGAGGGCATGAAGGACAGCGTCGAGGGGCCGACCGCGTTCGCGGAGAAGCGCCGTCCGAATTTCCGGGACGAATAGACACCCGATGGACTTCGAGTTCGATGATGCGCAACGCGCCTGGCGCGACGAGGTGCGTGAGTTCCTGCACGAGAACGTGACCGAGGAGGTGCGGCAGGAGCAGCGGACCCGCGGCTCCGAGGAGGCCGGCCCGGCCAGTGCCGCGTTCATGCGCAAGGTGTTCGCCAAGGGCTGGGCCGGGACTGACGTGGCCGGTCGAATACGGCGGCCTCGGCATGGACCCGGTCTAGCAGCACATCCTCGTGCACGAGATCGAGTACAGCGGCGCACCCGTCACTCGGAATCGAGGTCACCTCGATCGCGCCGATGATCATGCGGCACGGCACGGACGAGAACAGTGCGCGAGTTCCTGCCGCCGATCGCGCGCGGCGAGCTCACCATCGCGGTCGGCTACTCCGAGCCGAACTCCGGCACCGACCTGGCCAGCCTGCAAGACGCGGGCCGAGCTCGACGGCGACGAGTGGGTCATCAACGGCCAGAAGATCTGGAACAGCACGCGCGCACTCGGCCACGCATGAGTGGCTGTGCGTGCGCACCGACCCGCGAGGCGCCCAAGCACCGCGGCATCTCGGTGATCATGGTGCCGATCGACTCGCCGGGCATCGAGATCCGGCCGCTGATCACGTGGGGCGACTTCCGCACCAACGAGACGTTCTTCACCGACGTCCGGGTGCCCCGGACGCAACCTGATCGGCGAGGTCAACCGCGGCTGGCAGTACATCACCGGCGCCCTGGACCTCGAGCGCGGTGCGCTCGACCAACGCCGGCGACCTGCGCCGCGCGGTCGACGACTGATCGAGGTCGCCCGCGACCGCGCTGATCGGACGGCTCCGGCCGATCGACAACCCCGACCTGCGGCGCAAGATCGCCCAGCTCGACGCCGATGTCGAGGCGGCCGAGCTGATGGGGCTCGAAGCGGCGTCGTTGCTGGCCAGCGGCGCAGATCCCGACGATCACCGTGACCGCAGAGAAGATCTTCACCAGCGAGCTGCGGCAGCGGATCGCCGACGTCGGCACCCAGATGCTCGGCATGTACGGCGCGCTCGCCGAAGGTGACGGTCCGCACGCGTACCGGCGGGCGACTTCGAGCAGCTCTATCGCGAGGCGCCGCTGCTGCGCTTCGGCGGCGGCGCCAACGAGGTACTGCGCGACGTCATCGCCCAGCGCGGGCACGGCTTGCCGAGCTACGGCCGATGACGACACAGCTGCGCCACCCGTTCGCACCATCGGAAGGGCGGCCGATGGATCTCACGCTGACCGCAGAACAGCGGGCATTGCAGGAATCGCTGCGGGACATGTTCCGCGACGCCTGCCCGCCCGCGGTCGTGCGCGAATGAAGGAGCCGGACTCCGACGGCACCGCCGCCCGAACTGTGGCGCGCGCTGACCAAGAGCGGTGTGTTCGGCCTGGCGCTGGCCGCCGAGTACGGCGGCCAAGGCGCATCGCTCTACGAGCTGGGCCTGGCGTTCCAGGAGGGCGGCCGGGTGCTGTGCCCGACCGCCGTCTACAGCACGCTGTTGTTCGCGGTCGGGTTGACCCGGTTGGGGACCGACGCGCAGCAGGCCGCGTACCTGCCGCGCCTGGCTGCCGGCGACCTGCACGCGACGACGGCGATGTGGAACCCCTCCGAACGCGCTGAATCTGGCGCCGAGCGTGGTCGCCGAGCGCGCCGGCGGCGGCTGCGCCTGACCGGCGTGCTGAGTTCGTCCCGGCACGCCTCGGTGGCCGACGCGATACTCGTCTCGGCCGACGTGAGCGGACATGACGACAAGCCGGCAGTTGCCGGGTTCATCGTCGAACCGGGCCGGGCCGGCTGGTCGGCAGTCGACCGACGCACCATCGCGGGGGAGCGGCAGGCCTGGATCACCCTCGATGGCTACGTGGTGCCCGATTCGGCGCGGCTGGCGCTGCCGGCGCCGGCGAACGCCGACGACCTGCGCTGGTTCGCGACTGCGGCGGTGGCGTTGCAGTGCATGGAGATGGCCGGCGGCGCGGCAGCGGTGCTGGACCGGACCGTCGCATACATCAAGACCCGGGAGCAGTTCAATCGCCCGATCGGCCAATTCCAGGCGGCGCAACATCACATCGCAAACATGCGTATCGCGCTGGAGACGGCACGTCTGACCGCGGCCCACGCAGTGTGGTCGGCCGGTCGTGGGCAGACTCCGCTGCGAGCGGCCGCGATCGCGAAGATGCACGCCAGCGAGGCGTACAAATTCATCACCCTCACCGCCCACCAGTTACACGGTGGCATGGGGTTCGTGCGCGAGACCGACCTGCATCTGTGGTCCGAGCGCGCCAAGGTGACCGAGCTGCAGGGCGGCACCGCGGACGTCGCGGCGAGCTGGTTGCAGTCGGCGTTGGACCTCGCATGACCTCGACATCTGCCGACCGCGACCAAGGAGAACGATGCGCACCCCGCTGACCGACATGTTCGGGATCAAGTATCCGATTTTCGCGTTCACCCACTGCCGCGATGTGGTGGTGGCGGTGTGCAACGCGGGCGGCTTCGGTGTCCTCGGCGCGACCCGGGAGACGGCCGAGTCGCTGCATGCCAACCTCAAGTGGATCACCGACCATGTCGACGGCCGGCCGTTCGGCGTCGACGTCCTGATGCCGGCCAAGACCTCGGTACCGGGCAAGGACGGCTTCGACTTCGACGCGCTGAAGACGAAGGTGCCCGACCGCGAGCGCGCCTTCGTCGACAACATGATGGACCGCTATCACGTCGGCGACGTGCCCACGGAATTGCGTGACCAGGCGGTGGCCGGGCGGCCCCGACTTGATCCGGTGTCGTTGCTGGACGTGGCCTACGAATTCCCGATCAAGCTGATCGTCAGCGCGCTGGGCACGCCGCCGGCGGAGCAGGTCGAGCGGGCGCACGCGGCCGGGGTGAAGGTCGGTGCGCTGGCCGGCAGCGTCAAGCACGCGCTCAAGCACAAGGCCGGCGGTCTCGACCTGGTGGTGGCTCAGGGTTGGGAGGCCGGCGGCCATACCGGCGAGATCTCGTCGATGATTCTCACGCCCGAGGTCGTCGACGCCGTCGCGCCGCTGCCGGTGCTGACCGCCGGCGGCGTCGGCCGAGGGCGGCAACTCACCGCCGCGCTCGCACTCGGGGCGGCCGGCGTCTGGTGCGGCTCGGTGTGGCTGACCACCGAGGAGGCCGAGACCCACCCCGTCGTCGTGGAGAAGATGTTGACGGCCGACTCGGCCAGCACGATCCGCACTCGGGCCTGGAGCGGCAAGCCGTGCCGCTTGCTCAAGAGTGCGTGGACCGAGGAGTGGGAGAGCGAGGCCAACCCCGACCCGTTGCCGTTCCCGTACCACCGCCCGCTGATCCAGGACGCCCTGGACCGGATCGAACGGCACGCCAACGAGCCGGGCGCGCGTGAACTGGCGACCTATCCGGTGGGCCAGGTCGTCGGGCAGATGACGGCGGTGCGCTCAGTTCGGCGCGTCATCGCCGACATGCTCGAGGAGTACGGGCGAACCCTCGCGCACTTCGTCGAGGACATCGAAGCCTGACGACGCTGCGCTACCGGGACGGCCGATCGACCGAGTAGTTGGCACCGCGTGCTTTACGATCGCTCGTGACCGTGGCTGCCTGCGAGGCCGCAGCGATGCGCCGGGGTCAGGAGGCTGGTAGATCGAGCAATATCCGGAAGCGACGGATCGCCGCGGCCGAGTCGGACAACCCCGTCTATCTCGAACGGCAACGCGAGATCCGTCACGCGGCGGGCGAAGTGTTCAGCGAGAAGGGTTTCCATGCCGCCAAGCTGAACGACGTCGCCGAGCGGGTCGGCATCGACCGCGCTTCGCTGTATTACTACGTCGGATCCAAGGACGACCTGTTCCGCGACGTGGTCTCCACCGCAGTCGCCGCGAACGTCGCCGACGCCGAGGCGATCAGTGCCTCCGACCTGCCCGCTCGACACCGCTTGGAACAGCTCATCAAGTTGCTGATGCTGTCCTTCGACCGGCATTACCCGTTCCTGTACGTCTTCGTCCAGGAGGACGTCGCCGGCTTCGCAGGAAGCGGGCCACCGGAGCCGACCCGTGGAACAAGACGCTCAAGCAGTCCGAGCGCTACTTCGCGGTCTTCGGCTCGATCGTCGCGCAGGCGCTCGAAGAGGGTGAGCTCGCCAGCGATCTTCCGCCGAGCGTCATCGCCAACAGCATCATCGGCATGCTCAACTCGACCCGGCTTTGGTACCACCCGAACGGCCCGCTGTCGGCCGATGAGGTCGGCGCCGGGCTGGCGAAGCTGGTGCTGGACGGGCTGCAGGTGAAGGGACGCCGCACCGCGCGGCGCTGAGTCAGTCGCAGGCGCGCATCGAATAGCGCCAGCAGGCGCATGGCGTCCTCGGGACCGGCATTCATGTCGCCCTGCTCGAGTAGCCGCTCCACCGCGGTACCGAACTGCTCCGGCCGCCAGCGGGCCCCGTCGTTGATGACCACCCCGACGCTGGTCCACGGGCGGTAGATCTCCACCGCATCGCCCTGGACGCCGAAGACCTTGCCGCTGATGTGTGCCGCGGCCTCGCTGCACAGGAAGGCCACGAACGGCGCCACGTTGTCCGGATGCCAGAAGTCGAAGTCCTCGCGCGCCCGGATCGCGCCGAACGCTCCTTCGGACAGGCGGGTGCGGGCGGCCGGACAGATCGCATTGACGGTGATGCCGTCCCGCCAGCCCTCCTGCGCGGCGATACCGGCGAATGCGGCCACCCCGGCTTTGGCGGCGCCGTAGTTGGTCTGCCCGAAGCCGCCGAGCAGTCCGCTGGTGCTGGACGTGCAGACGACGCGGCCGGGCCGCGCCGCCGCGCGCCAGTGCACGAAGGCCCGGCGGGTCATCACGAAGTGGCTGCGCAGGTTCACCCGGATTACGACGTCCCACTCCTCGTCGGACATCTTCGCCAGCGTCCGGTCCCGCAGCAGACCGGCGTTGTTGACCAGCGCGTCCAGCCTGCCGAACCGTGTCGTCGCGGCGTCGACCAATCGATCGGCCATCTCAACCTCGGCGCAGTCGCCGATCTCGACCGCCGCCTGCCCGCCGGCGCCGCGGATGGCCTCGGCGGTTTCCTCGGCGGCGCTGGCATCGAGTTCGCCGATCACCACGCTCGCGCCCTGCCGGGCAAGTTCCAGCGCCTCGGCGCGGCCGAGCCCCTGTCCGGCGCCGGTCACCACGACCACCGTCCAGGCCAGGTCGGACCGATCAGTCATTGCGCGGCCCGGCCGGAGTCGCGAGCCGGACCGTCCTGGCCCAGGCGTGAAAGCAATGCGGCGAGCCCAGCGGCGAACTCGGGCTGCTGGGTGGACCACAGCTGGGCGTCCGTCTCGTACGACAGCGCGTCGGCGTGCGAGACCGGCGTCGCCGACATCCGCAGGCTCGCGATGAGTCGGCGTACGAACTCGGCCGACTGGTGCTCGAGTGCGGCGCCGAAACGGACCGCGCGAGTGATCAGCTCGTCGTCCTCGACGACCTCGCTGACCAGACCGACCCGCAGCGCGTCAGCCGCCGACCAGATCTCTCCGAACAGGCTGGCGCGCGTCGCCTGCTCTGCGCCGACGGCCCTAGTCAGCAGCCAGGTGTGACCGCCGCCGGGATGGATGCGCAGCTGGGCGAAGCGCGTGTCGAAGCGCGCGCTGCTACCGGCGAAGCGCACGTCGCAGGCCAGCGCGAGGTTGAACCCGGCTCCCACCGCCGGCCCGTTCACCGCTGCGATGGTGGGCAACGGTGAGGCCAGCACGCGCAGGAAACCGTCGTAGACCAGCTTCACCGAATCGAAGTCACCGTCCACCGCTGAGGTGAGGACGCCGAGATCAGCGCCGGCGCAGAACGCCTTACCTCGGCCGGTGATCACGATGCAGCGCGTTCGCTCGTCCGACTCCAGCGTGTCCAGCGCCGAGGCGATGGCTGCGACCAGGTGCGCCGACAGCGCGTTGCGGTGCTCTGGATCGTCGAGGGTCAGGACGCCGACGCCACCGTGTAGCTCGGTGTGCACCAACTCGGCCGCAGCGGTCATCGAACTACCGCTGCGAGGTCAGGATCTGGGTCGCGCCGCTGTCGACCGAGATGACCTGTCCGGTGATCTTGCGGGCCGCATCGCTGCACAGGAACACTGCCGCCGCGGCGATGTCCTCGGGTTCCACCAGTCCGACCACGTGTCGTTCGACGAGCGCCTTGGTGCGGTTGTCCTCGGCCAAGGCCTGGATGACCCGATCGGAGCGGGTAACACCCGGGGCGACCGCGTTGACGGTGATGCCGAATGGCCCGAACTCGGCCGCCATCGACCTGGTCAGCGCCACCACCGCGCCCTTTGCCGCGACGTAGGCGTCCCGGCCGGCGACGCCGCGCAGGGCGACCATCGAACTGGTGTTGACGATCGAGCCGCGTCCGGCCGCCTTCATGTGTGCGATGACGGTACGTGCGCAGATGATCGTGCCGAACAGGTCGACGCGCAGCGCGGCCTCCCAGCCGGCCGCGTCGATTTCGGTGATGTCGCCGTCGGCGGCCAGCGGACCGCAGGCGTTGTTGTACAGCGCATCTATGCGCCCGAAGCGCTCCATCACGGCTTCGACCGCGGTGCTCACCGCGTCCGGATCGGCGACATCGGCGACCAGCGCCAGCGCCTCGGTGCCGGTGTCGCGCAGCGCCTGTGCGGCGCTTTCGACCTCATCCGCGGCCACGTCCACCAGCACGACCCGCGCGCCGGCCGCGGCGAATGCGCGACCGGCAGCGGCTCCGATGCCGGCGCCACCGCCGGTGATGATCGCGACCTGGCCGGCTAGCGACATCGTGTCCCCTCGAAATCTCGCCTCGTTCGGCTCGTCCACCGCTGTTCGCGTCACCGGCTCGGATCACCCGTCCGGCGGGATGCCGGCGCAGTTCATGACGTCGGCGAGCATTCGGTAGAACCCGATGAGCATGATCAGCTCGAGCAGCTCCGGTTCGGTGTAGTCCTGGGCCAGCGCGTCCCACGCGGCGTCGGTGACGGCGCCGTTGTCGAGCACACTGTCAGTGACGGCGATGACTCGCCCGTCCTGCTCGGACCAGCTGGCTTCGGCCAGTCCCGCGCACGCCTCGATCTCGGCCGTGCTGAGACCGGCGGCCCCCGCAATCGGCACGTGCTGAACGTACTCGTAGTCGCAATGCGTCCGGCCGGCCACGCGCAGGATCACCAGCTCGCGGGTGCGCGCCGGCAACTGGCCCTTGGCCATGAACAAACCGGCCAGCACGTTGGTTCGCTTCATCAGCGCCGGGTGCTTGACCAGCGTCCGGAACAGGTTCAGTGGCTGATCACTGCCGGGCAGGCGCATCGGCTCCAGCAGGGCTTGCTGCTCGGCGGTCGGCGTGGTCACCGGTGCGATGCGCGTCGGGCGCGCTACCGGTGCCCACGCTCGGGCCGCCGGCTCAGACACGACGCAGGATGTGCACGGCGGCCGCGGCCGTGAGCGTGCCGATCGAACCACCGCCCACTTGGACGAACGCCACCCGAGCGTTGGCGACCTGACGCGCTCCGGCGTCGCCGCGCAGCTGGGTGACCAGCTCGAAGATCTGGCCGAGCCCGGACGCGCCGATCGGGTGACCGCGCGCGATCAGGCCACCGGACGGGTTCACCGGCAGCGGGCCGCCGAGCTCGGTGTGCCCGGTCTGCGCCCACTTCTCCTCGTCGCCGGCCGGGCACAGCCCGGTGTCGACCCAGGACACCATCTCGCCGGCAGTCGTCGCGTCGTGTACCTCGACGACATCGATGTCGGCCAGCCCGAGCCCGGCCTGCTGGTACGCGGCATCCGAGGCCGAGGTGGCCGCCGACGGCGAACCGGCCGCGGCGCTGGGCAGCGAGCGCAGCTGCGAGGCGAGGATCTCGATATCGCCCGGGTTGGGGGTACTGCGCCGGGTGACCACCGCGGCGGCTGCGCCGTCGCCCACCGGCGCGCACATCAGCAGCGTCAGCGGCTCGACGATCATGCGCGACTCCAGCACCTCCTCGAGGGTGACCGGGGTGCGCTTCTGGGCCAGTGGATTGAGCGAGCCGTTGTATCGAGCCTTCACGGCCAGCCGCGCCAGCCCGTCCACGGTGACGCCACGATCCATCAGCCGACGTGCCCGCAGTGCGTAGAGGTCCATGAACGGGCTGCGGTCCGAGCCCGCGCCGGCGCCGAGTTCATGCGGCTGATCGACGTCGAGGGCGCCACCCAGTGCCTCGAAGGCCAGGCTGCGCTGACCGGGGAAGAACATCTTCTCCGCGCCGACCGCGAGCGCGGTCTCATACTGCCCACCGGCCACCGCGCTCCAGGCAAGGTGCAGCGCGTTGCCGCTGGATGCACACGCGTTCTCGACGTTGGTGACCGGCAGCGAGCCCTGACCCATGGCGTGCACCACGGTCTCGCCGCGGATGCAGTGTTGTCCCGAGGTGGCGCCGGCCAGTGCGTTGCCGAAGAACACCGCCTCGACCGCTCCGAAATCGACGCCGGCGTCGGCGAGTGCCCCGTCGATGGCTTCGCGGGACAGATCCTTCATGGACCGATCCGGGTGCCGAGTGAACTGGGTCATGCCGACCCCGCTGATGACTGCGCGATCCATTACGCGTTCTCCTTCGTCATTGGCTCACCGGCTTGCGGGCTCTGCGAAAGTTCGCGCAGGACCTCGTCGGTGTGCTCGCCCAGCCGCGGTGCGCGCCGGGCCTGCGGCGTCGAATCGCCGACGTGGATGGGGCTGCCGACCGTGCGGACCCTGCCGAGGGTCTCGTGCTGCCAGCTGAGGACCTGGTCGGGGTACTCGGTGGCGTAGGCGTCCATCGCCTCGGCGAACGAGTTCACCTTGCCGACCGGAACCGTCGCGGAGAGCCGGGCGATCCAGTCGTCGCTGGTGCGCTGGCGGAAGATCGGCGTGACGATCTCGAGCAGCTCCGCGCGGTGTTCGCGTCGATCGGTCATCGTGCGGAAGCGACCATCGTCGGCCAGTTCGGCCGGCCGAGGCCCGCACACAGCGCAATCCAGAACGGCTGGGTCTGCGGCATCACCACCACGTAGCCGTCGGCCGTTTCGAACAGCTGCGACGGGACGACGGACGGGTGGCCGGACATCGGCTGGCGGTCCGGGCGCGTGCCAGCCGAGAGGTACCAGGTCGCCAGGTACATCCACTGGCTCATGCCGACGTCGACCATGCTGACCGATACGTCGCCGCCTCGGCCAGTAGCACGGGCGGACCAGATCCCGGCCAGCATCGCGAAAGCGGCTGCGAAGCCCGACGAGGTGTCCACCCACGGCACCGCGGCGCGCGCCGGTGGCTGGCCGGGCTCGCCGGTCAACGCCATGTTCCCGATGTAGGACTGGAGCAGGTAGTCGTAGGCGGGCTTGCCGGCCCGGGGACCGGTGCTGCCCCAGCCGGACGCGGCGCAGCACACCACCCGCGGGTTTATGGCGGCCAGGTCCTGGTAGCGCAGCCCGAGGGTGGCGGCCGTGGTGCTGCGCAGGTTGTTCAGCACGGCGTCCGCGGTCGCGACGAGCCGGTGGAACCAGGTCATGCCGTCCTCGGTCTTCAGGTCCAGGACGATGCTGCGCTTGCCTCGGTTCAGTGACTCGAAGTAGAGACTGTCGGTGCCCACCTGGTGCGGCGGGATGTGCCGCGAGCTGTCCCCGCCGCGATCCGGGTTCTCGATCTTTATGACGTCGGCGCCGAGGTCGGCGAACAACTGTGTCGCGAACGGTCCGACGCCGTATTCCTCGAGGGCGACGACCCGAATTCCGGCCAGGGGCTGGTTCGGCTGCACCGGCCAATCGTAGGTGAACCCAGCACGAGCGTCAACACGTCCGTTGACAACTTCACGTGTCCGGAATGGGGCTTGCGTCACACCAGCGGGGCGAGCTGGGCCCACAGCCCCCCCGGACCACGGTCGTGCGCCAGCGATGCCCCAAGCGCGCGGGAATGCACGAGTTCCGAACCGGCCTCCTCGCGCCAGCTCCAGCACCGGCGCGTCAGGTGGTGCAAGCCGTGCTCCTGCGTGAATCCGATGGCGCCGTGGATCTGGTGCGCCTGCCGCGCCACCCGCGTCGCGCCCTGCCCGGCGCACACCTTGGCGGTCCAGATCAGCGGATCCGCGTTCGGTGAGCCAGCTGCCAGCCCGTCGATCGCGGCCTGCACCGACGTGGTGACGAGCGTGGCTTCCTCGGCCATGTCCGCCAGCATGAATTGCACGGCCTGGAACGCGGCGATCGGGCGGCCGAACTGGCGCCGCTCGGTGGCGTAGCGAATCGACATGAGCACGATCTGGTGCAGGGCGCCCGCGATCTGCACTGCGCGCACGAGCGTGTGCCGGCGGTGCAGGTCGGGGACAGCGTCGCGGGCGATGTGGCATCCGGTCAGCTCGAGCGCATCGACGACGATCGTGTCCCGCGGTTCACCGGCGAGGTTCGTCCCGGGTCGAACGCTGACCTGCCCCACCCCAGCCACCGCAAGTACCGGGCCGTCCTCGCTGCGGGCGAGCACGGCGACGTGGTCGCAGACCGACAGCCAGGGTGCCGGTGCGGTGCCGGAGACGAGCCAGCGCCGCTCACCCACGGGCCGCGCGACCAGTTCGCCCGCCGCGAAGGAGGTGGGCTGCGCGGCCGGCGGCAGGCTGAGTCCGGCCCCGACGATGGCTGGCCGGGCGAGCACGACGTGCTCGGCGTACGGGACCGCGGCAGCCGCTCCGGCCAGGATGCCGACCACCGCGCTGGAGTGCTCGACGGTGCCCGGTTCGTCGCCGATCGCGGTCAGCCCGGTGCGGTCCAGATCGGCCCACAGCTCGGCGTCCCAGACGCGGTCCGCGGTGCTGACGAACGGCGGGTGTGCCTCGACCAGCGTGCGGGCCAGGGCGCTGACCATCGCGAGTTCCTCGCTCATCGCACCCCAAGCCCACGCGCGATGACCCCGCGCAGGATCTCGTTGGTGCCGCCCCGCAGCGTGTAACCGGGCGCGTGCAGTTGGGCCTCGTGCAGCATTGCCGCCAGAGGGCCGGTCAGCTCGCCGGCGGAGGTGTCGACGGTGGCCCGGACCTCGTCGATGACCTCGCTCTCGAACCGAGTCCCCAGCTCCTTCACCATCGCGGCCGCCAGCTCCGGCGGCGAACCCGTGTCGATCGTCGCCGCGACGCGCAGCGACATCTGCCGCAGTGCGGTCAACCGGGCGGCAAGGCGACCGAGGCTGGCGTGCGCCGCGGCGTTTCCGGACCGGGACACGTGTGCGGCATACGCGTCCAGCAGCGGGAACGTGGACAGGATCCGCTCGGGACCGGAGCGCTCGTACGCCAGTTCCGAGGTGACCTGGCGCCAGCCGGCTCCCGGTTCGCCGAGCAGCATGTCGGCCGGCACCACGACGTCGGTGAAGACGACTTCGTTAAAGGGATGCCCGCCGTCGAGGATGCGGACCGGATTCACCGTGATGCCGGGCAGGCACAGGTCGACGATGAATTGGCTCAGGCCGGCATGCCGGTCTTCGGTCAGTGGCGCGGTGCGGGCCAGCACCACGACGTAGTGACTGATGTGGGCGTTCGAGGTCCAGAGCTTGACGCCGTTGAGTACCCAATTGCCGTCCACGTCGCGCCGGCAGGCGGTGCGGACCGAGGCCAGGTCCGAGCCGCTGTCCGGCTCACTCATGCCGATCGCGACGAAGCAGGTGCCGGCGGCGATGCGAGGCAGTAGCAGCTCGCGCTGGGACTCGGTGCCGTACTTGAGCAGGCTCGGTCCGACCTGTCGCTCGGCGATCCAGTGCGCGGCGACCGGCGCACCGACGGCGAGCAACTCTTCGATCACCGCGTAACGCTCGACCGCCGGCCGCGCGCCGCCGCCGTAGCTCGTCGGCCATGTCATGCCGAGCCAACCGCGGCGGCCGAGTTCGCGGGAGAAGGGGGGGTCGACTCCGGACAGCCAGGTGTCGACGCGCGGGACGATGTGGCCGGCGGCGATCTCTTCGGCCAGGAATGCCCGGACGTCGGTCCGGACGCGCTCGGCCTCGGCGTGCGGTGGCGCCGGGCGCAGGTCGATCAGGCCGTCCATCAGCATCCTTCGCCGCGGATCCACACAGCTGCGGATACTATCAACGTATACGTTGACGTGCCACAGCGTGGATCTTGACATCGGCCGATCGCCGGAGCAATACTCGCGCGTGAAGCGCACGTACTGCGCGCATTGCGCATAGGAGCTCCGAGTGACGCACAGCCGCACCGATGCTCAGTAGCGGCGCCGCTCCGGCGGCGCGCCGGCCCAATGACCACGTGCAGTCGGTGGCACGAGCCGTTGCCATCCTCGAGGCACTCGCCGAGGCGAGTCACCCGATGAGCGTGGCCGAGCTCGCTGATGCCAGCACGCTCGAACGCACAGTGGTGTACCGCATCGCCAAGACGCTGGCCCGGGCCAACCTCGTCGACGACGACGGCGGCCGCTACCAGCTCGGCTCGCAGCACGTGCTGTACGCCAATCGCTACCTCGACCGGATCGCGGTGCGCCGTGCCGCGTTGCCATATGCCGCGGAGATCCAGCGCGAAGTGCTGCAGGGCCGCCCGTGGATTGCCACCATCGCGTTACGCGTGGGCGCGAACGTGACGGTCATCGACCGGGTATGGACACCGACGACACCGCTCACTGTGATCCTGGACATCGGCACCGCGTTCCCCATTGCGGACAGTGCCGCCGGCCGGTGCATCCTGGCCTACCTGCCGCAGCCGTACGCCGAGTCGCTCGTCGGCCCGCAACGATTCGCCGCGCTGTCCGATCGGTTGGCCGTCGTCCGCGAAGCCGGCGGGATCGATCTCACCCGGGACGAGATCCTGCCCGGCGTCGAGGGTGTCGCCGTCACCTTGTTCGCCGGACGAAGCCAGCAACCGGTCGCCGCGCTGGCCATCTCCGGACTCGACATGGGGGCCGCGCTCGACCGGGACAGCGAGATAGCCCGTTTCCTGCGGCGGGCCGCCGACAACATCGGATCCGCACTGTCGGCGGCGCGCGTCGCCGGTCAATGACCCGCCGACCGGCCCGCTCGCACGTGGGCCCGGCTCAGCAGAAGGAGCAGCGCCATGGCGACTGAGCGAATCGAGCTCAGCGCGATCTCGATCGAGGTCGACAGCATCGGGACGGGCCCGGAGGTGGTGTTCCTGCATGGCGATGCGGGCCCGCGGCCGGCGCGACCGTTGGTCGAGGAACTCGCCGCGCGGCACACCGTGCATGTGCCGCACCTACCCGGGTGGGGCGGGACCAGCGCGCCCGCGCACGTGATCTCGGTGAAGGACGTCGCGGACATCGTCGGGGAGTACCTGCGCCACTTCGACACGGTGCCGACGCTCATCGGAGCTTCCGTCGGCGGCTGGGTGGCGGCCCGGGTCACCTCCGTGCTGCACCGGCAACCGCCGGCGCTGGTCCTCATCTCGCCGACCGGACTCAAGCTGCGCGGGCGCGAGGACCGCGACTTCGCCGACATCTACACGATGAGCAGGATGGTGCGGCTGGCCGCGCTGTACGCGAGCCCACCGACCGCGGTCGAGATGGCGCGCCTGTCGGAGGAGGACTTCGTGGAGATCGCGCGTTCGGAGGAGGCGCTGGCCAGGTATTGCTGGCAGCCGTACCTGCACGACCCCACCATGCGTTATGACCTGCGCCGCGTCGACGCGCCGACCATGATTTTGCACGGCGAGCGCGACGGCCTCGTTCTCGTGCCGGACTACTACCCGCAGTTCGCCGCGTGCATCGGCGACAACGCGACCACCTCATCGGTCTCCGGTGCCGGACATCGGGTCGAGGAAGAGCAGCCTGCGGTGGTCGCCAAGCTCGTCACCGAGTTCATCGACAGCCGCGTAGCGATCGGGGTGTGACATGTTCCAGACCTATGCGTTCACGGAGATGCCCTACCCGTATGCCCGGCTGGGCCGCGAGCTGGACAGCGCCAAGTTCGGTGTGCCGAACGCGCTGCTGGAGCCCGAACTCGGAGCGATGCTGGTGAGCAAGTACCTCGACATCTTCCAGGCCGCGGACGAGCTCGGTCTGAACATCATGTGCAACGAACACCACGGGTCGGCCTCGTGCACCAACTCCACCCTGCCGTTGTACCTGGCGGTCATCGCGCACAGCACCAAGAACGCTCGACTGCTCGCGCTGGGCAACCCGGTGGGCAACCGCACCGAACCGATCCGGGTGGCCGAGGAAATGGCCGCGATCGACATGATGTCGCGGGGCCGGCTCGAGGCCGGACTGGTCCGCGGCTCACCCGAGGAATGCATCACCACCAACGCACATCCGATCTTCCAGCGCGAGCGCTACTGGGAGGCCATCGATCTGATCGTCAAGGCGTGGACGACGCACGACGGCCCGTTCAGCTGGGAGGGCAAGTACTTCCAGCACCGCGAGGTCAATATCTGGCCGCGGCCGTACACCCAGCCGCACCCGCCGGTGTGGATCACGACGCTGACCGCGCCGTCGGCGCCGCAGATCGCCGACCGGGGCTACGTGGTCGCCACGATCATGAACGGCATGGGGCCGTGCCGCGAGATCTTCGACACCTATCGTGCGCGCCACTTGGAGGTGCACGGCGTGCCGGCGGAACTGGACCGCTTTGCCTACACCGCCTCGGTCCTGGTCGCGGACTCCGACGAGATTGCATACGAGGAGTCGAAGAAACTTCAGTGGCACTATCACGACATCGTGCAGCCGAATCAGTTCTTCGACGTTCCCGGCTACATGCCGACCCCGGTGCGAGCGAAGATCATGGCGCGCGAGTTCGCCGAGCTGGCCGCCGGCCGCGAGCTGAAGCTGAGTTACGACGGCATTCGGCAGCGGCTGTGCTTCGACACGGTGCCCAACCTCGCGCGGGACGGGTTCTTCTTCGCCGGCAATCCCGACACGGTCTTCGAGCAGCTGCGGGCGTTCTACTACGCGGTGGGCGGATTCGGCCACCTGATCGGTGCGGTCCAGTCGGAGTTCATGTCCAACCAGGTCGCCACCCGCAGCATGGAACTGCTCAGCCGGGAGGTGCTGCCGCGCTTCCACGGGGAGGTCTACCTACCGTCGCTCGCCGAGCGCGACGAGATCGGTCGCGTCGTGCAGCCGATGGCGGCCGCCGTCTGACGCGCGCGCACGACGATGACGGTGATGCGGTGGCGAAGTCGATGACGAAAGTCGATGACACGGTCGATGACACAGTCGATGGCGAAGTCGATCACGATAGCGGCGATGCGATGACGATGCGGATCGATCCCGAGTTGGCCGCGGTCGTGCGCGATCTGCCTCGGCCGGACTTCAGCGATCCGGCGGGGCGGCGCGCCGTGATCGCCAGACTGGACGCCGTCGAGTTCGCCGACACCATGCGGGACGCCACGGACGTGGTCACCGTCGACACCGAGATCGATCGCGCGGGCGAGCACGACGCGATATTGCGGATACGGACCTATGCGCCGGCCTCGGCGGGCGAACAGACCCGGCCGGCGTATTTGCATGTGCACGGTGGCGCCTTCATGACAGGCGGGATCGACAGTGACAGCCTGCGGGCCGTCGCCCTGGTGCGGGCAACCGGCTGCCGGGTGTTCGTCGTGGACTATCGCCTGAGCCCGGAGCACCCGTTCCCGGCCGGTCTGCAGGACACGGTGAGCGCGTTGCGCTGGCTGGTCACGAATGCCGTCCGGCTCGGTGTCGATCCAGCGCAGGTCGGCATCGGTGGCATCAGTGCCGGTGGCAACCTCGCCGCGGCGACCGCCCTTGCCGCCAGAGACCTCGGCTTCGCCGAGTTGGCCTTCATGATTCTCGACTGCGCGGCGTTCGACGAGGATGCCAGTTCCGCACGCGACCCGCGCTACGCCGACGCTCCGGTGTGGAACTCGACCTGCGTGCCGACGATGTGGCGGAACTACCTGGCAGGCGCGGCGCCGGACGCACCGGCCTGGGCGCACGCGTCTCCCGGCCGGGCCGAGGACGTGTCCGGGCTGGCACCGACATACCTGCTCGTCGCGGAGCACGATCCTTTCCGTGACGAGGGTCTCGCATTCGCGACGCGGCTGCTCGCCGCCGGCGTGTCCGTCGAACTGCATTGCGCGATGGGGGCCTTCCACGCGTTCGACAAGATCTGCCCGGGAACAGTCGCCGGTCGGCGCGCCTTCGACGACCAGGCACGGTTCGTCAGCCAGGCGGTGACCGGCCGGTCCGGGCCGACACACATCGCCGAGCAGCAGGGGGCCGCGGCGCCCCGCGACACATGAGCGGACCGTCGGCGGGCGAGGACGTCCGTCCGCTGCTGGGCACTCGCGTGCTGCAACTGGTCTCGGTCGGTCCGGGGCCGCTCGCGGCGATGCTGCTGGCCGATCTCGGCTGCGACGTCGTGCTGATCGACCGTCCGCGGCCACAGGTGAGTGTGGTGCGTACCGATTGCGACCCGCGCCGTCGGGGCCAGCGCAGCATCGCACTCGATCTCAAGCGACCGGAGGCGCGTGACGTGGCCGAGCGCCTGGTGGCGCGCGCGGACGTGTTCATCGAGGGGATGCGCCCGGGTGTCACCGAGCGTCTCGGCCTCGGACCGTCGCGCTGTCACGAGCTCAACCCCGGCCTCGTGTACGCACGGATGACCGGCTGGGGCCAGACGGGTCCGCTCGCGCAGAGCGCCGGACACGACATCAACTACCTGTCCGCCTCCGGCGCACTGGATGCGATCGGAGCCGCGGACCGGCCGCCGGTGCCGCCGCTGAACCTGCTCGGCGACTACGGCGCGGGCAGCATGTACCTCGTTATGTCGGTGCTCGCCGCGGTGATCGAGCGAGCACGGACCGGCGTTGGGCGGGTACTCGACATCGCCATCGTGGACGGGCTTGCGGCCCTGTCGGCCGCGAACTACGCCCTGCTTGCGGCGGGGGACTGGCACCCGCGCGGCGCGAACGCCTTCGACGGCAGCCGCGCCTGGTACCGGACGTATGAAACGCGTGATGCTCGATTCGTTGCGGTGGGAGCGCTGGAGCCAAACTTCTACCGGGCGCTGCTCGAACGGCTCGGCATGACGCCCGAGGAGTGGCCCCGGGAGGACCCGGAGGTCAACGAGCGGCTGGCCCGGACGTTGGCGCAGACCTTTAGGCAGGAGACGCAGGAGCACTGGCTGCGCGTGTTCGCCGGTGCCGACGCGTGTGTGAGCGCCGTCGTGCCCCTGGCTGATGTGAGCGCGCAGGCGCACGACGCGACACGAGGCACGACGGTGTCCGCTGCCGGGCTCGTCCAGCCCGCACCGGTCCCGGTCATGGACGGGCGTAGGCCGCCGCTGTCCACGGCCATCGCGGAACCCGGCGCGCACAGCGACGAGATTCTCGCTGAGCTCGGACTGGGGGCCGATGAGGTGGCGCAGTTGCGTTCGTCCGGGGCGGTGCCGCCGTCACCAAACGTCAACTAATGTGTTGACAACTGCTAAGGCATGGCTTACCGTGGCATTCGCACAAGCAGTGGTCCCGGTGAGGGGATGCCGATGGTCCTGGCGGCGACGTTGGTGACCGACCCCGTGGACTGCGGGTCGGCCGACCGCCTGTTCACCGAAGGCCGCACAATCGTCACCTTCGGTTCGACCGACGTGCTGGTCGTGCTGAGCGGTCGCCATATCTTCGCGGTGGAGAATCGCTGCCCGCACATGGGCCGCTCGCTCGCCGATGCCCGGATCGCGGGCGGCACGCTGGTGTGCGCGGGCCACAAGCGTCGTTTCGACCTCGCGTCGGGGCGGCCGGCGGGTCAGGCGTCGTGCCTCGTCGGACGAATGCGTCGATTCGGGGTGACGGTCGCCTTCGATCGCATCTGGCTGTCCGCCGATCCCGGCTAACGCTCGGCGTCGGTCCAGCGGAGCCACTGCAGCACGCCACGGCCGAGGATCAACTCGCGCGCGTCGTCGTCGAGGAAATCCAACTCGTCGAGGTAGAACCGGACCAGGTCGGCATACGGGCACGGCAACCGGGTGAGATCGCTCGCCCAGAACACTCGTGCGGCGCCGAACCAGTCGATGATCCGCTGCAGGTGACGCTGGAATGCCGGATACGGATATGGCTCGGCCGTGTAGCACGGGATGGGACCGATCTTCACCGCGACGTTGTCCAGACGCGCCAGTGGCTCGAGCCCGCCGAGTCGCGCGTGCAGCGCGCCCTCGTCGAGCAGTTGTGCCGGCGGCAGGCCGAGGTGGTCGACGACGAAGGCAATGCTCGGGAATTCGCCGGCGATCACGCCGAGCTCGTCCAGCAGGCCTGGGCAGTGGATCATCACCGGCAGCGATGCTTGGTCCGCCACCGGCCAGAACCAGTCGGCGCTGCCGTCGGTCAGCTGCGAGCGCGTCCCATTCTGACCGCGGGGCGCGAAGGTGAGGCGAAAGCCCAGCGCGCCCGGATGGCTGCGCCACGACCGCACCGATGCGGTGCCGCGGATCGGGTCGTCGAGATCGACTCGACCCATCACGCCGATGCGCCCCGGATGATCCGTCGCGGCCTGCAGCGCGACGTCGTTGCGGGCGCCGGTGAACGCCGGCGGAATGATCACCGCCGCGTGTACGCCGGCCCGATCCATCTCGGCAATGAGCATCTCGCCGGTGAACTGACGACCGCGGTGGTCATCGGCCGCCGGGCCGGGCAGCCACGGATGATCGGCCGTCTCCGCGGGCCAGACGTGCACCTGCGCATCGATGATCAGCATCGGCGGCTCCAGGTCACCAGCTCGACGTGGTCAGGATGCGTCGGACGGGGCGGTCTTCTCGACCAGTTCCCGAATCGAAGGCAGCGTATCGATGCGGTTCACCAGCGAGATCAACTCCTCGGCTCGGTCCGCGCCCGTCCTCGGCCCGACCAGGTCGCGGAACTTCGCTTCCAGTCGCGCGCGCTGCACGGCGAGCTGATCGTCAGGCACGACCATGAGTGCCCGCACCGCTGCCTGTAACACCTCGCCGCCCTTGAGCCGGACGGTGACCTCGGCCGCTTCCCGGACGTTCGGAATGCGCGCAACGGGATTCACCCGCACCCGCTGCCGTAGCTCGACCAGCCGTTGCTCGTTGACCCGCTCGTCGGTGAACGAGCTGGGTCCGGTCGTGCGGTCGTCCAGCACCAGGCTCACCGCGTGGCGGACGCTGAACATGCCCTCCAGGCCGGTGCGCGGCTCCGGTATCCCGCAGATGTCGGGCAGCTGGTCGGACACTGTCAGGACGACCTCGTCCACCTCGTCGCTGAGGAAGGGCCGCCGTGACTTGATCTCGCGTACGCCTTCGATCGCCGAATGGGTGCCGCCGCAGGCCGCATGCGGTTTGAACTTGATCTGCTCGACGGCCAGGGTGTCGCCGAGTGCGGTGCCGGCTCTGGTGGCGTCGAAGTCGGTGGCCGATTCATTGTGCGCGATCGCGAAGCCTTGGCCGGCCTCGATCACATCCGTCGCTCCGGTGAATCCGGCCTGGGCCAGCCGGGCCGACAACACGCCGACCGCCGCCGCGTTACCCGCGTTGAGGTGCTTGCCCATCGTCCCGAAGCTCGCTTTGAGTCCGGCCGCCTGCGTCCCGGCACTTCCGAGCGCCCATTGCAGGTGTTGCGCATCCAGACCGAGCAGCCGCCCGACGCCGACTGCCGCGCCGAACGCGCCGAAGGTGCCGGTGCAGTGAAAGCCTCGGGCGTAGGACACCAGCCCACAGGCGTTGGCGATCATGTTCATGGCCTCGTAGCCGCGAATCATCGCCTCGAGTGTGCTCGGCCCGTCGGCGTCGAGTTCCTCGGCGACGGCGATGATGCCGGGCAGGACCACCACCGACGGGTGCGCGCCCACGGCCATGTCGTCGTAATCCATCGAGTGGCCGGCGACCCCCATCGCCAGCGCGGCCTGGCGGGCGGTGGCCCTCTGTTCGGTGCCCACCAATCGGGCGACCGCGGTGCCGCCTTCGGCGGCGATGACGTGCCCGACGATCCGTGCGGACGGCTCGCCGGCGCCGGCGATGGTCACCCCGAGCCAGTCGAGCAGGGCGTGCCGAGCCCGTTCGATAACCAGGTCGGAGACGTCGGCGACCGAGATCTTCTCGATCTCCCGGACCAGATGAGCAGTGAAGCCGCGTCCCGTGCGTCCGGACAGTGCCGTTTCCCCGCCGGCGACCCCGACTTCGGTGAGCGTCATCCGCCTGCCTACCTCGCAGCTACCTAGATCGACGAGCCGGCCATGGCTGACTCGCACCAGCTCCGCGAGACGCTGTCAATGAATGTGTTGACGATCCGGCAGAACCTTCAGTCTACTAGTCCCGACACTAAAAGTCATCGACGCGAGCGGTCATCGTCCGCGGTACCGAGGCGAAGGGACTGAGCCGGATGTCCGCTGCACCGCTGGCCGGCGTGCGCGTGCTGGAACTCGCCGACACATCGGCGGAGTACGCCGGGCTGCTGCTGGCCGGCCTCGGCGCGGACGTGATCAAAATCGAGCCGCCCGGCGGGAGCGCGACGCGGCGGATCGGACCATTCTTCGAGGACCGCCCCGGGCCCGAACGGTCGCTGTTCTTCTGGAACTACAACCGGCTCAAACGATCGGTCGTCCTCGACCTCGAGACCGCCGACGGGATCGACACGATGCGGCAGCTGACCGCGCTGTCCGATGTGTTCCTCGACGCGACGCCGCGGACCTATCTGGACTCCGTCGGGCTGGGGCGGGACTCGTTGCGAGCGCAGTTCCCGGCTCTGATCATCGCGCGCATGTCGCCGTTCGGCGACGTCGGACCGTGGCGGGACTACCAGGCCTCGGACCTCATCCATCTGGCCCTCGGCGGTCCGATGATGAACTGCGGCTATTCACCCCGCCCGGACGGTAGCTACGACCTGCCGCCGATTGCTCCGCAGTTGTGGCACTCGTACCACATCGCCGGCGAGCAGTTGGTGATGATGACGCTGGCGGCGCTGCTGTATAGGGGCCAGCGCGGTGTCGGTCAGCTCGTCTGCTGCGCCGTGCACGAAGCGGTGTCGAAGAACACCGAGCTCGACGTGATGAATTGGGTCATGCGGCGCACACCGGTGCTGCGCCAGACGTGCACGCATGCCATGCCCGAGACATCGATGGGCACGCCGCTGGCGCACACCAAGGACGGGCGCTGGTTCGTCACCATGCTGATCAATCCGAAAGACTACGGGAACCTGGTGGCCTTCCTCGACCGATACGGCATGGCCGGCGACCTGCCGCCCCATGCCCCGGTCGTCGGCAGCGGCGCGCGCGCCATCCCGGGCAGCACGGCCGGGCCGGCGATGCTCGCGCACGCGCAGGAGGTGCTGCAACGCTTCGTCCGCCGCTTCACCTACGCCGAGATGCCGTGGCGCGAGATGCAGGACGCCGGAATCATCTGCGTGCCACTGCGCAAGCCCGAGGAGAACGTCGCCGACGAACACTGGCACCGGCGCGGCACGTTCAGCGAGATCCACCATCCCGAACACGACCGCTCGTTCACCTACGTCACCAGCAAGTGGCTCTCGTCCGAGACCGAATGGGTGGCCGGCCGGCGTGCCCCACTCCTCGACGAGGACCGCACCGAAGTCCTGCAACTACTGCGGACCACCGCGCCGAAGGCGGTGGCCGCCCGGCGGACGTGGCACGGTTCGCGCACGTCGCGACGCGGGCGGCCGATGGCCCTGGACGGCATCCGCGTTCTCGACTTCACCTGGTTTCTCGCCTCCGCGGGCGGTACGCGATTCCTGGCCGCCCTCGGCGCGGAGTGCATCAAGGTGGAGTGGGCGGCGCATCCGGACACCCGCCTCGGGGTGATGGCGCCGGTCGGCGGACGCGAGGCACGTCGTACCGCGAGGGCGCCGCTGCCCGGAGTCAACGATCCGGACATGGGCGGACAGTTCAACAACAAGAACGCCGGCAAGCGCGGTATTTCACTCAACGTGCGGCACCCGCAGGGGCTGGCGATTGCGCGGCAGCTGGTCGGGCTGTCCGACATCGTCGCCGAGGGCTTCTCGCCCGGGGTGATGGACAGTTGGGGACTCGGCTGGCCCACGTTGCAGTCGTTGAAGCCGGACATCATCTACGCGCAGCAGTCCGGCATGGGCGGATTCGGCAGCTACGGCCGGTTCCGTGCCCTCGGCCCGGTGGCGGCCGCGCTGGCCGGTACCGCGGAGATGTCCGGTCTGGCCGAGCCGGCGATGCCCGCCGGGTGGGGTTACTCCTATCTGGATTGGATCGGCGCGTACAGCTTTGCCGTTGCGATGCTGTCCGCACTGACCTACCGGGACCGGACCGGCCGCGGCCAGCACATCGACGCGTCCCAGACGGAGACGGGCATCTTCATTGCCGGGCCGCCGATTCTCGACGCTTCGGCGAATGAGCGGTCGTGGCGGCGGTTCGGAAATCGCTCGCCGTACCAACCTGCCGCGCCGCACGGCGCGTACCGCTGCGCCGGCACCGACCGTTGGCTGGCCATCGCCTGTTTCGACGAGACGGCGTGGCAGGCGTTGGCACGTCTGGCCGGGCGGGCGGACTGGCTCGAAGACCCGCGTTTCGCCACGCTCGCGGATCGCCTGCTGCACCAGGACGAGCTCGACGCGGCCGTGACCGAATGGACGCAGAATCAGGGCGGGTACGAACTCATGCACGCGCTGCAGGGTGCAGGGGTAGCGGCCGGGGTGTGCCAGGACGCTGCCGACCGCGTCGACGATGACCCGCAACTGGCGGCGCTCGAATGGCTGACGGAGGTGACCGGAACGAAGATCGGGACGTGGCCGGTCGCGGAGACGCCGGTGAAGCTCAGCGAGACCCCGACGCACATCGGCGGTCCGACGGATCGCGGCGCTCCGTGTTACGGCGAGGACAACGAGTACGTGCTCGGTGATTTGCTCGGATACACGACGGGGCAGATCAAACAGTTCGCCGAGGACCACGTCATCTGAGCCGATTCGGGGGGACGGCGACGAGCGCGTTCCATTGACGGACTACTAGTCTCAAGACTAATGTTTCGCGTGCGCGGGTCTGCCCGCTCGCCGGCAGACGTCTTCCCCGAAGGGTCGCCTGCCCATGTGCCCAAGTCCCGTCCTCAGTGTTTCGAGCGAAGCCAGCACGCAAGAACGCGGCGAGGAGCAACCCGACCTGTTGGCCGGCCTGAAACTCATCGACACCGACACGCACTTCTCCGAGCCGTACGACCTGTGGACCTCACGCGCACCGGCGAGCCTGAAGGACCGAGTGCCGCGGGTCGTGCGCGACGACGCCGGCGCCCTGGTCTGGATCCTGGACGGCAACCCGATCTTCCGCGCCGGCGGCGTCAGCTACGTGAACAAGAAGGGCGACAAGATTCCGTTCTTCGGTGCGGACATCACCGAGCACGGAAACATGTGGGACGAGATCCACGAGGCGTCCTACGACGCCAAGGCGCGCGTCCGCTTCATGGACAGCCTGGGCGTGCACGCGCAGATCGTGTACCCGAACATCATGGGGTTCGCCTGCGGATCACTGGTGACGTTGCCCGACAAGGATCTGGCATTCGCAACGGTGCGCATCTACAACGAGGCACTCAGCGAGTGGGCCCAAGAGGCACCGAACCGACTCTTCCCGCAGGCCATCATGCCGTTCTGGGACATCGGCCTGTGCGTCGATGAAGCAACCCGGTGCAAGCAGGAACTCGGGTTCCACGGCATCACCATGTCCGGCGAGCCGAACCTGGCCGGGCTGCCCGACCTCGGGCAGGCGGTGTGGGATCCGTTCTACGAGGCCATCACCGACCTGAAGCTGCCGATCAACATCCACGTCGGATCCACACCGGTCGCTGGCCCGCAGAGCAAGGTGCCGCAACCGGCGTGGGCGTCGCTGCCGCCACGCGCCCACAAGCCGGTCAACTCCGTGCAGATCGAGCTGGCCAATTCCCGATTCATCTCCAACCTCGTCGTCAGTGACGTGCTGCACCGCTGGCCCGAGGTCAAGTGGGTATCGGTGGAGAGCGGCATCGGCTGGATCCCGTATGTGCTCGAACGGGTGGACTACGAATACCTGGAGGATTTCGCCGATTCGCCGGCACCGGACGCGCCGTCCGCCCTCGAGATGTTCCGGCGCAACATCTATGCCTGCTTCTGGTTCGAGAAGGCCGGCCCGTCATTGCTGCTCGACTATCTCGGGGCCGACAACGTGCTCTGGGAGACGGACTTCCCGCACCCGACGTGCCTGCACCCCGAAGCGGTGCGGCGCTCGGCCGAGGCACTGCGGCACGTCGGGCCGGAGAACGTTCGCAAGATCATGCAGGACAACGCGGCGAAACTCTACGACATCCCGCTGGACTGATCGCCGGACATCGTGACGTGAAACCGGTCCCAGTTCCCGGCGTCGACGATGGGCCGTACTGGAACGCGCACGCCGAAGGCCGCGTCGTGCTGCCGCGGTGCACGGCATGCGATCGCTACCAGCAGCGGTGGCCGCTGCTGTGTCCCGAGTGCGGCAACGAAGATTACGAATGGTCGGCGGTGTCCGGCCTGGGAGTGATCTATACCTACACGGTCGCGCACCGAACATGGGTTGCCGGCTTCGACGAGGACCTTCCGTACGTGGTGGTCTCGGTCGCTCTCGATGAGCAGCCCGACCTGTATCTGACGACGAACCTCATCGGCAGCTACCAAGTGGGTGAGCTGGACATCGGTCTGCGCGTCCGCGCGGCGTTCGAGTCACGAGGCGATCGGACGATTCTGCAGTTCGCGCTGGATCGCCGGTGATCCGACAAGGCTTCGAGCCGGACCGTCCCGTCGCCGTCGTCGGCGTGGGACACTCGCAGATCGGACGGCGCCTGCCGCGCCCGCTGGGTCTGCTCGCCGCCGACGCGGTACGGGCGGCGGTGACCGACGCCGGACTGGAACTCGAGGACATCGACGGCGCGGCCACGTTCCCGGCGTTCCCGGGCGGCAACGCCGGGTCCGAATCGGGGGACGGACGCAGCTTCGTCTCCACGGGCTGGTTGGTGAGCCGGCTCGGGTTGCGCAATGTGCGCTGGTGGGCGGAGACGCAGAGCGGCAACGTCAGCACCGCGATCGAGCAGGCGGTTATGGCGCTCGCGTTCGGGCGATGCGACTACGCCGTGGTGTGGCGCGCGCTGCACATGCCGCGCTCGGGTGCATACCAGCGCAGCCACGACGGTGGGGCGGTGTCGGACGCCGACGCGTATTCGTTGCCCTACGGCCTGACCGGCGCACCGATGACCTTCGCGCTCGCGTACATGCGCTACCTGAAGCAGTACCGCGCGGACCGGGATGCCCTAGGCGCGCTCGTGGTGGCGCAGCGACGCGGCGCCAACCGCAATCCGAGCGCGTACTTCCGCGATACCCCGCTGACACTCGCCGACTACCTGGCGGCGCCGATGATCGCCGAACCACTCAACATGCTCGACTGCGACATCCCGGTCGACGGCGCCGGGGCAATCGTGTTGACGGGCGCAGATCGTGCCGAGAGTCTGCCGCACGCCCCGGCTTTCGTGACCGGGCTCGGCCAGGCGAGCTTCCTGCCGGGACGGCCGACGGCGACCCCGCTCGATCTGGGTCCGGCGCTGTTCGACGGCAGCCAGGCACACCGCGCGCGCGATCGGCGACGGTATCTGGGCGAGCTCAGGTCTGCGCCCCGCCGATGTCGACGCGGCAATGCTCTACGACGGGTTCGGACCGGATGTCTACTTCTGGCTGGAGGGGCTGGGCTTCTGCGCCGAGGGCGAGGCGTGGCAGTTCATCCAGGACGGGCGAGTCGAGCTCGAGGGTGCGCTCCCGGTGAACACCTTCGGCGGGAACCTCAGTGAGGGGCGGTTGCACGGAATCGGCCACTGGATCGAGGCGACGTTGCAGGTTCAGGGTCGCGCGCGCGAGCGCCAGGTCGCCCGGGCCGACCATGTCGTGGTGGCCACCGGTCTACTGGGTCACGGCTCGGGCGCGATGATCAGCCGGGCTCCGCTGCGGTAGGCCGGTCGCATCGCAGTGCCGGCGTCGGGCCGTCGCCGGGTGCGGGGCCGGTTACCGGCGCTAGATCGCGGGTGCGGCCTGCTCATGTGCCTGCGGCGGTTCGAAGTACTGCGCACCGATGAAATCCGGTGTCTTGTCCCCGAGCGTGAAGATGTCGATCACAGTGCATCCTTCGGGGCCCGCGACGAGCGGGCCGTAGCCAGTGCCTGCGGTGACGAAGCGGATCGAACCCGTCTGCTCGACCTTGTTCGTCACCTTCATCGATCCGCGCACGACGACCGAGGTGTAGTCCGTGCGGTGGAAGTGCGCACCTACGACCGCGCCGGGCGCGTACTCGACTACCACGACCGCGACCGAGTCGCTGTTGTCCGGATCGCCGATCATGAATCGGCAACTCTTCAGGTCGTGCAAGGGGTGGTTCTTCCATGTTCCCGGGTCGACCCAGCTGGCATGAAGTTGAGGCCTGCGCTTGGTGGCTTCCGGCTGAATTTCGCTGCTCATCGCCGCACCTTCCACGAATCCGTGGGTCGGGCGCCGACCTGCGCCCATCGTCTGCGGCATTCTATCAACATCAAAGTTGACTCACCAGAGCCGCTAGACGAGCAGCAGCGGGTTCACGTTCGATCCGGTCGCGCCGGCCACGCACAGCGGCGCGACCACCAGCGCGCCGATCGGTGGCCGGTTCACCATCGCCGGGCGCAGCCGGGCGAAGTCGCAGTTGTCGACGAGCACCAGCCCGATCGCCCAGTGCAGCCGGTGGATGGAGCCGTTCACCTGCGCGTCGCTGAACGCGTCCAACATGTCCCAGCACAGCAGCCCCGGCTGGTTGTCCGCGAGCCAGCGACCGGCGCTCTCGCCGACGCCGGGGCGCGCGCTCTGCTCCGACCACGGCGCCACCAGCTCGTCGAACCGGTCCCGACCACAGTCGATGAGCAGCGCGTCACCGGGTTGGAATTGCACGCCGGACTCGGCGAGCGCCGTCTCGATGTCCTCAGCTGTGACAGGGTGCTCGACCGCGACGTAGGGCTGCCCGCGAACCGCGGCGACATCGACATACACGGCTCGGGTGAAGATGCCGAAGCGGGCCAGTTCGCCGATCGATCCACTGCCCGCCGCGGCGTCCGGATCGACGTACCAGGATCCGCGGAAGCCCATGTGGTTGAGCGCATCGATGTGCGTGTTGGCCAGGCCGTGGCAGTCCAGCACGATGCGATCGGATCGAATGTCGAGTTCGACGGCGGGGATGTTCGTCTCGAACAACTCCATCTCGAACGCCGAACCGCCGTCGTGTCGCACCGTCGGCCCACCGGCCAAGTCCCGCGCCAGGCTGATCGCGACCCCGGTGGACATCGCCTCGCAGCCGCGCCGCCGCGCCGCCGCGTCGATATAGTTCAGGCTGCCCAGTCCGTCGCCCGCCCCGTGGCGCTGCGCGGTGAACAGGCCCTGGATCCACTCGTCATAGGCCGCGCGCCGCTCGCGGATGTCCGCGGTCCCCGGCTGTCCGGTCACGGTCGGGCCGCCGCGTGGGCTCGAGGGCCCATCTCAGCTGGTCACGACCGGCAGCAGCGTCGATCCGAGTTCGGCAACGTCCCACCGACCCGCCTTGCGCACGATGCAGCTCGCCTCGCCGACCTGGAAGGGCGGTGTGTAGATGCAGATGTCACCGCCGGCCGCGTAGACGAACCGCCCGTTGATGGCGCCCGCCTCCTCGGTCGCGAGAAAGGCGACGACGGGCGCGACGTAGTCGGGGTCGGACGTGATCGCCGCCGGCAGCCCGCCGAAGGCTCGCGGGCCGGCCATCGGAAAGAGCTGGGTCTGCGCGCTGGGTAGCAGGCAGTTGATGGTGACCCCTGGCGCGGTGCGCTCCATCTCCAGGGCGACCGCCGCGGTGAGACCCATGATGCCGGCCTTGGCAGCCGAGTACGCGGGTACCGGCGCCTGGATCGGACCGCGCGGCAGCGCCGCGCGGGAGCTGACCGTGATGATCCGGCCCCAGCCCTGCGCCAGCATCGACGGCAGCGCGGCCTTGATGCTGTTGAAGGTGCCTTTGAGGTGCACCGAGAGCGACTCGTCGAACTCTTCGGGCGTGACCTCGAGTATCGGTTTCATCCGCGCGTTGCCGGCGAAGGTGGCAAGGATGTCCAGGCGGCCGAAGGTGTCCAGCGCGACCGATGCCATCGCCGCCGCGGCTTGTGCGTCGGAGACGTCGTCGTAGGTAGCCGCTCCCCTCGCACCGAGGGCGACGATCTCGGCGACGACCTGGTCCGCGGCGTAACCTTCGTCGTCCTTGAACAGGTCCGCGACGACGACGTCTGCGCCGGCCCGTGCCATTTCCAGCGCGGCACAGCGGCCCAGCCCGCGACCGCCGCCGGTGATGAGCGCGACTCTGCCCTCGAGCGGGCGTTGCCCGGCCATCAGCTGACCTGGCCGAGGTAACTGCTCATCAGCAGGTCGTCATCGATGGCATCCGGTTCGCCGTGCCATGCCATCCTGCCGTGCACGAGGATGTATGCGAGCCCGGCGAGTTCCAGCACGCGGTGGACGTATTGCTCGACGATGACGATCGATACGCCCGAGTTCGCGAGCGCCTGCACGGACTCGAACATCTGGTCCACGATGACCGGAGCGAGACCGAGTGACAGTTCGTCGATCAGGATCAGTTTTGGCTTGGACAGATACGCGCGTGCCATCGCCAGCATCTGCTGCTCGCCGCCGGAAAGCGTCCCGGCCAGCTGCTTGAGCCGCCGCCCGAGCACCGGGAAGGCGGTGACCGCCTCGCTGTAGTCGGTGGAACTGGCCCACGGCGGGACGGCCAGGCGCAGGTTCTCCCGCACGCTGAGACCGCGGAAGATGCCGCGACCTTCCGGGATGAGACATACGCCCTTCTCGGCTCGCCGATACGTCGGCATGCCGGTGGTGTCCTGCCCGTCGAACACGATCGAGCCCGATTTGGTGCCGATGATTCCCGCCGCGACCTTGAGCAAAGTGGTCTTGCCCGCTCCGTTCGCGCCGATCAGGGCGACGACCGAACCGGGCGGCACCGAGAAGTCGATGTCGTGCAGCACTTCGACGCTGCCGTAGCCGGCCCGTACCGAGCGCAGCGCGAAGAACGACGAATCCGCGATGGGAAGTGAATCGGTCATGTTGCGAGCTCCTCTTGGGCGTCGAGCTCGTCGGCGAGCAACGGCGAACCGACGCCGAGGTACGACAGGCGGACAGCCTCACTGGCCTGCACTTCGCGCGGGCTGCCGTGCATCAGCAGCTTGCCGAAGTCCATCACGTAGATGTCGTCGCACACTGACATGACCAGTGACATGTCGTGCTCGACGAGCAGGATGGTGACGCCGTCCTGCTCGACCAGGTCGCGCAGCAGGCGCCCGAGCCGCTGCGTGGCACCGGTATCCAATCCGGACGACGGTTCGTCGAGTAGGAATGCCTTGAACGGGCCGGCCAAACAGCGCGCCAGCTCGACGAACCGGCGCTCCGCGCTGGACAACTCGCCGACCTGAACGTCAGCGATGCCGGCTAGACCGCAGCGCGTCAATGCCCACTCGGTGCTCGTCCGGATGGTGCGGGCATCACTGCGCCTGCCGAAGATCTGTCGGCTGATACGTGCTCCGGCGAGTGCCCCCTCGCTGCCGATGGCAACGTTGTCCCACACCGACAGCGAGTCGCACAGTTCCATCTGTTGGAAGCTGCGGCCCAGGCCCATTCGGGCCCGCCGAGCGGGGCTCTTGCGCGAAACGTTGACGTCGTTGAGGCGGATTTGACCGTTCGTCGGAGAGACGAATCCGGAGCATGCGTTGAGCACTGTTGTCTTGCCGGCTCCGTTGGGGCCGATCAGGCCGGTCAGGAGTCCAGGCCGCGCGGTCAGCGTCAAATTCTGAACGGCGACGAGGCCGCTGAACCGCACTGTCAGGTCGCGCACCTCTACTGACAGGCTGCCACCGTCGGTCGATGCGCGAGCCGTCGTGCCGACCAGAGCTGCGCCCGTTGTAGACGAGCGTGCAAGCTCGGTTGCGACGCTCGGCTTGCCGAACACTCGGTCGAGCCACTGACGAGCCATGATCACCGCCTTGAGCCGCGAGTGCGGCTGTCCGCCGAGCGCGATGGCGATCGCGATTGCGCCGAAGCCGAGCTGAAGGTAGAAGCCGATCAGCGAGGACGTGATGTAGATGGGCAACAGGTTCAAACCGGCCGCGCCGACGAGTGCGTACCACGGCTCCGATCCGAGCGCGATCATCACCACTGCCAGGTAGACCAGCGATTGCACCGGGTCGAAGTTCACCCCGGTGACCTGGCCGAACACCATCCCCTGCAGTGCGCCAGCCATCCCCGCCACGAACGCGGAGATACAGAAGACGAGGACGAGCGGGACCATGATTCCGTTGCCGGAGGCGACCATCATCGTGGGGGAGTCGGCCACACCACGGAGCAGCCGGCCGAGACGAGAGCGGTTCAGCGCCACCATGCCGAGTGCAACGATGATCGTGATGCACAGGACGACGTAGTAGAACCCGCGTTCTGAATCGAGCGTCAACCACGACAGGTGCGGCCGCCGTAATTCGACGCCCAACCCGGTGATGCCGAACATCAACCCCGACGGATAGAACATCTGTTGCAGGAGCAGTCCGAAACCGAATGTCGCGAGTGCCAGGTAGAGGCCGGAGAGCCGGATGGCGGGGATGGCGAGCAGGGCGCCGATCGGCACCGTCGCGAGTCCGCCGATCACAAGGGCGAGCGGCCATGGCACGTGGTGCTCGACGCTCAGTTGCGAGCATACGACTGCGCCGATGGCGGCGAAGCTCAGCTGGCATAGGGAGACCTGGCCGGCCACGCGGACGAGCAACCCCAGCGAGAGGAACAGCAGCAGGCTGGTCAGCAGCAGTGTGAAGGAATCGAGCCGGTACCCCACCAGATCGGGCAACAGTGCGAGCAGGGCGATGAAGACGACACCGAGGGCGATCTGTATCCGGTTCGGCGCGCGCCAACTGGTGGGCTGCACGCGCATCACGCGTTGCCGAATCCGCAACCGCGTTTTCGGATAGAGCAGCAGTACCAGGAACAACGCGATGAACGGCAGGCCGGGTGACAGGCCATTGATGATCTGATGCTGTCCGCCGTAACGCGTGGCGAGGGACCCGACGACGCCGATGATCATGCCGCCGACCCAGGTCATCGGCAGGCTGGCGAAGTTGCCGATGGCCGCGGCTCCGAACGCCTGGACGATGAGCAACGTCAGTGCGAACGGGTCGAGCGGGAGGCTGGGCGCGATGAGCAGTCCGGACAGCGCCGCGAACCAGCACCCCACTACCCACGCCCAGCGGCGTACCAGTCGGGGATTGGTGCCGGCCATCGCCAGCAGGTCGGCGGCTTCGACAACCGCGCGGGTCGCGATGCCGACCCTGGTGACTCGGAAAGCGATGTACAGCGCGGCGGTCGCGAACAACGAGATCGCGACGATGATGAGCTGGTTGTACCCGACGTTCGTGCCTGCGACGCGGAAGGTCGAGGTTGGCAAGAAGTTCGGGAATGTGCGCTCGTCGGTGCTGTAGAAAATCGCGCACAGCGCCTGAACGGAGAGCAGCACACCGATGGTAGATGCAATCTGCCAGGCGACGCTGACCTGCGACAGCTGGCGTGCGAATCGTTCGAAGCCGATTCCGAGCACCACCCCGAGCGCCCCGACGCTGATCAGGGCGGCCAACGGCCAGGCCAGGTGATGGGTGAAGTGCAGTGTGTAGAACAGGTACGCGGACAGGGTCGCCAACGCGCCATGGCCGAAGTTGAAGATCCCGGACGTCTTGTATGTCAGCACCAAGCCGACGCCCGCCAGGGAGTACACCGACCCGACGGTGACCCCGACGACGAGGAACGGGAGCACTGAACTCATTACGCCAAGACCTCCACACGCCCGGCGCTAGCGGATACACGGCGCGCCAGTGTCTCGTTGATGTGTCCCGTGTCACCGCGACTGTAGAGGCGGCGTTCGATGTCCGTCAACACTTATGTTTACGACGTGCGCAGCGCAGCGCACACCACACCGCGATGCCGTGTAGGCCGCCTGTCACGCGCGCGGCATGCCGCCCGCCGAAAAGCTGAAAGCGGGTGTCCGAGTCGGATCGCGACCCGAACACCCGCGCCGGACACTCCGATCAGCTCACCGAGGAGAGTCCCGGCACCTCGGGGGACCGCGGGATCGGAGGCGGGCTCTTCTGGATCCGGCGCGCCGCATCCTCAACACGGTCCAGCGCATCGGCGACGAGCGTGTCGTCGACCTTGTCCGCCAGCTCCTTGCCGCCCCGGCTGCTGGCGAGCATCGGCCCTAGCCGGCCGCGGAAGCAATTCAGTGCCCATCCGAGCATGTCGTCACCGTTGGCGGGCGCGTCGTAGCGAACGACGAGGTATTCCTCGGTGTCCTGGCAGCTGTAGTGATAGTGCGGATCGTCGGAGAAGCAGTCGATGCGGATGTGTTCGACCCCGCTGTCGGCGTCGAAGACATGCAGTGTCACGCCTGCATCGGCGAACTGCGCGCCTTTCTCCGCCTCCCAGAAATCGGGGATCTTGTACCCGCTGATGTCCCGATACTCGACGCCGAACTTCACCGCACCAGCGGGGAACTCCTCCATGAAATCAGGGTTGGGCGCGCCGAGCGCAGGCGCCCTTCTGCCGCGGTCGAGGTGCATCTGCTGTGGCTCCTTTGGCTAGAGGTGGTACCCGGTCAGGCGATGCCGAACAGCACCTTGGCATTCGTCGACAGGACCTTGCGCTTCGTTTCTTCGTCTAGGCCCGCCGTGGCCTTGTTCGCGACCTCGAGGCTGTTCGGCCAGTTGGTGTCGTTGTGCGGGTAGTCGGTTTCGAACATGAGCTGATCCTCGCCGACCAGGTCAAGAAGGCGGAACGCGACGGGATCGCCGAAGGTGGAGTAGAAGACCCGGCCGGGAACCTGCGTGCTCGGTGGCTCCTTGATCAGCGGGTGGATGCCGCCCCAGGAGCGCCGGCTTTCCCACACCTCGTCTGCCCGCTGCAAGTAGTAGGGGATCCAACCGGCCTGAGCTTCGGCGAAGGCGATCTTGAGGCGCGGAAACTCCATCAGCTTGCCGGAGAAGAGCCAGTCGACCATAGCAATGGTGCAGTTCACCGCCATCGTCGTGCTGGTGACGACGTGCGGCGCATCCTCGGAGGACTTGGTGAAGGACGAACTCGACCCGATGTGCATCTGAATGGCGGTCTGGGTTTCCTCACACGCGGCGAAGAACGGGTCCCAGTAACCGCTATGGATAGACGGCAACTTCAGTCGCGCGGGCAACTCGGAGAAGCACATCGCGTGCATGCCGCGATTCGCGGTGCGGTGGACCTCCTGCACGGCCAGCTCGACGTCCCACAACGGGATGATGCCGAGCGGAATCAGCCGGCCGTCCGAATCGCCGCACCACTCGTCGATCTGGAAGTCGTTGTACGCCTCGACGCAGAGCTTCGCGAGGTCCTTGTCCTTGCCGAACAGGAAGCGCTGCCCACAGAACCGCACGAAGTTGTTCGGAAAACAGGCGGAGGCCTCAATACCTGCAGCCTCCATATCCTGGACCCGCGCCTTTGGTTCGTAGCAGCCCGGTCGCATCTCGTCGAAAGTGATCGGATCCGTGTTGAGGTCGTCGAGGTCGTATCCAGCAGCCGCGCTGATCAGCGGTATCGCCATCTTGACGTCTTCGTACAACCACAGGTCTGCCGGTTTTCCCTCGTCGTCCTCGACGAACTTGAACTCCGTCGAATCGGTGTCCGTCCGTCCTCGGGTACGTACGACGCGTGGCCCCACGTCGTGGTAGCGCGCCGGCAGGCGGGACACCCACAGATGCGGCGGCTCCATCAGGTGATCATCGGGGGAAACGATCTTGATGTCAGGACTCACGTCACCGACTCCTTCTGCAGGCATTGCGTTCTCTGATCCGTCGCTGGTCCGTCTATGGGCGTTAGCTAGCGCAGGCTTGCTGGTTGTTGTTCGCCAGCGTGAACTGGTTGTTCTTGATGAGGAACACGTAACCGCATTTCACCGAGCGGTTGCCGTTGGTGAAGGTAAGTGCCGGCACCAGCCCGCCCAGCGTGTCGTTGGATATCGTGTCCATACCGTCGGCGAGCTGCTTGTTCGTCGGGTTGTCACCGAGGTTGCCCGCCTTGGCTCCCTCTTCGAAAGCCATCGCCGAAGACCACACCTGGGCGGCCGTGGTGATGTGGGCCTGCGAGTCGGGGTAATACTGCGCCATCACGCTGTTGAACAGGGCGATGGCCGGCACCGTGGTGTGCCACCAGGGGAACGAGTCGATCGCGCCGCCGGCGTTGCGGAACGCTGGGTCGGTGGTCCAGTTATTGGTGATGGCCGCCGCGGTGGCCAGATACAGCGGGTAGTAGCCCTGCTGTGCACACGCGTCGGCGATGGCCTGCACGGTCGTGGTGACGACGGAAAGCTGGATCGTCGTTGTGCCGGCATCACGCAGGGCGATGCAGGGTGCCACGTAGCTGGGCGCCGTGGTGGCGACCTTGATCGCCTTTGTGAACGTGTAACCGGCAGCCTGAACGGCCGCTTGGGTGGCGTTTGCGCCCTGCAGGCAGGCTACGGACTCTGAGCAGTAGACCGCACCGATTTTGGTGGCGTTCTGTTGCTTGGCCAACACCAGGCCGAGCTTCTTCTGGATCGCGAGGTCGGTGCCGGTCGGGTAGAAGAGTTTGTCGCTCGGCTTGAAGGCGAGTCCGACAGCGCCGGCGGTGCCGACGATCGGGACGCCCTGGCTGATCAGGTAGTCCTTCCAGCCGGGTGCGCTGTTGTCCTCGCTGCCCACCAGCGCAAGGATGTGGTCCCGATTGACCAGCGTGTGCGCGTCGGCCAGGCCGACCGAGGGCGTGTTCTGGTCGTCCATCACGACGAGCTTGATCGGGTGTCCGTTGATGCCGCCGTGGGAATTGGTGTAGCTGACCCACGCCTGCATCACGTTCTTGGCTGCGCCGAAGATCGCCGAACTCGACCCCGTCTGCGTGATGATCGAGCCGATGGTCCAGGTGCTCTTAGTCGCCCCGCCGGACGATCCGCCTGAGCCCCCCGAGGACTTGGACGAACTGCAAGCGGCGACCAGAAGTACCGTCGCGACCGCAGCGAATATACGCAAACGAGTCGCCTTGGAACGCGTCATCGGACTCTCCTAAGGCCGCACCGTGACCGGAGCGTGTGCTGGAAAAAGAGCTAGTGGAAATTCTTGATTTGGCGCTGTCTTCCTATGCGATCGCCGGCTTGGAACCGGTACGCGCCTTGAGGACGACGCCGGTCGCTCCGCCAACAGGTTCGGACTGTAGACGCCGCTCTCAGCCACTGTCAACACTACTGTTTACGACCCGGAAACGGTGGCGCCATCCGCGTCTGGCAGCGCGGCGGTCGATCGGTTGGCGCTAGGCGCCGGGGTCCTCGGCGTAGCGCGGACCGACCAGGGCCGCCAACTCCTCGTGCAGCTGTTCGAGGTTGGCGGCGTCGAACTCCAGGCTGCGCAAGCAGTAGCGGAACACTGCGTTGCTCCACATCGGCCGGGACACCAGCACCGGTAGATCGCGGCCCGGGGGCGCACCGGCCTTGCCGATACTGTCCGCACGGGCGGCGATGACGGCGTCGACCCGATCGACGTTCGCCCGCAGGTCGGCCAGATCTGCGCGGACCGCGTTGAGGTGGGCCCGCAGCGCGGCCAGGACCAGCGTGCCGTCGCCAGCCCGCCGGCCGAGCCAGACCCGGAGGATCGCGGGATTCTTGGTGACCACCGGGTCGATCGTCGACGTCTCCACCCAGGTGCGCAGCACTTCGCTGCCCGCCTCCGAGATGCGGTATTTCAGCGTGCGTCGCACGCGACTCTGCCGCGCCTCGCGAACCTCGACCAGACCGAACTCCTCCAGCCGGTTGAGTTCGCGGCGGATGTGGCTTAGTGCGGGCGTCCAATAGAAGTAGCGCAGCAGATTCTGGGCCCGCGCCTGGATCTCGACCGCGGTGAATTCCTCGGACGGCGTCAACAAGCCCAACGTGGCGTAAGTGGTGAGCGGAAGCTTCTCCGCCTGCTCGTCGGACCCCATCGGCTGCCTTTCCGTTCGCGGCGCCCAGCCTAGCGGGGCTTCGCCGACATCGAAGGCGTCGACGATCGGCGCTCGCGGGTGCAGGACAGCGTCAGGGCAGGACGTCGGCGAGCGAGCTCAATGCCGTCAATGCCGAGCGGACCGCTCGCTGCTCCTTGATCGGCAGCATCGACAGGCCTTTCAGCACCAGGCCTGCCCGCTGTTCGCGAATTCGGTCATCGACCTGGTGCCCCTCATCGGTGAGTTCGAGAGACGCAGCGCGCAGATCGTTCGGATTGGAGCGCCGGATCAGGTAACCGGCTTGATCCAGCGCGCCGATCACCCGCGACAGCATGGTGGGGTGCAGGTGCTCGAGCTGGACGAGCTCGGGCACTCCGATCGGACCGCGGGCGCCGATCAAGGCGAGGACCGATGCCTGGCTCGGGGTGAGCCCCTCGTCCGTCGCGGCTGCGTTGAGCTTGCGCGCGAGGCGGCTCACCGCGCGGCGCAGCGTGACCGCCTCCTCCGCGCCCATCGCCGTCATCTCAGAATCATCCCAAACACGTCTCGTCACCATGCCCCGCGATGCTCCGGCACCCGGCGCACTAGCGGGATCAGCGCGAGCAGGGAAACCGCGAAGGCCATGAACACGAATGCCTGGGCGCGGCCCGGGTCGCTGCTGGGCGCGGCGATCGCGGTCGCGAGGGAAACCGCGGAGATTGCGCCGATCTGGCGAAACATGGCGCGCAACGCGGCAACCGATGCCGTGTCGTCCGGCATCAGGTGCAGGCAGGCGTTGTTCACCGCCGGGTTCGCGGCGCCCATGCCGATTCCGGACAGGCCTGCCGCGACGCTGAGCCAGACGTAGGCGACGCCGGCCGACGGGCACAGGGCGATCCCGGCCTGCCCGACGGCGATGATCAGCAAGCCGACGACGATGGGCTTGCGGTAACCGGTGCGGCGAAGCAGCGCGACCGCCGCCGCCCCGACCACGATGCTGCCCACGGCGCGCGCCGTAAGCAGCGTGCCCGCCGCCAGATAGGCGATGTGGAACCGGGTGATCGCGTAGAGCGGAACCAGTGCGCCGAAACCCGACGTCGAGGCGCCGTAGACCAAATTGAGGAAGTTCATGGTGCGGAAATCGCGCCCGAACAGCATCTGCGGGGGGACGAACGGTTCAGGCACCCGACGGATGTGCCGGGTCAGGGTAGGGACGGCGACCGCCGCGATGAGGAACGGCCCGATCGTCAGCGGGTCCCACAGCTGGGCGCCTGGTTCGCCGAGGTGGGCGACCCCGAACATCGCCGCGAGCACTGCCAGTGCGAGTAGCCACAGCCCGCGAATGTCGAACGGTCGGCGCGGGCCGATCGGCGTCGCGGGCAGAACGAACCATGCCGCGGCGAAGAGCGCCACCGCGATCGGAATGTTCACGAAGAATATGTCGCGCCACGAGCCATAGTCGATGAGCAGGCCGCCGATGATCGGACCTGACACCGAGCCGACCGAGAAGATCGCGATGAAGGAGCCGAGGGCTCGGTCCCGGCTGGTGCCGAACGTCAAGGCGACGATCTTCGTCGATGACGGCATCACCGCGGCGCCGCCGATGGCCTGCAGCGCCCGGAACGCGATCAGCTCGTAAATGTTCGTCGACATCCCGCAACACACGGAGGCGATCGCGAAGACCGTGATTGCGACGAGAAAGACCAATCGGCTGCCGACCCGATCGACCACCCTGCCGATGACCGGATACGTCGTCGCGCAGCCGAGTGCGTAGATGGTGATGGTCCAGCCGACGATGTTGAGACGGGCATGCAACTGGTGCTGGATGTTGGGCAGGGCCGTGGCAACGATCGTCTGGTCGATCGCCGTCATCATCAGCGCGGCACCGGCCACGCCGAGGACGAGCCAGCGCTGGCGCGCGGTCAGCGTCAGCGTCGTCGAAGGTGCGGGTTGCCCCGGTGCGGACATCGCAGCGAGCGTAGGGCAAGCAGTTGATTGCGTACAAGCAAATAGTTGAGTCGATAACTCTGGGCGCCTATTGTCTCAACGACGTTGTTGATCGAATCAACGCAGATGTGGGCAAGTCGCCCCGCCGGCAGCGATACTGCTGCTTCAGCATCTGCGGTGGCGTGCCCGCCGAGCGGAGGAGGAGGATGTCGATGAGCAACATCCGAGCGAGGCGGGCAGCCGCTGCGAAGACCGACAGCCCGGTGTACCTGGAGCGCCAGCGGGAAATCCACAAGGCGGCCGGCGAGGTGTTTCAGGAGCAAGGTTTCCACGCGACCAAGCTCAGTGATGTCGCGGAACGCGTCGGGCTCGACCGAGCCTCTCTGTACTACTACGTCGGCTCCAAGGACGATCTTTTCCGCGACGTTGTCGCCACCGCGGTCGGTGCGAACCTCGCGGACGCGGAGGAGTTGAGCGCGGCGGATCTAGCTGCCCGGGAGCGGTTGTCGCAGTTGATCAGCCGGCTGATGCTCTCCTTCGAGCGCCACTACCCGTTCCTCTACGTGTTCGTGCAGGAGGACCTGGATCGGCTGCGCCGGCGGCGCAGCTCGTCCGACGCCTGGGCCAAGACGCTGCATCAGTCCGAGCAGTACTTCGCGGTGTTTCGGGCGATCGTCGCGCAGGCGTTCGCGGAGGGCGAGCTGGCGAGCGAGCTTCCGCCCAGTGTGGTGGCCAACAGCATCATCGGGATGCTGGTTTCGACCCGCCTCTGGTATCACCCTGGTGGTCCGCTTTCGGCCGAGACGATCGGCCAGGGCCTTGCCAACCTCATCCTCGATGGTCTACAGGTGCCGCAGCCCGGCTGGCTGAAGCGCTCGAACTGAGGCGGCGATCACCGTCCGGGCATCAACATTGACGTTGACACACTACATCATTTTCGTGTTCACTTCTGCTGTGCCTGACCAGTCGTCAGGCCATCGGTGCTCTGGAAAAGGGTCGGAGTGACTGCGAGGTTCGATCGGACGCATACGGCGTCGGAGGTGTTCGCCACGTGGCTGGCGGCGCTGCACGATGCCATCGAGTCGGGAGATCAAGTCGCGCTCGGCGGACTCTTCGTCGAGGACTGCTACTGGAAGGACGTCCTGGCGTTCACGTGGTCGTATCGAACGTTCCACGGTCGTGCCGAGTTGCAGCGGAGGTGGGCGGAGCTTCAGGGCGATGTGCTGCCCTCCTCGGTTCGCCCGAGTCAGGGGCGATCAGAGCCGCGGCTGACGCGACGCTCGGCCCGTGACGTTGTCGAAGCATTCTTCGACTTCGACATCAAGATCGGACGATGCACCGCGTTCGTACGGCTGGTGTCTGAGGACGGCGATTGGGATCGACCGCGCGGGTGGATCATGCTCACCACGCTGCAGGAGCTATACGGAGCTGAGGAGCGGATCGGGCCTCGACGGCCGACGGGCGAGGAGTATTCGAATCGCTTCGCGGGTGACAACTGGCTCGACGAACGACGGCGTGAGGCAGAGTTCATCGACCGGCAGCCCGAGGTGCTGATCGTCGGCGGGGGGCACAGCGGCCTCGTCCTGGCCGCCCGGCTGCGGCACATGGGCGTCGACTGCCTCGTCATCGAGAGGAACCACAGGGTCGGCGACAACTGGCGCCACCGGTATCACTCGCTAACCCTGCACAACGAGGTGTGGGCCAATCACATGCCCTATCTCCCGTTCCCGGAGACCTGGCCAACCTTCATGCCGAAGGACAAGCTGGCCGGCTGGCTCGAGTCCTACGTCGAGTTCATGGAACTCAACGTGTGGACCGATACCGAGATGACCGGTGCGCGCTACGACAGTCAGTCGCGCACCTGGCAGGTGGAGATCGTCCGCGAGGGTACGATGTCGCACCTGGCGGCGCCGCACCTGGTGTTGGCAACCGGTGGGGTCAGCGGCGTGCCTAACATCCCCGCGCTGGCCGGCTTGCGGGATTTCAGTGGGGACGTCGTTCATTCGAGCGAGTTCCGAAGTGGTGAGGCCTACCGAGGGCGCACGGCCATCGTGGTGGGGACCGGCAACAGCGCCCATGACGTTGCCCAAGAGCTCCACGCGAACGGCGCGACGGTGACCATGGTGCAACGCAGCCCGACATGCGTGGTGAGCCTCGTGCCCAGCGGCACGATGGTGTACGCGCTCTATTCGGAGGGCCGCTCGGCCGACGACTCGGATCTGATCATGACATCGGCCCCGTATCCGTTGTTCGTCGAATCCAGCCAATGGGTCACGAAGCGGACGTGCGAACTGGACAAACCGCTGCTGGACCAGCTCAACGCGGTTGGTTTCGAGACGGACTTCGAGCCGGACGCAACCGGCTTTTACATGAAATATCTGCGCCGGGGCGGCGGGTACTACATCAATGTCGGCTGCTCCGACCTGATTGCCGACGGCAAGATCGGCCTGGTTCAGGCCCGGGACATGAAGGCCTTTACGGCGGATGGGCTGCGCATGCGCGACGGCAGGCTGATTGCCGCCGATCTCGTGGTGCTGGCCACCGGCTTCGAGAACCAGCAGGAGGGGATCCGTCGTCTGCTCGGCGACGAGATCGCGAACAAGGTCGGGCCGATCTGGGGATTCGACGAGAACCACATTATGCGCAACATGTGGCAGCGCACAGCCCAGGAAGGGCTGTGGCTGATGGGGGGCTCGCTGATCGACTCTCGGTTGTATTCCCGCTATCTCGCTCTGCAGATCACCGCCGATCTGCGTCAGGCGCGGCCGACGCCGTCGAAGTCGCGTGATTTGGCAACCGCGAATGCTGCGCCTGGCCAGCAGGGTGATCCATCGCAGCCGACATCGTGAGCTGCGTGGCGGCTGCGGGAAATCGTTGTCAACTGATGTGTTGACTCCCGCCGTGGCCTGTGCGACGATCGGGGTAGCGGCTCACGCGCCCGAAACAACGAGGAGAATCGCTGCTGTGAAGGGCCGGACGAGCGCGTCGCGCGGACCGGACAGCGCCGCGAGCCCGATGCCTGGGTACGCACTCCAGCAGTACCGGTGGTTCGGATGAACGGCCAAGCGCAGGCACGCACCGGAGCCCTGGTGGGACTGCGCGTGATTGACCTTGGGCAGATGGTGTCCGCGTCGGCGGCAGCCACCCTGCTCGCCGACTACGGCGCCGACGTGGTCAAGGTCGAACACCCGCGGGGCGATCCGATTCGCAAGCTCGCCCCGCACAAGGACGGCGTCCCGCTCTGGTACAAGGTGAACGGCCGGAATAAGCGCACCATTGCGCTGGACCTCAAGACCGACGCGGACCGCGACACCTTCCTCGGTCTCGTCGCGACGGCCGACGTCGTGGTCGAGAACTTCGTCCCCGGCACCATGGCTCGGCTCGGGCTTTCCTACGAGACGTTGTCGGCCGCCAATCCGGGACTCATCATGCTCAGCGTGTCGGCATACGGGTCGGACGGCCCGCTCAGCGCCGGCCGCGGCTTCGGTCGCACGGCTGAGGCGTTCAGCGGCATGGCCTACATCACCGGGTTCCCGGACCGCGCGCCATTGCACAGCGGCTTCCCGATCGCGGACGAGGTCACCGGCGTGCTCGGCGCCGCCGGCATCCTTGCCGCGATCTACGAACGTGACCGCAACCCACGACACGTCGGTCAGCACCTGGATCTGGGCCTGTACGAGACGCCTTTCCGGCTGATGGAATTTTTGGTGGTCGCCTACGACCAACTCGGCACCGTGATCGAGCGAACAGGCACCGAGGTCCCGTACGTGTCGCCGGTCGGCACCTGGAAAACCGCCGACGGAAAATGGCTGTCGTTCACCGGAAGCACGCAGGTCGTGGTCGAGCGGTTGTTCCGGGCGATCGGCATGGCGGACTTGATCGACGACCTTCGGTTCGAGACCAATCAGGCTCGCATCCGCAATCGGGACGAACTCAACACCATCCTCTCCGGCTGGCTGCTGGCTCAGACCATGGACGACGTCGTGCGCCGGTTCGCCGAGCACGACGTGCCGTTCTCGCCGGTGATGAGCATCGCCGACATCTTCGAGCATCCGCAGTACCAGGCCCGGCGGAACATCGTCACCGTCGAGGACGACGACCTCGGGCCGCTGCGCATGCAGTCGGTGATTCCGAAGTTCTCCCGTACGCCCGGCGCCGTCCGCAACGCCGGGCACGCCGTCGACGCGGACCGAGAGTCGGTTCTGCACGACTGGCTGGGCCAGGACAGCGGCGCTTCCTCGTCCGCTGATGTCACGGCGGACTCGGGTGTTGCGGCGGGTCTGCATGATTGACACAAAGCCCACCCGTCCAATGCCCGTGATCGACGAGCTGACCGCGCCGTTCTGGGCCGCGACGCGGCGCGGCGAACTCGTGGTGCAACGCTGCTCGTCGTGCGGATCGGTGCAGCACCCGCCGGCCCCGCAGTGCCTGAGCTGCCTCTCGCTCGAGCTGGGATGGCTTGCCGTGTCCGGCCGCGGCGTGGTGCATGAGGCAACGACGATGCACGAGGCCAGGGTGTATGGCTTCGAGGACCGGACGCCGTATACCTGCGTGTCCGTCGAACTCGATGACGCGCCGGGTATCTACCTGCTCGGCAACCTAGTCGGCGCACCCGGCCGTACTGGCCAGGCCTTGGTCGGCGTGGCGGTCGAGGTCGCGTTCGAACCGCTCACCGGCGACATCACGCTCGCGCAGTTCACTCCCGCCGACGGCGCGCGATGACCGCGGCCGCCGCCATCGTCGGTGCCGCGTTCTCCGACATTTCCCGGCGCGGCAACGTTGGGCTTGGTGCCCTCGCCACCCAGGCAATCACGCGGGCTCTGGACGACGCCGGGCTGCGCGTTTCCGACGTCGACGGCCTGTGCGTCTATCCCGCACCGTCGAGGTTGGGCGCCGGCGATCAAGACGGCATGGACTTCGTCGGTGCGGGCTACGTGGCTCGCGCGCTGCGTCTGGACGGGTTGCGTTGGTGTGCTCAGCTGCAGCCGGGGTCCTACGTCGGCGCGGTGTTGGAGGCGGCACACGCGGTAGCAGCCGGCGCCTGCTCGACCGTCGTGGTCTGGCGGGCCATGCACAATCCGGCCGGCAAGTACGGACGTTACGAACTGACGCAAGCAGCCGGTCCGGAGCAGTTCCGCGCACCGTTCGGGCTGGCGAACACGGTGATGGACTACGCATTGCCCTACTCGCGGTACATGGCGCGCTACGGCGCACGGCGCGAGCACATGGCCGAATACGTGGTGCGCAACCGCGCGAACACCCAGCTGAATCCGGAGGCGGTGTTCCGCGGCAAGCCGCTGACCGTCGAGGACTACCTGAACACCCGTCCCATCGCCGATCCGTTGTCGATGCTCGACTGCGACATGCCGGTCGACGGAGCCGGTGCGGTGATCGTCACGTCGGCGGCGCGGGCGGCCGATGCCCCGCACCCGGCGGCGTACGTGCGCGGGGGCGCGTCGATCGGGATGAACCTGGAAAACGCGTCCGTCATGACGTTGGAGAGCATGGAACGCAGCTCGCGCTACATCGCCGACGAGCTCTGGCGCTCCGCCGGACTCGGGCCGGCTGATGTGGATCAAGTCAATATCTACGACGGTTTCAGCTACTTCGTCTACATCTGGCTGGAGGCCTTCGGATTCTGCAAGCAGGGCGAGGCTTTCAGATTCGTCGCGGACGGCGAGACGGCGCGTGACGGCGCGGTGCCGGTCAACACGTCCGGTGGCATGCTCGGGATGGGGCGGCTGCACGGGACTCCGCAGGTGATCGAGGCCGTTCGGCAGATCCAGGGTGTGTGCGGCGAACGGCAGTTGCGTCGCCCGGTCGAGGTCACGATGGCCAACTCCGGCAGCCCGCTCAAATCGCACGCCGCGATCGTGCTCGCGTCCGAAGCCGCGCGGGGCTGATCATGGTGCTAGTCGGAAACCAGGAGGTACAGCTATGGCAACCCTGTCGGTAGCCAAGGTCGGTGAAGTCGGTAAGGCCTATGCGGGCCCAACCATCGACGCGTGCCTGTTCCACGAATGGCCGTCCACGACGGCGCTAGCAGACTACCTCGAGCCGGGGTGGCGCGAGGTCATCCTGCGTCCGGGCGACAAGGCCGGACCGCTGACCATGAAGGCCGGCTGGTTGTACAAGGATCCGAAGGGCTACGCCTCAGAGGCCTCTTATGAAGGCGGGGCGCCGCCGGCGTCGGACGTGGATGTCGTGGTGCGTCAGGCGGTCGAGGGCCGCGAGTATGCGGTGCTGGGTTACTCCGAAGCGCTGCGGACGACTGGAGTCAACCACTACGTCATGGCCCGCGCGGTCACCCGGGCGGCGAACCGTTGGACCATCGAGCAGTGGTTGCCGCGCGATGACCGGTTGCGGGCACTCGTTCTGGTCACCAGCGCCGCGCCACGTACGGCCGCAGCTGACATCAGGGAGTTCGGTAGGAATCCGCGGATGGTCGGCGTGGCGATGGGAGCGAACGGGCTGGGCAGAGCTTTTGGTCATTCTGCGTATCACGAGATATACGAGGCCGCGGCAGAGCTGAACCTGCCGATCGTGATCCAAGTGGGCAGCGACGCGATCTCCTCGCTGGACAGCAGCCCGACCGCGGGTGGGCTGCCGGCGACGTACGCCGAATACGCATCGCACGCCGGGCACACACTCATGGCGCACGTGGCCAGCCTCATCATGGAAGGCGTCTTCGACCGCCACCCGAACCTGCGCGTGCTGTGTGTCGGCGGAGGCGTGGCGTGGCTGCCGGCCTACTCCTGGCGGCTCGACTATTGGTACCGGATGAACCCGCACGAGGTGCCTTGGATGACGAGACTGCCGAGCGAGTACATGCACGATCATGTGCGGCTCAGTACCGGAGCCATGGAGAGCCCGCGCAACCCCGGTGAGCTGACCGCCATGTTCGCCTCATACCCCGAGCTCGGCGACATGATCACCTTCACCAGCGGCTACCCGCTTCGTGATGCCGAGGATGTCGACACCCTCAGCGCCCGGATCCCGGCGGATTGGCACACCCGCGTCTTCTACGACAACGCAAAAGCTTTGTTCTCGCTCTAAGTGGGAACACACTAATAGAGGTATCACCGCTCACCCTAGGGAGCACAACATGGCCGCTTACACCGGACCGGTCGTCGACGTCGATGTCCACAACCGCCCGAAATCGGTGTGGGAGATCATCGACTACCTGCCGAGCTTCGCCCGGGAACTGGTGACCGCTGATCCGCACTCGAGTCCGGTGCTGGATCCACCGAATGTGCTTGCTTCGCCGGTTCTCAACAATGCGGCCCGGCGTGCTGACACCTTCGGCGATGACGGGTACTTCCCAGGATCAAGTTACGAGATGCTGCGTGACAAGCTTCTCGACCCGTGCAACTACTTCCGGGCAGTGCTGACGCACGACATCGGCGAATATGCACTGCTGTCCAATCCCGAGCTGTCGGCTGCGGTCTGCACGGCCGCGAACAACTGGACCATCGACTACTGGCTGGCACGCGACGAGCGGTTGCGGGGCCTGATCGTGTCCCCGATGGCGACGCCCGATGAGGCGGCGGCCGAGATCAGGCGCGTCGGCGGCCATCCGCAGATGGACGGCGTGCTCCTGGTGGGGAGCCCGCTCGGAAAGCCCTTCGGCCACCCCGTCTATCACAAGATCTACGAAGCGGCCGTGGAGATGGGTCTGGTCCTGAGCATCCACCAGGCCGCCGCCGAGCGGCCGAAGGTGACCGCCCGTACCACGCCGTCGCCGATGATGACCACCTCAGAGACGATTTCGCTGCAGACGCAGCAGGCCCAGCACTTCGTCAGCAGCTTCATCGTCAACGGCGTGTTCGAGAAGTATCCTGACCTGCGGATCATCATCAAGGAGTACGGCGTCGCGTGGATACCGTCGATGCTGTGGCGGATGGACCAGTACTACGACTCCTTCCGCCTCGAATCGACGTGGGTCAAGAAGTGGCCGAGCGAGTACGTCCGTGACCACATCAAGTTCTCGACCCAGCCGATCGAGGTGGGCCGCACGCCGCGCGAAGTGCCGGACTTCTTTGCCGCTGTCGACGGCATGGAGGACTTGCTGTGCTACTCCAGCGACTATCCGCACATCTCCTTCGACGACCCTTCATACGTAGCGCGGATGCTGCCCAAGTCGTGGACGAGCAAGGTCCTGTGCGACAACGCGTGCGAGTGGTACGGCTGGACCCCGCCGACGGCCCCGGCCGCGGGACGGAATGCGACGCCAGTGGCTGCGGCTGGGTGAGGGGAATGCAGTTCGCGTGCTCGACGTCCGATCTCCGGCCGGACGAACCTATTGTCGTGACCGTCGACGGTCGCGAAATCGTTCTGGTCCAGACCGGTGACGAGATCTTCGCGCTGCGCAACATCTGCCCGCATCAAGGCCAGTCCTTCATGTCCGGCGTGGTCCGCCCTCAGCTCAGTTGCGCCGATCCGGACGGGCCGGTCACGGTCGATCCGGGCAACCCTGCGCTGCTGTGTCCCTGGCACACCTGGGGGTATTCGCTCCGGGACGGTCAGTGCACCAGCGATCCTCGGTTCCGTGTCGCCAGTTACGACGTCTCCGTCGAAGGCGACCGCGTGCTGGTGGGGCCCCGAGGCTCGTCCTGACCTGGTCGGTCGGCGAACACGGTCGCCGCTCACCTCGGTTCATCGTTGGCGCCAGCCAACACGGCATCGTGTTGAAAGGGTCTTGATTGGATGACGCTCCGGAGGGAGGTTCTGCAGAGAGCTCGGCTTTGCTGGGACCTGTCATCCCCCTGCTGAGCACCGATCTCCTCGAGCTGCGGCGGCGTGGCCGAGTGCGTTTCGCCGTCGGCCTGCTCGGTCCGGCATTTGTGGCCGCAGTCGCTTACGTGGACCCGGGCAACTTCGCAACCAACTTCACCGGGGGTGCCCGATACGGGTACGAGCTGGCCTGGGTGATCGTCTTGGCCAACATCGTTGGCATGCTGGTGCAGTACGTCTCAGGCAAGGTCGGCCTTGCCACCGGCCGCACGTTGCCCGAACTCTGCCGAACCCGGTTCGATCGGCGCGCCAATCTCCTGTTGTGGGGACAGGCCGAGATTGTCGCTATGGCGACCGACCTTGCCGAGATCGTGGGCGCTGCGATCGGCCTACATTTGCTGTTCGGCATGCCGCTGTTTGCAGCCGGTGTCGTCTCCGCCGCCGCGGCGTTCAGCGTGCTGAGTTTGCGCCAGCGAGGCTATCGCCCATTCGAATTGGCAATTGTCGCGCTGTTGATGTTGTTGGCCGCCGGAATCGTCTACGATTTTGCCTCTGTCGACCACAAGGATTTCGCGCATCTGGGTAACGGGCTCGTTCCGCACATTTCTGACGCCGGCGCCTTGCAGCTTGCGGTCGGCATCGTGGGTGCAACCGTCATGCCGCACGCGATCTATGCACATTCTGCATTGCACCAAGCCCGCATCACGGCCGTTGGCCGCGGCGAGCGCCGGACGCTGCTGCGTGCGAATCGCTGGGACTGTGTCATCGGCCTCGGAGCGGCTGGGGCCATCAACCTGGCCATGCTGTGCATCGGAGCGTCGGTCTTCGCGGGCGCGCGCACGAATGGTTCGGTTGGCCTCGATCAAATCCACAGCAGGATCGGTCAGCTGGTCGGCGGCGGCGCGGCCCTCGCGTTTGCGGTGTCCTTGATCGCATCCGGGCTTGCCTCGGCGAGCGTCGGCACCTACTCCGGCCAGGTGGTCATGAGCGGCTTTACGGGTTGGCGATTCAGCATCTTCGCCCGCCGTCTGATCACGATCGTGCCTGCCCTTGTGGTGCTCGCGACGACATCGAACACGAGTCAGGCCCTCGTCGTCTCCCAGATCGTCCTGTCGTTCGGGATTCCGTTTGCGCTGGTGCCATTGGCGATCGTCTCGAACGATCGCAGGGTGATGGCCGAGATGACGAACGGCCCAATGACCAAAGCCGCGATGGTCGTCGTCACCGTTGCCATTACCGCGCTCAACCTCACCCTGCTCATTCAGCTGTTCACGGCCGCCGGGTAGTCATGTCAACTTTCATGTTGACGCTCGTGTTGGTGGCAACTTAGGCTTGACTTGAGGGTCGTGATGCTCGGAGAGTGCGGATGGCTGCAGTGATATATGCCGGGGTCGAAACATCTGGTGCGTCGCACCACAGCGCGGCGACGTTGCATCGCTTTCAGACCCTGGGTACTGGTGACGACACCGTTCGCGTCACCGTGATCCAAACACCATGTGCGCCGGGACGACTGACCTGTGCGGGTCACCTCATGGTCGAAGTACCTCCCGTTCCGTGTAGCGCGCCTTTCGCTGACAACGAGGCCTCGGATGTGGGTGTTAGCGTCGGCGACTGGTTGACCGACACCGAGAGCGGACTGACGGTTGTCTGCACTCGCGCGGGCACCGGGCCGCTCGAATATGCCCGGCAGGGCTCTTGCGCTGGCGCGGACGAGGAAGTTGCATCGTGTATAGCCGACGCACGGTCCTGGTTCACCAAGGCCCGCTGGAAGTCATTCGATCTCGTTGGTACCGAATGCGGGTCGAGTCGCTGTTGCGCAGCGTTCGGTGCAACCACGATGGCGTGCCGCCGATGTGCATGTGGTGCTGCCTTTGCGTTCTCGAGGTGCCTCTGGTGGCAGCCGTGCCACTACCACTGGTCCGGGACTAGCGATGGTTGGCTCAGGCGTCCCCGTCGATGAGCGGCACCGCGCGCCCGACCACGATCGGAGACGACCTCGTCCGGAAGTACTCTGGCCAAGGTGAGGTCGGACTCAGATCCCGACGGTCTGGACGTGATCGTTGTCGGTGCCGGGTTCGCCGGCATGTATGCGCTGCATCGCCTGCGAACGGCAGGGTTCCGGGTGCGGGTTTTCGAGGCCGGTGGCGACGTAGGCGGTACGTGGTATTGGAACCGGTACCCGGGGGCTCGCGTCGACGTGGAGAGCATGCAGTATTCGTATTCCTTCTCATCCGATCTCGAGCAGCGCTGGCATTGGAGCGAGCGGTACGCGGCCCAGCCGGAGCTTCTCGACTACATCCGCCATGTGGCAGACCGATTCAACCTGCGCCCTGACATCGAGTTCGACACTCGGGTGGTGGCTGCGCGCTTCGACGAACGTCGCCGGTGCTGGCACGTCACGACGCAGCGCAACGAAAGCGTGTCGGCACGGTTTCTGGTCACTGCGGCCGGCTGCCTGTCTGCGGTCAACGTGCCGGACATCGACGGCGGCGATTCATTCGAAGGCGCGAGCTACCACACCGCATCGTGGCCGGCCGACCAGGTGGAACTGGCCGGCAAGCGGGTCGGTGTGATCGGCACCGGTTCGACCGGTGTGCAGGTCATCACGGCCGTCGCGCCGTTGGCGGCCCGGCTGCACGTCTTCCAGCGCACCCCGCAATTCAGCGTGCCGGCCCGGAACACCCCGATGCCACCGGATTACGAGGCAGGCTGGAAACGCGAATACGCGCATCATCGTTCGGTACAACGGCAATCCAGGATCGGGCTGTCCGAGCCGGGGGTGACGCCCCGATCGGCGTTCGAGCTACCGGCCGAGCAGCGCACCGCGATACTCGAGGCCGCCTGGCGACGCGGTGGCGCCGGAGTGTTGCGCGAGTTCAGCGACACCATGACCGACGAGGCGGCGAATGTGATCGTGGCCGACTTCGTGCGCGGGAAGATCGGCGCCGCCGTGCGCGACCCGGCCGTGCGAGAACGGTTGACGCCGCTCGACTACCCCATCGGGGCCAAGCGAATCTGCCTGGACTCCGGTTTCTACGAGACGTTCAACCTGCCGCACGTGCGCGTGGTCGACCTGCGCAGCGAGCCGCTGGTGCAGATCACCGGCCGCGGCATCCGCACGAGTAGAGACGACTACGACCTCGACGTGCTGATCTTCGCGACCGGGTTCGACGCTGTTACCGGACCGCTGCTTCGGATGGACATCACCGGCTGCGGCGGCTACAGCCTGCGCGAGGCGTGGGCACACGGTCCGCGCGCGTATCTCGGCCTGGCGATCAGCGGTTTCCCGAACATGTTCACCATCACCGGGCCGGGCAGCCCGTCGGTGCTGTCGAACATGATTGTCTCGATCGAGCAGCACGTCGACTGGATCGCGGACCTGCTCACCTTCATGCGCCGGCACAATGTCGCTACCGCCGAGGCCCGTCCCGCCGCCGAGCAGGCCTGGGGTCGACACGTCGCCGATGCTGCTGCCCAGACACTGTTCCCACGTGCCAACTCCTGGTATCTGGGCGCGAACATCCCGGGCAAGCCGGCGACGTTCATGGCTTACGTCGGTGGCGTGGGACCGTATCGAGAGCTCTGCGATGGCGTCGCGCGCCGCGGGTACGAGGGGTTCGCCCTGTGCCGCTAGGTCGGGCCATCAGGTCGGGCCGTCAGGTCGGGCCGTCAGGTCGGGCCGTTCGCTCGGGCCCGTCGCGAGCACAGTCCACTAGTGCGAGAAGACCAGGTGCCCGCCGTCCACGACGATCTGCTGGCCGGTGACGAACGCTGACTCGTCGCTGGCGAGGTACAGCGCTGCGTTGGCTATGTCGGCGGCCGCCCCCGCGCGCCGCATCGGATTCCAGGTGGCGAAATCCGCCATGCGCCGTTCCTGGGCGTCTTGGGGGACGCCGCGTCGTTCTCCGGTCGACATCGGTGTGCGCATGAAGCCGGGGGACACGCAGTTGACCCGAACGACCGGTGCCAGCTCGACGGCGATGTGCCGGCTGTAGCTGAGCATGCCCCCTTTCGAGGCCGCGTAGGCCGAGCCACCGGTGCTGACGGTCGCCGCGATCGACGCGATGTTCACGATGGCGCCGCGGCCGGCCGATTGCATGGTCGGCACCGCGGCCCGAGTGCAGACGTACACGCTTCGGAGATTGACCCGGATGATGCGGTCCCACATGTCCTCGGCGGCGTTCCAGGACTCCTCGCGCGGGTCTTGTGCGATGCCGGCATTGTTGACCAGCACGTCCACTGCGCCGAAGCGCGACACGGCGGTGTTCACCAGTCGCTCGGCAACGGCGGCATCGCTCACGTCGCCGTGCACGAACTCCGCTTGGCCGCCGGCGGCAACGATTTCGGCGACGACCTGCGCACCGTGCTCGGTGTCGAGGTCGCCGAGCACCACACGCGCGCCCTGTTCGGCGAAGAGCAAGGCGGTGGCCCGTCCGAAGCCGGAGGCCCCGCCGGTCACGATCGCGACCCGCTGGGCCAACCGAGGTGTCATTCGCGCTCCTTCTGGCGGTAGATCGGCTGCGGAGGCGGTACGCCCCGCGGTTCGTTCGGCTCGCGGGGGAGTCCGGGTCGAGTCTCGCCAAGCGCTCGATGGCTGTCAACGGCAATGTAGATTCAGCGCAAATGCGCGGGAACGCCTCTTGCCTGGTGGTCGGGAGGCAGGCGTCGGACCTAGGGGATCAGCGCTCGCCCGAATTCCGCGGCCAGTCCAGCCGCGGTCGTGCGCAGCATCGGAACTGCCTTGGCGATGAGCTCATCCGTCATCCGACCGTCCGGACCGGAGATGGACAGGGCGAAGGTGGCCGAACCGGGCGACATCGGCACGGCGACGCAACGAACGCCGACCTCTTGCTCGCCCTCGTCCACCGCATAGCCGCGTTCTCGGACCCGAGCGACCTCGTCGAGGAACGCGGACTTCTTGGTGATGGTCCGGGCAGTCTGCGCCGGCATGCCGAGGCGGTCGAGCAGGGAAATGATCTCGTCGTCGGGAAGCTGTGCGACCAAGGCCTTGCCCACGCCGGTGCAATGCGGAAGCACGCGGCGGCCCACTCCGGTGAACATGCGCATCAGATGCGGCGACGGTGCCTGCGCGACATACGCGACGAGATCGCCGTCCATCTTCGCGAGGTTGGTCGTCTCGCCGGTTGCGGCCACCACCGCGGCCAGATGGGGGCGCGCCCAGGCGCCGAGCCGGTGGTGTGACCCTTCGCCGAGTCGTATCAGGCCCGGACCGAGTGAGTACTTCCTGGACGTTTCTTGACGTACGTACCCCAGCGCGACAAGGGTGCGAAGCAGCCGGTGGATGGTGGGCACCGGGAGCGCACAGGTGTCGGCCAGTTCGACCAGACCGATCTCGTCCTGTGCTGCCGCCATTGCCTCGAGGACCGCAAAGACCCGACCGACCGACTTGACCTGCAGGGCCGAGCCTTGACCCTGTGTCAACGTCGGTGTAGATTTCGCCATACGAAAAGAGTACTCCGCACTGTGGAGTCCGGGGGAAGAGGTTCGCCGAGGCGGGTTAACGCCGTCGAGCTGATGGATGGCGTCGGCCCGTTCATTTGGATGACTAATCGATAACGCGCTGGACTTTATGTTCCGCCGCTCATGTGACCGGCTCGACGAGCCGCGTCGTAATGCTGGTATTTGCAAATTCACTAATTCCGCCTCAGTCGGGGTGTCCTAACAACACGATAAGAGTTGTTAACGCCAGCGTTGACACTTTTCACCTCCGGGTCTAGCGTCGGCCGCGTTACGGGGATCCCGTCTCAGTTGTGCTGGACGACGCAAGCCATCACGGAGGTTTTCTTGCCTACACTCGCGAATCTCGCAGAAGCGGAATGGCGCCAGGGCCTCACCGGAGGACACCGGGGCCAGGGCGGGACTGCGACGGTGCTACTCGAAGGTGACCCTGGCAGCCCGAACAACTACGTGATGATCATTTCTCGATCGGGCGAGAAGTTGGGTTTCTCGCCACGGCATCGGCATGACTTCGAGCAGATCCGATTTCCGCTGCACGGCTCACACAGCTACGCGCCACAGCGGGACGTGCCCGAGGGCTGGGTCGGATACTTTCCGGAGGGTGTGCGGTACGGGCCGTTCAATCAGCACGCCGATACCGAATACATGCTGATTCAGTTCGGCGGGCCCAGCGGAAACGGCTTCCTGCCATACCAGCAATGGCGTGAGATCGGTGACCGGCTTGCTGAGCGTGGTCGATTCGAAAAGGGCATCTTCCGATACGAGGATGGCGATGGCAAAACCCATAACCAAGATGCCCTCGAGGCAATTCTGGAGGAGGCCCGCTCGCGGCCCGTGGTTTATCCGGAGGGCCGCTACCTCGAGCCCGTGGTGCTCAACCCGCAGGCGTACGAGTGGCTGCCGGTCGAGGGCGCCGAGGGCGTGTCGGAGCGCCGCCTGGCGACGTTCAACGAATGCGGCACCTGCGTATCGGAGGTGCAGCTCGCGCCGGGCAGCAGCTACGCGGTCCCGCCGGATCCGCGGATCCGGCTCTGCTTCGTGGCAAAGGGTGAGTTGACGGTCGGGGGAACGCGCCTCGCGAACCACTCCGCATTCGCCGTGCACGCCGACGAGGCGGACGTCGAGATCGCGTGCGCCCCGGGCGCCGCGGAGTCCGCCGAGGTACTTATCTCATTCATGCCGAAACTGGCCGGCAGCAAGCCCTGACCGCCGGCACCGCGAATCCGACGGACCGCACCCCACCGCACCCCACCGCACGCTCCGCACCGCTTCGCTCGCTACCGAAGGAAATGAGTCTCGACATGCGGATATCAACGAAGTTGTCCGTGCGCAGGTACCTCGCGCTCGTCGCAGCCATAGTGGCCACCGTCGCCTTGGCGTCGTGCAGTTCCTCGGGCAGTTCGAGCGATGGCAGCGGCGGTGGAAGCAACGGTCTGTCGACCTGGACGATCGGAAGCATCGTCAGCTCTACCGGCGGGTCGTCTTCACTGTTCGCCGGCGCGAAGGACGCGCTGGCGGCGTGGGCCAAGTACGTGAACGCCAACGGTGGGATCAACGGCCACCACATCAAGGTGGAGACCCTGGACGATCAGGCGACGGCGGCCAACGGACTGGCCGCGGCACACACGTTGGTCCAGGGCGATCACGTGCTCGCTCTGGTCGGCAGTGCGGACAGCAGTGCCCCGGGCTGGAAGTCCTACGTCATGAGCTCGAAGATCCCGGTGATCGGAACCATGGGTGCGGTCGGGTCCGACTTCGACACGTCGGATCTCTACTTCTATCCGAGCGGGACCTCCTACAAGCAGCAGAAGCCGCTGACGTTCGCGGTAGCGAAGGCGAAAGGTCTGTCGAAGGTCGGCACCATCTATTGCGCCGAGGACCCGTCCTGCCTGAAGGCGGTAGGCATCAACACGAGCCAGATCCAGGCGCTCGGCCTGACCTTCACCAAGGCCGTGAAGATTGCCGCGAACGCGCCCAGCTATCTGGCACCCTGCCTTGCCCTCCAGGACGCGGGCACGACTGCCGTCGCGACCGCGGTGCCTACTGCCGAGGTCAAGCTGGTAGCCGAGTCGTGCGCCAAACAGGGCTACTACCCGACGTATCTGGCCGGGCCGGAGAGCGTCATCCCGGACTGGCTGACCGACCCGGCATTCAAGAACGCCGCCGGCATCGCCAACGAGTTCCCGTGGTGGGACACGTCCAACCCTGCGATCGCCACCTTCAACCAGGTGATGCAGCAGGATGCCCCCGACGTGCTCAAGTCGAACCCGGCCGTGGCCGCAGAGGTGTGGGCGTCCGGCATGGTGTTCGAGGCGGGCGCCAAGGCAGCCAACCTCGGCAACAACCCGACGCCTCAGCAGCTCGCCGACGGGCTCAACACCATCTCCAACGACACGTTCGACGGGCTGACGCCGCCGATCACCTACACCGACAACGATCGCACCGTCGGGTGCGCGTACGAGGTCGACGTCGAGAACGGGGCCTTCCATCTGCTGAACGACGGCAAGATCGCATGCGCGCAGTAAGTCGCCATGTCGGTTAGGCCCGTCCGGTGCTTGCACCGCCGGATTGAGATTGGGTTTGGATGAACTCGTTGCTGCCGTTCATCGTCGCCGGTGTGACGGCAGGATCCGTGTACGCCCTAGCGGGTGTCGGGCTCGTGCTCACGTTCAAGACCTCCGGTGTCTTCAACTTCGCGCACGGTGCCCTGGCGACCGTCTCGGCATTTCTCTTCTACACGCTGCACGTCACCCACGGGATGCCGTGGCCCATCGCCGCGTTGATCTGTTTCGTCGGGCTGGGCACTGTCTGCGGATTCGGATTCGAGACCTTCGCACGAGGGTTGTCCCAGGTCAGCATCGCTTGGCGGATCGCCTCGACGGTTGGAATCCTGCTGTCGATCCAGGGTCTGTGCATCATCATCTACGGCTCCTCGAGTCGCAGCTTTCCGTCGTTCCTGCCGACGTCGGAGTTCCGAGTAGGCGGTGTGTTCGTCACCTACGAGGAACTGATCATCGTGCTGGTCTCGTTCCTGGCGACCGGCGGCCTGTACGCGGTCTTCCGGCTGAGCCGGGTGGGCATCGCGATGCGCGCGGTCGTGGAGTCACCCGAACTCCTGGCGATGGCGGGCACGAATCCGCGTGCCGTCCGCCGGTCGGCGTGGGTGATCGGGTGCTCGTTCGCAACCCTGTCCGGAATTCTGATTGCGCCGAGCGTCTCGCTCGACCCGTACGCGCTGACGCTGCTGGTGTTGCAGGCCTTCGGCGCCGCCGCGATCGGGAACTTCTCCAGTCTTCCGATGACCTGGGTGGGCGGGATCGGCATCGGTCTCGCCGGTTCGATCGCCACGAAGTACGGCGAGAACCACCAGATCATCTCCGGGCTGCCACCCAGCCTGCCCTTCATCATCTTGTTCCTGGTGCTGCTGCTCTCGCCCCTGTCGCGACTGGGGATTCGCCAACCGGCACGCTCGATTCGCCCGATTGCCTGGCAGGCTCCGGGCAGGCTCCAACTGGTCTTCGCCGTGGCGGTGGTGGCCGCGCTGGCTCTGGTTCCCGACCTCGTCGGATATCGCCTGGCGTCATACACGCTCATGCTGACCGCTGTCCTGCTGATGATGTCGCTGGGTCTGCTCGTCCGGATCGCCGGCCAGATCTCACTGTGCCAGGTCAGCTTCGCCGCCATCGGTGCGGCCGCATTCTCGAAGTTCGCGGTGGAGCACCACGTCCCGTGGTTGATCGCACTGATCCTGGCCGGCCTGGTTACCGTTCCGATCGGTGCTTTGCTCGCCACACCCGCGGTCCGGTTCTCGGGCCTCTATCTCGCCCTGGCCACGCTCGGGTTCGGGTTGCTGCTGCAGGACATGTTCTATTCCTCGAGCGTCATGTTCGGGCTCAGCGGGGAAGCCATCGCGATGCCGAGGCCGCACCTCAGCTCGCTGCATCTGGACAGCGAGCGTGGCTTCTACTACGTCGTCCTCGTGATCACCGTCGTCATCGGTATCGGCACCGTGGTGCTCAGTCGCACTCGGCTCGGCCGGTTGCTGCGCGGGATCGCGGACTCGCCGACGGTGATGGTGGCGACCGGCAACGGGGTCAGAGTGCCGCTGGTTCTCGTGTTCTGCCTGTCCGCGTTCGTCGCCGGAGTCGCGGGTGCGCTACACGGCATGGTGTACGAGCAGGTGTCCGGCGCAAACTTCGACCCGTTCCAATCCCTGATCTACCTGACCGTGGTGCTGATCTCGATCGGCTCGGAACCGTGGTACGCGCTGGTGGGAGGCGCCAGCCTTCTGCTCATCCCGCTGTATGTCACCTCCTCGCAGACGACGAGTTATCTGCAGCTTGCCTTCGGCGTCATCGCCGTCGGCATCGCCCTCGGTGGTCAACCCGAACTGCCAGGCGTCCACTCGTTGCGCCGGTTCCTGGACCGATTCGGTCGACAGTCGGCCGCCGCGCGAATAGCCATGTCGCCAGGTCCGCCCGAGCACGACGTCGCCGCCAAGCCGGTGCCAGCCGGCGGGGCGCGGGAGCCGTTCGAGCTGAAAGCCGAGTCGATCTCCGTGCGCTTCGGCGGCCTCGTCGCGGTGCGGGAGATGGACATTGTGGCCCGAAGCGGACTGATCACCGGCTTGATCGGACCCAATGGCGCCGGTAAGTCGACGATGCTGAATGCATGCTCGGGCATCGTGAACGCGGTCCACGGGCGAGTGCTCATCAACGGCACGAACGTTTCCCGGCTCGGCACGGCCGGGCGGGCACGGCTCGGAATCGGACGTAGCTTCCAGCACCTCGAACTCTGCGATTCGCTGTCCGTGTGGGACAACGTCGCGGTCGGCGCGGAGAGCGCGGTGGCGCGTGGCAACGTCGTGCGGCAGGTCTCCGGTCGGCGCGGCGACTGGGCGTTCGTGTTGGAATCCACCGAGCGGGCGATACGACGGTGCGGTCTGGCCTCGGTTGCGGACTCCCAGGTCGGCGCGCTGTCGAGTTCGGAGCGGCGCTTCGTCGAGATCGCCCGCTGCCTGGCCGGGCCGTACCGAATGCTGCTGCTCGATGAACCGTCGTCCGGGCTCGACGCCGCGGCGACCGCCCGACTCGGCGAACTCCTGCGCAGCGTGGTGACCGAGGACGGCCTCGGCCTGCTGTTGGTCGAGCACGACATGTCTCTGGTCATGTCGATCTGCGACGACATCTACGTGATGGACTACGGCACCCTGCTCTTCCACGGCAACGCCACCGAGGTTCAGGGCAGCGCGGAGGTTCGTGCCGCATACCTGGGCGTCAGCGATGTCGGCGATCCGCTCGAAGCACGGCAGCTGGAGCAGGAGGGGTCGCGGCAGAGCTAGGCGAGCAGCTGCGCAGCGCTGGCAGTGCCGTCAGGTTGGGACCTGGCGCGGTGTTTCGTAGCGCAGGGCGTCGGGCAGCGTGTAGGTCGGATCGACGTCGGTCCTGCCGGTGAGCACATCGATCGTCAGCAGCGCGTCGCGGGTCGCGGCCACGTCATGAACCCGGACGATGTTGCCCGGTGTCGAGCCGGCCAGGTACGCGACCGCGGCGAGCGTTCCGGCGTCGCGTCCCCTGGGCTTCTTCTGCAGGATCGCGCCGAGGAAATCCTTGCGGGACAGGGCAAGCAGCAACGGCCGACCCAGAGCCCGCACTCGATCCAGTTCACGTAGCAGCGCGATCGTCTGATGCGGGGTCTTGGTGAAATCGGGGCCAGGGTCGACGATCAGCGATTCGCGTTGAAGCCCCGCGGCGACGGATAGATCGATCTTGGCCGCCAGGAAGTCGACGACTTCGCCGACGATGTCGTCGTAGAGATCGGCGGCCTGCAGGCGTTGCTTGGGTGCGGCTTTGGTGTGCATGATCACCAGCGCCGCCCCGTACTGGGCACAGGAATCAGCGACATCGGGGTAGGCAAGCCCACTGACGTCGTTGATGATCGCGGCACCGGCCCGCAGACATTCGGCGGCAACGGCCGGCTTGTAGGTGTCTACGCTCACGAGTACGTCGGGATGGTCGTGCACCAGCCGTTCGACGATCGGCAGGACACGCTCTAGCTCGGCGGCGGCGTCCAGCTCGGGCTGGTTCGTCACTGATGATTGACCACCGACGTCGATGATGTCGGCGCCAGCGGCGATCAAGTCCTGGGCGTGTGTAACGCGATCGGCCGTAGAGGCGTGTGGCAGCCCGTCGGAGAACGACTCGGGGCTGGCGTTGACGACGCCCATGATCAGCGTGTGGTCCAGCGCTACCCGCCGGCCATGTATCTGCAGTTCGGGTGGCGCGGGTGATCGGCGAAGGCTGCCCGCCATGTCCGGATTCACGAGAGTCTCGTCGGCTGATATTCGACGACGGTGCGCGCCGGTGGTCGTTCGGCAAGCGGGATCGGGCGGGTGCGCCAGGTGGGCGGGAGGCTGCGCTCGAAATGCTGAAGCTCGGCGTGCTCTGGCAACGGTTGGCCGACACGGCGTAGCGCGACGGCGAGAATCTCTCCCGCCATGATTGCCAGGTCGTGCACGGACTGGTGTGAGTGGCCTCGGGCGCCGAGGTCCACCTGCGCGATCGCCGCGTATCCGTGTTCGCGGAAAGTGTCGAGCAGGGTGGACATCTCGACGCCGTACCCGACGGGTACCGGCAGGCTTGCGAACGTCGCGCGCCGGATCGCCCACTCGCCCGCCAGCGGCTGCACGACGTGCCGTAAATGTGGCCAGTAAAGGCTGATCAGCGGCCGGGCAACCAGCTCGGTGACGCGACCGCCCTGCGTGCTGCGCTGGCCGGTGCCGTCGTCCAGGATGCGATCGTAGAAGCCTTTCACCATCAGGGTGCCCGGATCCGTCAGCAGCGGACCGAGCAGCCCGGTCACGAAGTGCGGCCCCCACTCGGTCAGGTCCGCGTCGATGAATACGACGATGTCGCCTGTCGTGACAAATTGCGCCTTCCACAGCGCCTCGCCCTTGCCTGCGTACCGGCACAGATCCGGACGAATGTCTGCCGCCGAGTACACCTGTGCTCCGGCTTTGGCAGCGATTGCCGCGGTGTCGTCGGTCGAGTCGGAGTCGATCACCAGCAGCTCGTCGACCAGCGGTGTGTGCTCGACAAGCGCGTCGCGGATTGCGGCGACGATGCCGCCGATGGTCGCAGCCTCGTTCCGGGCCGGGATGACCACACTGATTCGCTGCCCGTCCTTGGCGTCGACGAGCCGCGTCACGTCCCAGTCGCGCCAGTCACTGGTCGCCTTCGCGAACCAACCCTCGGGGTCATCTGTGCTGGTCACGATTACCCTTTCGCCGACATCGTCTCTGCAAATTTCGGGCCGATCTCACAGCGTGCGCACCGGTCGACGTATGTAGATAGTGGCCACACGGGATCGGATGACGCCGATTTACCGCGGGCCGATGACGACGACATTAGCCGGACAGCCTGTTCGTGCACGGCTGGCTCCGGTCGGCTGGGTGCCTGCTCGGGTCGGCCGAATCGCAGCGCGAAAGCGGCCCGGACGCGCAATCTGTCTACGTCGACGTTGACGTTGACGTGGACGCTCGAAGGCCCTACCGTCGTGGGCGGAACGCGCAGGTGGAGGCGACCAATGGGGATCGCCGTGGACCATCCACCGCACTGTGGCACTGTAGAGGGACGGCTGACATGTCTGCTTCCAGCTATCGACCGGTGACGTTTTCCCGACTAACGCCAAGACGCAGTCGACTCACACTCGCCTTCATAATTCTGTCAGCCGCGGTTCTCGCCGCTGCCTGTTCGAGCAGTTCGAGCAGCAACAATGGCTCTGCAGGCACCGGAGGCGCAAAAGAGGTTCGGATCGAGGTTGTTGCGGACCAATCCGGGCCGTACAGCCAGCTCGGCAACGGCGTCGCGGCCGGCGTTCAAACAGCGGCAAAGGCGATCAATGCCGGCGGCTCTGGTTTGAAGCTGAACGTGACGACAATCGATTCACTGTCGACCACGACGGGTGCCCAGGCGGCTGCCCAACAGGCCCTCGCCGCGAAGCCCGATCTGGTGATCGCCGGCTGGAGTGGCGTTGCCATGTCGACTACCGAGTCATTGTTCGCCGCCGCGAAGATTCCACTGATCACCACGACGGTGATCGACTCGTTGCTGGTGCCGAAGCCGGCATCCTGGTTCTTCGCGCTTGCCCCGACGTCCGCGCAGACCGCGACCTTGCATGTGGCCGCGACCAAGGCGCTGCTCGGGTCGCTCCAGGGCAAGAAATTCGCATTGGACGCTACGACCAACCCGACCGCAATAGCTGAGATAGACGCGTTTGCGAAAGGATTTGAGGCACAGGGTGGTCAAGTCGTAGTCGCAAATCATGATGCGGCGAGCCTCGCCTCGTTCACGAGCCAGGCAGCGAACATCGCGGCGAAGAAGCCCGATGCGACCCTGATCGCGGAGCCAAGCCAAAACGTCGAGATTATCGCCAAGGCACTGGTTGCGGCGGGAGTGAATGCGCCGGTGATCACGGGCCTGGGTGCGGACGACACGAGCGTGTTCAAGTCGTTGAGCCTGCCGAACTTCTACGCGCTGCGAACTTTGATCGAGGCAAAGCCCGGTGACATGCAGTCCGTCGCCGCCCAGAAATACGGCACAGCCCAGTACCTCGGCAATTCGTACTTCGAGCAGGGTTGGATCGCTGCCTACACCGCGGAGTTGGCGGCGGCGAAGTGCGCCGGTACCTGCTCGTCCTTTAGCTCGGCGATCGAATCTCTCGGTGCCGTGACCATTCCCGGTCAGGAGACGGTCGGGCCGTTGACATTCGGCCCCGATCGACACGACCCGGTAACTGCGGCCGAACTGTTCCGCTGGGATCCCACTACCCAGAGCGCTGTGCCGAGCGGCGGATCGATAGACGCAGGCAACCTCGGTTAACCCACCGCACCCCATGGCAACGCCGCTACTCAGTGCCCACAACGTGCGGGTGCGTTACCGCAATGGCGCGCTCGGGGTGCTCGATGTCTCCGTCGACGTACGGGCTGAGCAAGTCGTAGCTCTGTTCGGAGCCAACGGCGCCGGCAAGACCACCACGGTGAGAGCCATGAGCGGCTTCCTCAGAGGCGAAGGAGCCCGTGTCATCGACGGGACGGTCACGTTCGCCGGCGTGGATGTCACCAATGCCGAGCCGTATGCAATCGCCCGGCTCGGTCTGGCATTCGTACCGGAGCGGCGCAAGATCTTCCCGACTCTGACCGTGCGAGAGAATTTGACTGCGCTGGGCTGGCTACCGCCTCGTTCGCAGCGCGCTGCCGCGTTGGATCGGGTGTACGAGCTGTTTCCCGTCGTAGCGCAGCGCGGGAAGGAATTGGCTGGCCGGTTGAGCGGTGGCCAACAGCAAATGGTCGCTTTGGCACGCGCGCTGCTCAACAATCCGAAACTGCTGATTGTCGATGAGATGACCCTTGGCCTGCATCACTCGATGCACGGGCCGTTGTTTGCAGCGGTCCGCGACATAGCCACCCACGGCACCGGTGTCATCGTCGTTGACGAGAGCACCGGTTACGCGTTGCAGGTCACAGATTATTGCTATCTGGTGCGCGGTGGACGGATGGCAGATGAAGGCGTAGCCGAGAAGTTCAGGGGCACCGAGCTACTGGCGGCCGGATATGTTGGCGGGTGATAGCGGCGGGCGGGCAGAGCTCATCCGACGACTCTTCGAGGATCGGTCAGGTCAGGCGGAGCAAGATCAGTCCTTTGTAACGATGCGCGGCGTCGCCGTGAACTTCGGCGGTGTCGCGGCCCTCGAAGCGGTCGACATCGATGCCCCCGCGCACACCATCACGGCGGTCATTGGTCCGAACGGCGCGGGAAAGACCACCCTGCTGAATGCAATCAGCGGCCTGATTCCGGGTCGGGTCAGCGGCGAGATCTTGCTCGGCGGCGCCTCGATCAAAGGATTGCGCCCGGCACGAGTCGCCGCAGCTGGTGTCGGCCGCAGCTTTCAGGATCCACAGTTGATCGAGAACGCCACCGTGCTCGAAAACATCATGTGCGGCGGTCACGTCGTGGCCGGCTATCGCTCCATGGATCAGCTGTGGCGATGGCGCCGGGTGCAACGGTCTGAGTCTCGCCTACGGGCGCACGCGAGAGACGCCATGGAATTCGTGGGACTCGGGGACTGCGCGTCGGACTCGGCGAGCTCGCTGCCGTACGGACGCCGCAAACTCGTCGACATTGCGCGTGCCGTGGTCACCGGACCGCGACTCCTGCTGCTCGACGAGCCGTCCTCCGGCCTCGATTCGGCCGAGCGAGAGGCCATCGTGCGGTTACTCGTTGAGCTGCGGTCCGCGGCGTGCACGACCGTGTTCGTGGTCGAGCACCACATGGACGTCGTGCGTGCCGTGGCATCTCACGTCGTGGGCCTGCAGGCGGGCGCCGTGCTCGCAACGGGCAGTCCCAACGACGTGCTCGAGTCCGGCGTGTTCCGGGCAGCCGTCATCGGGGCGGGCGGTCCTGGGTTTGCCACGGCGACCAACGGCCGGGTGCCGGTGAACGGGCAGGCCCAGGCATGACTCGCGTGATCGTCTCGCTGCTGGGTGGCGCGTCGTTGGGTGGAACGTACGCCCTCATCGGGCTTGGCCTCGTCCTCGCCTTCCGGGCAACCGCGACGTTCAATTTTGCCCATGGCGAGTTGATGCTGCTGCCCGCGCTGATCGTCGCAAAGTTGGAGACGACGCATGGGCTGTCGTTCGGTCCGTCTGTCTTAGTCGCCGTCGTGATCGGCGCGGCCATCGCCGTTGCCTTCTACTACCTCGTCCTCCAGCGAACCACTGGCATGCCGCACTTCATGGGCATAATTGCAACGCTCGGATTGGCGGCAATACTCGACGGCGCGATAGCTCTCAAATATGGATCGTCCGACTACAACCTGACCATCCCGTTCCTGCCAAAGGGTGTCGTCAAGGTGTTCGGAGCGCGCGTCACCAGCACCTCCTTGGTGCTGACCGCCTTCACCCTCGGTCTCGCGTTCCTCGTCATCGCGGTGACCCGTTGGACGCAGTTCGGTACCCAGTTGCGTGCGGCGGGGCAGGACGCGGTACTGGCGAGCCAGGGTGGGATCCATGTTCGACGCCTACACGCGATATCTTGGGCGGTCGCCGCCGCGCTGGCCGCAATTGCCGGGCTGACATACGGAGCCGTGAACGTCACTGGCCCCTCGATGACCAACGTGGCGTTGTTGGCGTTTCCAGCCATCTTGCTCGGGGGTCTGGACAGCATCGAGGGCGCCCTTGTCGGTGGACTGCTCACCGGCATAGCGCAAGGTTTTATCACCACGTATCTGGGCGGCCAGGTCGTCGACGTCCTCACCTACCTCGCGCTCTTGTTGGTATTGATCATTCGGCCGCGTGGCCTGTTCGGCAGCGAGGCGGTAGCGCGCGTATGAACGGCACAACCACGAGGGTCGGCCGCGCCTCGAACATGCTGAGATGGACCGTTTCGCCGCTCGGCGGCATCGCCGTTCTCGGCTTGGCAACGATCTTTGTCACCAAGACGCAGGGATCCTTCAACCTGTTCTTGTTCAACTCTTGCCTTTTGGCTTGCATCGGCGCGATCGGGTTGAACGTGCTGATGGGGACAGCCGGACTCGTCTCGATGGGCAACGCCGCGTTCCTCGCCGTTGGTGCCTTCTCCACCGTGTTCTTCATTCGCGCACACGTGCCGTTCCCAGTAAATGTCCTCGGCGGCGCGGTCATCTCGGCGATCTTCGGCCTCGCGTTCGGGGTGCCGGCATTGCGCCTGCGTGGCCTAAGCCTGGCGCTCGCGACCCTCGCGGCACATTTCATCGTCGTATATCTAGGCAACGAGTACGAGGGACGTGTCCCCGGCGCACGAGACGCGGGCTTCATCTTCCCCTCGTTGTTCTTGTCACATGGTCTGGTCGCTCAGCAGCAGTACTGGGCTTGGCTGTTGTTCGGCGTCGTCAGCGCGACCATCCTCGTCAGTTCGGCGTTGACCCGCGCGAAGACCGGGCGCGCGTGGCGCCTGTTACGGGAACACGAGGGCGTAGCGGCCGCCATGGGGGTTTCGGTAGTCAGGTACAAGCTGCAGGCGTTCGTCGTATCCAGCTTCCTCATCGGTTTGGAAGGCGGCTTGACAGCTCTACTGAGCGGCTCGGTCACCACCGATGCATTTACGCTGCTGCTCGCCATCACCTATATCGCCATGATCCTCATCGGCGGCTTGGATTCAATCGCCGGGGCCGTGATCGGCGCCTTCATCATCGCGTCATTACCGATCCTCGCGCCACGCTGGGTTGGTCACATCATCGGACCGAGCCAGGGTGCGCTGAAAGGGCCGCAGATCGCCCAGATCGTCTACGGCGTTCTCATCATCTTCTTTATCACCCGATCGCCCAATGGGATCGTCGGCTGGACACGTGCGCTCCCTGCCCGAGCGGTGCGCATCCGCAACACGCATCCAGCGGTGCTTCGGCGGTGGCCGATTCAGCCCGTGGAACCGCAGCCGACCGTCAATCAAAAAGCGTGACGGTGCCATCCCAGGACCGTGACGGCGTTGGAGCTGTCTGCGCCGCCGAGCTACTTGCGTGACCAGATAGGAGCGAAGATGACGGACCTTCGGCCAGTGGTGCCGAACAACTGGGGGGCGTTCGGCGCTGAGGACGAGATAGGGACGCTCAACTACTTGACCTCAGCGGCGATCTTGGGTGGAGTGCGGGCGGTCGTAAGTGGTGAGCGTCATCCCCTGAACCTTCCCATCGATCTACCCCGGTCGCCGACCGGCGAGCGGCCGATGTTCAAGCCCACCGGCCAGGTGTTCACCAGGCGCTCGTTCCGCCGAAATCTGAAGACCCCGCATGGGTTTGTAATGAATGACGACGAAATCGCGCTGTCGACGCAAGGGTCATCTCAGTGGGACGCGCTGGTTCACATCGGGTTGGAGGAGGAGGGCGTCGACGGTGTCTTCTACAACGGCTTCGGCGCCGAGGTGGTCGACGAGTCCGGTCGAGCAAGCCGGTTGGGCATCGACAAGATGGCGCGGATCGGAATTGTGGGACGCGGCGTGCTGCTCGATCTGGCGCGCATGATCGCTGGCGGTAGCGACGAACCCCTTCCGCTCGATCATCGCTGCACGGTTGAGGAGACACTTTCCTGCATTCAGCATCAAGGCGTGGAGTTGCGCCCCGGCGACATCATGTGCCTTCGCACCGGCTGGACGGAGCGGTATCTCGCCGCCGACGATGAGCAACGGCGAGCGATGGGACTGCTGACGGACGGGACATTCCAGGCTGCCCCAGGTATCACGCCGGACCATGCCGCGTTCGCACATGCCTCGAAATGGGCCGCGGTCACGGCGGATAACCCGGGCATCGAGGAACTCCCGACGATTCGTGGTGATGAGAGCGCGCACGTTCGGATGCTTCGCAATTTGGGCATGCCGTTCGGCGAGCTGTTTCACTTCGCATCACTCTCGGAGGCGGCGGCTTCCGATAGCCGCTGGGACTTCCTGTTCGTGGCAGTGCCGATGTGGATTCCCGGTGGCGCCGGTTCGCCGGCCAATGCGATCGCAATTCGCTGATTCATCTGGGCGGGAACTGGTCCGCCGTCGGTCGGTCTATCGCGACCCAGCGTTGGCCGATGAATCGGGCCAGTCGACTTTTCTGCTCACCGGAACGCCCTGGTTGTGATTGTTGATGAACCCGCGCGATTGGTTGCGCAGTGGGTCACCCGTCACCACGATGCCGATCTGGTCTGCCCACGGAAACGTGGGCACGTAGCAGTCCTCGGGCAACCCTCCGCCGTGCTCCCGGAGTTCCTTGAATCCGGGGATGAACTCGGCGAGCAGGCTCTCCTCGTGCGGATCGAGGGCGCCAAACAGCGCTCCGTGAATGGATCCGCCATGGCATCGCTCTAGTTCACGCGCCGCGATGCGCACCGTCTGATGTAGGTAGTCCCTGATCGCCGGCTTGTCGAAGCCTTCGTCTGCTAGCCGCTGGGCGACCAACGGGCTCAGCAGAAGCAACGGATGCCAATGGCGGCGGATCAGCCCGTGGATCAGCCAGGGTGGGGCCAGACCGAGGCCGAGCACTCTGCCGATGTGGTCGAGAATCTCCTCACCCGACCCGGAGCTGGCGTACATAGGACCCGTCAGGGCGAGGACGCTCTGCACGGTCACCACGTCGTCATCACGGTCGAATCCGCGATCTTCTGAGACCGAAGGCCACCCGAGCTGGTCGATTGCCGTGTGATTTTCGGCAAGGGCGACGAAGAAGTTCAGACCGAACGTGCCCTTGTCCGTGATATCGGGAGTGACCCGAAACCCGGCAATATTGCGCATACAGAGCCTGGTGAACCGGCCGATGGTCGTATTAGGGCGATAGCCGGCCTTCAACGCGCCCGTACCGGAATTGAACCCGAGCCGCTCGACTACCGGCCCGCTGACGATGACCAGCGGTTCCCAGCCGGGCGTCGAGCCCGCGTCCTCGAGGCGAAACAGCGGGGTAGCGAGTATTTCGACGATGGTGATCAAGATCGGCATGTATTCCGGCCGGCATCCCGCCATCACGCCGTTGACCGCAACAGCCAGAACCGTCGCTTCGTTGTTACTGGGCGGCAGCTTGCCGCAAGTTTGGTCGGGCGATCGCGACGTTTGTGCCAGGAACGCGGCCACCCGCTCCGGCGTGGGAGGGACGATGGGCAGACCATCCGTCCAACCCAGGGACTCGAAATGGTCCTGGACCTCGTCCAGAGTTCCGCTGAATGCGATGGCCTCCGTCATCGTGTTTGCTCGCCGACGAGGCCTTCGATGACCCTGTCCACGATTTCGGTCGATACGCGCGAGGCGAATTCCTCAGGCCCGTCCGAGGAGACGTGCCCGGAGTACTCGGCAATGGCGATCGCATCCAGACCGGACAGTCGGGCCAATGCGTTCGCCTGACCAAGAAATCCAGTACACACGACGGAAACTGTGCGAACCCCAGCCTTTTCGGCAACTACGCTAGACCGCAACACGGCAGCCGTACAGCTGCCTCAACAAGCGACGGCGGCGATTGCTGCGTGACATTCATATTCCCGCAATAGCTCAGGAATCTGTGCCACGACAGATGCCTCGTCCGGACCATGAGTGTTGCCGAACACAGGGAATTGGACGAACCGCACGCCTTTATACCGCGCTGTGATTTCCCGCCGCAAGATCTGATACATCTCGTCACCGCGGAACAAGTAATCCCAAAGCTCCGCAATGACCTTTCCGTTCAGATCGCCGAGCGGCGGATTCTGGCGCATCGCTCTCGTCGTTTTTCTACCTATGGGCGCCAGTACGTCGTACACCTCCGACACGGCGGCTCCTCGACTTGTAGCGCGCGAGATGACAGCTTGATCGTTGCGCGACCTTAGTGTATCCAGGGTTGAAAGAGCGCGTCAACGCGCGCGTCGATAGATACGTGACTGTTTCACGGAGACTCTTTTTTGGGGTGAGTGACTGTGACCGAAAGGGGCGGCTTGGAGTCCGCGCTCGACGAACTGCGGCCCGGCTTGCAAGCCGATGGCTTCGAGTTGCTCGTCGGGGAGTCTTCCGTAGGCGCGGTGGAGGTGATTTTGCGTGCGAACGCGAACTCCTGCCTGGACTGCCTGGTGACGGACGATCTGATGGTGCAGATGCTCGAGGACGCTATCCGTCGCCGCGATCCGTCGCTGGTGCACGTGAAGCTGATCCGACGCGGTAGCCCACCGCACGTGGGTGATGTG